>NZ_JARAJZ010000001.1 GCF_028765345.1 Sporolactobacillus sp. CQH2019
CGGCGTTGGAAGTGGAGGTGCCGTTCATCACGAAGTAGGTCTTGTCCGCGTTGTAGACTTTCGCCGCGTGCCGCTCCGCCTGATAGGCCGGCCCCTCGTGAATCAGCAGATCGCCGAGCTTTACATCTGAACTGCTGATGTCCGAGCGGAAAACGTTTTCTCCGTAAAAGTCATAGAAATAGCGTCCGGCCGGATGCTTTCGGAAAAACTGGCCTCCGTGGTGCCCCGGAGTGTCAAATTGAAGATTCCCCTGATCGAAATACTTGCTTAAGTTTTTAAAAAAGGGCGGCAAAACATTCTCTTCATATTCCTCCGCAGCCGCCTCGATCTGCCGGCTGTAAAGTTTCTCGTCATAATGATTGCAGTCCATCAGGTGGAAGATTTTTTCCAGCGTCGCTTTGTCGAGGCTGGTATAATTGTTTTTCACGATCATAAAGATGGGGATCCCGAACTGAGTCTCGGAGACTTTATCGACGAACGCCGCCCGACCGTCGGTCAGCACGACGCCGGCGACGTCGGTGAAGTCCGTGTCTTCGATCCGGACCTTCTCCCGCGTGGTTGAAAAATAGCGTTCTGCTTCGGGATCGTAGGCAATTTTAAGATGTTTCATTTACCGATTTAAACCTCCCTATGAGAAATTGTTTTATTGTATACGCTTACACAAAGATCCTATTGAAACTTTTTACGTGTAACTAATTGATTAGTTTTTGTTTGATATTCTTGTACTTTATATTCAAAAAAAATTTCATAATCCGTATACATAAATTAAAAACATCATCTAATTAGAAAACTTGTCTTTCCATTTATAATGATAATTTTTGGTTATATATAAGTCTTGGCCGCTTTTTCCCTGCTACTTTTTTCGCCTCCCCGCTTTAATTAATTTATCATTTCTCATAAACCCACCCCCTCAATATCCAAGTATCTTGTATTTACAGTTCTAGTATATATCCAAAAAACTTGTATAACAACAAATTAAATATGATATATTTGAATGTTGTGTGAAATAATTAAAAAATAGTACAATATATTTGAACTAAATAAGCCAACTATAAGGAATGATCAATTTGCTTGGGGACAGAATTAAACAATTGCGAAAAGAACATGGATTAACACAGGCCCAATTAGCAGAAATATTAAACATTAAAAAAACGACCATATCCAACTATGAAACGGGATATAGTACACCCTCTAATGAAATGTTAAAAAATTTAGCAAATGTGTTGGATGCTTCAACAGATTATCTGCTCGAGCGAACGAACAATCCCGATCTAACCGAAAAAGACGAGGACGATATTGCGAAAACCATGAATAAGCTTAAAAAAAATCTAATTAATGGCAAGGATAAAGGCGTACTGGCCTTTTATGGGAGGCCGTTAAGTGATGAAGCCATTGAATCTATGCTGATACAACTTGAGGCAATTGAAAGGCAGACAAAAATAATAAACAAAAAGTATATTCCTAAGAAATATAAAAAAGGAGAGTGACAAGGGGGGATTTCTGTACTAAAAAAGAAGCGTTGGATAAAATTCTTATCGGGGCCGCCTGATGTCATCCCCCAATCGGATTGTTAATCAGGCTCTTAAAGATTGGCGTCAATTGTGCCGCGGCGTCATTGAAAGAATCCGGCAGCCGTGATAAAGGCCGTACGGCACATGTGCTGCCCGGACGATTCACTGATTTTCCCAGGAAAAAAGACCGCACTCCGGAACTCTGACCGGGACAGGATGTGATCCCCGAAACCATTACCAATCGATCCGGAGATGCCGGCAAAGAACCTGTCATCCACCGGCCGCTGTCCGGCACAATGCAGACTCTGAGCAAATGGTGCAGCAATATTGTTTAAATGGGGATCATTTGGAGACGTAATAAAGAAGTGTTCAAAAAATCAGGATGGAAAGATCAGAGGCCTCCCGGGTATCTGATTATTTCTGCAGAATGTCGGGACCACTCAGGAACTGGGCCGGAGCGAAATCCCAGACACAATGAGACATTCAAAATATGAAAGAGTACGGTTGTCTCACGCATTTTTTGAACCCGGATAAACGGGACTGCCTCACAGGATGCGGCCAAGAAAATCCCGGGCCATTCATACGGAACATCAGACAGCTAGAAAAAGCCGGCATTGAAAAAGCCCTTACCTATTCAGGAAAGGGCTTTTTCAATGTCTCTATCTAGGCCCTTCTTAAAAGGGCCGACTTTAACGGCGGTACATGCAGACAACAAATATCCGGCAAATTAAAATTGAGGCATCATATATCAAATAATCAACCCTGTCCAAGCTGCAGGTGCATCAGAGCATTTAAAACAATATTTTTCGAAAAGCACTCTGCAGACAGGCAGTTTTATCGTTTTGATCCTTTTCATCGCATGCCTCAAAATCTTTAGAGGGCAGTTTATTGCCCAATGTATCTGGAGCTCTGACACATATATGAAAAACAGAACCGTATTTCAGATTTTATTTCACCATCCAGCTGATAGAGCATCGTTCAATCTTCTCTTTTTCTCATCTGCGGAAATAATAATACATCGCGAATCGATGCCGAATTCGTTAGAAGCATGACCAGACGATCAATGCCTATGCCGAGTCCGCCGGTCGGCGGCATTCCGTACTCCATTGCTTCAAGAAAGTCCTCATCAATCATCTGAGCTTCATCATTGCCCGCTGCCCGTTCCTCCATCTGCTGCTCAAAGCGTTTTCTCTGGTCAATCGGATCATTCAACTCGCTGAACGCATTGGCATACTCCCGTCCGACAATAAACAGTTCAAACCGGTCGCTGAATCTGGGATCTGCGCTGTCTTTCTTTGCAAGAGGAGAAATCACCAATGGATGTCCGAAAACGAACGTCGGCTGGATCAGAGTCTTCTCAACCTTTTGTTCAAAAAATTCATTAACGACATACCCGTAAGTCATATCGTCCTTGATCTCAATGCCGTGCTCCAGTGCCAGCTTCCGCGCTTCCTCATCCGACATCTGCGGCCACAGATCCACTCCTGTCGCTTCTTTGATCGCATCAACCATGTGTACCCGCTTCCAGCGTGGTTTAAGTTCCAATGGCCGGCCTTCATAGGTAATTTTCGTTGTCCCCAGCACTCTCTCGGCAAGATCCGAAATCAGATTTTCCGTTAGCTCCATGACGCTCCGTAAATCTCCATAAGCCGCATAAAGTTCCAGCATGGTGAATTCAGGATTATGCTTCGTATCAATCCCCTCATTGCGATAAACGCGTCCGATTTCATAAACCTTTTCGAAGCCGCCAATGATCAGACGCTTAAGATGCAATTCAAGGGCTATCCGCATGTATAAATCGATACCCAGTGCATTGTGATGAGTAACAAACGGGCGGGCGGAAGCACCGCCGGGTATCAGGTGCATCGTCGGCGTTTCAACTTCGAGATAACCGAGACCATCAAGGATGTCACGAATAGATTTTATAATCTTACTTCTTAGAACAAAGGTTTCTTTGATTTCAGGATTGACAATCAAATCCAGATAACGCTGGCGATAGCGCTTTTCCACATCTTTCAATCCATGAAACTTATCCGGAAGCGGACGCATCGCTTTAGAGAGAATGCTGAATTTAGCAACTTTGATTGAAAGCTCACCGACATGCGTCTTGAAAACTGTCCCTTCGACACCGACAAAATCGCCGATATCAATCCGGCTGAAGATTTTATACTGATCTGCGCCGACGCTGTCCTTTCTTACATACAGTTGGATCCTGCCGCTGAAATCTTGAATATCGGCGAAACCGGCCTTTCCCTTCCGTCTCACCGTCATTATCCGCCCCGCCATCACAACAGGTACGTGCTTCTTCTCTAATTCTTCCATTCCCATTGAACCGTACAATGCACGAACTTTTCCACTATCGTGCGTGCGCTCGTACCGGCCGCCGAACGGATTTATCCCTTCTTCGATCAGTTCTTTCAGCTTTTCACGCCTGGCTTGAAGCTGATCGGTAAGATCTACTTCCTGGCTCATTATTTCAACCCCCGGTTATTTATTTTGGTATGCAGATTGCTGAACAAATGCAAGCAGTAACTTTTTAATTGCTGACAGGCGCTAAGCTCTTTCAGAATCTCTGTTTGTCAGAACAGTGTCTTAAGGCATTTATCCAATGATCAGCAGCCAAACGCATTAGATAAAGCGATCGGGCAATTTGACGAGTCATTAACAGAAATTGCAATACACAAAAATGCAAAACTTTTTCAACTCAGATCGAACGATAAAATGAGATATCTTGTAACTGGCCGTGTTGTACATTTGATTTATTTGGACCGCAATCTCTGAAAATGTCATCGTTAAAAAAACAGAACCAATTAAAAACAGTCCGTTCTGAATCCGCTTATCGCTTCCCTTCATTCTGATGGTTAATGAATTCTTTATAGATCTCACTCCTCTTTATCCAAGATTCTTGTATCATTATCTTATAGTATATATCTGAAAATCTTGTATTACAACATATTTAACTATGATATTTTGGGATTTCAGAATTGAGGATAAATGATCTTTTTTTCCGACTGCCGGATTCGGCTCCCGGCATCGCTTCGCCCGATCAGAGAAAACATTGTTGCGTTCACAGGAAACAGCCGAAGAGCTGCGTGCGAACCCTCAAAAGGTGAATCATCCCTATTCCGTGTGCCCGGACAGGACGTACAAAGCACAAAGATCAATCAACAAAACCCGCCGGAGATATCAAATCAGAAAAGTGATGTCTCTGTTAAGCGCCTCCTGCAGTTGGAATGATGGAGGCCCATCGATCATTGCCGGTACATACCATCAAAAGACCGGCCAATAGATTTTTGTGCATGCCGTTTTGGGAGACACATAAGAGAAAGGATGAAGTCAGGATCATGATCATTGTTTTTTCGTTGTACCTGTTTGGCTTTCGGGGGAGAGGCCAATAATAATTCAGCTGTCATTCATGTTGGAATTTGTCAACAATTTGGTTGCGGGTTCATTTGGCATCGTTTTCAATTTCACTAAACAGGCAGAAAGCACCACCTGCCGGTCGTATAGCAGTATGCAAGAGACAACACGATTTGACTGCTTCTATCAGGAATCTATGCTTCAGTCAGCCCCGCCCGCCTTATCGACAATCGGGCATACAGACTGTTCGTCCCGATCTGTCTCGGCAGCCATCGATTCAACCTTGTTGATCGCACTCAGGATAAAATCGACACTGATCTTCTTAAACACAAAATAAAATCCGGTTTCTGTCCCGACACATTCTTTTGCCAGGGTTTCTTTCGCTTGATTGACATCGTTCATGCCGAACTGATTGAGCGAATAGCTGAGACCGATCTGCTTATAGAAAGGCAGGAGTTTCCGTACTTCCGCTTCATTGCCCTCGGTCAGCAGGAGAACGAGCAGGCCATAAGCAACCTTGACTCCGTGCGGCAGGCGGTTTGTCTCCGGGATCTTGCTCATGGCATTATGAATCGCATGGGCTCCGGAAGCACGGCCAAAATCACGGGCGAAACTGCCGACTGTTCCGGACAGACCGACGATGACATCGGAAACAACGCGGAAAGCCGGACTGATCCGGCGCGCTTCAAGGCTTGCCACCGCTTCCCCTGCATAACGAAGCAGCAGTTTTTTCGTATCCAGTGCCGCATCGAGTCCCAGTGAAACGAAAGGATCCGCCGTCTGTGTCTCATCCTTTCGAATCGATTCCGCTTCATACCATTTGGCCAGTGTATCACCGATGCCGGAGATATAATAATTTTTCGGCGAATCGATCAGTAAGGACAGATCGACCAGCACAGCATAAGCGGATTCCTCAAAATGATCCCGGCCAATGTGAACATGCTGTGCATCATAGATAATTGCGAGCGGCGTATAAGCCGAGCATGTCCCGAGTACGGTTGGGATGCAAATATACTGCGAGTGCAGCCGATGATTCACCCCTTTAGCCGTATCCAAAGCACGGCCGCCGCCGATGCCGATGATTAAATCAGCCTGTCCGATTTCATTGGTCAGACGATCCATATCCTCATGACTGGATGTGCCGTCGTAGCGATGAATCGGCCATCTGACTTCTTTCTTATAGATCTTTTGAAAAGCCGCAAATGAGTTTTTACCCGTAACAATATGTATCGACGAAAAAGGCGCGGCCATTTCATCCAAGTAAGTGATCGCATCATTCGAGCAGATATACCGGCTTGGACCGCCTCTGACAATTTTTCCAAGATCCATCGGCTTTCCTCCTAATTCATTCATTTTTAAGCAAATGCCGTGCGGATCGCCTGATCGAGATCGGCGATCAGATCATCTGCATCTTCCAGACCGATCGAGAGCCTGATCACCGTGTCGGACAGCCCGCCCCGTCTCCTGTAGGCAGAAGGGATCTCACGATGCGTTGTCCGGCATGGATTTACGATCAGTGAGCGTACATCGCCGACATTGGGCAGATAGCTGAAAATTTTTACCGAATCCAGAACTTTCTTTGTCTGCTCCTCCGTTCCGTCCATGTCAAATGCAAAGATGGCTCCCACACCTCTGGGAAAATATTTTTTTACCAGTTCATGCTGCGGATGATCCGGCAGGCCGGAGTACTGAACGGTTCTGACATGTGGATTGGCTGTCAGAAACTCCGCAATCTTTTTGGCGCTGGCAACTTGTTTGTCCAGTCTCTCCGACAGAGTCTCAATGCCGAGAAGGACAAGATAAGCCTCAAACGGACCGAGCACGGCGCCGAACAGACGGAGATATTTGAGCCGGAGCCGGGCGGCAAAAGCTTTATTGCCGAAAGCTTCGACAAAGCTTCTCTGCATGTGTTCCTCCTCATTTCCGAGGATAAATTCTTTTTCTTCAAACTGTTTGAACCTGCCATTGCCGAAATCAAAGTTGCCTGCGTCGACAATCAGGCCGGAAATCACTTCGCCATGCCCGCTGATCCCCTTAGTCGATGAATAAACAACAAGATCCGCGCCATAGCGGATCGGATTAAAAAGGCAGGGCGTCGGGAAGGTATTATCGACGACCAGGGGAATTCCGTGCCTGTGCGCCAGCTGGGCCAGAGCCGCTATATCCGCCACAGTTGTTGCCGGATTGGTCACACTTTCCACAAAGATCGCTTTCGTATCTTCCTTGATCGCGGATTCAACCTGATTCCAGTCATTGATGTCATCAATAAAATCAAAATAAATACCATATTTGGGAAAAAGCGTGCGAAACTCATCAAAACTTGCACCGTAAATGTTTGCGGCCGCCGCGATCCGGCCGCCGCCTTCAGTCAGATTAAGAATGGTATAGGAAACGGCCGCCATTCCGGAACCTACGGCGACTGCATCCGCACCGCCGTCAAGATCTGCAATCCGTTTTTCCAGAACGGCGACAGTTGGGTTGCTTACCCGGGAATAACTGAACCCTTTTTCCTTAAAATTAACAAGCCGTGCTGCCCGGTCCGAATCGCCAAAACCAAAAGCTGCCGTCTGGTAAATCGGAACCGATGAGGCATAGTTATGTTCTTTCGGATCATATCCCGCATGTATTTTCAAAGTGTCGAATCTTTCTGGTTTTTCCTCCGGCATCCAAAGTGCCCCCTCTGCTGATACGGCCATATAATGAACTGAAGTTTATCCGAACTGGCAATCGATTCATCCGGTGTTTGCGGGTCAATCAATTGAGACAACCGAATGAGCGATTGCCCCGCTGCTTTTCCCGAAAAACAACTGCAGGCGCGGTAAAGCCTTATTGCTCATTGCTCTGCTTTTTGTTAATGATCCGTCTTCATGGTCCGTGCTTTCTACAGATCCTTATCCAGGTACACAATATCCGGCCGGAAATTCCAGCCTTTTTTTCTCCAGAAACTTTTTCCGTCTTCATTATCGAGCACAACAAACAGTCCGATCTTTGTGATCTTCTCTTTTCTAAAATTTTCACAGACACGATCAATTAAAAGAGTGCCGATTCTTCTCCCCCGATAGACGGGATCGACTGCCGTATGGTAAATAAAGCCCTTGCGGCCGTCCGTCCCGCCGAGAATCGTGCCGACGATCCGGCCGTTTTCCACGGCGACAAAACAAGTCTCCGGATTTTTCCGGATTATCCGGGCAATACCTTCGTAACTGTTATCCAGGGATCTTAAATTCATTCCCGGTACCCTCGACCACAAATCATAGGCGCCCTCATAGTCCCCGGGAACCATCTCTCGAATGTCCATACTCTTTCCAGCTCCAAACTGATTCAAACTTATTTTTTCCGTTTTGCCCTTGCCAGTGTCCGTGAGCGTAACAAACACGCCGGCGAATCATCCGTATTTTTGGTGCCAATGGCCCGGCAACGCCGGCCTTTCCCTGGAACTTCTCATTCAAAAAACGATAGGTTATCCGGCCTGCTGGCCCGCACCTTTCAGACCTGTCCGATCTGGCGGACGTCAGACGATGCAATGATAGGAGATCATTGATTCATTTGCTGTTAGACAGTTCGTGTAATAATCTGAAACTATTTCTTTCAAAAAAACGAGCCCCGTAGATCAGGAGACCGTCGTCGGCAGTAAATCGCGGGTTGTGGACACTGACATGACCGCCGTTGCCGATATCCGCATAAACGCCCGGGACATGCTCCTGGAAACAGGCAAAGTCATCACTTCCTAAACCGGGAGTTAATTCATATGTATCCGTAAATTTGCTAGTTTCATCCCGGACAATGGCCGTTAGTCCGGGATCGTTAACGACGGACGGATCACCGGTATACCAGTCAATGTCCGCAGTCACTCCATAGGCTTTAGCGGTGGCATCGACTATTTGCGGAAATCGTTTTTTTATCGTCTCGCGCACTTCTTTATTCGCGGTCCGAACGGTCCCCTCAAAAAAAGCAGTTTCCGGTAAAATATTCCATGTATTTCCGGCGGTAACATGCGTAATACTCAAAACACCGCCGGACAAAGCATTGATATTGCGGCTGATAATCGATTGAAGGGCACCGATTTCCGCGCCTAAAGCAACGATCGGATCACGGCCGTTTTGCGGTGCGGAAGCGTGGGCGCCAATACCGGTCAGCGTCACTTTGAATTTATCAATGGCGCCGCTGGCAATACCCGGCTTCAATCCGACACGTCCTATCGGTTGATTGGGTGTATTGTGAAAACCGATGATGGCATCAACACCGTCAAGCTGACCGTCATTAATCACCTGCAAAGCACCTTCATTAGCTTCCTCAGAGGGTTGGAAAAGCAGACGGACTTTTCCGGGCAGTTCTGCTTCCCGCTGCTTAATCAGATAAGCACCGCCCAGCAATGAAGCAATATGCGTATCATGGCCGCAGGCATGCATTTTGCCGGGAACTTTTGAATGAAATGGAACGCCGGATTCTTCCTGGATCGGCAACGCATCAATATCGGCACGCAGGCCAAGCGTGGGGCCGTCCTTTAGACCTATTTCGGCGAAAACGCCGGTTTTCAAATGAGTCGATAAGATTTTAATATTCCAACGGGTCAAAATCTCCTTAATCTTCTCAGTCGTTTTAAATTCATTGTCAGCCAACTCCGGATACTCATGGAAGTGATGACGGTACTTAATCAGTACCGATTCGAGCTGACTATCCGTTAATTTTGCCATGCAATCATACCTTTCATCGTATTTTCCCTTCTGCCATTCAATTTGTTAATCAGACCTTTTTGATCGCACCGCTGCGGATTGAACAGAGATCACGTGCATACAAAAAAGGCTGCTTTCCGCAGAATCAGAAAAGCAGCCCTTGGCCGTGTTCTCTTATCTGCCAGAATTGAATCTGCTGGAATTGACACCATGCACAACGTGCTGGTTGTCGGGTTTCATTGGGCCAGTCCCTCCGCCACTCTTGATAAGAACTTTTGCTATTTATTTAAAAAACAGATCTTTACAACTGTTTCTACCTGATAACGCCAGGACATATTCCGAACGTCTGTCACCCTGTCGCCCTGATCATTAACTAAATTATAATTCACATTCGCGGTATGTCAATGATGATGACCAGGAGAAACAACAGGCCCGGTTTAGCAGGAAGGACGCGGCCCAAAGGCCCAAAAATGAATCCCGCTCATAGATGCTGCTCTTCTAAACGTTTTCTCCCCGCGGAATTCAGCAAATTGCTTAGTTAAAAGCCGATGACCTGTTCATCGTTTGATTTTCCGCAACGACTTTTCCTTCCCGGTTATTCAAATCTTCCGTATTTCTTAATCGTCACCGGGCATAGATTACAATCGCTTCTCTGCTCCTTTTGCCGAGTGCATATACTTTCTTGTCATCCTCTTCTTCAAAAAATCGGAACGGAACTTTCCAATTATTTTCACAGGATCACTTACAGCGATGCCAGTCCCCGGACAAGCGATTCAAAACAGCCGGCAACAAAAATGGACGATCTTTTCCGCTGGATAAAAAAATAAGCCCTGCTTCAGGCTTAAATGGGTTTTGGATAATCGATACAGGGTAAGTCATGCTATAAGCAAGCATCTGTATCTTATCAAATGAATATTACCCGAATATAACGGGTCTATAAATAATTCGTAAAATCAAAAACAGACCCCTAAAGGTCTATTTTTGGGAGAGTTACATTTTGTTCATCTTTTATAATAGGACCTGTTTCTTAAAATTTAATTAAATTTACCGGTTTTTTTGATGCAGTTGTTCAAGCATCTGAATAACCGGCTTAATTGACACAGTGACTTTTCGATGCCCTAATCTATTAATCATCCGTCGATTCGGCAATTATACTCGTTACTTTCAATGATTACCTCCTTGAAGTGATGCGTTAAATCTGATCGATCGGCCGTATGCCGTATATTAAAAGGGCCCCGGGTCAGAGCCTTTTATTTCCATTCGCCCAAAATCAAAGGGCATCCGATGACACGGATCATTCGCTGCGCAGCGCTTCAACCGGATCTCTTCTGGCTGCCATTTTGGCGGGAATCAATCCGCCGATCAATGTCAGTACGATGCTAATGACAACGAGAGCCGCGGCATGCAAAGGATTTAGCTGAGCTACATTTTTCAAGGATGTCAAATTATAGAGTATGATATTGGCCGGGATTTCCAAAAGATAGGCAATTCCTATACCCATAAGGCCGGAACAGGTACCAATTATAAAGGTCTCCGCATTAAATACCCGCGTTATGTCTCTCTTCCTGGCTCCCAGTGCACGAAGAACGCCGATTTCTTTTGTCCTTTCCAGAACGGAGATATAGATAATGATCCCGACCATGATCATGGATACGATCAGAGATATTGCCGCAAATGCGATAAGCACCAGGGTAATCGCGCTCATGATGCTGCCGGATAATTTTGTCATCATCGCCGCAAGATCCTGATAGTTAATTTTGTCTGACGCTTTGCGGCCGGCATTCCATTTATCAAGATAGTCAGTTACCTTCTGCTTGGCATCAAAATCTTTCGGATAGAGAGCAATAGAGGTCGGAATACTCGTCGATCCCAGAGAAGCAAGAACCTCATTTTTCGTCAATGACACTTTCGTGCTTCCTCCCGTAGCCGACGTGCTTCTGCTCATATTGGGACCGAAGCCGCCGCTTGAGCCGGCACTCGATGGACTTCCGGAATCAGCGGAAAAAGATGAACCGGTCAGCACATCATAATCTGCTTCTTTCTGTGCTTTGACAATCTCAGAATTTGATGCGTTCCCAATAAAATATTGCGCCAGTTGGTCAGAATAATAAACACCGGAAGAAAGTGAAGGAGTCTTTGTATCCTCTTTAATGCGGACGATTCCGGAAATTCTTAAGGTTATAGCCTGGCCGCTGTTATACAGATTGGACAGATCATTGGGGGAGCCGTTAACTGTATAGGTATTCCCTGATTTTTTATAATATTCATTATTCAGGATCAATTTGAATTGTTTTCCGATGATTTTATCAAAACTTATACTTTCTCCATCTTTAGAATTAATTCCCAGTTCTTTAAGCAGCGATGTGTCGAGACGGTTATATTCATCAACTACCATAACGAGATCCGTTTTATCTTTCGGCAGGTTTCCTGCAAGTAAATGATAATACTGGCTGAAATAGTTGCCGCCGGCAGGTTTGTCAGGGTAGGAACCGAGATTAAGATTAGCCGTATCTACAGGAACTGCTTTGTTTCCGCTCTTCTTAAGCAGATTCATGTTTACGCTGCGCGTGAAGGAGACGGCATCTAAAAGAGAGGGCTGTATTTTTTTGACATAATCCACATAACTTTGTGTGATTTTATTTGTATGGGCAGCTGTATTTTTAGAAGAGTCATACGAATAAACAGCCGGCTTATTCGTATATTTAATCGAGCTATTTTTCTTTGTAGAAGTCGACGGCTGGCTGATGCTGGCAGATGACTGGCTTATCGTGATCGGATAATTGGACAGAGTACCGGATTCAAAACTATTGATTTGCTGATTAAATCCATTTGACAGAGCCAATACAAGAGCGATTCCGATAATACCGATACTTGAAGCAAAAGCCGTCAGGGAAGTCCGCCCTTTTTTTGTCAAAATATTCTTCCAGGATAATTTTAAGGCCGTGAAAAAACTCATGCTTGTTTTTTTCAACCGATAGTTTCCGGAAACCTCGGCGGTATTTATTGGGTTGGAATCTGAAATCACTTTTCCGTCAGAAATTCTGATAATTCGATTAGAATATCTTTGAGCCAGATCAGGATTATGTGTGACCATAATAACCAGCTTATTCCTGGAAATCTGCTTTATAAGCTCCATGATCTGTTCGCTTGTTTCTGTGTCAAGCGCACCGGTAGGCTCATCCGCCAGAATAATATCCGGATCATTAGAAAGCGCTCTGGCAATGGCGACCCGCTGCATCTGCCCCCCCGATAATTGATTCGGTTTTTTGTGGATGTGATCCTTAAGGCCGACCTTTTCCAGGACATCTAAGGCCCTTCTGCGCTTTTCTCTATTTGAAACACCGCTTAATGTCATGCTCATTTCCACATTGTCTAAAAGGCTTAAATGCGGAATCAGGTTATAGCTTTGAAATATGAATCCTACACTGTTATTTCGATAGGCATCCCAATCTCGATCCTTAAACTTTTTTGTTGATTTGCCGTTGATAATAAGATCGCCGCTGTCATATTGATCGAGACCGCCGATCATATTGAGCAGGGTTGTTTTACCCGATCCGCTCTGGCCGAGTATGGAGACAAATTCATTTTCCCTGAAATTCAGGCTCACTTTATCCAGGGCAATTTGGGTAAAATCACCGGTAGTATAGCTTTTGGATATTTCCCTTATTTGCAGCATCGACATACTCCTTCTATTCAGTCGTCACCAAGTAATATAACACACTAAAATAAACTGAATATCAACTGGATGATACTCCGAAAAAAACCTAATCTATACATGAAGGATTAAAGAGTCGGTTAATCCGTCCAATAACGGGAATGACGCTTCTGCATTTATTCCCATAGAAGGCCAGGGTGCCATCCGCCATGTATCCAGGATTCCGTACCCGTTTACAATGAGTTAATATAAGTGTGTCATAATTTTCTCAGTCTTTATAGGGAGTGAAGCCATGTTTAACATCCTTGTCGTTGAAGATGATTTGAAATTAAACAAGCTATTCTGCACGGTTCTTTCGCGGCACGGTTATCATACTTTTGCTGCTTTTGACGGCGCACAGGCTCTTAAAATGCTGGACAGCCAGTATATTGATTTAATTATTTCCGATATTATGATGCCCAAGATGGACGGTTACCAATTGACAAAGGCGCTGCGCAATGCAGATTTTAACCTGCCTGTCCTGATGATTACGGTAAAAGAAAACTTCGAAGATAAACGGAAGGGGTTTCTCAGCGGAATTGACGATTATATGGTAAAGCCTATTAATGTAAATGAAATGGTTCTTCGCGTTCAGGCCCTGCTCCGCCGGGCGAAGATCGTCAGCGAGCGGGAAATAGTGTGCGGAAGTACCAGGATCGTTTATGATTCCCAGACAGTTTCGTTTAATGGCGGGACTGTTTCTCTCCCGCAGAAAGAATTCAGGTTGCTTTATAAATTGATATCTTTTCCAAACAAGATCTTTACGCGGCAGCAACTAATGGAGGAAATATGGGGTATGGATTCAGAAACAGATGAAAGAACGGTAGATGTTCATATCAACCGCCTTCGCGACCACTTAAAGGCATGCAAAGATTTCCAGATTAAAACGGTCAGAGGATTAGGCTATAAGGCGGTAAAATATGAAAAATAAAAAGGCACATACAACATTATGGCTTTATTTTGCTATTGTCGTTTTTCTAATCATGTTGGTCACCGCCATGATCATGACGATCATCGCCTTTATTCTCCTCCATTTCGGCTACCTTAATCCTTCCGACAGAACGCCCTTAATTCCCATTTCGATCTTAATGTTTATGAGTATCGTCATCGGTACCGTCATTTCGCTATTTGTCGGGAAAAAAATTCTTAAACCGATTACGCAATTCAGTAAAGCAGCCAAACAGGTGGCCAAAGGAGATTTTAATATAAAGCTTAATGAAACCAGTCATATTAATGAAATCCATGAATTAACCCGCAATTTTAACATCATGGTCCATGAATTATCCAGCATTGAAACCTTGCGAAATGATTTTGTCGTCAATGTTTCTCACGAATTTAAAACTCCGATTACGACCATCGAGGGGTACGCAACCCTTCTGCAGGATAAAACGCTCTCCGATAAAGACAAGGACGAATATATACAAATGATCCTCGAGAGTACACGGCAGCTGACTACTCTATGCGGCAATATTCTGATACTTTCAAAACTGGAAAATCAGGGTTTGGTTATGGATAAACAAACATTCCGGCTCGATGAGCAAATACGCCAGGCCATTCTTCTGCTGGAGCCGAATTGGAGTAAAAAGAATATTAACTTCGAGATCGATCTGATAAATATGACTTATTTGGGAAAAGAAGATTTGTTAATGCAGGTTTGGATCAACCTGCTGGACAATGCCATCAAATTTTCAAAGCAGGACGGAACAGTAAATGTTTCACTGATCCAGGATCAAGGAATGATACGGGTGGATATTTCCGATAACGGAATCGGCATGACGGAGGCTGTCATCCACCATATTTTCGACAAATTCTATCAGGGAAACACGACCAGAAGTTCATCCGGAAACGGCTTGGGACTTCCTCTCGTTAAAAAAATTATCGAGTTGTGCGATGGCAGAATCACGGTAAAAAGCAAATATAATGAAGGAACCCATTTTACAGTCTTTCTGCCGCTGTAGTCTTTCATATATACCGTTCACAGGCACGGATAAAAACCGATGACCGATGCTATTTTATGGGCACGCTTTTTCATACCCTCCCTCTCTTCGTACCATTTATTAAAATGTCCTTTTTTGCAGAAACTCTTTTTATCATAGGCCGCTTCTCCCGGTCTATTAAATCAGGATCAAATGAATCAACCAATTGTCTTATTGTGTGAAAAAAGATCTCATCCGGTCCCGTCTATTTTGCCGACTAGGATGCACCAATCATTCTATAAGAGAATCAAGCACGATGCATTCTTCGGATTCAAATATCTCAAATATCCCAGTCATTACGGCCATGGGTAACGGTGCGAAAGCTGTTAATATGAGCTTACCCTGCTCTGTCAGTCTCAGCCGAATAAATATTCAGCTATACAAAACCCCCTAAAGCTGGATCAGATAAAATCCAATTTTAGGGGCATTTACATGTTTTAATACGCTATACTGGATCTCACTTTGTTTCGGTCAGAGTTATACCGAATCTTGCTCTCTCCGTTCGGCCAATAAGGTTTTGAGATGAATCAGCAGTCTCACGCCATACAATACCAATAATCAACCACTCGACGATCCATCCATTCAGTTCTGCATCTTTCGCCTGATGTCTTTTCTTAGTATATATTTTTTAACTTTCATTGAAGCGGTGTGAGGCAATTGTCCGACTACTTCTATTCGTTCGGGATATTTATATTTAGCCACATGAAGGCAGCGGAAAAACTTCTGAACTTCAGGCAGTGTCAGCCCTTTTGCCGGATTTTTAAGAACAACATAGGCACAGGATCGTTCCCCGAGCCTTTTGTCCGGCATGCCGACAACGCTCGCTTCGGATACATTCGGATGTTGCATGAGTATCCATTCGACCTCGGCACTGCTGATATTTTCGCCGCCCCTGATGATGATATCTTTCATTCTTCCGGTGATCCGGATGTAGCCTCTGGGATCCTGCCTGCATAAATCACCGCTGTAATACCAGCCGTCATCGTCAAGCACTTTGGCAGTCAGGTCGGGCTCTTTCAGGTATCCGACAAATACGTTCGGCCCGCGCGACGCCTCCTCGCCTTCTGTACCGGAGTCTACTTCTTTGCGGCTTTTGTCAACAACTTTAATTTCAATGCCCGGCAGAGCACAACCGTCCGTGAGCAGCAGATCCGCTGGATCGTCCGGTTTCGCAGCAGTGTGCGGTACGCTTTCCGTCGAACCATAGATGCTCATGATTCTCAGGCCGACAGTAAGCGCCTGCTGCAGGAGCATACGCGGAACAGCTGATCCGCCGCACAAGAAAACGTGCAGCGACGGAAGTGTCCGCTTTTGCTCATGAAGGCAGCGGATCAGATCATAAACAACAGGTGTGCTCGCCATTGCGATGCTGCAGCATTCTTCAGTGATGAGCCGCACAGCTTCTTCGGCGCAATACACATCTTCCAGCAGGCACGTCGCTCCAAGCATAAAAGAAGCCGTGACTCCATGATGAAAACCGATAGCGTGAGCGACCGGCGCCGGCATAAAAATTTTGTCCAGATAATCCAGATGAAAATTTGCACAGAACGCTCTTTCGCTGGCAATGATATTATTATGTGTCAACATAACCCCTTTCGGGAAGCCTTCAGTCCCCGAAGTAAAAAGCACAGCCGCCAGATCATCGGCACGTCGCAGACGATAACCTGCCGCAGGGGCGAACGGTTCCAATATTTTTGAAAGCGTCAGCTGGCCGGCCGTTTCATCTTCCTTTTCAACGGCGACAATCTTTTTTAAAGACGGAACATCTGTTTTCAATGGCGAAATATTGGACAGATAGTCTTGTTTTCTGAATCGGACGGGCATAAAGAGTACCTTAGATTCACACTTGTTCAGAATATAGGACAATTCGTGAAGCTGAAAATTGGGTAAAATCGGGTTGATGACGGCCCCGACTTTCAGACACGCGGCGTAAATAACGGCAAACTCAGCCCAGCCCGGCAGCTGAACGGAGACAAAATCTCCCGGACACACACCTGTTTTTATAAGGAAAGCAGCGACTTTATCAGCCGCGCAGTCCGTTTCCCGATAGGTAAAGCATTTACCGTGGCTGTCGCTGACCGCAACCTTATCCGGGAAACATAAAACTGCCATCCGCCAATAATCGGCTAATGTAGCGTCGCCCCATTGTCCTTCGCAGCGATATTTATGGACCTGCGACTGTGTTAATTTGATCCCGAACGGCATACCATTCACCAGCCTTTCATCGAAGCATTTAAAGCGTGCAACACGATAACGTTCACATCGCTAAAGACGTACGGGTCAGCCTCTTCTGAAAATAATGCCTTTCCCTTGTTCCGGGTAATTCCATGAATAACCGGGCACACCCTGATTCAGCCGTTCACAGACAAACCGGCAGTTGCCGCATTCCAGGCAGCCGACATGGTCAAATTTTAACTGCTGCTGCGCTTCATCCCACTGATAACGTTCTGCCGGACAGCAGCGCGTACATGCTTTATGGACGCACGTCAGGCATTGCTGCGGATCAATGATGATGTGGGGATGGCGGTCGTCGCTGTCAAAACGGTTTTTAGCCAGACATTCATCCATTTTCATGTTGATCATAGTGAACGACTTCCTTTAAAAGCATCTTTTAAAACATGGAACAGCGGCACTTTGTCATCCTTCATCATTTGCCTGGCCATGCTGATAACCGATTTAGAAGGTGTACCGTCGGCAGTGTACAGGCGGCTCATCAGATCGGTCGCAAGCTGCGGATAAGTCGTAAACAAGTACTTCGAGTGCGCGATATAATCATGCGCGTGTTTGAGTGTTTTCAGATCTTTTAATACCGTCGGTTCCAGTTTATCCTGATAGATTTTCAGTTTCTCTTTTGAAAAATCATCGGCATCAATCGCCTCGATCGCTGTTTCCGCCGCAGCGATGCCGGACATCAGCGCATAATCCATCCCGCGCACGGTAAATCCGCGGTTGATGACGAAACCCGCCGCATCGCCGGCAATTAGAAATCCATTCGCATAAAGCGGCGGCAGCGACTGAAATCCGCCTTCCGGAATCAAATGTGCGCTATATTCGATCAATTCGGCGCCGCTGAGATAGCGGGCAATCGCCGGATGCCGGAGATAGCGTTCAAGCATATCTGTCAGTGAAAGTCCGGAGGCTTTCAGCGAAGACGTATCGGCAACGATACCGGTCGAGATGCTCTCCCTATTTGTATAGAAAAAGGCTCCGCCGCTGATTCCCTGCGTACAGTCTCCCGCGCACAGCATCGCCGCGCCTTCTCCGGAAGAAACGTTGAAGCGTTCATTGATTGACGTTTCGGACAGCTTAAAAACGCACTTAACGCCGACAGCGATATCATTGACAGCCACTTTAGGACGGAGCCCGGCGCGTTCGGCGACCCATGCATTGACACCTTCTGCATCGATCACCAGATCAGCTTCAATGGTTTCGCCGCCTGTTTGAATGCCGCATACCTTCTGATCGCGGATGAGCAGCCCGTCGACGGTCGTTCCCGGAATCAGCATAGCTCCTGCTTCTTCCGCCTGTGAAGCAAGCCAGGCATCAAAAGAACTTCTGAGAACTGAAAACGACTGTGCTTTGGGAGAAGCAAAGGTCGTGTCGATCATCATACTGTCTGCGTCAGTCATCATCATCATTATTTCCCGCTTGATCTCCCGTTCAAGCGGTGCATGTTGCCATGTTTCCGGCATCAGTTTTTTCAAAGCATAAGTGTAAATCCGGCCGCCGCTGACATTCTTTGCCCCGGGATACTCGCCCCTGTCAACAAGCATGACCTCTTTTCCCGCTTCTGCCAGGCGATAAGCGGCGGCGATGCCCGCGAGTCCGGCGCCGATCACGATGACTTGAAACTTTTCGTCGGCCATAGTCATTGCTCCTTTACTGTCTTTGCAGTTTTCTTCATTAATATGGACAACCCAATCCGCCTGTTAGTTATCGCCGCATATCAATACATTATCTTTTTCCATGGCTTCAATGCGTTCATCAGAATAACCTGCGTCTTTAAGCACTTCGCGCGTATGGTAACCAAGCGGCTTAGAAAGATTCATCGGCGGGCTGCTGATACTCTTGAAACGAACCGGTGAAGTAATTAATGTGGCTTCGCCGCCCGTCGGATATTTGACCTTTCTCAAGCAATCATTGGCCCACGCTTCTTCATCTTCCAGAATTTCATCCGGCGTGTACCCTTTCTCAAAAGCAAGGTCGTTCTCTTTGAAAAGGCGGGTTAATTCATCGAGATTTTTCTTTGCCATCTGCTCGCTGATAATGTCGATAATCTCCGAGTTGACACCCAATTCATTGACACGCTCGACTGTCCGGTATTTTTCATTATCAATAAGATCGGGACGATCGAGCATCCTCATGACCTTGTTAAAATCACGATTATACTCCGGCGCGCAGAAAACAAACCACCTGTTGTCTTTCGATTTATACGTATTGTTAAACGGATTGGCGACTTTTCGCCGCGATTTCGGGTACTTGTTGCCATATTCCGATGCGACAATCGCAATATTCATCATGAACAGCGCTGTGTGATGGAGGCTGACCGTCACTTTATCGCCTTTGCCGCTTTTGTTTCTGCCGACAAGCGCCGCGCATATTCCTGAAGCCAGGCACATCGCCGCCTGAAAATCGCCGTAGGCGTTGACTTCATTCAGCGGAGATTCACCCGGCTCAGTCATTGATGTCAGGATGCCGCCGCGGGCAACATAAGCTGTCGCGTCGAAGCCGGCGGCATCTTTCTCCGGACCGTTTTCTCCATAGCCGAGAATCTGAGCAAACACAAGTTTCGGAAATTTTTCACTTAATAGTTCATAGGAAAAGCCAAGGCGCTGCAGTGCTTTCGTCCGAAAACTTGTGACCAGCACATCGGCGTTTTCCAATATTTTATAAGCCGCTTCTTTGCCTGCTTCACTTTTTAAATTGAGGCTGACAAAACGCTTATTGACATTAGCAATGTCGAAGCCGGGATTCTCCTCAACGCTGTAAGGAATGTTCCATACTCCCCCCTGCGTGCGGCTCGGATCGCCTTTCAGTGATTCAATCTTAATAACGTCGGCGCCCCATTCCCCGAGTACTCTTGGAACTGCCGGCGCGGCAATAAAAGAAGTCATTTCAACGATCTTGATGCCTTCCAATGGTTTCATTTTGTATTCCTCCTTGGCAAAACGATAAGTATAAACTTCCTGCCATTTTATTTTTAATTGCATTCAGGACTGTCATCAGGCCACGTCTTCTTGCTTACTGCGGCCCGCCAGCGGCCGGATTCTGGCAAACAGCATAATGATCGCACCCAGCACGGCAACGGCTGCTCCAAGATATAAAGCCGATGAATACTGCCCGCTGACATCGATGACCCAGCCGCTGACGACTGGCGCGACAATGCCGGCAAATGTGCCGATAAAGCCGTTGAATCCGGAAATCGTTCCCGTATTTTTCTTTGAGAAGTCCATAGGAATCGAGAAGTAAGACCCCATCGTAAAACAAAGCAATCCGTTGGAAAGCGACATGAGACCGACCGCCATCCAGATATTCGACGCCTGCGTACCAAACAGCAGGAAAACGCCGGCCAGCGCCAATCCGGTAATCGGGCCGAGTTTGCGGCCGATATTCGGGCCATATTTCTTTGTCCAAATATCGGCAACCGTTCCGCCGAGCGGATAAGTGATGATCGCGACAAGATAAGGCAGCATGGAATAGAAAAGACTTGAACTGACCTTAATACCCCGGCCCAGGGCAAAATAAGTCGGCAGCCAGGTCATAAAAAGAAAAAAGAGATAGTTTGAACAAAAATATGAAATTGCGCAGGCCCAGACCGAAAAATTTGAAAAAATATCCGATTTTTTCAGTTCCGGTCCGCCGGCAGCCGCCTGAGCAGCAGCCGGCTGATCACTGTTGATATAGTCCATCTCTTCTTTGCTTATTTTCGGATGCTGGGCCGGTGTGTTTTTACCGAATTTCCACCAAAACAGACACCAGATCGGTCCCAGGCAGGCAAAGGAGATAAAAAGCGTTTTCCATCCGAAAGAACTGAGTAGCCACGAAGCGGCAACCATTGTAATGGCAATGCCGATCGGAATACCCATCAGCAGAAAGCCCATTCCTTTTCCGGATTCTTTCTTGGGAAACCACCGCGAGAGAATGGAAGAATTAGAAGGAACGAACACACCCTGACCGATACCGACCAAAATCCTGATCACCATCATCAGACCGAGGGTCGATCCAAAAGGTGTCAGAAAGGTGAAAATGCAGAACCATAACGTACCAAAGATCAGTACCAGCCCGCCGCCGAAACGATCGGCCAGCCAGCCGGCCGGAATCATCGTCACCGCATAGCCGATAAAAAAGGCGGTCGATATCCAGCCAAACTGCGTCGCGTCCCAGCCGTACTGCTTCATTAACGCCGGGCCTGCCGTCGACATGGCCACTCTCCCCATATAAAGAACGATATAATCAAAAATCAGGAGAGTGGTAATCCCCCAGCGGACATGACCCACTTTTCCATTGTTTATCATTTCGCTTCGCCTCATTTAATCCATGAATTTTTCTGTACGAATGCACATTTTGGGTGAAGGAACAACAAGCGCCAATATTATTTTCAATTTTCCGAATGAAATAATGGAGCACGAGTTTGTGCTCCTGCCATGCTCCATTACTCTTTTTTTGAATGCGGCTGTTACTCAATAAATCCGCCGTTTGCGATCAGCGGACGGGCCGCCGTCAGACGCTGTACCGTGCGCGGACCCTCTTCAAACCAAAGGGCACGGGCATCGCGGTACATTCTTTCAACCGGGCCGTAAGGATTGTCCTCAAAATAGCCGATGCCGCCAAAGATTTCCAGGCAGGAATCAGAGACGGTACGAACGGTATCAATACCGAACAGCTTGCTCATCGATGCTTTCATTTCAATGCTTTCACCGTGATCGAATTGCCGTGCCGTATCCATCAAAATGGTACGCAGCGCGTAGACCTGTGTGCCCATATCGGCGATCATTTGCTGAACGGCCTGACGTTTAATCAGCGGTTTGCCGAAAGTGACACGATCTTTCGCACGGGCAATCGCCAATTCAAGGAATCTCTGTGACAGTCCGAGGCAGCTGACACCGATCGACGCACGGGACAGTGCGAGCGCATCCATGAAGATTTCCAGACCTTCGCCGACATTGCCAAGTACATGATCGTCGTCGACCTCGACATCTTTTAAAAAGATATAACCATGTCCGGCACCGCGGCAGCCCATCATGTGCGGCATCGGCTCAACAGTAAATCCAGGCAGATCCTGCTCCACAAAGAATGCTGTGATTCCGCCTTTTTTGCGTTTGTTTTCATCTGTGACTGCAATCACATAGCTGGCCCCAGAAATATCGGTGTGCGAAATCAACGTTTTCTTGCCATTCAAAACCCATTTGTTGCCCTTTTTTACGGCCGTCGTTCGAATATCGGCACCGGTGCCGCAATCCGGTTCAGTCAGGGCAAAGTTCGTGAAAAACTCGCCGCTGGCAAATTTGTTCATGTACTTGTCTTTCAGTTTCTGAGAGCCATGTTCGTACAGAATATCCCAATCAAGACCGTTAGCATAGTGCAAATTCATGCGCATGCCGCCCGGTCCGCGGCAGATTTCTTCGAGTACCGGGAAAAATTGTTCGACACTCAACCCCAATCCGCCGAATTGTTCCGGAAGTGTCAGAGCAAATAATTTGTTTTCGCGGCAGACATCGAAATATTCTTTCGGGAAAACATGCGTTTGTTCGATTTCCGGCTGCAGCGCTTCAAGATCGTTTTCAACGACATGACGCGTCTTCAGACACAAATCTTTAAGTTCCTGATCCGTGAGCTTCATACCCAATTCTCCTCCATTTTTTCTCCGTAAAGGAGTTATTGCCGGCTCTATCCATGGATCCACTCCGCTTATAGGCGTTTGGCAAACCCCTGGCATGACGACATTGTCGAGCCATCGTGCAAAGAATTCTTTGAAGTCGCTTCCCTTGCACGTCTATAATGTAAGCCGTTTCATAATCAAAAACAATTTGGAATACGTTAACCTCATTTCATTTTTGAGCAATCCTGATATATGCTCTGATGCACGCCGATTATTTAGCAAATGTTTGCCTATTGGCCCAAATTGTTATTTTATTCACAAAGCCACGAATAATGTTTGTGTCTATACACGATCTCACTAAATGATTTCTTTTTTTAAAAATTTTGTATTTTCCATGAAATCATTGAGACACTTTATCTCTTTTCACTATAATTAATCAATGGAATCGGTATGCAACCACTTTCATTGTTCAAGTGATCTTTTATCGCTTCACATATCACGTATTGGAGGAGCCTTTATGGAACTAATCCAAGTAAAATACGTTCTGGCCATTCAAAAATGGAACAATTTAACCAATGCCGCCAATGAATTGAGTATCACTCCTTCTTCTCTTTCTCAGCAGCTGAAAAAGCTTGAAGAGGAACTCGGCGTTGAACTTTTTTCACGCACGACACGAGTCGTAAAGCCCACGGAAGCCGGCTGCGACTTTATCGATTATGCACAAACGATCGATACATGTGTCATGCAGTTAAAACAAAAAATGAATCAATATGCGGTCGGCGAAAAAGGGGAGCTGGAGATTGGAGGAACACCCGCGCTGAAAGCATATGGGATCACGCATTTTATTGGTGAATTTGACAAGCATTATCCGCACGTCCATGTGAATATACACGAAGCCGAATGTTTTGATCTGTACCCGCTTTTATTCAGCAGTAAGATCGATGCAGCTTTTCTAACAGCCGCCGATAAAGCCGAGCCCGGAAAATTCAGATTGGATACTTTTCCCCTCGTGGAAGACGAAGTTGTCCTCGTCACATCAAAAAAACATCCTTTGGCCAAGTCGGAAGTCGTCGAATTGAAAGATCTGCGCAACGAAGCGTTTATTCGTTTCTCCAAATCGGCGGGCCTTTATCATGACGTCATGGCTGCCTGCAGCAAAGCCGGATTTGAACCCAATTATGTCTATTATACAAACTATGTTGACACGTGCCTGGGCCTGGTCTCAGAGGATCAGGGCGTCGCCTTTATTTCCTCAAAAATCGTGACTCACATTCTTTGGGAAAACATTGCCGTAATCCGCATCCATCCGAAAATACCGAGAATGCTGTCACTGGTCATCCCGCATCAAACTAAATCGCCGATCGTTCTTAATTTCCGGGATTTTATCGTAAAAGAGGCTCAAAAAGAAGGAAAAAAAGAACAACGTTGAACTTTTTACGTTAAGCCAATGTACCATTCATTAGTTATTCTTAACATTAAATCAGATTTCGTGATTCATTGAAAATCAGTTGAAAATCAAAAGACGTGTGTAAACATTAAATTGTGCCCCATTATTCATTGCAGTATATTGAGTGTGAGATCGAAGCTGTGAATGGTTTCTCAATATACTGCACATTGGGGGTTTTTATTGTGGAATACATCTTAACCGACGAGCAACGGGAACTCAGAGATCTGGTCCGCGAATTCGCTCAAAAGAAAGTCAAACCGCACGTAAAAGAATTCGACCGTCAAGGCGAATTTCCCAGAGAACTGCTGCAGGAAGCATTCGATATGGGACTGCACGTTCTGGAAATTCCCCAAGAATTCGGCGGAGCGGGGCTTGATTTCAAAACAACCTCTATTATTTTCGAAGAATTGGCCAAAGTCGATGCAGGCTTCGCCATTTCGCTCGTCACGACCTTCGTCGCGCTTCGCGGCGTCATCCTTTCCGGCAACGAGGCTCAAAAAAAATTGTTTGCCGACATTATCGTTCCGGGAGCGTTCGCCGCTTTCTCACTGACTGAGCCGAATGCCGGATCCGATGCCGGATCAATCCGCGCGACGGCCGTTAAAGAGGGTGATGAATACATCCTCAATGGCAGCAAATGCTTTGTCACGAACGGCGGCGTTGCCGATGTTTATGTCGCATTCTTTTCGACCGATAAAAGTCAGCGTACAAAAGGTATTTCTGCTTTCATCATTGAAAGAAGCCGTCCCGGCATCACCGTCGGAAAAGAAGAGGACAAAATGGGACTGCGGCTCTCCAACACGACAGATGTTATTTTTGAAAACGTTCACGTTCCTGCCGGCCATCTGATCGGCAGTGAGGGAGACGGTTTTAAAATCGCCATGAACGCACTCAACATCTCACGCGCATTCGTCGGCAGTCTGGCCCTCGGTATCTGCCAGTCTGCCATCGATGAAAGTGTCAAATACGCAAAGGAAAGAGAACAATTCGGCCGGCCAATCGCAAATTTTCAGGCCATACAAATGATGCTTGCCGATATGGAGATTCAGACCGAAGCCGCCCGCCGTCTCGTCCAGTACGCGATGAACCTGATTGATGAAGGCCGGGATGTCGTCACAGCAGGCGCAATTACAAAAACCTTCTGCGGTGATACGGTCGTTAAAGTGACGACCGACGCTGTGCAGATTTTCGGCGGATACGGTGTAAGCAAAGAATATCCGGTCGAGAAACTGATGCGGGACGCGAAAGTATTCCAGATTTTCGAGGGTACAAATCAGATTCAAAGAATTGTCATCTCACGAAAATTGCTTGCCTGATTTTTTTTAATAAATGGAGGCGTTCATAATGAATTTGCTTGTGTGTGCGAAACAAGTGCCCGACAACCTGGAAATCAAGTGGGATGCGGCAAAGAACCAGCTGGATTTCTCCGGTGCGGCCCTTGCAATCAGTGAATACGACAAAAACGCGCTTGAAGCGGCCGTTCAGTTAAAAGAACAATTAGGCGGATCGGTAACCGTTGTCAGCGTAGGAAACGATCAGGCGCTTAAATCTTTGAAGGCATGTATCGCAGTCGGAGCCGACAGGGCCGTGCTTATTCAAAACGATCAGTTCAGATCGCCGGATGCGTTTGCAACCGGTGCCATCCTTGCTGCCGCGATTAAAAAACTCGGATCCTTCGACGTGATTTTCTGCGGCGATCAGGCAATGGATACCAATGCCGGTCAGGTCGGCATTCAATTGGCGGAACAAGGAAACATCCCGCAGATCAGGCATGTCACCAAAATCGTCGTGAATGATGAAAAATTAACCGTTGATCACAAGACAGAAGACGGTTACCAAGTCATTGAAACGAATTATCCCATATTGCTGACGGCAAGCGATACGCTCAACGAACCGCGTCTTGCAACAATCAAAAGCAAAATGGCGGCCAACCGCGCAAAAATTGAACAAATAAAAGTATCTGAATTGAATCTTTCTTTCGAAGCACCGCCACTGCATCATTTGAAAATTTCCGCACCTGAGCCTAAGAAGACCGGCATCTCAATCTGTGAGAAATCAGGGCGGGACAGCGCACAGAAATTGTTTGACTATCTTGCTGCCGACAAGCTTGTCTAAGGGGGAAAAACAATGGACGTTTCAAGTTGCAGCAATGTTTGGGTTTACCTTGAAGAAAAAGACGGCACGCTCAGAAATTCGTGCCTGGAATTGCTTAGCAGGGGCAGGGACATCGCCGATCGGACAGGCGGAAGATTGACCGGCGTATACATTGGGCAATCAGCCGATCAAGCCGCAAAAACAGCAGCAGAATACGGCGCGGACCAAACGATCCGGATCCACATCGCGGACGCAATCGAGACAGCCGGCAAGACACAGGCGCTCGCCTCACTCACAGAAAAATACAGACCGGCAGTTATCTTGTTCAGCGATACCGACGATGGCAGCGAAATCGCAGCACGTCTGGCAGGAAAGCTAAAAACAAGCGCAGCAATGAATTGTCAGTCGCTGACGGCCGGCAAAGACGGCAGCATCGTCTGGACGCGTTCCATTTATGCAGGGAATGCCCTTTTATCACTGTCCAGCCCGGAAATCCGCCCGCAGATTGCCACATTCCGCGCCGGTGTTTTCGAGAAGAAAAAAAGTGAGACTGCCAAAGATATACAGATCGTTCAAGAAGAAATCGCCGGCATTCCAGGCAATTCTCATATTAAGATTATCGACACGATAAAAAATGCTCAGGATGCCTCCGGTATTCCGCTTGAAGAAGCAAAAGTCGTTGTCTCCGGCGGAAGGGGAATGGGAACGGCAGAGAATTTCGCTCTTGTCAAAGAATTAGCCGATCTCCTCGGCGGTGCCGTCGGCGCGACTCGCGCGGTGATCGATGCCGGATGGATCTCCGCTCCGCATCAGGTCGGACAATCGGGAAAAACAGTACGGCCGGATCTGTATATCGCCTGCGGCATCTCTGGTGCTATCCAGCATCTTTCCGGCATGAAGGGTTCAAAAATAATCGTTGCTATTAATAAAGATGCAGATGCGCCCATTTTTAAAATTGCCGATTATGCGGTCGTGGGGGATGTACTTGAGATTTTGCCTGCATTGATTGACGCCATTAAAGAAGAAAAATCCGCCGTATAAAATAGATTTCAGAATGACCGTCCCAACAATAGATTTTATGTATAGACTGCCCTCCTTATATTCAGTTATTTGGAGGGTTGGCCTCTATGCAGGTGGACTTTCAGCAGCTCAATAACCATCGGGAGATGAAAAAATGGACGCAAGGCAACTGAGATTACAAATGAAAAGGCAGAAAATACTCAACAAACGGCCGGAATTGATCAGTGCAGATCCCCATTTTTTTGTCTGCAACAAATGTCATCGACTGTTTATTCAAGAAATCAAGTCTTCACCGGCCTCCGATCCGACATGTTGCGGCCAGAAAATGGAGCAATTAATTCCAAAAGATAGCGGCAATGGAGAAGAAGAACACTTACCGCTGCTGACATTCACCGGAGGCATCTCAAAATCTCATGCGGCAAAAGTTGAAATCAGCAGCCGGCCGCATCCCATGGATAAAACGCATCGGATCGAGTGGGTCTATTTAAAAACAGCTACAGGCAGTCAATTCAAAAGACTGAGAGTCGCGCAATATCCGCTTGTCACTTTTGCACTTGCCGATGAGGACGCTTACGCTTACTGTAACCGTGATGTTTGTATTAACTGCGTCTTTCACTGCAAACGCGGTTTTGCTGCTTACGCCTATTGTAATCGCCACGGTTTGTGGAGAGTTCAGATTTAGCACGCCCTGTTTCACTAAAAAAGGAGGAAGCGTCATGTTACAAACCGCTATTTATCCCGGCAGTTTCGATCCGGTGACACGGGGTCATCTCGACATTATTACACGCGGAAGCCAGATATTTGATCACCTCATCGTCGCCGTTCTCAATAACTCATCAAAGCGGCCGTTGTTTACTCTTGAAGAACGAATGCTTTTGCTGCTCAAAGCGGCCGGACATCTTAAAAATGTGTCAATCGACAGCTTCGACGGTCTGCTTGTCGATTATCTTAAGAAAAAAAAGTGTGCGATCATTCTGCGCGGTCTGCGGGCCATTTCCGATTTCGAATATGAACTGCAGATTTCATCTGTTAATAAAAAATTGGCTCCAGAAGCTGAGACATGTTTCATCATGAGCAGCAATCAGTATTCCTTTTTGAGTTCAAGTATTGTCAAAGAAATTGCCCAGCAAGGCGGCGATGTATCCGAATTTGTTCCTCCCGCCTCCGATCGGGCGTTAAAAATGAAATACGGCTTTTCGATTCAATGCCCATCCTTGATGGAGAGATAACCGCTCGCACGATCTGAAATCGTGACAATTGTGTCAACTCACTGAACCTGAGGAACGGAGCAGGCGGCGGATATTCCACCTGTTTTATTTGAAGTACGGTATTTTGCGGTGCAAACGCGTTGAACTTTATTTACAGGAAATCAACAAAAATCCGGTTTCCTTTTGATGAAACTATAAATGAAATCGGCGTTAAATTAAGAACTTGATAAGGTTACGTATGAAATATTCTATTAGTCTATCGCTGCAATAACGGTCCGGATAACCGGACAGATAAATAGAATAGAAAAAGAAATTCTAAATCAGCTGCGGGAGGAATCATGCAATGTTTAAGACCCACCTGACTGTTCGACTGAATGACTGTGACGGCATGCGCCATGTAAACAATGCTGTCTACTATACCTACTTTGAAGAAGGGACGCGGGGAATTTTTCGGCTGTTCACACCCAGTCTCGATTTAAATGATTTTCAAGTCATCGTGGCGTCCTCACATTGTGACTATCTTCATCAGACGACTTATAATGAAAAGATTACGGTTTATACGTGGATCGGGTCTATTGCTCATTCAAGTTTCAACGTCGAACATGCCGTTTCAGATGAAGAAGGACGCTGGCATGCGCGGGGTCACGTGACATTAGTTCATTTCGACTACCGGCAGGAAAAATCCGGGCCGCTTTCCGAAAGCATGAAACGGATTTTACTTCAACATCAGCAGGGACCGGAGGGAGTCCCGGAATTGCGCATGTGTCAACATTCTCTGTGATAGAATCAAAAAACGACGCTCAGAAAAGGCCGTACATAAGAACAAGTCGTTTAGATACATCTGCCCTTATCGCCAGCCTTATGCCCCGGCCGGGATCCGGATTTTCAACGATTTCCGGCAAGTTGTTTGTTACATTCACCTGTTCTTGCTGCTTTTCGTATCAGATTCTTGTCGGGCCCATGAGTCTAGCGCCGATCGTTCCGCCATTGTCCGCTCATCTGCCTCTCTTCCGGCATTCAATCGGCCGAGTGATCAAACAACGCGGAAAAGACTGTTCCAATCGTCCATACGGGACCGCCTGAAACGGAGGTTTGTCCGGAGCTGTCCCTTCAGCAAAAGATGGGCACTGGGTGTCAGGAAAAACGCAAAAAAAGCGGGCGGTCATTTTAACCGCTCACTTTTTTTATTCACTTTATTTGAAAACATCTTCCCAATCAGCCATATTTTATATACGATTTTGCTTAATCATTCATATCGAGCTGACGCTTACTGATACTGCTTTAAAATTGCCCGGCCGGCAATATGGATCATGATCTCGTCTGTTCCTCCGCCGATCCGATGCACACGGGCATCGACCCAAAGGCGGGAGATCCGGCAGTCAGTCGTATAGCCGATCCCTCCCATAATCTGCATCGCATCGTCGATCACTTCGTTCGCTGACTGTGCACAGTATAGCTTAGCCAAAGCCGACGAGATCTGTACGGGTTGATGATGATCGATTTCCCACGCGCACTTATAGACCATGTTTCGCATATTCTCAATCTTAATTTTCATATACGTAATTTTCTCCTGAATCAACTGCCGGCTGCCGATCGGCTTACCAAACTGTACCCGCTGATTGGCATATTTTGCGGCATCTTCAAAAGCACACTCAGCCATGCCGAGCAGCGAAGCGGCGATATACAGCCGCTCAACCTCAAAATTAATCATCGCCTGCATGAAACCGTCGCCTTCAACGCCGACAAGATCTTTTTCTTCCAGTTCGACATTCTCAAGATAAACCTCGCACGTATCAAGCATATGCCAGCCGATCTTGTCAATGCGCTCAATTTTGACACCCGGCGCATTCATCGGGATCCACCACATCGAGAAAGCGTGCCGCTTATTTACATCATCCGATTCATCAGCATTTCTGGCCAGACAGAGCATGTAAGGCGCCCGGGCGGCATTGCTCATAAACGTCTTATGACCGTTAATGAACACTTTTCCATCCTTTCTCCTGAAAGTGGTCTGAATCGAACTGCTGTCAGACCCTGCCTGCGGCTCGGTAAAACCGAGAACAAAAGCAATTCTTCCCGCCTTAATGGCATCCATCGTATCCTTTTTTTGACTCTCCGAACCAAACTTCAGCATATCGGCAATCGATAATGCCTGTCCAAAGGTAAAGTGCGGACCGCCATTTTTAGTAATCTCCTCGGCAACCAGCATCATGGTTGTCGTATCGACAGGCGTTCCTCCATATTCTTCCGGAATACCAAGCAAATTAAATCCATTATCAGCCAATGCTTTTTCAAATCTGGTTGGGTATTGCTTATTCGCATTGCAATATTTCATATAATCTTCCGTACAGTCGCGCGCCATAATTTCCCGCAAACTCTCAAGCAGCAGTTCTTGTTCTTCCGTTATCGTAAAATCCATCTCAAACACACTCCATCTATCATTTTTGCTGAAAGATCAGATCAACGATAATCCATGGGAAACATCGCTGACAGATCCTCGTCATTGTCTCTGAATACGATGACCGCATACGAGATGATCCAGATGAGCCACGGTTTCCGTAAACGCCATCCATCTCTGCCCTGGGGACAACTGTTCCCACGCAACACCGCCGGTTGACCAGTTCACTTTCCCTGCAAGTTCATAACTGTTTGCATGCGGCCATTCAAATGTGAGACGTTCGATTTCATTCAGTCTTTTTTGGTGGTGCTTAATCAGCTGGTTAATGCGTTCGGTAGCGGGCATACCGCTATTTCCGTGTCCGGGAAAAGCAAACTGAATGACCATCTTTTTTAAATTGTATAAACTTTGCAAGTAATTTCCTAATGGATCACGGATTCCAGGCATAAAACCAATGACCGGACTAATGGCAAAAAGCACATGATCGCCCGTCATCATCAACTGACGTTCTGGTAGATAAAGGCACATATGGCCCGGCGTATGTCCTGGCGTCGAAATGCATGTCCATTCGTAAGAACCGATCCTCATCTTGCTGTGCCCGTCAAGTAAACGAAGATTCCCTGCTTTTAAAAAGTCCTTTTTTCTACCAGCTTTTGGGCGGTAAAATTGACTAATCTCCTGTATCGGAAACCCTTCATCTTTACTCCGTTTCATGAGCTGAAAAAAATAAGATTCGGACGTTTTCCTAAGTGAAAAAAGATACTCTTGACGACTGATCGCAACGGTGGAGAATGTGTTTCCAGGTGTATAAGCAAGTTCCGCATGGTCAGGGTGGCAATGAGTCAGAAAAATATCTGTCCTTTTTGGGTCAATTGACAGATCATGGATTCCCTCTTTAAAAGCATGCAAACTCTCCGGGGTGTTAAGACCCGTATCGACAATCAGGCTCTTCTCCCGGCTTTTGACGATATAAGCATTGACGCTTTTCAGAGGATTGCCTTGTAAAGGCATTTCAATTAAATAGACATCCGGATGTGAGAAAACTTTTCTGACCACACTCAGCCCACCTTGTTTTGAATCGTCATTTTCTCTCTGAATTTCTGCACAAGTTTGTATTTTTGCATCTTACCCGCATCATTCCTTGGAAAACAATCAATCGTTTCTATATAAAGCGGTTTTTTATAACTAGCCAGATATTTTTTGCAATGCTCCTGCAGTTCACTCAGCGTCATGGACATGCCTTTCCTGAGCTGTAACACTGCCATGATTGCTTCCCCAAACTTTTTATCCGGAATGCCGAAGACAATACAGTCTTGGACTTTCTCATGTTTTCGGATCACATCGGCTACCTCTTGTGCGAACACATTCTCTCCGCCGGTTTTGATCATTTCTTTCTTTCGAGACATGAGATAAAAGTTGCCATTGACATCTTTCTTCATCATGTCACCCGTTCGCAGCCACCCATGCGCAAGCCTGACCTTTTCTGTCAGTTTGGGCTGATCATAATAACCGGCCATGATCGTCGGTCCTCTGACGATACACTCGCCAATTTTCCCGATCGGCACTTCCTTATCGTCTTCTCCCAGTATCTTCATCTCAATAAAAGGCATCGGTTTCCCGATACTGGCAGCTTCAGGAAGCTGCCAGTCCGCCATTTCAAGTGTCAGTACAAGACTGGATCCCGTGCCGCTCTCCGTCTGACCCCATCCGTAATTCATTTGACAATTTGGAAATCCCTGATAAATTTTTCTGATAATTTCCGGTGTCGTACTCCCCGCCGCACTTTGAACAAGCCGCACGGAACGAACATCATAGTTGCGGAAAGACGGAAACTCAAGAAGCCGCAGATAGGATGAAGGTGGCAATAACAATAAATATGTGACTTGTTCGTGTTCAATGGCAGACAATATGTTCTGCTCATTAAAGTGATCGCAAATAATCAGGGTCGCTCCGGCACCAATGACTGAGGTAAACCAACTGTGCCCGCCGTGATGATCCATTGGACATTGAATCAGAACCGTCTCATCCGAAGTTGCCCCGATTTTGCTTGACATCATCACACTGATGATTTCCGCTATATCGCTAAAGTGAGTCCGCATCACCCCTTTAGGAAGCCCTGTCGTACCGCCGGTGAATTGAATGCGCGACAAGGCATATCCGTTCTTGTAAAGAGGGGGTTCCTCAGTGCTTTCTGTGAAAAGCGTGTACAAACTGATCTCTTTGGTGTGAGTCTGCTTTGCATCGATAATAAACTGAACCGTTGGAAAATCATTTTCTATAGAAGAAACTTTCTCTCTGCATGCTTCAGCAAAGATTAAACTTTTGCAACGTGAAGACCGCAAAAGAAACTTCAGTTCTTTGGCAATCAATCGCGTATTCAGCGGAACAGCCACAGCCCCAATCTTTTGAAGTGCATAATAGATTTCAATTAATCGAATGGAATTGGGGAACAGATAACCGACCGGATCACCGGATCTGATGCCCAGTCTGCGCAATCCATAGGTGAGGCGATTAACGGTTTCATTGAGTTGTCGATAGGTCATCCGTTCCTGCCCATGAACAAGCGCTGTTTTCTGAGGATAACGTCCAGCGTTCAGCAACAAGAATTCTGCAACATTCTGGTAAAGCAAGATACTTTCTCTCCTTTCTTCCTAAAATCGAAATCGGTTTACAAATTGATCTCATACCGAGATCTTAGTTTTCTGCTTGTCACTCGCGTCAGGACGACAAGCAAGACAACGATCACATAGGCAGCCAAACAGATCTCCCATGAAAGGCTGTACGAATGTGTTCGATCAAAAATAATCCCGACAGCAATGGGAGTCAGTGCACCGAACGCACCGTTCGCAACTGTAATCCACGAATAGATCTGACTGTACTCTTTGGTGCCGAACGTTCCGCGCACGGCCATCGGCGGAATAACCACAATGGCCGCGTAGGCTCCGCCAAAAAGAAAAGTTCCGATGAAAAAAAGGATCAGGCGATTCCCGGACAGAAGAAGTGTGGTGACACCCAGTAAACCGCATAAACAACCGACAATGGCTGCTTTGGCGAATCCCCATCGATCCGTCAGGCCTCCCAGCACAATTTTTCCGAAAATGCCGCCGATCATAATGCAGGAAACACCGGTCGCTCCCACTGTCGGCGACAATCCCACAGATACTGCATACCCAGGGACCTGTTGGAGCATCGAGGCACTCATGACGAGCAGTCCGGAGAAAATAAAAACGAAGTAAAAAGGAAACGTTTTCGCTGCTTGCCTGGCCGTCATACCTCGGATGGCCTGTCCTTCCCGGTTATTTACCGCATTTTCATCTGTTCCGTAGGGTCTCAGGCCGATATCCTCCGGCCGATATTTCAAGAAAGCGATGACTAGCGGAACCGACAGTAAAATCGAAGCCAACCCAAGAACAATTCTCGCCACCCGCCATCCATGTTGTGTAATCAGCAAACTGCCGAGCGGGTTGGTAAAAGCAGCGACTAGGCTGGCACCGGCTGCAACAATGCCAAGAATCGTGCCGACATATTTTTTAAACCAATTATTAATTAACAACGGAATCGGAATATACATTAAAAACGCATAGCAGATTCCAAGAATGACGCCGGCAATATACCAGTCAGTCAGCGAATGGAACGCTGCGCTTAAAGCATAAGTCGCCCCCATCACAAAACATGAAAGCCCGATCGACAATTTAATATTTATTTTCGGTAATACGATTCCGACAATCGGCAGTGTGACGGTCATGACGATCTGAATAATCGTCAGATAGAAATTCATTTTCGCAAGCGGCCAGCCCATCTCAGCGCTGACGGGCTGAAGATAGATACCGGCCGTGTTGGCAACAATTCCCAATACACAGGCATTGACCGCGCAACAACATGCAAATATTTTCCAGGCATAATGAATGTTTCCCGATCTCCGGCCGCGAATTTTATTCATTCATTGACACCTCCTATCCATTGAATCTAAAATGACTGTCAGATCGATACCATACATTATTTGTTAAAATTTTTTGCCATTATCTGATATTCCCGCGTTTGCGTACAAAAGGGTGAAGCCGTCGATTCCGCCTCCAAAATCAGATGGAGCATCGGGCGCAAGACACCGTTCGTGATGTTTTTAGTGATCTGCACAGCAGGCGCAGACAGTCCGGCAATGCTTTCAGCCAGTTCCATAGTCTCTTTCTCCAAATTGTCCGGTGTGGCTATTCTGTTAGCGAAACCAAGCCGACAAGCCTCATCTGCGCCAACTGTCCGACCCGAATACCACAATTCCTTGGCACGGTAGGGACCTATGAGCTGCGGAAGAAACAGCATCGCTCCCATCTCAGGCACAATCCCGATTTGAACAAAATTTGCAATGAATTTCGCTCGGTCCGAAACAACAATTAAGTCACAGGCGAGCGCAAGGCTCATCGCTCCTCCGATCGCATAGCCATCAACCATTGCAATCACTGGTTTGTTCAGCTGCTGAATTGTCAGTACTGTGCGTGTATATTTTTTCAGTAATTGCCGGCTTTGACCAACCGTCAGGTTTCGTCCCTCATTTTGTTTCAGATCACCGCCCGCAGAGAAATGTTCACCCTGGCCTTTTAAAACGATGACCTGGACGTTTGCATCATTGTCTAAAGCCATCAGATTGACGGTCAGATCGTCCATCATCTGACCGTCGATGGCATTTTTCCTTTGCGGTTTATTTATTACAAGAAAAGCAATACCGTCTTTTTTCATCTCATAATAGATTGTTTTTTCCATCGGAACGTCGCTCCTTTCTATTATCCAGAACATTCTACAGATGAATGGCTGCGCGATAGCCGGCTTTCGTTGCATCGGCCATCCGTGCCGGTTCGATACAATCCCCGACGGCGTATATTTCCTTCACTCTGGACTTGAGTGCATCAACAAGCTCCATATTCTTTTCAAAACCCAGTGTAACGGTGACCGTGTCCGCCGGTGTAAAATATTCATGGCCCTCCTGATTCTCTGCAAAAACGCCGGTCTCATTAATACGTGTGACTTTTGTCTGTGCATTGAGCGTAACATGCGGCGACTTTTTAAAAGCACTGCGGATATGGAAACGGTCGCTGCCGCCCACATCCCAGCCGATTTTTTTTCTTTCCTCGAAAATGGTAAGTTCGCGGTTGTGCTTCATCATTTCCTTGCCCAGTTCACACCCCGGCAGGCCGCCGCCGATAATCGCGATTCTTTTCCCAAGCGGCCAGTGAGAAAGGCTCATGAATGTTCTTGCAAGCTGAGGGGTGTAGAAAAATCTCAGAAAGACCGATCCGCAATTCCACATCACTTTATTGAATAATCCCGGCTTTTTGGGCGGCTTCCCATTGAGCATTTCAAGAAAATCATGAGACTGAACCACATGCTTCCCTTTGCTGCCGGGAACATCGAGCGAGACAGGATGCCCGCCAACGGCAACAATGACCGCGTCAGGTTTAATTGCATCAACTAATTCAGGTGTCACCTTTGTATGAAGCTTTACTTTGATTTCCGGATGTTTTTTGAGATATGTCTGATAATAGTTTTTGAGACGTTCATACATCGGGCTGAAAATGGCACTCATGACAAGGCAGCCGCCAATTCTCGGACCTCGTTCATAGATTGTTACCTGATGGCCTCTTTCCGCTGCCGTTTTTGCAGCAGACAACCCACCAGGGCCGCTGCCGATAACCATCACACGCTTTACACGTTCGACCGGCTTGAACGGTTGGTCTAATTCCGCGCCAAGCCGCGGGTTCACACCGCAATATTCAAGCGGCTTACCCTCGCTGACTACGTCATCAAGGCAGCGGCAGCAGCAAATACACATGTTGATATCTTCGGGACGATCTTCTATCACTTTTCTGACGAATTCCGGATCAGCAATGTTATAGCGCAGCCCGGCGATCAAATCTGCTTTCCCTTGTTTCAGTATCTGTTCCATAATAAACGGATCGGTTTCACGATATCCGGTTGCTACTGGTTTCTTCGCAACTTGTTTGATCTTCTCCGATACCCAGGACCAGTGGCCGTCCGGTATATCTTTTGTTGTCAGCGGAACCGAAGACTCATGCCAGCCGATTGCCAGATTGTGCATGTCAATGCCTGCCCGTTCCAGATAAGGAACGACGGCCAGCGACTGTTCAACATCCATCCCCTCCTGAATGCCTTTCACATATTCAATGGGCGACCAGCGGCATAATATGGCAAAGTCAGGTCCGCAAGCTTTTCTGATCGCTTGAATCACTTCGACCGTCAGCCGGCAGCGGTTCTCAAGGCTGCCGCCATATTCATCGGTTCGATTGTTTGTTGCAGGGGATATAAATCGGTTTAGAATCCCGCCAACGCCGGCCATCACTTCCACACCGTCCCAGCCGGCTTTCTGAAGTGTCCGTGCACAGCGTACCATCTGTTCTTTAAAGATCTCGATGTGCTCTTTTTTCATCGGCGTGAACGGTGTCATCCCTTTCAGAATCACGACATTCGATGGTCCCCAAGGTTTTTCTTCCTCTTCATCCGAAGGTTTCCAATCGTGGACGGCCCACGGCTGTCCGATCAGAAACGCACCAGCAGGTTTCACCGCATCCGCCATTTTTTTCAATCCGTTTAGGTGCCGATCATTGTAAGCAAATGGCAGCGGATGGCCGAAACCCGGCCTGCGATAAAAAAAGGCCACCGTCTGGCAGATCAGTGCCGTTTGTCCCGCCGCACGCTCCTGAAGATAATGGAGCATGCGCGGCGTCGGTCCGCCTTCATCATCCACATACCCATGCCCCGGCGACATTGAAGTCGTCATCATTCTGTTCTTTAAGACCATGTTTCCAATCTGAATTGGAGAACTTAGCGTGGGAAATCGCGTCATTTCTTATTCCACCTTTGCTTATATAAATCACTCTATCATCTGTTTCCGCAGGGCTGGAAAGACTCCCCTCAACCTTGTCTGTAAACAATACCGAACCCGCCCTCCGGATAGTCCCAATCTGTAATAAATCTGGACATGCTTAATACTCTGCATGTCCCGCACTCCAGACATCCGGCATAATCAAAGGTTAGGGTATTCTGCTCGTTTAATTTGTAAAGTCCGGCAGGACAAGCCAGCATGAGTTTCTTCAAATGCTCTCTATCCGGAAAATCACAATTGATCCGGATATGTGCGCGTGCCTCGTTGACATGAATTTTGTCGACACTGAGTTTTTGTTCCGTACTCAACGGGTTCATAAAGCTCTAACCCCCTTAAAGGCATCTTTTAGAAGCCGAAGAATGCCTACTCGTTTCACGCTTTTTCTCACCTTTGACAACAGAGTCACAGATTCATGTCCGTCCACAACAAACAGATCGTGCATCAAAGTATTCACCATTGCCGGATAATCGTTATAGATCCGATGATTCTCCATAAAAGCAGGAAAATTCCGGTACCGCTTTAAATCTTTCAAAACGAAACTTTGATCCAACGCCTTCTGATAGGCGGATAATGTATTTGCCGAATAATCTTGCCTTTCTTTCGCCTGTATGACCGTCTCAGCAGCCAGCCTGCCGGATTCAATTGCCAGATCCATTCCCCGTACCATGTAGCCAATATTGATAACAAAATTGGCTGCATCGCCAGTGACAAGAACGCCGTCCCGATACAAAACGGGAATGCTCTTTAAGCCGCCTTCAGGCACAAGATGAGCGGAATATTCGGTCAGCGTTCCTCCCTTGATCAGTGGACGAATCAAATCATGATTTTTGAAATCGTCAAGCATCGCCGGCACGCTTTTGTCCGAAAAACCGATGTCGGCAACAGTTGTCACAATACCTAATGAAATACTCGTTCTGTTGGTATATAGGAAACCACCGCCGATAGTCCCTCCGGTGCAGGAACCAGCAAACAGCCAGGCCAATCCATCATCGTCTGTCAAGTTAAATCGATCCTGAATTTGCTTTTCACCCAGCTCAATGATTTCTTTAACACCGACCGCGACCTGATCGGGAGAAAGTTCCTGCTTCAATCCTGCCTTCTGTGCGAGCAATGAATTGACGCCATCCGCCAGTATGACGACATCCGCTTCCATTCTTTCATCGCCGGCAACAATCCCGCATACTTTTCCGTTGTGAATAATCAGGTCATCCACCCGAACACCGTAGATAAACATGGCGCCTCTGTTTTCAGCCTGCTCAGCCAGCCAGCGATCAAATTTCGCGCGCAGAACAACATAAGAAGATTGTTCAAGGGCAGCTGATTCCCCGCTTAAATAATCAAGCGTTGTTGCTGCCCGGTCAGTCATCAGACTGATTCGTTCCTTCGTGACTTTACGTTCAATCGGAGCGGCGGACGCAAAATTCGGAATCAGTTTTTCCAGACTGTGCCCGTACAGCCGCCCGCCGGTCATATTTTTTGAACCGCTGTAATCGCCCCGTTCAACAACAACAACTTCCATTCCCGCACCGGCAAGTACATAGGCCGCCGTCGATCCGGCGAGCCCGCCGCCAACAATAATAGCGTCAAATTTTTCTTCGCTCATTTGTCTTCACCATATTTCTTTTTATTGCTGCACAAGCTTTATCAATTCCGGAACTACTTTGTACAGATCACCGACGAGCCCGTAGTCCGCCTCGCGGAAAATGGGTGCGTTTTTGTCCTTATTGACAGCAACGATAATCCGTGAGCGGCTCACACCGACCATGTGTTGAACCTGCCCGGAGATACCCAATGCAAAATAAATATCGGGTGCAATGATCGCACCGGATACGCCGACATAACGCTCTTTCGGCAGCCATTTTTCACCTTCGGCAACCGGCCGTGAACAAGCTATTTCTGCACCGAGCGTCGCGGCAAACTGCTCAATAAGTTCAAGATCTTCCTGTTTTTCCAGACCGCGACCGATGCTGACAACGTATTTAGCCTTATTAAGGCTGGCTGCTGCCTGTTTTTTAGGATGAGTGTTCAGGCGGACGATATGCGATTCGATGGGTACATCATTCAAGCTGATAATACCCGGACCTGGTGAAATGCCGGATTCCTCAGCAGATGCCGTGAAGACACCCGGTCCCACTAAAGCAATTTTCATGCGTGTCACAGGTTTCTCAGTCCGAACGGCCGCTCCTCCGTACACGAGATGCCGAATGGTCAAAATCCGATCATCGATTACATCAAATTGAATGGCATCACTTACCACACCGGCCTTCAGCATGACACCTAAGCGTCCAGCCATCAATTTGTCTCGTCTGTTGCTTCTCATTAGAATCAGATCAGGCTGCTCTTGTTTGATAAGCGCCGCAACAACCAGTGTATAATTTTCCACTGGAATGTCTGTGGATGATTGGTCTATCCAGTAAATTTTCAGTCCATAGTCAGCGGCTCTTTCGGCTTCTTCCTTTGTTCCGATGACAAGGCCAGATGCCGTCTCGGCTAATTGTCCGGCCCCCGCCGACAGTTCTGCATAGTCCGCTAAATGATCGCTGAATACAAAAATTTTATTTAACTTTGCCACCCTGTTTGGCCTCCCGATCACAGTTCTTTCCGTAATTTGTCATACAGTCCGGCAACTTGTTCCGGCTCGTCGCCCTCGATTATCTCATGTTTGCGTGCCTGTTTTTGGGGAGCCAGTGTGTCGACAGTTTCAACCCGGCGATCGGCTGCTTCAAGATCGATATCGCTGGCCGACCAGCTTATACTCGGCTTTTTCCCCGCTCTTAAAATGTCCTTCATGGACGGAACACGGGTCTCAGCGATGTCGGCTGTTACCGACAGCACACATGGCAAAGGCATTCTGAGCGTCTCTGCACCATCCTCCAACGTTCGCTCCACAACAATGTTGTCGCCGTCCGGCGTGATTTTGCTGACACCGTTCATTGTGGCAGCATGCAGCAATTCTCCTAATTGAACGCCGACCTGCTGAGCATAAAGATCGGATGAACCTTCCCCGCAGAGAACCAGATCATAGTGCCCTACCTTTTGTAACGCAGCAGCCAGTACTTTAGCGGTCAAATAACTGTCCATTTCATTAAAAGGCTCGTCACTGATCAGCCGGAGTTCATGAGGTCCTCTTGATAGAATACTTTTTTTTAATTTAGTACTTTCAATCTGTGCGCCTCCCGCCGTCACGGCAATTACTTTTCCACCCGTCGATTCGGCAATCTGCATACCGGCTTCGATTGCGATTAAATCATACTGACCGATCTTCAACTCTGCTCGATCAAACGCCAGCGTCCGATCGGCATTCACAACAATATCCTGTTCTTCCGGTACAATTTTGTAACATACAACAACATCCATACCCTCACTCCATTCTCAACTGTGGTCATCAATGAAGCCCGATCGCTCCGTTATCCTGTGTGCACACGATGCATTGATTGATCGCGGCCTCACTTATATTAGAGAGCAAATGCCATGCCAACAAAAAATTTCTTCCTGTCTTCTTTGCCTTGTGCATCGGATTCAGCCATCAGTGTATACGCGAACTAAGGTATATTGCCCCAGTATCTGCCCGGCTCAAAATAACGGGAAAACAAACTATTTTAATATCAGTTTGGTCACAAGGCTGTCATAAAAACTGCAGCATCGGAACAAAAGCAGAACAGTTTGCACGCCCGACGATCATCACGGAACAAAAGCAGTCGGTAATCCGGAAGTCGGTCAGCATTGCCTTTCACTAATCACTGACGATTTGCACCAGACTTATCGGGACGGGCCTATTTAAAAAAGGGCCGTTCCAGCAAACGGCCCTTATGACATCATATTGAGTTCAGCGCAGACGGCGCGCTGGCGGTGCTTCTTCCGCTTCTCCGGCAAAAGTCTGCACAATGCTGGCATACCGGCGGGCTTCCTGACCGACAACCGTTAAATCTGTATCCATCCAGTTACGTCGGCGGACCGATACAAGCGCCCATTCTTTCGCACTCCCCCTAATGTAATCAGCCGCTTGAGGATCTCCCTGAGTCCACAATTTCCCCGAAGGCAGCGTCAGTTCCAGATAAATCGGCGTTTCCGGCAGGTCAATATGATTAATGCGATAGGCATTGGGACGAGCCCGCCAAGACAAGAACAGCGTACTCTTGATCCGGTCTTCAACAACCGGTTCAAGCCCTAGAGCATCGCAAATATCCACAGAATGTCCCCAAAGTTCCATCAGTCGTGCCGATACGAGCGACTTGGCCGACATCGGCAATCCCGGTGCCCACGGAATGCGATCCTTTGGCTGAGTATCGTAGAATGTGGCTGTCATCTGCGTGCGTTCTTCACGCCACCAATTTAGTGCCTCTTCACCGGTCATATATCGATACTTAAGTGCGCGGTAATAGTCGTCCTGATCGGCTTCCTTTGAAATTTCCATTAAATCGCTGGCTGTTCCGCGCATTAATTTCTTGGCCGCATAATCAAAAAAAGCAATATGGATGATCTCGTCCTTAATATCCCACGTTTTGACAATCTCTGCCGGGATTTTCTTCAGAAATTGTTCTTCCGATAAATGATTGACGAGCCCGTCCACGTATACTTGTTCAGCAACGAGATCATTAATAATATCCTTCATACCTTCAGCCATGCTTTCAGCTCTCCTTCTTTTGGATCATTCGAGACAGCAATTTCTGTTTTAGAAAATGTCATCGATAACTTTTCTGCAGAATTCCTGACTTTATATGCAGAACGGACGCACAATCAGGCAAGCCTTGTAAATCTTGTTCGGCTTGCAAGAGAGTCAGTTATACATCAGATTCATATAACCGGAAAAACATATGGGCCGCTCCGAACTCAGGAATTTAATACAGCCGATTGGTTCACCGGATTCACCGTATGAAACGCAAGTTGAAAGCAACACTTGTTCACGGCCATATGCCGACCCTATGCCATTTGCAAGATCGGATAATCCCTTAGAATCCATCGCGCAGCCTTCCTGAATCCACGGCAATCCTTTTTTCTCTGAGACAAATCCATAGGCAGCACACTCTCCATGTCTGTCCAGATAAAAAACATCGCCGCCCGTTGCACGGAATAACGCCATTTGCTTCAGCCAATCATCGCGCAAACGGACAATGAATCCATCCGTTAAGCGTACATTGTGTTCATATAACGCATTCATGCGCTCAACGTCTTTGTATTCCGCCTGTCTCAGATTCACATCCGATCTGTTGCCCGGACGAATTGTCCATTGGCTATTCTTGATAAAGAATCCCTGCTTATAGCCTAAACGCCGATAATAATCAAACAGGCGCCGCTCCTGGGGAATCAGCACAGTCGCTGCATCTCCCGCCGTTCGTCTAAGCCTTTCAACGTTTGCGAAAAGAAAGCGCATAATGCCGCGTCCTCGGTACTGCGGATGCGTGCAGGCTCCGTAGATATAGCTGACACGATCGACCCGTCGCCCGATTTTCAGCAAATACGGAAATACCTGCAGCATGGCGCAGAGTTTTCCTCTGTCTTGAACAATCAATGTATTCTGCAGATTAAAATAATCCCGAAAGTAAATCCGTGAAAACTCTTCTTCTCCCGGAAATCCAAGCGCCCACAAATGCTGAATTTCCGAAAGATCACCTGAACTTGCATAGCGAATAATCATAAACAGCTCCTCAATATTCACGTTTGCAGGTTGCCTGATATTCGACATTAAGCCACACCGGGTGATAAGTCAATTTGGCTCGGCGAAGCCCCTTAATTCCTAAATCTTCTTCACGATTGATCCACTGGACTTGTCGGCAGTGATGCTGCGCAAACAGTTGGTTGATCATCTGGTAAGCGCCCACGATCTTGCGATCAGCCTTTTCAAATTGAACGATGAACGTATCGTTTAAACCTTGAATGCCGATAGCAAAGCCGATCAAACGATGATCCAAATAGAGTAAACTGCCGCGTAGCTTTAATCGATCAAAATAATGAAAAGCACATATCAATGCCTGCCTTTCACCAAGTAAATAACGATTTTTATCCAAACTGTAACTGTTCATCCATTGTTCATGGAAAGACAGGACAGCGCCCATATCACTTTCAGACATGTTGCCATAATGCCATCTGCCGGCATATGTTTTCCGAAAATGATTGATATGGTTCTTCTTTTCATGAAATTTTCTTCCGCATAAATCAATCAAGTCTTCACTTCTATAGATATAATCTTCAGACCCTCTCATCTCACAAAAGCTGAATCGATTTGGGAATAAATGCTCAATTTTCTCCAGACCCTCGGCCGACAGGGCTGTAATGACCGGAATTTGGCCGTGCATGCCGGCATCTTCCAAGATTCGGAGAATTCCATTGGCAAAGTTTCCGGAACCGACAGGCATAAGATATACCGACCGGTCACCAATATAAGATCTCATTTTGATAAACAGAAGATCATCCGCGATACAAAATTGCGTGTTGAACTGCCGTTGCCAGATCAGCAAGTCCACAAAACAATAGCTGCTCGACCGGATATCTGAACATCTTACATAATCACTGATAACAGCCTGATTCTGAATAGTGATAGGTTTAAAAGACAACATGATAGAATTCCTCATAGTTCGTCCGATATTTAAACGCAGGCCTGCGACATGAAAACACCTTGCAGACAACCATAAAGATATTTCTGCCATCACAGCTTATTAATAAGTGCTTCAGTCGCTCAAATTGATTTTCAAGCAGGTTACGAACAGATCTGTTCTTCAATCTTTCAGCCTTTGCCATCATTTTTTAACTATTCCTCTGCAGCCTCTTTCCCATACCCATGATGATTGGGGCTAAAAAGGCTGCAACAATATAGCCAATAATGACAATGTAGAAACTGATGTTAAACGATTTTGTCGCATCGAAAATGCGGGCATAAAGCAGCGGCGCTGCAGCACTGAACAAAAAAATACCTGTTGTAACATAAGAATATATCTGGCTGTAATCTTTGGGACCAAAAGTGCCCTTGGTGATCATTGGGCATACTAGGCTGAGGCCTGAATAGCCAAATCCGAAGATAACCATACCAACATAAAACATGAGAACATTGCTGCCGGCGAAATAAGCCAGCGCCATGCCGATGGCCCCGCAAATGGCACTGAATAGACTCATGACGCGCGTACCTAAAGCATCGTTCAGCCAGCCAAGAATAAACTTGCCGATGATGCCGCCGACCATAATGATTGAGACAGCCATGGCACCGGCAGCGGCTCCTAACTTTCCAATCGCTGCAAAACTCGGTATTTGCTGGAAAAATGATGCGTTCAGGCAATAGATGCCTGCAAGAAGAATCAGCAAATAAAAAGCGGGCGTTTTAACTGCTTTTTTGACACTTAAGCCGCTGCTTTCTGAAGAGGCCGCCGCCTGGTCAGATGCCGTGCTATTTTCTTCGTAACCATAAGGTTTAAGTCCCATTTCGCTTGGCGATTTGCGGACAAAGAACCACGTCAGAGGTACAGCGATAATAAGGACAACGATACCTAATATTATTCTTGTCTCCCGCCAGCCAACGGAAGTGATCATCGCCTGACCGATCGGACTGGCAAAGGCAGCGAACAAGCTGAGAGCTGCACTGGCAATACCAAGAGCAAAGCCGGCTTTTTTAGAAAACCAGTTATTTATCAGCCAAGGTGTAGGGATATACATATAGAAAGCCGCAGTTATGCCGTAAATAACGCCGAACACATTCCACTGCCAGACGGCCTGCGCCCATCCTGTGGCGATATAGGCAAGTCCGAAGACAACTACGGACACCGTTAATAGCATTCTCGGACTGTATTTTTGCAGCATTTTTCCGACAACCGGCTGCATGACCGCTGCGACAAGCGGAAAGATCGTTAGATACATGGAGGCATCCGTCCGGCTCCAACCCAGTTCATTCATGACAGGCGTCAGAAAAATGCCGGCCGTATTGCAGAGCACTCCGATAACTAAAGCGTAAAATCCCAGACACGAAATTAAAATTTTCCATGCATAGTGCATTTGTTTGACCTCCCCATATTGTAGATGATTTCTCGGCAGATCCACTTTGCGAAAAATCAGGGCTTGTTACTCTGGCTTTTTCATAATGCCTTTCTCGTACAGCGCTTTGATCTCTTTATCCGTATAACCAAACTCATGCATCACATCCTCATTGTCGGTACCATACTTTGCGCCGCCGCGAAAAATTTGTCCTGGATTTTTTTTGAACTTCGGAATCATATTTACACCTTTAACCGTCCGATTCGTCATTTCATCATGCCATTCCGTGATTGTCTCCCTTGCCTGATAATGCGGATGCTCAAGCATCATCTGATAGGTCATAATCTTACTGCATGGCACTTTCAATTGACTCAAGATCCGGTCGACTTCATCAACTGTCCGCTCAGCGCAAAACGTTTCCAGCGCTTTAACAAACTTTTTTGCCCTTTGCGGGTGCTGCCTATCAATGGTTTGTATGATACCTTCAAAATCCGGATCATGTTCAAACCCAAGAAGATTGATCAGTTTTCGTACAGGAGCGGCACCCCCGACCGCTATGAATATCCAACCATCTTTACATCTTTCCGTCCCATTACAAGCACCGATCACGTCAAGGTTACCCATGCGCGGATACTGAATGCCTTTGTTCACGCCATCTGACAAATAGTTCCCTTGCAGGCGGGCCATTGCTTCATATTGCGCCACATCGATGCTTTCTCCGATGCCGGTTTCTCTGGCTCGGATCACGCCAGCCAGTGCTGACCATGCACCGAACAATCCGGTAATATAATCACCGGTGAATGGTTTCGTAACATACGGCGGATTGGGTTCCGGCATGCCGTTAATGCTCATAAAACCGCTGAATGCTTGGCCGATGCTGTCGAACGACGGGCGTGAGACATAATCGGGATCCCCAGTTTGTCCAAAACCGGAAATATGAACAATAACCAGCTTTGGATTGGCTTCCCATAAGACTTCATCCGTTAGCCCCCATTTCTTCCACGTTCCGCCCTTGTTGGATTCAACAAGCAAATCTGCCCATTTGATCATTCGCAACAGGACAGCTTTGCCTTCCGGAGTCGGAATGTTCAAAGAGCTCATCCGCTGGTTTCTTCGTTCCGTCGACCATGCATCGCCAAAATTACGAAACATATCTTGCGCACGGGTGCTCTCCAATTCAATGACATCAGCGCCTTGCTCCGCAAACAGTCCACACATAAATGGCCCGGCGACAACCGCCGCCGCGTTAATAACTTTAAGATTCCGCAATGTTCCGAAACTTGGAATCTCTTCTCTTCTCATCGTATTTCCCCCTTGCTTGTCCAAATCAACTGACAGCGAACTTATTCTGCAATGCTCAATGTGCACACATAGTTGATATACTGCAAATGCCGTGCCACCCTGCCCAGAGATTCTGTTTGCCTGTAAAAAACGTTGCTTATCTTGTATTCATCAATCAGAAACAGCCGTCTGGTATGGCAGGAATAACATTTTCTGAAACAAATAGAGTGCAGGAATCATTAATCATTTCATGAGCTCAATAATGGAACACATTGTTTTGTCTCCTTTGACAATGTGTTCCATTTGCCATCAATCCGCCATACTCTCCGGTCCGTAGGTTACGATGTCGTGAATTCAATTGATCGATATTGACAGCTCATTCACCATAAAATAATCTAAAGGTATTCGGACGTCTGAATATTTGTTATTTAAGCAGACTCTTAGTGAATGCCTTCACAATGCATCAGTAAACCTTCAGACATTAACACAACGTATGCCCGTAGTGATTTAATTCATGAAAAAATATCGTATACCCCGGATATCCCGGAAATTCCAAGCCCGTAATGTTCGGGAACATTGATATCATTAAACGGGGACAACATTTATTCGATAAGATCACCATAGTCGTATTTAACAATACAAAACATGTGCAGACAGTCACAGATCCACAGCAATGCGCAGTAAGACAGGGGGCAGCATAGTAGACGATTTCAGCGGATTTCCGGCCGATATTTAACCGAAAATAAAATAAATGTGATTCTGCATGGACTTACGTGCTATCACTGAAAATGAACTGCAGATCCCGTCGATTATTGAATCGTGGTGTTCTTCTGCTAAAACCCGCTTCATTATGATGGCAGAAATGGAGACGCATACATCAGTTCCAGCATTAATAGCAAAGACATTTCTACACCCGTTTCCGAAGTCGTTAATCAAACGCTGAAACAATAAAATGATTTGGCAAATCGGCTTTCTGCCGCCGAATTCAAGTGATTGGCACTGAATCATATCACTAGCAATTATTAATAATTTGCAAATAACGGCTTTTTTGTCAAAATACCACAAAACCATGGTAATTAAAATTATTTTTCTATCAGTTTTTCTAAATAGTAAGAAAGAGGGATTGTGTTGACTAATCAACTGCTTCTCACACCCAAAACGCAACAGAAAATCAGCCCAAGACTTATACAGGGATTGCAGGTTCTGGCGTTACCCATCGACGATTTAGGTGCGTTTGTCAATGAATGCATCTGCAATAATCCCTTGCTTGAAAATGATCGGACAAATGAAGAACCGGAAGAATTATTGTGTAAAATGTCGGCAGATCCAAACGAGGTATCAGATCGACTGTTCAGCAGCAGGCATACCGCGGACTTTGAAGAGAAAATCACCGACACCTTGAAATATGCCGGGGAGGTTCCTGAAACTGAAACACTTCGTGGTTTTCTGCATCTTCAACTGACATTATGCTGCTATTCAAAGATTCAGAAATTAATTGGAGAAGAGATTATTAATAACATCGATGATAATGGTTACTTTTGCGGGGAACTGTGTGAAATTGCTTATCAATACGGACAATCCCGCGATTCAGTGGAAACCATTTTGCGCCGGATACAATCCTTTTCTCCGGCAGGCATCGGTGCGGCCTCACTTGAAGAGTGTCTGCTCCATCAAGTCAGTCCGGATCTGCCGGACCGGGGACTCATTGAAGCCCTCATCAGTCGCGAACTTACTGATCTTGCTGCCGGAAAATACTCAAGGCTTTCCAATAAGTATGGAGTCAGCAAGCATCGGATACAAAATGCCGTCAATTGTATCCGTAAGCTTAACCCGCGTCCGGGTTTGAGATTTTGTCAAAACACGCTGATTAATTATACGATTCCAGATGTCGTTGTCAGACGAGGAGCCGGTCGTCATTTTGATGTTTCCGTAAATGACCGTTTTATTCAGAAATTATCTGTCAATGCTTACTATTCATGTCTTGCAGACAATCCGCGGACGAGCGGTATTGACCGGGAGTATATTATCAAACGGCAATATGAAGCAAAAACACTAATCGGTCAACTACGAATGCGTTATTTCACTTTGCAAAAAGTTGCTTTATGCATCGTCCATCACCAGATGCCTTTTTTTGAGCTGGGGCCTTCAAATATTAAACCGCTTACAATGAAGCAGGTTGCTAGTGAAATCGGTATCCATATCTCAACGGTCAGCCGAGCGGTCAGTCAAAAATATGTGGATACGCCATGGGGCGTTTATGCCTTGAAAGACTTCTTTCCGTCATCTCTCAAGCAACCGTCAAAACCAACAATCACAAGCAACCAGATCAAACTATTAATTCGTCAGATCATCGATCATGAAAATCCAAATGATCCTTTAAGCGATCATGAGATTATGTGCCAAATCATGGATCGCGATGTCATCGTATCCAGACGTACAGTTGCCAAATATCGAAAAATGATGGGCATTGAGGGGCAGAATATGCGCAGGCATTTTTCTGACTGATTCTGTTCAAAGTGAATTTTTCTCTTGGCTGTGCACCTGAACGAGGCCAGCGATTGCCGTTGGAGTTAGGTTTCAATTTAACTGTTTTATTTTTAGGCAGTGGTGAATGTTATTATTCAGTGGTTTGAAATTAAAAATCGCTAATTCTATCCTCCAACCATGAAGAACAAGTACATGATCCTGTGAAAATATATTCTCAGGAAGCGGAGGTTTGTTCATCATGACTTATGAATCAGACAATATTTTAACTGCCTGGAGAACATTTATCGGAAAAGGCAAGCTTCTCAAGGAAAATATCCGGCCGGAAGTCGCACGTTCATGGCTTCGCTGTCGTCAGCTGAACGTGGATCCATGGTCATCGGATTTCCCCTCATTCTCAGAAGAGCGATTGATACAAGTCAAAAAAGGACATACAGATTTGCTGGAGATGGCACATCCTGTGATCCTTTATTTATTGGCAATTTTCAAGTGCAATATCAGCATCTGTGATGAGAAAGGGTTTGTTTTTGAACTAAAAACACCATTGGACGCCTATCCACGGACATACGGTACACAAATTGAAGAAAAAACATGTGGAAATGGCAGTATCACCGTCACCCTTAATGAAAAGAAACCATTCCGTCTCGAAGGTTTTGAACATTACCGCACGGTTTCTCAAGATTATTCAGGGGTAAGCGCCCCTATCTTTACTCAGCATCAAATGACAGCAGTTCTGACGATGACAAATCCATTTTATTCACTTCCCGAGCACGCCCTTATCTGTTGTATTGAAGGAGCCAAGATCATCTCAAAGCTGCTGAATAATGTTCAGGAACGTCACTTACTGTCAACGGCGAATCTGTTTTCCGGCATCATTAACGCGCATCCCCAACCAATTCTGATTCTTGATAAAGTGGGCAACATTCTGACTGCAAACACGGCCGGGGAAAAAATCGTCTGGCACTATACAATTGAAAACTACGGCCGTGAAAATATTGCCCGCTACCTTGTCCATAAAGAAGATATACACTGGATACTAGATGACGAGGCAATGTCGCAACCCAGAATGATTTATTTTCGAAATCGTTCCAAAGTGACCGAATATCAAGTGGTGGAAAAGAGAACGATCTATTTACCTAATGGACTGGAACATCACCTTGTGTGCCTTGGGATCAATCAGCCGGACAATCTAAAAACCAATAAAAAGAAGATAATTCTGCGAGATAATAGTCCGATCATCGATTACGTCGGTGTTAGCAAACCATGGAAAAAAATAGATGCTGTCGTTCATAAGATTGCCAAATACAATACGAATGTGCTGCTGCTCGGCGAGACCGGCACCGGCAAGGAAGTGGTGGCGAGGGCCATTCATAGACTCAGCGGCCGAAGCGGCCCATTCGTTGCAATCAATTGCGGCGCCATTCCAAAAGAATTGTTCGCAAGTGAACTGTTCGGTTATGAAAGCGGTGCTTTTACCGGCGCCAAAACCGGCGGGGCAATCGGCAAATTCGAATATGCGGATCAAGGCACGCTTTTTCTCGATGAGATCGGAGAAATGCCGCTTGAAATTCAAGTCAGCTTTCTCCGGGTTATTCAGGAAAAAACACTCATGCGCATTGGATCCAATACGAACAGAACATGTGACGTTCGCTTAATCGCGGCGACTAACCAGAACCTCAGGGCAGCTGTCCAAACCGGGAAATTTCGTTCTGATCTCTTTTACCGTCTGAGCGTTGTGGAGCTGGAATTACCCCTCCTGAAAGAAAGGCGTTCCGATATTCCGCTCCTTACCGAATATTTTATCAATATGCTATCCAATCAGTTGCATATTTCATACCGGCCGATTTCCAATCAGGTAATTGACGCATTGGCCGGCTATTCCTGGCCGGGAAATGTAAGAGAGTTAAAAAACGTCGTCGAAAAGATGCTGATTTTCTCCGATGAAAAACCGATTACCATGGATTTATTACCGGAGTATATACGGAATGAAATCAGTACACCGAAGCACCTTCCTCCGATACGTTCAGAAGGTTTTCGCAGCGAAAGCGATCAGATTAGCGCGTTGCTCGAGCAATGTCAGGGCAACCTGTCACAAGCCGCCCGGCAGCTTGGCGTAGGGCGAAACACACTGTATCGAAAGATAAAAAAATATAATATTGAGATGCACACTTCCGTCGTTAAGAAGGATTAACTTTTCCTTCAAAATATAAATCGGACCGCCATAAAATAACAAATGTTTTTGATAATTGAAATAGCGCCATCTCGCTCATACAACCGTGAGCCACTCCATTTCCAGTTGGAGCATCGTCTTTACATGGAGAGGGAGGCATGATAAACTTGCCGCTGCTCGAAAAACCTTGGTGCGACGCTTTTCGAGAGCAGTCATGCCTCTAGAGGCTCCATGTCAAGACATCCCATAATTTCCAATTTACAAGTCAAGGATGGCTCACGATGATGTTATCAGAGTGGCTCAAAATCCAATTATCAAAAACAACAAATGCCGCCACAAAATCCGACGCTGCCGATAGAACTGCCAAGCCATAACAAAGAACCGGATGCTATAATGTACTGCCTCGTGCAGGGTCCTTCAGGAAAATCGCTGACATGGTTCACCTAACGAAGGAACCATCCGAATTTTCAGCTATCCTCCATAAACTGAATCTGCATAATAAGGCGCAGATTAGCAGATTGCCAAAAGATGAAAAAGAATAAACTTTGCTTAATATGCTTTTAGAGCTCTGTTGAGGTGAGGAATCAACGGAGCTTTTTCAGGTGCATCCCGGGACCCGCGAAGCAACGCCCGATCCAAAAGCCGAAAAAGAGGGTCTATATATTCTGGATAGATTCGTTTTCAACTTGTGATCCTTCATCCATTAAATATTAAGTCGTATGAATCTTCCAATGCCATTGACGCATGCAATTAAAATTCTTTATTTACATCACCCAAAAAGTTGCTTTATTGAGGATGTAGTAAGACCAATAGGGATGGAGCAAAAAGTCATGAAAATATGCAATGATGAACTTTTTTGTCATGCTGGCTCAGCCGGATTAGGGAGTGAGTCCGGTGCCATTGGGGCACAACGACCGATAAAACGGGTCCGTCGACCGATAGAGTTACTGTGACGACCGATAAACCAGGTATGTTGATCGATAAGATTGCCATGATGACCGATAAACGAGGTGCGTTAGCCGATAAAATTACTGCGACGACGAAAAACCTTCTTGAAACAGGTCCGTTTAACGTTTCGGTGCGAGTTTTCGGCGTTCAGGTGCGACTTTCCAGTGATTCGGTGCAAGTTAAGCCTGATTCGGTGCAACTTTCTCCTGTTTTGGTGCGAGTTCCAACCGATTTGGTGCGACCCCTCAGGTTCGATGCGGGTTCTGCCTGATTCGGTGCGACTTTCTCCTGTTTTGGTGCGAGTTCCAACCGATTTGGTGCGACCCCTCAGGTTCGGTGCAAGTTAAGTCTGATTCGGTGCGACTTTCTCCTGTTTTGGTGCAAGTTAAGCCCGATTCGGTGCGACTTTCTCCCGTTTTGGTGCGAGTTCCAATCGATTCGGTGCGACCCCTCAGGTTCGGTGCAGGTTCTGCCTGATTCGGTGCGACTTTCTCCCGTTTTGGTGCGACATTCCAGTGATTCGGTGCGACCGCTCAGGTTCGGTGCAAGTTAAGCCCGATTCGGTGCGACTTTCTCCCGTTTTGGTGCGACATTCCAGTGATTCGGTGCGACCGCTCAGGTTCGGTGCAAGTTAAGCCCGATTCGGTGCGACTTTCTCCTGTTTTGGTGCGACATTCCAGTGATCCGGTGCGACCCCTCAGGTTCGGTGCAAATTAAGCCCGATTCGGTGCGACTTTCTCCCGTTTTGGTGCGAGTTCCAATCGATTCGGTGCGACCGCTCAGGTTCGGTGCAAGTTAAGCCTGATTCGGTGCGACTTTCTCCCGTTTTGGTGCGAGTTCCAACCGATTTGGTGCGACCGCTCAGGTTCGGTGCAAGTTAAGCCTGATTCGGTGCGACTTTCTCCCGTTTTGGTGCGACATTCCAGTGATTCGGTGCGACCGCTCAGGTTCGGTGCAAGTTAAGCCTGATTCGGTGCGACTTTTTCCTGTTTTGGTGCGACATTCCAGTGATTCGGTGCGACCGCTCAGGTTCGGTGCAAGTTAAGCCCGATTCGGTGCGACTTTCTCCCGTTTTGGTGCGAGTTCCAATCGATTCGGTGCGACCGCTCAGGTTCGGTGCGACTGATAATTTTCTCAGCGTTCCGTCCCGCCTTTCTCCGGTTTGGTCTAGTTTTCTAATCCGATCAGATTGTTGTACGGAATTCGTCAGCTGCGAAATCTATCTATTAAATTTACTTGCTTTTAGTCAGATTAACTGCTTTTACTTGGGCAGGTTGATGTTCAACATATTCCGCAATAAGACCGTCAGGGTGCCTGACTGTTACATTTTTACCGGTTGGTACAATTCGCGGCTCCCTTATTATCGCAACATTGTTGTGTTCAAAATAGATGAGAAAATCGTCCAGCGAGTCAACCATGAAAGTCAATTTTGTCATACTGAATGGTTTCAGATCTTCAGATTTCCCGGCGACGAACAGAAAATCACCGATTGAAGCTAATTCCAGGTGCATTTCCGGATATTTAAATCGTAAGTCCGGATGCGTACCAAACAATTTTTCATAGTATGGCAAAACTTTATCCAGATCGTTAACATACATTCGAAAATATGTTTTTTTTATTTTCATCTCATAAATTCCCTTTCCACAGCTGCTGCGCAGAATCGTCAACTGCACAATCGTCTTTCTCTTACCATTCATTATAGAGCAGAAAAAACATTTCGAATCATGGTACGACTGTAGTATGAGTAAACAACTATTTTTTTACGCGGCAACTTAATTCAAAGGAAGAATGCCGGTTGTATCGTTCCGGTTAAACCTCCTTATTTATCACCCATCTTTTCATTGATTCAAACACAAAAAGTCCGGATCCCCGGGAACACTCACTACTCTATATATTTTTTCGTTGTTATTGAACTCTTCATCTTAAGAACGCATTTTGCACAGCTTTCAGCCTGTCTCGTTAAGATGAGGCCGTCCCCAAGGGAGGCGCCGATAAGATTCAAAAGTCGGTCTGTCCATTTCAAAAATAATTAAGGAGACTGTTCATCGTCGGAAAATCAACTTTTGAGACAGTCTCCGAAAAATCCCTTTACTGTATGCGTTTAAGCATCTTCTCCATTTCGTAGGTCGATTAATAGGAGCTTTTTAAGCAAAATCATACTTTTTAAAAAGCCTGATATATAGGCATTTTTAAGAATATCATTTCAGGATGTTTCAGTTCAATTCAAAAAGATGGGGGCAGAATTACTGACCGTTAATTATTAAATAGGGTGTAAATTGAGGAAAAAAATATAATTATTTATCCCGTCGCGAAGACGGGATTTTTTGTATAATTAAGAAAAAGATACCGAGGGGTTTAAAATGCCTGACATGAAGCCAAGATCTCTGGATACCATCAAAAAGTATATTTCTGATCACGACCTTCAACATGGTATTGTTGTAAGCGGTGGTGACGTTGGAGCTTTTGCTGAGCAATATATTTCGATTCATAACGATGGTTTTGACATCTTCACATTATACGATAAAGAAGTTAAAATAGCCGAGCCATATTCCTGGTCAGATTTTAACCGAGCAGAGATCGATAGATTAGCACTGAGTGCCCGGATTAAACTGAATGGGGCTAAATCGGTGTATATTAGGGTACCCGAAATCAAAGAAGTACTCCTCCATCTTGAATCACATGAAATTAAAACAGAATATATTCAGCGCAAATGGTACCGTAAAATTCTTGGCTTTCGGTCGGGAAAGAGATGGAAAATGATTACGGCCGGCATCGGGTATCTGTTGATTATTTTGCTGATCATGGGGTTCTTTATTCCAAATTGAGATCAGCCGTCAGTACAGAATGATAAATCGAAAGCGGCTTCAACTTTACCGCAAAACAGACAGCAAAAAGTCAATCAACTGAAGATAAAATAAGAGCAGCGATCCAGGGTAACGATGCGTTTAATAAAACTTTTAACGGTAAAAATTCAATCATCAGCTTTAATTTCAACAAAGACAACGGCTTTGTTTTCGCTTAAGTTTACGGTCAAGCAGATCTTTCGACAAACATGATTAAAAAGGGTATGTGGAAAGATGCGGTAAACGTATTGAAACATGTTAGAGGAATCAAAGAAGTTAAAGAAATAGCACTTAATGTTACTTTTCCCACGCAGGACAAATACGGCAAAAAGTCAGACATGACTGTTATGAAAACAGATTTCAAACGGCAAACGATCGATAAGATTAATTTTGAAAATTTCTTGACTGATAACATTCCTAACGTCGTCGACAGCTATTTTGTACTGCCGATTCAATTCGGCTACTATTTTCTACGCGGACCGGGTTTCTGAAGATCATCCCGGCGAGTGGATCGAGTCCACGTGGTGGACTGCGGCCTCCTTTCATCATCCAGGCCGGGAGTCTAAAGATCAATTCATTTCAGAAAACCGGCGCAAAAGGAACCATAAAAGGGGTCCCAAAACTTCTTAATGAGCACACATGGGCTAGAATGCACATTAATCCGGTCACCATTCCGAATAGCCCGAAGGATCCGCCCAAAAGGATCAGGAAATATCTGAAAACAACGATCGCATGATATATGGCCGGAAGCATTAGGCCGGCGAGTCCCGACAAGGACGCGATAATCCCGTCGGGACACTGATGATACCGTCATTCACTGCCGCGTCTCCCATGACCAGCGTGTCCACAATCGTCACCGCTGTTCCGGTCGCCCGGGGCATCCGGATGCCCGATTCTCTGATCAGCAGAAAAATCGTTTCACTCATCAGCACTTCAAGCAACACCGGAAAAGGGATGCCATCTCAGGCAACGGTCAGCTTAATCAGAAGGATGGTCGGAGTCATTTCCTGATGGAGAGTAGTAACAGCAATGTAAAAAGCCGGCAGCGTTAACATACGATAAGCCGGATAAGGCGCGTCAGATTGGCGTTGAATATCCGCAAGTAATAGTCGTCGGGAACCTGAAAGGCCTCAATCAACATATACGGAACGGTGAGTACCAGGTGTATCAGGATCGCAATCCTGCCTTCAAGCAGCCTGGCAGCGACCTTGTCCGGCCGTTCACCGTTTTCGACGGTCGCAAAAGGAGAAAAAGAGCTGTCTTCAATCAACTGCTGACACACTAAAGAATATTTTAATCACCTATAATGCGCATACTGTAATTGTTTCAGACCCATCTCAACATTCTTTTAGCCGCCCCCTGCTCTAAGGCATGGGGTTTTCTATTTCCTATATAAAAATGACTAAAAGCCGAGATGAAAAAAATTCATCCCGGCTTCTAACGGTTTTTATGCAAAATAGTCAAACAGCACCAATAGTCATAGTCATATAAACAAATATATTAGTACGCGATAGACTCAATTTCTTGAATTATCTCAAAATGAACATTTATATTACTCATCTAGCTCATGCAGTCATTGAAATATAGCATATGATATATTAAATCCAACAAAGAAAGGAGCGATCCATTTGGCCATTGTCCAATCCTTTATCGCAAGTAGAAAATTCGTCTCAACGTTAAGTTCGGGGACGGGGACAGGCGCTGCTTTCGCTATTGCAGCAACTTCATTTACAAATGACACAGGTGCAACTATCACTGCATTTCCAAGTGCTTTTGCATACTACAATCTTTACATCAATGGAGTCCTGCAAACTGCAAGTACTTCGACTCTTTCCACCGCCTCGATTACGATTCCTGACGGAGATGCACTTGACGGCGCTACGCCCGTTCTGGTCGAATTAATTGTCACTTGATTTGATAAATTTTTTGAGCAAAAAGTTATTAATTGCCGGTCAAATGACCGGCTCTTTTTTATGTAAAATTACTGGATATCTTTCTTATTTTTTTCTTAAATCACGCTAACGTCATTTTTTGACATGCTTCTTTTTACTTTTTAATCATAATCACTTAAGAACTATGCCGTTTCTCTTACATGATTCAGTACATAATTTATTAATAGAAAAGTAAAGGGAGGTTAATTTATGGCAAATCAATCAGGTCCCGGAACAGGTCCATGCACCGGACCAGGTACAGGCCCAGGAACAGGTCCAGGAACAGGCCCCGGACCATGCATGTCATCAAGCGGATCAGGAATATCCTTTCCTCTGATTGCGCAAAGATTGGCTCCACTAATCGGTCAACAGGTCACCACATATTCAGGTAATTTGTTTTCAACTGCTACTTTAACAGAAGTAACGAATGAATACGCCGTCCTAACAGACATAAATAATGTCAAAGATCTCTTTCCACTGAATACCGTTAGTGCCGTCGAATGGACTTAAAAGGAAAGGTGGATTTAATTTGGCTATAAAATATATCCGAGAATCAGATATTACCAAATTGCCACAGACATTAGCTGCTTTAGAAAAAAATGCGGGTAAAGCCATCTCTGCAACTGCATTAAAAAATCAGAAAAGAAATGATACACTCAAATCTAGAATAGTCAATTTTTTCAAAAACAAAAAAGCAAGGTAATATAAATATAGTGTATGTCACGATGAAACAAATTGTTTCTTCACTTAAATAAAAAGTATGTATGCCCGCAAAGCGGGTTTTTTTATTTGTTTAAGAAATTATAAAAATATCGACCTGTGGATAACTGTCCGTTAAACTGGCAATAGAATATTCAGGAAGGGTCCGAATCATGGGGAAACAGAAAGCGGTGTGGTGAAGCAGATTCTTAGAGAACATTTCGATGGATTTTGGAAACTCCACTCGGATCGGCTCCCGAGGCTTATCGTGGGGATATCAGGGAAACGGTTCAGAAGGCGATCAAATGTGGGACGCGTGATCTGGGCTATGCCAAGTATGAATGCTTAGGCTGTGAAGGAGATCCTGTTCCTGTCTTCGTCTGCTTAATCTGTAAGAGCTGTTTTTGTCATAAGTGCGGAAAGAAGTATACGGATGACTGGTCGGATAAGCAACAGGACATGATCTTTGATGTTCCCCGCCGTCATCTGGTTTTCACCGTCCCAAAGGACCTGCGAAATGTTTTCTATTATGATCGATCAAAACTCAATGAGTTAAGTCGGAAAGTCGCCGAAGTCTTTAAATTTTATGATCATCGAAAAGATAAGAAGCGGCAGTTGCAGGTGGGGGTGATCACTGTCATCCATACTTTCGGCAGAGATCTGAAATTCAATCCGCATGTCCATACACTGGTGACTGAGGAGACCCTCGATAACCGTCATGAGTGGCGGCCGAGTGATTATATTTCATACGATTACCTTTTGAACAGAAAAGAAAAACCTGCCGTCAGCAAATGAGAGAGGCATTTGACCGAGATCCCTTTCTGTGTCTCTGCTGTCAACAAGAGATGGAACTGACCGAGATCCGGCATGTCCGCTATGGGTATCTGTATCATTATCTGGAAGATGTGGACTGGATTCAAAGATAGAGGAAAGACAGTGAACGAAAAAAAAAGGCAAAGTAAAAAGAATCCGGATTTGAGTTGGCTGGAAGAAAATCCACTGAGATTAGATGAAGAGATCAAGACGATAAGCTTCAGATGCCTGAATTGTGGGAAAGAGGATGAAGCGCCCGATTTTGTGGCCGATGAATTTGGCTAGGGTCTAGGCAAAGGTAAGGCAAGTTTGGTAATCATCGTCCCTCAACTATTGAGGGACTTTTTATTGCGTTGTTATGAGGACTGCGAATTAATGAACCGCTTTGCAAACCTTAGTTGCTGCTCTACATATCACCTCGTCAAAAAAGCGATTTCTGATATCCGTGCAGCCACTGGGTTGATCTAAAACGTTTCTTTCCATATTGCCCCGCCCCCCCTTCGCGTGCCTTATCCAATCACTCAGCATCTCGTTGTTCAAGGGATTTCTCTTTATCAGAGTTGATTCATTCCTGCCATCGACAAAACAGAACTATTTCATTCATCCATTTATCCACTCGTGATCGCCTGTCCGCTCATACAGTGTATTTTCAAATGACAAGGAGGGGCTCTCTTGGAATATGATGATGGATCTAGTTGCGACTACAGTGGCAGCGGAGAGGGCAGCAGTATGTTTGCTCTGATTGTTGTACTGTTCATTCTGTTAATTATTGTCGGCACTGCCTTCGTTTATTAAAAACAACTGCCGTATCCGTCGGCACCCAGCAGACATCCTTCTTCAAAGGGCATCCGGTAGGGTGCCCTATTATCATTAAGTTAAATTCCCGTTCTAGATCAAACTCTCAAGAATATGAATTACTGTTTCAAAATTCTTGTTTTAAAAAGGAGCCTAATAAATGGAAATCCCTGTTTCTGGTTTCATGTACCTTTCTGATGATTCGAATCCATTACACTCCCACCAACTTTTTATAACAGGTTGGGACGGCAGGCCAGTTCATGTTCACGAGTTTCGCGGGGTCACCTCTTTTGATGTAGGGCACGCTCACAAATATGCCGGAACGACCGAACCCGCTCCCAGCGGTGTCCCGCATACGCACAGATACTTTACATTTACTTCTGTTGACGATGGCCACCGTCATGAAATAAGAGGCGTCACAGGTCCAGCCATTCCCCTCCAAAGCGGAGGCCATTATCACGAGTTCAAAGGTACGACTACAATAAACGGTGCGACTCCTCATACACATAAATACTCAGGCAAAACAAGTCCGGAAGTTCAATAAAAATAGCTTACAGCGAATTCATTTCTTCTGTTTCATTCCGTTAATTCTTTATTATCCAACCCCATACAGGCATCCCATAAAGGGCACACCACCCGGTGTCCTATTAGCTAACGAATCACCTTCAGACTGCCGCGTGTTTTCTGTCAGGATTACAAAACTTACCATACTCTTTGACGAACCAGATCTTCAACAAATGCGTCATCCTTTTATGCACTCGACGCATCAATAAACTGCAAAAGAAGTACAAAAAAAAAACCGTACAATCTATGCATTCAATCGTCTGTACGGCATTTAATAAAGCTGCAGAACTGGAACTTATTCCGAAGAACAAGTTTCATAACATCTCCATCGTAAACGATGACGAAGTGAAGCTCAACCGCTTAACACGGGATGAAGTCTCAGTCTTTATGGAAGCCGCCCGGCAGTCGTCTTTTCATCCTTTCGTGATTGCCTCTCTCCTCCTACGGACGGGATGCGAAAAGGAGAAATGCTCGCTCTGATCTGGGCTGACGCTGACTTGGTTCACAATCAGAATCACCAAATCCCGTGATCACACAGGTGAACATTTGCCGAAAACAAAATCAAGTATTCGAACGATTGCCATCGATGATATGCTGGTTGCTGTTCTAAAAATGTATAAAACATGGCAAAAGGCAAATAAGCTGAGTCACAAAAAATATTTGGATTCAAAGTACATGATCACCCTGCCCAACGGATCAGAGATGAGCGAATACGGCGTGAACAAAGTCATCGATACGCTCCTAGCCAAAACGGATTTGGATAAGCACATCACTCCGCACGGACTCCGGCATACGCATGCAATTATGCTGCTCGAAAGCGGCGTCGATATTCAGTCCGTCAGCAAACGGCTAGGCCACAGCAACGTCGAATTTACAGCTAATGTCTATATCCATTTCACTCAGAATCTGGAGAACAAGTTGATCGATCACTTAGAATCTTATCTGACTTACTAAAAAAGTGGGGGCAAATCGCATTTTCCCCTCGAAAAATCCCTTTACTGTATGCGTTTAAACATCTTTTCCATTTCGTAGGTCGTGAAGTGAACGAGAACCGGACGTCCGTGAGGACAGGTGAACGGATCATGCGCTCTGCTAAGCGAATCGAGCAGCGCCTCGATCTCATCCGGGCGCAGGTAGTGATTGGCTTTTATCGAACGTTTGCACGACATCGTCATCGCCAGCTTTTCGCGCAGCTTCTTGATGGATATTTTTCCGCTCTCTTTGAGCTGCTGAACAATATCCCCGATCATCTCCGGTTCGCGCCCTTTCGGCATCCAGGTCGGATGAGAACGGATAATCAATGTCCGGTCGCCGAACGATTCAAAGTGGAGGCCGATCTGATCCAGATAATCCCGGTATTCCTGAACGGTTTCATATTCTGCGGCAGTGAATTCAAAAGTCATCGGCACGAGCAGTTCCTGGACCTCGCGGGTGTTTTCTCCGACCTTCTCGCGGTAATACTCGTATTTGATTCTTTCCTGGGCAGCGTGCTGGTCGATAATATACAGCCCGTCTTCATTTTGGGCAAAAATGTAGGTGCCGTGCATCTGGCCGATCGGATAGAGTTTCGGCATCCGCCGCTGCGGTTCCCGGCCGGCCGGCAGCGCATCCGGCGATGGCGGCAAAATCTCGTCATTATCCGTCGTTTCAGAAGCCGCGGCTGTTTCGCCCGGCACCGTCGTTTTTTCAACGCTGAACGCGCTTTGATCCAGTTCGCGAACCTGCTCCGGCTCGGCAAAAGAAGGCGGAAAATCCCCTATTTCTTCCGGGGATGTCTTCCCTTCTGCCGAAAAATCCGGACCGGTCACAACACCCGGCGAAAAATTCATCGCCTGCTGCGCGGATTGAGGACGATCTTCGGGATTTTTTCTTGTGCTGACCGAAGGAATCAGACGTTCCCTGTGAAAAGCCGAACGGATGATACTTGTAACCAGGGCGCAAAGATCCCTTTCTTTGCTGATACGCGCCTCAAGTTTTGCCGGGTGAACGTTGACGTCAATCAGAGAAGGATCCATTTTAATATGGATCACGCATATCGGATAACGGCCGATCATTGTTAAGGTATGGTAGCCTTCCATGATCGCGCCGAAAATCGGATAGTTTCTGATATAGCGATTGTTGACGAATATATAGACATACTGACGGCCGGCGCGGGAAATCTGCGGATGGACGGCCAGCCCCTCGACATGAAAATCAAGCGAGTCGCCGGAAAAAGGAATCGCGGCTTTTGCCGTGCGGATGCCGTAAATGGCACTCAGCACATGGCTGAGCTCGCCGCTGCCGTTCGTTTGAAAAACCGTTTTGCCTTCATGAACCAGGCTGAAGCGGATACTCGGATAGGACAGTGCCATCCGATTGACAACATCGGTGATCCGGCCCAGTTCCGTGTGGATACTTTTCAGGTACTTCAGCCGTGCGGGCGTATTGTAAAAGAGCCGGCTGACCTTGATCTCGGTTCCCTTTCTGCTCTCGGCAATTCCGGACTGGATGAGATGTCCTCCCTGCAGTAAAAGATGCGTTCCGGGGTTTTCACCGTCCGACGTTTTCAGTTCCAGATAGGAAACAGCCGCGATGCTGGGCAGCGCCTCGCCGCGGAAACCGAGCGTATGGATATGAAAGAGATCCGAGTCATTGTGAATTTTACTTGTCGCGTGCCGTTCGAAGGCAATCAGGCAGTCTTCGGAAGCGAACCCCCGACCGTTATCGGTGACCTTTATCGTTTTCAGGCCGCCCTCTTCCACCTCGATCTTTACAGAGCCCGCCTCCGCGTCGATCGCGTTCTCGACCAGTTCCTTGACAACCGAAGCCGGCCGCTCGACGACCTCGCCGGCCGCGATTTTATTGGCCAGCGACTCACTGAGCCGTTTAATGACGCCCATTCTTCATCCCTTCCTTTTTCTTATCGAGCAGACTCACTGCTTTAATTCTTTTTGCAGGGCATACAGGCGGTTCATCGCTTCCATCGGCGTCATCGTCAGCAGGTCAAGCCCGGAAAGCTGATGAATGACCTTCTGCTCCCGTGTATTCATTGCCTTTTTCGCCGATCTGGGAGCGGGGTCGGCAAAGAAAGCGAGTTGTTCCGTTCCCTCGTTTTCCGGATCCGGAGAGGAAGGCTCATCGGCTGCCGCTGTTTCCCTGATCGTCTCGTGTTCATGGCCGGAATCCGGCCGTTCTTCTTTAACCCTATCGTTGTTCGAAGGCTGTTCCAGTCCTTTTAAAATCTCATCTGCACGCTCAATCAGATCGTCCGGCAGGCCGGCAAGCTTGGCCACATGGATTCCATAACTCTTGTCGGCCTGGCCGTCAAGGACTTTATGCAGAAAAACCACTTTCCCGTTTTCTTCCATAGCGCCGACATGAATATTTTTCAGCCTCGGCAGCTTCTCTTCAAGAAACGTCAGCTCATGATAATGCGTTGAAAAAAAAGTTTTTGCGGAAATATGACGGTGAATATATTCAACGATTGCCTGGGCAATGGCAATTCCGTCATAGGTCGACGTCCCCCGCCCGATTTCATCGAGCAGAATCAGGCTGTTCTGAGTGGCATGGGTCAAAGCATATTTCGCTTCGTTCATTTCCACCATGAAGGTACTCTGACCGGATACGAGATCGTCCGCAGCCCCTATCCGGGTAAAGATCTGATCAAAGACCGGCAGCACAGCCTCGTCGGCCGGGACAAAACAGCCGATCTGAGCCATGATCGCCGCAAGAGCGGCCTGGCGCATGTATGTGCTTTTTCCGCCCATATTCGGACCCGTGATCAGCAGCATGTCGCATGCTCGGTCCATGCTGATATCATTGGCAACGAAGGCACCGTCGCGCATCACTTTCTCAATAACCGGATGACGGCTGTTCTTGATTTTAAGAATTCTTTTGTTTGAAAAAGAAGGCGCAACATAACCGTTTCTGTCGCTGACGGAAGCAAAACTCTGGAGAACATCGAGGCTGCTTACCAGTCTTGCCAGTTGCTGCAGACGCGCCGCGTATTCCTTGATTTTAAGACGGACGTCGCTGAAAATCCGATACTCAAGGCCGACCCGTTTCTCCTCCGCTTCGAGGATGATCCGCTCTTTTTCTTTTAGCTCCGGCGTAATGAACCGTTCGGCATTGGACAGCGTTTGTCTTCTTTCGTAGCGCCCTTCCGGCAGCAGTTTAAGATTGGGCCGCGACACCTCGATATAATAACCGAATACACGATTATAGCCGACTTTAAGTGATCTAATCCCGGTTTCCTGCCGCTCTTTCGCTTCCAGTTCGGCGATCCAGCGTTTTCCGTTTTTGGAGGCGTCGCGATAACGGTCCAGCGTTTCATCGTATCCCTGCTTGATCATACCGCCGTCTGCCGTGGAAAACGGCGGATCATCGACGATTGCCCGGCCGATCAGCGAGCAGACCTCGGCACACGGATCCATCTCTTCACCATAACGCGTCAACGGGCCGTCCTTGATCCCGGCAAGCACCTGCTTAATTTGCGGAACCTGTTCGAGAGAACGTTTCAGCTGCACCACTTCACGCGGATTGACATTCCCGAACGACACGCGTCCGACCAGACGTTCGAGGTCGTAGACGTTGCCGAGCGCGGAACGCAGTGTCTCGCGTTCCAGCATATGCGCCTTCAGCGCACCCACGGCAGCGAGCCGTTCTTCAATCTTCTCCTGATTCAGCAGCGGTTTCTCAATCCACTGTTTCAGCCGTCTGCCGCCCATCGCCGTTTTGACGTCGTCGAGCAGCCAAAGCAGCGAGCCGTATGTTTTTTTATTGCGGTTCGTCTGAGTCAGCTCCAGATTGCGCCGTGAATGGGGATCAATCATCATGTATTCATTAATATGATAGACATCGGCCGGCTGAAGATGATCCAGCGAGCGTTTCTGCGTCGTCTGAAGATAGTCCAGCAGCCTGCCGAGCGCGGAAAGCAGTTTTTCCTGATCGATTCCTGCCGCGTTGGCTGCCAGCTCTATGGGAACCGTATCACGTTCATTCTCAGAAACGGTCACACCGAGCTGTTCCACCAGCATCTTCTTTTTTTCTTCATCAAAACGGGGATCAAGCACCACCTCACGCACATCGTTCGCATCGATCTCCTGAATCACGCCGTCCCATGCCGAAATCAGAGTGACCTTCGTCTCTCCGGTCGTCAGGTCGCTCAGCGCGAACCCGTACGAACCGTCGCCGAATGCGCTCAGAGCCGCCAGATAATTATTTTTTTTCGGTTCGAGCGACTCGTCCTCCATGACCGTCCCGGGCGTGATCATCTGAATCACTTCCCGTTTGACCATCCCCTTAGCCAGCTTCGGATCCTCCATCTGTTCGCAGATGGCAATCTTGTAACCCTTATCGATCAATACCTTGATGTACTGCTTGACCGCATGATACGGCACGCCGCACATCGGTATGTATTCATCCTTTCCGCCGTTCCGTGAAGTCAATGCGATTTCAAGCTCTTTCGACGCTTTCTTTGCGTCCTCAAAGAACATTTCATAAAAATCACCCAACCGGAAAAACAAAAAAGCGTCGGGATACTGCGCTTTAATGGCCAGATATTGCTGAATCATCGGTGTATAACTCATTAATCGCCCACTCCAACTTCTTTCTTTTACCTATCTTTTAATTATAGCACACGTTTAAGAGATGATAAGCGCTGCACAGGCCGCACAGTCGGCGGAATCTTTTCATAAAAAAAGAAAGAGAGAAGATCTGCTCTTCTCCCTCATTCTTCCGATTCGGTATCCTCATCTTCTGTCAGAAATTCCGAGTCAAGCCCGTTCAATTCCTTTTCCAGCTCTTCATCCTCTTCGGTCTCTTCCGCTTCGATCAGTCCGTCGTCATCGACCCTGACCTTTACTTTTGTTTCGCCGATGACCTCGACCAGAAATTCTCTTTCAACCTGCGCCACGACCTTGTTGCCGTTCGGCGCGATCTTCGCTTCCAGACAATTCGGTTCCTGAAGCGGGCGGCACGAAACATCCGCCCGATCGGAAAATGCCCTTTTGTCACGGAGAGTCAGCGGCACACGGTCCCGATAGCCGACCGTTTCGCAAACCACTTCCGTCCTCGTGTTGTTGTTGTAAGAATACCAGGTATTAATGTCATAAGTTCCTTCGACGACGACGGCATCCTTCTGGTATTGCGTCTTGAATTTATGGTTGATGACCCAGCATCCGAGGATGTTCGAAGGTTTATGCGTTGGTGTCACGGTATGCGCAGACTGGCTGAATTTTTTCCCTTTGCCGCAGACAGCCTTTGTAATAATTTCCCTGTAAGCATTCTCTGCCAAAAGTCCAAACCTCCTTTGCCTTCTTCACTGTCATGTTATGCAGGGCGAATGACACGTGTGAATGGCAAGGAGAAATGCTTTCGGGCGAAAAATGCCCGGCAGGATCTTCCGTACGTAAAACCTTTTTTCGGCGGATTGCCGCTCAGCTGCAGCCGTGCGGCGGACTGTAGAAATCTATTCCGGTTTCCGTGTTTCAGTCTGCTGCGCTTCCCCGCCTATGCGTTTCGACATCAGATTGACCATCAGCTGCAGAAAATCATTGACATCTTCCTGAGACTGCCTGAATTCCTGAACCACGGGAATCGCATTCAGTTCCGCCTGCAGACGGTCGATTTTTTCCTCATTTTGTCTGTAGGCTTCGTGTTTTTGAAAATGCTGCAGATTGACCGATTCCTTTTGAAGCTTTTTGATTTCATCGATCAGACGCTGTACTTTTTGATTGGCGCTGATTTTCGTTTCAGCCTGCTTGTAAAAACGGATCGGCTCCGCAGATGCCAGGTGGTCGGCGATTTTCCTGGCCCTGGCCAAGATGTCTTCTGTTGAATAAGATTTGTTCATCGCCCGGCAGCCTCAGGTTCTCTCTGCCACTCACCATCGAGCGACCACATCTTTGCATCCGTAATTTTGACATGGACCAGTTCGCCGATCAATGATTTCGGTCCCCGAAAATTGACCACCTTGTTTGTCCGTGTATGGCCCGACAGAACTTCGCTGTTTTTTCGGCTCTCCCCTTCAACCAGCACCTCAACCACCTGGTCCTGATAACGGGCATTGCTTGCTGACGCCAGTTCGTCAATCAGTTTATTCAGGCGCAGAAGCCGTTCCTTCTTGACTTCCATCGGCACATTGTCCGTCATGCGGGCAGCCGGCGTCCCGGCACGCGGAGAATAGATAAACGTGTAAGCACCGTCAAAGCGGCATTCGCGGACAAGAGAGAGCGTATCCTCGAACTGTTCTTCCGTTTCGTTCGGAAACCCGACAATGATGTCGGTTGTAAACGAAGCATTCGGCACCGCTTTTTTAATTTTATTGAATAGACTCAGATAGCGTTCGCGCGTGTAGCCGCGGCCCATAATCTTCAGAATCTCCGAATTTCCCGACTGTACCGGAAGATGAATGTGTTCGCACAGATTGCCGCCCTTGCCCAGCACCTCGATCAGATGATCATCGAAATCTTTCGGATGGCTTGTTGTAAAGCGCACACGCGGAATGCCGATTTTGCGGATTTCATCCATCAGATTGCCAAGTCCGTAATCTTCAAGATCCTGCAAATCTTTGCCATAAGCGTTGACATTCTGTCCAAGCAGTGTGATCTCCTTATACCCCCGGCGGGCAAGATCGCGGACTTCCTCAATAATTTCTTCGGGCCGGCGGCTTCTTTCTTTGCCGCGCGTATACGGCACAATACAATAGGTGCAGAATTTATCGCAGCCGTACATAATATTGACCCAGGCCTGAAAATGTCCGCGCCGCGACTGGGGCAGATTTTCAACAATGTCGCCCTCTTTCGACCAGACTTCGACGACCATTTCCTTGCTGAAAAGCGCTTCTTTCAGGAGCTGCGGCAGGCGATGAATGTTGTGGGTGCCGAAAATCAGATCAACCTGAGGATACTTTTGCAGAATCTTATTAACTACCGTCTCCTCCTGCGCCATACAGCCGCAGACGCCGAGAATCAGCCCCGGTTTTTCCCTTTTCAGAGGTTTCAGATGGCCGATTTCGCCGAACACCTTGTTTTCGGCATTTTCACGGATCGCACACGTATTTATTAAAATGACATCGGCGTCATAGACGTCTTCAGTCTCCTGATAACCCATTTCCTCAAGGATTCCGCCCATGACCTCGGTATCATGCTCGTTCATCTGACAGCCATAGGTTTCAACCAGATATTTTTTGCCCCGCCCGATCGCTTTCATGTCGTCGGGAATACTGAAATTATTTATGATATGAACCGATTCTCTGCGGCGCCTTCTGGCTGCCCTGAGAGAAGGCGGCTGGAAATATTTTGAAAAATCAACTTTGCTGAATTTTGATTCGACCACAGCATGGCCCCCTTTCAAATCTCATCCCTAAATTATAACAAACTCAACATTCTATTGAAAGAAAAGGGCCGTGCCGAAAACGTCCGGATCGGATTTCATCAATATAAACCATGCTATACTAATAGTGGATCTGATAATGAATGAGGGATAAAAACATGAAAATACTGCTTGCGGAAGATGATCAGCGTTTAGGAAAATTAATGATAAAAATGTTGAAAAAAGAACAGTTCACAGCGGACTGGGTGATGGACGGGACAAGCGCCTACGACCAGGCGATGACCGGAGATTACGATGTGATTGTTCTGGACTGGATGCTGCCCGGGCACGACGGTATCGAGGTCAGCAAGGCCCTCCGCAAAGACGGATACAGCGGGGCAATCTTAATGCTGACAGCGAGAGGATCCCTGGACGACCGGGTCAGCGGGCTTGACGCCGGCGCGGATGATTACATGATGAAACCATTCGCCTTTGAAGAACTGTTCGCGCGCATCCGCTCGCTGTCGAGAAGGAACTTTTTCCCGATCGATCATGATGTGATGCATACCCATGACCTGACGATCGATCTCACCAATCATCTGACGAAAAAGGGCGATCTGTCCATCAGCCTGACGCCGCGGGAATTCCAGCTGCTCGTCTATTTTGTGAAAAATTCCGGCAGGGTGCTTTCAAAAGAAAATATTCTGTCAAGAGTCTGGGAGGAGGACAGCGAGGTGACATTCAACACCATGGAAGCCTATGTCAAGCTGCTGAGAAAAAAATTGGGTCAGTCAAAAAGAAACAGCTACATAAAAACGATACGCGGTTTAGGCTACATGTGGGTGGACGACCATGTTTAAGACCCTTCAGCGCAAGCTGACCCTCACTTACAGTATATGGTTCTTTCTGACTTTGGCCGTCATTTTTGTTATTCTCTTCTTTGTGTTCAGAAATATGATCTACCAGTCGGTGAGCTGGCAGGTTGACGACATTGCCGGCGACCAGGCTTCGGAATATGCCCACACCCAGAAACTTGAAGGCGGCGTTTTCAAACATTCGCTGCATCTGTTTGCCTTTCTGGCGAACAACGGGAACGATGTTGTTTACCGGGGAGCGCTTCCCGACGATCTCCGCCGCAGCATGATTCAGAAAATAGCCAAGAGACAAAAGACGGGATTAATAGAAGCCGTGACGCCGCATGGCGAAAAAAGCCTGATTATTTACGCCATGGAACCCGTTGAGAAGGATGGCCGTCAGCTTGGTTACATTTTAGTCGGCAAGGAGATCAACCGGACGCATGAACAAATCGAAGGCTGGTTCAGGCTGTTGTTTGTGCTCAGCCTCGGTGCCGCCTGCCTTTCAGTGATTATCGCCCATTTTCTCGCCAGACGGGCCGTCCTTCCCGTCAAGCGCAATTATGAAAAACAGCGGGCCTTTGTCGCCGACGCAAGCCATGAAATGCGGACGCCGCTCAGCGTTTTCTCCGCTTCGCTTGAATTCTTCGAGGCCGAAGAAAAAGAGCGCCTGTCCGAATCATCGCAGGAAACACTGAAAGATTTAAAAGATGAAGTTTCTGAAATGAATACACTGATCAGCCATCTCCTCGCTCTGGCGCGGGCCGACCGCGGTGCCCTGGCATCAAAAAGATCGGATTTCCCGCTCGGCCGGCTGACCCGGCCGATGATTCCCTATTACAAGCAAAAAGCGGACCGTGCACAAAAAAGATTTTCTTATACTTTGCCTTCAAAGACCGTTTTTCTGAATGCCAATCCGACCGAAATCAAGCAGCTGCTGACCATTTTTCTGGACAACGCCTTAAAGTATACACAAAAGGGCGGCCTTGTCACGCTGAAAATATCGACGGATGAAAAAAGGCGGCTGCTCTGCTTTTCAGTTGAAGACACCGGCATCGGCATTCCCGAAGAAGATCAGAAGCATATCTTTGAACGTTTCTATCGGGTCGAGAAAGGCAGGACCCGGCAGAGCGGGGGAAGCGGGCTCGGACTGTCGATCGCCCGGGAAATCATCACGGCTTATAGCGGTCAGATTGACCTGAAAAGCATGCCCGGGAAGGGGACAACGTTTCAAGTGATCCTGCCGATTTTAAAGGCATTCGATTAAAATGAATATTCCCCTCAACTCATGGTATCCCGTCGGGCCACGCCGTGAAAGCGCCACAGATTTTTCCGAAAACGATCGGTTTGCACGAGCGGCAGCCTATTGCTCGGAATGTTCATGCAGCCGGCGATTCATTCTTTTTTAGAGCGATAAACTCTTGACGGGGCGATACTTGGCCAAAACAGGGCGAATCGCAACCATTTCAGGGCGATTGTCTATTGCTTTAGGGCGATTCATTCTTTTTTCAGGGCGATAAGCTCTTGACGGGGCGATACTTGGCCAAAACAGGGCGAATCGCAACCATTTCAGGGCGATTGTCTATTGCTTTAGGGCGATTCATTCTTTTTTCAGGGCGATAAGCTCTTGACGAGGCGATACTTGGCCAAAACAGGGCGAATCGCAACCATTTCAGGGCGATTGTCTACTGCTTTAGGGCGATTCATTCTTTTTTCAGGGCGATAAACTCTTGACGGGGCGATACTTGACCAAAACAGGGCGAATCGCAACCATTTCAGGGCGATTGTCTACTGCTTTAGGGCGATTCATTCTTTTTTCAGGGCGATAAGCTCTTGACGAGGCGATACTTGGCCAAAACAGGGCGAATTGAACCCATTTCGGAGCGATAGATCGCTGTTTCAGGTCGATTAGCAATTTTTCGGTCCGAGAATTCTCGGACCGATACTGATCGGTGGCCTGGCTGTATGGCTCGGATTTTATCCATTATCGGCCGCGGCAGGCAGTTTATCGGTCGTTACACCCGGTTTATCGACCGTTCGGAGCAGTTTATCGGTCGTCGACGGTGCTTAATCGGTCTTCAGCTATTACACCCGGTTTATCAACCGCGACAGAAGTTTATCAACTGCTGCAGAAGTCTGTTAATCATGGAAACGCTCTTCGCCTTTCAAGAGACAGATGGTTTCAGGAGGAATCGACATCAGTTGACGGCACAGCTGGAAAATGAGCTAAAGGGATACCCGTATCGATTCATTCAGTTCTTTTTCAGTTTTTTTATGTATGCTTGTCCTGTTTACAAAGGAGAGGATTCATATGTTCGGATCACCGCTTCACCCCTTGCTCGTCCATTTTCCTATCGCCCTGCTGCTTCTGGCAACCGTGACGCAGATCATTGCCGTTATCTGGAAGAAAGACTTCTTTGATAAAGCGGCCTTATATTTGCTTGTCGTCGGTTTTCTGTCAGGTATCGTCGCCTCCCTGAGCGGGGACGGAGCCGAGCAATTTGCCAGCACGCACTGGGGAAACGGCTATCTAAGCGTCGTTCGCATTCATAAAATATACGCAGCTGTGACGATGCTCCTGTTCGCTGCAGCTTTGGGCGCAAGAATACTGCTTCACTTTATTAAAAGCCGTATTTTCATGCCGCTTGTTCTGGCCTTCTGCATCTTAGGGTCAATCACGCTCGCTCTCACAGGGCATTACGGCGGTCAGATGGTCTATATTCAGAAACACAGCGCCCCCGCCGTTTCTTCCATATCCGTAGATTGAACAGCTTTGGGAAAAAAAGATTCAGGCACATTCGACCCGGAAGATGCCTGGATCTTATTTTATTATAAAAATTTATAAGGATTACGGTATAAGAGCAACGTTGGCTCCGACTGCGTCAAAGGCCAAGCTACACCGAATCCGTATCCTGCCGGGACACTGATCGGCGATCTGCTTGAAAGCACGTCAGGCAGTCCGATTATTGTTCGGCAGGATTCACCACTCTCAGCATAGTTTTTTTACCGCCTGCGTTCTATGCAGCCAATCGTTTCACAGCCTGCCGCCGATTGATAATGCCGAATCCGGACAGTCCGCCGCAACATGGATTCAATCTTTGGATACAATAAAGAATCCGATTCAAAAAATAAACTGCTCAGCCAGATCCGCAGAAGGTTCGGTTTCCGCGAATATCCCTCTCCTGAACCCGTATTTTCCCGCGAAAATCTGCCGGACTCATAAAGATGTTCCATATACCGTTCCCACAATCTTGTCACCTGCCGTTTTTCTGGTATAATCCAAATTAGATAATTAGCTAATTAGTTAAATGTGTAATTCTATAGAAAGAAGTGGCCGCAGTTGAACAGCAGCGCCGTGTTTAAGGCACTGGCCGATCCGACGCGAAGAAAAATTCTTGATTTGCTGAAAAAGAGCGATTTGACGGCCGGAGAGATCTCAAGCCGTTTTGAGATGTCAAAGCCCAGTATTTCACGGCATCTCAACTTATTAAAAAACGCGGGATTGGTCAATGACATAAAAAAGGGGCAATTTATTGTTTATTCGTTAAATACAACGGTTTTTCAGGAATTCATTAGCTGGCTGCTGCATTTTGTGGACGGAGGAGAAAAAAGGTCATGAAAAAACATCTGTTTCCTATTCTTTTGTTCTTGATTGCTCTAGGCCTGTGGATCTATTTTTATCCGAAAATTCCCGCTCGGGTGCCGATTCACTGGGGAATAAACGGATACGCCAATCGCTATGCACCGAAGCTCCAAGCCGTGATCCTCTCTTTAGGAATCATGATCGTCGGTTACGCCCTGTTTCTTCTCATACCGATGATTGACCCGAGAAGGAAAAATTATCAGTACTTTTTAAAAAGCTACGAGCGCATACGTAATATTTCGTTCTTTTTTTTCTTTATCATTAGTTGTCTGACGCTTTTCAGCAGCCTCAATCCCCGCCTTACGGTCCCTTATATCACGTATCTTATGGTCGGCTGTCTGTTTATCCTGCTCGGAAATTACATGCAGTCCCTGAAACCGAACTTTTTCATCGGAATCAGAACGCCGTGGACTTTGAGCAACGAAACGGTCTGGAGGAAAACGCATCGGATGGGATCGAGAGTGTTTATTGTATCCGGCGCCTGTCTCGGAGCCGGAGGATTTCTGCCCGGCAGGTGGCCGGCCGTTATCCTGGTCGCCGTTCTTGTCCTTACAATTGCCTTTTCCTATATCTATTCCTACTGGATTTTCAGAAACTTAAACGGCTTTCAATAGCCGATGGATCGGAGAGTTCATAAACGGTTGGATAACCTCTGCCCTGCTGTGCGCGTTTATCGAAAAACGAACGGATCTTAATTTTTCCCTATCGGGCCATCCCGTATGAATTTGTATCCGTCTTAAAGGAGGCTTCTTATCTGCAGAGCTTACAATTGAGCCGCGCGCTGACCGGCTGTTCAGTATGAGCAGGCTCTCTCTCAGTCCTGCCTTAAAAAGACGGAACCGAAGGAACATCCTTAAACCTGTCTTTCAAGCCGTTTTCTCATAAAAACGACCGCTATCTGGACACCGTTTGGTTTATATACAACCTCCCTGTCAAAAATGCTATAGCCCAATGAACGATATAAGTTCAGATTTTTAGCTGCTTTTTCGCGGACCCGGCATATCAATTCATATTTATTATTCTGCCCGGCATAGTCCTCAAGTGCTTTTAGAAGCCGTTTGGCAATGCCGCAGCCCCTTTTTTCCGGTACAACCGACAGCCGGAAAAAATAAACGGCAGTCTCTTTTAAGCGAAAACGGACCATTCCGGCTGCTTCATCCCGATCATCAAAAGCAATCAGCGCCTGCTCCCCGTCTTTTAAAGCGTCCGAAACAGATGATACGGACTCTTCAAGGGCACTTGAAGGCGCGGCAGTCTGCTTATATTCAATAAAAGCCTGGATCATGATCTCATGAATAAACGCTGCGTCCGATACTTCGGCAATTTGAAGGCGCGTGATCATCCTCCTCCTTTAAAGTTGTGCACTGCCCCAGCTTACCGCATTCAGTGACTGAAGCGAAAGCTTCTGTTTGATTCATTATAGTACAAAGTTTCGTTTCCGCGTTCTGACGGCACCAAGATGATGGCTGAGCTCGACAAAACAGGCGTTGCACCGAAACCGCCCATTGAAGACAGCCTGGCCCCTGATGCGGAAGATGAGCAGATCGCTGACAATGGCCGATATATTTTGCTGACGACCGATAAAGCACCGGCATCGACCGTTATTGCCCTGCTGATAAACCGATAAAGCGACGGTGTCGATGACCTGTTGATGACCTAAAGCATCGGCATCGACCGTTATTACCCTGCTGATAAACCGATAAAGCGACAGTGTCAACTGTTATTTTCACTGACAATCGATAAAGCACCGGCATCGACCGTTATTTCCCGCTGAAGATCAGTACCGCTGTCCGCGCATTCAGCATCCAAAATAAAAGCGGGAACCGGCCGTCCCCGCTTGATGCGTTTTATTCATTTTTTACTGATTCTGAAATACGCCGGACAGCTGGCTTCCGACCGGGCTTCCCAGCCCTGTGCAGGCATCCCAGCCCGGCCCGGCGGCATAGGCTCCTTTTATTCGGCTGGAATCATTATTGCCCTGCGTGATATCGCGCAAAGCAGAGCGTGCGGACGCATTATAAAGAACGGGCTGGATGAACCCGATCGCATGGCCGAGCTGCTGATTGATCAGGGCAATCAGCCCGGACCAGAGCGGAGCCACTGCACTGGTCCCGCCGATCACCGTCTGCTGCCCGTCTACTAATATCTGATAGCCCGTTCCCGGATCGGCATTGCCGGCAACGTCGGGAACGCCGCGGCCCGATTTCCCCCCGGGATTCGCGGAAGACGGGACATTGGCTGAATTCTGCCAGGCAGGAAGCTTGAAAGAGTCACTGACCCCGCCGCCGGTACTGCTGTCGGGACCGTCGTCCCAAACCGTTTCGTTGGTTATGGTGGCCCCGCTCCCTTCAAGCCTTGTGCCGCCGCAGGCGAGCATGTGCGGACTGGATGCCGGAAAATCGACATGAACGAGGCCGTCGCCGACTCCGTCTGCTGAGCCGCGATCTCCCGCGGCACAGCAGATCGTCACGCCTACAGCCGCGGCATCCTGTGCAGCCCGATCCATGGCTGCCATCGCCTGTTGTGTCCACTCGCTTTCCGCGGCCCCCCAGCTGATCGAAACAACGGAGGGCTTGTTTCCGGTATCATGTATCGCCGTATTGATGGCATTCAGAAATCCCGCATCGGTGTTGGGAGCAAAATAGACAACGATGTTTACCCCTGGAGCAACGGCGGCAGCGACCTCAATATCAAGGACAACTTCCCCGTCGGCTCCGCCCGGATCGCCGGTCGGCTGATTGCTTCCGCCATTGACTGAAACACTCTTGACCGACGGCTCCGTGATGCCGAGAGAAGAAAAATATTGCTGCAGTTCCGCGTCCGTATAGCCTCCGCCCAGCTCAATGATGCCGATACATTGCTTACTGCAATCGATATCCGACGGAAAGCGGTAGAGCTGTGCCACCTGCGGCGGGGTATAGGACGTACCCTTCTGTTCGCTGCGTACCGAATACTTGCCTTGCTGAAAAATCTGAAAATGCGTTCTAACCTGAGGCCGGTTATCCAAGCCGAAAACCGCCTCAACAACTCCGTCCAGCTCAGACGGAATCATAACCGGTCCGCGATGTCCCCGATAAGTAAAATCGGGATGCTTATATTTTTCAAGTTCGACACCGAAAGCCTGATTAAGAGAAGCGGCCGTCCCCTTCAGCTGCACAGTCCCGGCAGCCGCGTTCACTTCCGAAACGCTCAATTTGCGGGTCCTTGCAAACTGTTCCACTTTTTTTATATCCTCTTGCTTCGCGCCATAGGTTGCCGCGAACTTTTCACGGCTGAGATAGTTCTTTTTTTTCAATGAAGGAGTTTCCGTTTTCGCAAGCAGTGCTTCAATGGGCGGCCGATGCAGAAGAACAGTGACCGTTATTTCTTCTTCAGGATTGACCGGGCCTACTCTTTGAGCTCTTGGAAGCGGGGATCTCCCGCCTGCAAGCTGCACTTTGTCCGTGGCTTTCTGTCCGTTGGATAAGTTATCATCTTTGCTCATGAAACAACATCCTTTCATTTACTCATTCAGCTGGAAATGAGTCTATTTCCCAGGACTTGAAACCGGCAACAAAGAGGTTACATCAATTATACAACCGTTTCGCACGGTCAGTGTGTGAAAACAACTGGTGGAGTCCCACGCCCCCAAAAAGTTTCTCAACGCGGGTTATCCAGATAACAGCTCTCCCTGTCAGCCGAACAGACTGCAGGCGCAGCGTTCAAAGCCATGCATCGGGAACTGCCGGATCAGAAATTAAAATTCTTTCGCTCATCGTCCGCCCTCATTCTCTGTCTTAATACATTTGATGGATATGTTTAGAATACAAAAACATGAATTATATAGAAAGAACCCGTAGTTGGCCCGGCTTGAAAAAATACCTTGACCGTGCGGTGCAGGCGCATTATAATGTATACATTGACTGTTTATGTTTGGATGAATTCCGGATGACCCGGATTTTATCAATCGTCGGAAAGTAGCTCAGCTTGGTAGAGCACATGGCTGGGGGCCATGTGGTCGCAGGTTCAAATCCTGTCTTTCCGATCGGAGCTTCAAAGAGATGATCAAGGAAAAAGCTGTAAGTACGGGGCTATGATGACCGTGTTTATGGCTTTTTTAGTTCTCGGGGGGATCCGTTCACCGTCCGCGGGCCTTTTTTATTTAAGATTTTTCGCCTGCTCGATCAATGGCGGAAGCAGAGAATCAAGCGACCGGAGCAGGGAACGGAGGATACGGCTCACATATCCCTGTTTAAATTGTTCCAGCGGTTCCGGTAGCTCATCTTCGTCCAAAACACTGTAACTCCCGTCGGGAAGTACCAAAACATCCAGAATCAGATCTTCATAGGAAACAACACGGTCTGAAATCCGTGTATTCCCGACAATGTTAAGGTAAGAACCGATATAGCGCCCGTTCTGATCTGTCCAGATATAAACGTTATAGGGTCTGTCTGTCCAATAATAAGAAACGGTGCGACTGCCTTCGGGAATCGTCAACTCTGTCTCGCTGCCATGCAGCGAAACAGAATTTTCCAGTCTATAGCAAAGAACCGCATCCTCTTTTCCGATTTTCACCCGTCGGCAATAATATTCGGCAATCGTGCCGTCGTATCGTATTTTTCTTTCAATAATAATGGCTTTCTCGATCGGAAGCTCCAAGTCTGCCGCTCCTTCTTTCCTTACTCCCGTAAGAGTAAAAAATATAAAATATCACTTGTGCAAAAACCTTCTGCATCAGCGTGTCCTATTGACACAACAAATTCAGAATTCAAACGTATTGGAATCATTTTATTCCAAATCTTATAAGTTTATAGCCCCAATAAAACGATGCAATTAAACCAATAAATGAAACAGGAAGTGCCAGTAAAGTGAAGGGATTAGCTGGATAACTATTTATTGCCGTTATGAAAGGTGCTATAAAAATAGTGAACATCAAAAGATGAAAAACACCAAGAACAATACTAATCGTCCTATTCTTGAAAGGAGTCAGAAGCAGGAATATTAAATAAAAGAAAGCCATAATACCTACAGAAATCCAAATGCTGTTGTTGCGGTAAGAATTGGCATAAGAATTTACCGGATGAGTAGCTTCTAACAAAAGAGTCACATTAAATAAAAGCATAGAGACTAGCAGAACAGCGACAGATTGCCATTTACGCATAGCGATCGAAAGCTCCTTTCCCAATGTCAGCTGTGTTTTAAAACAATTCCCCTCGTCCTATTTAATCTTAGCAACCTTTTCCCTGGCTGTTTCCATACATAACGTTTGATCAGTTTTATTGGATATATATCGATCGTCAATTGATCTATCGGTTGTTATGGAGTTCTGTCAATAAAGTGGACACTTAAAAAGAAAGAGGCTGGTCCTCTAAAACCTACCACGCGGCGCTGGGTCTGACTTTCGTTGCGAGAAGGCCATGTTCGAACACGCCCTTTCTAGGATAGTTTAATCATGCGGAATCCCATTTTGACGTGTCCACTATTTAAACTAACTCTCGTTTATCGGTCATCACGTGCGCTTTTTCGGCCGGCAGAGGTAAAATGCGCAGGCAGTTCGTTCACGCAATCATTCCTTTTTCAATCGAATGCAGGGAAGAAAGCAGAACCGCCGGCAGGGCCTGCCGGCGGTTCTGCTTTAAAAATTGATTAATTCAGGTCGCACGCTGCCGCAAGCAGTTCAACGAGATGCACGGCTCTGATGTGATCGCTTAAGTTTTCGCGCTCGATCCCGGCTTTCATCTGCAGCAGACAGCCGGGATTGGTGGTGACGATGAGGTCCGGATTCTTATCCTTCACATCCGCCATTTTCACATCAAGAATTTTCATCGACTCTTCATAATTGACGATGTTGTAGACGCCGGCGGACCCGCAGCAAAAGTCCGGATCGTCCAATGGATGAAAATCAATGCCCTTCACACGGCGGATCAGCTGCAGCGGCTCGTCAATGACTTTCTGGACATTGGTCATATGACAGGACGGCTGAAAAGTGATCCGGCGGTGAATATCCCGCTTAATCGGCAGCGTCAGCCGTGCTAAAAGCACACTGATATCCACCGATTTTTCTGCGAAACGTTCGGCACGCTGCCGCCATGTTTCATCATCCGCAAACAGATGAGCATACTCGCCAAGCATTGCGCCGCATCCTCCGGCATTATTAACAATATAATCAAACGACCCCTGTTCGAATACTTCAATATTCTGTTTAGCCAGTTCTCTGGTCAGATCCGTCCGGCCGCCGTGATCGTGAAGCGCTCCGCAGCACGTCTGACCCTCCACCGCGACCACCTCGCAGCCGGAAGCCGCAAGCAGTTTCATGCTCAGGTCGTTAATTCTGTCAAACACGGCATCCATGACACAGCCGGTGAAAAAGCCGACTTTGAATAACGGCCTGCCCTCCGGAGATAATTTTTTCGGCCGCTGATGCCGGTGGCCCGGGCTGGAAATTCTCGGCGTTGCCTGTTCAAAAGTTTCCAGATTATGAGGAAGCAGCTTGTTCATGCCGGTTAAATGAGCCACCGTTTTTAATCCCGATTTCTGATAAAACCACAGGATATTGCTTGCGGTATGCAGCATATGCCTATTTGGAAAAATCTGTTTGTAGAACAGGTCCTCCTCAAATCGCTTGACCGGTGAACCAGTCTCTGTTTCCCGTTCATAGAGCGCCTCTTTGGCGGATTCAAGAATTTTGCCGTACTTGACGTTTGTCGGACAGACACGTTCGCAGGCGCGGCAGCCCAGGCAGAGACTAATCGGCTCTCTTAGTTTATCGAGCGCAATTTTCCCTTCCGCCGCCATTTTTACGAGATTGATCCGCCCGCGCGGCGACTGCGTCTCTTTGCCCATTGTTTTATAGGTCGGGCACGCCGGGAGGCAGCTGCCGCATTGAATGCAATCAAACGTTTCATCGTAGGCCAGTTTTTCTCTCGGATCGCCGCTCATTCCGACAGCACCAGCCTCTGTCCCGGAACCGGGAAAATTTTCGACGGATTCAGAATATTATTAGGATCCCACGCTGTCTTGATCCGTTTCATCATATCGAGTGCCTCCGGCGAGAATTCCCAGGGCATGTATGCGCTTTTCATTGTGCCTATGCCGTGTTCTCCCGATAAGGTTCCGCCCAAGTTGAGTGCCGTGTGAAAGATTGCCTCAATCGCCTTTTCGACTCTCTTCATCTCTTCTTTATCCCTTTTGTCGCAGATAATATTCGGATGAAGATTGCCGTCGCCCGCATGGCCGAACACGACAAGGTCAATCCGGTATTTCATTTTGATTTCCTGAAGACGGGCACAGAACTCAGGAATCTTACTTCTTGGAACCGTTGCATCTTCCGAAATTTTGGTCGGTTTTGTGCGAACAATCGCCGGCGAAACAAGCCTGCGTGCCTGCCATAACTCGCCGGCCTCCCGATCCGTTTCGGCGGCTTTTATTTCTCTAGCGCCGACACCTTTCGCTATTTCAGCTATTTTTTCCGACTCATCTTTCACAGCGGCGGGATGACCGTCGAGGGCGACAAGCAGAATAGCTTCGGCATCGGTCGGCAGCCCGAGAGGTTTATAGGCTTCAACTGCCCGGATCGACGCCTGATCCATCATTTCAATTTTGGCCGGTAAAATGCCGGATGTCAGTATTTGGGTTACCATTCTCCCTGAATCGATAAAATGATTGAAAATGATCATCAGCGTCCGCGACGACGGCGGCCTCGGAACGAGACGCAAGGTCGCTTCCGTAATCACACCCAGCGTTCCCTCCGACCCGACAATCAGTTTTGTCAGATCATAACCGCTGACGTTTTTTACGGTACGTCCTCCGGTCCGCATGACTTCGCCCTGCGGCGTCACGACTTCGAGCCCGATTACATAATCCTTCGTCACCCCGTATTTCAGGCATCTCGGTCCGCCGGAATTTTCGGCCAGATTGCCGGCAATCGTCGACATCTGCGAGCTTCCCGGATCAGGAGGATACATCAGACCGTATTTTGCCGCCTCTTTATCGATCCGCGCCGTGACAACCCCCGGCGAGACAACGGCGACCAGATCCTCACTGTCCACGATCAGCTTCCGATTCCACTGCGAGACGTCGAGAACAATGCCCCCCTTTACGGGAAGCGGCCCGCCGCTCAGGCTCGACGCCTGTCCTCTCGGCGTTACGGGAATTTTAAATCGGTTGGCCAATTTTAAAATCCCGGCCGTTTCTTCGACAGAGATGACCTGAACCACCAGATCCGGCAGATAAAATCCGAATGACGCATCATAACCATAACTGACCAGATCTTCTTCGCTTGTCAGCACCCGGCTCTGATCGCGTATGATCATTTTGATTTGCTGATAAGCGTTTCTTGGAATCGACATATACTCGCCCCTGTCATCATTTGTTTCCGATTATTTAAAAAGTTTATCCATACCATTTTATGATATCGCTTTCATGAATAATCTGTAAAGGAAGATGTTTCTTAAAACTCCGTTCCGCGTCTTCCTTTTTCAAGCATGCGCACCCGGATTTTTTCAGCCCCAAAATCGAGCATGCCCTTTCATCTTCCTAAAATGAGTCTCGTTCGACTGCACATCCGCACTGATAAAAAAACGCCGGCTTGTTTCATTTAAAATGTTAGAAAACTCATTCAATCAAAAATCTCCCAAAACCAATCGAGCGATTCGGCTTCAGGAGATCTGTCCTGTTTTGTCTGTCCGCAGCATATCCGCCCGCTGCAAAGGCCGGAGTGCCCGCCGGATCCTGCAGCCTGATGGCACGCGTTACTTTTTACTGATTGCCAGCTCTCCGATATAACGTATGAGGTTGCTCCGGCTGATTATTCCCACAACATGCCGCTCACCGTCAATAACCGGCAATTTTTTAAAATGGTGATGGGAAAGGATTTTCAACACGGCGTCCACATCCTTATTCACATAAACGGTCTGGATGTTCCTTTTTTTCATAATGTCTTTTACCTTCTCATTTAGGAGATCCCTGACTTTATCACGCGGGGTTTCAGCTTCAACAGCGACGATCATCACATAAAAATCATAAATCGTCTGCTGCATCGGGGAAACAGCGCGAAGTATATCCCCGTCAGTCACAAAGCCGGCCAGTTTGTCCTGATCATTCAAAACGGGTACGCTGCCAATCTTGTGTACAATCAATGTCCTGATCAGCGCTTCAATCGAATCATTCTCATGCACGGAAATCACGTCTTTAATCATCAGATCTTCTACAAGCATCAGCATCACCCCCTGTGGCGCTATCCCTTCCGACTCAATTTTACAATATCCCGCCCGGATTGAAAACGTTTTCTTCCGGTAAATCAATTAAAGCATCGCCAATCGGCACGGTGATTTTACAAGACAGCCGCTTGCTACTGAGAAAAAAGAGGCTGCCGGCAGAAGGGCTGCCGAAAACGCAGAACCGTATTTACTTTTCCTTTTTATCCGTTTTTCCCGAGCGTTTCACGGCTTCGCGCAGCAAAAATTCGATCTGGCCGTTTACACTTCGAAATTCGTCGGCCGCCCATCTCTGCAGAATCTCGTAAAGGTCGCGATCCATTCTCAACAAAAAACTTTTTTTCTGTGCCATGCAAAAACTCCGTTCCTCAGTAAAGACTTCCCGTATTGATCACCGGCTGCGTCCCCTTTTCCGAAACAATGGCGACCATCAGATTATTAATCATGTTCACTTTTCGTTCCTCGTCCAGTTCGATCACATGATCCTTTTCAAGACGCTGGATGGCCATCTGAGCCATGCCTACGGCCCCCTCAACAATTTTCTGCCTGGCAGAAATGATCGCTGCCGCCTGCTGGCGCTGAAGCATCGCCTGCGCTACTTCCGTCGAGTAGGCAAGATGTGTCAGCCTCGTTTCGACAACAGCGACTCCGGCAAGGGTAAGCCGGTTCTGAAGCTCTTCCTTCAGTACATCGGAGATCTCCGCCGCATTGCTTCTCAGCGACAGCCCCTGCTCTTCAAAATTATCATACGGATACTTGGAGGCAATATGACGAACGGCCGTCTCGCTTTGAATCTCAACGAATTGAGTGTAATTATCGACATCAAACAGCGCCTTTGCCGAGTCCACCACTTTAAATACGACCACGGCAGCGATTTCGATCGGATTGCCTTCCACGTCGTTGACTTTCAGCTTCTGGCTGTTGAAGTTGCGGACACGGAGTGAAACAGTCCTTCTGACGGATAAGGGAACCGTCAGGAAGATTCCATTGTCCTGAACACTGCCTGCATAACGTCCGAAAAAAGTGACGACTTTCGTTTTATTCGGTGGGATGACGGTCATGCCGGTCATCAGCACAAGAGCAGCGAGCCACAATAATACGGCGGCCCACAAAATAGCCGATATCTCTGCGGCAATCCCCGCACCAAGCAAAACCAGTATGACCAGCAGGCCGACGAAACCATTCATTTTCCAGGCTTTTGTTTCTTTCAAAATAAACCCCTCCCTTATATCCTTATTCTTTTATAATCATATTAATATGATATCATAATTTCCTGTTTTTTACTATTTTTGCAGAAAAGGCTGATTTTTTATTAATCGAAGAAATTGGACCCGAGCGGAAACAGCCTGTCAAAGTGCGACCGGATGCAAGACCCTAATGGGAAAGAGAAAAAACGCTCAGCCGATAGGAGCGTTAAAGGATTTCCACCCGATAAGGAGGTTTTCATTCTCGTATAAAAATTCACCTCGTCAGGTCTCGTTTGCTGTGTTCTTTTAGCGGATTTCCGACATCCTCCCATTATCCGCCCGACTAAGGATAGAAAAGAAGAACCGGAGAGGTGTTTTTACAAACTTCTCTCCGGTTCCTGAGTCTTAATAAGAGGCTTTTGAAACAGCCTTTTTGATGAAATACTGTGAGTTCGTCACTTTTTCGTTATTCTCGTTCACTTGCATATAAAAAATCCCCGTAATAAGGTAAAAAATCACCTGGGCTCGACGATCAGTTTGATCGCCGTCCGTTCTTCGCCGTCGATCACAATATCCGTAAAAGCAGGAATGCAGATCAGATCGAGTCCGCTCGGAGCGACAAAACCTCTGGCAATCGCAACAGCCTTGACGGCCTGGTTGAGTGCACCCGCTCCGATTGCCTGAATTTCTGCCGTTTTTTGTTCCCTCATCGCGTGGGCAAGGGCACCGGCAACAGAGTTAGGTATAGATTTTGCTGAAACTTTTAATACATCCATTTCCGTTTGTCATCTCCTTATGAGGATTGCCCATAATTTACTATATTCCCCTTAAGGATGACTATTCCTGCCTTTTAACCGGCCGGACGCGGCTCACTCAAAAAAAGGATGATCATCATTAATCAGCAGCCGTTCTATGTGCGTCGCCTTCCCGTTCTGCTCATCGATGTCGACGATGACTGCGCTCAGCTGACCCGGCCCTTCTTCGCTCTCGAAGCGGACCGGCATTGAGGTCAGAAATCTTCTTACGACCGCCGTCCGCTCTACTCCGATGATGCCGTTGTACGGTCCCGTCATTCCTGCATCGGACAAGTAAGCCGTCCCTCCCGGAAAAATCCGTTCATCCGCCGTCTGCACATGTGTGTGCGTCCCGATGACCGCCGAGACGCGGCCGTCGAGATAGCGGCCCAGAGCCAGTTTTTCGCTGGTCGTCTCTGCATGAATATCTACAAAAATAATCGGCGTCTTTTCCCGTGCATCCGCAACCAGCCGATCGGCCGTACGGAACGGATCGTCGATTGCCGGCAGAAAAACGCGGCCCTGAATGTTAATTACCGCCATGCGGACTTTATTGATCGGAATGATGCGCAGTCCGGTGCCGGGCGTTCCTTCGGGAAAGTTCGCCGGACGGACCATTCGTTTTGCATCGTCAATAAATTCGAAAATTTCACGGTTATCCCACGTATGGTTGCCCATTGTGAGCATGTCCGCTCCAAGTTCTGTCAGCCGATTGTATATTTTTTTCGTAATGCCTTTTCCGTGAGCGGCATTTTCGGCATTGATAATTATTGCATCCGGATGATAAGAGTCTTTCAGTTTCGGCAAATATTGTTCGACCATCTCGCGCCCGGTCTTTCCGTAAACGTCCCCTATAAATAAAATTCTCATATGACACACACTCTTTTCTTTTAACTGAACCGATTCGAGAAATTGACGACAAACGCTGCCGGCAAACAACGATTCGATTAAGGAATCTCAAAATAGCCTGATGGACGGCAAAGAAAAAACGAATAAAAAAAGCGGCAATCAGCCGCTTTTTTTATTTTGCATACTCCACTGCCCGTGTCTCACGGATGACGGTAACCTTGATATTTCCGGGATAATCAAGCTCATTCTCAATCTTCCGGGTAATATCATGCGCCAGCTGATAAGACTTTGCGTCATCAATAACATCCGGCTGGACGATAATACGAATTTCGCGTCCCGCCTGGATCGCATACGACTTTTCGACGCCTTCGAAAGACTCGGATATTTCTTCCAGTTTTTCAAGACGGTGAATATACGTCTCCAGCGTTTCGCGCCGGGCACCCGGCCTGGCCGCCGACAGTGCATCCGCCGCCGCAACCAGTACGGATATGACAGATGTAGCTTCTGTATCTCCATGATGAGAAGCAATACTGTTAATTACAACAGGATGTTCTTTATATTTTGTCGCCAGTTCGACACCGATCTCGACGTGACTTCCCTCTACTTCATGATCGATTGCTTTTCCAATGTCATGAAGCAATCCGGCACGTCTGGCCAGCATCTCATCCTCGCCGAGCTCCGCGGCCATCATGCCGCACAGAAAAGCAACTTCCACAGAGTGCTTAAGAACATTCTGGCCGTAGCTCGTTCTGAAATGCAGGCGGCCTAAAATCTTGATCAGATCCGGATGCAGACTGTGAATGCCGACCTCAAAAGTGGTTTGTTCGCCGTAATCCCGGATTTTTTCATCTACTTCATGGCGCGCCTTTTCAACCATTTCTTCAATGCGCGCCGGATGAATCCGTCCGTCCTGAACGAGCTTCTCCAAAGCAATCCTCGCGACTTCGCGCCGGATCGGATCAAAACCGGACAGGATCACAGCCTCCGGAGTATCGTCGATGATCAGATCAATTCCCGTCAGCGTCTCCAGTGTGCGGATGTTCCGTCCTTCCCTTCCGATGATCCGCCCTTTCATCTCATCATTGGGCAGATTAACAACCGATACGGTTGTCTCGGCAACGTGGTCCGCCGCACAGCGCTGAATCGCCAGCGAAAGAATGCTTTTCGCTTTCTTTTCGGCATCTTCTTTTGCCCGGGTCTCAATATCCTTGGCAACTTGAGCAGCCTCATGAGCTGTTTCCTGTTTTACCTGATTCAGAATCAGCTCTTTGGCTTCTTCGTTCGTCAGTCCGGAAATGCGCTCCAGCTCCGACTGCTGTTTTTGCAGCAATTCCTCCACTTTGCTCTCCATCTCTTCAATTTGTCGATGTTTCTTGCTAAGTGCTTCCTCCTTTTTTCCCAATGAACTTTCCTTATTATCAAGAGATTCGCTTTTCCGATCCAGCAGATCCTCTTTCTGTGCCAGGCGATTTTCTTGCTTTTGAAGTTCATTTCTGCGTTCCCGGGCTTCATTTTCAGCTTGTGACCTGAAAGTATGAATTTCATCCTTTGCTTCAAGAAGGGTTTCTTTCTTCAACGCTTCCGCATCACGATGGGCATCGTCAATGATTTGATGCGCAGCAGTCTCCGCAGAAGTAATCTTAGCCTCGGCAATTTTTTTTCGGATCGTATACCCAACAAACAGACAAACTACAGAGATAAGCGCAATGGAGATGATTGTAACAATAAGACTAGTCATCTTTTCACCTCCTTGCCTTCCCATATCGTCAAGAAGTAAAATCATTCACTTTTACTTTCGGATGAGCTTAATAAAGAAACAATATAAGAAACCGGAAATTGCATCGCGGTTTTGTTTCTTCTCATGTGAAGAAAAGGCGTCTCCGCTTGCCGTGAAACGATCCGCTCTCCCTGATATCCTCAATCGCCGCTTTTTAAGCACATACTTTTAGAAAAGTTTACATATTCACAAATCAATTACATGGAAGTTACAGTTTAATTTTATAGTTGAGATTTTGGGTTGTCAACCTTGCGGCATAATTGACGCATAATAATGAAAGCAAGTTACAAATGCCGAACATTTTTTTACGAATATTCTGCAAATTTAGTCTAAAAGAACTGTACTGTTCACGGAACCCTTACGTCCTTTTTCCAGCACAATCCCTTTATCTAATCATATTCATCTATTCACTTCATCAATTTCCAAAGGCGCCCGCCCGCTGAGCAATTTCCGCAAAGCTTAATTCGATTCTTTGCCCGCGGGCTGTTCCGCATCTTCCGAAGCCGTCTCATCGGCCGGTCCGTCGTCCAGGTGATAATGAGCACGGATTTGTTTCCTGATCTCGTCCTTTATCGGCTCATTTTCTTTTAAAAACAATTTGGCATTTTCACGGCCCTGACCGAGCCGTTCTTTATTATATGAATACCACGCGCCGCTTTTCTCGACGATATCAAGCTCTGCTCCAATATCCAGAATTTCTCCTTCCTGAGAAATCCCATGGCCGTACATAATATCGACCTCTGCCTGTTTGAACGGGGGAGCAACCTTATTCTTGGCTACTTTAATTCTTGTGCGGTTGCCGACAATGTCATTGCCGACCTTAAGTGCTTCGGCACGGCGCACTTCAAGACGGACCGACGCATAGAATTTCAGGGCCCGTCCGCCCGGGGTGGTCTCCGGATTGCCGAACATCACGCCGATCTTCTCACGGATCTGATTGATGAAAATGGCTGTTGTCTTTGATTTGCTGATGACGCCGGACAATTTCCGCAAGGCCTGCGACATCAGCCGCGCCTGCAGCCCGACATGCGCGTCGCCCATTTCTCCTTCAATTTCCGCCTTGGGAACAAGAGCGGCCACGGAATCGACGACAATGATATCAATCGCGCCGCTCCGGACCAGGGCTTCGGCAATTTCAAGCGCCTGTTCGCCGGTGTCCGGCTGCGACAGCAGCAATTCGTCAATGTTCACGCCGAGATGTTCCGCGTATACGGGATCCAGTGCATGTTCGGCATCGATAAAGGCCGCCTGGCCGCCGCCTTTCTGCGCTTCGGCGATCGCATGGAGCGCCACGGTCGTTTTCCCTGAAGATTCAGGCCCGTAAATTTCAATAATGCGGCCGCGCGGGTAGCCGCCGACACCCATCGCAATATCCAGGGCCAGCGAACCGCTCGATACGGTGGAAACACGTTGTTCCGGCTGTTCCCCCAGCCTCATAATCGAACCTTTGCCAAATTGTTTTTCAATCTGACGCAGGGCATTGTCAAGTGCCGCTTTTCTTTCATTCTTTTCAGCCATTGTTTCGATTCATCTCCTTAAGACATCCTTCTATCATCATAACCTTTTTCCAGAATCAGCACAAGCGTTCTGGGAATATTTGTTCGTATTTGTCTGTCTGGCCTTTCCGGACAGATTTTATTTCTCAAGGATCGGCAGATGGCAGAGATGGCGCCTGATCAGATCATACCCGGTTTTGACGGACTGCGTCCTGATTTTCCGGCGCGACCCGTTGAAATGGAACAAATAGCTTTTCGCACCTTCCGCATCCGCGAAACCGATGTAGACCGTGCCGACTTCTTTGCCTTCGCTTTTATCAGGTCCGGCGACACCGGTAAAGCCGACGCCGAGATCCGAACCGCATAAATCCCTGACGGAGGCAGCCATTATTTCGGCACACCTTCCGCTCACGGCGCCTTCCCCGTTCAAAACGGCCAAGGGCACCTTCAGCACCTGTTCTTTTACCGGGTTCGTGTAGCAGACGACAGCGCCGTTCAGTACAGAGGAAGCGCCGGAAAACCCGGTCAGCCATTCTGCGGCCATACCGCCGGTCAAGCTTTCCGCAAAGGCAATCGTCTTCTGCTGATTGGTCAGAAGCTTGAATACGACCTCCGCCAGTGTTTCTTCTCCGTATCCGTAGAGATATCGGCCTACCCTCTCATTGATCCGCCGTTCAATCCGGTCAAGCATTTTAACAGCTTCATCCAGGCTTTCATGTTTTGCCGTCAGTCTGAGCGTCACTTCGCTTTCCTTGGCCAGCGGCGCAATCGTCGGATTGGACTGGGCATCGATCAGATCGATAATTTTGGTTTCCAGCTGAGACTCTCCGATCCCGAAGAAACGGAGAACACGCGATTGAATGTGCTGCGGATGGCGATGCGCCAGATAGTCGCCGGCAAAGTCGAGAAACATCGGTTTCATTTCGGAAGGGACTCCGGGCATCAGCAGATACAGACGGCCGTCCTGCTCGACAATCATCCCGGGTGCCATCCCCTGACGATTCGGAAGTACATGGCTGCCTTCAATGACAAGAGCCTGCTTCCGGTTATTCTCCGTCATCTCCCGTCCGGTCACTCGAAAATAGTCGAGCATGCTGTCCATTGCTTCCTGATCCGTCACAAGGGATCTGCCAAGCGCCTGCGCAACCGTTTCTTTTGTAAGATCGTCTTTCGTCGGCCCGAGGCCTCCGGTAAAGATCAGCAGATCTGCACGCGATTCAGCGTTTTTTATCACATCGAGAAGACGCCCTCTGTTATCGCCGCACACGGTATGAAAGTAAACATCAATGCCCAGCAAAGCCAGCCGCTCGGAAATAAACCGGGCGTTTGTATTGGCGATCTGTCCAAGCAGCAATTCTGAACCTACTGCAATAATTTCCGCATTCATAAAATCAGAATTCTCCCTTCCTATTTTCCAGACTTGCCTTTTCTTATTTTATTATCTGGCAGTCCGGCACGAAGTGCAACCGCCAAGATTCACTTCGAACGAAGCAAGACTTCACGGTTCTTATAGAAATAATCGATGCCGGACAGGATCGTCAGCAGCAGGGCGATCCAAAGAAGGAACTGATCTAAAGGGAATCCGCTCAGGCCGAAAGGAATGTTGTTGAATAAAAAGGAGATGACGGTCAGCATCTGAAAGAGTGTCTTCCATTTTCCCATCTGTCCTGCGGCAATCACATCGCCTTCGCCCGCAGCCACCAGACGCAGGCCGGTAACTGCGAACTCGCGGGCAAGAATGACGATGACAATCCATGAGGCTATCCTTTCCATACCGGCAAACGACACAAAGGCACTCATCACCAGCAGCTTATCGGCCAGAGGATCGGAAAATTTTCCAAAGTTTGTCACAAGGCGGCGTTTTCTCGCAATCCGGCCGTCAAGCAGGTCAGTTATGGAAGCAATAATGAAGATGAAGCCGGCAAGCATTTGGGAAACCGGAAGCGCAAAGCCCCCTGAACCTGCAGTGCCAAGATCGATCGGGGCAAGCAAAAAAACAAGAAAAACGGGGATCATAATCATGCGGGATACAGTTAATTTATTGGCGATATTCATGACAGAATCCTCCTTTTTAAGAGAAAAAAATATCCATTCTCTTTTTACAGACACATAACTTTCACACTTTGCCGGCCGCATGAAAAAAGGAGCCGCCGGATCCGGCTGACTCCAACTCAAGGGTCTGCTTATTTATTAAAATTAATAATAATCGTCTGAACGATTGTCTGGCTGGGAAATGTGAAATTCTTGCCGTTGATCTTCAGCACGGTATTCGGTGCGTTGCCGACATCGATGCGCAGAGACTGGACATTGGATGCATCAAAGTTAAAAGCCTTGGATCCCGACGCGATTCCCTGAACAAGCTGATGGCCGCTTTTGACATCCGTGGCGCTGATCCATGAGCTTTTCCCCTTCGCTGCGGAAAGAGATACGGCAAATTTAGTCGTTCCGGAAAGCGTGTAGGTCGTCGTCGACCCCTGTGACCCGTCCATTTTCAGGCTCTGCTGTACCGATGAAGAAGCCGAATTGTTTTTCTGCGCCAAAGAATTCGATTGAGCACCTGAATTTCCGGATTTTGCCGTTGAGGAACTGCTCCCCTTGAAGGAAACAGAAGAAGCACCTCCCTGGCTGCCCTTGGGAGCCTGGCTCGAATGCCCGCCCATCAAATTAGTGGCCAGAATATAAACAATCATAATCGCAATCAGAACAAAAACAGCAATAATTGCCTTACTCAGAAAAGAAGACCAGCCTTTTGTGCCGGAACGCGCCGCCTGATGCCGGACGGTTCTTGAAGCAGGCATCTCTTCACTTCCGTCGGGCGGAAGCGTGCGGATTTCGGCAGGCTCCCGATGCACTTGGGGAAGTTCACTGGCATTTTGCTCGGACAACTCGCCGAAATCCACTCCTACGGCTTCCGCGTAGCTTTTGATAAATGCCCTTGTGTAAAAATCTCCGGGCAACTGCTTGAAATCGCCGTCTTCTATTGCCTGAAGATAGCGTTTCTGGATCTTGGTTTCCTCCTGCAGATCGTCCAGAGAGAGTCCCTTCGCTTCACGGGCCTCCTTCAATGTTTGACCTAGTTCACTCACTAATAACACCTGCCATTGTCATTGTTAATTAAAATCAGACCGGGGAAAATCCGAATGAATGGAATCGTCGCTGCTCCTGATCTGCTCGTCCTGATGATTGCGCAATTCCAGAAGGTAGTCAAAATCTTCCAATGTATACTCTGTTTCCCTTACAAAATCATCAGGATGTTCGATGACTTTAGTCACAGGGGCCCGCATAAGCTGTCGTATCAAATCCCAGTGACTCTCCGAGCCTCTTCTTTTGGAAACAACACCGTCAATCACGTAAATGTGATCCGTTGAACGCTCATCGTCAGACAACCGGGTACGAACGGTCTGCTTGAGCAATGTCGAAGAAACAAATATCCATCGTTTATTTGCGGAAACACTTGCGGCAATAACTGATTCGGATTTGCCGACCCGGGGAAGCCCCCTTATACCAAGCAGAGGATGCCCGGACATCTTAAACAATTCGGCCATAAAATCAACAAGCAGACCGATTTCATCCCTTGTAAACCGAAACGTCTTGCGATCCCCCGTGTCCCTCTCAATATAACGCCCGTGGCGGACCGCCAGACGGTCGCTTAAAGTCGGCGGGCGCACTTTTGTCAGATGAATGGTCTCCATCGTTTCAGCAATGGAAAGAAAACGTTCGATTTGCTTATCATCGCGGGCAGCGACGAGCAGCCCTCTTCGCTCATGATCTACACCGTTTATTGTTAATATATTGACTCCAAGCATGCCAAGCAGCGATGACACATCTCCCAGCAGACCAGGCCTGTTTCTATGTATTTCGTATTCCAGATACCATTCCTTACCGTCTGCCATGGAGATCCTCCCCATAAAAAACAATACAGTTCAATTTATCTTAAAATATACAGGTTTTCAAGAGGTATTTCCTTGTGCCCTATAGGAAAAATGGATGAGTTTTTCTATTCAATCCGTCCATTGGAAAACGGAGACAGGTTTTTCTTCATGAACCATCAGTCATAATTCTATCATAATTTTTCCTGTTTAACGACACCGTTTTTAAAAAAAAGAGACACCGTCAGGCATCTCTTTTTTGCAGGCATCTGTTTAAACAGATCGCTCTGCGGCATCAGTATCCGAAGTGACCAATTTAATCATCAGACTCGCCAGAACGAGTCGTTCATGTTCGTCCGCCACATTCCATAAGTCAGACAGAACACGTTCCTGTTCAGTCTTCGGATCTACATTTTCATTCAGATAATCCCCGATTTTTTTGGCGAAACCGGACAACGCCTCCTGATCAACGCCCAGACTCTTGGCCTGCTGAATCCGATCGCCCAGAAAATCTTTCCAATGATCCCAATTGTCCAAAACAGACATCCACTCGCCTCCCTGAGATACTTTTGTGTTGCTTTTCATAGCGTGTCTCAACAGATCCGGCTTATGCAGGAAAACTCATCCATTCAGCAGTACCACGCACCGTTCACGGAGATAATCTGGCCGCTGATATAAGCAGCATCGGAGCCGATCAGAAAAGCGATCAATGCGGCAATTTCCTCGGGGCGTCCGAGCCTTCCCATCGGAATTGCTTCTTTGATCAGGTCGATGTCCTCTTTATTAAAATCATTCATCATCGGCGTGTCCACCGCTCCGGGAGCAACCGCATTAACGGGGATGCCGCTCGGTGCCAGCTCCTTGGCCAGCGCCTTGACCAATGTATTCTGTCCTCCCTTGACCATCGAATACAGTACTTCCGTCGAAGCGCCGGTCAGTCCCCAAATAGAGGAGACAAAAACAATGTTCCCTCTCTGCCCGCGGATCATCGGACGGATCAGCTGCTGAAGCAGCCGGAATGGGCTGACGAGCTGAAGCTGAACAAACTCCTTGACGGTTTCCGAGGCAACGTCCTGAAACAGCCCGACCTGGCTTTTCCCGCAGTTATAAACGACGGCGTCGACCGGACCGTCGAGGCGTGCAAGCAGTTCGTCAGGCCCCGATTCTTTCGCAAGATCCGCCCGGACACACGAAAATATCTGATCCGGATGGTTTTCCGCAAGTTCGGCTGCAAGCCGGAAGGCCGCTTCCTCTCCCTTATTGTAGTGGAGAAACAAAGATTTCCCGGCAGCGGCCAGTTTTTTCGCCGTTGCCCTTCCTATGGCTCCGCTTGCCCCGGTAATCAGCGTTCTGCCCACATGCATCACCTGCTGTCCTTCCTTTTTTGTTCTGTATTTATTATACCCGGCAGGCCGGCAGCCGGATACTCGGCCGTCAGCGTGTCGAAGCTTCGTCGTCCTGTTTCGTAATCAGCACGGCCCTGGGCTTGCTTCCTTCATAAGGGCCGACAATATGGCGCTCCTCCATCGCATCAATCAGACGGGCGGCACGCGTATAGCCGATGCGGAACCGGCGCTGCAGCATCGAAACACTGGCGGTCTGCATGCCGACCACCAGCTGCACAGCATCGTCGAACAGTTCGTCATCCACTTTTTCCCGGCCGCTTTCCGGCTGGTCGGCCGGCATCATATCTTTTCTGTAGTTGGCCTTTTGCTGTCCGATTACATACTGAACCACATTTTCAACTTCATCATCTGAAAGAAAAGCGCCCTGTATACGTGTCGGTTTGGAGGCTCCGATCGGCAGAAACAGCATGTCCCCTTTTCCAAGAAGCTTTTCGGCGCCTCCGGAATCGAGAATCGTCCGCGAGTCCATCATTGACGAAACACTGAAAGCGATTCTGGACGGGATATTCGCCTTAATCACTCCGGTGATAATATCGACCGAAGGGCGCTGAGTCGCAATGATTAAATGAATGCCGGCCGCTCTCGCCATCTGTGCCAGACGCGTAACCGTCTCTTCGACATCCTTGGAGGCGACCATCATCAGATCGGCGAGCTCATCGATAATGACGACAATATAAGGCATCAGCGGTTGCTTTTCTTCATGCTTTTCATTAAACCTTCTGACCGTTTCATTGTAGCTCTCGAGGTTCCGCGTGCCGCTTTCCGAGAAAAGTTCGTAGCGTCTTTCCATTTCGCCGACGACATTTTTCAGCCCCTGAGCCGCTTTTGCCGGATCGGTGACGACCGGCGTCAGCAGATGGGGAATGCCGTTATACACATTCAGTTCAACCATTTTAGGGTCAATCATGAAAAGTTTCACTTCGCTCGGCTTGGTGCGCATCAGCAGCGTGATAATAATACTGTTGATGCAGACGCTTTTCCCGCTGCCTGTTGCTCCGGCGACAAGCAGGTGGGGCATTTTATTCAGATCGGCCAGAATCGGCTCGCCCGAAATATCGCGGCCGAGGCCGACGGTCAGTTTCGAAGTCGCACGTTTGGCATTTTTTGACTCCAGGACCTCCCGGAGTCCGACCATAGCCACTTCGCGGTTAGGCACTTCAATGCCGACGGCCGATTTTCCCGGTATCGGCGCCTCTATGCGAATATCCTTGGCAGCAAGCGCGAGAGCAAGATCATCGCTTAAACCGAGGATGCGGCTGACCTTGACGCCGGCTTCGGGATAAACTTCGTAACGCGTCACGGCAGGGCCGAGATGCACTTCGCGGACGGCGGCCCTCACTCCGAAGCTTTCGAATGTTCGCTCAAGCGTGCGCACGTTTTCAGCGATATGTTTCCGTTCGTTATTTTGCGCATTCTTTCTCGGATGATGAAGCAGATCGAGCTGAGGCAGCTGATAATCTTCATTTTCAGGCGCTTCCTGTGCAAAATCCGGCCCTCCGGCAGCCCGCTCTTCTTCAGGTTCGCGTTTCGCTTCTATTTTGGACAGATCGGCCGCCGAGTCGGCGGGCGCAGTCACCCGTTCATTAAAATCATGAATCTCCGGTTCCTGAACCGGGCTCACCGCAGAAATATTCTCCTGCTTTCCGTTCAGATCGGCGGAATCCGGCCGTTCCTTCTTCTTTTCTTTCCTTTTCAGAAGGGGTTTCAGGCGGCCGGCACCTTCTTTAAGGTTTTTTGCCGCCCCGGCGAACAGGCCTCCGAATAATTTCTTCGCGGTGTCCCGGAGAGAAAGGCCCGTAATCAGGATCAGAGAAACAAGAGAGAGAAAGGCGGCCATGAATAACGTTCCCGTGGTTGAAAAAAGATAATGGAAAAACGCAAAGCCGACTGCACCGATCATGCCTCCCCCCAGCCCCTGGCTCGGAACGTTTCCCGATAAATCGCCCTGAAATAAAACAAACGTGTTGAATATAACGGATCGGTTCTGCCACACATTCGTTGCGGAGAGTATCTCAAACAGTCTCACATGACTGAAAAGAAGCACCGAAAAAGTGAGCAAATACATACCAGTCAGTTTTCTTGTAAAAAAGACGGGCTGCTTCCGCATCACAATATAATAGATTGACAGAGCCAGAGAAAAAAGAAGAAGAATGTTCCACCAGTCTCCGGCTAAAAAGCGGCAGGCTTCTTTAAGCACCTCTCCTGCCGCCCCAAGGCTGCTGATCCCGATGCAGGTCATTGCAAACATGGCAAGACCGCCGACTTCATAGATCAGCGTTTCTTTCCATCCCTTCCTGGTCCGGACTCTCTTCCGCTTTTTATTGGCCATAATTCTACCTCGATTCAATGAAAAAAATGAAGCAGCCGTCTCTTTAATGATAAGGCTTGCCACAAATGTATCGGTCAGGAATTCCTGACGGCTCTTCAGAAGGCTTCAGTAAGCCACTGTCCTTAATTTACTCTATTAATCCGTATTTCGCAAAGTTTTCAATGGGGCTTGATATTTTCTATTTGTGACGGGCACTTATCGAAAAAGCAGCTGTCAGCCATATGATTTTCGAATGTTGCGAGTCATCAATTGAGCCGATGGCGGCAGCGCAATTGGGCATCGTCTTATTTAAAAGGGTGAGCCGCGGTCACGGCTCACCCTTTTAATATTCCATGATAATTGGCAATATCATTGGACGGCGTTTGGTTTTGTCAAAAAAGTAACGGCTTAAGGCGTCACGTATTCCGCTTTTAAGCGATGACCACTCGGATACATGCTGCGTGAGTGCCTTTGAAAGCACTTCGGAAACAATATGATTAGCTTCTTCCAGTAGATCTTCTGATTCTCGGACGTACACAAAACCGCGTGTAATGAGTTCCGGCCCGGCGAGGATCCGTTTCGTCCGCCTCCCCAGTGTGACAACAACAATGACTGTGCCGTCCTGTGAAAGCATCCGCCGGTCCCTTAATACAATGTTTCCGACATCGCCGACCCCAAGTCCGTCAACGAGCAGCCGGCCCGCAGGCACCGCTTCGGCCTGTTTGGCTTCCCCGTCTGTAAATTCGACCACATCCCCCTTGTCGAGGAGAAAGACATGATGCGGCGGAAGCCCCATCGATTCGGCAATTGCCTGATGAGCCTTCATCATTTTAAATTCTCCGTCAATCGGAATTAAATATTTCGGACGGGTCAGCTGAAGCATCAGCTTTATATCTTCGGCGGAACCATGCCCGGAAACGTGCACGCTCTTTCCGAAGATTACCTGGGCTCCTTCACTCATTAACTGGTCGATGGCATTCGTGACCGTTTTTTCATTGCTCGGGGTCAATGACGCCGCGTAAATAATCAGATCGTTTTCCTGCAGCTTCAATTTTTTGTGCAAATGATTAGCCATGCCGGTCAGAGAAGTAAGCGGATCACCGTCAGGACCGCTCGTAATGACGGCCAGTTCTTCCTTCGGACACTTCAGTGCCTTTTCCCAGGAAAGGAAAGTATTTCTGGGGACATTAAGGAATCCTTCTTTAACGGCTATTGAAATAATTCTTTCCAGAAGGCGCCCGTCAATGGTCACTTTCCGGTGATGCTGCATGCAGGCATCAACAAATTGCTGGATGCGGTGAATATTGGTCGCGTGGACCGTCATAATGACCCGGCCGGACGCTGAGTAAAGCAAATGGCTGAATTGATCGCCGATCACAGAATCTGAAGGCGCCTTTCCCGGGATTTCCGCATGTTTGCTGTCGGAAAGCAGACAAAGCACCCCTTTATCGCCGATCGCCGCAATCTTGCTGACATCGGTCCGTACTCCACCGACCGGCGTAAAATCAAATTTATAGTCGCCTGTATGGACAATCATTCCCTGCGTCGTCTGAATGGCAATGCCGATCGCATCGGGAACGCTGTGGTAGGTACGAAAAAAAGAAAAATTGCAATGGCCGATTTTCAGATCCTTATCGGGATCGATGATAACAAGAGCATCTTTGCGTACATTTTCACCCGATTCCTTCAGGCTTTCTCTGACAAGAGCCAGAGTCAGCTCCGTCCCGTAAACCGGCACATCCAGTTCCCTCAGCAAATAAGGGAGAGCGCCGATATTGGCCTGATGCCCGTGCGTCAACAGCACAGCTTTAATCCGTTCCCTGTTTTCAGTCAGGTAGGACACATCGGGAATCACGGTATCGACTCCGAGCATATCTTCATGCGGGTGCATCAGTCCCGCATCAATAATATAAATGTCATGACTGACCTCAATGACTGTCATATTATTTCCAATTTCGCCAACGCCGCCCATTGCATAGATTCGCACATTGTCCTGCTTCGAATGTGTCAATGGGCATTCCTCCTATTAAATTGAGCAGTCATCGCTTTTGACCCGAACTAATCACTGACTTTATTATACCCAAAGCCTTATGCAAAGTACAATTTTAAATAAAAAACATGTTCGCCCCAGGGAGTCCGAAGAAAAAGAATGCTTTCCTAATTAATTTCCGTTAATTTGTGATCCGGCATCAGTGCTTTGGCAGAAACAACGGCGGCACACTTCAGTGCCTTCGTGATCATATCGAGCGAGAGACAGGGCGTCAGTTTGTCCAGAGTCTGCTCAGGCATATAAGGAACGTGAATAAAGCCGCCGATTCTCGTCTGCTCGGAATGGCTCAGCTCGTGCATCAATCCATAGAAAACCTGGTTGCAGACGAAAGTGCCTGCCGTATTGGAGAGCCCTGCGGGAATGCCGAGACCTTTGATCGCATGAACAATCTTACGGATCGGCAGAGTCGACCAGTACGCGGCCGGTCCGTCTGAAACGATCGCCTGATCGGTCAGCATCCGGCCCGCGTTATCAGGTACCGCTGCATCGCTCACATTGATCGCAATGCGTTCGGGAGTGATTTGCATTCTTCCACCGGCCTGTCCGACAGCGATCGTCACATCCGGCTTGATCACATGGATCGATGAAATCAATCTTTCTATCGCTTCTCCATAAACGACAGGCAGCCTCGTTGCAAAGAGTGTTACATTACCAACAGCCCGCATGCCGTCCAACCGCCGTACCGCTTCCCAGGAAGGGTTGATATGATCCTCGCCGTACGGCGCGAATCCGCTCAACAAGACTCTCATGCCGATCGCCCCCTGACTATCATTTATTTTGGATGAATGAAAAGGGCGAATAAGGAACCCGCATCCCTATCCACCCTTTATTTCCCTATTCAGCTGTTTCTGATTTCCTGTTCAGAAAAGTTTTTAAAACGATTATATACATCGAACAGCGAGTCTTTCTCCTCATCCGTCAATCCGACCATCGGCAGACGGACGCCTCCGACTGCAATGCCCAGGTGATTAAGCAGCGTCTTGATCGGTGCAGGGCTGGGTGCCGCAAAAAGCTCCCGCATGAGCGGAAGCATCGCCCGGTGCAGACATGCCGCCTTTTTGATGTTTCCGTCCAGAAAAGCCGCGATCATGTCTTTCATCTCAGGACCGATGACGTGCGACGAAACAGAGATCACACCCTGGCCGCCGATCGCAAGAACGGGCAGCGTCAGGCCGTCGTCGCCGCTGTACAGATGAAAATCATCGTCCGTTCCGGCGATAATCGCCGCCATCTGATCCAGATCTCCGCTTGCTTCTTTGACGGCAACGATATTATCGATCTCAGAGAGCCGAATGATTGTTCCGGCGGATATATTTACTTTTGAACGGCCGGGGATATTATAGATGACAACCGGTACCTCCACATGTTCGGCAATTGCCTTGTAATGCTCGTAAAGTCCTTCCTGGTTCGGTTTGTTATAATAGGGTGCCACAGCCATAACGGCATCGACGCCAAGCTTCGAAGCTTCTTCCGAAAACGCAACGGACTGTTTTGTATTATTTCCTCCGGTCCCTACGATGACTTTCAGACGCCCGTCTGCCACTTTTACAACATGTTCAAAAAGCACCAGTTTTTCTTCGTTCGTCAGTGTCGGCGATTCTCCTGTTGTCCCGGCAACAACAACGCCTTCCGAACCGTTTTGTATCAAATGCTCCAGAAGGTCGGTCGTACGTTCCAGACTGAGGTCTCCGTTTTCATCAAACGGTGTGGCCATTGCAGTCAATAATCTGCCAAAATCCATTTTTCTCACTCCTGTTTTGGTTGTTCCAAATCGGCTTCTTCCTGTTCCCTTTCCAGGTGGAAAGCATGGTGCAGTGCGTTCACGGCATCCTTCATCCTCGCCTGTTCAACCAGGACCCAGATTGTATTATGGGAATCGGCGGATTGCAGGATACGGATTCCCTGTTCCGTAAGCGCGTTCACAATCCGCGAAGCAACTCCGGGCACACCGGCCATTCCCGCTCCTACAGCCGAAACCTTAGCGCATCCGCTCAGCACATCCGGTGCGTAGCCCAATTTTTTCAGCGTTGCGACGGCCAGATCAGTCACCTTTTCCATCACTGTGTAAACAACGCCGTTCGGACTGATATTGATCAGATCGACACTGATTCCCTGTTCCGCCATCGCTTTGAACACTTTCGCCTGAAGGTCGTACTCTTCTTTGCCGGCGCGGACGCGGATCTGTGTGACTCCCTTGACATAGGTGATCCCGGTTACCGGCCGTTCCTGAATATCCTGTCCGCGGCCCGCCCGGTTCATCGTCGTGACGAGCGTGCCAAGCCCTTCCGACATCGTCGACCGGATGTGTATCGGAATTTTCGCCGTCATGGCAATTTCAACCGCCCGCGGATGGATCACTTTGGCCCCCTGATAAGCGAGGTTGCAAACCTCATTGTACGTAAGGACCGAAAGTCTGCGTGCATCGCTGACAATGCGCGGATCTGCCGTCATGACGCCATTTACATCCGTAAAAATATCGATCCATTCCGCATCGACAGCCGCCCCCAGCGCCGCGGCCGATGTATCGCTGCCCCCGCGCCCGAGAGTCGTTATTTCGCCGTCCGCTGTCTGTCCCTGAAAACCGGCAACGACGACCGTATCAAGGCCTTCAAGCTTCTTGAGCAGAGGGCCGACTTTCATCTCAATGATCTTCGCCTCGTTAAACGTCCGGTTTGTCCGAAAGCCCGCCTGTGCACCTGTCATGGCTTCGGACCGGATGCCCGCCTTTTTCAGCATGTTCGAAAAAACAACCATCGAAATCGTTTCTCCGCAGGACATCAGAATGTCCCTCTCGCGCGCCGAGCTGTCATATTCATCGACGAGGCCGAGCAGTGTGTCGGTGGCATAAGGATCCCCCGCACGGCCCATCGCGGAAACGACAACAATCACTTTATAGCCTTCGCTTACGGCTTTCATCACATGCTGAACTGCATGATCTCTCATTTCCTGAGTCTGGACGGATGTCCCGCCGAATTTCTGTACAATGATCTTCAAATCGCTATCATCCTTTCCACCTTGGGAGAATGCTGCAAATCGATCCGTTCGCCTTTTTCGTCAGGTTTCAATCGGCGGAAGCGGGTTTTCAGCGGAAGCGGTGAGCCTTCAAGCGTTTCAGAGCAATGGCTCCCGCGGTCCCCCACAGCTGCGTTCAGTCCTCCGTTTGTGACAGGCCGATCTTCCTGTTCAATAGACATCTCATTTCATCTATTATATAATTACCGATAGTCGAAAGAAAGGGAGAATTGCAGAAAACAGCTCTCTCCCTTAGAAATCCAGTTCTATTTTATCATATTCAGCCCGGGAAAAAACATGAAACGTCAATCTTGCTTTGTTTTATCGACAAGTAGCGGCTGAAGCTGTTCCCCCAGCAGGGCCGATTCTACCGTATTAATCATCAAATCCATCCGGCCGACCAGCGAATTCGGCTTGTGCACAGGATCATCCTGGCCGAACGGAATAAAATAAATATTTTTTGCAACGATTAATTTTGCAATATTCTGCAGATTAAGCCCGAGCCCGTCGTTTGTTGAAACACCGAGCACGACAGGACGGCCGTTTCTTAATGTCGCCTTGGCCGCCATCAGGACGGGACTGTCTGTCTGGGCATTGGCGAATTTGCTCAATGAGTTTCCGGTAAGAGGCGCGATGATCATACAGTCAAGCGGTTTTTTCGGCCCGTAGGGTTCGGCTTTGACAATTGAATCGACAACCTCATGTCCTGTAATCGTCTCGACTTTCCCGACCCAGTCTGCCCCGCTTCCAAAACGAGTCACCGTCTGCTTTACCGTATAGGTGACAAAAGCCGTTACTTTACATCCCGCTTCCATCAGTTTTTCAACTTCCGGAACGACCTGGCTGTAGGTGCAGTGCGACCCGGTGATTCCGAATCCGATATGTTTCCCTTCAAGGCTCATCTTATTCCGCCTCCCCTGAAAATTTATCCAGCAACAATTCCGTCAGCACATTGGCAATAATCTGGCCTGCTGTTTTCGGAGCAACAAGTCCGGGAAGCCCCGGTGTAATAATGGCCTTGATGCCCCTCTTTTTTGCATAGCGGAAATCCGTCCCCCCGGGAAGCGAAGCGATGTCCATAATAAAACTGCTGGCCGGCATGCGGGACAGCACTTTACTGGTCAGCACCATGGCCGGAATCGTATTGATGCATATTTCGTTATCCTGCACCTGATCCGCCAGATCCTTCAGGTAAAATGCTTTGAGCCCCATCTCCACCGCCCGGGCAATATGTTCCGGACGGCGGGCGCCCACTTTGACATGGGCGCCGAGCGCCGAAAAGGCCCTGGCCAGACTCATTCCCGTCCGGCCCAGTCCGAGAATGATCACATTCGCATGATGGATGGTGATATCCGTATGCTGAATCACCATCATGATCGTTCCCTCAACCGTCGGGATAGAGTTATAGATAGCGACATCGTCACGCTCAAATAATTTAACGACCTCACGTCCCGTTTCGCGTGAGACTTTATCAAGAAAAGGCGTCGAGATCCCCGAATAGATGGCGCAGTGCGTCGGAGTTTCCTGAAGCCAGCCTTTGGTCAATTTGATCGTTTCGTTGGAAAATGTCGTCTCGACATTCCCTTCTTCATCCGTTCCGCTGACCGGAAGAATCAGGCTGTCTACTTCTTTCGCCCGGATCTCTTCCATATTTTTTTTAATGGCCCCGTTGAAATTCCGGTTCAGCTGATCAAAACCGATCAGCGACAGATGTGCATCCAGTGCGGTCAGTTTGCTTATCACTTCAATCTGCCGAGCGTCCCCTCCCAAGATTACGATGTGCCTGTTTGTCAGCATCGACTTTCCCTCCGCATGGCTGTCTTTCACTATATAGCCTGATTTTCTTTCAACACTTTATGGTATGACGAATGCCCGCTGTTGTGAAAACGATTGTGCTGAGAGCATAGAAAAAGTCCCGGAAAAATGATCAGAATTTTTCCGGGACTTTATTTTGCAAATAAGAAGCAAAAATTTTTCAGGATGATCTCTTAAGCGGCCGGACATCGGCGCCGTGTCCTGCGGCCGGTCCGGCATGAGTCGCCCAAGTCCCCGCAGCAAAGGCCTCATCTGCCGGAGATTTGGGATGAAGCCGAGTTTTCCGACATTTGCCGGCTCGGAAGTGCATTAAAGGGCGGCCGGCATTTTTCCGGTCGGGCTGACGATGGAACAGGAGTACGGTTTATCAAAGATCGATTCCGCCACATCGTGCACATCGTCCAGAGTCACGGCATCAATCTGATTGATCATTTCATCGATCGGACGGTCGTGTCCGAGAATCAGCTCGTTCTTTGCATTTCTGCTCATCCGGCTGTTTGTGCTTTCCAGCCCGAGGATGATATTCCCCTTGATCTGTGCCTTGCTGCTGTCCAGTTCTTTCTCGGTCAGGCCTTCTTTTGTCATCGTCCGGATTGTTTCAAGGATTGTCTGTCCCAGTTCTTCAATCTGATCGGCTCCCGTGCCTGCGTACACTGTCAGAAGGCCGCTGTCTTTAAAGGCCGTGTGAAATGAAAAGACGGAATAGGCAAGGCCCCGATCCTCGCGGATGTTCTGAAAAAGGCGGCTGCTCATGCTCCCGCCCAGGGCATTGTTCATGACCATCAGCGGCACCATTTTCTCATCGCTGCTCGATACCCCCGCATAGCCAAGACAGATATGAGCCTGTTCCGTTTCCTTCTTACGCGCTATTTTACCGGGGCTGAACGAAGGGGCCGGCTGGCGTTCCTCGCTTTCCGGCACTCTGTAGTCCGCAAAAATCCGGTCGATCTCGTCAGTAAACGACTCGTCAAGATTTCCGGCCGCAGAAACGACGATGTTATCCGGCGTATAATGCGTATGCATATGCGATTTCAAATCGTCCCGGTTGAAATCCGCCAGCGTCTGCTTGGTTCCGAGAATCGGATAACCGAGGGGATGATGGGCAAAACTCGCGGCACTGAGCAAATCATGGACCAGATCGTCCGGAGTATCCTCGTACATCTTGATCTCTTCGCCGATGACCTGCTTTTCCTTCTCAAGATCCGCACTGTCGAAGCGGGAGTGAAACAGCATATCGGCAAGCACATGAACCGCGTAGGATGCATCGCTGTCCATGACTTTGGCGTAAAAACAAGTACACTCTTTTGAAGTGAACGCGTTGACCTGGCCCCCGATCCGGTCAAACGCCTCGGCAATCTCTCGCGCGCTTCGCTTCTCGGTCCCCTTAAACAGCATATGTTCAATGAAATGCGAGATACCGTTGTTTGATTCATTTTCGTATCTTGAACCTGTTCCGATCCAGATACCGATACTCGCTGAACGGACAAACGGCATCTTTTCCAGTAAAACGCGAACGCCGTTCGAACATTTGTGTTTTATAACCACGAAAAATCCTCCCGTTTTTCTTCTCACTCGATATTCTCATTCTAAATTACTATATACTATAGCACGATGAAAAATAGCAGACAAATAGATTCATATTCTTTTATGTCTTTTTCATTAAGATTATGAGTAACGCTCAGCGGATCGGATAAAAAAACAAAAGGGCCCAAAAAAAGAAGCCGGACCTGCGGCACCGACTCAGCCAAAAGACCTGTCCATTATTTATGATTCCTGCTCTCAGCGCACGTTGGTTTCCTTCCGGGCTCCCGAATCTGAAAGAGCCGCTTTGCGCGAAAGTTTAATCCTGCCCTGACGATCAATATCAATAACCTTAACCCGGACTTCATCGCCGATTTTAACGACATCTTCCACTTTATCGACACGTTTGTCGTCCAATTCCGATATGTGGATCAGTCCGTCTGTATGTCCGAACAGGCCGACAAATGCTCCGAACTTCTCAATACGTTTGACTTTTCCGATGTAGACTTCCCCGACCTTCGCCTCGCGAACCAGATCCTCAATCATCTGCTTTGCCCGACGGCTTCCCGTTTCATCGGCCGAGAAAATAACAACGGAGCCGTCCTGTTCGATGTCGATCTTGACACCCGTTTCATCAATGATCTTATTGATCACCTTTCCTCCCGCTCCGATCACATCGCGGATTTTTTCCGGATGGATCGACATCTTCAGGATCTTCGGAGCAAACTTGGAAAGATGCGGACGCGGCCCGGGTATTGCCGCCAGGATCGTCTTCATGATCTTCATGCGGCCTTCCCTGGCCTGCCGTAAAGCACGGGACAGGATATCGCGCGTCACCCCGGAAATCTTAATGTCCATCTGAAGCGCTGTCACGCCTTTTTCCGTTCCGGCACATTTAAAATCCATATCCCCCAGTGAATCTTCCAGGCCCTGGATATCCGTCAGGACAACAACATCGTTGCCGTGTTTGACGAGGCCCATGGCAATGCCCGCGACCGGCGCCTTGATCGGAACCCCGGCGTCCATAAGCGCCAGCGTGCTGCCGCAGATGCTTGCCTGGGAAGACGATCCGTTTGATTCCAGCACTTCCGAGACGCAGCGGATCGTATAAGGGAATTCCTTTTCAGAAGGGATCACCGGCGCCAGCGCGCGTTCGCCGAGCGCTCCGTGTCCGATTTCCCGGCGGCCGGGCGATCGGATCGGCCGGGCTTCGCCGGTGCAGAACCCGGGAAAATTATAGTGATGCATGAATCGTTTGGAATCTTCGGCAGCAAAATCATCCAATGCCTGAAAATCACTGAGCGGTCCCAGTGTGCAGACGCTGAGCGCCTGTGTCTGTCCCCGGGTGAACAGCCCGGAACCGTGTGCCCTCGGCAGAAGGCCGACCCGTGCGGCAAGCGGACGGATTTCATCTATTGCCCGTCCGTCGGGACGAAGATGTTCGACGACGATCATCCGTCTGACTTCTTCTTTGAGGATACCGTGCAGAATCCCTTCCACAAGTGCCGGATCAACCGGCTCTTCGCCATTTTCGTTTTCCCCCTGAAAAACCGAGATGACTGATTGCTTCACTTCATTGATTGCCCGGTCACGCGCCTGCTTTTCTTTCGTCCGCATCGCTTTGTCCAGACGGTCGCCTACAAGGCCGCGAATACGCATTTCCAAGTCGGCGTCCGCTCTGAAGAGCTCGGGCTCCATTTTGTCTTTTCCTACAGCAGCGGCAATCTGTTCTTCAAAAGCAATCAGCTGTCTGATCTGTTCGTGAGCCAGAAGAATCGCGTCGAGTATCACTTCTTCCGGAATCTGATCCGCTCCCGCCTCGACCATATTCACGGCTTCTTTGGTGCCTGCGACGGTCAGACTCATATCACTTTTTTCGGCCTGTTCAACAGTCGGATTGACGACAAATTTTCCGTCCACCCGGCCGATGACAACGCCCGCGATCGGCCCGCCGAAGGGGATATCGGAAATCGATAAAGCGACGGACGATCCGAGCATGGCCGCCATCTGCGCGCTGCAGTTCAGATCAAGGCTGAGCACCATATTGACAATCTGTACTTCATTGCGGAACCCGTCGGGGAACAGCGGACGGATCGGCCGGTCAATCAGGCGGGCGGCAAGCGTTGCCATATCGCTCGGCCGGCCTTCTCTTTTGATGAAGCCGCCCGGAATCTTGCCGACCGCGTACGCCCGTTCCTCATAATTGACTGTCAATGGAAAAAAAGATCCTTCTTTCGGCTCTTTCGATGCCGTTGCCGTAGAAAGAACGGCCGTATCGCCATAATAGACAAGTGCAGCACCGTTGGCCTGCTTGGCGATTTCCCCGATCTCGATACGCAGCGGCCGTCCGGCCCATTCCATTTCAAAAACACGTTTCGACTGCTCCATGTCTCCGTAACACCTCTTTTCTGTAAACATAGCAAAACAGCCCGCCGATCCGGGCTTCTCCCATCACCTTTTTGGAACGGCGGACCTGTTTTTCCGTCCATAAGCGAAAACTAATTTTATGCGAAGGCCGGGCGGCCCGGACAAAAGCCTGGGGAACGCCTCCCGACTTTTTTGTCCTCCTCTTCGATCAGGCTCCCTGCCCATAAAGAAAATCTGCCGGTCGGTGGATCCGGCGGTTATTTGCGGCTGCCGGACAGGCCGCAGCACTCTATTAAGGCGTTCATGGTGCCGCCGGATCTGGTATTTTCCGTATAGTATAAAAAAGGCGGGAAATCTCCCGCTTTTTCGCTTCTTTTATCGACGCAGTCCCAATCTGGTAATTAAATCACGGTATCTTTTAACATCCGCACCGCGCAGATAAGTCAGCAAATTACGACGTTTCCCGACCATTTTCAAGAGGCCGCGACGAGAATGATGATCCTTCTTGTGCAGCTTCAAATGTTCGTTCAGTGCATTAATCTGCTCCGTCAGAACGGCAACCTGAACTTCCGGTGAACCGGTGTCGTTCTCATGAGTCTGGTACTCATGAATCAGCTGAGTTTTGCGTTCTTTCGTTAAAGCCATCAGCTTTCACCTCCCTGTCCTGAATCCCCTCGAGCTCAGCCGCCGCCGGTGGAACGAGCAGCCGGGCAAAGGTTCTTGTACACATTAAATCCGTACCGTATCATGATACACGTTTTCCGCCGCAAATTCAAGATCATTCAGATCATCGGTCTTATTTGCTTTTCGCTCTTTCCGAATCAAAAAAATCGAAGGCATCTGCTTTATCTTTTTCCATCTGGTCAATCAGCGCATCCGCACTCTGAAACTTTTCCTCGGTCCGGAGACGTTTATACCAGTCAATCGACACTTTTTTATCGTAGAGATCGCCGTCATAATTCAGTACATAGACCTCAACGGTTGTTTTCGCATCCGTTTCATCATAGAAGGTAGGACGGGTGCCGATGCTGCATACGCTGTCCATGGCTTCCCCGTCAACAATCAGCCGGACGGCGTAAACACCGTTCGGCGGCATGACAAAGACGTCTTTTGATTCAACATTCGCCGTCGGGAAGCCCAACGTCCGGCCCCGCCCGTCTCCGTGTCCGACCGTGCCGGACGTCCGGTACGGCCGGCCGAGAAGCAGTGACGCATTATCAACGTCTCCTCCAGCGACCAGAGCACGGATATGGGTAGTGCTCACTTTTTCGCCGAACATCTCAACTTTGGGGACGACCGTATAGCTGAACATGCTTCGCGAATAATCGTCGATGTTATCCATATTGCCGCCGGCCATACGCCCGAATGTAAAATCATAGCCGGCAACCACATGTTTGGCGTGCAGCCTGATCAGATAGTTATCGACGAAATCCTGCGGCGACAGCCGGCTGAGCGCTATATCGAAGCGAACGAAAAAAAGGAGATCGACTCCTAGTTTCTCAATTAAATCTGCTTTCATTTCCAGAGGCGTAAGATAATCCGCCCGCTTGGCCGACGGTTTAAGAACGACCGACGGATGAGGATAAAAAGTCATGACCGCGGATGCGAGTCCCTTTTCCCGGGCAATTTCCACGGCCTTTCGGATCACTTTTTGGTGTCCTAGATGTACACCGTCAAAATTTCCCAATGCGATTACTTTTTCATTGCTGTCGATTTTTTCGATAAAAGGGATCTTTTCCAAAAAAATTCTTTCCAATGCAGGCACCTTCTACTCTCGCTAGACTGAAATACTGTCGGCGCTTTCTCATTGATTCAGCAATCCCCGGTCACAAGCACTTTTTCCGGTTTGACCATTCCCTGTCTATCAGGGTGGAGACGGTAAACCGCCAAACAGTTTCCCTTGTTATTATAAACCGCATAAGCATGATTACGGAATCCCTCAGGAGCGGGAAGAACGGCTCCGTGAATAATTTTTCTTTCCAGCAAGTCGCCGACGGTCCAGCGGTCCAGCATGCCGAGCCCTGATTCCAGCGGCTTCAGACATGCGGAAAATTGACGATGGCCGATCAGATCTTCAACTTGTTCAAATGTCAGAGAGTCCTTTAATTCAAAAGGCCCCTCTTTTGTCCGCGTCAGCATCTGCAGATGGGCAGGATAGCCCAGCTCCCGCCCGATATCCGCCGCCAGCGTCCTCACGTATGTCCCCTTGCTGCATGAAACTTCAAAGGGAATGTCCGGCAAAAAGTTCTCTTCGCCGCCGGCAATGACTAAGTTAAAAATACGGACACGACGGACCGGACGTTCAACCGTTATCCCTTCTCTGGCATACTCATAAAGTTTTCTGCCGTTTACCTTCACAGCAGAATACATCGGCGGGCACTGACGGATCTCGCCTTTGAAAGAGCCGAACACCCGTTCAATCCGCGATCGGGCAATCGGCCGAACGATCTCTTTGCTTTCAACGATTTCGCCGCCTGCGTCCTCCGTTGCTGTCGCCGTCCCGAGACGAATCACGCCCTTGTACCTTTTGCCGTATTCAAGCAGGTACTGGGCCACTTTTGTAGCTCTTCCCAGGCAGAGAATCAGGACGCCGTCCACATCCGGATCCAGCGTCCCCGCGTGCCCGATTTTTCTGAAGCCCAGAAGCCTCCGGAGACGGGCAACACAATCGTGAGACGTGATTCCGCGCGGTTTGTAGAGCGGCAGAAGTCCGTCATATTCGCTCATGAAAGGTCCACCTTACTCTTTTTCTCTTCTGTGCAGATCGTCAATCAATTGATCGATATGATTTCCGTATTCAACCGATTGATCGAATTTGAATTGAATTTCCGGCGTCTTTCTCAGACGAATCCGTTTGCCGATTTCACTTCGTATAAATCCCTTTGCTTTGGCCAGGCCTTCAAGCGTCGCGGTTTTCTTTTGGTCGTCTCCGAGCACGCTGATATATACGGTGGCATCCTGAAGATCGCCGGTTACGTCAACCCCCGTCACGGTCACAAAACCGACCCTGGGATCCTTGATCCGGTGTTCAATGATATCGCTCATTTCCTTCTTCATCTGTTCGGCAACGCGATGCACCCGTAAATTTGCCATGGGTTCACCCTCCTTCTCAAAGCCATTCATAAACCGTGTCCGCGCGTTCAATGTCAACGCGACCGTCAATGAGGGACAGAGCCCGAGCCAACTCGCGTTCCACATGAGTTCTGGAAGTCCCGACGGAAACGAATGCCAGTTTGGTGCGTTGCCAGCTATCCTGATACGCAGTCTCGCTTGCCGCAAGATTGTGCCCGTTTACTGCTTTACGCAGGATACTGAGGATCACGGTGCGTTTTTCTTTCAAAGACTGTGCACTGTACAGTATGCATTCACACTGCACAAGACCGATCATCATTTCGGCTGAACTTCCTCCATAACATAAGCCTCCATTGTATCGCCCTCCTTGATGTCGTTAAAATTCTCCAGCGTTACGCCGCATTCGAATCCAGACTTGACCTCTTTGGCATCATCTTTGAAACGCTTCAGCGTATCCACATGTCCCTCGTAGATAACGACGCCGTTTCGAACGAGCCGTATGCCGGCATCCTTGGCAATTTTTCCGTCCGTGACATAGCATCCCGCTATAGTGCCGATTTTCGACACTTTGAAAATTGTACGGACTTCGAGCTGCCCGATCACTTTTTCCTTATATTCCGGATCCAGCATTCCCTTCATGGCGGCTTCCATTTCATCGATCGCGTCGTAAATCACACGGTACAGGCGAATATCCACCTTTTCCTCTTCCGCCACTTTCTTCGCATGATTATCGGGACGGACATTAAAACCGATGATGATCGCGTTGGAAGCCGAGGCAAGGATAATATCCGATTCACTGATGCCGCCGACTCCCTCGTGGATGATATTGATTTTTACGCCGTCCACATCGATTTTCTTCAGCGATCCCGAAAGCGCTTCGACAGATCCCTGTACGTCTGCTTTAATGACGACATTGATTTCTTTCATTTCGCCTTCCTTTATCTTTTCAAACAGATCATCCAGGCTGACTTTGCTCGTTGTTTCCTTCCGTTCCGTGATCAGTGCGCGTTCGGCACGGGTTTCGCCGATCTGGCGCGCTTTTTTCTCATCTTCAAAAACGATAAACTGATCGCCCGCCTGAGGCACATTATTCAGGCCGGTGATTTCAACCGGCATCGAGGGGCCGGCTTTCTTGACGCGGCGGCCGACATCGTTGACCATCGCCCGCACCCGTCCGAACGTATTGCCGACCACAATGGGGTCGCCTATTTTCAATGTCCCGTTTTGAATGAGCAGCGTGGCAACCGGGCCTTTTCCTTTATCAAGCTGTGCCTCGATGACGGCGCCGCGTGCCATTTTTTCAGGATTGGCTTTACATTCTTCCATTTCCGCGACAAGCAGGATCATTTCAAGGAGATCGTCGATTCCCGTACCCTTTTTTGCGGATATCTTCACGAAGATCGTGTCTCCGCCCCAATCTTCGGGCACCAGTCCCTGTTCCGACAGTTCCTGCATGACGTGATCCGGATTGGCATTCGGTTTGTCGATTTTATTGACGGCAACGATGATCGGAACTTTGGCCGCCCGGGCATGATGAATCGCCTCAATGGTCTGCGGCATCACTCCGTCGTCCGCCGCTACCACAAGCACCGTGATATCGGTGATCTCCGCTCCTCTGGCCCGCATCGTTGTAAAAGCGGCGTGGCCCGGCGTATCCAGAAAAGTAATCTTTTTCCCGTCATGTGTAACCTGGTAAGCTCCGATATGCTGGGTAATGCCGCCTGCTTCTCCGGCCGTGATTTTCGTATGGCGTATCGAATCAAGCAACGTCGTTTTCCCATGGTCGACATGGCCCATGATCGTGACAACCGGAGGACGGACCACGGCCGTCTTTTCATCGATGCCGAGGCCTTCCTGTTCAAAATTGGCTTCGTCGACGATAACTTCTTCTTCAACGGCAACGCCGTAATCAGCGGCGAGCAGTCCGATTGTATCTTTATCGAGATCCTGATTCTTCGTCGCCATTACGCCCAGCGCCATCAACTTCTTAATAATGTCGGTCGACGGACGGCCGAGCTTTTCGGCAAACTGTCCGACAGTCAGCGTTCCGGACAGCATTATTTTTTCCGGAAGCTTGATTTCCTGTCTCTGACGGTTCCCATGCTGCTGGCCCCCGCGCCTTTTCGAATTGAAACGGCTGTTTCGTCTGCCGCCGCTTCGTCTGCCGCCGAAATGATTTCCTTCGCCGCCGCCATCGTTTGCAGCGGTGTTTTTCCGGCCGGTTCCCTGTCTTCCTTTTGTCGTAACGGATTGTTTTTCATTCAATTCCCTAGTCGGACGGTTGGCTCGCGTATTCTTGATCTTTGCTTGGTTCACTGGACCCTCTTCATTCTTTTTTTTCGGTTTTACGGTTTCTGCCTGATGGACCGTGACTGTTTTTATTTTTAATTTTTTATTCAATTGTTTGATTGCATTATCTTCAATAATAGACATGTGGCTCTTGACGGAATAGCCGAGTCCTTCAAGATTCGAAATAATTTCCTTGCTCGTTAGTTTATGCTCCTTGGCATATTCATAAACACGCATTTTCGTCATATATTCACCCCCGTGTTGATGGTCCGAGCCATTCAATCAGCCTTGCAGCAAACCGGCTGTCCGTTACCGCAATCAATACACGCGGCGGCTGACCGATCGCCCGACCGAGCGTCACCCTTTCCGATGTTTCAAATATCGGTACTTTGTAAAAAATGCACTTATTGTTCACGGTCTTTTTGGTGCGATCCGAGGCGTCCGACGACATGATGACGACTCCGGCTTTGTGCCCGCGGATTGCTTTCAGAACCGTTTCTTCCCCTGCAACAACCTTTCCCGCCCGTTTTGCCAGTCCCAGCAATGCGTACCACGGATCATTCTTCTCCGGCATTCTCGGGATGATCCTCCAGATAAGCAAACATTTCGTCAAAAACAGTGTCGGGAACGGGCACGCCCAAATGGCGGGAAAGAAGATTTTTCTCTTTTGCCTTGCTGACGCAGGACGCTTTCTTTGACAGATAGGCGCCTCGTCCGTTTTTCTTTCCGGTCGAATCGAGAAAGACGGTTCCTTCCGGCGAGCGCACAATCCGGAACAGTCCTTTCTTTTCGGCCGATTCCTGGCAGGCAATGCACTTTCGCATCGGTATTTTCCGCTGTTTCGGCATTTGATCAGCCCTCCCTTTATTTATCTTCCGTTTCAGAAGGATCCTCTGTCAGCGTTTCACCGTCATCGTTTTTTGTTTCTTGTCCTGCTGCCTCACTTTCCGGATGCTCAGGATCAACATCCGCCTTTTCGTCCGCGAGGTCCTCCAGAAGGCCGGCCTCTTCCGCTTCTGTTTCGCTCTTTATATCGATTTTCCATCCGGTCAGCTTCGCGGCAAGGCGCGCGTTCTGCCCTTTTTTCCCGATTGCAAGGGAAAGCTGATAGTCGGGCACAACAACTGTGGTCGCTTTTTCTTCTTCATGCACAATGACTTTGACGACTTTAGAAGGGCTGAGCGCGTTAGCAACATAGGTTACCGGATCTTCGGACCAGAGGACAATATCGATCTTTTCACCCTTCAGTTCATTCACGATCGTCTGAACCCTGGCGCCCTTCTGACCGACACAGGCGCCGACCGCATCAACGGTCGGATCTTCGGCATAGACCGCAATTTTTGAGCGGTCGCCCGCTTCGCGGGAGATTGATTTAATCTCAACCGTTCCGTCAAAGATCTCCGGGACTTCTAGTTCAAAAAGGCGCTTCAGCAAACCGGGATGTGTCCGCGATACAGTGATCATCGGGCCCTTTTTCGCATTTTCGACTTTCGTTATATAAACTTTTATCCGGTCGTGCGGACGGTAGGTTTCGTTCGGCATCTGCTCCGACTGGGGAAGAAGGGCTTCGACGCGACCCAGATCGACATAAATGAAGCGATGATCAAGACGCTGGACAATGCCCGTCATGATGTCGTCCTCGCGATCAATAAACTCGGAAAAAATCACACCGCGCTCCGCTTCGCGCACTCTCTGCGTGACAACCTGCTTCGCCGTCTGTGCGGCAATCCTGCCGAAGTTGCGCGGAGTGACTTCGATTTCCACCGTATCGCCGAGCTGATAGTGCGGATTCAGACTTTTCGCCTGCTCCAGCGACACCTGCAGATTTTTATTTTCTACGGATTCGACCACTTCTTTTCGTGCGTATACTTTGATCTGGCCGAGTCCTTCATCAATGTCGACGCGGACATTCTGAGCCTGATCGAAATTGCGTTTATACGCCGAAATGAGTGCAGCCTCAAGCGCTTCAAGCAGGACCTCTTTGCTGATACCCTTATCTTTTTCCAGTGCCGTGATGGCTTCCACCAAATCACTGCTCATTTTTTCTCCCCCTTTTCACACCCGCAAATCACCTGTCTAAAAAATGATCGCAAGCCGGCCGCTCGCAATCTTGTCAAACGGAAGCGTCATGGAATCCATTCTTGTCTTATTTTTAATCATCAGTGTCACGCATTCCCTGTTTACCTCTGTCAGCCGTCCCTCAAAGACTTTTGAACCATGCAGAGGCTCATAGGTTGTCACATGCACGTCTTTGCCCACGGATTTCAGATAATCCTCATACTTTTTCAGCGGTCTTTCTGCGCCGGCAGACGAGACTTCAAGGAAATAAGCCTCTTTGATCGGATCGCTCGCATCAAGTGCCTGGCTTAATTTCTCGCTGACAGCCGCGCAGGTATCCAGATCGACGCCTCGCGGAGAATCAATAAAGACACGCAGGAACCGATTCTTCCCTTCTTTCACGTACTCGATATCGACGAGCTCAAGATCTAATTCACGCAAAATCGGAGAGATCAATTCATCCGTCATCTTCGCGATCGCACCAGCCATGTCCAGCCTCCTTTGGAAAACGAAAGAGTGGGAAATTCCCACTCTTTGCAGACGAACTATTTCCAGTATTTCCATAGCTACTATAACATACCCGTCTTTTTAAGGCAAGAACAGCAGAAAAAGTTGTCCTGAGGCAGTTATTGCTTTCAGAAGAGGGAGAGCTGATTGGCATCGGGCATCCCTTCAAGGCATCCCTGGCCTTCAAGATATTCCAATACTGTTTTTGAAATTTTAGCCCGTTTCTGCAGGTCTTCCTTCGACAGAAACTCCCCTTCATCGCGCGCTTTGGCAATTGCTTTTGCCGCGTTTGTTCCGACGCCGGGAATCGCGTTAAAAGGCGGGATCAGCGTGCCGCCGTCGACGAGAAAACGGGTGGCATCCGAACGGTAAAGATCGACAGACTGAAAACTGAATCCGCGTTCGCACATTTCAAGTGCAACTTCCAGAACCGTCAGCAGGCTTTTTTCTTTAGGCAGCGCATCGTTTCCTTTCCTCCCGATTTCATCCATTTTTTCATTGATGGCCGCGGATCCCTGTTTCATGACATCGATATCAAAATCATCGGCTCTGACGGAGAAATAGGTCGCATAAAAGAGAATCGGATAATGTATCTTGAAGTAGGCAATGCGAAAAGCCATCAATACATAGGCTGTCGCATGAGCCTTCGGAAACATATATTTGATCTTCAGACAAGAGTCCATATACCAGTCCGGCACGTTATTTTCTTTCATTTCGGCGATCCAATCGTCGTTCAGGCCTTTGCCCTTGCGGACGGATTCCATGATTTTAAAGGCATGTGACGGTTCAAGCCCTTTATGCATCAGATCAATCATAATATCATCGCGGCAGGAGATGACATCTTTAAGGACGCAGGTGCCGTTATCGATCAGAGGCTGGGCATTGCCGAGCCAGACATCGGTCCCGTGCGACAGCCCGGAAATCTGGACGAGTTCGGCGAACGTTGTCGGTTTGGTGTCCTCAAGCATTTGCCGGACAAAACGGGTGCCGAATTCGGGAATGCCGAGGGTTCCGGTTTTGCAGCGGATCTGCTCCGGCGTCACGCCGAGTGATTCCGTCGTGCTGAAAATTTTCATGACTTCCCGATCGTCGGTAGGAATTGTTTTCGGATTGATGCCGCTCAGGTCCTGCAGCATACGGATGACGGTCGGATCATCATGACCGAGAATGTCCAGTTTCAAAATATTATCATGAATCGAATGGAAATCAAAATGCGTCGTCTGCCAATCCGCCGTCCGGTCATCGGCCGGATACTGAACGGGTGTAAAATCATAGATTTCCATGTCCCGGGGAACGACGACAATGCCTCCCGGATGCTGGCCGGTCGTCCGTTTGGCGCCGGTACAGCCCGCAGCGAGCCGGTCGCGTTCAGCCCCCCGGAAACGGTCGCCCGTCTCCTCCTCGTAGCCCTTAACATAGCCGTATGCCGTTTTATCGGCGATCGTGCCGATCGTGCCGGCGCGATAGACTTTATCTTCGCCAAACAGCACCTTTGTATAATTATGGGCAACCGGCTGGTAATCTCCGGAAAAGTTGAGGTCAATGTCCGGGACTTTGTCTCCCTTGAACCCGAGAAACGTTTCAAAAGGAATGTCGTGCCCGTCTTTTTTCATCGCCGTTCCGCATTCGGGACAATTCCGGTCGGGAAGGTCAAACCCGCAGGCAACCGATCCGTCGGTAAAAAATTCGACATGATGGCATTTAGGGCACAGATAGTGGGGCGGCAAAGGGTTCACTTCGGTAATCTCAAGCATCGTCGCAACAAGCGACGATCCGACCGAACCTCTCGAACCGACCAGATAGCCGTCGGACAGCGACTTTTTAACGAGCTTATGGGCAATCAGATAGATAACGGAAAATCCGTGGCCGATGATACTCTTCAATTCCTTCTCCAGTCTTTTTTCGACGATTTCGGGAAGCCGGTCGCCGTACAGAAAATGTGCCCGGCCGTAAGTCTTCTGTTTGACTTCCTCTTCCGCTCCGTCGATTGTCGGAGTATAGAGTTTGTCCTTCACCGGCATAACCTCGCCGATCGCGTCGGCAATCGCATTCGGATTGTCGACGACAACTTTTCTCGCGTTCTCTTCGCCGAGAAAATTCATACATTCAAGCATCTCATCGGTCGTCCGAAAATGGACGTCGGGCTGTGTCTGGCGATTGAGCGGATTGCCGGCCTGGGAAGCGATCAGGATTTTCCGGTAGATTCTGTCATGCTCATCCAGATAATGCACATCACCGGTCGCTACCACCGGTTTATTCATCTTTTCGCCAAGCTTCACGAGCTTGATCATAACGTCTTTAAGGGCCAGTTCGTCGCGCACGATCCCCTTCTCGACAAGATGCATGTAGTTCGCGGGCGGCTGAATCTCGATGTAGTCATAAAATGCAGCGATTTTTTCGGCCGCCTCCGCCGACTTCTGCATCATCGCTTCGAACAATTCACCCTTGTCGCAGCCCGATCCGATGATCAGCCCTTCACGGTATTTGGCCAGAATCGAACGGGGAATTCTCGGCACACGGTAAAAATATTTCACATGAGCCAGCGAAACCAGTTTATAAAGGTTTTTCAGTCCGGTCTGGTTTTTTACGAGCAGGATGACATGCGACGGACGAATGCGGTCCATGTTGCCCTTGCCCAGATTATCGTTCAGCTGATCATGGTAGAGCATGCCCTTTGCTGCGGCATCCCGAAGCATTTTCCATGCAAGATAGCCGGTCGCCTCCGTATCGTAGATCGCCCGGTGGTGATGCGTCAGTTCAATGTTGAATGCCTTGCAGAGCGTGTCCAGTTTGTGGTTTTTAAAGCCCGGGTAAAGGAAGCGCCCGAGTTCAAGCGTGTCGATGACCGGATTGGCCGCTTCTTCATGACCGAGTCTCTTATAGCCGTTGTTTAGAAATCCCATATCGAAAGTCGCATTATGGGCAACGAGGATGCTGTCGCCCGCGAACGTTCGGAAGGCTTCGATCACTTCACCGTCGTCCGGTGCGTCTTTCAGCATCTCATCCGTAATACTCGTCAGTTCCGTAATTTTTCTGGAGAGCGGATGATGCGGATTGGCGAACTGATCGAATTTTTCAAGTACCTCACCGTTTTTCATCTTGACCGCCGCAAATTCGATGATCGTGTCATAGACGGCGGACAGCCCCGTTGTTTCAACATCGAAGACGACATACGTATCATCCGACAGCAGCCGGTGTGCTGTATTATAGGCAATCGGCACGCCGTCATCGATCAGGTTGGCCTCGACACCGTACAGCACTTTGATCCCGTACTTTTTCCCTGCGGAATATGCTTCTGGAAAAGACTGGACGACGGCATGGTCCGTAATGGCGATAGCCCGATGGCCCCATTCCCCGGCCCGCTTGATCAGTGAGCCGGCCGTGACCACGGCATCCATCTGACTCATCACGGTGTGCGCGTGAAGTTCCACTCTTTTCTTTCCTTCAGGCGCCGTATCAAGCTTTTTATGAGGCGGAATTTCCTCTACATCATTGGCAATCATGACCAGATCGCGGGCAAAACTGTCATTCTGCACGCCGCCTCTGACCTTCACCCACATACCTTTCTTCAGATCCTGAAATTTTCCGGCATCCTCTTTATCCCTGGAAAAGATTTTGATCATCAGCGAATCCGTATAATCCGTTATTTTAAAGAGCAGCAGCGTTCGCCCGCTGCGCAGTTCACGTGTCTCTACGTCGAATATGTAACCTTGAATGGTCACCCGGCGCTCTTCATCCTGTATCGTCTCGATGGCAACCGGCTCATCGTGTATCTCGTAGCCGATCTTAAACGGCCCCGCGGACGGCCCGTCGTCCGCAGCTTCCTCCGCTTTTTTTCTTTCCAGCATTGTCTGGACGACTTTCTGCCGGTCTTCTTCTTCACGCTTCTTCACGAAAGAATCATAGGTTTTTTCCTTATTCTCCTGATCGATTCTAGCGTCAAGCGTCAGCGGCGGAAACCCGCAGCCGCGCAGCTGTTCATTGACCGCATGCGGCAATTTCCGTTTGATCAAACCCGCTTCCGTTTCATTCGAAACGGAAAAACAGAGCTGCTTTCCGTTTAAATGCGGGTTTTGTCCGGAGAGACATCTCTTCAATGAAGGAAAAGCTGCCAGGAGATGTGCGCAGACCGCCGGCCAGTACTCTTCAAACGACTCCCCGATGCCTTCTTCAGTCCGCGCCTGTACGGAAAAACCGACACTGCTGACGATAGATTGAAAGTGTTTTTTAAGCTGTGTACCGAGCCATTCAAAAATGTGGCGGGGCAGCACACGCTCGACAATGAAATCAAAGTGCCAGCGGCGTTCTTCCTTATATACGGTCAGTTTTCCGATTTCCCCGCGGCTGAAATAGCTGTTCATCCAGTCTTCAGGAGCTTCGATTTGCTGCATCAGAAGGGTCCAGCGTGCCGATTTGGATAGAGGCTCAGTCATTTCATGATCTCCTTTCGCTATGATTCTATTATAATGCACATCCGGCCGCAGCTGATCGGCCACTTGAGACAGAAACGGAGAAATCGTAAAAAAGAAAAGGGAGCTGCGTATGCTGCCGGGCTCCCTCTGCCAAATAAATCATCGATTAATTCCGTTCACTCAGTAACTCCGAAACAGCCTGTTCAAGTCCGTCCGTGTCTGTTTCGACCCGCTTCTTCTCCCTGCGGCCCGCAACTTCGACGATACGGTCAGCCGCTTTCTTGCCGACAATGACCTGTACAGGGCAGCCGATCAGATCGCTGTCGGCAAACTTGACACCCGCACGCTCTTTCCGATCGTCCCAGAGCACGTCAAAACCTTTGTCCTGAAGGTCGTGATAGAGTTTGTCCGACAGGGAAAGCTGATCCCCGTTCTTCGGATTAACGGTAATCAGGTGGATCGTAAACGGGGCAAGCGACTGCGGCCAGATCAGCCCGTCCCCGTCATGATACTGTTCGCAGACCGCCGAAAGCGTCCGTGAAATGCCGATTCCGTAGCATCCCATAATCAGCGGCTGATTCTTCCCTTCCGAATCAAGAAACAGGGCATTCATCGACTCGGAATATTTCGTCCCGAGTTTAAATACCTGCCCGATTTCGATCCCCTTTGCGAATTTGATCGTTCCTTTGCCGTCCGGCGAAGGATCGCCCTCCTTAATGAAACGGAGATCAAAAAAGTTCTCAATGCTCAGGTCGCGCTCGGGATCGATATGCAGATAGGAACAATCTTCCCTTTCACTGTACAAAACAGCCCGAGTCAGCGATTTCAGCCCATTGTCGGCCAGAATTTTTACGCCCGCTCCGGGATGAAGCGCGTCCGCTTTGTGCGGCGGATCGAGCGATTCGATCCAGTCTGTTCCCAGGGCATTCTTCACCTTAACATCATTGACTTCATCGCCGATCCGCAAGAAAACAAGAACGGTTGCCGAGCGGGTCTTAAACCATTCGGCCTTTATCCGATCATTGTCGTCTGCGTCCGCCCTGCCCGCTTTTCTTTCAAGGGGCAGGCTGCCGGCAGCCCTTTTTTGCTCCCGGTCGACGACTTGAGCCATTTCCAGATTGGCTGCGTAATCCGAACGGTCCGAATAAGCAATGGTGTCCTCTCCGATTTCAGCGAGCGCCTGAAATTCATGTGTGTCCTTCCCGCCCATGGCTCCCGAATCGGCGAGGACGGCTCTGTACTTCAGCCCGCAGCGGTCAAAGACGCGGCAGTAGGCCTGGAAAATAAGCCGATACGCTTCGTCCAGGCTTTCTTCCGTCGCATGAAAGGAATAGGCATCCTTCATAATAAATTCTCTTCCGCGCAGCAAACCGAAGCGCGGCCTTTTTTCGTCCCTGTATTTTGTCTGAATCTGATAAAGAATGACAGGCAGTTTCTTATAAGAATTAAGCGTATCGCGCACCAGGCTTGTGATCAGCTCTTCTCCTGTCGCCCCGAGAGCGAAATAACGCCCGTGCCGGTCTTTCAGCCGCATCAGTTCCGGTCCGTAGACGTCCCAGCGGCCGGATTCATGCCAGAGTTCGGCAGGCTGCATCGCCGGCATCAGCAGTTCCTGCGCGCCGGCCCGGTCCATCTCTTCCCGGACAATCGCCTCAATCTTTTTAATGACTTTATACCCGAGCGGCAGGTAGGAATAGACTCCCGCCGCATTCTGCCTGATGAAACCGCCGCGCAAAAGCAGGCGATGGCTGGCGGATTCGGCATCTGCCGGCACTTCCTTCAATGTCGGGATAAACATTCGGCTCTGTCTCATGTATCGCACCCCATACTGTATGATAACTGTCTAACGCAAAAATAAATTCTGTATATCGTTCCATGTAACAAGTATCATCAAAAGCATTAAAAAAGCGAAACCGATGAAGTGAACAAACGCTTCTTTCTGCGGTTCGACCGGCTTCCCCCGAAGCGCCTCGACGATCAGGAACAGCAGCCGGCCGCCGTCCAGAGCGGGAAGCGGCAGCAGGTTAATAACCGCCAGGTTGACGCTGAGAAACGCCGTCCAGTTCAGAATGATAAGGAACCCTTGGGAAACGACCTGCCCCGTGGCTTTATAAATACCGACGGGTCCGGCCAGCTGATTGAGATTAAATCCGCCGGTGATCATCATTTTCAGCGCGCTCAGTTCCATCTGGATCCAGTAGACCGTCTGCGTCACGCCGCCCTCAAGAGAAGCAACGAGGGAGTGATGCGTCGGCGCGTATACGCCGATAAACCCTTCCATGCCCTTTTCCGCCTTACGCTGATCGGACACAACACTGATGTTGCGGATTTTCCCGGCCCGGTCCACGGTAAATGTCATCTTTTCTTTAGGGTGGGCGCTGATGTAGTTCATGATCGACTGCCAGCTGCCCATTTTCTGATGATTGATCTGAAGGACCCGGTCATTCGCCTGCAGTCCGGCCTTTTGTGCGGGATAGCCCGCAATCGTATTCCCGAGAAGCGGGGAATTGGAAGGCACCCCCTGAATGCTGAAGTAGATAATGAAAATAATCACGGCCAGTACAAGATTCATAAACGGGCCGGCAAAAATGGTAAGAAAGCGTGCCAAAAGCGGTTGTGAGGCGAACTGTCTGTCCAGCGGCGCAATCTGAAAATCCTGATCATCAACTACATAGGTTGCCTGGCGATCCAGGTCATAATGAACGATCGGTCCGTCTTCTTCCTCGTAACCGGAAATAAACAGATCCTTTTCCAGATCACAATGTTCCACAGTCAGAAATCGCGCGTCTGCATATTTTTCAAGATGATTCGTCACGATTCTCGTGACCCGGCCCCTTGAATCAAAAAACAGGCCGACACTTTGTCCCGGCTTGATTTCAACTATTTCGGGATCCTCTCCGGCCATCCGCACATAGCCGCCGATCGGAAGAAGCCGCACGGTATAAACCGTTTCTCCCTTTTTTATCGCGAAAATTTTCGGCCCGAAACCAATCGCAAATTCGCGGCAGAGAATGCCGGATCGCTTGGCAACAAACAAATGGCCGAGTTCATGAATGGAAACGAGCAGTCCGAAAATCAGAACAACGACGATCAAAGTTTCCACAATGTCTTCCACCTCTTTCGCGGTTATTTTTTGCGGATCTGCGAACGGACAAACGCGCGGGCAAGCCGGTCTGCCTCTTCAATCGCTTCGAGACCCGGCTCGCGCTCCGGCTGATGATGCTCAAGCGCCGCTTCAACCAGCGGCTCAATCTCCAAAAAAGGAATTTCTCCGCTGAGGAAAGCCTGCACGGCCACTTCGTTTGCTGCATTCAGTACGGCAGGCATCGTTCCGCCGGCTTTTCCTGCGGCGTAGGCCAGGGAAACGGCGGGAAATCTTTGTCTGTCCAACTTTTGAAAATGAAGCGTTCCTATTTCCCATAAGTTTAACCTTTTTGTCTGTTTGAGTTCAAGTCTTTTAGGATAAGTGAGCGCATACTGGATCGGGACGAGCATGCTCGGCAGCCCGAGCTGAGCAATGACACTGTGATCAGCATATTCAACCAGAGAATGAATAATACTTTCTCTGTGGACGACGATATCAATCCGATCGTACGGCACTTGAAAAAGCCAGTGTGCCTCGATCACTTCCAGGCCCTTATTCAGCAACGTCGCCGAATCGACCGTAATCTTTGCACCCATCGACCAGTTCGGATGCTTTAGTGCATCGGCGACCGTGACGTCCTTCAGTTCTTCCCGCGTCCTGTCGCGGAAACTGCCGCCCGACGCTGTCAGGATCAGCCGGGAAAGAGCCGTACGGTCCTGTCCCTGCAGCGACTGGAAAATGGCGGAGTGCTCACTGTCGATAGGAATGATGGAAACACCCGCTTTCTTAGCCTGCTCCATGACAAGATGCCCCGCGGTCACCAGTGTCTCTTTATTGGCCAGCCCGATCTTTTTCCCCGCCTCGATTGCGGCGAGAGTCGGTTCAAGTCCTATGCTGCCGAGCACGGCATTGACAAGCATGTCGCTGTCCGCGAAAGCCGCCGCCTCGATCATCCCTTCAGGTCCGTAAACGATCTTTTCCCGGCCCCCGCGCTCAACTTTCAGCCGTTCGGCAATCTGCCTGTTTTTCACGGCAACCAGTCTGGGCTTGAACTCATCGATCAGCGGCAGCGCTTTTTCAATATTCTCGCCAAAAGCCATGGCGGCCACTGCAAAATGTTCCGGATGCTCGCGAATCACCGCAAGCGTCTGCGTCCCTACCGATCCGGTTGCCCCCAGTAAACTGATCCGCTTCAACACCGATCCCTCTTTTCAGTTAATAACTCCAATCAAATATAAAATCGGCAGAACGAAAATCAGACTGTCGAATCGATCAAGCAATCCGCCATGGCCCGGAAGGATTTTTCCCGAATCTTTAACGCCGAAATGGCGTTTCAGTGCGGACTCTCCCAAATCGCCCAGCTGACCGAAAGCCGATATAAGCAAAGTGACGAGAAGGTATAACCCCCACGATGGAAAAATCGGTTCACGCAGGATGAGCCGGAAAAGGACGGCGACGATCAAAGCCGTAATCAGCGCACCGGCTGCTCCTTCTTTGGTCTTGTTCGGGCTGATTTCCGGAGCAAGCTTGCGCCTGCCCCACTTTCTGCCGATAAAATAAGCGCCGCTGTCCGATGCCCAGATGATGATCAGCACAAACAAAGAAAGGGCGAAGCTGCCGAGCCTCGCCCGGACAAGCAAATGATAAGAAAATCCTATGTAAAAAACCGACATCAGGAGATAGGCAGCCTGTTGAAAATGAAAACGATTTTTTAGAAAGACAGTTGCACCGATCAGCAGCAGCATCAGAACCGCCAGTAACTTAATGAGCAGAAGATTAAATGCATCTTCCGAGGGAAAAAACGTAGCAAGGACGATCGCGGCCACGCAAACCGCTCCGAGTAAGACTTCCGGAGAGAACAAGGAAAGCTTGTCCATTGCCGCCAGTTCCATATAGCAGATCACGGCAATCACAGCGGACAGGAGTGCAAACGGGACGGATCCGACGGCCAGGATTGCAATAAAAAGTCCACCGCCCAGGATCGCCGTAATCACTCTCTGCTTCATCGCTTCTCGCTCCCTTTTTCCTCAATCCCCCCGTATCGCCGCTGTCTCGTTGCAAATTCCCGAACAGCTTCCTGGAGGTTCTCTTCATCAAAATCCGGCCAATAAACATCGGTAAAAAACAGCTCCGTGTAGGCAAGCTGCCAGAGCATGAAATTACTGAGACGGACCTCGCCGCCCGTTCGGATCAGCAGATCGGGGTCGGGCAGAGAATGGCTCAGCAGATAGCCGGACAGCACTTCTTCGTCGATATTTTCCCGATCCAGCTTGTTCAGCTGAACATCGCGAATCAGGGCCTTCACTGCACCGACAATTTCCGAATGGCTGCCGTAGTTGAGAGCAAAGTTCAAAATCAGCCCGTCATTATTTCTTGTCTCGTTTACAGCCCGGTCGACGGCTCTCATGGTGTGGGACGGGATACGCGACATATCTCCCATCATGCGGACCTGTACGTTATTTTCAACTAATTCAGCAAGGTAAGAGTTGAGAAATTGCTCGGGAAGCTTCATCAGAAATTCCACTTCCGTTTTCGGCCGTTTCCAGTTTTCAGTGGAAAAAGCAAAAAGCGTGAGCACCTTAATGCCTAATCGGTTCGCTTCATTTGTCACTTTCTTGACAGTTTTTAATGCTTCCCGGTGTCCGGCAATTCTCGGCAGGCCTCTTCTCTGAGCCCATCGTCCGTTTCCGTCCATGATAATGGCAACGTGCGCCGGAATTTTTTGCAGGCTGTCGGGAAGCTGTTCCTGTTTGCCCGCTTTCCCTGTCCTAGTTAAGGAAAATTTCTCAAACATCCTCTTTCCCCCATTGTCGATGCTGAATGAAGACAGCAGGATCTTACGGCGCATCAGTCAGCAGTCAATCATTCTGATTCTTCACTAATCCCGGATGTGTGAAAGAGAACATCCGCGTGATTCGCAGCGCCGTCTAAATATCCATTATTTCCTTTTCCTTATCGGCTGAAATCATGTCGATTTTTTTTATTGTCCCATCGGTCAGCTTCTGAACGTTTTCTTCAGCGTCACGAACATCGTCCTTGGTCAATTCATTGTTCTTCTCCATCTTTTTCAATTGATCATTCGCATCGCGGCGCACGTTTCGGACGGCAACCTTGGCTTCTTCAGCAATCTTTTTAACAAGTTTTACGAGTTCCGCGCGTCTTTCTTCCGTAAGCAGAGGGATGGCAATGCGGATGACCGTCCCGTCGTTTGTCGGCGTAATACCTAAGTCCGATTTCAGTATACCCCGTTCAATATCCGCCATGGCCGTACGATCGTATGGCTGGACAACGAGCAGCCGGGCTTCCGGCGCAGTAATGGCGGCAATTTGTCTCAGCGGCGTTTCCGCACCGTAATACTCAACGGTCACTTTATTTAAAATCGACGGATTGGCGCGTCCGGCACGAATCGTCACCAATTCGCGCTGAAACGATTTCACCGCTTTCTCCATGCGTTCCTTTGTTTCTTTCAGAATATCGTCCTGAGCCATTGATTATCTCCCCTTTACAACCGTACCGATGTCTTCCCCCAGAACGGCACGTTTAATATTTCCCGCGGCCAGTGAGAAAACGACAAGCGGAATATCGTTATCCATGCTCAGTGAAGAGGCCGTTGAATCCATTACCTGAAGGCCTTCGTTCAGAACACGCAGATACGAAATTTCTTTATATTTCTTAGCACTTTTATCGACTTTCGGATCTGCCGAATAAACACCGTCCACATTGTTTTTGGCCATTAAAATCACGTCGGCTTCGATCTCGGCCGCTCTCAGCGCCGCTGTCGTATCCGTTGAAAAATATGGATTCCCCGTTCCGGCGGCAAATATAACGACACGTCCCTTTTCAAGATGGCGGATTGCCCGTCTGCGAATATACGGTTCCGCTACCTGCCTCATATCGATTGACGTCTGCACCCTTGTTTCAACGCCCAGCCCCTCCAGGCTGTCCTGCAGTGCAAGCGCGTTGAGCACAGTTGCCAGCATCCCCATATAATCGGCCTGCGCACGGTCCATGCCCATTTCGCTGCCTGTTTTCCCGCGCCAGATATTCCCGGCTCCGACGACGATCGCCACTTCAACGCCGAGGTCGACCACTTCCTTTACCTGCTCGGTAATTGAACGGATGACTTTCGGATCGATCCCGTATCCGCTTGCACCTGCCAGTGCTTCTCCGCTCAATTTAAGGATGACCCGCTTATATTTTGCCTTCTCCGGCATCATTCATCTATCCCTTCGCCGTATTTAATTTTAATTCTAAAAAATGGGACACGTGATCCGTGCCCCATTTTTTCATCCTATGTCTCACAGAGATGCTGCAAAGCTGTTGAACAGAACGCGAACTGTTTCTTATGCCTTCCGTTCCTGCAGCACATCCGCGGGCGCCAATCATTGTTTCATTTGAGCTTTGACTTCTTCAGCAAAATTTTCTTCTTTCTTTTCGATGCCTTCGCCGACTTCATAACGGACAAATGCGACGATTTCAGCATTTTTGCTCTTCAAATAGTTCTTAACAGTGACGTCGCCGTCTTTAACAAACGGCTGATCGACCAGACAGATTTCCTTAAAAAATTTATTGAGGCGGCCGGCAACCATTTTTTCGACAATATTGGCCGGCTTCCCTTCTCCCAGTGCTTCTTTAGTCAAAACTTCTTTTTCATGGGCGACTACGTCTGCCGGAATCTCTTTCTCCGTGAGATAACGCGGTTTAATGGCTGCAACGTGCATGGCGATATCTTTTGCCGTTTCGGCATCCCCGCCGGAAAGCCTGGTCAGCGCGGCGATGCGGCCTCCCATATGAAGATACGCGCCGAAAATTTCATTCTCTGCTTTATGGAGAACGGTAAAACGCCGCAGAGACAGCTTCTCTCCGATTTTCGCGATAGCGGCGTTAATATATTCATTAACCGTTTCCCCTGTGTCAAGGCGCTGTTTCAAAGCTTCCTCAACATCCGCCGGCTCGTGATTAAGCAGATGTCCGGCCAGCGTTTCAATCAACTGTCTGAACTCTGCGTTCTTGGCAACAAAATCCGTTTCCGAGTTGACCTCGAGTGCGACCGCCTTGTTGCTGGCGATCTTGATCTCCGTCAGGCCTTCAGCAGCAATCCGCCCCGATTTTTTGGCTGCTTTGGCGATTCCCTTTTCTCTCAGTACATCTATTGCTTTCTTAATGTCGCCTTCCGTTTCCGAGAGCGCCCTTTTGCAGTCCATAATTCCGGCGCCGGTAAGATCACGCAGTTCTTTAACCAATTTTGCACTAATTGCAGCCAATGCGCATCCTCCTATCATTTTATCCTTTTGCTTTTTTCACTAAAAGAGTGATAAAAGGCTTTTCCCCTTATCACCCTGTTATCTGTCCATGTCTTTTCTTATTCTGCTTTTACAGGTTCTTCGGCAGGGGCTTGCGCCTGTTCCGGCGCAGCCGCAGCTTCCTCGGTCTCTTCGCCCTGGTTTGCTTCGAGAACCGCATCGGCCATTTTCCCTGTCAGAAGCTTGACAGCGCGGATCGCATCATCGTTGCCCGGGATGACAACATCCACTTCATCGGGATCACAGTTTGTATCCACAATCGCAATGATCGGGATGCTGAGTTTGCGCGCTTCGGTAATTGCGATTCTTTCCTTGCGGGGATCGATCACGAACAGTGCCTGAGGCAGGCTTTCCATTTCCTTGATTCCTCCGAGGAATTTCTCAAGCCGTGCCAATTCTTTTCTGAGGCCGACGACTTCTTTTTTAGGAAGTACATCAAATGTACCGTCCTCCTGCATCTTCTCAATATCTTTCAGCCGCTTGATCCGCTTTCTGATCGTTTCGAAGTTGGTCAGCGTACCGCCCAGCCAGCGCTGATTGATGTAATACTGGCCCGAGCGTTCCGCTTCGGCCTTCACCGAATCCTGCGCTTGTTTCTTTGTGCCGACAAAAAGAATTTTTCCGCCGTCCGCCGCAATACTTCTGACAAACTGGTAGGCTTCTTCAACTTTTTTGACCGTCTTCTGCAGGTCAATAATATAGATGCCGTTTCTCTCCGTAAAAATATAAGGTTTCATTTTCGGATTCCAGCGCCGTGTCTGATGACCGAAATGCACACCGGATTCCAGCAACTGTTTCATAGAAATAACTGCCATTTTAAATCCTCCTGTTGGTTTTATTCCTCCGCCGGCCTCTTTTTCATGTACGGCTGAATTATTCAGCACCCGTACATGAATCAGTCTGCGTGTGTGATTGACACCAATCGTTACTATACCACAAACCGAATAGGGTTACAAGATCAGCGGGACACTTTATTGCCGAATTTTAACAATAGCTCAATCTCCCCTGCCCCGCGGTTCATTTTTTTGGCTATCTCATTGACAGTGTACCCTTTTTTCTGAAGTTTCATAGCCTGAAAAAAGGGCGATTCCTCAAGGCTGTCCCGGATCTGATCAACGGGCGGTACCCATGAGGCCGGTTCCCCGGTTTTATCGGCGGACGCTTCGCCGTCCGCAACCTGGGCCGGATTTCCGTCATCGGGAATTTCTGCGATTTTCTCTTTCAGCAATTGGCCGAAAGCAGGCGTTTCGGACCGTTTCTCCTCTTCCGGCTGAAGCGGCCCGGCCGTATTTTCTCCCTGCATTTCCGTTTCTTCCGGCGAAACTGCATTTTTTTTCATTAAAATCTCGACTTTCGAAGCCAGCCGCTCGTTTTCTTTGCGGACATCTTCCAGATAAGCGGTAAAAGCTTCATTTATATCGTCAAGAATCCGATCGGTCTTTATCTGTTCAAGCACCCGGATCCTCTGGTACAGATGCAGGATCAGATACAGAATCAGAATAATCAGGACAAAGTTAAAAATGATCCACGCGATCGTCACCGTTCTCACCTTCAATTCTCAAAATTAATCGTAGAGCGGGCTCTTCAGAAAACGTCTCAATTTAAATAAGGCTTTACTGTGAATCTGGGAAATCCGCGAGGTCGACAGACCGAGCACCCGGCCGATTTCCGTCAGGGTCAGTTCCTCATAATAGAACAATGTGATCACAAGCCGCTCATTGTCTCCCAGTTTGTCAATTTCCCGGGCAAGGGCGCGCCTGTTTTCCTGATCAATCAGATGCGTATCCGGCAGAACGGTCCGGAAATCTTCAATGGCGGCAGAAGAATAATCATTTTTTCCGGTCGGTGAACTATCATCCAGTGAGAGAAGATTCGACAGCAGGCCTTCCGAGAGAACCTGTGAAACTTCATCGACCTTCATGCCGCATGATTCCGCAACCTCTTCCATTGACGCCGAGCCTAATTTTTCCTGTTCGATTTTCTCCGCGGCTCTTTCAATTTTCTTGCTTTTCTCGCGGATCGACCGGGGCATCCAATCTTCCCTTCGCAGGCCGTCAAGAATGGCGCCGCGGATACGGAATGAAGCGTATGTGTCGAATTTCAGATCACGTTCTTTATCGAATTTTTCAAGTGCGTCATAGAGACCCAGCAACCCGTAACTTTGCAGTTCGCCGCGATCAATATTCCGGGGCAGTCCGGCGCTGATTCGCTGTACATGATAATGAACAAGGGGCATGTAAAGCCGAAGGAGATCGTCAGCCGCATCCTTGTCGCGCGACCGGATCCAGCGGTCCCAGTACTGCAATTCCCTGGTATCAGTTTTGGCCATCTTTTCTCCCCCTTCCTTTGGCACTTCCGGCTAAATGATTCGCTCGCCTCTATAAATCGCACGGATTAAAAGGCTGCATGTTTCGGTGAAGAATTCAATGGTTCTTCCGTAATCATCACCGGTTTCTTCCGCAACAATCGGAATATGAAAAAATGCAAGCTGTTTTCTTACGGCTGCTACGTTGCGTTTACCGATACTGCCCATAGGCAGCGGCCGGCTTGATTTGAACATTTCGGCTCCTCCCGCTATTTTGGCCTTCAGCGATCCGGGAGAGAACCCGTGTTGGATCGTCAGCATCCTGAGCATTTCCGGAATCGCCGTATTGGCGAATTTGCCGGGCGGAAAATGATTCGAACGGGCGAGCGATGAATCCGGCAGCATGACATGGGCCATACCGGCGCTTCGTTCCCTTTCACTGAACACAATCACGCCGACGCACGAGCCAAGGCCCATCGTTTTTAACGTTTCGGGACTTTCAGCAAATTTAATTTCCGACAGTCCGACATGAATCACAAAGACGACTTCCCTTCCATTAATTTAAAAATAGCGTCCATGGATTCAGGAGCGGGGAAAAAAAGAAATTCTCCTTTTAATTGATCGCTGTTTGCACAATCATGCAGAACCGCATCCATTAAGATCACCGAATCATCGCGAAGCGAAAGCTCGACAAGCCCTTCGCCGAGTATGGCGCCTTCCATATCAATCGCGCAGATCGGCGGAGACTGCTTCAGAGATACTTTCAGTAAAGCGGAAAGAGCGGATAAATAAGAACCGCATAAAATATTGCTGATTTCACTGAAAGCCGATTTGCCTATTCCGCCGTCAAACACCGAAGCCGCCGGCACGAGTTCCCGGATCAGCCGATTGGCCAGGCCCACTTCGAACATCATGAAAAAGTGCCCGTTCAGTCCGCCCCCGACTTGAATGTATGAAGCAGCCACATGTTTCTCTGTATCGCGGTCAAGAAGTTCGGCTAGAGTCATCATCTTGACTGCGGGAATCTTAAGCTCTATCCGTTTATTTAAAAGGAGCGACAGGGCGGTAGCCGCGTGGCCCGCACCGATATTCCCCACTTCTTTAAGCAGATCAAGATGAGCAGGCTGCAGCCTTTTAAAATCATCCACCCGTATCACACCTCGATTTGTTTGATTTCACCGATTTCTTCGTCGCTCAGCACCCGGTCCAGATTCAGCAAAATCAGCAGATCGTCATTGGTAATCCTGGCGACGCCATTTATGTATTCCGCCTCAGGTCCGCCGACAATGTCGGGTGTTTTTTCAATGCTGTCTTTCTTAATATTCATGACTTCTTTCGCCGAATCCACGAGCAGGCCAACCTGGATTTCGCCTACATCGGCAATGACGACGCGGCTTTCCGCTGTCAATTCGCTGCGGTTCATATGAAAGCGGCGGCGCACATCAATCACCGGAACGATTAACCCGCGAAGATTCATCACGCCCAGGACATATTCCGCTGCATTCGGCACTCGCGTCACGGGCTGAACACGTTCAATGGACAGCACCTGGTCAATCGGGACACCGTACGTTTCACCATTCAGTTTAAAAAGAATGACCTTGAATGACTCTCCTTCCATGTTCCATTCCTCCTCATGCATTTTCTATTTGGGACCTCTTCGTCTGCCGGCCGGTCAGGACGCGGCAGTCAAGAATCAATGCGACTTTCCCGTCGCCAAGAATGGCTGCGCCGGAAAATCCTTTCACGGATTTTAAATACCGGCCCAATGGTTTAATGACGATATCCTGGTAACCGAGCAGTTTTTCCGTGACAATGCCTGCCAGCCTGTCGCCGCTTCTTACGAGAACGACAGAACCCGAGCAGGTTGCTTCGCTTTTCTTTGAGTCGGATGACGTCTCTTCGGAAGCCGGAATATTCAGGTACTCTTTAAGACTGAGCAGAGGGACAATCCGGTTCCGATAGTTCATGACCCGGAGACCGTTTACCGAACGGATTTCCAACTGGCGGATCAGCGCCGTTTCGACGATCGAGGTAATCGGTACGGCATATATTTCCGTGCCGGTCTGGATCATCAGGGCATTAATAATGGAAAGAGTCAGGGGGAGTTTTACCGTAAATTTAGTCCCCTTGCCGGGTGCTGAATCGACCTGAACCGTCCCGCTCAGCGAATGAATTTTGCTCTCGACGACGTCGAGCCCGACGCCGCGTCCTGAAATATCGGAAATTTTATCCGCTGTGCTGAATCCGGATTCAAAGAGCAGATGGTAAACATCCTGATCTGAAAGAAGAGCGGCCGACTCTTTAGCTACAAGGCCTTTTTCCACCGCCTTCGCCAGGACTTTCTCGCGGTTGATGCCCGCTCCGTCGTCTTCGATTTCAATAATGACGTGGCTGCCGCTGTGATAGGCTTTAAGCGAAAGAATTCCCTCCGCAGATTTACCCTTTTCGCTGCGGACATCCGGATGTTCAATGCCGTGATCCATCGAATTGCGAATCATGTGCATCAGCGGGTCGCCGATTTCTTCGATGACCGTTCGATCCAGTTCTGTCTCCGCTCCGCTGATTACAAGTTTTACTTTTTTATTCAGCTCTTTCGACAGGCTGCGCACCATTCTTGGAAACCGGTTGAATACCTGTTCAACCGGTTCCATTCGCAGATTCAGAATCGTTTCCTGAAGCTGGTCGGATGTTCTTTTCAGCGCATCGACCGATTCCTTCAATTCCGGGTTATGAAGAGAAGATGAAATATCTTCCAGGCGACTGCGGTCAATAATCATTTCTTCAAAAAGATTAAGGAGATGATCGAGCCGGTCGAGATTGACGCGGATCGTTTTGGCGATGGCCGGACGGCCCTGTCGGGCAGGCGGCTCGTTTTTCTGCCCGCGGCCGTTTGTTTTCGGCTGATCCGCCTCTTTGCCGGGCTGCCCGGAACCGCCGGCCCCGGCCGGAGACACATCGGCACGGTCAATTTCCGAAATAGCCATTACAGCGGTATAAACGTCTTGTTCTTTCTTGCCGGTAACCAGAAAATAAGTAAACTGTCTGTCAAAGGCCTCATTCTCAATGTCTTCAGTAGACGGAACGGACTTCATGATCGTGCCGATTTTTTCGAGCGCGTTGGAGACCATCAGAGCACGGGCCGCTTTCAGCACACAATCCCGATGCAATGTCACGACGACCCGATAAACGTTCATGCCCTGAGCCAGTGCCTGCTTCACCGCCTCATTCTCGTAATCGTCAAAACCGTCCGCTCCGGCCGGCCTGCTTCGGTCCGGGCCGGCCGCTTTTTCGGCGGCTGCCGCTGCAGCCTCTTTGGCCTCGGCTGTCCGCTGCGGAGCCTCCTGCGAACCGCCGGTAAGCGCGCGCAGTTTTTCCGTCACGGCCGTCGCATCTTTTTTGTCGCTGCCGCCTTGTTCAATAGAGTCGACCATTGATTCCAGCATATCCAGAGCTTCAAATAAAACATCGATCATTGTATCGGACACTTCAATTTTTTCATGCCGCAGCGCATCGAAAACATTTTCCATCGTATGCGTCAGTTCCATCATATCTGCAAACCCCATCTGGCCCGAACTGCCTTTTAAAGTATGGGCGGACCGGAAAATACTGTTGAGCAGTTCGGGATCGCCGCCGTTCTCCCCCATGACCGATAATTTATCATTCAGATTCTGTAAGTGCTCACGGGCTTCATCAATAAATACCCCTAAGTACTGGCTCATGTCCATTTTCAGTCAGCTCCCTGAATTCCAAATTGGCGGCAGATTGCCGGAGCAACCCGAGTCAGCGGACATACCTCGTCGACTTTCCCCGTCTCTATTGCCGCCTTGGGCATACCGTATACAATACATGACTCCTTTGATTCAGCTATGGCATAAATATTCTTTCTTTTTTTCTTCAACGCTTCCAGGCCTTCGGCACCGTCCCTGCCCATTCCGGTTAAAATCGCAATAACAAAAGAATAGGCTTTAATCTGCAGAAGAGATCTAAGCGTCACATCCACGGCAGGCCTGACCCCGTGGACAGGCACCGAATCGAGAAGATGAACGGAAAGGCCGCCGCCCTCATCCTGTGAGACCTGCAAATGAATACCCCCGGGTGCGATATAGACACGCCCTTTCTTGAGAACTTCGCCATCTTTTGCTTCGCAGACCGTCAGCTGTGAGAGTCCGTTCAGCCGTTCCGCAAGCGATTGAGTAAATTTCGGGGGCATGTGCTGGACAATCAGAACCGGAGCCGGCAAATTTTTCTTCAGGGCGGGAACAACGGTCTGCAGAGCTTTCGGACCGCCTGTCGAAGTTCCGATCAGGACAAGCGACGCGTCGCCGGCGGCCGCTGCTGTCCCGGCTGTCGCCGACGGGATGCCGGAATCGGACCGGAGAGGCTCCTCTCCGCTGCGTTCCATTGTCCGGGAGTGAACGGCCGGTCTCGAACGAACAGCCTGACGAATTTTTGTCTGCAGTTCAAGCTGAATCCGTTCGATATCTCCCGGCCTGGCAGAGGGCTTGAAAATAAAATCAAACGCTCCGCTGCTGATCGCTTCAATCACATAATTTGCGCTTTCGTCCGAAGCCCCGCTGACTACAATAGTCGGTGTCGGCTGCCGTGACATCATCTCATGAAGGACATAAAGGCCGTCTTTTTCTCCTGAAAGAATGATATCCAGAGTTACGACATCCGGTTCGTATTTCGCCAGTTTTCTCAGTGCATCATCGGCGTTTCTTGCTGTTGCAATCACGCGCATGGACGCGTCTTCTTCGATCATGGCTTTTAATGTCTGCCTCATAAAGGCCGAATCGTCGACAACCAGCACTCGAATGGGGTCCATAATTACTTACCTCTCAATAGTTCAAAATATTTTTTGACTCTTAAGACAAACGGAGAAAATGAAGAAACGGCCTGTTCATGCTGATATTGCACAAGGAAAGCCCGCGCCAAAAGTCTCATGTCAATACTGAATCTGGAATGGGGATAGCGGAGAACACAGGGGCTTTGTTCTCTCACAGAACGAATTACGGCATTGTCGCGATGTAAAGCAGTCAGCCACTGCAGATCGATATGAATATATTTTTTCGCCGCTCCGGACAATCTTTGCCACGTTTCTTTCCCCTCACGTGAATTACCCGTCATATTCACCACACAGAAAACCGGCAGTGCAGCATTTTTTGAACAGATTATTTTAAGAGCGGAATAGCCGTCCGCCATTGCCGGGGGCTCCGGCGTCGTCACCAGAATCATCTGGTGAACGGCAAGAATATAATGAAGCATATCGTCCGTTACGCCGGCTCCAAAGTCAAAGAGAATAAAATCATAGTTTCTTTTGATTTGTTCGATCTGCCTGAGAAATGCATCAAGATGCTCTCCATCCGGACGGAACAGTGTAGACAAACCGTTTCCTCCGGCAATGAAAGAAATATTCCCGGGTCCTTTGAAAATAGCATCCGAAAGCTGAAGATGATCGTGTGCGCAGTCCGCAATATCGGGAAGCGACGAGCGGCCCACCAGATGTTCGATGTTGCCCATTCCGATATCCAGATCAATAATCAGCATTTTTTTGCCCATCTCGCTCAGCGCAATGGAAAAATTCACGGAAAAGACAGATTTGCCGACACCGCCTTTACCGCTGATCACACCGATAACGACGGCTTCCGAATCGGCTTTTTTTTCAGCAGCTGCCCGCTGTCTCAATTTTTCAGCCTGATCATTGTTCATTGATATCACCCAGCATATGATTTATCAGTTCGCGAACGTCCGGAGCCTGCAAATCATCCGGAACATTCTGTCCATTCGTTATGTAAGCAAGAGTCAGCTGCGGATGATTCAGCAGCGTGCTGATAATGGCTCCGTAAGTCTGTGTTTCGTCAATCTTAGAGACGATCAGCCGTTCTGCCGGCAGCCGATTAAATTGATCGATCATTGTACTGATGTCCTCATACTTGGAAGTTGCCGAAATAACCAGATAGAGGCCGATGCGCCGATCATCGTTGATCAGCCGGGCAAGTTCCCGGATATACTGTTCATTCTGAAAATTTCTGCCCGCCGTATCGATGAAAACATGATCGAAATCCGCGTATTTCTCGATCAATTCCTGGAAATCTTTCTCCGTGTAGGCTACATCTATAGGAATATTTAAAATATCTGCGTACATCTTCAGCTGATCGATGGCTGCAATGCGAAACGTATCGGAAGTGATAAACGCTACCTTTTTCCCTTCGTCCAGTACGGCACGCCCTGCCAGTTTTGCGATGGTCGTCGTTTTCCCGACCCCGGTCGGACCGATCAGCATCACATATTTGTTGGGCAGAATCGGGCTTTGAAAACGGCGCGGATCCAGCTTTTGGATCAGCTGCGCCCGCAGCAGACGCGACAGTTCCGCTCCCGTCAGTTTTTCATCACTCTGATACCATTTCTTGACCAGCAATTGCAGTTGCTCATCGATATGTTTTTCATTTAACCCCTGATCTTTCAGCAGTTTACGAAACCGTTCGACGTTTTCGGGTCCCGAAAACAATCGGTCAACCTTATCCGCTGTCCTGCGAAAGGGCAGGCCGATTTCTTTATCGGCAAGAAAAAGCGGCTTTTCATCCTTATTTTCGGCAGTCTTCGAAAGAGTTTTTAGCGGGAAATCCTGTTCCGGATCACTTGCTGCCAGCACCTCTACATTTTCTTTTTTAAACAGATTAAAGAAACGGCCGCTTTTGACTTTTTTCGTATGAAAAATAACCGCATCGTTTCCGAGCTCTTGTTTGACTTTCTCAATGGCCTGGGTCATCGTTGGAGCAATAATTTTCTTCATCTTCATGCCGCATTCAACACCCCGATGCTTTGGACTTCCACATTCGTTTCCAGTTCATTATAGGACAAAACGTAAATGTTCGGAAAATAGCGTTCTGTCAACTGATGAACGTACATGCGGACGGCAGGCGAACAGAGGATCACCGGATCGCTGTCCATGTCCGCCCACTTCCCGACAGCCTCCGATAAATTTTTCAATAGTCTTGTCGTGGTTTCGGTATCCATCGCCAGAAAATTCCCGTGCTCCGTTTTCTGCACGGACTCCGAAATTTTCCGCTCAAGATCCGGACTCAGCGTCAGCACTTTAAGCGACTCGCCCTGTTTCGCAAACTGTTCGGTAATCTGTCTGGACAGAGACTGACGCACGTATTCGGTCAGCAATCCCGGATCTTTGGTCATCGGAGCATAATCGGCGAGCGTTTCAAAGATAACAGGAAGTTTTCTGATCGACAGTTTTTCCTTTAATAAATTAACCAGCACTTTCTGCACTTCGCCGATGCTGAGCGGTTCCGGTGTCACGGCTTCGACAAGCGCGGGATACTGTTCTTTCAAATGATCGACAAGCTGCTTGACCTCCTGGCGTCCGATCAGTTCGTAAGCATGACGGCGCAGCACTTCCGTCAGATGCGTTGAAACGACTGAAGGAGGGTCTACAACGGTATATCCGGCCATTTCCGCACGTTCTTTTGTCGGTTCATCGATCCAAAGCGCCTTCAGTCCGAATGCCGGCTCCTTCGTTTCAATTCCTTTAATGGAATCGTCCTCAACGCCGGGGCTCATTGCCAGATAATGATCGAGCATCAATTTGCCGTTTGCTACCTCACTTCCGTTGATCTTGATCCGATAACTGTCCGGCTCGAGCTGAATGTTGTCGCGGATGCGGACGACCGGCAGAATGATTCCCAGTTCAAGCGCAAGCTGGCGCCGAATCATGACGATCCTGTCCAGAAGATCCCCTCCCTGGCTGCTGTCCGCGAGCGGCACCAGTGCATAGCCGAATTCGAATTCGACCGGATCCATATTCAGCAGGCTGATCACGTTCTCCTGGCTCTTGAACTTCTGCTCCCTTTGCCTGCCCTGATCTTCAGCAACAGTCTGTACGGCCTTGCGGCGATTGCGCCGGATCATCAGACCCCCGGCAACCAAAAGCAGGGCAATCGGCAATGTCGCGACCATGCCGATCGGCGTCAGCCCGAGGATAAAGATCACGATACCGGTGACAACCAGCGTCGCCGGATAGGCGAGCAGCTGATCGGCCACTTCTTTTCCCATGTTGCTTTCCGACGAAGACCGCGTCACCACAATGCCTGTCGCTGTCGAAATGAGCAGGGCGGGGATCTGGCTGACAATGCCGTCGCCGACAGACAGGAGGCTGAAATTTTGTGCGGCACTCGCCAGCGACATCCCCAATTGCGCCATGCCGATGATCATGCCGACAACTAAGTTAATGGCGACGATGATCATACTGGCAATTGCATCGCCCTTTACAAATTTACTGGCGCCGTCCATCGCTCCGTAGAAATCGGCTTCACGCGTTATCTTCTCGCGCCTTTTTTTGGCCTCCTGATCATTGATCAGTCCCGCATTCATATCGGCATCTATACTCATCTGCTTGCCCGGCATCGCGTCCAGCGTAAAGCGGGCGGCGACTTCGGCGACCCGTTCCGCCCCTTTCGTGATCACGATGAACTGGACGATGATCAGAATCATGAAAACGACCAGGCCGACAATCACATTGCCTCCGACAACGAACTGGCCGAAAGCCGAGATAACCTGGCCGGCGTCCCCTTTTGACAGGATCAGCCGGGTCGTCGAAACATTCAATCCGATCCTGAACAGAGTCATAATCAGGAGCAAAGAAGGAAAAACCGAAAAATCCAGTGCCTCCCGCACATTCAGGGTGATGAGGAGAATGATTAGGGCAAGAGATATATTCAATACAATCAGAAAGCTGAGCAAAGATGACGGAAGAGGGATAATCAGCATCATGACGATCATAATCACGCCAAACATCACAATATAATCCCGGCTTTTCATTGTTTCCCTCCTCTCCGCCTTCCGGCCTTTCCTTTCAAACGATAAACATAGGCAAGTATTTCAGCAACCGCCTTAAAAAACTCTTCGGGCACAGAGTCGCCGACTTCAAGCCGGTGATAAAGAGCCCTTGCGAGCGGCCTCTTCTCAATGATGGTGATCCCGTGCTCCCGCGCGATCTCTTTTATCTTCAAGGCAAGATAATCCGAACCTTTGGCAATAACTTTCGGCGCACTCATTTTTTCGGCATCATATTGCAGAGCAACTGCAAAATGCGTCGGGTTGGTAATGACGACGTCTGCATGAGGAAGATCCTGCATCATGCGGTGCATGGCCATCTGTTTTTGTCTTTCCCGGATTTTCGCCTTTATTTGCGGATCCCCCTCCATCTCTTTGTACTCATCTTTTATATCCTGCTTGGACATCCGTATATTTTTTTCGTAGTCGTACTTTTGGAACAGATAATCAAGCAGAGACAGCACAATCAGTGCCAGAGAGGCTGCCAGGCCCATATCCAGGACAACCGTGGCCATCGTGCCGAGGCCGTCTCCGATTGATTTACTGGCGGTTTCCGATATGGGCGCACGGTTGATCCAGATGACTGAAAAGGCGACAAGGCCAATGATTGAAATTTTCAGAATGGATTTCAATAGTTCAATAACGGCTCTCAAGGAGTAAATCCGCTTCAACCCGCTCAGCAGGCTGATACGTTCGGCCTTGAACAGCAGCAATTCAGGGTGAAAAAGGAAACCGACCTGAAACAGCTGTCCCGCGATGCCGACGACCAGTGTCAGTATCAGAATCGGCAGCAGCATACTGAGAGATTGAAGCGTAATTTCGGAAAACAGCTGATGAACATTATTTTCTGTAAGATCCGTATGCAGCTTATTACTATAAATATTGGTCATCATTTCCGAAAGCTTTTCGCCGACCGACCCGCCCGCTATTCGAAAATAAAGGAAAAAAGCGAGCAGACTGACTGCTGTACTCAGATCGGCACTCTTGAAAACCTGTCCCTTTTTCCGGGTTTCTTCACGTTTGTGCGGCGTCGCCTTTTCAGTTTTCTCTCCTGCAAAATACTGCAGATCGACAGGATAATGAAAATGTAGCATAGACACTAACTCCCCAGCAGGCGCATATAATTGCTGAAAATGTCCGTCATTGAGTCGAAAATCACGCGAAAGAGTCCGATATACATTGGAAAGACAATAAGCATCACCAGGAATCCGACGATGATCTTCATAGGCAGCCCGACGACAAAAACGTTAACCTGCGGTACGGTACGGGCCACAAGACCGATCGCCACATCCACAAGAAAGAGGCAGCCGATAATCGGCATGGCAAGCTGCATGGCAATCACAAACATCTGTGCGGTCAGCCGCGCCACGAAATCGACCGTGTTCCCGCTTGCCAGGTGTATATTCATCGAACTGAGTGGAATCAGTTTAAAACTGTACATTAAACCGCTGATCAGCATATGATGGGCATCGACGCCAAGGAAAAAAAGCACCTGAAGCATGCTGAGCAATTGGCCGGTCAGCGGAGAAGAAACTCCGTTTTCGGGGCTGATCGTGTTGGCGATGGCAAAACCCATCTGCAGATCGATAAATGAACCGGCCAGCTCCACCGCATACGTGATCACGGCAGCTACAAAACCCATCGACAATCCGACGACCGCTTCTTTGATTATCAGAAGAAAAAACGTCCCGTCGAGAGGTATTGTCTGGTTCTTGAACAGAGTCACATCGATCAGTAAGGACAGTGCAACCGCGAGCCCTATTTTAGTCCGGGCCGGAATGGTCCGATAGGAAAAAACAGGCATTGTCGCCAGAAAGCTGGCAATTCTGACCAGAACAAGTAAAAATACAGGAATGATATTTAGAATAGACACTCTTTTTTGTTCCCTTGCTATCTGATAAAGTTAGGAAGATTGGCAAAAATGTTCTCCGTAAATGCGAGCATTTTCTCCAGCATCCACGGGCCGAAAAAAATCAACCCGAACAGAACCGATGCAATCTTCGGTATGAAAGCCAGCGTCTGTTCCTGAATTTGCGTCGCCGCCTGAAAAATACTGACGATCAGACCGACAACCAGCGAGATGATGAGCAGCGGGCCGCCGACCATCAAGATCGCCATCACACTTTGATCCGCAATGGAAAGGACCATTTCCGAACTCATTTTTCTCCCCTTCTTCCTAATAACTTTTTAGGAGCGATGCAACAATCAAGTACCATCCGTCTACCATAATAAATAATAAAATCTTGAAAGGAAGCGAAATCATCACAGGCGGAAGCATCATCATTCCCATCGCCATCAGGATGCTGGCAACGACCATGTCAATGACCAGGAAGGGAATAAAAATCATGAAGCCCATTTGAAAGGCCGTTTTCAGTTCACTGATCGTAAATGCGGGGACAAGGGCCGTCAGCGGAATATCGTCGATTTTTTTCGGCATCTTGTACTTTCCGTAGCTCATAAACAGTTCAAGATCCTTCTGGCGCGTCTCTTTGGCCATAAATTCTTTAACCGGCGCTTCGGCCTTCTTGATCGCCTGCTGCTGGCTGATATTCCCCTTCAGATAAGGCTGAATGGCGTTCGTGTTGATCTGTCCGTAGACCGGCGCCATGATGAAAAAGGTCAGAAAAAGAGCCAGCCCGATCAGTACCTGGTTGGGCGGTGTCTGCTGAGTCGACAGGGACGTCCGTACAAAAGACAGAACGACAATAATGCGTGTAAAGGACGTCATCATAATAAGAATGGCAGGAGCAAGGGACAGGATCGTCAGGACAAGAAGGAGCTGTACGGTCGTCGCTACTCCCTGAGGCTGACTTGTGAAAAAACTCGAAGAGATCCCCGGTATGCTATTCATGCTTCTCTTCCCCCTGTAAAATCTCTTCCATTCTATCTGAGCGCTCCTTTTCCAATCGATTAAGAGATTCCTTAAGCTGCAGCTTCAAAGATTTCGCCCTGTCTTTATCCTGCACGTTCCGTTTTTTCAACGTTTTCTCCGCCGTCCAATTGACAATCTTCCTGACATGGCTTTCGATAAGCTGCGGCTTTTCCTCCTGATTGACCAGGCTTTCAATGATCTTCGGATCCGTTATTTCCTTGAGCAGCCGCACCGACTCGCCGACACCGACCACCAGAACTTCATTTTCAAGGCGGATGAGCTGTACCGAACGGTTGGGACCGACGGATACGCCGCCTAAATTTTTCAGCAAACCGCCCTCACGGAATCTTCCGGTCCGTCTGGCCACAAAATGATACAAAAGATAGATGAGTCCGAGAACGACCAGCAAAGCAACGACTAATTGAAAGAAAGCGACGAACAGATTCGTATTTCCGTTCATCGAAGCGCCCGACTGACTATTCGCAGCCGTACTGCTGCTTCCCGTACTCTTGGTCTGGGTAACCGAATGCTGCGTATTCTGCTGACTTTTATACATATCTTCGACTGTCCCGTTTCCGGAGCTCGCAGCCGAAGCATTGGCGCCGTGCCCGAGAAAAAGGGCGAGAACGACAATCACAGAGAACAGCCATCTTTGAAACACACTGTCACCTTCCTCAATTACCCCAGAGTCTTTTTGATCGCCTCAATGACGCGGTCGGCCTGGAAGGGTTTGACGATAAAGTCTTTGGCTCCGGCCTGAATGGCATCGATCACCATCGATTGCTGACCCATTGCGGAGCACATGATGACCTTGCAGTCCGTATCGATTGACCGGATTTTTTTCAGCGCCTGAATCCCGTCAAGCTCCGGCATTGTGATGTCCAGGGTCACAAGATCCGGCCTCAGCTCCTCATATTTATCCACCGCCTCGTTCCCGTTCGCCCCCTCGCCCACGACCTCGTATCCGTTCTTTGTCAGAATATCTTTCAGCATCATTCTCATAAAAGCTGCATCGTCTACAACAAGAATGCGTCCCGCCACAAAAATCCCTCCAAAAGTTTTTAAGCATGTTGTCTCTTACTCTATTGGATGAAAAGGTTTATAGATCTTTAATTCTATCGAAGTGATTCAGTATTTCGGTAATCCGGATGCCAAAATTTTCATCGACGACGACGACTTCGCCTTTTGCCACATACTTTTGATTAACCAAAATGTCAATAGCTTCGCCGGCCAGCTTATCCAGCTCAATAATCGACCCCGGGCCCAATTCAAGTACTTCTTTTACGGTTTTCTGCGTATGCCCGAGTTCGACGCTGACGTCGAGCGGAATATCCATTAAGAGCTCCAGATTGCGCGGTGCTTTCTTGCCGGATAAAGGCGGTTCCTCGCCGAAATCGGAAAACTCCGCCGGCCGGACGTCTTTATGATCGGCGCCTGGATCCGGCCGTTCCGCGGAACGGCCGGATTGAGCCTTGTCGGCACTGTTTTCCCGTTCTTTCCGGGCTTCGGGATTCAGCGGAGGCGACGTCCGGACGGCCTGTTCCGCTGCCGCCGCCGTTTTTTCTTCGGAACGATTATCTGATTCTCCGCCGGCAGCCGGCTCTTCTTTTTTATTGCCTTGACCGCCGCCCGTCTCGCTCATCAGCAGGCTGACAAGCTGTTTTCCGAAGGGAATCGGAACAAGCTGCATGATATGGGAGTCGACCAACGCCCCTATCTTAAGGCTGAAGGAAATTTCAAACATGTTCTCATCCGCCGGAATATATTCGGTTCCCTGATGGGTTTTCACATCCATTAACGTCAGTTCGGGCGGTGAAATGTCGATACGGCGATTGAAGACTGTCGACATCGCTGTGGAAGATGAGCCCATCATCTGGTTCATCGCTTCCTGGACGGCACTCATTTCCATTTCATTGATTTCGGAGGTCGGATGGGTCCCGTCCCCGCCCATCATCAGGTCGGCAATGACGCTGGCATCCTGCGTTTGGATCACGAGCATGCACGATCCCTGAAATCCCTGTGTATAGTTGACCAGTACGGACACATGGGGAACGGGAAATTCTTCGCCGAGACTATGTCTGTTGACAATCCGGACCACAGGCGTCGTAATTTCGACTTTCTGATTCAAAATGGTGGACAGGGCGGTTGCCGCACTGCCGAAAGAGATATTGCCGATTTCGCCGAGCACGTCTTCTTCGAGCTCGGACAAATCTTCCGTTTTAGCTTCTTTAGCTTCCTTCTTCGGGGCCTCCTGCTTATCGGCACCTGACTGACGGCCGAGAAGTGCATCGATTTCTTCTTGTGAAAGTTGTCCGTCACTCATTAAGGGTATCCTCCTCTATGCTGGGTTTAATGATTTGAACAGCCATTTGCTTATTCTTTTTCCCTGGCTGAGCGATAAATTTAGGAAAACCCCCGACTTCAATCACAATCGGATCCTCCAAATGCTGATTCAGCTTAATCACGTCCCCGACCTCCAACTGCAGCAGCTCTTTCACGGTAATTTTTGAACTTCCCAGACAGGCACGCATATCTACCACTGAATTTTCAACACGTCGCCGCAGTGCATGATACTCTTCCTCTGTCGGATCATTCTTTTTTTCATTCATCCAATAGTGCATCGACAGTTTCTGGATCACCGGCTCCAGGACAACGTGAGGGATACAGAGGTTAATCATGCCGCTGGATTTGCCGATGACCGCCGACAGCGAGATGACAATAACCGTCTCGTTCGGAGAGACAAGCTGAAGAAACTGCGGATTGGTCTCGAATTCAAGCAACCTGGGATCAAGATCCTCAACGACGGAGGACCATGCCTCTTTTAAAGAAGGAAGAGATCCTTCGAACAGGCTTTTCATCAGATTGGTCTCAATTTCGGTCAGGTTCTCAATCTTGTTAATGCTGGTGCCTTCACCCCCCAGAAGGCGGTCAAGCATGGAATAGGCGACATTCGGATTAATCTCAATGATCAAGTGCCCTTCCAGCGGAGGGGCCTCGACAATATTCAGGACCGTAGTCGACGGAATCGAGCGGATAAATTCTTCATAAGGGACCTGATCCACGGAAGCCACGGATATTTGCACGTAAGTCCTCAGCTGGGCGGAAAAATAAGTAGTCAGCATTCTCGCATAATTTTCATGAATCCGGGTCAGGCTTCTGATCTGGTCCTTCGAAAACCGCAGGGCTCTTTTAAAATCATAAATACGGACTTTAGGTTTACTTTCTGCTTTTTTCAGCTCTTCAGCATCCATCTCACCTGTTGAAATGGCTGAGAGCAGCGCATCGATTTCAGACTGCGACAATATATCGGCCAATTATCGGATCATCTCTTTTCACCCTGTGATGGCTTACTGAACGATTTTCTCGGTCGTATAAACATGTGTCACCGTTCCGCTCTTTAGAAAACCGTTCAGCCGGTTTCGAAGCAGGTTCTCCAGATTTGCTATTCCCTTTTGATCCTGAACGTCTGCGGGCTTCATGCCGGAAACCGTATAAATGACGGCGTTCTTTACCTCAAAAGATCGTTTGGTTAATTCGTCCTTAGCGGCACTGTTGGAAACCTGTATTTTGAAATCAACCTTAATGAAGTGATCTCCGCTAATGTTTGTTGTAATCTCTCCCGTCGTCACCGTGAGATTGTTGACGATCTGATCAATGGTCGGATTTTTCACATCGACCTTACTCTGGGCTGTTCGATTCATCACAAAGAAAGCGGCGGCAATGCCGATAATCATCAATGCCATGATAACAAACAACGTTCCGACTACTCTGTTTTTAAACATCGCATGACACTTTCTTCCGCCCGAGCCGCAGGCATCCAGGAGATTTGTTTCAGAAAACGGGTTATGCGCTGATCGACCTGATCGGCCGTTTCCCTGACAACCAGCTTCTTACCCGTTGTCAATGTGATCGTCGTGTCGGGCAGGGCCTCGACTTGTTCAATAAGAAAAACATTTAATAGAAAAGTTTGTCCGTTAAAGCGTGTCAGCTGAATCATAAGTGTCAAAAATTGAGCGGGGCTGCGAAGCGAGCACCCTGCTCTATCCTCCCTTCCATCACTGTTTCAGATTGACAAGCGTCTGAAGAACCTGATCGGCCGTCGTAATCGTCTTGGAATTTGCCTGATAGGCCCGCTCTGCCTCAATCAGATTCGTCATTTCATCGGTCAGGTCGACATTGGAAAGTTCGAGTGCGTCTTGCTGGATATCACCCTGGCCGTTTGTCGCCGCAGTTCCGTCGGCAGCGCCGGATGCGGCCGATTCCTGAAACAGTGAGTTGCCCACTTTATCAAGTCCTGCCGGATTCGAGAACGTAAAGAGTTCCACCCGGCCCAGCTTCACACTCGCACCGGCCGTCGTCGTTCCGACAATGTTGCCTTGTTTGTCAACCGTAAATGAGGAAAGATCCTGATAAGTATTGTGATCCTGCCCGGTCGGATCAACAGTAAGCGTCATTCCCTGTGAATTGACAAGAGCGGTTCCCGCGCTGTTCAGCTTAAAATCCCCTGCTCTTGTGTAATAGACATTGCCCGAGCCGTCGCTGACCTGAAAATAGCCTTCGCCGTTGATGGCAAGGTCATAAGGATTGCTTGTCGGGTTGACCGTGCCGCCGGTCGTGATATTGTCGATCGAACCGGTCTGCGAGCCGAGGCCGACCTGAATCCCATTCTGGTTCGCCTGCGCTCCCTGCAGCTGCTGGCTGAAAATATCTTCAAAATTAACCCGGCCCTTCTTAAATCCCGCCGTGTCGACGTTGGCGATATTGTTGCCGATCACATCCAGATCCGTCTGAAAGTTCTTCAATCCCGAAACGCCTGCCCCTAATGAACGCAATAACATGAATGATTCCTCCTTTTTTAATCGGCTGCTTCTATACAATCCGCAGCCTCAGCCTTTCTTAAAAAGGTACGGCCGCTTTTTCAATGATTGATCACAATCGTTCCGTTAACATTCGAAAAATATGCGTCTCTTTCAATCCCTGATTTCCCGCTACGATGCCTTGCTTCCTGATGAATCACTGATTTCCGTAACCGTCGACGGATCCACCGACTGCCCGCCGTTTGTTATATAGCTGATCTGCCCGTCTTTTAATGTTACCGATTTGACGATGTCGCTTGCAGGACCCGGCGTTGTATCGCTGCTGCCGTCATCCGCCGGCTGCCAGGTGATTTCTTTGCCGATGATCGTAGCCTGGCTGGACAGGCTGTTATTGTTTTCGACAGCTACCAATTGATTGACCGCCGTTGCCACGTTCTGTGTCTGTTCAAGAGCTGAAAACTGAGCCAACTGCGAAACCATCTGCGTATCATCCATCGGTGACGTCGGGTCCTGGTTGGTCAGCTGCGCCACGAGAAGCTTCAGAAAATCGTCCTTGTTCAGGGTACTGCTCGAGCTTGACGACACTGCCGAGGCCGAACCTGCCGCTGTTGTTGGAGATGTACTCATTCTTTAGATTCCTCCCGTCAGCCATTCCAGAAATGAATGGCCGTGATCCTCATTTTCCACCGACATCGTCTCCGCCTTTTGCCGCTGCTCCTCTTTCCGGCCGCCCGACTGGCCGCCGCCTCCCTGAAAGGACTGCTGGTTCTGAGCCGCCTGCTGAAACATAGCACTTGAAGTCTGCCCGCTTCTCACGACATCGATTTGGGTCATCGGAATCCCGCTGCCGGCAAAATTCTCCTTCAGCTGAATCAATCCCGACTCGAGCAAGTCTTTCGCAGCCTTCGTCTCGGTCGCCATCCGGGCGGCGATGCCGCCGTCTGCGTTCTTCGTCAGCGTAATAATCACCCGGCCAAGCTGTTCGGGTTTAAGCGTCATTGTCAGTGTCTGCTCCCCATTATTGTCCATGTGAAAAGACGACTTGGCCAGCCATTCCGAGACGGTCTCCGAAACCTGCCTGGGCACGGGCGTTTCCTTATCCGCCGACCCGCCGCCCTTCTGAAAAGCCATCCACAGTTCCACTTTACTCATCGGCCTGCCGAAAGCGGAGGGCTGCAGCGGGCCTGAATGCTCAGATCCGCTTTCTTTAGCGGGTGACGTGCCGGCTTCCCGGCCGCTCAATGTTAAAGATTTATTCGTTGTTTCTGCCGATATCAATTTTTTGTCTGTTATCGGATCTGCAGAAAAAGAACGGTTCTGCTTCCCGGCAGACTGGCGATGAATCAAAGCGGTCTGAACTTCCGCTGCCGCGGAATCGCTCATCCGCGCCGCCTGGAGCCCCCCATTTAATAAAGCAGATCCCATTTCTCTTGAACTCACTGCCTCCTGAATGCTTCCGGCCGACGGACCGGCCGGAAGCTCAGACGGCTGAGCAGCAGGACCAGCTGATTTCTCCGGGGAACCGGCCGCCGCAGCCGTTAATCCCTTGCCCTTCACAAAATGTTCGGTTGAGAAATTTGTCACATTTGTTTTCCGGCCGGCCGCTGCAGCGGCTTCCGTTCCTTCGGAAGCCTGCGAACCGCCTGTTTTCCGATCGCCCGGCGGCCGGGGCACAGAACTCTTTTCTGCGCCTTCAGCCGTCGCAGCCCTGACAGAAAGGACGGAGTGAAATCCGGGAGGACCGTTCGTTGCTTCCAAGCGGTCCGTTCCTTTTACCGCGGCAGCCTGCGAAAGTTTAACGGAAAGGACGGAATAAGAGGCGGCATGCGGCTTTCCCGTTTTCGGAGAAACCGCACCCTTTGTCCCGGCCGGCTCCGCGGCTGCAGCCTGAGCACTGCCTTGATGCCGTTTGATTTTCGGCATATCCGTGCTGCTGCCGGTTCTTGATTTTTCACTTTTAACGTCGGCCGATACATCGGCGGTCGGGAGATCCGTTTCAGCCGGACCGAGCGTCGATCGCTTTTCCTGTTTTTCTTTCTTCTTTTCCGATACAGAACCCGAAGTATTCGATCGTTTTTTAGATTTCCGCACCACGGAATCCGAAATATTTGATCGTTTGCCGGATTCTTCCGCCGCGAAATTCGAAATACCCGATCGTTCATTGGATTTTTCCGCTACGGAATCCGAAGTATCTGATCGTTTGCCGGATTTTTCCGCCGGCCGGCCGGCTGACGGAAATGGGCTCTCATTGAAGGCTCCCTTCGGATCCTGCCCGTCTGCCAAAGGGTCGGCAGGCGAACGGAACCGGCTCATAATCGCTGAAAAAGAGGAATTGGCCATTTGTTTTTCAGAATTTTTTTTGAGCGGGCTCACCGTGCCGGAAACGGTTGAAACCGGGACAGTTACCTGATTCATGGTCATGCTATCACCTCCTTTCAAATCAAAGCGTGTTACGGTCCTGCCCCTTCCTGTTTTACGGGTAAGTGCCGCTCGATGCGGAAGTCGACACGGAGCTTGAGCCCGTCCCGCTTGTACTCGCTGCCGCGGGCTGTGCCTGAAGCAGCGGGGTCAGCGCCGCTGCTTTGTCCGCCGGCATGTTCTGCAGGATTGACGCTTTGGTTTTGTCGTCCAGCATGTTTATGTATTCTGCCGCCTGCTTGGTCGGCAGTTTTTCAAAAATAGCCGCCGCCTTTGCTGGATCCATATTTCGATAGGTTTGTGCATAGACGGCATCTCTTGCCGTCTGTGCCTGGCTCGCAGACGCGCTGCTCTTCTGACTGGCCGCCGCCTGCGCCTGCTGCAGCTGCGTGTTCAGCTGGGAAATCTGGTCCGATTTGCTTGTGTTATCGCTCTGCAGCTGTTTGATGGTTGACTGTTGCGCAGCGATCTGCTGCTTCAGGGTTGTTATCTGGTTCGAAGACGTCCCTCCGAAAGTCTGCGCAGCATTGTTCCCGAACAGGAGGCCCTTGACTTCGACAATCGGATTTAATCCGGCCAGTTTCAGAAGCATACCAACCAATAAAAGCAGAAAAACAATAGGAACGAGAACAGCAAGAAGAATTTTTAATAAACGCGAGCCGAAACCGCTCTTTTTCTCCTCCATTTTGCTCATCCCTTCAGCCGTTATTTGCAGAATGAAGTGCAGCTACCTCATCCAGCATTTTCGTTTCTTTTTTTCGTGCGTCGCTGTGATTCATAAACATCTGTTTTTGTTTTATTTTCTCGTATTTTTTCACCTCGATCGCTTTTCTCAGCAAAACGGCCTTGAATTGTTCCAGTTGATTCTTTGCCCGTTCATACTGCACGGTCTGTTCGTCGATCAGGCGTTCCGTTTTTTCCACATCGTAAATCTGGCTTTTTACCAAATCAATGGTAATCGACTGCTTCATTTTGTCCTGAAGATTTTTCTGAATGGATTTCTTCTCTTCGATCAAATCCAGGAGTCCGTGGGCCAGCTGTTCGAAATGGTCAAAAAGCAATCGATACTGTACTTCCAGAGTCTTCTTTTCGCTTTCCGCTATTTTCATCACACGTTCAAAACGAAAATCATGCACTGTTTTCAGCTCCTCTGCCGAATTCTTTGATCAACTGATCAATCGCTTCATCCAACGGCACTTTCAGCGACTGGGGCTGGCACAGGTAACGGATCATCTTCGGATGAAACTGGATCGCTTCATCGATAGCCGCCGAGCTTCCGGGCTTATAAGCACCGATGCTGATCAGGTCCTCAGACTCGGTATATTGGGCAAGAAGCGCTCGAAAGTGTCCTGCGGCTTCCAGATGTTCGGGAGTATCGATTTCATTCATGACGCGGCTGACACTTTTCAGCAGATTGACTGCCGGATACTGGCCCTTTTGCGCAAGTGCGCGATCAAGAACGATATGCCCGTCAAGAATGCCTCTCGCCGTGTCGGAAATCGGTTCGTCCAGATCGTCTCCGTCGACCAGGACTGTATAAAACGCGGTGATGGTCCCGTTCACGTCCGTACCGGTTCTTTCCAGGAGACGGGGCAGCATGGCGAAAACCGACGGAGGATAGCCCTTGGTGGTCGGCGGCTCTCCGACCGCCAGCCCGATTTCCCGCTGGCTCATTGCCACGCGCGTCAGTGAATCCATCATCAAAAGGACATCTTTTCCTCTTGAGCGGAAATATTCGGCAATAGCGGTTGCCGTCATCGCCCCTTTAATTCGCATTAAGGCCGGCTGATCGCCGGTTGCAACAATCACGATTGAACGTTTTATTCCTTCCGGCCCCAGATCCTTTTCCAGAAATTCCCGGACCTCACGCCCGCGCTCGCCGATCAGAGCAATCACATTTAAATCCGCAGAAGTATTTCTGGCAATCATGCCCATCAGCGTACTCTTCCCGACGCCGCTGCCGGCGAAAATCCCGACACGCTGGCCTTTGCCGACGGTCAGAAGTCCGCCGATCGAACGGACTCCCAGTTCAATCTGCTCGCTGATCCGCGGCCTCTTCAACGGATCGGGGGGCGGCTGATTCGTCGGAACAACCGCAAACGGCTTTGAAAAATGCATACCTGACATTGGCAGCCCCATGCTGTCGCAAACCTGGCCGAGAAGCTCGTCATTGACCTTAATCTCAAGAGGCTTTCCTGTCGCCTCAACGAGACAGCCCGGAGAAATATGGGCCACGGAGGTGTACGGCATCAGAAGAATGCTTTCTTCCCGAAACCCGACCACCTCTGCCAGGACTTTTCGCTGGCCGCCTTTCATATGAATAATACAGACGTCGCCGACGGATGAAGACGGGCCCTTCGATTCGACTAATAGACCGACGACGCGATTGATTTTACCGAACCGGCGGTAACTGTCAATTGATGGAAGTGCTTCGATCAATCGGTCCGCATTCATTTTCGTTTCTCCTCCATCAGTTCTTTTAATTTTTCCTTGATGACGGATAACTGGCTGTCTACACTGGCAACGATCTTCCCGAAAGCCGTTTCGATAGTACAATCATTTTCGGCAAAATCGCCGTCCGCGTAAATAAAAATTTTAGCATCCTGAACGAGCGAATCCATTTCGTTTTTGCGCTGATTCAGTACCTCAAAACGGTCGGGTGAAACGGTAATTTTTATCGTTTCCTGATCCTTTGCCTCATGAACGGCCTTTGAAACAAGGGAAAACCATTTGTCCTTATCCAGCGCAAGGGAAATGCCGATGATCTTTTCAGCGACGGCCATCGACAGCTTCAGAATTTCCGGCTCTGCATCCTCCAGGTAGCTCCGGTAAGCCGCACGTGCCTGATTGATCAGCTGATTAGCCTGAGCCACACGCGACTCAAAGCTTTTTTCTCCCTCGGAAGCCCCTTTCTTGAAACCTGCCTCATAGCCTTCTTTTTCCTTAAGCCTGAAGGTCTCATCTCTTCTTTTTTTCGCTTCGGCAGCATCGTTTTCCATCTGTTTATCGAATTCCAGACGTTTCTGCCCTGCCTCCTCCAAAATCTCCGCTGCTTCCCGTTTTGCCCGGCGTATTCTTTCTTCCAGACTCCTTTCGACAGATTCCCGGTCCATCTTACTGTTTAGAGCATCCAGTTCCGGGTCGATCGCTGCCGACAGCCCGATCACTTGTCTGTCGTTAACCTTCTCGGGAGATTTAATGAGGTTAGACAATCACATCATCCCCCTGACCGCGGGCAATGACAATTTCTCCGGCGTCCTCCAGTTTTCTGATCGTATTTACGATTCTTGTCTGCGCTTCCTCCACATCATGCAGGCGGACAGGTCCCATATATTCCATTTCTTCCTTAAAGCTGGCCGCCATACGATCGGACATATTATGGAACAGTAAATCTTTCACCTCGTCGCTCGCCGTGCGCATTGCCAGAATCAGATCTTCGTTCTCGCTTTCCCGGATCACCCGCTGAATAGCCCGGTCATCAAGGACAATGATATCCTCAAACACAAACATTCTTTTCTTGATCTCTTCTGCCAGATCTGAATCATTTTTTTCCAGGCGATCCAGTATATTCTTCTCGGTCGCCCGATCGACACCGTTCAGAACGTTGACAATGGAAGCAATGCCTCCTGTCCTTGTATAATCCTGATTCACGGATGAAGTGGATATTTTTTTCTCCAGTACTCTTTCCACCTGAGCAATTACTTCAGGAGACGTGCGGTCCATTTGGGCGACTCTTTTGGCGATATCCGCCTGATTTTCCTCAGGAAGAGCGGACAGAACGGTCGCAGCCTGCTGAGCATCCAGGTAAGAAAGCACTAGGGCAATCGTTTGCGGGTGCTCATTCTGAATAAAATTCAGAATCTGCTGGGGATCGCTTTTCCTCATAAAGTCGAAAGGCCTGACCTGCAGTGTCGTCGTCAGCCGCTGAATAATCTGTTTTGCCTCGTCGGGACCCAGAGCTTTTTCAAGAATTTGCTTGGCATAGCCGATTCCGCCCTGCGAGATGTACTCCTGTGCCAGCGCGGTCTGAAAAAATTCATCAATGATCTGTTTTTTCATATCGGGATCGATTTTTCGTACATTTGATATTTCCAGAGTCAGTTCTTCGATCTCCTGTTCCGTCAAATGTTTAAAAATGGTAGCCGATACCTCGGTCCCGAGTGCGATCATGAGGATCGCGGCCTTTTGTTTCCCTGTCAGTTTATTTCTTCGTTCTGCCAATTGGTACTCCTCCCTTCATCGTTCGTCGGAAAGCCAGCCTCTGAGCAGCCTCACAAATTGATCGGGCTTTTGTTTTGCCATTTTTTCAATTTCATTGTATTTTTTCTGTTCCGGATTTTCATCTTCCAGTGATTCTTTAAGTTCATCCTCCTGCGGAATATCTTCTACATAAGCTTCTTCTTCAGACGCGGCTCTTCTTCTTCTGTACAGGATCAGCCATACGACCAGCCCGGCAATCAGCAGAAGCAGTCCGCCGCCGATAATATAGGGCCACCAGTTCATCGACGGAGCGGCCTGCGACATTTGGCCGTTCAGCCGTCCTACCGTGATCGATGTCTTCTGATTGACGACATTGGCGGACAATTCCTGTCCCTGATTGTCGGATATAGATGTCTGGACAATCGAATTCAGAATTTGTTTCACGTCATTGATGCGCTGCTGCGACAAAGAATTATTATTATTCGCCGAGGGCGGTTCGATCATGACCTGAATGCCGAGATCGGTGATCTTATAAGGACTGTTCGTCACATCGCGGTGTATTTTGTTAAATACATAGTTGACCTGGTCCTGGACTTTCTGATAAGTCCCGTTGCCGTTTGTGCCTGCCTGATAAGTCGGGACGGCATTTGTGCCGGTTCCCACCTGTCCGCCTGCTCCCTGTCCTGTATAAGTCTCAGTGATATGCTGCGTGCTGGAGGCAAGTCCCTCCATCGTCTGCTGATTGACAGGCTCCACCAAATCCTGTTTTTCCTTGGACTGCGTAAAATCAACGTTGGCCGTAACATTGACCACGACCTTGCCCTGTCCCATCATCAGCGTCAGCATCTGCGTCACCCGGCGCTGAAAGTTATTTTCAATGTCGTGAACGATCTGCTGCTGCTGATTATAGGTGGAAAGAGTCGAATTTCCGCCGCTGTTGCTCTTCGGATCATAGTAGTTATAGTACTGGTCCATAATAACGATATTGTTTTCGGGAAGATTCGGCACACTTTTGGAAACCAAGTGGTAGAGCCCGTTTATTTGCGTGCTGGTCAGCTGAAAACCCGGGGATACGTTCAGCATGATCGACGCCGATGCCGAGTCGTTCGAACTCTGACTTCCGACCCATCCGCTATTCTGCGGAAGTGTCAGCATGACCTTCGCCGACTTGACTCCCTGAGTGTTGGAAATCAGATTGGCCAGCTCCGTCTGCATAGCGGCCCGCTGCAGAACATTAAACTGGTTGTCCGTCATTCCGAATCCGGCATTCTGACTGAAAAAAGAATAATCGATTTCTCCTGTTTTCGGAATGCCCTGAGCGGCAAGATCGACCTTCAGCTGGTCGACCTGATTGGAGGGAACACTGATCGTCGTTCCGCCTGCCGAAAGTTTATAAGGAACCTTCTTACTGTCCAGCGTACTCGTGATCTGTCCCGCTTCGCTCGTCGACAGATTGCTGTAAAGCGGCGCGTACTGTTTAACGTTTGTCAGAACCACGAAGAGCACGATCGCAAGAACCAGTGCTGCCGCCCCTCCGATAATCCAGATCTTTTTCTTTTTTGATAAACCCAGCCACAACTCTTTAAGCCGCTTAATGAAAGCTAACACTTTTTCCTTCATAGCATCCTCCGTCAGGCGATCCGGTCAAATTTGCATTCCCATGACATCCTGGTAAGCGCTGACGACCCGGTCGCGGACCTGCACGGCTGTTTTCAGCATGACATCGGCCTTCTGCATGGCAATCATCACATTGTGCAAATCGACATTGCTTGTTCCGTTCGCCAGATCGGTTACCATCTGATTGGCCGTCTGCTGAGAATCATTGACCGTTCCGATGGCATTTTCCAGCATACTCGCAAATGATTGCTGAGCCGACGAAACACTGGGCGACGTCTGAGAAACGGCAGTTGTTGAAGGGGCAAAACCTACAGGATTAATACTCATTTCGCATAGCCTACTTTCCGATATTTAATGCACTTGAGAGCATGTTTTTATCTGCATTGATGGCCGTTACTCCCGCTTCATACGAGCGGTTGGCGTCCATTAGGTCAACCATTTCCTTAAGCGGATCGACATTGGATTGTTTCACATAGCCGTTCGCATCGGCATCCGGATTCGTCGGATCGTATTTAACGGGAAAAGGAGCCGGATCTTCCGTCACGCTGCTCACTTCCACTCCGCCGGCAGCTGAACCGAGGGAATTTTGAAAAACCGATTCAAATGACGGATTAATGGTATTCATGTTGACCACTTTTCTGGCATAGGGCTGCCATTGTCCATTGACGTTTTTTTCGCGTGTCGTATCCGCATTCGCTATATTAGAAGAAACGACGTCCATTCTGAATCGCTGGGCCGTAAGACCTGAAGCCGCGATGTCAAGTCCGCTGAACATTCCCATGCCGTCTTACCCTCCCAATACCGTGTTGAATTGTTGGAATTGATTGCTTGCTGCTTGTCCAAGCGCCTGATAGTATAATTGATTTTGAGCGAGATCAGACATCTCATGGTCAATATCTACATTATTTCCGTTATTCTGAATGGTGCCATATGTATCTGTCACCGTACTATAACCCGTCTGATCCGCAGAGGTGAGAGGAAAATTATCGGAGTTGTTCTGATTTGTTTGCATTGACTGATTGAGCACATCATTAAAAACTACTTTTTGTGCCTTATAATTGGGGGTATCCACATTAGCAATGTTCTGAGAAATTGCATTTTGTTCCGCCATTGATCCGTTCATAGCCCGTTCAATAGCGGATAGGGGAGTCAGCGAAAACATTTTCCCAACACATCCTTTTATTTTGTCTTTATAAGTTCATTTTATCAACTTTTGGCCTAATGTCTACGCTAATCTTTTTATATCGACCGTTTTCTGCCCCTTGTTTAGCTTTTTTATGGGTAAATAGACCTTTATTTTGTCATATTTTGTCTTAAAAGGGCATTTATTCACCAGATTTTTCCTTTATATCCATAGATAATCTTGGTAAAAAAAGGCCTATTTTACCAAATATCAATTGAAAATATTAAATTTTACAGTTTGTATCGATCGAAAGTATTATTCTATTTGTAACATGTGAATTTTCAAAGAATAAAAAAAGGACTTTTGGTGATCGGAACAACTGCTCGATCACCAAAAATCCTTTAAAACCGTTTTAACTTGCCTGATAAAAAGCTTATCCTTCTTTAATTCGATTCAGTTCAAGCAGGAACTTGTCATTCAGCACTTTAATGTACGTACCTTTCATGCCAAGCGACCTAGATTCAATGACGCCCGCGCTCTCAAGCTTTCTCAGGGCATTGACAATGACCGAACGGGTAATGCCGACCCGATCGGCAATTTTGCTGGCAACAAGAAGCCCTTCATTTCCTTCCAGTTCGTCGAAGATATGTTCGATTGCCTCCAATTCGCTGTAAGAGAGGGAGCTGATCGCCATCTGAACAATGGCCTTCTCTCTCGCTTCTTCCTCCACCTCATTTGTTTTCTCCCTGAGGATCTCCATGCCGACAACGGTCGCTCCGTATTCCGCAAGAATCAGATCCTCATCCGTGAATGTCTCGTTCAATCGCGAAAGGATCAGCGTACCCAGCCGTTCACCGCCGCCGACGATCGGAACAACCGTTGTCAGGCCGTTGGCGAACAAGTCTTTATTCTCATCGGGGAAGATGCTGAACTCGCTGTTAATATCAAGATTGGGAGAGGTCTGGACAACCGTGAAAAGATTTTGTGTGTAGTTGTCCGGAAACTGTCTGCTTTCAAACATCTTCTGTATCCGTTCATTTTCGAATTCAAGTTTCAGCGAAAGACCGAGAATCTTGCCGCGCCGGCTGACGACAAATGTATTTGTCTGGATGACATCGCGCAGCGTCTTGGCCATTTCGTTAAAATCAACCTGCGTCTTGGTTCCTTGAAGCAATTGATTGATCTTTCTCGTTTTTTCCAGTAATGTCATAATAAATTCCTCCTGAGTGTCATGAGTTCTTTTAAATGAACTCATCCGAATATTCAGCTGAATATCGTGCCAGATACTTGAATGTCTTTTTGCCTTTAAGGATCTTCTCCCCCGGGCATCAATCTATAAAATAAATTGGCTGAGATCGCGATTTTTCGCAATTGTGGATAATTTTTCATCAACATATTCAGGCGTGATGACCACTTCCTGAAGTGTGATATCCGGTGCTTCGAAAGACAGATCTTCTAAGAGTTTCTCCAAAATCGTATGTAATCTTCTTGCACCGATATTGTCTGTATCCTGATTGACCTCGTATGCGATCGACGCCATTTTATGAATAGCTTCGTCAGAAAATTTAATCTTTATACCTTCTGTTTCAAGAAGTGCTTTATATTGCTTGATCAGGGCGTTGTTCGGTTTGACGAGAATATTAACAAAATCATCAACCGACAGGCTTTTCAGCTCAACGCGGATCGGGAAACGGCCCTGTAATTCAGGGATCAGGTCCGAAGGTTTGGAGAGATGAAAGGCCCCGGCAGCTATAAAAAGAACGTAGTCGGTTTTCACAGGTCCGTATTTTGTCATCACGGTCGATCCTTCGACAATCGGTAAAATGTCCCTCTGGACGCCTTCGCGTGAAACTTCGCCGGCATTTTGCCCTTTTCCCGTTATCTTGTCGATTTCATCGATAAAAATGATCCCCGACTGCTCCGCGCGGTCAACAGCTTCCTGTGTTACTTCATCCATATCAAGCAGTTTCTCGGCTTCTTCCCGGGTCAGTATCCTCCGCGCTTCCTTTACCTTCAGTTTCTTCTTTTTAGTCTGCCTCGGACCCAGGTTTCCCAAAAGGTTCTGAAGATTGGCGCCGAACTGTTCCATACCTGCATTCTGAAACAGATCAAAAACCTGATTGCCTTGCTGCTCCGTCACTTCAACGGAAACGAGACGATCCTCAAGCTCCCCGAGCCTGAGCAGTTTCTCGGCCTGCAGCCGTTTCTCGCGCAGAGAGGAATCGACGTCCGCCTGATGATTGGCACCGTCAGCCTCGGACGTTCCCTTCGTCTGCCCGCCGAAAAGAAATTCGAGCGGATTTTTCGGCTGCTCCGACTTATGCCCGCCCGGGACGAGCAGTTCAACTAGTTTTTTATTCGCCGCCGCTTCGGCCTTCGATTCTACCTGTTTCATTTTTTCTTCTCTGACAAGCCTGACGGACGTTTCGACCAGATCGCGGACCATCGACTCTACATCCCGTCCGACATAGCCGACTTCCGTAAACTTAGTGGCTTCAAACTTAACAAAAGGAGCATGGACGATTTTTGCAAGACGCCTGGCTATTTCCGTTTTGCCGACACCTGTCGGCCCGATCATCAGAATGTTTTTCGGAATGATTTCCTCGCGCATTCTTGCATCCAGTTTCGACCGGCGGTAACGGTTGCGCAGAGCAACGGCCACAGACCGTTTGGCTTCTTTCTGGCCGATGATGTATCGGTCAAGCTGTTCGACAATTTGTTTTGGCGTGAGCGGTGCCGACATAGCTTAAACCTCCCTTTGATGATTCCAGTCAAAGTTCCTCAACAATAATCTGATCATTCGTGTAAACACAGATTTCTCCGGCAATAATCAGCGCCTTCTCGGCGATGTCTCTGGCCGAGAGGTCGGGAGAACCCCATCTTTTGAGCGCTCTGCCTGCCGAGAGTGCATAGTTTCCCCCCGAACCGATCGCCAGCATGCCGTCGTCAGGTTCGATGACCTCGCCTGTTCCCGAGATCAAAAGGAGATTATTTTTATCCATAACGATCAGCATCGCCTCAAGCTGGCGCAGCATCTTATCTCCGCGCCATTCTTTGGCCAGTTCAACCGCAGAGCGTTGAAGATTGCCATTGTACTCTTCAAGCCGCCCCTCGAATTTTTCAAACAGAGTAAAAGCATCGGCAACTGACCCGGCAAATCCGGAAATAACCTTTCCATGATACAGTCTGCGAACTTTGCGGGCAGACTTTTTCATGATCACCGACTGACCGAATGTTACCTGGCCGTCTCCGGCCATCGCGCTCCGCCCATTGTGATGAATGGCGAAAATCGTCGTCGCATGAAAAGCCCCCATAAAAATCCTCCTTCCAGCTATGTGAAAGCGAGCGGAAACACTTTTCTGAAAAAGAAAACATGGTTTCTGCGCATGGAACAAGCCTGCTCCGCTGAATCAAGCGGGACAGACCTTTCCGATCTATTTACAAGCGGTAAAGAATCATTCAATGAAACAATCATAAATAGGGTCAATCTGAGCATACGGCCTCTTGCTTTTTCATGTTAGCACAAGTCAAATCAATAAGCAACACAATTTACAGTTTTATAGCAACATTCTGAATTGTATTCAGTGCCCGGGCGGCAAAGCGGCCGGCCCGTTCTTTTTTGTCTTTTATCCGCTCGTCGAGAGGTTTTAATAAACCAAAATTGGCATTCATCGGCTGAAAATGACTCGAAGGAGCCGTTGCAATGTAGCGGGCCATGCTGCCGATCACCGTTTCCCCGGGAAAAACAACGGGCTGTGCCCCCGAGACAAGGCGGGCGGCATTTATGCCGGCAATTAATCCTGAAGCGGCCGATTCAACGTAGCCCTCCACTCCCGTCATCTGCCCGGCAAAAAACAGATCGTCCCTCGCCTTTGTCTGATAGGTTGCACTCAAAAGCTGCGGCGAATTCAGAAATGTATTGCGATGCATGACGCCGTAACGGACAATTTCGGCATTCTCCAGACCCGGTATCATGCGGAATACCCTTTTCTGCTCGCCCCATTTCAAATGCGTCTGAAAACCGACCATATTAAAAAGTGTGCCCGCGGCGTTGTCCCGGCGCAGCTGAACGACCGCATAAGGACGTTTCCCGGTCCTCGGATCTTCAAGGCCCACCGGTTTAAGCGGGCCGAAAAGAATGGTTCTTTCGCCGCGCCCGGCCATCACTTCAACCGGCATGCATCCGTTAAAATAGTTTTCCTTCTCAAAATCTTTCAGCGGCGCGGTTTCTGCAGAAACCAAGGCCTCATAAAAGCGGCGGAACTCTTCCCGGGTCATCGGACAATTGAGATAAGCTGCATCCCCTTTGTCATATCTGGACTTCAGGTAAACGGTTTCCCGGTCGATTGTTTCCCCGGCAACAATCGGCGCGGCCGCATCATAAAAATAGAAGTAATCTTCTCCCGTCAGTCTTTTCAATGAAGCCGAAAGCCGGTCCGATGTCAAAGGCCCTGTCGCAATGACCGTGGGCCCTTCCGGTATGCCGGCCATTTCTTCATGAATAATCCGGATGTTCGGATGGTTCCTTATAAGGGCTGTCACCCGGCCTGAGAAATCGTGGCGGTCCACGGCAAGTGCTCCTCCCGCCGGCACACTTGCCGAATCCGCAGCAGCCATGATTACAGAATCGAGCCGGCGCATTTCTTCTTTCAATATGCCTACCGCATTGGCAAGACTGTTCGACCGCAGTGAATTGGTGCACACAAGTTCGGCGAACTGATCCGTATGATGGGCCGGTGTCTGCTTGCCCGGCCGCATCTCATACAAATTGACCGCGATGCCTCTTTTTGCAATCTGCCAGGCAGCCTCACTGCCTGCCAATCCAGCTCCGACAACGGTTACTGCTTGTTCTGCCACATTTGTTTCCTCACTTTTTCTAGAAAAGAGTAGCCGGCGGCAATCCGCCGGGACATCCGCCAATCATCCTTCAACGTCCCCGTCAGGTCCTAATCGTCCCCTCCGTTTTTACTATCGGTTCGTTTACTCATTTCTTTACTGCACTTCTTCCCGATAATCACAATTCGGACATTGAACAGTTTTCCCGTTTTTCGCTTTCTTTTCCACCAGGTGGGATCCGCATTTCGGGCACTGCCGCTGAATCGGTTTATCCCATGATACAAAATCGCATTCGGGGTAACGGTCACAGCCGTAAAAAATTCTGTGCTTCTTGCTGCGGCGCTCGACGACTTCGCCTTTTCCGCACTTCGGGCAGACAACGCCCGTCTTCTTCAATATCGGTTTTGTGTTTCGGCACTCCGGAAAATTGGAGCAGGCAAGAAATTTACCGAACCGTCCCATTTTGTAGACCATCTCATGGCCGCATTTTTCACAGATGATTCCGGCGGGTTCATCTTTCACCGTGACCGATTGCATTTCTTTCTCAGCCTTGGAAAGCCTTTGCGAGAACTCCTTATAGAAATTATCGACGATCGCAATCCAGTTCTCCTTGCCTTCTTCGACTTCATCCAAATCCGTCTCCATCTGTGCCGTAAAGTCAATGTTGATAATTTCCGGGAAAAATTCAACAATCAGATTGAGAACGATTTCTCCGAGTTCGGTCGGGACAAATCGTTTCGCATCCATCGTCACATAGTTTCTTCGCTGAATCGTATCAATGGTCGGTGCATAGGTCGACGGACGCCCGATGCCGACTTCCTCCATCTTCTTGACAAGCGACGCTTCCGTGTAGCGCGGCGGCGGCTGGGTAAAATGCTGTTTCGATTCCGTGCTTTCTTTAACCGCCGTCATCCCGTCTTCCAATTCAGGCAGGAAGTTGTTCTTATCGTGAGCAGATTCCGCTTTTTTGCCGTCGTCGCTGCTCTCGACATACACTTTCATAAATCCTTGAAACTTGATCTTCGAACCGGTTGCCCTGAATGTCACGCCCTTCTGGACAAGATCGGCGCGAACCGTATCCAGGACGGCCGGCGCCATCTGACTGGCAATAAACCGCTCCCAAATTAATTTGTAAAGCTTAAATTGATCATTGCTTAAGTATTCTTTGATCTCTTTCGGATGCCTCATCACGGAAGTAGGGCGGATCCCCTCGTGCGCGTCCTGCACATTCTCGGAATTTTTCGGTTTGGCCTGATTTTTGCCGACATAACGTGCACCGAAATGATCGGTAATGTAAGTCTTGGCCTCTGCCTTCGCTATATCCGAGATCCGGGTCGAGTCCGTTCTCATGTAAGTGATCAGTCCGGTCGTACCCTGCTTTCCTATTTCAATTCCTTCGTAGAGCTGCTGGGCGATCATCATTGTTTTTCTGGCTCTGAAGTTAAGTTTGCGCCCGGCTTCCTGTTGCAGCGATGAAGTAATAAAAGGCAGAACCGGATTCCTGAGACGTTCCCTTTTCTGGACATTCTGTATCAGGAAATGCGGATCGCCTAATCGGGAAAGCACCCGTTCTACATCTTCTTTTGTTTTCAGCTGCGTTTTTTTGCCGTCGAGTCCGTAAAAAGCCGCCTCAAAAGTCTCATCGCCGGTCCGGAATTTACCGATGAGCGACCAGTATTCTTGCGGAATGAACGCTTTAATCTCATTCTCCCGCTCTATAATCATTCGAAGCGCGACCGATTGAACACGTCCGGCACTCAGCCCTTTTTTCACTTTTTTCCATAATAACGGACTGATGTTATAACCGACCAGACGGTCCAGAACTCTTCGTGCCTGCTGGGCATCCACTAGATCCATGTTTATCTTTCTCGGCTTTTTAAATGCTTCCTTGATCGCAGGTTTCGTGATTTCGTTAAATACCACTCTGCAGTCCGAATGATCGTCTATATCCAGACTGTGTGCCAGATGCCAGGCGATTGCCTCGCCCTCGCGGTCCGGGTCGGCTGCCAGATAGACTTTTTTCGCCTTGCGCGCCGCGCTTTTCAGATCCTTGATCACGGGGCCTTTGCCTCTTATTGTAATATACCTTGGTTTATAGTGGTCATTAATATCGACACCCATCTGGCTCCTGGGCAGATCTCGTACATGGCCCATGGATGCCTTTACTTGATATTTCGGTCCTAGGTAGCGTTTGATTGTTTTTGCTTTAGCGGGAGATTCCACAATGACGAGATATTCGTCCATGATGTTGCTCCCCCTTTCTGAGATTATTCAAATCTTCACTAATATTAATGATTGATTATTGCTTTGTCAAACGCAAAGCAAAATAATGAGCGCAACGAAAGACGTGTAAATGGAATAATATGGGTTGTGAAATCGTTCTCACGTTAAAAAACAGGACATTTTCAGACCCGCAGTTCTTCAAGAATATCGCCGGGCTGTGTCACCAATTTAGCTCCTTGCTGGATCAGGCGATGCGTGCCCTTGCTGTTTTCTTTAAAAACAGAGCCGGGCACGGCAAACACTTCGCGCCCCTGTTCCAATGCCTGATCCGCCGTAATCAGCGAACCGCTGCGCTCTTTCGCCTCAATGACCAGCGTACCGAGTGTCAGGCCGCTGATGACACGGTTTCTTTCGGGGAAACGCCATCGTTCCGGCCTGGAAGGCGGCGGATACTCGCTGATCACGAGCTGATGTTCAATCAATTCGTTAAAAAGGGACCTGTGCTGCAGCGGGTAGGGGAAATAGAGGCCGGATCCGAGAACCGCGATCGTCTGTCCCTTTAAAGCGAGCGCATGCGCCAGCCCGTCAATTCCGAGAGCAAGGCCGCTGACAATCGTCCATCCCGATTCGATCAGCGGGGTAAGCAGATAGTCCATGATCCGGCTCGCTTCGGTGCTCGGATATCTTGTGCCGACGACACTCAGCATCTTCAGATCTTTGAGTCTCTCCTTTTTCCCTTTCATATAAAGCAAATGGGGCGGATCAAAAATTTTCTTCAAATAATGCGGGTAATCCGGACTATGAACGGAAACAATCGAAATTCCCTGTCGCTCATACCTCTGAATCATCCGTTCAGGATTAAAAGTATGAAAATCTTTCAGAAACTGTTCGGCACGCACCGGAGACATGCGATAAATTTCCGTGAGCTCTTTGAATGAGTAATCTGCCGCCCGGCTGAGTCCGGGGTCCGTTTTCAAAAATGCGGAAATGGTTTTTCTGCCCAGCCCGCGGCAGTGATCAAGCTGGATCAGCTTTCGTGTCAAGTCATCCATGGATGTGCACCTTCCTGTTTGCGTAGTGGAATAAAGGGGGATAAAAAAGGACGTGGGCAACGGTATCTTTTAATGCTGCGGTTCTGATACGGAGTATTTAAAAAAGGGGGGAAAACGCGGACAGATGCGTTTTCCCATTTTTTTCAGGAATTTGCGATGAGGCAGTCTTTATAAAGTCCTCTTTCTTTCAGGAGCCCGACCATTGTTTCGCCGATTTGCGCCGGTGTTTCCGCGATGGCGATCCCTTGCTCGCGCATCACCCGGATTTTCTGATCAGCGGTTCCTTTACCGCCCGAGATAATCGCGCCGGCATGACCCATTCTCTTGCCCGGAGGCGCCGTCCGGCCGCCGATAAAACCGACGATCGGCTTATCTGTGTGGCTTTTCGCCCACTTAGCCGCCTCTTCTTCGCTGTTTCCGCCGATCTCGCCGATCAGAACGACGGCGTAGGTCTCCGGATCCTCGCTGAATAATCGAAGCACGTCGATAAAGCTTGTTCCGTTGACCGGATCGCCGCCGATTCCTACCGCCGTTGTCTGGCCAATGTTGAGCTGAGTCAATTGATGGACCGCCTCATAAGTCAGGGTGCCGGAACGGGAAACAACGCCGACATGGCCTTTTTTATGGATATAGCCCGGCATGATGCCGATCTTGCATTCATCGGCTGACAGCACTCCGGGGCAGTTCGGCCCAATCAGACGCGTCTTTTTGTCTGCAAGATAACGTTTGACTTTCACCATGTCCAGAATCGGAATTCCTTCTGTTATTGTGATAACAAGCGGAATTCCGGCATCCGCAGCTTCCAGAATCGCGTCCGCCGCGAAAGCCGGGGGAACATAGATGACGGAACTGTCCGCCCCTGTTTTCTCAACGGCTTCACGGACCGTATCAAAGACCGGCACCCCTTCGACTGTCGTGCCGCCTTTGCCGGGCGTAACCCCGCCGACTATTTGCGTTCCGTAATCAAGCATCTGTTTTGTATGGAAGAGCCCCTGGGAACCGGTGATGCCCTGTACGATCACTTTTGTGTTTTTATTGACAAGAATACTCACTTTGCAACACCTCCAGCCGCCTGATCGACAAGCGACACGATTTTTTTCGCGGCATCCGCCATCGTCTGAGCCGGTGTGATGTTCAAACCGGACCGGTGCAGGATTTCTTTTCCAAGATCGACATTCGTTCCTTCCAGGCGAACGACAAGCGGTATGGTCAGGCCGATTTTTTCCGTGGCTGCGACAATGCCCTCGGCAATCACGTCACACTTCATAATGCCGCCGAAGATGTTCACGAGAATGCCCTTGACATGCTGATCGGACATAATCAGTTTAAAAGCGGCCTCGACTTTTTCTTTGCTCGCTCCGCCCCCGACATCAAGAAAATTAGCCGGATCGCCGTGGAACGATTTGATGATGTCCATGGTTGCCATCGCCAGTCCCGCTCCATTAACCAGGCAGCCGATATTTCCTTCCAGTGCGATGTAGTTCAGACCGTATTTTGACGCCTCAATTTCTTTCTCATCTTCTTCATCGAGATCGCGGAAATCGAGAATATCCTTGTTTCTGTACAGGCCGTTATCGTCGAAGTTCAGTTTGGCATCAAGCGCCAGAACATCTCCGCCTTTCGTGACGACCAAAGGATTGATTTCCGCAATGGAGCAATCCTTTTCAACAAAAACCTGATACAGGCCGAGCATAAATTTAACAGCTTTATTTACAAGCTTTTTGGGGATGCCGATGCTGAACGCAATCCGCCGCGCCTGAAAAGGGGAGAGTCCGATTAAAGGGTCGACCGATTCGCGATAAATCTTGTCCGGAAATTTTTCCGCTACCTGTTCAATCTCCATACCGCCTTCCGAAGAAGCAATCACAGCCACACGGGATGAGGAGCGGTCCAGCACGATACCGAGATAGTATTCTTTATCAATATCGCTTCCTTCCTCAATAAGCAGACGTTTGACTTCTTTGCCCGCCGGCCCGGTCTGATGAGTGACCAGCACCTTGCCGAGCAATTCATCCGCAAAGGCCCGGACTTCTTCGTTGGATCTGGCAATTTTTACGCCGCCTGCTTTTCCGCGGCCGCCTGCGTGGATCTGAGCTTTAACCACTTTGATATCCGTTTGAAGTTTCTCTGCCGCTTCGACCGCCTGATCTTCCGTAAAAGCGACATAGCCATGAGGAACGGCAACGCCGTACTTATTCAGAAGCTGTTTTCCCTGATACTCATGAATATTCATGAATTCCCCTTCTTCCAATATTTGAATTGTTAAATAATTGAAAGCCTTTACTTTAACAGTATAGACAAAGATTTGTGATTTTGTCTACTAATTTGTCACAAGTTTGTCGCAAAAAATTCTAATTTGCGGTGGAACTCTGTTAGATTTGAGTTTTACATAATGGATGATTAAGTATATGAACAGTGTGAAAAATGATGCAGGATTCAGGGGATTAGAAAAGTCTTGCGGATTATTGGCGTATTGACCTAACATAAAATGAGAAGGAATTTGGATTCGGAGGATTATAAAGATTTTGCGGATTATTGACAGATATCGAACGCATTTCGCGGGAAACCGCTAATTTTTTTTCGGTTTTGATTGTTCGTCCATTTGATAAAGAAAAGCAAATATTTCCGCCACGGCTCCATAGAGCTCCGCAGGAATGATTTCGTTCAGATTCAGTTCGGAAAGCATGGAGACCAGTGCGGCATCTTCCTGGATCGGGATATTGTACTCTTTGGCTTTCGCAATAATTTTTTTCGCCAGTTCCCCTTCTCCCTTAGCGGAAACATAAGGAACCTCATCTTTCCCATGTTCATAATTAAGGGCGACAGCCTGTTTTTTTTTCTTCGGGGCGGGCTCAGTCATATCTTCACATCCAATGTATAGTTAGACACCGCGAGCGGCCTCGTTATTTTTTCGACAAGGCGGTCATCGAGCTTCTTTGTCTGAACGAGAGAGAGAAGATGATAGTCGAAGGCTTCAAGTTTTTCGGCCAGAATCGGCTGCCCCTTTTTCAGCATTGCCCGCAAATCGGCGGAGTCGTTCTGTACTGTCAGCGTGACGGAACGATTCTGGACACGCATGCTGACCAGTGTCTGTTTCAAATACTTTAAATCCAGGCTGAAAAGAATCGTGCAGTAGTCCGGATCGATCATTCTCCGGCCATTCTTTTTCCCCTCCCAGTAAACCGTTGCCTGGCGGATTTCTTTTTGAAAGGGCAGCGGCAGCTGAAGTGAAAACTGGGCCACAAACGGATCGGAAGAAACCATCTGGATCTGCTCGCCGGTGATCCTTTGAACAACCTGGCCGACCGTTTTTCTGACTTCTGCCGGTGTTTCCGCGTCCTGAAGGACGGCGAGCAGATTTTCCTTAATCGTACCCGTTTTCGGCGGATTTCCGTTTTTAAGAAGGATGCCGAGGCTGTATTCGTAATCGAAGCCGATCTGTTTCAGCACATTATACAGCAGCCCCGGGCTGCCTGCGCCGTTCAGGACGCTTTGCAGCGCGGGTTCTCCGGAATGGGTGGAAATATAGTCGGTAAAGGTTCCGATAAATGCTTCCGGCTGCAGTTTGCTTCCGATTTTGCCCAGCAGCGCTTCCGCGTCGGAAGCCATCATCGGGCTTTTGATAAATTTCACCAGTGCTAATTGTTTCACGGCCGACTGCAGGTCCGGAACCTGTCCTTTAAGAAAGGACTGCAGCAAAGCAGCGGTCTTCCTCGCACCGAGCAGACCGGCGGCAAAAGCCAGTGACGGAGCGCCCTCCGTTGCCGGAAATTTATCGAGGGCGGCTTTCAGTGATTGCAGAGAAGGTGTCGGAACGGCCAGATGACTGAGTTCGTTTTTCAGACCGATCAGTTGTGAAGAGAGGGCAGGAGAATGAATCTGGTTTTTTGCCGCCTGAAAAAAAACGGGCGTCATCGGCAGGTTGCGGCTCAGCATCCAGCGAATAACCGGAATATCTTCCGAAGACCCGGCCGCGCCGCTTAACAGAGCACGTGCAGCAAGAATCGAACGGCGCGACAACGCATCGCCGTGATCAAGAAACGCCTGAATGATGCTTCGGGTTAGCGATTCATTTTTCAAATTCAGGGTCGAGAGCACGTCATCAACCATCGATCCGGCTGTCCGATCCGCTTCCGGCGATTTCCGGTCAATAACCCTCGCCAGCACAGGATTCGCATTCTGCCGGATTTGAAAAAGATAGTCCTGGCCGACTTTCAGAGGCGGTACGACGACGTCGACCTTGGCAACCATTCTTTTTGCTCCCAGCTGGACTAGGGCCGTCCGGTCCGGAAGAATCTCAAGAACCCGGCCGCGAAGAATCTGATCGGGCGCAAAGGTTCCGATCAATTGACTTTGGCTGACTGCATAAGGCTGAAAATTCAAGGGATCACCTTCATACTGATCGATTCATCGTTTAAGCGGGGCAAAAGTCAGGCGATGTTCCGGACATGGGCCCAGTTTTCCGATCGCCTGCAGATGCTGCCTCGTTCCATACCCTTTATGTCCTGAAAAACCGTAGCCCGGATAGACTTCATCCAATCCGTCCATGATCCGGTCCCTCGTCACTTTAGCGATAATCGAAGCCGCCGCGATCGAATTGCTCCTGGCGTCCCCTTTGATCAGAGAAGTCTGATCAAGATCGACGGGCAGCTCCATCGCATCGATCAGAAGGTGGCCCGGACGGACACTCATCTGTCCGACGGCAAGCAGCATCGCCTTTTTGGCAGCACGGTAAATATTGATTTCATCGATCTCGTGCGCCGAAACGATCCCGATGCCGATCGATACGGCCGTTTTCTTGATCTGATCATAATACTCGTTCCGTTTCGTCGCCGATAGCTGCTTTGAATCATTGATTCCGGGCAGAACGACAGTCGGGTTCAGAATCACACAGGCGGCCACGACGGGTCCAGCCAGCGGACCCCGTCCGGCCTCGTCGATGCCGGCGATGTTTTTAACGCCCTGGCCGTGCAGGTCGTCTTCCATGCGGTTCATCTCATTAAACTTTTCAATCAGACGCCGTGCCCGAAACTGCCGTTCTTCCCATAGCCTGAACAGACGGCGGACGCCTTTTCGCGGATCGTTCTCCAGCATCTGCTTTCTTTCCGGCGACAGCCGGTGCGCCTGCGATAATTCTTCTTTAATCCGTGCAATTGACGATGGTCCCATTTCCATGCTCCTCGATTTATTTATCGGACGCTGTTTTCAGTTTATTAAATGCTTGTTTTTCCATTTTTCGGAAGCCAGGGTGACTGCATGCTCACGGCATTTCAAGAGTCAGGCAGCCCAGTTTCTGGCGGCGATAATCACGGACAATAATCTCCGCGGTACGATCATAATCGACCCGGCCACCGCCGACGAGACAGCCGCGATTTCTCCCGATCGCATCAAACAATCCGATCAGCCGGTTATGATCTTCTTCCGTGCCGGCCAGTTCAGGCAGCCCGGCCAGGCTGTATCGGCCGGCCAGCTGCTGACGGTAACGGCCGATCATGATTTTCAGCAGAAAAAGAGCGACTTCCTGAAAATCAAACAGTTCCTCCTTGATCGCTCCTGTTGCTGCCAGACGGAGCCCGACCTCGGGATCGTCGAATTTAGGCCATAAAATACCCGGCGTGTCAAGAAGTTCCATCGTTTTCCCGATTTTTATCCATTGCTGTGCCGTCGTTATTCCGGGACGGTCTCCGATTTTGGCAATTTTCTTTCCGGCCATTCTGTTGATCAGCGTCGATTTGCCGACATTCGGAATACCGAGTATCAGAGCGCGATCGGCGTGAGGCCGGAACCCGTTTTTCTCCATTCTTGCTCTGCGTCCTGCCGTCAGACGGTGAACCGTTTCCGGAATGGCGGATATTCCCTCGCCGGTCCGGCTGTCGACAAGGTGAACCGTCAGACCCTGGCTTTCAAAATGGCTTTTCCACAGCTTGGTCGCTTCACGATCCGCCATATCGATCTTATTCAAAACCAGCAGTCTCGGCTTGCCCGACGCGATCTCTCCGACCAGCGGATTGCGCGAAGAGGCAGGAATCCTGCTGTCGGCCAGTTCGATGACGACATCGATCTGCCTGATCCTTTCAATCATCTGCCGCTTTGCCTTGGCCATATGACCGGGATACCATTGTATCGTCAAATTGCTCCCCCCTTAATGCATTATAATAAAGCCATTAATAAAAAGAGGCCCGGTTAACCCCAGGCCCCCTTTTATCTTGTCCGTATCTCCGGCACTGCTTATTTGCTCTTAATACGCGCTTTTTTGCCGCGCAGATTGCGCAGATAATAAAGCTTCGCACGGCGAACCTTGCCGTGGCGGACAACTTCAATTTTATCAATCTTAGGCGAATTCACAGGAAACGCTCTTTCGACACCCACGCCGTAAGATATTTTGCGAACGGTGAATGTTGCGCTGATCCCGCTGCCGTGGCGCTTGATCACGACGCCCTCGAAAATCTGAACACGTTCGTGTGTGCCTTCAATGATCTTCACGTGTACTTTCAAAGTATCGCCCGGTCTGAAATCGGGAATATCGTTCCGCAGCTGTTCCTTTGTAATTTCATCAAGTATATTTGGCATATTAAAATGGCCTCCTTCCGTACAAATGCTCTTACAGTCCGTCAAACTGCAGCGGAACATCGTATTCTGCTCATAATTGCCACGAAAACTATGTTACCATAACCGATCCGCTTCGTGCAAGTTAAAATTCGGGAACGGGCCTTTGGCCGGCTCCGCAAAGTCTCATTCCTTATTTTCGCGTTTGAATTCCGCGAGCCACTCCGTTTCTTTCTGTGAAAAGGCACGGCCTGTCAGCAGATCCGGGCGGCGCAGAAACGTCCGTCTTAAAGATTCTTTGCGGCGCCATTCGGCAATTTTTTCATGATTGCCGGACATCAGCACATCAGGCACCGTCATTCCGCGAAAATCGGCCGGGCGGGTATAATGAGGATGCTCGAGCAGCCCGTCGGAGAAAGAATCTGTGACTGCCGATGTGTCATTTCCGAGCACGCCCGGAATCAGGCGGACAATGCTGTCGATCATTGCCATGGCGGCAAGCTCTCCCCCGGTCATGACGAAATCGCCGATCGAATATTCATCTGTGACCAGGTACCGGGGAATCCGCTCGTCGAATCCTTCATAATGCCCGCAGATAAAGATCAGCTGCTCCTCGGCTGACAGTTGTTCCGCATCTTTTTGCCTGAACGGTTTCCCCTGAGGAGAAGTTAAAATAATACGCGGAGAAAAATCGGCCTCCGTGCGAACAGCTTCGATCGCGTCAAAAATCGGCTGCGGCATCAGGACCATGCCCGCGCCCCCTCCGAACGGATAGTCGTCCACTTTTCTATGTTTGTTTACCGTGTAATCGCGAAAATCTGTGATGTGGTAAGAGACGGCACCCTTTTCAGCAGCTTTCCCGAGGATCGACTCGTTAAACACTCCATGAAACATGGCGGGAAACAGCGACAGAACATCAATCCTCATCATCGATCAGTCCCGGAATCAAATGCACCGTAATACGCCTATGTTCGGTGTCAACGGCCTTTACGACATCCGTAATGTACGGCAGCAGTAAATCTTTTCCCTTTGTCCGGATCACCCAGACATCGTTGGCTCCCGGTGAAAGAATCTCTTTGACCTCGCCGAGATGCTCTCCGGCGTCGGTAACGACATCCGCACCAATAATCTGGTGGTAATAAAAATCGCCGTTCTCAAGTTGTGCAAGCTGGTCTTTTGAAACATAAAGCGAACATCCCTTGTATTTCTCAACTTCGTTGATTGTGCCGAAGCGCTCAAAGGTAAGAAGATCGAACTGCTTGTGGCGCCGGTGTTCGGCGACCGTAAGCGGCTCGTACGACGACGTGCGGTCATCGTGAACATAGAGCACCGCGCCCCTGGCAAACCGTTTTTCGGGAAAGTCCGTTACACTGACGACTTTCACTTCACCTTTGATTCCGCGGGTATTGACTATTTTTCCTACATAGATCCAGTCTGTCACTGAACTTCCTCCTCATCCGATGGCTGAAAGGCATCGCTTCCGCAGGCGAAAAAGAGAAGGGCCGGTTTCCCTCCTCTTTTTCTTTGCACTTATTCACGAATCAGGAACTGGACGTTTTTCCCCTTTGCACTGCCTGCGGCGGAGACAATCGTGCGCAGAGCTCCGGCTACACGGCCGCGTTTGCCGATCACTCTGCCCATGTCCTTCTTATTCACAGCAAGAACATAGGTAATCTGTTTCTCATCTTCCTGTCTCTGAATCTGAACATCCTCGGGGTAATCAATGAGCGGGACAACCATGGCTTTAATCAGTTCGTCCATTGCGCTTCCGCTCCTTAAAATTTCAAATTCTGAAGATTATTTTTTCAGCTTGCTGTTGTGGAACTTTTCCATCAGGCCCTTTTTCGAAAACAAGTTGCGCACCGTATCGGACGGCTGCGCGCCCTTTTTCAGCCAGTCAAGCGCCTTTTCTTCATTCACATCAAATGTTTTCGGCGTTGAAACCGGATTGTAAGTCCCTATTTCCTCAATGAAGCGCCCGTCGCGCGGTGCACGTGAATCCGCAACAACGACTCTGTAAAAAGGACGCTTCTTGGCTCCCATACGTTTTAAACGAATCTTAACTGACATAAACAAACACCTTCCCCTTTAAAATTATCAATCATTTTATCAACTTTTCGAAGAAACGGATGATCACATAAACGGCAGGTTAAACGGATTGCCGCGTTTCTTCCCCTTCGCCTTGCCCATAAACTGTTTCATCATTTTCTTCATGTCTTTAAATTGTTTCAACAGCCGATTGACATCGGCGATCGATGTACCGCTGCCAAGCGCAATCCGTTTTCTGCGGCTGGAGTTGATGATCTCCGGATCGCTTTTCTCCGACGGCGTCATCGAGCGGATGATCGCTTCGATCTGGTCGATTTTCTTCTCATCGATCTTCATGTTCTTCATGCCCTTGAAACGATTGGCTCCGGGCATCATCGCCAGCAGATCGTCGATCGGCCCCATCTTGCGGACCTGGCCGATCTGATCGAGAAAATCGTCCAGAGTAAAGCTGACAGACCGCAGCTTCTGCTCCATCTCCCGGGCTTTTTTTTCATCGACGGAGGCCTGTGCCTTCTCAATCAATGAAAGAACATCGCCCATTCCCAATATACGCGAAGCCATGCGGTCAGGGTGGAACGGTTCGATTGCATCCATTTTCTCGCCCGTTCCGACAAACTTGATCGGCGTTCCCGTGACGGATCGGATGGAAAGTGCCGCCCCGCCCCGCGTGTCTCCGTCCAGCTTGGTCATGATGACGCCGGTAAGATCGAGACGGTCGTTAAAACTGCCGGCCACATTCACGGCATCCTGGCCGGTCATCGCATCGACGACCAGGAAGATTTCGTCCGGATGGCTGATCGCTTTGATCTGTTCCAATTCATCCATCAGCACATCGTCCACGTGCAGCCTTCCTGCCGTATCAATCAGGATCACATCATTGTGCTCCGCCTTTGCCTGCTCAATACCCTGGCGGACAATCTCCACCGGGCTGACCTTATCGCCCAGCGTAAAAACCGGGATATTCAGCTGCCCGCCCAACGTCTGCAGCTGCTTGATCGCTGCCGGGCGGTAAACATCGGCGGCAATCATCAACGGTTTCTTATTGTTCGCCTTGCGGATAAAATTGGCCAGTTTTGCGGCAGAGGTCGTTTTCCCGGCACCCTGAAGGCCGACAAAGAGAATGATGGTCGGCGGTTTAGCGGCAAAGTTCAGCTTGGTCTGATCTCCGCCCATCAGGTTCGTCAGTTCCTGCTGAACGACTTTGATCACCTGCTGTCCGGGCGTCAGACTTTTCAAAACTTCCTGCCCGACCGCCCGTTCCTGTACACGGCGGACAAATGATTTAACGACCTTGAAGTTGACATCGGCTTCAAGAAGCGCCAGGCGGATCTCACGGCCCATCTGCTTCACATCGGCTTCGGAAACCTTGCCCTTGCCGCGAATTTTCTTCATCGTCTCCTGCAGTCTGCCTGCAAGGCTTTCAAATGCCATTCTTCCCACTTCCTAGTCTAAATTTTCCAGCTTGTCAAGAGCCGAATTCAGCTTCCGGTGTTCTTCGCCGCTCAGACAGTTTGCCTGCTCCCTGAGTTCGGAAATGAGAGAAAGACGCGCCCGATATTTGCGCAGCAATCCTAATTTTTCCTCGAACGCCTCAAGCGCGGCTTCCGCCCGCTTCAGGTTGTCATAGACCGCCTGTCTCGTCACCTGGCATTTTTCGGCTATCTCGCCGAGTGAAAAATCATTAAGATAATAAAGATTTAGATATTCCTGCTGCTTAGAAGTGAGAAGCGGCTGATAGAAATCGTATAGGGCGTTGACCCTTAAGATCTTCTCAAGCATGGCAAAATCCCCTTGACTGTAAAGGTCTTTTACTTTACGGAACAATGATACAGGAACAGTCTTGGCCTGTCAAGTTTTTTCCTTCATTTTTATGATTGCCGCGAAGAATCTTCTGCTTCTGCTTCGCCATCCGACGTTTCAAACATGGCGGAAACGAGTCCGTACACAAAAGCATCGGCATCAAAGGCATGCAGATCGTTGATTTTTTCTCCGAGGCCGACGAGTTTCACCGGAAGGTCCAGCTCGTGGCGGACGGCCAGCACAATACCGCCTTTAGCCGTACCGTCCAGCTTCGTCAGGACAATTCCCGTGACATTTGAGGCCTGGCGAAAAAGCTTGGCCTGATTCAGCGCATTCTGGCCGGTCGTCGCATCGAGAACGAGCAGCACTTCCTGCGGCGCTCCCGGCAATTCCCGGGCTATGACCCGTTTGATCTTCTCCAATTCTTTCATCAGGTTGACTTTATTCTGGAGCCGGCCGGCCGTATCGCAGATCAGTACATCCGAATGCCGGGATTCTGCGGCCTTCAGAGCGTCAAAGACGACCGAAGCGGGATCGGAACCTTCCCGGTGTTTGATCACGTCGATGCCGGCACGGTCTCCCCAGACCTGGAGCTGGTCGATCGCCCCGGCCCTGAACGTATCCGCTGCCGCAAGCAAAACGGTTCTGCCTTCACTCTTCAGCCTGTTTGCCAGTTTGCCCGCCGTCGTCGTTTTGCCCGCACCATTGACACCGACCATGAGAATAACCGTCAGTCCGTCCGGATTCAGGTTCAGTTTTGTTTCATCCGGATTCTTTGTCAGGAATCCGGAGAGTACTTCGACAATGACGTCTTTCAGCTTATCGCTGTCTTTAATATTGCGTGTCCTCGCTTCATCTTTTAATTTTTCAACCAGATCCATCACGGTCGTGACGCCGACATCGGACTCAATCAGAATATCTTCCAATTCTTCAAAAAAGTCCTCATCCACCTTGCGATAGCGTTTGACAAGGTTGTTCATTTTTTCTGAGAACGACTGTCTCGTTTTCGACAGGCCGTCACGAAATTTATCGGTCACCGTCTCCGTACGCCCTGTCAGCTTCTCCTTCATTTTACTGAAAAAGCTCATGTCTTTCCCTCCTTCGCAGTCTTTTTTTATTTCAAAACGGTTTCTATCAGCGATTTGCCGAGATCAGTTCTTCTGTTTCTTCGAGGCGGACGGATACCAGCCGCGATATCCCGGATTCCTGCATGGTAACGCCGTACAGCACATCCGCATGCTCCATTGTCCCGTGACGGTGGGTCACGACAATAAATTGCGTCTCAGCGCTGAATTTCTTCAAAAAACCGGCAAAGCGGTCGACATTGGCGTCGTCAAGCGCCGCCTCCACTTCATCGAGCACGCAGAAGGGAACCGGACGTACCTTAAGAATGGCAAATAGAAGGGCGATCGCCGTCAGTGCACGCTCTCCCCCCGAGAGCAGAGACAGGCGCTGCAGTTTTTTCCCCGGCGGTTCAGCCAGGATCTCAATACCGCTGTTCAGCAGATCATCCGGATCAATCAGCTTCAGATCGGCCCGTCCTCCGCCGAAAAGCTCCTGAAAGACCACCTGAAACTGTTCCCGGATTTTTTTAAACGTTTTTGAAAAACGCTGCCCGACTTCGCGGTCCATCTCCGTCATGACATTCTCCAGCGTTGCTCTCGCTTTCAGCAGATCGTCTCTTTGTGCAGCAAGAAAATGTTCCCGTTCCGAAACATCCTTATATTCGTCTATGGCGCCGAGATTCACAGTCCCCAGCTCTTCAACAGCCCGTTTAATCAATTTTACTTTTTTACGGGCTTCCGCCACATCCATCGTCAGCGGATATTTCTCCCTGGCCGCTTCGATCGTCAGTTCATAGTCTTCCCGCAACGTATCCAGCAAATGATCCAGCTGGACGTCCAGACGGCCCAGTGCCAGATTTTCTTCCTGAAAAGCATTGGTCAGCCGATCAAGCGCCTGCCGCTTTTCTTTAAGAAGCCGTTCTTCTTCCGATAAATGTTCCTGTTTGCCGCGGCGAAGCTCTTTCTTTTCTGTCAGAAGCCCGCTGAGTCTTTCTTTTTCCAGTTTTGCTGCCTGAACTTTCTGTTCAAGCGTCTTTGTACTGTCGGACTGATCCTTTAATTCCGAATGGACATCGTCGATGGATAATCTGAGCGCCTCGATAGAAGCAATCAGATCATCGACACGTGCGCCCGACTGCCCTGCTTTTTCTTTCTGATGAGCGACGATCTGCCCCTGCCTGGCGGTTTCCACCTTCAGCGAAGTAATCTCCGCCTGCAGAGCCGCCTTGCTGGAATCGCGGTTCTTTCTGTTCTCAGACAGCCGATCAATGCGCGAACTCAGATCCTCTCCCTTTTGTGTGTGCATGGCAAGATCGCGGTCGATTTCCTTCAGGCGCTGCGCAATCGTCTGCTGTTCGGAAGTAAAGTCTCCGGTTTCCCTGGCGAGCAGCTGATATTTCTCGGAACTGTTTTTTTCTTCTGCTTCCGCTTCATGAACCTGCTCCTCAAGCTTCCGGTAGGTCTCGGCCGCCTGCCTGACGTTTTCCCGCAATTTCCCCGTCCGCAGCTCATCGGCAGCGATCCGGTTCTTCAGTTCTGAGAAGCCGCGCTCCAGTTGCTCTTTCTTCGCGCGCATCTCCCCGATCTGCGCCGTAAGCCGGTCAATTTCCGCCGCCCGCCCGATTAAGCCGGCGCGGTTCTGCCGCAGACTGCCGCCGGTCATTGCGCCGCCAGGAGCCACGACATCGCCGTCAAGCGTCACAATTCTGTACCGGTAGCCCAGCAGCTTGGCCAGGCTGTTGGCCCCCGCCAGGTTCCGGGCAATCACAACCGCTCCGAGCAGATGCCCGATCACATCACAGTATGCCTGATCGCAATGAACGAGTTCCTCGGCTGTCCCGACAAAATCGGGATGTTTGGAAAGGCGTGTCCTGTCGCCGTAAGGAAGCGATCGTGCCTTCATAACGGAGACGGGCAGAAAGGTCGCACGTCCCGCCTGACGGCTGCGTAAAAAACGGATCGCTTCCCTCCCCGATGCCTCATCAGAGACGATCACGTGCTGGGACGATGCCCCGAGCGCCGTTTCGACCGCCGTTCCGTATGTTTTATCCACATGAATAAGCTCCGCCACCGCTCCGTGAATGCCGGAGAGCTTATTTCTGTTTTTCAGAACAGCCTTGACGCCCTGATTATAACCGGCATATTCTTCCCTGAGCGCCTCAAGCATTTCCCTTCGCGAGACGGCTTGCTTAATCAAAAGGTCGACTTTTTCAAACGCTTCTTTCTGCCTGCTGTAGCGGTCATGTTCCTTTTCCAGCTGCGATTCGCATGCTGCCAGCGTTTTTTGCAGATTCGTGCCTTCTTCCGCCTGCCGCTTCATTTCAAAAACAAGTTTTTCTTTTCTCTTCCGCGCATCCTCGGCGCTTTTCCGGACGTCTTCAGAATTTGCTTCCACCCGATTTTTCTTTTGCAGAAGCGACTTCTGCTGATCGTTCAGATAGCGCCGCTCATTGCGCATGGAAGCCTGCCGGTTGAGCACTTCGATGTACTCGCCCTTCAGTTTTTCAATCCTTTCATCGAGATTATGTTCAAATCCGTCGAATTCGGCCAGCTTTCCTTTCAGCTTTTTCTGAAGCTCATTCAGTTTTAAACGCTCCGCCTGATAGGCCGACTCGCTGCCGTTCAGGGCACGGCGCTCGGACTCGAGCTGCTCCTCGAGCTTTTCGAGCCGTTCTTGCAGTTCCAGGGCGCTGCTTTTCGCATGTTTCCGGCGCTCGGCCGCCACTTCTTTTTGACCGAGCATTTTCTCGACCTTTTCACCCGATTCGGCCGACTCTGACTGCAGAAGGTCGATATCGCGATTCAATCTGTCAAGAGCCTCGCGATTCGAACGAAAAAGCTTCTCTTTTTCTTCAATGTCAAGAGCCATCGCCTTTTTCTTCTGATTCAGGCTCTCCGCGCGGCTTTTTGAAGCCGACCAGTGCGTATGTACCTCTCCGATATCGTAGGCAAGAAGCGCAACATCGACTGTTTCAAGCTCTTCTTTTTTGGCCAGATACTCCCTGGCGGTCGACGCCTGTTCTTCAAGCGGACCGAGCCGGCTGTTCAGTTCATGCAGAATATCTTCGACTCGATTCAGATTGACCACGGCTTCTTCCAGTTGTTTCTCCGCTGTTTGTTTACGCAATTTATATTTCAGCACGCCGGATGCTTCTTCGAAAATTCTTCGTTTATCTTCGGCTTTGCTGTTTAAAATTTCATCGATTTTCCCCTGGCCAATGACGGAATAGGCTTCTTTTCCAAGCCCGGAATCCATAAAAAGATCAACGATATCTTTAAGCCGGCAGCTCCGGCGATTCAACAGAAACTCGCTGTCGCCGGAACGGAATACCCGCCTGGTCACGCTGATTTCGCTGTAATCAAAAGGCAGGTAATGATCCGTATTTTCAAGCGTCAGCGTAACCTCCGCCATATTAACCGCCTTTTTGGCGTCGCTTCCTGAAAAAATAATATCTTCCATCTTCGAACCGCGCAGCGATTTTGCGGACTGTTCTCCAAGGACCCAGCGGATCGCTTCCGTAATGTTGCTCTTGCCGCTTCCATTCGGTCCGACGACCGCGGTCACACCGGGAACGAACTCAACAGATGTTTTATTGGCAAACGATTTGAAGCCGGAAACATCCAGTCTCTTGAGATACATCCCGATCCCTCCGTTTCTATTAACTCCATCATTTTAGCACATCGCCTGCCTTGCCGGGACCCGGATAACAAAAACAGCCGAGCGTTCCCGGCTGTTTTTGTTATCCGTCGATACTTTTGAGCGCCTCGCGTGCTGCACTCTGTTCGGAATCTTTTTTTGAATGTCCCCGTCCGCTGCCGATCACTTCGCCGTTCAGAAGGACTTTCGATAAAAATTCACGCTGATGGCCGGGTCCCTTTTCCATAATGACGTCATAATCGAGCTCTCCAAGGTCTTTTCGCTGGATCGTCTCCTGGAGCTGGCTTTTAAAATCCATCACATGGGAAAAAGTACCGTCGCTGATCCTGGGATAGACAACCCTTTTCAAAAACTGATTGACCGTATCCAGACCCTGATCGAGATACAGGGCGCCGATGAACGCTTCGAAAACATCCGCCAGCAGGGCCGGCCGTTTTCGTCCGCCCGTAGCCTCCTCGCCGCGGCCGAGAAAAATCTTATTTTCGAATGACAGCGAGGAGGCAAACTGGACAAGCCCGGTTTCGCAGACAATAGCGGCGCGGAACTTGGTCATATCGCCCTCCGACAAATCCGGAAAATGTTTGAACAGATACTGCGAAACCATTAACTCAAGTACAGCGTCTCCCAGAAATTCCAGACGTTCGTAATCCTCCTGCAGCTCGCGGCGATGCTCATTCACATAGGATGAATGGGTAAAAGCCTTTTTCAGCAAAGCTTCATCCGTGAAAATAATCGAAAACTCTTTTAGAAACTGATGGAGCCTGTCAATCGTTTCTTTTTCATATTCCTTCACTTTTTTTGAAACGGACATCAGCCGTCACCTCCAATTGCCCCCAAACCTGATCATTCAGCCATCCGTCAAGAATGGGTGAAATGAAAGAAAAAAGTCCCGTATCCATAAATGATTACAAAACGGGACTTCATTGTTATGATGTCAAGATTTGTGGCTCTGTATGTAAGTAACGACATCGCCAACCGTTTGAATTTTTTCTGCATCTTCATCAGAAATTTCCAAATTGAATTCATCTTCCAGTTCCATGACAAGTTCCACAATATCGAGAGAATCGGCGTCGAGGTCTTCTTTAAAAGAAGCTTCAGGCTTTACATCTGCTTCATCCACATCCAGCCTGTCGACAACGATTTTTTTTACACGTTCCAGTACATCATCTTCTGCCATGTCTTCACCCCCTCTCAAGGACACACATTTAAAAAATAACAGGAAAATAAATATGAGTCAAAATAATCTTCCGCCTTTTTGCGTAAAAGCCGCCGCCTATCAAAACACACGCCTAAATCATTTTATTGCATCGCCATACCGCCGTCAACACTTAAAATCTGCCCGGTCATATAGCCGCTGTCCTCCGAAGCCAGAAATTTGACAACCCCGGCCACATCTTCCGGCGTCCCAAGCCTATGAAGAGGAATCTCCGACTTCATCTTTTCTTTAATCTTTTCCGGAAATTTTTCCGTCATTTCTGTTGAGATAAATCCCGGAGCGACCGCATTGGCCGTGATGCCGCGTGAGGCAACCTCGCGGGCCGTGGATTTGGTTAGGCCGATCACACCTGCTTTGGCGGCGACATAATTCGCCTGGCCCGCATTGCCGAGGATGCCGACGACCGAGGCCACATTGATAATCTTCCCCTGTTTCTGCCGCATCATCGGACGAAGCGCCGCCTTAGTCACAAGAAAAACACCTTTGAGATTTGTATTCAGCACGGCGTCCCAGTCTTCTTCCTTCAGCCGCATGATCAGACCGTCGCGTATGATTCCGGCATTGTTGACAACGATGTCCAGATGTCCGAATTTTTGAACGGCCGTCCGCACCATCTCCTGAACATCTTCCTCATTTGCTACGTCGCACTGGTAGGTCAAGGCTTCCGTACCCAGTTCCCTGATCTGCGCTGCTGTTTCTTCGGCCCGGGTTTTATTGCCCGAGTAATTGACGACGACCGAGGCCCCCGCACGCGCCAGTTCAAGGGCAATCGCCTTCCCTATTCCTCTTGAAGCGCCGGTGACCAGCGCCGTCTTATCTTTGAGTATCAAATTATTTTCTCCCCCCAAGCTTCTCGGCCGTCTCTTTCAAAGTTTTCAGATCATTGACTTGAAGAATAACGGCACCGCGATGAATTTTCTTAATCAGCCCGGAAAGTACCCTTCCCGGCCCGACCTCGATATAAGTATCGACCCCCAGCGATTTAAGCTTTTCAACGGATTCGATCCAGCGCACCGGCGAATAGAGCTGTTCGATCAAGTGAACACGGATCTCGTCGGCTGTCGTTTCCGTTTGCGCCGTGCTGTTGGCCACGACCGGAATTTTCGCATTCTCAAAAGGAAGCCCGTCAAGTATTCTACGCATTTTTTCCGCCGCCGGTTTCATCAGCTCGGAGTGAAACGGCCCGCTGACCGAGAGCGGAAGGACGCGGCGGGCACCTGCTTCCCTGGCCAGCTGCGACGCCTCCGCCACACCGTCAACGGTACCGGAAATCACGATTTGTCCCGGAGCATTCAGATTGGCAATCTGAGCCGATTCGTTCCCGGCCGATGCTTGTCCGCATACTTCTTTAAGAGCGGCGGCGTCAAGGCCGAGAACGGCGGCCATGGTTCCCCGGCCTGCCGGGACGGCGGCCTCCATGAGCAGGCCTCGTTCCCGGACCGCATAAACCGCATCTTCAAATCCGAGCACGCCCGCAGCATAGAGCGCACTGTACTCGCCGAGGCTGTGGCCGGCCAAATAGTCGGCTTTGATCCCTTCCCCGGAAAGCAGCGCGTGCAGCGCCGCACTCACGGTCAGAAGGGCCGGCTGCGTATTTTCCGTCCGTTTCAGCTCTTCTTCCGGTCCGTTCAAAATCAGATCGGTTAAAGAGAAACCGAGGCGGGTGTCGGCCGCTTTAAAAATTTTTTCCGCTTCCGGTACCGTTTTAATCAGATCCGCACCCATGCCGACACTCTGCGATCCCTGTCCCGGAAATACAAATGCACATTTACCCATATTCATCAAACCTCCTGAATCACAAGCCCAATATGCTGATGTTGAATCGTCATTTCAGTCACGGCAAAAGCATATGAAAAGAGGCGGGACTGCCGGACCCTATGCCCGGCAGCGGCAATAGCTTCACTTTCGCGCCCGCCCTCTTGCGCCGTGCGAGCGATACATAGTAAAAGTGCCCTTAAAAACGTGATCCTGTCCTGCATAACTGTTCACTTCCACGATCGTGCGTACCCTTTCCACCCGCGTCACCCTCGCTTTAGCAATGACGCGTTCTCCGACCCTGACCGGCCGGATAAAATGAATCGACGCTTTGGATGTCAACGCCAAGTCGTCATCGATCACCGCGACGGCAAGCGAGTTGGCCTGGGCGAACAGATGGTGTCCTCTTGCGATCCCCGTGCGTGAAAAAACAAGGTCCTGATTGATTTCGAGCAGAGAAATGGCACTCGAATCGAGCTGCAGATCGACAATTTCCCCGATCACTTCATCTTCGTGAAGAGCCTTGACATCGTCGAACTGCCGCCTCGCCACATGCTTGATCCGCTCTCTTAACTCGGGTATCGAAAGCTCCAGGCGATCAAGCCTGATCGTCTGAACACTGACCGAAAACTTGTGCGCCAGCTCGTCATCGGTGACAAACGGATTTTCGGCAATCGTTTGTTTCAATAACGCCTGCCGGTCCATTTTGCTTTTTCTCATTACTTTGACACCGTCGCTTCTAACGTCCTTTTAAGACTAGGTAATAATAGTAAGTATATCATATCCACCGCTTTCCGGGTAGCTGTACATGGCATTTTCCGGCTGCGACTCCGGCTGCAGGGAACTCTGCCCGGCTTAGTCCAGCTGCTCATGATTCAGAATGCCGGCTTCCACCAGCGGCTTTCGCAGCGGCAGAAACGCTTCACTCTTCCAAAAATGCGGATCTTTTACCAATCTCGCGGCATCGTCTCTTGCTGCCGCCAGTGTCCGGTAATCATGGACCATGTCGGCAAGCCTGAACTGAGGCAGACCGCTTTGCTTCTTGCCGAAAAAGTCGCCGGGTCCGCGCAGTTTCAAGTCAAAAGCCGAAAGCCGGAAGCCGTCCGCCGTTTCCGTCATCATTCTCATCTTTTCCATGGCGGTTTCTGAGCGGCTATTTGCGACGAGCACGCAATAAGATTGGCTGTCGCCCCGGCCGACGCGGCCGCGCAGCTGGTGAAGCTGAGAGAGCCCGAAGCGGTCGGCATCGTAGATCACCATAAGCGTCGCGTTCGGCACATTCACCCCGACTTCCACGACAGTCGTCGATACAAGCACATGAGTCTTGTTATTTTTAAAGCTGGCCATTACAGCTTCTTTTTCTTCCGAAGCCATTCTGCCGTGCATCAAGCCGACGCAGTAATCCGGAAGCGCCCGGGTCAGCCGCGCATGAACATCCATTGCATTCTGTACATCAAGCTGCTCCGACTCTTCGATCAGCGGGCAAATAACGTAGGCCTGTCTGCCCTGTCCCAGTTCGCTCCTCATGAATTGAATGACCCGCTCCATCATTTCATGACGGACCCAGTACGTTTTAATCGCCTTCCGGCCGCCGGGCATCTCATCGAGCGTCGAGACATCCATATCGCCGAAAACGGATATTGCCAGCGTGCGCGGTATCGGTGTCGCCGTCATGTAAAGCACATCCGGATCCTGCCCTTTGCCGCGCAATTCTCTGCGCTGTCCGACACCGAATCTGTGCTGTTCATCGGTAACCACAAGCCCGAGCCGGTTGAACACGACCTCGTCCTGAATCAGGGCGTGCGTGCCGACCAGTACATGGATCGTGCCTCCCTTCAGCCCGTCAAGAAGCAGTTTCCTGCGTTTTCCACGGATGCTTCCGGTCAATAACGCTACGTTGACGGAAAAAAGCCCGAGCAGTTTTTGCAGGCCGTCCGCATGCTGTTCCGCGAGAATTTCCGTCGGAGCCATCAACGCGCCCTGATAGCCTGCAGTCGCGGCCGCATAAAGCGCGATCGCCGCAACGACGGTTTTTCCCGAACCGACGTCTCCCTGAAGAAGCCGGTTCATCGCAGCCGGCGACGCCATGTCGTGCAGAATCTCATCGACCACTCTTTCCTGAGCGCGTGTCAGGGAAAAAGGAAGGGCGCTGAGAAAATTCCGGAGACGGTCTCTTTGGACTGCCATGGCGATCCCGTGTGAAGAGCGCCGCTTTTTCAGCCTGTACGCCTGCATTTTCAGCTCGTAATTCAGAAATTCTTCATAGACGAGGCGGCGTCTGGCCTGCCTCAATCTGCTCCGCTCCGAGGGAAAATGGATTTCGCAGATGGCTTCCCTGCGCCCCATTAATTTGTAATCTTTAATTATTTCTGAAGGAAGATTTTCAGTGAGGCTGTCGGCATACTGCCGGAGGGCCTGTCTGACGATCGCTCTCAGGCGTCTGACCGTCAGGCCGCCTTTGACCGGATAAACCGGAGCGATGCTTTCATCACGTTTCGGCAGCCCGATATGGAACTCCGAAGCGGTCAGAACGGCCCGGTTTTTTTCCCATTTTCCCGTGACTGTGACTTCGTCCCCCAGCTTCAGCCTCTTTTTTAAGTACGGCCGGTTAAAGGCGACCACCGTAATTAAATAACGGCCGGAAAGGACACGGATGGCGAGCCTCGATCTTTTTTTGGCATAAAAGGTAAGAACCGGTTCGCTGTGCACCTTGCCGGCAACCGTGACATGCTGATCATCGCGGACGTCCGCCAGATCCCTGATTTCGTAATTGTCATAACGATAAGGATAATAGCTGAATAAATCTTCAAGGGTGACGATGCCGAGCTGTTTCAGTTCTTCCGCCGATGTCCGGCCGACACCCTGCAGATCGCAGACAAGCTGCCGGTCACTGGAAATCGTCATCGCTGATCAGGCACCGACGGGCGGCCGGTCCGGCCGAATATTTCATTCTTCAGCTTTTTCCCGGACGGAGTAGCGGCCAGCCCTCCCTGGGCCGTTTCCCTGAACGCCGCCGGCATCATTCTGCCTACCTGGTACATAGCGCCGATGACTTCGTCGCAGGGAATCTTGCTTTGAATGCCGGCCAGCGCCATATCGGCGGCGACAATAGCGGTGGATGCGCCGATGGCATTGCGCTTGACACACGGGACTTCAACCAGCCCGGCCACGGGATCGCAGATCAGTCCAAGCATATTTCCGAGTGCGATCGCCATAGCGTGGGCCGACTGAAGCGGCGTTCCTCCGGCCAGTTCCACAGCCGCCGCCGCTGCCATGCCGGCCGCCGATCCGACTTCCGCCTGGCAGCCGCCGGCAGCCCCGGATATCGATGCGTTATTGGCAATGACGAACCCGAACGCGCCGGCAGTGAACAGATAGCGTACCATTTGTTCCCGCACCGGCTGCAGTTTCCGGGCCAGCCCGAACAGCGTACCCGGCACAACGCCTGCCGAACCCGCAGTCGGCGTGGCGCAGATCGTCCCCATGGCCGCATTGACTTCGTTGGTCGCCATGGCATTTACTACGGCATTGAGCAGAACATCCCCGGAAAGAGAGCGGCCCGACGACAGATATTTCTGAAGAAGCCGGGCATCTCCGCCGGTCAGGCCTGAATGCGAACGAATGTCTTCATGAATGCCTCTTTGTACCGCTTTTTCCATCACATCAAGATTGTCTGCCATTCTGGAAAAGATATCCTCACGGCTTTTTCCTGTCGTTTCCCTTTCAGTCTGAATCATCACTTCGGAAACAGGCAAACTCCTGTCTTGTGCCAGTTCCACCAATTCTGCTACAGTTTTGAACATAAAGAAAATCCCTCCGTGCCTTTCGTCAATGTTTCCAGGCTCAGGATAATACGGCAACATTAAGCATATTGGGAAGAGCCGAAACCTCTGCAGCCAGTCCCTCGCCGATCTCCTCGTCAGTCTGGATAACCATCATCGCCAGATGGCCCTTTTCATGCCGGGAAACTTCCATGTAAGAGATATTCATTTCATATTTTGCGATCAGCCCGGCGACTTCCGCCACTGCGCCATATTTGTCGCGGTGCAGCACAAGCAGAGCAGGATTGCTCCCCGATAATGAAATGGAAAAACCGTCTACCTCCGTGATCTCGATTTTGCCGCCGCCGATTGACACGCCGACGAGATCCAGTTCGTTCTTTTCCTTTGTCAAATGAAGCCGTGCCGTATTCGGATGATCGACCTGCGTGTCTCTGTCAGCGGTAAAAGTAACGGACATCCGCTGATCGGCGGCTATTGTCAGCGCATCGGGCAGCCTGGGATCGTTTGCGTCAAAGCCAAGCAAACCGGCGGCCAGTGCCACATCGGTACCGTGTCCCCGATAGGTTTCGGCAAACGAACCATATAAAGTCACATCGACCTGCTGCGGACGATCGCTGAAGAGTTTCCGCGCGACGCGCCCGATTTTGGCCGCACCGGCCGTGTGGGAACTGGAGGGACCGATCATAATCGGGCCGATGATGTCAAAAACGCTGCGATATTTCACAACTGCATGCCCCTCTCTTAAGCTTCCGATTTTCTGTTTTCAGTCGGCACTTCGTCTTCTGTCAGCCTGACACCCTGGACAAATATATTGATGGCTGCAGCATCGATTCCCAATGCAGCGTTCAATGTTTCCTTCACCTTGTTCTGCACATTCACGGCGACTTCCGAAATTTGCGTACCATAGCTGACGATGATGTACATATCGATCATCAGGTTTTGTTCTTCATCGAAATGAATAATCACACCGCGGCTGAAATTATCTTTCTTCAACAGCTCCGCAAATCCGTCCTTGAGCTGATTTTTCGAGGCCATACCAACAATTCCGTAGCAGTCAAGAGCCGCACCGCCGACAATTTTCGCGATGACATCTGTCGAGATATCGATTTGTCCATAGGTATTATTAATCGAGATTGACATTACGGGTTCCTCCCTCTATTCTCGTTTTTCACTGATCATCCGCCGGAAGCACGCACCGGCCGGAACAAAATCTGCCTATCGAATCAATGATCGATCATTATCGCTATTTTACACTAGCCTGCCAGAATTTGAAAGCACCGGCCGATCAGGAAGACCGCCGTCTGCATGGCGGATTGAAGGAAGGCGCAGGCAGGACTATGCGACAGCGAATCATTAAGCGAGCGGCGGAATGATTCAAAAATCGCCGGCAATAATCCGGGCATGTCCCATATCATTTATAGAACTGAATTGCGATGCGGTTGAAGGCCTCACATGACTGCTGCTTATGAAACGATCTGCCGGGAAAAATCTCCGTGCGGTATTCTTTTGCGTGCGGGCGCATCAGTTGTTGCTTTTGAATACGTGTTTGCCGGGCGGCCCGCTCCTCCCTATTGCAAGCAATGCCTCCACATGATAAGATGGGAATGTTGCTTATTATTATAGTTTGGCAAGGAGGTTATTTTCGTGGGACGCCGCTGTTTTGTAACCGGAAAGACGACAAAGTTCGGACAGAATCGCTCATTTGCTGAAAATAAATCAAAAAGAACGTTTAAAGCAAATCTGCAGAAAGTGCGCATTCTTGTGGACGGCAAGCCGAAACGTGTCTATGTTTCCACCAAGGCACTGAAGGCCGGCAAAGTTGAACGCGTCTGACGGCCGGATAATTGCGAAGCGCCGCTTGGGTTAAAAAGCACCCATATCGGCGCTCTTTTATTGAATCCCTATAAAAGAAAAGAATCGGAACATTCCCGTTCTGTTCGTGCAAAAAAGGCCCCCGTTCTGCAAGGGTGCCTTTTTCGCATTGACAGGTGCCCTTACCCCTTACGAAAGGACCCGAGGAGGGCTCTCACAATACTCGCTAAAAATCTCGGCAGCTTAATTGTATAAAATTTCATCGATTTGCTCCCCCTTGCTTCTTGCGTCGTCGGCCTTTTTTGCGCGCTTCTAAACTATATGCAGCGTGTACCGGAACTATGATCATCAATCCGTGTCAGTCACTGCAGCGCATCATGAGCAGAATACCTTCAGAAAAAGAAATCGTGAAAATTTCGGCCTCCGCCTCGTTGCTGATGCAGAGGCTCGATCCAAGCAACAGCTCCGCCTCGGTCAATGGATATTTGACGCCTCTCAGGGTCAGCCCCGCGACCTTTTCAGTCAGAGACAAAAAAGAAAGATAAGGATACACGTGCTTTCTCTTTACATGATATATGCCCGGAGTAAGCAAGGTGATACAATTTTTTTTGTCCAGCAGAATCAGTTTTGTCTTTTTATCGACGCCCTTGAGCAACATTTGGACATTGGCGAGCCCATGATCCAGCCTTCCTCCCGTTGCACCGAGGATCAGGCATTCATCCGGATCCCTGCCGAGCGCCCAGTCAAGCGCCAGTTCCAGATCTGTTTTATCTTTTTCCCGCGGATAAGTATCAAGTCTGATCCCCGCTCCGAAGACTTCACTTCTTTCTTCATCCGACAAAGAGTCGAAGTCGCCGAAAGCGCGAACGGGAGATAGATGATTTTCCAGTAAAATGTATGTTCCGTGATCGGCTCCCACCCACAGACAATCTTTAAAAAAGTCGGAAGTAAGGTCTGGAATCAATGTTCTCGGACCTCCGGCAACAATCGCGATACGCATTTCTTGATCATCTCCTTTAAACATTTCTGCTTCCCGATCAAATGAATGATCGACCTGATCCACGCCGTTTATTTGAGTCGCAGACTTTTGTACGGCATTGTTGAAACACTGAAAACTGAATTTTGGAACGGCTTATTCGCGGTTCGGTGCGGTTTTGCCTTGATTCGGTGCGACTTTGCCCCGATTCGGTGCGACATTCCGGCGATTCGGTGCGACTTTTCTGCATTTCGGTGTGGCTTTGCCTCGATTCGGTGCGGCCCCTCTTGTCCTGGGCGATTCGCACACGGCTCGGCACATCTTTTCTGCATTTCGGTGCGGCTTTGCCCCAATTCGGTGCGACTTTGCCTCGATTCGGTGCGGCCCCTCTTGTCCTGGGCGATTCGTACACGGCTCGGCACAACTTTTCAGTATTTTGGTGCGACTTTTCTGCATTTCGGTGCGGCTTTGCCTCGATTCGGTGCGACATTCCGGCGGTTCGGTGCGACTTTGCCTCGATTCGGTGCGGCCCCTCTTGTCCTGGGCGATTCGCACACGGCTCGGCACATCTTTTCAGCATTTTGGTGCGGCTTTGCCCCAATTCGGTGCGTCCCCTCTTGTCCAGGGCGATTCGCACACGGCTCGGCACAACTTTTCTGCATTTCGGTGTGGCTTTGCCTCGATTCGGTGCGGCCCCTCTTGTCCTGGGCGATTCGCACACGGCTCGGCACATCTTTTCAGCATTTTGGTGCGGCTTTGCCCCAATTCGGTGCGTCCCCTCTTGTCCAGGGCGATTCGCACACGGCTCGGCACAACTTTTCTGCATTTCGGTGTGGCTTTGCCTCGATTCGGTGCGACTTTGCCTCGATTCGGTGCGTCCCCTCTTGTCCTGGGCGATTCGTACACGGTTCGGCACAACTTTTCAGTATTTTGGTGCGACATTCCGGCGGTTCGGTGTGGCTTTGCCTCGATTCGGTGCGTCCCCTCTTGTCCAGGGCGATTCGCACACGGCTCGGCACAACTTTTCTGCATTTCGGTGCAACTTTGTCTCGATTCGGTGCGACATTCCGGCGGTTCGGTGCGACTTTTCTTCATTTCAGTGCGGCTTTGCCCCAATTCGGTGCGACTTTTCTTCATTTCGGTGTGGCTTTGCCTCGATTCGGTGCGGCCGCTCATGTTCGGTTCAGCTTTCTGAATCCGGTCAGACAGTATTCTTCTATCCCGTAGCCGTTCATCTTTTTTTATAGAGCAGTGAAAGACTTTTTCACCGGCTCAGTGCACCAGTCAAGGAATGGCCTTTGAGTCAACAGTTTTTTTTGATGACCGCTTATTTTAATGAAAAACTGCTGATCCGTGCCTTTCCGAGTCAGCCTCTTTATTTGCCGGAAGAAGTGGGGCGAAAGATTACTTCCAATGTCCTGATTGCAGGCAAATTTAACCCGCCCTTAACCGGATCCTCAGTTCTATCATTAATAGCGGCGTTTCCTTTTGCCGATTTCCTGAGAAAAAGCCTGATAATGAGCATATCGGTTCACGTCAATCAGGTGTTCTTTCACGGCCTTTTTCACCGCACAGCCGGGCTCAGCAAAGTGCGTGCAGCCTCTGAACCGGCACAATGTCCGAAACTCTGAAAATTCCGGGAAGCATTGTTCCAGTTCACCGGGAGAAAGCGGCGGAATCTCAAGGGAGCTGAAACCGGGTGTATCTGCAACAAATCCGCCCGCCGCAATCGGAAGCAGTTCGACATGCCTTGTGGTATGCTTTCCTCGTCCGAGCGATTGCGAAATTTCCTGAGTGTCAATGCTCAGCGAATGATCCAGCCCATTAAGAAGGGAAGACTTCCCGACGCCGGACTGGCCGGTGATGACGTTGATCATGCCTTCCAGATGTTTGCGTAAATCTGCAAGTCCAAGATTTTTCACACTGGAAGTCCTGATCACGGGATAACCGATTTTCGTGTAGCGTGCCATCAACTTGCGCATCGCTTCATCGCCGCCGGCATCGAGAAGGTCCCATTTTGTCAGACAGATCAGCGAAGGGATGCGGTGTGCCTCCATATGTACGAGAAACCGATCAAGCAGTTGATCATCAAAAGCCGGTTCGGCAACGGAAAAAACGAGAACTGCCTGATCTACATTAGCGATCGGCGGACGATTGAGCATAGTGCTCCGTTGACCAACAGAAAGGATATATCCTTCGGTCGCTTTCTTTGCCTCATAGGTCACGTGGTCGCCGACCAGGGGCACAACGTGGCGTTTTCTGAAAACGCCTCTCGCCCGGCAGCGGACCTGCCGATTCCCGTCTGTGACATAGTAAAACCCGCTCAGGGCCTTAATGATCATTCCTTCAGGCATGCTTAAGCTCCTCATAAAAATTATGGTGATCGGTCCGTTCTTCTGTTTGCGGGCAAGCCATAGACCGGGCCTTTCAATCAAATCCGGATCGGGTTCCCGGCCGTTTCATCCGCCTGGAAGCCGGCGGTATCACGGTACAAAGAGAAATCCATCTCCTTAATTCGGATAATTAACCGTCCCTGTTTTTTTCTGGACCCCGTCGAGCAGAATGCTGTACGACCCCTGTTGCCCCGGGTTCAGGATAAAAGGAATGGTATAAGTTTTCGTATCGGTGATACTTTCATCGGTGAAAAGTGTATCAGTGTGATTTGCATCCGTATAATAGATCTGGACACGGACCGGCTGCCCCTTGTTCCCGCCATTTCCTTTTGAATAGACAACTTTTATCGGCTGATCGATTTCTTTCGACTGAGGCTCGCTTCCTTTCGATAAGGCGAGCCGGACCGACGACCCCTTGGCCATCAGACTTCCCGGAGCCGGATCCTGGCTCAGGACATTGCCCTTCTGAACCGTATCGGAATAAGTACCGGTTGCAAAGGCGGCGCTGAGGCCGAGCGACTTCAGCTGCTGGTTCGCCTGATCCTGAGTTTTGCCGCTGAGATCCGGAACGGTCACATTCGGATTGCCGGTACTGTACGTCAGCTCCAGCACCGTATCGGACGGTACGACCTGCGTTCCCGCCGCAGGATTCTGGCTGATAATTTCCCCGTCCGGGAATCCTAATGATTCCTGCTGATGCCAGACAATTTTTTTAAATCCCTGGCCTTGCAAAGAATTGGCGACCGAATCCCGGTCATAGCCCACATAATTCTGCACTTGCACGGAACTCGGCCCTTCGCTGACAAAGAGTCCGACCGCGGTTTTCGCTTTTACATCGGTGCCGGCCGCAGGATTCTGCAGAAAAACCAGACCCTTTTTCACCGTGGCGCTGTGTTGATTTGTGCGGGTGACCTTAAGGTTTTTATTCGTTAAGATTTGTTCGGCCTGTTGATAGGTTTTCCCGGTTACATCCGGGACACGGACATTTTCAACATAGAAAAGCTTTGGCAGCAGCGTAAGGCCGATGACCAGTCCGGCAGCGATCAAAAGCAGCAGAATGCCGAAAACGACCGGCCATCTTCTTTTTTTCTTTTTCTTTTTGCCGTCTTTTTCAGGATCCGGCGCCGCGGGCGGTTGTTCCGCAGCGATCGTATCCTCCGACCGGCCGGCTACAACCGGCGCCATTTTGATTGTTTTCTCATCATCGTCGTCGGGATCATCCGCCTGGTCCGCTGCCAGAATCAGCCGGCTTTCCCCGGCACGATCCGGATTCAGCGAGGTTTCCAGATCTTCATAAAGGTCGGTCATGCTTTCATAGCGATCCTGCGGACGTTTGGCCAGAGCCCTGATGATGATGTTCTCCAGGCTCTGCGGAATTTCCGGACGGAAATCGCTCGGCAGGGGCATCGGTTCGCTAAGATGCTTGAGCGCTACGGATACGGGCGACGTTCCCGGGAAGGGAAGCCTGCCCGTGAGCAGCTCAAACATGACGATGCCGAACGCATAAATATCCGATTTAACGGTTGCTTTTCCTCCGCGCGCCTGTTCCGGAGAAAGGTAATGAGCCGAACCAATAATGGAATGCGTGTAGGTAATTGTCGAATCGCTGATCGCGAGTGCAATGCCGAAATCGGTGACTTTAACATGTTCTTCTTCGTCAATCAGGATATTGTGCGGCTTGATATCGCGGTGTACAATGCCGCGTGCATGGGCGTGTGCGATCGCTCTGGCAACCTGTTTCATAATATCGACGGATTCACTGATCGATATCGGTGAATAATCCTTGATAAATTCTTTCAAAGTCATCGCATGGACATATTCCATGACGATATAGTAGCAGTCTTCCTCTTCTCCGATATCGTAAATTGCCACAATGTTCGGATGCGACAGACTGGCCACCGATTCCGCTTCGCGATGAAAACGCCTGACAAATTCCTCGTCCCCCGCCAGTTCCGGCCGCAAAATTTTCACTGCAACAAATCTGTCCAGGATCAGGTCCTTTGCTTTATAAACAATTGCCATGCCGCCCTCTCCGAGGCGCGACAGAATCTGGTATCTTCCTCCGACTCTTCTTCCAATCATACTTCTTCACCATCACGGGAGACGATGATCATTGATATATTGTCTTCTCCGCCCGCATTATTTGCCTCACTGATCATCGTCTCTGTTTTCTCTTGCAGTGAACGCCCGTTTCCCATTATCCGACCGATCGTCTCGTCCGACAGTTTGTTGGTCAGCCCGTCTGAACAGATCATGAGCAGGGCTCCGTCCGGCCAGGTCAGTGTCGACGTATCCAGTTCAATTGCCGGCTCGGTTCCGAGCGCGCGCATCAGTATATGTTTTTTCGGATGAACCTCAGCATCTTTCTTCGTGATCTGGCCGCTCTTAACAAGTTCATTGACGAGCGTGTGATCCTCGGTAATCTGCCGGATCGGTTCTCCCTGTTTCCATATGTAAATTCGGCTGTCGCCGACGGCGGAAACGACAACAAAATCCTTTCTGCAAAAAGCAGCGGCTATGGTTGTCCCCATTCCTCTGCACTCCTCATGTTCCGCCGCATAGTCGTACAAATGTACATTAATCGAGCGGACCAGCTGATTCAGCCATTGCACGGCTTCGCTTTCATTCAGTGTGCCGGAAACTTTTTCCCATTTCGACTGAATCACTTCAATGGCCATCCGGCTCGCAACATCACCCGCCGCGTGGCCGCCCATGCCGTCTGCGACAACCGCCAGAATCTGCCCGTCACCGTAAAAAACGCCGATGCTGTCTTCATTGTGATTCCTGATTTTCCCGCGATCCGTACCGTATACAGCCTTCACCTGTGTCACGCTCCCCGTGCGGCAACATTATATTCTTTTTTTTCTCAAACATCCGATAAAAAATCCGTCCGTTCCAAACTGAAACGGCATCAGCTGAAGCATCGATGCCTGCGGCGACAAACGGCAAGCCTGAACGGCCGACGGAAAACGTGAAAAAAAAGCAGGTTCCCAACTAAAATCGTGATGTTGCGATAAAAAACGGTTCAACAAGTCATCGTTTTCCGCACGATTAATGGTACACGTACTGTAGACCAGCCATCCGCCCGCTTTGACCAGGGGTGCGGACGCTTCAAGAAGCGAACGTTGAATCGATACAAGCCGCTCGGCGTCCGCACGTGTCTTCTCCCATTTAATTTCCGGTTTGCGGCGGATGACGCCGAAACCGGAACACGGAGCATCCAGAAGCACACGGTCAAAGGATGCTTCGCCATAGATTTTAAGGGCATTTCTTGCGTCCATAGCCCGTGTTTCAATGATAGAAATTTCAAGGCGCGCGGCAGTCTTGTCAATCAGTTTCGTCCGATGCTCATGAAGATCGAGTGCGACAATCTTTCCTTTGTTTCCCATCCGCTCGGCAAGATGGGCGGTTTTCCCTCCCGGTCCCGCGCACGCATCAAGAACCGTCATCCCCGCCGCGGGGGCAAGGGCATCGGCGACAAGCATCGAACTCTGATCCTGAATTGTCATCCGTCCTGCTTTATAAGCCTCGGTTGCCGCCGGCTGGCCCTCCTCGACCCGCAGACAGTCGGGGGACAGACCGCCGGCCGATGTACGGACACCTTCTGCTGCCAGCTTTTCCGCCAGCGCCTTTCTGGAAATCTTCAATCGATTGACACGGACAAATGTGCAGGGAATCCTGTTCCCCGCTTCGGCAATCTTGAGCGACGTTTCCCGGCCCCACTGTTTCTCCCACATGTCCAGCAGCCATTCGGGCGTACTGTACTGGATAGACAGCCGCCGGCTTTCCGGAAGAACGGCCGAAAGATCGGGAGCCCCCTGCCGCAGAAACTGCCTCAATACAGCATTAACGAATCCTGCCGTTCCCCGATGTCCCCGCCGCTTGGCAATCGACACCGCTTCGTTGACAATTGCGTGATCGGGAATGCGGTCCAGATAGAGTTTCTGGTAAAAAGAGAGCTGCAGGAGCAGCCTGACCCATTGATCCAGTTTGCGATCGCTTCCGGTAAAAGCGGACAGAAAATAATCCAGCGTCAGCCTGCGCTGCAGCACGCCGTAGACAATTGTCGTCACCAGAGCTCTGTCTCTTACAGACAGGCCGCTCCCCGATAAGACATCATTGAGCGCCAGCTGGCTGTAGGCATGATTTTCTGTGATCGAGAGCAGCAAATCAAGAGCCGTCTCCCGTGCCGAATGACGGGTCATGCTTCTTTCCCCAGCAGCGCGCCGATTTCGAGTCCTTTTCCCCGCAGAAAATCGGCGGCACTCATCCGTTTTTTCCCGGCCGGCTGGCATTCGGCCACCTCAAGCACGCTCCCCGATCCGGCGGCAACCAGGAAGCCCTCTTCGCCCGTATCGATGACCGTGCCCGGTGCCGCAGCGGTTTTCTGTTTTGAAAGCCGTGCGGCATAAATTTTAAAGATCTTTCCGTCCAGCCGCGTAAAAGCGCCCGGATAAGGATTAAGGCCGCGTATCAAATTGCGGACGGTTTCCGCGGGTTCGTTCCAATCGATCGCCTCGTCCTCGTGCTTGATACTCGGAGCAAAAGTCGCTTTCGCTTCATCCTGCCGCACCGGCGTCAAACGCCCGGCCGCCAGTTCGGGCAGCGTCTTCATCAGCAGATCGCTACCGGCGGCACTCAGTTTGTCGTGAAGAATGCCGAACGTGTCGCTGTCGCCAATCGCTACGCGAACCTGGGTCAGAATGTCTCCGGCATCAAGTTTGCGGACCATGTACATAATTGTGACCCCGGATTCCTTCTTTCCATCGATGACCGCCTGCTGAATCGGTGCCGCGCCGCGGTATTCGGGGAGAAGGGAAGCATGTACGTTTATGCTCCCGAGCGGCGGCGCCTCAAGCAGGGATTGCGGAAGGATCTGGCCGTACGCCGCCGTAATCAATAAGTCCGGACTATAGGACAGAATTTCACGCACCGCTTCCGGATCGCGCACCTTTTCCGGCTGCAGCACCGGGATCCGATATTTTAGCGCTAAAAGTTTGACCGGGGACGGTGTCAGCGTGTGCTTCCTTCCCTTCGGGCGATCCGGCTGGGTCACCACGCAGCGGATTTCATAATTTCTATCATCCAGCAGTCTTTGTAAAACAGGGACGGCAAAATCAGGCGTTCCCATAAAAATCACTTTCATTCAATCATCCTCTTTATTGTCCTCTGCCCGTTTCCGTTTTCACATTAAAACAACGGGATTCAGATCGATCGACAGTTGCAGACCGTCTTTTTCCGTATTCTGAAAATGCAGCGAGATCTTTTTCAGGATCGGGAAAAGTTCAGGCTCTCTTTTGTATTTTACCATGCACTGATAGCGATATCTATCTTTTATCCTGGCAATCGCGGGAACAACGGGTCCGTATATCCGTGCCGATTGCGACAGGTTGTTCTTCAGCATCGAGACAATGCGCTCTGCCGCATCCGCCGCCCGCGCCGGTTCCGGATGGGTCAGATTAATAAGTACGAGAAAGTAGAACGGAGGATAGCCGTGACGGCGCCGGAGCTGCATTTCCTCGTGATAAAAGCGCATATAATCGTGATGCGCCGCGTCGACTATGGCATAATGATCCGGCGTATAGCTTTGAATGACAACCTCTCCCGCAAGATCATGTCTGCCGGCCCTGCCGGAAACCTGCGTCAGAAGCTGAAAGGTTTTTTCGGATGCCCGGAAGTCGGGAAGATGGAGCATCGAATCCGCCGCCAGAACGCCGACCAGCGTCACTTTCGGAAAATCAAGGCCCTTGGCGATCATCTGGGTCCCAAGCAAAATATCCGCCTGATGCGCACCGAACCGGCGCAGCAGTTTTTCATGGCCGCCCTTCTGCCTTGTCGTATCGACATCCATCCTGATGACCCGTGCCTCGGGAAGCAGGCGATTCAGCTCGGCTTCTACCTTCTGCGTCCCCGTTCCGAAATAACGCATAGAATCGCTGCCGCACGACGGACAGGTGTCGGGCATCCGTTCTTCATAACCGCAGTAATGACACTTGAGCAGGCGGCCGGCATGATGGTATGTCAATGAAATGTCGCAGTGCGGGCATTTGATCACGGTTCCGCACGACCGGCACATGACAAAAGTCGAATACCCGCGCCGATTCAGAAACAGTAAGATCTGTTCTCTTTTTTCCAGCCGGTCCTTGATTTTAAAAAACAGAGCTCTTGAAAACATCGAATGGTTGCCCGCCCGCATTTCTTCGCGCAGATCGACAATCTCAACCGGCGGCATCGGATGATGGTTGAAACGGTCTTTCAGTGTGAGCAGCGTATAGACTTTCTTCTGAGCCCTGGCAAAAGACTCCAGAGACGGTGTCGCGCTGCCGAGCACGACGGGACAGCCGTGGCGGCGTCCGCGATAAATAGCTACATCCCGGGCATGGTAGCGGGGACTGTCGTCCTGCTTATAGCTTGTCTCGTGTTCTTCATCGATCACAATCAGGCCCAGCCGTTCGAAAGGAGCAAAAACGGCCGATCGTGCCCCGACAGCTACCTTGACAAGGCCCTTTCGGATTTTGCGCCACTCATCGTATTTTTCGCCCCGGCTCAGGCCGCTGTGCATGACGGCCACCTCATCGCCGAAACGTCCCTTGAAACGCTCCACCATCTGCGGGGTCAGCGAGATTTCCGGAACTAGCACAATCGCCTGCTTTCCGAGCGCAATCACTTTCTGGATGGCCTGAAGATAAATCTCGGTCTTGCCGCTGCCCGTCACCCCGTGACAAAGAAAAACACGGGGCTCGTCCTTTTCGATTGAACCAAGAATCGGAGCCAGTGCCTGATTCTGTTCCGCGGTCAGAGGAAGCGGACGGGTCGGCGGGCCCGGCCGACGATAAGGATTGCGGAACTGCTCAACCATTTCCCGTTTCAGCAAGCCTTTTTTTTCTAATCGCCCCAGGGCTTCTCTGCTCAGATGATATTTATGAATCAGTTCGTTCACCGGCAATCGAAGCGGCCGATCGATAAAAAAAGACAGCGCTTCTTTTTGCCGTTTCGACCGTCCGTCAAGCTCTCCCTCGGCCCGGAGCAGCTCCTCCCGCGGGACAGCCGCGGAAAACGCCAGGACTTTTCTGGCACGGGCCTGATTTCCGACAAGCCGGTTCAGGGAAATGATGTTTTCATCAAGCGCCTCGTTCACTTCTTTTAACAGTTCAGGATGCTTTTTTTCAACCGTGTCCCATTCGATCGTCTTTTCAGAGAGAAAAATCCGGCTCAGCTGCGGAAAGCGCTGGCGCAGCCGGTCCGGATTTTCAACCGTCAGACCTTTATGATAGTCGGCTTTCATCACCGCCGGCAGCATCGCCAGAAAGGCGGAAACGGTCGGACAAAGCGTTGTATCGGCGAGCCAGCGGCCGAGATCCAGTAATTCACCGGTCAGCACCGGCAGATGGTCGACGAGGCGTTCAATGGTTTTTAATTTGCCGAAAGAGGATTCTTCTTTAAGCGATACGACGAACCCGAGCCGCCGGGTCCTTCCGAACGGTACGATCACCCGCATTCCCGGCCTGACAAAATCAGAAAGCGCTTCAGGAATCTGATAATCGAAAGGCTTGTCAACGGGGCTGGCCGCTATATCAACATAGACTTCGGCAATCAATGCAGAACGCTCGTTTCCAGGAGACCGGCAAGCGCCCGGCAAATCTCCTCGGCAACCTTCTGTTTTGACATTTGTTCGAGTGCCTGCCGCCGGCCGTCGGCAAAGAAAAAGGTGACCTTGTTCGTGTCTTTTCTGAATCCATCCTCCACCCGGTTGGCGACAAGTAAATCAAGATGCTTTTCCTCCAGCTTCTGCCTTGCGTTTGTTTCCAGATCCTCCGTTTCGGCCGCAAAACCGACCAGCAGCTGATGGGTTTTCCGGCTGCCGATTTCCTTGAGAATATCAGGATTGCGGACCAGCGTTACGACCAGCGGACCGTCGCCCTTTTTGATTTTGTGTTGGCTGACCGTCTCCGGCCGATAATCAGCCACTGCGGCCGCTTTAACAACAGCATCGACGGTTTCAAACCGTTTGACCACCGCTTCGTACATCTCACGAGCCGAATTCACTTTAATGACAGGAACATCCTGAGGCGCTTCCAGCTGGGTAGGACCGGCTATAAGCGTCACTTCGGCGCCCGCCCGTTTGGCGGCACAGGCAACGGCATAGCCCATTTTACCGCTTGAGTGATTGCTGAAATAGCGCACAGGATCGATCGCTTCCAATGTCGGGCCCGCAGTAACCAGAATCTTCTTTCCATTAAGCGCAGGCAGCAAATCGGCCGGCCCGGTGCCGGCAAAGTAGGCCTCGATTTCCGCGAACAGGGCTTTCGGTTCAACCAGCCGCCCCTTCCCGGTCCAGCCGCACGCCAGTCTCCCCTGATCGGGACCGATCAGCCGATAGCCGAACTCCTCAAGTGTCCGAAGATTTTTTTGAACAGCAGGATGAGCATACATGTTCACGTTCATGGCCGGAGCAATCCATACCGGAGCCTTGGACGCCAGAATCACTGTCGAAAGCATATCGTCGGCCAGGCCCGCCGCCAGTTTTCCAATCATATTTGCCGTCGCCGGAGCGACAAGCAGCAGATCCGCCGTATCGGCAAGATCAATATGGGCGATCTGCCCCTCTCTTTTTTCCGCGAACACACTTTCATAAACCGGCCGGCGTGTCAGTGCCTGAAAAGTCGCCTCGCCAATAAAACGCTTGGCAGCTTCGGTCATGACCACATCGACGATTGCTCCCGATTTCACAAGCAGGCTCGAAAGTTCGGCGGCTTTATATGCAGCTATGCCGCCGGTCAGGCCGAGCACAATTTTTTTCCCGGAAAGCGTCATTTTTTTCTCCCCTTTCCTCGCAACGCCGGATCTTTCTCTACGCGCTGACGATCGGTAAATCCCGTTTTTTAGTTTGAAAGCCCGTTACCCTGCGGTTGTACAAAAAACAACAACCTGCAGAAAGGTTGTTGATGTATCCGATCAGAGCCCGGATGATCAGTTTTTGTAATACAGAAGGCCGGCGTTGATTTCTTCAAGGGCCTGGCCGATCGCTTTATCGGAACGCGGATGTTCGACCATCAAATGGCCCGTTCCGTCCTGAAGCTGGCGTGCACGTTTCGCTGAAAGCGTGACCAGCGTATAAGTTGAGTTGACCTTCTCCAATAAACTATCAATGGACGGATAAATCATCATAGTCCATCAGCTCCTTCATTTTTTTGATACTTTTCAATCAGCCGATCCACCCGGCAATGTTCCGCAAGCACAATTGCCTCAATCCGGTCGCAGGCTTTTTCCACCTGATCGTTCTCGACGACGTAGTCATAGTTCTGCATGAGTTCCATCTCCGATCTGGCGACGGTCATTCTGCTTTCTATCAGTTCGGCCGTTTCCGTGCCCCGTCCGATAATCCGTTTTTTCAATTCTTTCAGATCCGGCGGCGCAAGGAAAATAAAGAGGCCGTCCGGAAAGCGATGTTTGACTTGAAGAGCTCCCTGGACCTCAATTTCCAGAATGACGTCCTTCCCGTTATCGAGAGTGCTCTTCACGTAATCAACCGGAGTGCCGTAAAAATTACCGACATATTCGGCCCATTCCAACAGCTGCCCCTTTTTGATCATTTGCTGGAACTGTCCGCGGGTCCTGAAAAAATAGTGAACCCCGTCGATCTCGCCTTCTCTCGGTTTTCTGGTCGTCACAGAAATGGAATATTGAAGGGAACTTCCTCTCTCTCTTAATGCCTTGCAGACTGTTCCCTTTCCGACTCCGGACGGTCCCGAAAGAACAACCAGCAGCCCTTTCTCCTTAAAACTCATGCACAGACCTCCAACCTTTCATGCATCATCCGTCACATCGTCATGCTGAATCAATCTCTGGGAAACCGTCTCCGGCTGCACAGAAGAAAGGATGACGTGGTCACTATCCATGACAATAACCGCCCGGGTCCTTCGGCCGTATGTGGCATCGATCAGTTTATTATGATCCCGGGCGACTTTGATCAGCCGCTTGATCGGCTGCGATTCGGGACTGATAATCGAGACAATTCTGCCCGCGGACGCAATATTCCCGAATCCTATATTGATTAATCTGATCACAGCACAATCACTTCCCTGTTCGTGATAACGTCATTCAACATTCTGAACCTGCTCCCTTAGTTTTTCAACCTCGCCTTTAATGGATACAACCCTTCCGCTCACTTCGGCACTGTTTCCCTTCGAACCGATTGTATTCATTTCGCGGTTCATTTCCTGAATAAGAAAGTCAAGCCGGCGGCCGACCGGCAGGGGCTCGTCAAGTAAAGCCCGGAATTGGGAAAGATGGCTCTTCATCCGGATCAGCTCTTCATCAACCGCCGACTTATCTGCAAAAACGGCGATTTCATTCATCAGCCTCTCCTCATCGATCGCATAATGATTTCCCAGAAAGTCAGACACATCATGCCTGAGCCGCTGCTCATAAGCTTCATGCACGCGAGGTGCAAATCCCGCGAGCTCGGAAATCTGCTGTTCGACCCAATCAACCTTTTTTCGAAGATCCTCGCCGAGCCGGGCGCCTTCCCTCCGCCTCATCCCGACAAGCTGTTCGCAGGCCCGGCCGATCGTCTTCAGGACAAGCGGCTCCATTGCTCTCGCCGCCGACCCGTCTGCCTCCCGGACGGAAAAAACACCTGGTAAAAGCAGGATATTGCTGAAGTCCCATTCTTTTCCGCCGCAGCGCCGTTCCATTTCTCTGGCCGCGTCCAGATACTGATCGACGACCTGCCAATTCGTACCGACCTGCGGGGCAACGGCTTTACTGCCGTCGATCATTAAAAAAAGAGTCAGCGCACCTCTCTTAATATAGGAATGAACGGTCTTCCTGATTTTATCTTCCAGATAGAATAAAGGTCTGGGGATGTTGAGAGAAAGATCGAAAAAGCGATGATTCACTGATTTCAGCTCAACCCGGACAGTCGTCTCATCCTGTTTGAGCGATGCCGCGCCGAAACCGGTCATGCTGTTTATCATCCAATCACTTCCACCCTCTCATTTTAAACAAAACAGCACCTTTGAAGCAAGCAAACCCGCAAAATATGTCGACCTGTTTTTTGTCATTTTTGCGGCCGCTGCGGAGAACTTTACCCGCCCTGCCCCTCGGCTTCGGGTTTCTTCCTTAATTTCAGGACAAGCGATTCATCCGGGGTCACATAGAGTGTCCTCTGATCCGTATAGATGACGAATCCGGGTTTCGCGCCGCCCGGCTTTTTCACGAACTTTACTTTTGTATAGTCAACAGGGACGCCGCTTCCCAGCCGCGATTTGCTGAAAAAAGCGGCCAGCGCCGCCGCTTCGGCAAGCGTCCGTTCGCTCGGCTGTTCCGATCGGATCACGACATGCGAGCCCGGAATATTTTTTGTGTGCAGCCACACCTCTTCGCGCCCGCCTACTTTTGTCGTCAGATAATCATTCTGTTTGTTATTTTTGCCAACGAGGATCTCTGTTCCGTCCGACGCATAATAGCGGTCGATTTCGGGGCGCGTTTTTTTCTTTTTCCCGCGGGCGGGCCGTTTCTTTTTCAGATAGCCCCCCTCTTCAAGCTCCTCGCGGATCCCGGCGATGTCCTTGAGCGAAGCCGTTTCCACCTGCTGCATCAGATTATCAAAATAGACAATTTCCTCTTTTGTCCGGCCGATCTGATCGCGGACAACCCGTTTGGCGGTCTTCGCTTTGTTGTATTTTTTAAACCAAGCCTGGGCGTTTCCCGACGGTGTCCGGTTCGGATTCAGAGGAATCGTGACGGTCGCCTGATTGCCGTCATAGTAATTGACGGCCTCGACTGCGCGGTCCCCCCTTTTGAAACGGTGCATGTTCGCCGTCAGCAGCTCGCCGTACAGGCGGTAGGTATCGGCATTGTCCGCTTCCCGCACGGTCTTCTCAAGTTTCTTCAGTTTCGCTTTGTTTTTTTTCAGTTCCAGTGCGATAAAGTGGCTGAGATCGCCGGCTTTCTGCTTAACGGCATCCGTTTCCGCCTTTACCACATAAAAATGATCAAGCATTTCATTCACATCGGAGAATTCTTGCTTCTTGCCTTCCAGGTGAGTCAGGTCAAGCACATGGCACTCATCTCTGCCGCCTTTGCCATAGATAATATTCGGACGATAGTCATGATTGCGGATCGCGGCCTGCACGATCTCAAAAGCACGGGCAATCGCCTCCTGATAAGGCAGGCCGGCCCGATGGACAATTTCACTGCCGATCAGCGGCGAGAAACCGCTGACGGCACCGACGATCTGGCGGTCGATCCGCCCGCCATTCCATTCCAGCTGGCTGATCAGATCCTTCACCGGCATCTCCAGCGGATTCAGTTTTCCCTGATCGGGCGGAGCGACATAGGTTTCACCCGGCAGCACCGTCCGGTAACGGTTGACAGCGGACGTCAGATGCTTCACGCTGTCGATGATCCGGCCCGAATCTTTGTCGATCAGAATGACGTTGCTGTGCCGGCCCATTAATTCGATAATCAGCTGTTTCTCCGATAAGTCTCCGAGTTCATTGCGCGTTCGGAAATCGATGTGAACAATCCGCTCCAGTCCAACCTGTTCGATCCGCTCAATCACACTGCCTTCCAGATGCTTGCGCAGCAACATGCAGAACATCGGCGGCTCCTGCGGATTTCCTTCAGTCAGGCGGGTCAGATGCAGCCGCGCAAACGCTGCATTGACGGAAATCAGCAACTTTCCGTGCGCACTCCTGGAACGCAGATGAAAAATCAGATCGGTTGCCGTCGGTTGATATATTTTTGCAACCCGTCCGCCGACGAAGTCCTGCAGACTCCGGACAACGGCGCGGGTGACAATGCCGTCAAAAGACATGATGGATCCCTCGCTTTCAAAAAAAGCGGGCATCGGCTGCTCGCTTTTCCAACACACTATAACACTATAATAGTTATCAGCTTTTATTGTCTCACCCCAGGGCGCCGTGCGTCAAGAATGATTCCGAATTCAATCCGGGATTTTCATTCACTGCGACTATTTTCATAAGCTAACAGAAAGAAGGAAGCCGCTTGTTTTCACATAATGGATGTGGATGATGAGGGCAGCAAACCGGCCAAAATGAAAACCGCTATATTCAAAATGAATACGATCAGGGTAGCAATCACGAGAATTTTTAAGGAAATGCCCGTTTCCCCCTGTCTTTTCCGAAGCCAGTTGATGATTGCCAGTATAATGAAAATGATCACAAGAATATTCAATAAGATTCGTAATATCATCGCAACAATGATAACTATATAGCCTAAATCAAATGGACGATTCATTTCCAGGTCACCCTTTAACTGCGATATTAATGCCTCGCGTGTTATCGATTTTCCTTTGTTTTTGTCAGATTGGATGATCAGAGCAGAGCAGACTGCCGCATCCGCGGTTGAAAATGAGACTCCGGTGAGCGCCATCTTATTGTGGGGATAAAGCACAGCAATATCTTCACCGGGCATGAATACATCTGCTTAATAAAAAATGGGTCATTTTTTTAGTTCGTTAATCACAAAAGAAAAAGAAACAGGTTCATTCATTTCCCGCAAAAGATTGTTCTTGGAACAATCAAGTCGTAAAGTTCTATGCATGAGCTCAGGATCATGGACGATTGCTGGAGATTTATCGTACCGCCTGCTTGATCATGAATATTTCAATTATAAAGGAAAGGGGCACCATTTCTGCACTTTATGTGAGAAATGATGCCCTCGTAAATTTTTATGACTTTTCAGCGGCTTTATTTTTTCCTATGATTTTTTTCAGGATCGTGATTATGTGTTATTAACCGTTGTTGGATGATCTTATCTTTACTGCAGCTGCTTCCGTTTATTGAAAAAGTTCCTGTAAGAAAGATAGCAAGCGATAAAGGAAGATATTGCCGTTGTCGACAGTAGCATGAAAGTCACCATAATCTGATAGCGGATCGCTTGAAGAGGCGAAATCCCGGCGAGAATGAGCCCCGTCATCATGCCCGGCAGAGAAACGATTCCAAGTGTTTTGGCTGAATCAATCGTTGGAAGCATGCCCGTCCGGATCGAATCACGGATAATTTCAATGGAGGACGGCAGAATATCCGCTCCAAGCGAGAGCTTGGTTTCCACCTCATCCCGTCTGCTTTTAAAGTCGGCAGACAGCTGGCGGAAGCATAGCCCAAGCGCAACCATGGCATTGCTTATAATCATCCCGCCGACCGGAATGATCTGATTGGGCTGATATTTAATCGCACCTGAAAGGACCAGGACGGACAGGGTCATCCCGGCTCCAGCCGCAATTGATACGAAGGAGACGAGAAGCCCGTTTTTCATTCCCTTTCCTCTTTTGGATGCGTTATACGCGGCATTAAACGTCATAATCACAATCAGCAATGTCGTAAATAACGGATTGTTCAGGCCAAAAATATACTCAAGGATATAGCTGACCGCAATAAGCTGGATAATAGCTCTAATGACACTAATCAAGGTTTCTTTCTCTAGTCTGAGCTTCTGAAAATAGGAAAAAAGCAAAGAGACCATCACAAGTGAAGACGCAATAAGAAGGGAAGTGATACTGACATTGGCTTCGTTCATCTGAGTTTCTCCAATGATTTTATTTGACCGTCCTCTATGGTCAATAGCTTGCCGGCGTATTTTTTTCCTTGTTCAGGATTGTGTGTCACCCATAGAATGGTTATCCCCTCCTGATTCAGCGCCTCAATTGCCCTCTCCACGATGAGCGTGTTATCGGCATCAAGAGCCGAAGTCACTTCATCAAGCAGCAAAACATCAGGCCTGAAAAGCAAAGTCCGGATCAGGGCGATCCTTTGTTTCTCTCCGCCGGAAAGGCCCTCAATCTTATGATTCAGATAATCCCGGCTCATATTAAACCGGGAAAAGAGAAAATCCACCCTCTTCCAGTCTGCAGCACGTTTGCGGATGGAATAGACGAACGATAAATTATCCCTTACCGTTTCTCCAAAAAGCACAGGCGTCTGAAAACAGTAGCTGATTTTTTCTCTTATTTGAATGGGATCCTGCCGCATAAGATCTTCATTGTTAAACAAAATCCTGCCCCCGGTCGGGCTGATCAGGTGGCAGCAAAGTTTTAAGAACGTACTTTTTCCACTGCCGGAAGGCCCCATGATAGAAATATAATCGCCCGGCTCAACATTCATTGAAATGTCTTTAAGTATGGATTTTTTTTCATGGCGGTAAGAGACGTTCTGGAATTCTATCTGAGCCAATACAAACCCTCCCTTTTATCCACCCTCATGAAACAGATTTTCTCTGCTCACGTTGATGAGCAGTTCATCCAAAAGGCTCAAAAGCTGCTGGCGCTGCTCAGGCGGAAGAGTATTGAACAGATTCCGGGCGAAGAGTCTGTCTTCACATATATGTCTCTGCAAAACGGCATCGCCCTCGTCTGAAGCTACGAGCTCAATCGCCCGTCTGTCATTAGCCTTTCTGATACGCCGGATATACTTTTTACGCTCCAGCCTGTCCAATATTCCGGTAAGGGTGGACGGCGGAATACCGTAGTCTTTTGTGAGATCCCTGATCTGAACGGTTTTATGAAAATAGATTCTTTCAAGGACATACATATCCTGCGGTTTGATTCCAGAGCTCTGCTGCTGATAAATATCCTTGTACTGAACAAGGTCAATTAGTTTATGGACTATCATGTTTTCATCCATCCGTCTGCCTCTCTTCTAATCTATCTATATAATACGATATACGTAAATTTCGAGTCTCGTAATACATGCTACATAATGTCACAGCGCGCCCTGAAAGTCAAACGGAAAGGGTGATCCTATTCAACTTATCTTTAAGCAGCCGTCGGCACCATTTCAATTTTAATCTGATTGACAGCCGTTGCATTGTATTTTTTGTTTCTGCGGGATATGGACTCATACAATATTTTCAGGAAAACTAATCATAAAATTTGTCAGACAAATATTCAAGCTTCACCGTGTAAATCTCGAGACAAAATCTCGTATTCAAATACGAGTATCCCTTTAGCTTATTGTCTGTTGTGCCGTCAACTGATGATCGACTCTTCCTGAAATCATCGTTCTCTTGAAAGACGGAGAGCGTTTCCGCAATGAACAAACTTCTGCAGCAGTCGACAAACTTCCTGTCGCGGTTGATGAACCGGGTGTACCTGCAAAGACCGATTAAACGCCGGCGTCGACCGAAAAACAGCGTCGGATTGTGGTCGGATTCGGTGCGACTATTCTGCATTTCGGTGCGACTGGAACCGGATTCGGTGCGACTGCTCTGGTTCGGTGCGTCTTCCCGGCTTTTCGGTGCGACTCCTGCCGGATTCGGTGCAACTATTCTGCATTTCGGTGCGGCTGGAGCCGGATTCGGTGCGACTGCTCTTGTTTGGTGCGTCTTCCCGGCTTTTCGGTGCGACTCCTACCGGATTCGGTGCAACTATTCTGCATTTCGGTGCGGCTGGAGCCGGATTCGGTGCGACCGCTCTTGTTTGGTGCGTCTATAGCTCGTTTCGGTGCGACTTTCTCCCGTTTCGGTGCGTCTGAAGCCGGATTCGGTGCAACTATTCTGCATTTCGGTGCGGCTATAGCTCGTTTCGGTGCGACTGCTCTGGTTTGGTGCGTCTTCCCGGCATTTCGATGCGACTCCTGCCGGATTCGGTGCGACTTTCTCCCGTTTCGGTGCGGCTGAAGCCGGATTCGGTGCGACTCTTCGGCGGTTCGGTGCGGCTGAAGCCGGATTCGGTGCGACCTCTCTTGTTTGGTGCGTCTTCCCGGCTTTTCGGTGCGTCTATAGCTCGTTTCGGTGCGACTTTCTCCCGTTTCGGTGCGTCTGAAACCGGATTCGGTGCGGCGGCTGATAAACTGTTAAACTGCCTGCCGCGGTTGATTCAGTCAATCGGGTACAACTTGCTGTTCCGATCATTCGCACTTATTAATTGCAGTCCGTCTGATTTTCTGCCGGTTAATATTTTGCACTTTACCAAAGGTAAGCGGCGATTTATCGATGATACACCCTCGTTCTCCGATGATTTACAAGAATACGCGAAAAAAACGGGTGTTTCCGCCATGTAACGCCTGTCCGCGCAGGATGTCCCTCTTTTTTCAGCGGAATCCATCGCCGTTCGCATGAACATTCAGAACACCAGACTGCCGCTCGCGCAAACCGATTGTTTTTCGGAAAAATCGATGGCGCTTTCATGCTGCGGCCCGGCGGGATACATGAATTGAGGGGGATACTCATTTCAAAATTTTTGATGATGGACTTCTTACAACAAATCAGAAGATCAATAAATCAATTAAGAGGCGGCGGGTGCAGCGGATAACAGGTTTGCTCAATGACATCAGGCTTCATCCGTTCATACTAAGGTGCGAAAGCCGGATCGTAACAATCATTCAAAAATTTTTTCATCTAAAGATCCTTTAAATGTAAACGATTTCAAAGTATTGCAAAAAGAAGCAGCAATTCTTCCAATGAAGGACTCCTGCCTATTTTTCTCTTATTTTTTCGGGATAACCAGACGGCCGAACGGGGTATGGACAATTTCTCCGTTCTTCATGACGGTTTCGCCGCGAACAACGGTTTCGATCGGCAATCCCTTGATCGGCCGGCCGTCAAAAGCGGTCACCTTGCTTTTACTGTGCAGATTTTCGGCTTTGATTACTGTTTCCTGATCCATGTCGACAATCGTCAGATCGGCATCGGTTCCGACCTCAAGCGATCCTTTCTGCGGATATATGCCAAACCGTTTAGCCGGATTTTCCGACAGAAGAGCGGTCAGTTTCTGAAGCGAAAGGCGTCCCTCATTGACTGCGTTCAGCATCAGCGGCGCAAGTGTCTCCGTGCCGCACATGCCTGCGGGGATCGACCAGAGATCGCCGTCTTTTTCCTCCGCCGTGTGCGGCGCATGATCGGAAGATACAATCGTAATCGTGCCGTCGGCGATCCCTCTCCACAGGCGCTCTTGATCCTTCTTGTATTTAACGGGCGGATAGACTTTAAGGACCGGGCCGACTCGCGGATAATCTTCATTGCTCAGGAACAGATAATGCGGACACGTTTCGGCACTCACCGGATAGCCTTTCGCCTTCGCCTGCCGGACAAGTTCAGCCCCTTCTCCCGTGCTGACATGCAGCACATGCAGACGGGCACCCGATTCGCGGGCGAATGACAGGGCCATTTGAATGGTGATTTCCTCAGCCAGATTGGGACGCCCCTCCAGCAGGGCATCATAGTCTCTGCGTCCGGATTTTTCCACTTTTTCAGTCAGAGCCTGGATCAGGCTGCTGTCCTCGGCATGAATGGCGAGAACATTCCCAGTTTTAGCTACGGTCTGGAAAATCCCATACACTTCGCCGTCGGAAAAAGGCGGAATGACGTCATCCATACCCGGTTTGTAATTATACGTCAGCTGGAACGTCTTTTTGTTAATGGCATAACCCCAGAAGAATTTGAATCCGACGGCTCCCGCCTCATGGAGAGCGGGAATATCCGCATTGTTCAGATGCCCGAGGCAAAGCGCCCAGACAGCAAAATCAACATGTGCTTTGCCGGTCAGATTGGCAACCTGCCGATGAAAATTTTCCACATTGTTTGTCGGAGGGGTCGTATTCGGCATTTCAAAAACAGTGGTAATCCCGCCCGCAGCCGCCGCCTGAGTGGAATGAAAAAAATCTTCCTTATAAGTCGGGCCCGGATCTCTGGAATGGACGTGAATGTCGATCAGCCCCGGCAAAACATATTTGCCGCTCGCATCCGTTTCTTTTTTTGCCGTACCCTCCAACAGCCGGTCGGAAATGGCTGCAATCCGGCCGTCCTTGATATAAATATTTGCTTGAAACGACTGATCGGGCGTGACAAGTTGACCATTTTTAACGACATAATCCCATATCATCCTTTTTCCCTCTCATCTAAATCGATTTTCCCAACAAGATCCGCAATTCGATCAATGTGATGTCTGATCATGTAGTCGGTCACTTCGTCAATAATGTCCAGCATCGCGGCCGGCCTAATAAAATTCGCGGTGCCGACCTGGACGGCCGATGCACCAGCCAGCATCATTTCAATCACATCCCGGCCCGTCATGACGCCGCCGCTTCCGATGATCGGAAGGGCTGTAACCTGATGAACCTGAAAAATCAGCCGGATGATCAGCGGCCTGACTGCCGGCCCGGAAAATCCGCCCATCAGGTTGCCGATCTTGGGCCGGCGTGTCTCAGTATCGATCGCCATCGCTAGAAACGTATTGGCAACCGTCAGCGCATCGGCCCCGCCTTTTTCCGCCGCACAGGCTATATCCTGTATATGCGTGACATTAGGCGACAATTTGACAATCAGCGGCCTGTCCGTTGCCTGCCTGACTGTCCCGACTAATTCTTCCGTTGTTTTCTCGTTCATGCCGAAAGCAATGCCGTCGTTGCGCAGGTTCGGACATGAGATATTCAGTTCAAGAGCCGCGACTTTTTCTATTTCGCTCAGGCGTTGCGCCAGAACGGCAAATTCATCGATCGTATCGCCTGATATGCTGGCAATAAGCGGGACATTGTACTTCGCGAAATCCGGGATGATCGAGTCAATATAATAATCGATACCCTTGCTCTGAATACCGATCGAATTGATCATGCCGCCCTCAGTTTCGCAAATACGCGGGCCCTTGTTTCCCGGCCGTTCGTTCAGCGTGATGCTTTTGGGAACGATCGCCCCCAACCGGTTAAAATCGATGAAAGGCGACATTTCCATGCCAAACGTGCCGGATGCCGGCATAATCGGATTTTTTAACATCAATCGACTGATTTTTATTGATAAATCCGGCCTCCGGGTCATGAAAGTATCGCCTGGCGAAGCGGAAAAACGGGACCTTCGCAGCAGATCCGCGCCATTTCAATTCCTCTTTCTCTGCGGACCGGGCACGCGCAGGCGTAACAGTCGCCCAGGCCGCAGGCCATACGGGCTTCCATAGCTATTTCGCCATACAGATTGCGGGAAACTGCCAGGTTCTGGATTAATTTCGCCAGCCTTCTCGATCCGCACGTATAAACTGCAGAAAAACCATCGTTTTCAATCAGCTTTTCCGCCAGTCTTTTAACCTGATCCACGGCACTTGTCCCATCTTCGTCCGTTACGGCGTATACCGCAGCGCCGGACTGTTTCAAATCATCGACGGCAAGCAGGTCTTCACGTCTTCGGGCACTGACAATAGCAACCGTCCTGCTGCCGTCCGCCGCTGCGGACCGGGCCAGCGCATGAAGCGTCGCTACTCCTACGCCTCGGGCCACGAGCAAAATCGGCGCATCTCCGGCGGGAAGCGTAAATGGCTTGCCGAGCGGTCCGATCATATCGAGCGTCTCCCCCGGCTTCCTTCCCGTTAATGCCTGTGTCCCCGGCCCCTTTACCAGATAAAGAAATTCCAGAATCCGCGTACGGCGATCAAAATGATAAATACTGAACGGCCGGCGCAGCAGATTTTTCCAGTTGTCGCTGCAGCGGATATGAAAAAACTGTCCGGGGCTGACAGGCTCTTCAAGTGCCGCAGCATCGACGGCCATTTTCCAGTAACGATCGTTCACCGGCCGATTGAAAAGAATCTTAGAGTGAAGATTTTTCATACGTTGTTCCTTCCCCGCTGTCGGCATCCGAAGGGGATTCCGCCCACTGAAGCACCGTTTCCTCCAGGATCTCAATCCCTTTGACGATTTGAGACAGGTCGGTATGTTCATCCGGATGATGGCTGATACCCCCGACAGACGGAATAAAAATCATGCCGGCGGGACAGAGCGCAGCCATGTTCATCGTATCGTGGCCGGCGCCGCTCGGCATCTTTACATAGCTGGCTTTCAATTTCTTGCAGGCCTTCTCAAAAGAAGCGATAACCTGCCCATCCAAACGGACGGGTTCCTCGTCACTGATCATCGTCCGTTCGATTCTCAAGTGACGCGTCTGTTCGAGCCGGTCAATCGTTTCATACAGATGCTGAACAACCCTGTTTTTCGAAGGCCTGGAAATACTGCGGATGTCTACCTTCAGATTTGTCTCACCCGGTACAACGTTCATAGCTCCGGGTTCAATTTCAATGTCGCCGACCGTCGCCACGGTCCCGTATGCCATCTCCCGTCTTGCCGCCTTTTCCAGTTCGAGCGCTATCTCGGCGGCTCCGATTAACGCATCATGGCGCTGATTCATTGGCGTTGATCCGGAATGGGCGGCGTGTCCTTTGACACATATGGAAAACCGGGTCGGCGCGGCGATGCCGGTCACCACACCGATTTCCCTGTTTTGCGCCTCGAGAATCGGTCCCTGTTCAATGTGCAATTCCAGAAAAGCAGCCAGTGAATTCGGCGATCGTCCGGCCTCTTCAACTTTATCAAAATCTAAACCGCGGCGAGTAAAAATCGACTGAATGGTTTCGCCTTGTTTGTCCGTTAATTTTGCAATATCTTCTTTTTTGATCAGGCCGGCCATCAGTTTACTCCCGATCATCGAAAATCCAAAACGAGAAGATTCTTCACAGGCAAAGGAGAAAATATCAATCGGCCGCCTCGTCCGGATCTTGCGGTCATTTAAGTCACGGACAATTTCAAGAGCAGCCAGTGTCCCGACAACCCCGTCGTATTGGCCGCCTTCATATACGGTATCCAGATGCGAGCCGAGTCCGACGGCCGGCAAATCGGGATCCTCTCCCGGACGTCTCGCGATCACATTTCCGGCCGGGTCAAATGTGACAGCCAATCCCGATGCCCGGCAGCAGGCGATGAAACAATCCGTCACCCCCTGCTCTTCTTTACTGTAAGCTAGCCGAGTCATTCCATTATCTGTTTTTCCGAACTGATTCATGCGATCAAAAGTCTGTTTCCATCGATTGATCTTCACCATTTCTATCGCCATCCTCGCTTAATTCACTGACCCGCTGATTCTCTCTTATTGAAATGCAGCCAATCCCTTCTCTGATTGAGATCTTTGTCCCAAAAGGTTCCGACAGCTTTTTCAAGCGTCCGATGATCCGTGTGCCGTCGGAAGAAGAAGCCAGGGATGGGCGGCCCTTGCCTGATCGCGGCTTATCAAATCCCATTGTGATGGGCGTCAGCCGGATTTCTTCAACCCGGCCATTCTCTAAGATCATCGATCCAATAACCGATTCAAAGACTTTCGGATTCGCAGCAAGGCCCCTGTTTCCATGATCGCTGCGGGCATCAAAACCATCCGCCGGTGTACTGTCCGAGTCAAGGTGATAAAGATCATAAAACTCAGCCGGCTGCCTTTCAACGGTATCATTTTGAAAAATAAAATCGCCCAGGCTGTAAAAAATCGGGCATCCTTTATAAAGTTCGATTCCGCGAAGCACATGGGGCCCATGTCCGATCAGCGCCTGTGCTCCCTGATCAATACAGAATCTCGCGAACTGTCTGATAAATTCCGCCGGTTGTTCTTTATCCATCCCTCTCATTTCATGGGAATGGATGCTGATGAACACAACGTCTGCCTGACGCGAAGCTTCGCGGATAGAACGGCCGATTCTTTCAGCGTCCCCGCGGTCCATCAAGGTTGACGTCCCCGGTTTCCCCAAACGGAATTCTGCTCCTCCAACGCAAAAACTGCCGCCGTTGCCGGATTTAAAACCTTCTATTATGTCAAGATTGGCTTTCGCATCAATGTCCGTCTGCTGATCGATCTGTTTCAGCACCTGCATCCAGCGGTCGGGAACGTAATGAATCGCATGATGTCCGAGCGGATTGATCCCCGGCCTGCCGATCACGTCAGGACGCTGCTCGCCTGCCCGATGCCAGTTCTCAAATGTCGCAGTGACGGAAATTAAGGCAACCCGGCCATTTTTTGTATCCAGATAGCACGGCCGGCCTGCTTCAGCCAGATTGCTGCCGATGCCGGCAAATGTCCAGTCTTCTTGACTGAGATAATGAATCGTCTGCAGCAAACCATTGTGCGACCAATCGAGAGAATGATTGTTTGCGCAGGCGAGCAAGTTAAAATTCAGCCAGCGCAAGTCTTTCAGAACACTCGGCCGCGAAGCCGCCCACGTTCCGCCGCTTGCTGCAGACGGGTAGGCATCAAAGTTATGCACCGTCGTTTCAAGATTGGTGAACCGCACGTCCGCATCCATCAGCAGTTCCCGGATCGCCTGCAGAGACGCATCATCTCTCGGCAAACGCTGAGTAATAAACGAATCACCCGTCATCGCCATCCGAATTTCATGGGTCCTCTTCATCACTATTCCTCCTTCCCGGAAAAAATCAGATGACCGAGCTTAGAGCATTCATCGACATCAAATGATCGCTGGCTTCCAGTGACGCCGCGTGCAGGTCCTGAATCAATGTTTCCTTTCGCGATTCAATGTGATAGTGCTCGCCAACCAGGCTGATGCTCAGGACCGTCTGATCGGCGTTATGAAAAATCGGAACAGACAACGCTGCAACGCCCAGTTCCAGCTCCTGCCTGCAGAAAGCAATCCGGTTCTGACGGGCTTCCCGGATTTCTTTGTATATTTCTGATTTATCAGTCATTGTAAAATCTGTATAACGTTTTAATGATTCTTTTTCGAGTAATTGATGAATGATATCGGGCGATTGATAGGCTAAAATAATCTTGGCTGCCGCCGAACAGTGCAGCGGCATGCGCTGGCCCACGTGAACAAAAAAACTGTTGCGCACCTCGGACGGCTGATGCGTATAGGTGCAGAAAATCTCGTCCCCCTGGAATCGGCAGATAAAAGCATACAATTTTGTCTTTTCCCCGATATCATTGCAATACTTTGACAGCAGGCCCAGCGGATCCTGCATCTTCAAAAAAGCACTTCCCCATTTCATCGACTTGGGGCCCAGCAAATATTTTTTTGTCTCAGGATTCTGTACAACCAGTTTGTGGGCAAGCATGTCCTGCAGCATCCGATGAATCGTTCCCTTGCTGAGCAAGGTCCGCCGGGAAATTTCCGCGATGCCGATGCCCGGGGACGGACAGTCGCTGATCACATCCATCAGTTTAACAAAACGATCCATCCATTCGATAAGAAACATCCCCCTCCGATACACTCATTATATCAATTGCCGGTCAGCTCAGACCAGTTCCTTTCCCTTCGTTTCCGGTACAAGAAAAAGCATCGACGCCGCGGCCAGGACATATATGAGGGAGAGAAATCCAAGTACGGCGCTCAGGGAACTGTTCAGGGCAAAAATGCCGATCAGTAATGGGGCAAATCCGCCTACGAACCGTCCTGTGTTAAAAATAATATTTTCAGCCGTCGATCTTGCCTCCGTACGGTAATGTTCGGCAAGCAGTGCACCGTATCCGCCCATCATTCCGTTGACAAAAAAGCCGAGCACCGAGCCCAGAATAACAAGCAGCGTCGGGTTTGAAATCTGGAAGTAAATCCAAATGATTAATGCGGCGCATATCTGAAAAGTAATGTACGCCGGTTTTCGTCCCCAGCGGTCGGCGAGCCAGCCGAAGAAAACGATGCCGACGACCATGCCGACAATTGTTGAAAGCGTCCAGTAGGTTGTGCCGCTGATTGTATAATGATGCTGTTTTGCCAGCATTGTCGGCATCCAGGACATAATGCCGTAATAGCCGAAATTCTGCACACTGCAAACAACAATCAGACCCAGTGTCGTTCCGGTTATCTTTGAAGAATGAAAAAGTTCGGAGATGGAAACTCTGTTCTTTTTCTCTTTTTTGATATTTTTCCACATTTCCGGTTCGTCGAGATGTCTCCTCGTCCACCAGGCTAAAATGGCCGGAATGACGCCGACGAGGAATACGCCTCTCCAGCCGAAATGCGGTGCAATCAGTGCAGCAGTTAACGTTGCCAAAACCGTCCCGGCCTGATACCCGACCGCCACATATGAAGTCGCACGTGTCCGGTATTTTTTCGGCCAGGATTCGGTAACGAGTGTCATGCCGATTCCGAATTCTCCGCCGAGGCCGAGCCCGGAAAAGAACCTAAATACATTAAATGTTGAAAAATTAGGTGCGAAAGCACACAAACCGGTAAACAATGAAAATATTAAAATCGTCCAGGTAAAGACCCGGACACGTCCATATACGTCAGCCATCACGCCGAATAGGTAGCCGCCAAGAACGACGCCCAGCAGCGTGATCGTAGAAATGCTCCCTGCCTGAGCCGAATTAATTCCGAAATAAGCAATAATCAGAGGCAATACAAACGAAAGCATCATCATGTCCAGTCCATCCATTGCATAGCCGATTGAAGCAGCCCAAACCGTCTGATGTTGATATTTGCCGATTTTTTCATTTTCCTGGCCCACGTTAATCTTTGCCTTTGCACCCAATTCCGACACCTGCTCATCTTCCCTCTCTTTTAATTTTTAATGTTTCGTTCAGTGGAACATCGTTCCAATTTTTGAATGGAGAATCATCCCTTTCACTTTTAATAGATTCATTATAGACCGTAACTTTTTAGGTCTGCATCATTTATGTTAGATTATCTGACATACTTTTTGCCGGAATTATCTCACATTTTAGTGAAAAGGATGCGCTGAGCACCCTTTTATTCTTATAATTTGAGTGTTTTCCAGTTGTCCGAAGCCGGATCCGCATACCATTTCTTTAACTGCCGGAGCTGGGCGCCACTGATGACTCCCTGAGCAACCGCAAGATGGATCAGCGTTTCAAAATCCGTTAATGTCTTCAGTTTCGTATTCGCTTCACTGAAATTCCTGTCTGCCTGCGGAAGCTGATATGTAAAAATAGCGGCCACGCCCTGTACATCGGCATCCGCTTTTTCCAGCGCGCGAACAGCCGTCAGCACGCTGCCGCCCGTCGAAATCAAATCATCGATCACGACCGCTTTCTGTCCGGGCCTGATCAGGCCTTCAATCTGCTTTTTCCGGCCGTGTGATTTTGCGGACGAGCGGACATAGGCCATCGGAAGATGCAGCGCTTCAGCAATCCAGGCGGCATGCGGAATTCCGGCAGTCGCCGTCCCGGCGATCACCTCCGTATCCGGAAACTCGGCTTTGATCAGACGGACGAAGGCTTTGACAACATCGGCCCGGATCGCCGGATAGGCCAGAATAAGCCGATTATCGCAGTAGACGGGCGACTGGATGCCCGATGCCCATGTAAACGGTGTGTCGGGATTGAGAACAACCGCGTTAATTTTTAATAGATGACCGGCAATCAATTGTTTATAATCCATTCTTTATTCCTCCATTCGTCTAATATCCTGCTAAAAGCCGCCGCCGGATCGACAGCACTCGTAATGCTGCGGCCGACAACGATATAGTCGCTGCCGAGTCTTCGCGCCTGCGCCGGCGATGCCACTCGTTTCTGGTCGCCGGCCGCATCCGATTCAAGACGTATTCCGGGTGTAACGGCAAGAAAAGAAGGGGATGTGCAGGCTTTTATTTGTCCGGCTTCCCATGCCGAACAGACAACACCGTCCAGGCCGGACCGGAAGGCCAGTTCGCCGTAATGTTTGATCACGTCGATCATCGGATACCCGATCATCAGCTCATCTTCAAGCATGCTCTGGTCCGTGCTGGTCAGCTGCGTCACCGCAAGACAGATCGGACGTTTCTTTAATGCGCCGTCTCCAAGTCCGTCGACTGCCGCTCTCATCATTTCCGATCCTCCGGCTGCATGGACGTTCACCATGTCCGCACCGACGCGCGCCAGGCCTTTCATCGCTTTGTTCACAGTATGGGGAATATCGTGCAATTTCAAATCAAGGAAGACGGAATAGCCGCGGTCTTTCAGTTCCCGGACGACATCCGCACCTTCCTGAAGATAAAGCTCCATTCCGACCTTAACGTAGCAGCCCGGCTGATTGATCCGTTTCAGAATGCGGAACATCTCGTCTTTCGTTGATAAATCTAGCGCAATGATGATGCGTTCTTCTTCGCGCAAGGCTTCCAGCTCCTCCCGACCAGTTCGTTAATATTCGTTACATGCAGTGCTTCAAGTTTCTTCGGAAGCTGCCCGATAATTTTCGGGCAGACAAACGGATCGATGAAATTCGCCGTTCCGACAGCGACTGCGCTTGCTCCGGCCAAAAAGTATTCAATCACGTCATCTGCATCCTGAATGCCGCCCATGCCGATGATCGGGATCCCGACCTTCCGGCTGACTTCATAAATCATTCGGATCGCCACCGGTTTAATCGCCGGGCCGCTCAGCCCGCCTGTTTGGTTGGCCAGAACCGGTTTCTGTGTTTTAAGGTCGATCCGCATGCCGAGCAGCGTGTTGATCATCGACAGGCCGTCCGCTCCGGCAGCTTCGACAGCCTGAGCCATGGCAACAATATCCGTTACATTGGGCGACAATTTGACGTAGACAGGTTTTTGCGAGACCGCTTTGACTTTGGCCGTCAGCTCGGCCGCTACTTCAGGAACCGTGCCGAACATCATGCCGCCGCGTTTCACATTGGGGCAGGATATGTTGAGCTCCAGTGCTTTGACGACGGGAACCTTTGATATTTTTTCTGCCGTCGCCACATAATCGGACATGTCGCTTCCGGCAATATTGGCGATGACCGGCACATTGAGCCCGGCAAGTCTCGGCAATTCATCACGGATGATCCGATCGACGCCGGGATTCTGCAGGCCGATCGCGTTCAGCATGCCGCCCGGTGTCTCGGCAACGCGCGGCGCCGGATTGCCGAAACGCGGTTCAAGCGTCGCCGCTTTGATAATGACGGCCCCAAGCTTATTTAAGTCGTAAAGCCGTCCGTATTCGGCACCGAAAGCAAAACAGCCGGAGGCCGGCATCACCGGATTTTTCAAGTCGAGACCTGGCAGATGGACTTCTAGCATAATTCAACCTCCCCCGCTCTGAAAACCGGACCGTCGCAGCAGACACGCCGGTAGCCTTTCGCATCATTTTTGTCTGAGACGCGGACGGCGCAGGCCAGACAGGCTCCGATGCCGCAGGCCATCCGCTGTTCCAGCGAAAGATACAGCGGCTTGTCGGGGATCAGGCTCTTAATCGCCTTCAGCATCGGCAGCGGGCCGCAGGCAAAAGCAGCTGTAAAATCTATACCATCGAGCACATCGGTGACACGGCCTTTGCGGCCGCCTGTTCCGTCTTCTGTCAGCAGAACGGTTCGCCCCAGCCCGGAAAACCGATCTTCATAGAAGACATCTTTTGCCGAGCGGAAACCGAGCACATGAGTAATCCGGACGCCCTTCCCGGCGAGTTCCCGCGACAGTCCGTAGAGCGGTGGAATGCCGACGCCGCCGCCGACGATCAGGACCTTTGCGGCAGCTTCCGCCTGCTGCAGCGGGAATCCATGCCCGAGCGGTCCGAGCACATCAATCCGCCCGCCTTTGCCCGCATGAGACAACAGATCTGTGCCCAGCCCGCTGCGACGGTATATCAGCGTCATTTCCTTCTCTTTCTTATCAACTGAACAGATGCTGATCGGCCTGCGAAGCAGCGGATTGATCGAATCCGATCCGTTCACACGGATATGGACAAATTGTCCGGGCTGCGAAACGGCGGCCGTCATTTCTCCATGCAGTTTTATCTCAAAAATGTTATCCGCTATCTTGCGCTGGGCGGTAACCAGCATATTTTCCTGCATCATCGAACCACACCCGCCTTGTCTGCGGCAGAATGCGAATCTTCGACGGCATCCGTGCGGAGATCGTCCATTGGCGGCATGCATTCCGTGCGAAAGGCCAGCGACTCAAGCACGGTCAGCAGTGCTTCCGTTGTATCGAGCGAGGTCAGGCAGACGACGCCGTTCTCGACGGATTCTCTGCGGATCCGGAAGCCGTCTCTTGCCGGGCGCTGCCCTTTTGTCAGTGTGTTGACCACGAACTGAGCCCCTCCGTGCCTGATCACGTTCAGAAGATTCGGCGCCTCTCCTCCGATCTTATTGACGACGGTCACCGGCAGATGCTGAGCCGCGATCATTTTAGCCGTGCCCTCAGTGGCAAGAATGTTATAGCCGATATTATAAAAACGCCTGACGAGTGCCAGAGCTTCTTCCTTATCCTTGTCGGCGATCGTAAACAGAACCGAGCCGTGGGAGGGAATCGCCATCCCCGCCGCCAGAAGCCCTTTATATAAAGCTTTTTCCAGTGTTTCGTCCTGCCCCATGACTTCGCCGGTCGATTTCATCTCCGGTCCGAGCGTCACGTCAACCCGGCGCAGTTTAGCGAAGGAAAAGACCGGCACCTTGACAAAAACGGCTTTCTCCGGCTCCGGATGGATGCCCGTCTCATAACCGAGCCCGTTCAACGTTGCGCCGAGAATCAGCCGGGCGGCCGCGTTGGCCATCGGAACACCTGTGATTTTGCTCAGAAAGGGCACGGTCCGGCTTGCCCGCGGATTGACCTCGATGACATACACGCGATCGCGATGAATGACAAACTGGATATTAAGCAGGCCGACCACACCGAGCCCTCTCGCTATTTTAATCGCCGTATCGACAATCTGCTTTTTGATTTTTTCACTCAGAGTCTGTGTCGGGTAGACGGCAATCGAATCGCCGGAGTGAACGCCGGCCCGCTCGATATGTTCCATAATCCCCGGGATGTAAACATCCGTTCCGTCGGACAGTGCATCCAGTTCGATTTCAGTCCCGACCAGATATCTGTCAATCAGAACCGGATGCTGCGGATTGATACGCACCGCATTTTTCATATAATGGATCAGATCTTTTTCGTGATAGACAATTTCCATCGCGCGTCCGCCAAGGACATAGGACGGGCGGACGAGAACAGGATAGCCCAGTTTCGCCGCTATCTTTAAGGCTTCTTCCGTTGAGAAGGCGGTATCTCCTTCCGGCCGGTCGACATCCAGCCTCAGGAGCAGCTGTTCAAAACGGTCGCGGTCTTCCGCCTGATCCATCGCATCCAGCGATGTTCCGAGTATCCGCACTCCGTTTGCCGCCAAACCGGCGGCAAGATTGATTGCCGTCTGCCCGCCGAACTGAACGACGACGCCTTTCGGTTTTTCCAGTTCGATCACGTGCAGGACGTCTTCCAGAGTCAGCGGCTCGACATACAGTTTATCAGCAACACTGAAGTCGGTGGATACGGTCTCCGGGTTGTTGTTGATCATAATCGCTTCATAGCCTTGCCGTTTAATGGCCCATACAGCATGAACGGTCGCATAGTCGAATTCGACACCCTGCCCGATCCGTATCGGACCCGAACCAAGCACAACGACGCTCTGCCGGTCCGAAACCGCAGATTCATTTTCTTCCTCGTAGGTGCTGTAGTAATAGGGTGTCTTTGATTCGAATTCGCCGGCGCACGTATCGACCATTTTATAGACGGGACGGATCCCCCGCGATTTGCGCCATGCCGCAACGGCAGACTCTGTCATCTTCCAGCAGCCGGCGATCTTCGCATCGGAAAAGCCGGATTTTTTTGCTTCACAGAGAGCGGATGGATCGCGGGGGTGCTTCTTCAGAAGATCTTCGATTGCCACGATACGGGCAATCTTTTCCAGAAAAAAGCGGTTGATCTTCGTCATTTGGCACAGCCCGTCCAGAGGCGCCCCCCGCCTCAGCGCTTCGGCAATGAAGAACAGCCTTCGATCATCGGTTTTCCGAATGTTCTCATAGAGATCGTCCGGCGTCATCTCCGCCGCTTCGTTCAGTTCCAGATGCAGGCTTCCGTTTTCAAGCGAACGGACGGCTTTCAGGAGCGACTCTTCAAATGTTCTGCCAATGGCCATAACCTCGCCTGTTGCCTTCATTTGAGTACCCAGTGTCCGTTTGGCATCATCGAACTTGTCAAACGGCCAGCGCGGAATCTTCGTCACCACATAGTCAAGGGCCGGCTCAAAGCTTGCATAAGTCGTGCCGGTGACCGCGTTTTTGATTTCGTCCAGATGGTAGCCGGCAGCAATTTTTGCAGCTACTTTGGCAATCGGGTAGCCTGTCGCTTTTGAAGCCAGTGCGGAAGAGCGGCTGACCCGCGGATTGACTTCGATAACATAATAGCGGTCGCTGTCCGGATCGAGCGCCAGCTGGACGTTACAGCCGCCCTCGATTTTCAGGGCACGGACAATTCTAAGGGATACGCTGCGCAGGCGCTGAAGATCGCGGTCGCTCAGCGTCTGGCAGGGAGCGGCGACAATGGAGTCGCCGGTATGGATGCCGACCGGATCGACATTCTCCATATGGCAGACAGAAATGGCACCGTCGTTGGCATCCCGCATCACCTCGAATTCGATTTCCTTGAACCCGGCGATACTTTTCTCAATCAGCACCTGATGAGCCGGGCTCAGCTTCAGTCCGTTTTCCGTAATCGTCTCAAATTCCTCTTCGGTCGCTGCAATGCCTCCGCCGGTGCCGCCCAATGTAAATGCCGGACGGATGATCGCCGGCAGATCTATTTCCCGGATAAAGTCACGCGCCTCAGCGGGATTGGTCACCGTTTTACTCGCAGGCACCGGTTCGCCGAGTGCAATCATCAGCTCTCTGAATTTTTCACGGTCCTCTGCTTTCTCAATGCTTTCAAGGCTCGTTCCGAGGAAGCGGACATTGAGTTCATCGAGAAGGCCGGACTGATGGAGCCGGACGGCGAGATTGAGCCCGGTCTGTCCGCCTAGGGTAGCGAGCAAACCGTCGGGACGTTCCTTGCGGATAATCCTGCTGACAAACTCCACGTTCAGCGGTTCAATATAAACCCGGTCGGCAATATCCGTATCCGTCATGATCGTCGCCGGATTGGAATTGACAAGCACAACCTCGAATCCTTCTTCTCTGAGCGACTGGCAGGCCTGCGTGCCCGAATAATCAAATTCGGCTGCCTGGCCGATAATGATCGGTCCGGAACCGATCACGAGGATTTTGTGAATATCCGTCCGCTTAGGCAAACCGGACACCTTCTTTCTTATAGTTATTGACCATTTTCAGAAAGTCATCGAAAAGGCCCTGACTGTCGTCCGGTCCCGGCGAAGCTTCGGGGTGAAACTGAACGCTGAACGCGGGATAGCGCTTATGCCTCAGCCCTTCGACCGTCCCGTCGTTAATCGCCAGATGGGTCACCTCAAGTTCCGTGTCCCGCAGAGATCCTTTTTCGACCGTAAACCCGTGATTCTGCGACGTAATCATGAATCTGCCGGTGCGCAGGTCGCGGACAGGATGATTGACTCCGCGATGGCCGAACCGCATTTTTACCGTATTGGCACCCGATGCCAGCGCGAATAATTGATGGCCGAGGCACACGCCGAAAAGCGGAATTTTACCCAATATTTCTCCGACCATTCGGACGGCCCCGGGAACGTCCTTCGGATTTCCCGGGCCGTTGCTGAGCAGAATGCCGTCGGGATGAAGTTTAAGAATCTCACGCGCAGACGTCCGGTAGGGAACAATGACGACATCGCAGCCGCGCTTGATGCATTCACGCAGAATGCCCTGCTTTGCTCCGAAATCGACAAGGACGATACGCGGACCGGGGCCTGGAGTCTCATAGACAGAACGTGTCGAGACATGGCTGATCTGATCGGTCGGCAGCGGCCGGTTTCTGAGTGCTTCGGCTACCATTGCCGCATCGGCCTCCGCCGATACAATCCTCCCCCTCAATGTTCCGTGTTCTCTGATGATTCGGGTCAGCCTTCGTGTATCGATCCCTTCGATCGCCGGAACGCCGTACTCGGCCAGCCAGTCGCTCATCGTTTTGTCTTTCTGCCAGTGTGCAGGCGTTTTCGACACTTCTTTGACAATCAGTCCGGAAATTCTCGGACGGACCGATTCGTTGTCCGAACGATTAATGCCGTAATTTCCGATCAGCGGATAAGTCAGAGTTACAATCTGCCCATAGTAGGAAGGATCGGTCAGAACTTCCTGATACCCTGTCATCCCCGTATTAAAAATGACTTCTCCGCTTATCTCCGTGCTGCCGCCGAATCCTTCTCCGCTAAAACTTTCCCCGTTTTCCAGCACAAGCTGTCTCTTCAACCTGCAGTCACTCCCTTTTCGCAAACCACTGCTCCGACGCCCGCGGCCGGCTCCGGCAATTTTCTGCCGTTTAACGGTGCGCCTTTCCCTTTTGATGCAGATTCATTCACGCCGGCCGTTTCTTCTTTTCGCGGATTATTCATGCTCAGATTTTCCCGGAGCAGAGCAGCCGGGAAGGCCTCACCATTTTTCGGCAACCCGATCATTTTCCTCGGCCTCCTTTTTTATACGAAGCGCCCATTCAAGACTTGCCATGCGGACAGCCACTCCATTGCCGATCTGTTTGAAGTAACGCGAGCGACCGGATTCGACCAGATCGCCGTCCAGTTCCACTCCTCTGTTAATCGGGCCCGGATGCATAATGATGCTGCCCGGATGCATAACAGCAGCCCGTTCGCGCGTCAGGCCGTAACGGCAATGATACGCTTCTTTCGTCATTTTCATCGCCTGTTCATGCCGTTCATGCTGAATTCTGAGCATGATGACGGCGTCAGCAGCACGGACAGCCTCGTCGACCGTTACATAGTCGCCGGGAAGGCTGTCATTCTTCCACGCTTCCGGACCGGACAGAAGGACCCGGCATCCGAGCCGGGACAGCACATTTGCGTCGGAGCGGGCAACCCGGCTGTACCTGAGATCGCCGATGATTGCCACAGTAAGCCCTTTGAAGAGCAGAAATTCCTGCCGAAGGGTCAGCAAATCGAGCAGAGCCTGGGTCGGGTGGTCCCCGGCGCCGTCTCCGGCATTCAGGACGGGGATGCCGATGCCGCGCATCAGTTCGCGGTAGTAGCCTTCTCTTCGGTGGCGGACGACCACCGCCTGCGCGCCGATGGCCTGCATCGTCCGGACCGTATCGTACAGCGATTCCCCCTTCTGGGTACTGGACGCCTGGCTGCTGAAATTGAGGACGTGAAAGCCAAGCCTTTTTTCCGCCGTTTCAAAACTGAACCGTGTTCTCGTACTCGGTTCAAAGAAAAGATTGGCGACCAGCGTCTGTTTCGGAGCAAACCAGCCGCGTTCCTTCATATCCAGAATTTGTTGCGCACGATTCAGAATGCCGTCAATTTCATCCAGGCTTAAATCGCTTAAACTGAGCAGATTGACCATGTCGTGATTCCTCCCCATTTTTTAATATGTGTCTCACCGCGAGGCAGGCCGTTTCTAAAACGGTTCCGTTCTCTTCAAAATCAAGAAAAAACCTCTCTGCCGGAGATCCGACAAAGAGGTTATGTGCAAAATACCGCTGTTCCGCGCTAACGCTGCTCTTTATCAGTCTCTCGGGACTGCCCTTAAAAGATGCTTAACGAACGCTATTCAATTATTTGTTCCGTGTCCGAATAACGACCCGGTCGGCTCCATCCACCTCTTTGAGCTGAACGGCAATGATTTCTTCTTTCGACGTCGGTACATTTTTCCCGATATAGTCCGGACGAATCGGAAGTTCACGGTGCCCGCGGTCAATCAGTACCGCCAGCTGGATCCGCTGCGGCCGCCCGATATCCATCAGCGCATCCATTGCCGCCCTCGCCGTCCGTCCCGTATACAGCACGTCATCGACCAGAATCACGGTTTTCCCTTCGATCGATACCGGAATCCTGCTGCCGCTGAATTCCGGGTCCGCCGTCTTCTGTTTTAAATCATCACGATAGAGAGTGATGTCAAGCTCACCGACCGATACTTTGCTGTTCTCAATTCCGGCGATCCTTTCAGCAAGCCGGTCGGCCAGATAAATGCCTCTTGTCCTGATGCCGATCAGCACGACCGAAGCGATGCCTTCGTTGCGCTCGATCACCTCGTGAGCCAGTCGTGTCAGCGCCCTGGCGATCGCTTTCTCATCCATGATTTCTTTTTCTTCCAAAGCAAAACTCACCTGCTGCCCTTATTCAGCCATAAAAAAAACTTGCCTGTTTAGAAGCAAGAGACTGTACTGCCGACAAAATACACTGTCAACGTCCATTACCCTTTTCAGCCTCTCGGGACTTATTTAAAAGGAATTCATTCAACTGCATTCAGTATGACAAAATTCTGTCCGAATGTCAATTCAAAATGAATCGACATCCGTATTCCGGTCGATCGGTTTTCGCGAAGAACCGTGTTTTCGAACGAGAACCGGTATATTTTTGGAGGAGGATAAGTTCCGGACACGATGGCACGTTTTCACAGACGGCGAGCGTTTCTGCGATGAACAAACTTTTGCAGCAGTTGATAAACTTTCTGTCACGGTTGATAAACCGGATGTATCCTCGAAGACCGATTAAGCACCGGCGCCGACCGAAAAACAGCACCTAACTGCAGCCCGATTCGGGGCAACCTCTCTTGTTTGGTGCGGCTTCCCGACGATTTGGTGCAAGTTTGGCCCGATTCGGTGCGCTTTTTCGGCATTTTGGTGCGGCTTCTCCGCATTTCGGTGCGTCTATAGCCGGATTCGGGGCGACCTCTCTTGTTTGGTGCGGCTTCCCGACGATTTGGTGCAAGTTTGGCCCGATTCGGTGCGCTTTTTCGGCATTTCGGGGCGGCTTCTCCGCATTTCGGTGCGTCTATAGCCGGATTCGGGGCGACCTCTCTTGTTTGGTGCGGCTTTTCTCTATTTCGGTGCGGCTTTAACACGATTCGGTGCGTCGACCGATAAACGGCCAAAATTACCGGCCGCGGGTTGATTTAATCAATCGGGTACAAATTGCTGTTCCGATCATTCGCACCTATTGATTCCGGTCCGTTTACTGCCGATTACTGTTAATATTTTGCACTTTACTGCTTTACGGCGATTAACTGATGCGTTTTTCGGCGCACACCGATTTACGGGGGTACGCAGCAGGCCGAAGAAGAAGATCAGGTGTTTCCGCCATGTAACGTCTGTCCATACAAGGTATCTCCCTTTTCAGCAGAATAGGTCGCCGTTCGCACAAACATTCGGGGCACCGGACGGCCGCTCGTGAAAACTGATCGTTTTTCGGAAAAATCGACGGCGCTTCCACGATGCGCCCCGACGGGATACATGAGTTGAGGGGGATACTCATTATCGTTTTTCTTAAAGCGCAGTGCTCTTTGTATAAATTTGAGAGGCAGCACTGGATTTTACTTTAAAACCGACCGGCGCAGTTTTTTCAGCAGGTTCTGGAAATCGGCCGGCGGTTCCGCTTTGAAAAGCATAAACCGGCGCGTCTTCGGATGGGTAAAGCCAAGCTCGGCGGCGTGCAGCGCCTGTCCGCCGATAGCCAGTGTCTTTCTCGGCCCGTATTTCGGATCGCCGGCAAGCGGATGCCCGATATAAGCCATGTGCACACGGATCTGATGCGTCCGTCCCGTCTCCAGGCGGCAGGCGACATACGTGTAGCCGGTAAAACGCTCAAGCACCTTGAAATGCGTAACGGCCCTTTTGCCGTTGCGAGCGGTCACCGCCATCTTTTTCCGATCTTTTTCGTCGCGGCCGATCGGGGCATCGATCGTCCCGGACGGATCGGATAATTCACCGTGGACAATGGCCAGATAGAGACGCCGCGTCGTCTTGTCTTTTAGCTGTTTTGCCAGACAACGGTGGGCATCGTCTGTTTTCGCCGCCATCAGCAGGCCCGAGGTATCCTTATCGATCCGGTGGACGATGCCCGGGCGCAGCACGCCGTTAATCCCCGACAGATCCTTGCAGTGATAGAGCAAGGCATTGACAAGTGTGCCGGTCAGATGGCCGGGGGCCGGATGGACCACCATCCCTCTCGGTTTATTGACGACAATTACCTGATCGTCTTCATAGACAATATCAAGCGGAATAGCTTCCGCGGGGATATCCACCGGATCGGGATCAGGCAGAAAAATCGTGACCCGGTCGCCTTCCTTCAAGCGATAATTGGCCTTGACGCCCTGATCATTAACCCGGACATATCCATCTTTAATCAACTGCTGCAGGCGGTTTCGCGACTCGGAGCCGAGCAGTCCGGCAGCCCACTTGTCGATTCGTTTTCCTTCATCGCGCTGAAGCGCAACTTTCTCCAGATCCGTCATTACCTAATTCTTTCTCCTCCCGTCCACGACAAGATAAATAATCAGCAAAACGACACCGATGAAAAGCGAGGAATCGGCAATATTGAACACGGGGTAGCTGTAATGAATAATATAGATGTGGATAAAATCGACGACTTCGCCCCTGAAAAGCCGATCCGCAAAATTTCCGAGCGTTCCGCCGATAATCAGAGCAAGAGCCGTTCCGAGCAGCGGCTGCTTTCTTCCCGCCTTCTGCATATAATAAATCACGATTCCAAGCACAACGGCTGTTATGATAAAAAAGAAGACAAACTGTCCCTCCAGTATATTCCAGGCGGCTCCCGTGTTGCGAAGCGAAGTCAGGTAGAACACATGCGGGATGACCGGAATATCCTCTCCGACGCTCATATTCTGAACGACCAGCCATTTGGATAACTGATCGAGCGCCAGAATGATCAGTGCAATTATGTAGAAGATCACTTAAATTCCTCCAAGCTTTTCTCTCTTTAAAAAGACAATTGCATCCTTTCTGCATTTTAGCACACTTGGCCCCGGCCGGGCATCCCTCAGCCCTAAAAACCGCTTCCTTCGCGTCCGGATCCCGGAATAGATTATGTACGGCGGCGGACCGTGCCGTCCGCCGCCATTTTCAGTGCTCGGCCGGGTCGCTTTCGTCGATCCCGTCCATCCACTGATCGTAGTACTGATTTCTTAAGAAGCGGACCCTTTCGTCGCCCGAATAGCCGTCAATGTCCGTGGCCGCTATCGCTTCCACAACTTCGACAAAACCGATCCCTTCTTCATCATCGCTATAAGGAGTGTCTTCATAAATCATCTCCTGATCATTGTATTCGGAGACCAGATCAAAGGCGTTCTGTTCGTCGAAACCGCTTTGATTCAAAGCCGAGAACCCCGTTCGGCCGGAATCGGCGATCAGCGATTCTTCAACCGGGCGTTCTTTCCGGCTATGTTTCGGCGGTGCGTTTTCAACCGCGGTTCTGGCTGTCGGAAGCGCTTTCATGCGTGCAATCGGAATCTTTTTGCCTGTTATTTCATCAATGCCGTACGTCCCTTTTTCCATTTTTGCCAGAGCGTCATTAATATCGTTCCATTCATCATGCATGCGTTTGCTGAAAGCCAGATCCTTCTCCCGTTCATAAAGCTGTGTGGCGGATTCTGCCGGATGGTTATCATAAGCGGACAGCTCTCCCGATGCAATGTCGGAAACCGACCCCAGTTCCGCGGCGGTCTCCATGTCGCTTTTCATTTTTTTTTCGAGCATTTCTTTGCGTTTAAGCAGTTGTTTCTTTATCCTGCGGTAGCTGAACAAATTAAATCCCCCTTTATTCCGCGCACATGTTTAGTGTGCAGTAAAGGGGGCATTTTAAGACGGCGAAAAAATTACGCCTTAAGGAAAAATTTTTCTTCTGTCACAGGCCGCCGGGCCGGTCAGTCGTCGAGACTGACACCCGCATAGTCATGTTTGACCGTTTCACAGCATGAGGCACACAGAGTCGGATGCTCCGGATCCTGTCCGACTGTCGGCAGGATCGCCCAGCAGCGTTCGCATTTTTCCCCTTCGGCGCGGCCGACGTTCACGGCTTCCGGAGAATAGCGGTCCGCCGTTTCAGGAGCGGAGTCCGGACCGTCGGAACAGTCGACATGGGAGACGATAAACAGTTTGTCCAGAGCGGGCTGTTCTTTTAACCATTTCATATTCTCGGGCAGATACAAAGCAACCGACGCTTCAAGCGATTTGCCGATCAGTTTGGCATCCCGGGCCTTTTCCAGCGACTTCAGCACGTCGTCGCGAACCGCAAGAATCTTTTCCCATTTCTCTTCAAGCGCCTTCGCATCCGGCACATGAACCGGTTCCGGCATGTCGGTCAGCTGAACGTAAGCGGAAACCCGAGCGGCACCCGGGATGAACTGCCAGATTTCTTCGGCCGTATGCGGGATGATCGGCGACAGCAATTTAGTCAGGGCCACTGCAGTCCTGTAGAGCACCGTCTGTGCGGCACGGCGGACAAGGCTTGCTCTCGGCTGAACATAAAGCGCGTCTTTCACAATGTCCATGTAAAAAGCACTCAGATCCGTCGTACAGTAGTTTTGAACGGCCTTATAAACATTCAGGAACTGGTAGTCGTTGTAGCTCTTCAGGCATGTATCCACCAATTCATTCAACTTAACCGTCATGAATTGTTCCAGTTCCGGCATATCCTCAACGGCCACTGCATTTTTCGGATCGAAATCGTTCAGATTGCCGAGCATAAAACGAATCGTATTGCGGATTTTACGATAAACTTCCGCCACCTGCGCGAGAATGTCATTCGAGACCCTGGCGTCCGCCTGATAGTCGACGGATGCGACCCAGAGCCGGATAATGTCGGCTCCGAACTGTTTCATCACTTTCATCGGGTCAATGACGTTGCCGACGGACTTGCTCATTTTCAGCCCCCGGCCGTCAAGTGTGAATCCGTGGCTGAGCACTTGCCTGTACGGCGCATGTCCCGTAACCGCCACCGCTGTCGCCAGCGAAGAATTGAACCAGCCGCGGTATTGGTCGGAACCTTCGAGATACATATCCGCCGGCCGGCGCAGTTCTGGGCGGGTCGTCAGCACTCCCTGATGCGTCGATCCGGAATCAAACCAGACATCCATAATGTCCATCTCTTTTTTGAACGTTCCGTTCGGACTGTGCACAGAAGCAAAACCCTCGGGAAGCAGATCTTTCGCGTCCCATTGGAACCAGATATTCGATCCGTGTTTGCGGAACAATTCGGCAACGCGGCGGATCGTTTCATCGGTGATGATCGGCTCGCCGTCTTCTCCGTAAAAGACCGGGATCGGGACGCCCCAGGCACGCTGGCGTGAAATGCACCAGTCTTCGCGATCCTTAATCATGTTCGTCATACGGACGTCGCCCCATGAAGGGATCCATCTCACTTCATGAATCGCCTTTAGAATATCCTGACGAAATGCTTTGATGGAAGCAAACCACTGCTTCGTTGCCCGAAAGATGACCGGTTTTTTCGTCCGCCAGTCATGCGGATACGAATGAGTAAAGGTGCCGACTTTCAACAGTGCATGAACTGCTTTCAGTTTGTCAAGGACCGGTTCATTGATTTTCTCATAAAACATGCCTTCAAAACCCGGTGCTTCGTCCGTCATACAGCCGCGATCATCGACGGGGCAAAGAATATCGAGGCCGTATTTTTTGCCGACATTAAAATCATCTGCGCCAAAGCCCGGCGCCGTATGGACACAGCCGGTTCCGGCGTCAAGCGTGACGTGGTCGCCGAGAATCAGCGGCGAATTGCGATTATAGAACGGATGGCGGCAGACCACGCCTTCAAGTGCTTTTCCGCTAAAAGTCCGAAGCACTTCAGGATTCTCCCAGGCCAGCGTCTTTGTGAGCGATGCAACCAGATCCGACGCCACGACAAATTTTCGCTCTCCGACCCGAACTACACTGTAATCGAATTTCGGATTGACCGCGATGGCAAGATTGGCCGGCATCGTCCAGGGTGTGGTCGTCCAGATTACCACTTCTTCGTCTTTTTGCAGAACATCCTTGCCGTCCGTGACATGAAAGGCGACATAGATCGAATAAGATTGGACATCCTTATATTCAATCTCGGCTTCGGCAAGCGCAGATTCTGAGGACGGAGACCAATAAACAGTTTTTTTATCTTTATAGATATACCCCTTTTTCGCCATGGTGCCGAAGACTTCGATCTGTTCCGCCTCAAATTCCTTTTTAAGGGTCAGGTAAGGATGATCCCAGTCGCCGCGGACGCCCAAGCGTTTGAACTGCTTCTTCTGACGCTCTACCTGACCGAGCGCATAGTCTTTGCATTTCTCACGCAGTTCGGCAACAGACATTTTTTTGCGGTCGATACCCTGTTTGGCCAGCTGCTGTTCGATCGGCAGCCCGTGCGTATCCCATCCGGGTACATAAGGGGTCTGGTAGCCGGACATCGATTTAAAGCGATTAATGATATCTTTCAGCACTTTATTCTCGGCATGGCCGATATGAATATCGCCGTTGGCATAGGGAGGACCGTCATGCAGGATAAACTTCGGTTTGCCCTCGTTGCGTTTTAAAGACTGCTCGTAGATGTGATCGTCATCCCACTTTTGCTGCATCACCGGCTCTTTGTTCGGCAGATTGCCGCGCATTTTAAAAGCCGTCTTCGGCATCAGCAAGGTTTTTTTATAATCCAATGTTTTGCGCCTCCATCTTTCTCAAAGTCAGTCACAAAAAATTTATATCAAAAAAGCCCCCCCATCCCAAAGGGACGGAAGGACCGCGGTACCACCCTATTGACAGATCTGCTCTGCCGCTCGAATCATTCCATAACGCGAATGAAGCGTCTTCCCTACTCGGAGCGGAGCTGTCCGCCCGTTCAGATCCGAACTCAGGAGTGATTTTCTTCAGTGCTTGAAACACCGGGCTTGCACCGCCTCCCGGCTCGCTTGCTTTCGCCGCACTGAGTACTCTCTCCGTCATCGCCTGCTGAATATTAAAAATCTTCATATAAAGTCAGTATATGCATTTGCCGGCATGGTGTCAAGCTCGCGTCTGTATGACACTGCCGTCCTGATCCGCCGTTTCGTCCTCATCGCCCGAACCGGCGGCAAGATTCTTCCAGTCGTCGCTTTTCAGGAGCTCAAGCTGTGCTTCAATCAGCATCTGAAAACGGGTGCGGTAGACATTGGCTTCTTTTTTCAGTTCTTCAATATTGACTGTCACTTTGCGCGATTTTTCAAGTGCTTCGTTGATGATCCGGTCGGCATTTTTCTTTGCCTCCATCACGATCAGCTTGCCTTCTTTATTAGCGTTTTGTTTCACTTCTTCCGCTGTTTCCTGAGCGACCAGAATGCTTTTATTCAATGTTGTTTCAATGTTTGAAAAGTGGCTGAGCTTTTCTTCTGAATTTTTAACCTGCAGTTCCAGATCTTTCTTCTCTCTGATCAAGGCTTCATAGTCTTTAATGATCTGATCAAGAAAATCGTTGACCTCGTCCTCATCGTAACCGCGAAAACCACGAGAAAATTCTTTATTATGAATATCCAACGGTGTTAATGGCAATCCGGTTCACCTCCCAGTCAATGTATAGTCACGTATAGAATTACTTATTTCAGTTTACCATATCGCAAACGAATTTTGTTCTTTTTTGTAAGGCCGGCGATCACGATTATTTTGCTTCGTCCGTAGCCGCGTAAAGACAGTGTGTCACCCTCTTCGATATAAAAATCTTTTCTGTCCACAATCTGCCAGTTCACTTTGGCCATTCCCCGCGCAACCAGCTCGGAGACTTTAGAGCGGGACAAATGATAAATTTCCGCCATGACCGCATCCAGTCTGAGGGAAGCGACCGTTCCCTCAGACTCCAGCCAGCTCTCTTCGCTATGTATCAGTGACGCCCGGTCAATCTTCCGGCAGGTCACCGCTGTTTTTCCGACAGACGTCAGATTCATCAGCAAAAATTTTTCAACTTCCGTTGCGGCAATGAACTGAACCCGCCCGTCCGAAACAATCAGATCGCCCAGTTTGCTTCTGACAAGGCCGGTCCCGAGCAGCGCACCGAGCAGCTGCGCATGCGACAGATCCGCAAACCGCGAAGGATAATCCACCTCAATATATGAAAGCCCGAAATCCTGTTCCCGAGCTTCGCAGTACGGCGGAAGAATCAGCGCCCGCTTGCGTTCCGCCTCCGCATGGCCTCCCGACAGAGCAAACGTGATCTCCTCGCCGCCGATCACCGAATGTAAAATTTTTTGCCGGCGCGGGTCGAGAAAATCGGTCAGTTTTGGCGCATAGTATTTCGAAACCTGATCCTTTAAATCCAGAAAATGATCGATAATCGGCCGCTCTTCGCGGCGGAAATGTTCATAAACGGACATATTGAATCACCCGAACATTGTAGCAAGATTTGCAATTCCTATTTGCGCAAACCATAGTACTACAAAAGCAGCTATTGGTGAAATATCAAGAACTCCACCTATAGGGGGTATAATTCTACGAAATGGTTCAAGAAAAGGTTCACAAATTTTGGCAAACAGCTGACCTACTTGAGAATTCTGCAGGTTAGGAAGCCAAGACATTAATATATATATTATCAAAATCCATTTAAAGATATTAATTGCTTGGGACAAAATCACTGCAATCAGATACAATGCATTCACCTCGCTTCATCCGGTCAATAAGATTGTCCGTCTTCTTTCCAGTCGTTAATGATTCCTGTGATATCGACAAAATCCGGTGCAAATAAGAATGTATCCCTTCCTATTTTTCGAATCTGTCCGTCCAGGGCAAAAACGGTCCCGCCCATAAAATCGAGGATCCGCTGCCCCTCCGCTTTCGTCACACTCTGCAGGTTGCAGATGACCGTGCGTTTGTTCTTCAGATGTCCGACCACGCCTTCCACCTCTTCAAACGATTTCGGTTCGACAAGAACAACCTTGTCCCGCTGGCGGACGTTCTGAATAGCAACGATTCTCCCGCCCTTTTCAATCGTTCGTTTCTCGGCGGGTATCTGAACAGCATCCTTATTTTTGTAAAAAGCACTTTCGTCCGAAGGTTCCACAGTTTCTTCGAGATCAAAAAACCGCCTGAATGTCGTTTTGAGCCCCATCTTTTTCAGCTCCCCTTCCATTCATTTCCAACCAGCGAGGTCCCTATTCTGACGAATGTTGCACCCTCTTCAACGGCAATTTGGAAATCATGGGACATTCCCATTGAAAGCTCCGTGCACGGTGCATAGTCGAGGCGGCGGTCTCTGATCCGGTCGCGGCACTGGCGAAGGCCGCGGAATACTTTGCGGATCAGTGCCGTGTCTTCTGTATTCGGCGCCATCGTCATCAGGCCGATCACCTGAATATGTTCAAAAGCCCCGAGCTCTTCAATAAAAGAATCCAGTTCTTCTTCAGCGATTCCGTGCTTCGATGCTTCTCCGGAAAGATTCATTTCGATAAAACATTTCAGTTTGCCGGCCTTCATCCGTTTATTGATTTCGGCCGCCAGCTTTAAGCGATCAAGCGCATGAAAATAGTCGATCCGGCCGACAACGTCTTTTACTTTTCTTGTCTGAAGCGTCCCGATAAGATGCCAGACAACGCGGCCGTCATGGATGGCGCTCTGTTTCTCGAGCAGCCCTTCTTTCCGGTTTTCGGCCAGATTGAAGAGTCCGCAATCGACGGCTTCCTGCGCCCGTTCGTTTCCGACATACTTTGTGACCGCAATCACGGTCACCTCTTCCGGACGGCGGCCCGATTTCCTGCAGGCCTCCTCAATTTTTTCATCAATGATACGAAGATTTTCCGCAACTGTCAACTTGTACCTTCCCCTTTGTTCTTCATGCCGATAAATCCCATCATACGCCCGGTGCGCCCATGATCTTTCCGATATGAATAAAAAAGTTCCGGGAAGACGCTCGTCTTATAGCCGGTTACCTGAATCTGTTCTTGAGGGACGCCTGCCCTGATCAGGACAGCCCGGTTCAGCGCCTGAAGATCAAGCAGATAATGCTCGTCTCCGTGCGGCGTGACTGCACCGTTCCGGATCCCGCGGCCAAGCTTTGATACTTCATCGATAACCGTCTGATCTACTTCATAGTCCGCACCGGCAATCGCCGGACCGATGACCGCATAAATATCCTCCGGCACGAGATCAAGCGTCCTGCACATAGTTTCAACCATTCTGACGGCACCGAGCCGAACGGTGCCGCGCCAGCCGCAGTGCATCAGCCCGACGGCAGCGGGCTGTTTACTGTAAAAGTACACGGGAACACAATCTGCAAAACAGAGCGCGAGCAGCAGATCCGGTTCTGTTGTAAACAGGCCGTCGACATTTTTAACAGCGGTGTCGGGACTTGTCGCTCCGGCGCCGGCACATTCACCCGTCACACGGGCGATGTTTGTACCGTGCACTTGTTGCGCGCAAACCCAGCGCTCTAAAGAAAAGCCGATCTCTTCGGCAGCCTTTCTGCGGTTTGCCACAACATTTTCCCGATCGTCGCCGACGTGAAGGCCCAGATTCAGCGAGGCAAAAGGCGCCCGACTCGTCCCTCCCGTCCGCAGCGAAATGCCGGACAGGATCATTCTATGCCCTGCAGCAGCCGGTTCCGTCATCAGAGTCAGCTTATTCTTAATGGAGAAAGGTTCCGCCATCACGTTCATCCCTTCTTCGCGGATTCAAGGGCACGATTATTTTCCTTTATTCTACCATATCCGCCGGAACAGCGCTTTAATTTATGATTCTTTTTCGCCCGGAGCCGGATCCCGATCATTGTAAAAGCGGACAAGGATGACATCGGCTCCAATGCGTACAATATTGTTCCATGGTACAACCACATCGTTTTCTCTTCCGAACAGGCCCATGACGCGGCCGGCACCGGGGATGATCAGATTCTCAATTTTTCCCGTAGACAGATTCACGTCAAGGTCTCCTATATGACCCAGCCTTTTACCGTTCTCAACATTGACAACCTCTTTTGTCTGGAAATCGGAAATTCTTGGCACGGCTTCTCCCCCTCTCACTATCTTAATATATGGGGGCGCGTGCGGGTTGAGAAGTGAAAAATGGAGACGGGATCGGCAGCAGGCGGCAGGAGCGGTATCTGCAGAGATCTTATCACGGCGGACATAAAAAAGGCGCCTGCCTGCAGCAAGCGCCGGATTGTTGTTTTCCATCAGGCATCCGTCACGGCCCGATATCCTGATTCATTTCCTTGATTGCCATTTTCTCGAGGCGGGAAACCTGCGCCTGTGAAATACCGATTTCCTGAGCCACTTCCATCTGGGTTTTCCCATAAAAAAAGCGCATGGCAACGATTTTCTTTTCGCGATCATGCAACTTGCCCATCGCTTCTTTAAGGGCTATCTTGTCCACCCATTCTCTGTCTCTGTGCTTTTCATCACTGATCTGGTCCATGATGAAAATCGGATCGCCGCCGTCGCTGTAGATCGGCTCAAAAAGAGAAACGGGATCCTGGATGGCATCCATGGCAAAAACGACATCCTCGACAGGAAGATCAAGCATTTTTGCCAGTTCGGAGGCGGAGGGCTCCTTGGAGTGTTTAGCAATATAGCGTTCTTTGGCCTGCAGCGCCTTATAGGCCATGTCGCGCAAAGAACGCGATACGCGGATCGGATTGTTGTCTCTCAAATAGCGGCGGATTTCGCCGATGATCATCGGGACGGCATAGGTCGAAAAACGGACATTCTGACTTAGATCAAAGTTATCAATCGATTTCATCAGTCCAATACAGCCGACCTGAAACAAATCGTCCACAGACTCGCCGCGGTGATTAAAACGCTGAATCACACTGAGTACAAGGCGAAGGTTGCCGTTTACAAGTTTCTCTCTCGCCTCGATCGTACCCGACTGAAGTTCTGTAAATAACTTACGCATTTCTACGTTCGTCAGGACAGGAAGCTTTGCTGTGTCCACCCCGCAGATTTCTACTTTGTGCCGTGCCATAAAGGATGACCTCCCCACATAATCGGAGCTTTCTATAACGTCAAGTATCTCCTGCGGATGTCATTTTATGCACGGCAATTCCCTCCTGTTTTCCGTCGCGGGCGGACTAGGCCATTTTACTGAATTCCTTCTTCAGCCGTTTGATAATCCGTTTTTCAAGCCTTGAAATATACGACTGCGAGATGCCGAGCTGATCGGCAACATCCTTCTGCGTCTTCTCCTTTCCGCCTGCCAGCCCGAAACGCAGCGTCATAATTTCTTTTTCCCGGTCGCTCAGCATCAGCATCGCCCGCTGCAGAAGCGAACGATCCACTTTCCGCTCCATGCCTTTTGTCGTTATGTCGACCGCCGTGCCGAGCACGTCCGACAGCAGCAATTCGTTGCCGTCCCAGTCCACATTCAGCGGTTCATCCAGCGAAACCTCTGTACGTGTCCGGTTATTTCTGCGCAGATACATCAGAATTTCATTTTCAATGCAGCGCGATGCATAGGTCGCCAGTTTGATCTTCTTTTCGGGATTAAAGGTATTGACGGCTTTAATTAATCCAATGGTTCCGATACTGATCAGATCTTCAATATTGATCCGCGTATTGTCGAACTTGCGCGCGATATAGACCACGAGCCTCAGATTGCGCTCAATCAGCGTGGCGCGCACTTTCTGATCGCCGGAAGGCAGCTTTTTCATCAGCTCCGCCTCTTCATCTTTCGAAAGCGGAGAAGGGAGTCCGTCGCTTCCCCCGATATAGTAAATTTCTTCAGGTTTTATATGGAGCTTAACAAGAATCCGAAACCACATTTTCCGAAAAAAGGTTTTCATTCGCTTATTCCTCCTTGATTGCAGTCGCAGGTCAGGATGCCGGTTCAATCACCTTGCCGTGAAGCAGCATGTCCGGGTGAAGAAGACTGTCAAAATCACCCGCTGCGCTGAGAGCGTGTTCCGTCAGTGCCACATAGACTTTTCGGCACTCAATCAGTTTCCCTTCGTGTATGATCAGAACGCGATCCGGCCTGACGGCGGTCGCAAAGCGGCGGCTGCCGTCAACCGCCGTGTACGGAATCAGTGCGAGACGGTTTTTCCATTCGGCCGCCAGGCTCTCCCGGCCCAGCATGCCTTCCTCTCCGGAAAAAGCCCGGAAGAGTTCGGCGGGAAGCGCATCCTTGCAAGCCTCCCGGCTCAGAAACATGACCGGAAACCGGGTCAGCGGTTCATACAGTTTATTGCCGCTGTCGATGAAGGCTTTCGCTTTAATCGTCAGATCAGCCATCTGAATGATCGCTTCGGCGCCCGCAGAACTTTGCCATTTTCTGACTACCGTATGATCGATCCTTTTTTTCGAGAAGAACCAAAGAAACGGAAAACCGGCGACGATTACAATCCAGCTGACCGGATCCCCGTAATTCAGTGTCGTCAGGAAACGGCTGTTCGCATAGAACGCATCATTCTGAAAAAAATAATGCAGGGCAAAAAGTCCTCCCCCGATCGCAAATGCCAGAAAGTAGAAAGCTGCAAGATTCTGTACAAAAACGGATAGCCGGCGGAATCCAAAGGTGACGTATATGATCAGCACGGAAAAAAGAAATTTGCCTAAGGGATGGGCGACCAGAAAAGCAAGAGGCGTGAAAAGGATCAGAACGACGGACGATGCCGTGAGTGCGCCGAGCCAGAAGCGCAGCCGATTTGTCCGCCGCTTGAGCATCAGCGCCGTCAATTGCAGCAAACTGGCATCGATCAGCAGATTAAGAAGCCATACGGCATCCAGGTAAAGAACCAAGCTCCCACCTCCTTTGCATGTTTAGGAATAGTATACGGGCCTTTATCCATGAAAGTCTGTCATTCCTTGGCAGGATTTTCCCTGTTATTTTGGCTCTTTTTGTCGCTCGCAGAACAAAAATAAAGCTCCGGAAACGGATGATTGCAAGAATCATCGTTCCGGAGCCTGTCACTATTCATTGTGCGTTGCGTGGAACAATCATTGAGAGAATCTGTCTGATCCGGCGGATGCAGCCTGATCCGGCTGCACGGCCGCTTATTGATTTTTGCTTCTCCGATTGCGCAGGAAAGTCGGAATGTCCAACGTCTCCTCGTCCTCCACAAGGCTATGCGGCCTGCGGAGCGGCTGTTTCGGAAGACCCGGCCCTTCATCGCGGCGGACTTCATGTTTCAAGCCGCCCGGCTTTTTTTCCGTATCGGAAGCCGCACTCGCCGCCTGACGGCGGCCAAGGTGAGGCTCCTGTTCCGGTTTGATCTGCTGATGCTCCTGCGCTTCTTCCTGAAAACCGGTCGCGATCACAGTGACAACGATTTCGTCTTCCAGTTCTTCACTGATGACCGAGCCGAAAATCATGTTAACTTCTTCGTCCGCTGCCGTAGCCACAATATCCGCTGCTTCATTAACTTCGTACAGGCTGAGATTGCTCCCGCCCGTGATGTTCATCAGCACACCTCTCGCGCCGTCAATCGATTTCTCCAGAAGCGGACTGGCAATCGCTTTCTTCGCTGCTTCGGCCGCTCTGTTTTCTCCCGAAGCAATGCCGATCGCCATCAGTGCCGAACCGCCCTCGGTCATGATCGTTTTCACATCGGCGAAATCAAGATTGATCAGGCCGGGAACAGCGATCAGGTCGGATATGCCCTGAACGCCCTGGCGCAGAACATTGTCTGCCTCTCTGAACGCGTCAAGCATCGGTGTGTTTTTATCGACGATTTCCAGCAGGCGGTCATTCGGAATCACGATCAATGTATCTACTTTTTCCTTGAGTGTAGCGATTCCGTTCGAAGCCTGCTTGGCCCGTTTTCTTCCTTCAAAGGTAAACGGCCGGGTAACTACCCCGACAGTCAGCGCGCCGACTTCTTTTGCGACTTCGGCAATAACCGGTGCGGCACCCGTTCCGGTTCCGCCGCCCATGCCGGCCGTGATAAATACCATATCGGCACCCTTCAGAATTTCTTCGACCTGATCCCGGCTTTCTTCAGCGGCCTTTTTACCGATGTCGGGGTTCGCGCCTGCGCCGAGTCCGCGGGTCAGCTTTTCGCCGAGCTGAAGCTGGACTCTCGCCCTCGACAGCTTGAGTGCCTGCGCATCCGTATTAGCGCATACAAAATCAACCCCCTGAATGCCGCTTTCGATCATTCGGTTGACCGCATTATTTCCGCCGCCACCCACGCCGATGACTTTTATTTTCGCGAGACGTTCCTCCATCTCCACATCGTTCTCATACATTGTTCATTTCCTCCCATATAATGATTCCGCCACCCGATTAATCGAAGAATAAATTGAACCAGTTCTTCACTTTGGCCGTTACGCCTTCATGTTCATTTCGATCCAGATTTATCTTCTTTTTTTGCTTTCGTTGTTTCGGCTCAGCTTCATAGCGTTCGGGAGCAACGGCAGCCGCAACTTCTTTGCCCTGAATCTTGACATTGTGATAGGCGAACTGGATGAGACCGATGCAGGCCGTATACTTTGGTTCGCGAACGCCGATATAATCCGGTGCCGCAATGCGGACGTTGGAAGCCAGTTTATTGACCGCAAGATCCAGCACGCCGGGCATAGCCGTCACGCCGCCGGTCAGCACAAAGCCGCCCGGAAGATCGTAAATTCCGATTCTTTCCAGTTCTTCGCGGACAATATCGAAAATTTCCGCCATCCTTGCTTCAATGATCTCCGCAAGCTCTTCCTGATTGAGCATCTGTTTTTTGGCGCTGCCGATCTGCGAAGCCGTAAAAGTATCCTCCTCGGATGCGATTCCGACAAAGGCCGCGCCATGCTTGACCTTCAGCTGTTCCGCTTCATCCGTGGGAATTCGCTGAATAATCGATATGTCTTTTGTAATATGATTTCCTCCGATGGGCAGCTCGAATGTGGAAAGCAGAGATCCTTGATCAAAAACGGCAACACTCGTCGCTCCCCCGCCTATATCGATCAGGGCGACACCGAGATTCTTCTCGTCTTTGGACAGGGCAACCGAACTGAGCGCAAGTGTCTGCAGGCAGACATCCGAAATCTGCAATCCCGCCTTCTCCACGCAACGCAGCAAATTATGGAGAACAGTTTTGGATCCTGTGATCAGCGTTCCTTCCATCTCAAGCCTGACCCCGATCATTCCTCTCGGGTCGTGAATTTCATCCACTCCGTCAACGATGAACTGTTCCGGCACAACGTCGATGATCTCCCGCTCGGGAGGAATGGACATGACCTGGGCGGCATCTATGACTCTTGCGATATCGACATCGCCAATCTCATGATTCTCATTGGAGACAGCTACAATACCATGACAGTGCCTTAGCTGGATATGGTTTCCGGAAACACCGACGATCACGCTTTTAATATTCAGACCCACCATTCTTTCAGCCTGTTCCACGGCATTCTGAATGGACCGGACCGTTTCATCGATATCAACAATAGAACCTTTCCTGATCCCATATGATACAGATTCGCCAACACCAATGACGTTAAGGGATTCGCCGGCCATTTCTCCGATGACAACCTTAATACTGGACGTACCGATGTCTAGGCTAACAAATACATCCTCGCTGTTCATTCTGTGGCACCCCCTTTACCTGAGCATCCGTTGTTCCTCTATTCGGGATGTTTGGATCGAGTGATAAATGGCTGGACTTCTGAAAGACAAAGGAAGGCTCATTTTATTTTCAACCCAACGCTTTCTGCTCCTCATTATAGAAACACACCTTAATCTTTGTATTCTACAAAACAGAACATATCCCTTTATTTTAATCGATAAAACAAAAAATCATCCCGTTCTACATGTTTTCATCGGCATTCTTGAGAATAAAATGAAGAGAATCCCTTACTTTTTCATTCCCAAATTAAAAGAGCAAACGATGAAACTAGAACTAAATTCTAGTCTACACCAACTTGGTAGACTAGAAAAGGCATAATCACGATTAGTAATCCATTTGAAAACTTCTTTTAATCCGGTTAAAGACATAAAATTCAGAAGATTAATCCATCCGAATTTTTTCGCAGGACGGTTCTTCCCGTGCTGTTCGTCTGTCTCCGGTCAGTTTCCGGCGCTGCCTTGCGTGCTGTCGGGGACAAAATAACTGCCGACACTGAGATGAATCGTCCCGTGCGCTCCCTTGGGCAAACTGGCGGCAATTTCAGGATAAAGCTGTATGTTCCTAGCAAAAGTATTCGTACTGGCAACTACGCGGTTGCCGTCATTCATATAAAGCATCAGGTTGTCATTGTCCGTCGGAGCGGATATGTAATGGATATCGGAAATGCTATGAATCACCTGCTGAGGAATCTTCGCCAATCCCTCGGTAACCGCCCTTAAATCGGCCTGACGGCTGAAACCGTATAACACCGGCGCATCAACAGGCAGCCTGCTGCCGGAAATTTTGGCAAGCAGCGCGCCGTTCTGAAGAATCGGATAGTATCCGCCGTTCTTTTCCAGATAAGCTTTCCGTTCGTATTCCTGTATCCGAATCGTTACGCGGTTTGGAAATTCGGCCCGGACGGAAGCGGTCCGGACGGTCGGAAGCTTTTCAATCTGTTTTTCAACGGCTGCGGGCCGGACATCCCAGATATGTGTCCGGTCGGAAATGCCGCTGGCCTGAACGACCTGGCTGTAGCTGACCAGCTGCTCGCCCGATACGGAAAGCTGGCTGACTTTGCTGAACGGAGACTGAAAATAGACCACAACCAATAGCAGAAGGAAAAAGAAGGATGCGTAAAGAACAAAACGGTGGTTTGCCTTTTGTTTCCGTTCTTTTTTTAATTGCGGAAGCCGGTCTTCCAGCGGCACGACTTTTTTCCTGTCCACGGCTCTCCCCCTCTCTCATCTATCGGATAATACGGTGCTTCGGGAAGAAGGGTTTTAAACGCTGTTCGCTTTCTTCTCCGTTAATTCTATTTTATTTTCTTTTGATTAAAACAGCAAACCCGTTATGCAGACCGACCGCATAAAACAGAGTTTGCTGTTCACATTGTCTATTGCCGGGCGGACATGCTGATGTTCAGCAGTATGCCGATCGACACAAGCATCAGAGTCAGCGATGATCCGCCGTAACTCAGGAAAGGCAGCGTGATTCCGGTCACCGGGATCAGGCCTGTGACGACAGCGATATTGATCATCACCTGGATGGCGATCATGCCCGTAATTCCGACGGCCAGCAATGTTCCGAACAAGTCGTCCGCTTTCATCGCGATCAGCAGGCCGCGCCAGAGCAGCATGCAGAAGAGAAGCAGTACAGCCGCGGCCCCGATGAGCCCCAGTTCTTCCGATATAATCGAGAAAATGAAGTCGGTCTGCGGCTCCGGAAGATATTGATATTTCTGTCTGCTCTGGCCCAGCCCGAATCCGAGCAGCCCCCCCGGCCCGATAGCCAGCAGCGACTGGATAATCTGGAATCCGCTTCCGAGCGGATCCTGCCATGGATTAACAAACGAAGTCAGCCGCTTAACCCGATAAGGCGCCGACAGGATCAGTGCAGCCGCTCCGGCCGCTCCGACCGCTCCCATAACGGCAAAGTGGCGGATACGGGCTCCGGCGACAAATATCATGGTAATGCAGGTCAGAACAAGCACCGTCCCCGTTCCGAGATCGGGCTGAAGCATGATCAGCCCGAAAGCGAGAAAAACAGGAAGAAGGGCCGGCAGCAGGCCCTTTCTGAAATAGCGAAGCGCCGGCTGATGCTCGGAAAGGTGTCTGGACAAATAAATGATCAAGGCAACTTTCATGAATTCAGAAGGCTGGATCGAGAAAGCTCCCACTCCGAGCCAGCTGCTCGCCCCCCCGCGCACAAGGCCGACTCCCGGGATCACCACGAGAATCAGCAGCAGAAAGCAGACAGCCATGCCGACTTTCGCCCACGAACGCCAGATCCGATAATCAATCCTCATCACCATAAACATAAGCACGGTTCCGATCGCAGCGAAAAGAAGCTGTCTTTTAAAAAAGTAGAACGAATCTCCTCCGAACTTGTAGGAAGCCCAGACTTCGCTTGCACTATATACCATGATCAGCCCCACAGCCAAAAGGGCGAAAGCAACGACAAGCAGCAAACGGTCCGGTGACGATCGATGTTCGGGCATGCACAACACTCCGTTCAGATCAGGCCCTCGAGTCGCCTGCTGAACTGCCGCAGACCGACCTGTCCTTATCTAAACTTATTCACTTCGCTAATAAAGATGTCACCCCGTTGTTCGAATGAGTCATATTGATCCCAGCTGGCACAGGCCGGCGACAGGAGAACGACGTCGCCCGGCCCGGAAAGGCGGAAAGCTTCCGGAACGGCCTGCTCGACATTTTCAACATTTTCAACCCGCGCAATGCCGGCTCTTTCGCAGGCATCACGCAGTTTGTCTTTTGTCTCGCCGAAAAGAAGCGCCGCTTTGATATCGGCCTTTTTTAAATAAGGGATCAGCGCATCGAACGTATTGCCGCGGTCCAGTCCGCCTGCCAGCAGCACGATCGATTTTCCGGGAAAAGAAGTCAGCGCTTTCGACGTTGCCAGTATGTTCGTCGCCTTTGAATCGTTGTAGACCGTCCTGCCCCGTGTGACATTGACATATTGGAGGCGATGACGGACGCCCGTGAATGTTTTCAATATCCGGACAATATGCGCCGTCGGTACGCCGCATATTTTTGCCGCCGCAACGGCGGCAAGCGCGTTCTGAAGATTGTGGGTGCCCGGCAGCCCCATTTCGCTGCATTCAAGAATCCGCTCCGTCCGAAAATAAATGGCTCCGTCTTCGATATAAGCGCCGTCCTCCGTTCTGCCGGTCATCGAAAAAGGGACCTTCCGCGCCTTTGTTTTTCCGGCAATAAAAGAGACAACCCGTTCACTGTCGGCGTTATAGACGAGTACGTCGTCCGCTGTCTGGTTAACCGTAATGCGTGCCTTGGCACGCGCATAATTTTCAACGGTTCCGTGATAGTCCAGATGGTGATCGAAAATGTTCAGTACAACAGCGATTTTCGGACGGAACTGTTCCGTTCCAAGCAGCTGAAAACTCGACAACTCGGCGACAATCACATTTTTATCCGTTGCTTCCCCAACGATTCCGGTCAGCGCGGTCCCGATATTTCCGGCAACAATCGGCACGGCGGCCGAGCCCTTCATCATTTCCCCGAGAAGCATTGTTGTCGTCGTTTTCCCGTTGGATCCGGTAATGCCGATAAACGGAGCATCGGACAGTTCGTACGCTATTTCGACTTCGGTGATGATCCGTATGCCCAGCTGCCGGGCTTTCTGAACAAGCGGATTGCTGTAGGGAATCCCCGGATTTTTAATCAGGACCGCCAGTTCCTTATCAACAAGATCGGGCGGGTGCCCGCCGCCGACCACACGGATGCCGATTTTTTTCAGCTCGGCCGCGTGAGGGTTCCCTTCAAGATTCCCGCGGTCGTTCACCGTGACGTCCGCCCCGAGACTTTTCATTAATTTGGCTGCAGCATAGCCGCTTCTGCCCAGTCCAAGCACAAGCACTCGTTTATCCAGGTATTTATCTGATTTTTTCAACCGCTCAGCCCCACTTTCAAATAGATTCCAATGACGGCAAGCACCAGCCCGACAAGCCAGAAAACCGTCACAACTTTCCATTCCGACCATCCTGAAAGCTCAAAATGGTGGTGAATCGGACTCATTCTGAATACACGCCGTCCCGTCGTCTTAAATGAGACGACCTGAATGATGACCGACAGCGTTTCAATCGCGAAAACGCCGCCGATCACGGCCAGCAGAATTTCCGTTTTTGTCAGAATCGCGATCCCCGCAAGCGCCCCGCCGATTGCCAAAGATCCCGTATCGCCCATAAATACCCTGGCCGGATGGGCATTGAAAATCAGAAAGCCGAGCAGAGCGCCGAGCATGGCGGCCGAGAAAACGGCAACGCCCAGATTCATCGAAAAATAAGCAATAATCGCATAAGCTGCGAAGGCAATGGATGCGAGTCCGGAAAGCAGTCCGTCCATGCCGTCCGTCAGATTGGTGGCGTTCGGGACGCCGATCAGCAGGAATAGGGCAAAGAGAGGATACAGCCAGTGCAGATCAATCATCCAGGCCGTTCCCGGAATGGAAAGATACGTCGAATAGTTAAATCGCGCAACAATTACCCAGAAAACAAGTGCAACGATAAACTGTGCGAGCATTTTCTGCTTCGACGTCAGACCCATATTGCGTTTCATAACGACTTTGATGAAATCGTCGACAAAACCGATCAAACCGAATCCAAGCGTGACAAACAGCAGCATATAGGTTTCTTCCGTTGCCATGTGGTATTTCAATGCCATGATCAGCAGGCTGCCGATCAGCCCGATCAGAAAAATGACGCCGCCCATTGTCGGGGTCCCCGCCTTTTTCATGTGGCTTTTCGGCCCTTCCTCCCTGATGTACTGCCCGAAGTGCATCTTCCTTAGTATGGGTATAAAAAAGGGGGCAAAAACAAGCGTGATAAGAAATGATATCGCTAAACCAAACAACAAAACCAGTGTCATGAATCGTTTCGCTCCTTTAGGTGCGTGATCAGTGAATGCCGAAGGAGAGAGCGGCCGGTTTTTCGGAAAAAAGACATTTCTCCGCCTGCGGGCGCCAAGGTGTCCGGAGTCCGCAAAATCTGCATCCGAAGCCGGCCGGCTGTCCGGGCACAGAACTGATTAAAAAGCTTTCTGAATTCCGGCGTGTTTCAGGGCAATAATAGCCGATGTCCGGCCCCGGATCAATCGCTGGATAATTTCTGCGGCAACGGGCTGCCGCTCAATACTTTGACCAGTTCCTCAAGCTGAAGCAGTCTGGAGGCTTTAAACAGCATGACCGTCCGATCATCGAGCAGCATTTTCAAATACGGCAGGGCATCTTCCTTTGCCGAAAAGGAGCGGACGCTCAGCGCCCGATCTTTTTCACTTGTCTGCAAGGGTTCAACGATCCAGGCGCCCTTTTTCCCAATGGTAACGACATGCGTCAGAGGAGGAGTCAGCACCCTGGCCACGCTATTGTGAAGCCGCTCCTCATCCCTTCCGAGCTCATACATGTCGCCGACAACGGCCACGCGCTTTTCAAAGCCGCCAAGCGTTTTGAGCGTTTCCAGGGAGGCTCTCATCGAGGTCGGACTCGCATTGTAGCAGTCATTGATTAACAGGCTGCCGTTGAGGCCTCTGACTTTTTCAAAACGCATCTGTGTCAGACTTAAATGGCTCAGGCCTTCTTCAATTGACGGACGGCTGACATTGAGAATTCGCGCCGCAGCTAAACTATAGACCGCATTTTTCACATTATGCCGGCCGAGCACCGGGACCGTGTAAACATTTTCTCCATGATTGAGAGAGAAACGGTAACCGTCCGCACGCTCCTTCACCTCCGTGATTTCCCAGTCGCAGTCATCGCTGTAGCCGCATGAAACAATGCGAAAAGCTTTCGTGTGAATATTGGACAGAAGCGGTTCATCTCCGTCGATAATTAAAGTTCCTCCCCGCCTGAGCCCGTTCGTAATCTCCAGTTTGGCTCTGGCAATTCCCTGTCTGCTGCCCAGAAATTCAATATGCGATTCACCGATATTCGTGATAATTGCGATGTCGGGTTTTGCCAGCTGGCTGAGAAAAGTCAATTCCCCAAAATGGTTCATCCCCATTTCGAGCACCAGCACTTCCGTGTCTTCAGGCATCGAAAGAATCGTCAGCGGCATGCCGATGTGGTTGTTCAGATTGCCCCGTGTTTTATATGTCCTGAATGTTTTACGCAAAATACCGTAAACCATATCTTTGGTTGTTGTTTTTCCATTGGACCCTGTAATAGCAACGACTTTCGGCCGACAGCGGTATAAATAGCTTTTCGCTATGCCCTGAAGGGCTTCCAAAGTATCACCCACGAAAAACAGCGGGAAATCCGCAGGAATATCCGTCGGCCGCGGCTCTCTTTCCATCCACAGGGAAGCCGCGGCCCCGTTCTCAATCGCCTGCTTAAGATAACGGTGTCCGTTGAAATGTTCGCCGACCAGGGGGACAAAAAGGCCGTTCATCACCGGTTTGCGGCTGTCCGTCATGACCGTAAAACGGCTCAGCCTCCCCGTATCGCCCGCCGTTTGAATGGCCTGCCCCATGATTAAATCCACACCAATACCCATTCGGAAATCTCCTTTTATAAAAAAGTTATGAATGCCGTCTTGCGGTCGGCAACGGATCATTCGGCAGATGGAGTCTCGTTCATCCGATCAATGATCGCTTCTTTCGCTGTCTCCCGGTCGTCAAAGTGATGTTTGACTGTCCCGATGATCTGATACGTCTCATGCCCTTTTCCGGCAATTAATATGATATCACCTTCCGCAGCCTGGCGCACCGCAAATCTGATCGCTTCACGGCGGTCCGTCATTTTTTTATAGGGCCGCCCGGTGACGCCCGCCTCCATTTCACGAATAATCGCTGCCGGATCCTCCGTGCGCGGGTTATCCGAAGTGAGAACGGCAAGATTGCTGTTGTCCACGGCAATTTTCGCCATGATCGGACGCTTGCCCCGTTCCCTGTCTCCGCCGCATCCGACAACGGTGATCACGCGCTTTTCAGCGAATTCCTTAATCGTCGACAGGGCATTTTGCAAACTATCCGGTGTGTGGGAATAGTCGACAATGACGGTAAAATTCTGGCCGGCGTTGACGGTTTCAAAGCGGCCTGGTACTCCTTTGATCTGTTCCACGGTTCGAATCATCCCCGCGATGTCCAGCCCCTTCAGCGAACAGGCGGCAAACGCGGCGAGTACATTATAAACGCTGAACTTTCCGATTAACCGCATCGCCACCGGATAATTTTCACCCTTAGCCGAAAGAGTAAACGACGTTCCCGATGGTTTAATCTGTATCGAAGAGGCCCGAAAATCGGCCTCGTGATCGATGGCATAAGTCATTACATGAGCCGCCGTCATATGCTTATAGACTTCGGATGCCCTGTCATCGGCGTTGAGCACGGCGGCCTTCAGCTCCCTTGGATTCCCGTAGCGATTGCCGAGCTGTGAGAAGAGCAGGCTTTTGGCATACATATAATCTTTCATCGACCCGTGAAGATCGAGATGATCCTCGGTCAGATTGGTAAAGATAGCGATATTAAAATCGCAGCCTCGGACCCTGCCGTCATAGAGCGCATTTGATGAAGTTTCCATAACGACGGAATCCGCCCCTTCTTTTTTCATCAATGCGAGATTTTCATGAATGAGGTGAGTTTCGGGTGTTGTATTGTCGACAGGAACAAAATGATCTTTATAGCGCATCCCCATTGTCCCGATCAGTCCGGTTCTGATCCCTTCCGCTTCCTGAATGGCCTGAATCAGATAAGTAATCGTCGTTTTCCCGTTTGTTCCCGTAACGCCGATTAAATGAAGGCTGTGGCTTGGATGGCCGTAGTAGTGATCAGCGATCATCGCTAAAGCACGATGCGTATCGTTAACATAAATAACGGGAACATCTGAGGCGATTGTCTCCTCGGCAACAATTGCCGCCGCTCCCCTTTTCTCAGCCTGTTCGGCAAAGCGGTGACCGTCTGCCTGATGGCCCCTGATACAAAAAAACAAACAACCCGGCTTTATTTTCCGGGAGTCAACAGTCACTCCGGTTATGTCCGGATTTCCTTCTCCATCTTGCCTGAAGTCAGTCAGCGCTTCTAGGCAATCTGCCAATTTCATCGAAAACACGTCCTTAACTATACTTGGATAAATTGGACGACATACAGGACCGATCCGCGCCCGGCGCGGATTTTCCCCTATGTATATCAGAGAGCCCGGCACGAGGCGCGCCCGGCTCTCTGTCCATTGCTTATTGTAATCTCACGGTTTCTTTTTGTCACCTAAGTATATCATTATTGTTGAACCTTGTTTGACCTTAGTGCCCGGTTTCGGCGACTGCAGCGTCACGACATCGCCCTTTCCTAATTCTTCCAGCCTCAGACCGGTCACCGAATTCATCAGTTCCTCCTTTCTCATGCCGACAAAATTGGGTACCTTAATCAACGGCTGATCCGGCCATTTGACCTGTTTCTCTATGCCGCCGCCCGTTTTTTTAATGCCGAGCGCGCTCAGGCTGTCGCCGATGATCTTTCCGGCAATCGGCGCCGAGACGGTTCCGCCGAATTGAATCGTTCCTTTCGGATTGTCGATCGCCACATAGACGACGATCTGAGGATCATTTGCCGGAGCGAATCCCATGAATGAAACGATATAATTATTGGCCATGTAGCCTCCGCCGTTCGGATTGACTTTCTGAGCCGTTCCCGTTTTTCCGCCGACGCGATAGCCTTCCACATAAGCGTTGCGCCCGGTTCCCTGCGCCACGACGCTTTCCAGGGTGTCCCGGACCTTTTTCGACGTTGCCGAAGAGATAACCTGTCTCTTCATGACAGGCTGGATCCGATCGATCATTTGTCCCGTTTTCGGATCAAGCCACGCTTTGGCCAGATGCGGTTCGTAAAGGTATCCGCCGTTAATGGCCGCGGAAACCGCCGCGATCTGCTGAATCGGCGTAACCGAGACGCCCTGGCCGAATGCCGTTGTCGCCAGTTCCAGGGGACCGACTTTATTTTTATTAAAAAGGATGCCCTTCCCCTCGCCCGGTAAATCAATGCCCGTCTTTTCGCCGAATCCGAATTTATTTATATAGGAAAACAGCCGGTCTTTACCCAGCCTTTGCCCGAGAGCGACGAAGCCCGGGTTGCATGAATTTTGCACGACCTGCAGGAAAGTTTCCGATCCGTGCCCGCCCTTCTTCCAGCAATGCAGCTGCGTGCCGCCGACGCTGATTGCTCCGGAGTCGTAAAAGCGATCTTTATTCAGATCGACGACGTTTTCCTGCAAAGCCGCAGCCAGTGTAATGACCTTGAAAGTCGATCCGGGTTCATAGGTTTTCCAGATCGGCAGATTGTGATTATACACCGAAGCAGAAACGTTTTTATAGTTTGCCGGATTAAAATCCGGTTTCGACGACATGCCAAGGATATCGCCGTTATTCGGATCCATCGCAATGGCGAGCGCACTGTCGGGGTGATACGTGGCCATCGCGTTATTCAGTTCACGTTCAATAATCGACTGAACGCGCGAATCAATCGTCAGCATCAGATTGGACCCGCTTTTCGGGGGAATGTATTGATCTTTCAGGCTCGACATCCGGTTCCCCTGAGCATCCGAGTAGAAAGAGACATGTCCGTTCTGTCCCTTCAATCCATCGTTATAATAGGACTCCAGCCCGGTAAGCCCTTGATTGTCAATTCCGGTAAATCCGAGCACATGGGCCAGATAGTTGCCGTTCGGATAGTTCCGCTTGAAGTCTTCGGCGATGAAGACGCCCGGAAGCCCCAGTACTTTAAGCGCCGTTGCTTTGTCATTCGTTATTTTCCTGCCTTCGGGTGTAATACGGACAATCGACTGCTTTTTTGTAATGTCCGCTAAAGCTGTCTGTTTGGACATGCCCAGGGCGCTTGCCAGTTTCTCAGCGGTCAGCGACGGGTTGCGCACTTGCTTCGGCACGACCAGAACAGAAGGGCTGCTCACATTGGCCGCCAGTACTTTGCCCTGACTGTCGAGAATTTCTCCGCGCTCCGCTTCGTAAGGAATCTCGCGGCTCCACGAATCCAGTGCTTTTCCTGTCAGCCAGCCGTTCTGGAAAATCTGCACATAAGCGAGACGCCCGATAAAGACCGCAAACACGACAAGACCCAGTATCAGTATCAGCAGCAGCCGTTTTCTTACCTTCGCATTCGATAAACGCAAAACGAGCCCCTCCCATCTCTCCTTGTCCTACCCATATGTGCAGGACCGGAAAAATAGAACGGGCTCTTCCTGCTTCACGGACGTTCGCCCGTGAAGGCCGGCGGCAGCTGTTTAGCGCTGTTGCCGGAATTGATTTTATTGAGGTTTTAACTCAACAGCCAGTGTATCGCCTGCCTTGATAATCGAACCGGGAGCCGGTTTCTGAGAAGCGACAAATCCGTCTCCCTTAGCAGTCAGTTTCATACCGGCGGCGTTCGCCAGTTTCATGCTGTCTGCAAGAGACCATCCGGTCAGATCCGGCATCTTCCCTGTCCCGCTCCCTAAGAGAATCACTTTGCTGCCTTTAATGAGCTGTTCTCCCGGATAGGGCATCTGGCCGACAACCTGACCCGTACCGACAGCGACCGGATCGAACCCTTTGGCCTTCAATGACTGGACGGCCTGGTCGATCGGACTCCCGATAAATTGATTAAGAATGGAGGAGCTATTGTTTTGCTGATTGACGGTTGCGGTCGTTTTTTTCTGAACCTGCATATACTCAAGCGTACTGCTCATGACCGGTTTTACGACGTTCACCACAGGTTCTTCTCCGGTATCGGTCGGCTTCAGGTGCGGCTGTTTGACGGCAACGTAGACGATGACTTTCGGGTCGTTTTGCGGCGCCATGCCGAGAAAAGAATAAACATAATTGTTTTTCCCGGTCAAATACTGGCCGTTTTCCGCAATCTGCGCGGTGCCGGTCTTTCCAATCACATCATAGCCCGGCAGATCGTAAAGTGTTCCGGTCGCTCCGTATCCGTTAACGACATTCTTATTGCTGACGACCTGGCGCATCAGCGCCCGTGTCTGTTCCGCCGCCTGTGCCGATATCGGGCGGCCGGCTACCGTCGGATGGTTTGCCAGAACCGTTTTGTGCGTATCCGGATTGACAATTTTATCGACCACGTACGGCCGCATCATCGTTCCGTTGTCGGCGATCGCCGTCGCCGCCTGGACAATCTGCATCGCTGTGAACGCGGATGACTGGCCGAACGATGTTTCCAATTTATCAATTTTCGATCCCCAATTGACGAGACTGGAACTTTCGCCGGGAAGATCTATACCCGTTTTCTGCATGAATCCGAATTTTTTTAAATAAGCGCCGAGCTTGTCCGGCCCCAGATATTGATCGGTCAGAACGGACATGCCGACATTGGATGACAGTTCAAACGCCTGATCGAAGTCTATCATTCCCCAGCCGGAATAATTCCAGTCGTGTATCGTTCCGCCTGCGGTCGTATAGCTTCCCGACTTGTACGTCGCCGTGCCGTGGAATGAGCCGGAATCAATCGCCGACGCAACAGTAAAAATTTTCATGACCGATCCCGGTTCATAGGGCGATGAAATGGCAATATTGTTAAATTGTGTAATATTGTGCAGATTGGGATTAAAATCGGGGAGAGTGGAAAGGGCAAGAATTTTCCCCGTTTTCGGATCGGCTACGATGCCGATCATACTTGACGGCTTATACGTATTATAAACGCCGGTCATTGCCTGATCGAGCACAGTCTGTATCTGAGTATTTAAAGTCAGATGGACATCGTTGCCGGGCGATGCCTGGGTGATCTGCCGGCTCTCATCCGGAATCGGAACGCCGCCCAGGCTTCGGTAATAACGGACCATTCCGTCCTTTTCTGTTAAATAGCGATTCAGTGACTGCTCAATGCCCAGCACACCGGTCTGCTGGCTGCCGTCGGCGCTCGGCCGTGTGAATCCGATCGTGTAGGCGGCACCGGACTGTTCGGGATAAAAACGTTCCGATTCGGTCGTGAAACCGATTCCCGGAAGTTTGAGACGATCGATCTGACTTTTTTTGGCCTCGCTCAGCATTTTCCCGTTCGATCCAAACTCGACCTGATAAGCCTTCTTATTTAAAATAGCCAGCACAGCCGATTCCTTCATGTTCAGAATCGGGGCGAGCTCGCTTGCTGTTTTCACCTTATCTTTGACATATGAATCGGCTTTGGAGCTGACTACGGCATAAAGTGTGTAGGCGGGGACATCTTCGGCAAGGACCCGGCCGTCGCCTGAATAAATGGTTCCCCGCTTTTCATTAACAACTTCGTAATCCGACCATTGATTTTTTCCGACCTGGATCAAATTATGGCCGTCGATTTCTTTCCCCTGGGCAATAAATACAAAACGGCCGATAAGGATAAAAAAAGCCAGCATAAAAATCCCGCCGACTGCTGCTGCCCAAAAACTCATTGATTTTCTTTTTCTCTGAATCATCCGACTGAACCACCTTATGGAAGCACTTTGATATTTTTTATATCCAGTTTCAGGCCCAGTTGTTTCTCTGCGAAGCTGACGATGCGTTCCGGAGAACTCAGGCTGTCCGCGTCGGCCTGCAGCTGCTGTGTGGTTTTCGACTGACTGTCCAGCCTGGATTGCAGAATGGCGGTATCTTTCGAGGCCATGAAAATTCGGGTCTGATTAATGACCATCATCAGAGCAAGAAAGAAGACGACAACGCCGGCCGATGCCCAAAGCCATTTTTCCCCTTTGCTGATGTGGCGGGTCACAGTGACCGGCTCGGCAGCGGCCCGTCTTTTTGTCTCAGCCTGTCCCTGTCCTAATAAAGGTGCGTGTTGCGTCTGACTCATCACACGGTCTCCTCCTTAATCGCTCTTATTTTTTCTGCCACTCTTAATTTTGCCGAATGTGCACGGTGATTTTCTTTCAGTTCTTCCTCCGATGGAAGGACCGGCTTCCTGCCGATTCTTTTCAAAACAGGAAGAGCGTTAAGCGGAAGCACCGGAAGACCCGGCGGCAACTCAGGCGGTTCACTGTATTTTTTAAAAAATTGTTTGCAAAGTCTGTCTTCGAGCGACTGAAACGTGATGACGGAAATTCTTCCGCCTATATTTATCAGTTCCAGCGACTGATAAAGAGCCTCTTCAAGACTGCCGAGTTCATCGTTGACAGCGATGCGCAGTGCCTGGAAAACGCGTTTCGCGGGATGGCCGCCCGTCCGTCTCGCAGGAGCAGGTATGGCTTCTTTCACAATTTCGGCCAGTTCTCCGGTCGTTTTAATCCGGCTTTCTGCACGGCGCTTCTCAATCATTTTCGCGATCTGCCGGGAGAAACGTTCCTCACCGTACATGAAAAAAATGTGAGTCAGTTTTTCATAAGGCCAGTCATTGACGACCGTCTCGGCACTCAGATCCTGATCCCTGTCCATCCGCATATCCAAAGGCCCGTCATGCTGATAGCTGAATCCCCTTTCGGCATGATCGAACTGAGGAGAGGAGACGCCGAGATCGAAAAGAATTCCGTCGACGTGCCGGACGTCTCTTTCCGCCAGTTCACTCTTCATCTTTCGAAAATTAGATTTAATAAACGTTATTTGGGAACGGTAGTCTTTCAGGCGCTGTTCCGCGGCATCCAGAGCCTCCTGGTCCTGATCGAATGCATAAAGGCGGCCGTTCCGCAATCTTTTGACGATTTCTTCACTGTGGCCGCCGCCGCCCAGTGTACAGTCCAGGTACACCCCGTCCGGTTTAACAGCCAGTCCGTCAACTGCTTCATGTTTTAATACTGTGATATGTTCAAACATACTACCCGGCTCCTGTCCGACAGATAAACCGATCCTTTTTCAAAATTACAGATCCAAATCAAGCAGGCTTTCCGAAATATCGCTGAAAGATTCTTCCGACTGTTCATAATAATGTTTCCAGGTACTTTCATCCCAAATTTCCAACCGGCTCGATACCCCGATGATCACGCAGTCTTTTTCCAGTTTGGCATAATCGCGAAGCACACTGCCGATCGAGGCGCGGCCCTGCCTGTCCAATGCGCATTCGCACGCTCCCGAGAAAAAAAAACGTGTGAATGCCCGTGCGTCTTTCTTGGTGAACGGAAGAGCTTTCAGTTTTTCTTCAATTCGATGCCATTCCTCCATCGGATAAACAAAAAGGCACTGGTCGAGACCGCGTGTCATCACAAATGTTTCCCCCAGCTCCTCACGAAACTTCGAGGGAATAATAAGGCGTCCTTTGATGTCTATGCTGTGATTGAACGATCCCATAAACATCGGGATCCGCCTCCTCTTTGTCTTACTGTACCACAATCCCCCACTTTGCACCACTCTATTTTAATTATTCGTTTTGATTTTAAGGATTTCCTCCCCGGGAAACTGAAAATGATCGAATATACCGGACGGTGCCTGATCCGGGCAAGCAGATTCCTCCTAGAACTCCGCTGCACACAAAAAAAGATCAAATGGCTGAGACTTTCGTCTGCTGCATTTCATCTTTTCGGAGTCTTGCGGGTGCGCCTGTTTCGTGCGGTCCGTTTCAACGGGCTTGATCTTTTATTTCTGCTCTTTCTTCGCCCCTCGGCATCTTCGCTCTTGCCTGATCAACAATTTCCAGAACATTCAGGAGTGATTCATAGTTTTTCTTCAGTCCGGAATATTCCTTTTCAAGTCTTCTGTATGCCTCATCGAGCACTCTGTTTTCGCTTTTGAGCCGTTCCAGCTGAATTTTCACATCGTGCGGAAGGCTCGCGCCCGAATCCGTTTTCAGCCGGTTCAGAAAGCGGATCGTCTGATTAATGAAAGGTTCGGCAACAGCCGGTTCGGGGGACGCGGACTCTGAAACAATTTCCGCCTGCTCCGGGATTTTCGCCGCCTTCTTTCTTTTTTTATAGGCACGGCGTCTCTCTTTTGCTTCTTTCATTTCTTTCTCGAATTGTCTGCGCACGGCTGAATTCCAGCGAAACCCGCAGGCTGCGGGGGTTCGCGAGAGAAGGCTGCCCGCCTCCTTGAATGCAGCCAGTTGTGTACTTCCTTCACCGATATGCCGAAGAATGGTTTCCGCAAGTCTCACATCTTCAGTGTGCGACCAAGCATCCTGTCGAATGGACGGCATTGATTTCCCCTCTTTTCTCTCAGATCGGAAGCATGAGAATTGCTCCTTTTCCATCAATATGCGGATGATAGGATCGGTAGAAGAGAAGGCCGGATTTTTCTCTAAGTTTTCAGCCCCTGAAATAGAAGATTGAACGGTTGAGAAGAGAAGTTTAAAAAAAACGAGGCTGTCACAAAAGGGCAACCGCCGATGCAGTTAAGATTCGAAATATGGGGGCCCGGCGATGCTCAAAAAAGACCGCCCCATCGCCCGGGCAAGCAATTGATGGGGCAGGCAATGTTCAAGCAATATTAATAGCTTTTTCTGCGGTGAAACATGCGCCGCACGCCTCCGGACGGCCCCGGTAAAGAGAGAGAGACGGACTTTCCTTTCCCCGCTCATTGGCCCCGAAAAAAAACATTGTAAAAAAAAATGAAGAGCCGACGCTCTTCATTCGAATGGCCTATTATTTTTCAACGACTTCTTCGCCCCTGTATGAGCCACAATTCGGGCATACACGATGAGCCAGCTTATATTCTCCGCAATTGTCGCATTTTACCATGCCCGGAACGGCCAGCTTAAAATGCGTGCGGCGTTTATTTTTGCGAGTCGTAGATGTTCTTCTTTTAGGTACTGCCACGGTTCACACCCCCTCAAACAATTATTCATCAAAAAACTTCTTCAGTTTTTCAAACCTCGGATCTATTTGCCGTTTCGATTGGCCGCCCTTAACAAACGTCCAGCCTTCTCCCGTTATATGCAGATCGGCTTTCGCTTTTTCACTGACGACACGCATCGGTTTTTCAACCATAATCGCTTCCACCAAATAAGGCACGAGGTCGATACGCTCTTCTTCAATACTGTGAACAAATTCGCCTTTTACCGCCGGATCTTCTGCGGCTCCGGCAAGCAAAAACGTCTCAGACGAATTGATTTTAAAGGGGTAATCGACATCTTCCAGAGTCACAGCACACGGCAACACCATCTTGCCCCTGATCTGCAGGTGAAAAGTGAGTGACCGTTTTGAAAATTCAACAACGCCCTTTACGTCAATAGGCGACATTCTCCGTATTTCAGGATCTGCGCGAAACAATTCCAGAGGCAATACAACTTCTTCGTGAAAACTCAATCCCTCTTGCTTGTGCTGAAGCAAATCGGGTACTGACCATGATAAAGACATACTGAACCACCTCTAGACAACAAATGTAATTATAATCTCCGCCCTGCGGAATGTCAATCCACGCATTCCGCCTGAATTTAGATTATCACAGCCTCTCTGCCGGCGCCAATTTCTTGTCGGGGAAAAAATATGGTAAAATGATTTTTGCCGGCCGTTCAACTAAAAGCGGCGGAAAGGAAGATGCATATGCACATCGCCGGAATCATTGCCGAATACAATCCGTTTCACAACGGACATCTCTATCAGCTGAATACGCTTCGGCAGACGCTCCGCCCCGATCTTATCCTGTCGGTGATGAGCGGAGACTTTCTGCAGCGCGGGGAACCGGCGCTCGTCTCTAAATGGGAGCGGACCCGTATGGCCCTTCAGGCCGGCATCGATCTGGTCATTGAGCTCCCTTATGTTTTTGCAGTCGGGAAGGCCGATGTCTTTGCTCGCGGTGCCGTTTCCATACTGGATCGGCTGGGCGCGACTCATCTGGCCTTCGGAAGCGAAATCGGCCGGATCGAGCCTTTTTTTCAGACTCTTTCCTTGATTGAAAACAACAAAGCCCGTTACGATCAAACGCTCAAAGAGGCGCTCCACGAAGGCATAAGCTATCCGAATGCCCACGCTGCCGCCTATCGGCTGCTCTCATCGGCGGCGGCAGGAGAATTTGTCGACCTGACACAGCCGAACAACAGCCTCGGATTCCATTACATTGAAGCAATTCACGATCGAAAAAGCAGCATGATCCCGCTGACCATTCGCCGGCAGGAAAGCGGACACAGCGACAGAACGTTTGCAAACGATGCCCCGATCGCCAGCGCGAGAAGCATCCGAAGCTATCTTCTCGGCGGCCGATCCCCCGCCAATCTTCAAAATAAACTTCCGCCCTATGTCTATTCTTCTCTGGAGAGGAGAAACAGATTCGGCGGATTGACGGAATGGGAAACCTTTTTCCCATTCCTTAAATACAAATTGCTGTCATCGACCGCAGAGCAGCTTTCCCTCATTTACGAAATGGAAGAAGGCATCGAACATCGGCTGCTGTCCCGCATCGGCAGCGCAGACAGCTTTAACGGCTTTATCGCGGCCGTGAAAACAAAACGCTACACCTGGGCAAGGCTGCAGCGCCTCTCGGTTCACGTCCTGACCAATACCCTCAAGAGCGAAGCCCGGCAGCCGGCAGCCGCCGGAGAAGTTCCGTATCTGCGCCTGCTCGGCATGAGCCGAAAGGGGCAGAACTATCTCGCAGCGATCCGCAAGGACCTTCAAGTGCCGCTGATTGCCAAAATCAGAAAGCACCGCGATCCTCTTCTCGATCTCGATATCAGAGCGGCAAAGCTCTACGACTTCCTTTCCGGTAACGGACAGCCGCCGCTTTCCTATTCTTCGGAAACAAGCCATGCGCCCATCCGCTATGACGAAAAAAACGGGCGCTTCATCGGCGCCGGCGGCTGACGCGCGGAACCACAGCCCGTTTCCAATCATTTTGTGCGCTGCAGATAGTTCACGGCATCCGCAAAGGTTTTTACGGGAACGATTTTCATCTGCGATCCGATTTCTTTCGCCGTTCGTTTTGCCGTTTCAAATTCATGATCCGCAGTCGGAGCAAAGAAAACGCCGGCACCGGATTTGGCAGCGCCGACCACCTTATCCTCGATCCCGCCGATCGGTCCGACAGCGCCGCTCATTTCAATGGTTCCCGTTCCGGCAATATCCCGTCCCCTGGCCAGATCTGCACGCGTCAGCTGATCGTAAATTTCAAGAGTCATCATCAGTCCGGCGGAAGGGCCCCCGATATTTTGGATCGTAAATTGAACCGGCGGATCGACGCTTACCTTTATCTGATCGCTCTGAACGATTCCTATCCCGCTGCTTTTTCCGCTGCCGATCAGATCTTTAGGAAATTTTGCAATCTGCACCGCAACCTGTTTTGTTTGCTTATTTCTGGAAATCGTCAGCTTAAATCGGTCACCCAATTTTTTCTTTTTAAGGAGGGCCTCCAGATCGCCGGTTGAAGAAATCTTTCTGCCTTCCATACCGATGATCAGATCGCCCGGCTTCAGTACTTTTGCGGCGGGCATCCCCGGCATAACGTCCAGAATCAAAATTCCTTCCCTGATCAGCTTCGGTTTTTTCCCCGCCGCCTTATAAGCCATATAAGTCGCGCTCTGCTGCGCGGATGTCATATAGTTTTCCTGGCGAAGATTATAAGCGGCATCGCTCTCGTTCGGAATTTTTACCTGATTTTCACTAACAAGTGTGACGTACTTGTTTCCGCCGTATTTCGTCCATAAGTACTGGTAAATATTCGCCTGGCCGAGGTATATGTACACGAGCCTGTATTCCCCGTTTACCCGATGTCCGCCGGCTACCTTCACCGTCTTCGCCATCGATTGGGCGTTACCCGGGCTCTGAACGTAATATGGGAGCCTGACAAAATTCAGCGCAAGTAAAACCAGAACGACTATCAGGATTGTCCAACGTAAAATTCTTTTTTTGCGCTGTGAAATATTCGCCATCCCCGTTTCGTGAATGATTGCTTTCATTTAAAATGGACGGCAACGCTCCGGAAAAACAGGTCCATGAAGACCGGCACCGTTTCCGTATCATCCATATGAACGGAATCATTGGTTTATTTATTCAATCAACTAGATGGTCTAACTGTGCCCGCTTTTCAGTATAGTGATGAATGGACAGGTTGCTGTTTCCCATATAAATGGGTGTTCGAAAAGTCCGGGAAAAAAGTAAAAAGGAGCTTCTGTTAATAACGCACACGTCCTGTGCACCGCAGAAGTCACCACATCCTGTGGAAGTTCCGCGTCAGCTTGCTTCTCCGCTCCTCACGTATTTAACAGGGAAACTTCGACTAAGAACGCGTACGTCCTGTACAAAACGTTGAAGCTATCACATCCTGTGAAAGCACGCGCAGGCAGCCTGAAGCTGCGCTTTCCCGACCTTCGACGCCCGGGACCGGGCCAGTAGTCAGGCATGCCGCAGGACATGGCGCTTTGCCTGACCTCGGCCCCCTTTGTCCTCCTTTTCGAACAAACTCGTATACAAACAAAAAAAGGAGGGGAGACAATGAACCGTTCAAGGAGCGTTACCTATTTCCTCGCGGCGGGTTCTGCGGGGCTGGCTTTTCTGATGGTTAAATATCCGACCGTAGCGGTCAACGCCTCGCTCCAGGGACTGCAGTTATGGTGGGACAAAGTATTCCCGGCGCTGTTCCCCTTCTTCGTTCTCTCCGAACTCATGATCGGATTCGGCGTTGTCACCTTTGCCGGCGTCCTGATGGAACCGATCATGCGGCCGATCTTTAAAGTGCCCGGAATCGGAGGATTCGTCTTTATGATGGGGCTCGTCTCCGGTTTCCCGGCCGGTGCACGGATGACCGCGCGGCTGTACGAAGAGAAGAAACTGACCAAAATCGAGGCGGAGCGGCTGTCCAGCTTCACAAACTTCAGCAATCCGCTCTTTCTATTCAGCGTCACCGCCATCGGATTTTTTCATCAGGCCGTACTCGGCTTTGTCTTTGCACTGGCTCACTACATCGGAAACATCGGCGTCGGGCTGATCATGCGCTGCTACAAACCCGGAAAAGACAAAGCGGCCGACGAGCGCCTTCACCATTCAGTGTTTTCAAAAGCGCTGCGCAGTATGCACCAGGAGCGGCTGAAACGATATCAGCCATTCGGAAAAGCACTCGGCGACGCCGTTACTTCTTCAGTCGGCATCCTGCTTACGATCGGCGGATTTATTGCCCTTTTTTCCATGATCAATCAGCTGATGATCCAGATCGGCGTTTCGGCACTGCTTGCGAAAGCATTCGGTTTTCTTCTCGGCATTGCCGGATTCAAACCGGATCTCGGCACTGCCGCCGTTCCCGGTATTTTCGAACTGACCATCGGCGTCCGCCAGATAGGGGGGTGGCCGGCTCCGCTGATCGAACGGGTCGTGCTGGCAAGTGCGCTGCTCGGTTTCTGCGGTTTTTCCATACAGGCCCAGGCCGTCAGTATCCTTTCGCAGGCCGGACTCAGCGCCAAACCCTTTCTCATCGGACGGCTCTTCCACGCCTTCTTTTCCGGCGCTGCCGCCCTCTTTCTGTACGGATTTCTTCATATAGACGAAAAACTGAAAAACGAAACGGCACTGGCCTTCAGTCCGCGATCCGAAGTTCTTTCAGGCAGTGCTTCTGCCCTCGGCCCCTGGGTCACCGTGAGCGTGCTGCTGATCTTTATCATGATCCTTCTGAAAAGGACGATCGGATCGCCGCACCAGAAATAGCCGCTGCAGAGAGGTCCCGAAAAAAGCTCTTCCACTGGGGAGGGATGGCTCCGAAGCAGGACTCCGAACAGGCGCGTCACTCCCGTCCGCACCGCGGAAACACGTGCTGCACGCAGTATGAAGACATCCCGTTCCTGTGGAAATGAAAGCGTAGGCGCAGCGGCCGTTCCCGCCCGACAGCATTCCGATAGATGCCGGCGGCAGGAAGGCAAGGCGCAGCGCCCGGCTCCGCTTCAGCCTTTTTCTCCCTTTCGCAGGACTCTTATTTCTTATACAAACTTTTTTTTCAATGCTTTTTCGACAGCATGGGGAACCAATTCATGCACAGGTCCGCCGTACTTCGCGACTTCTTTAACCATACTGGAACTCAGAAAAGAATATTTGTTGCTTGTCATCATAAAACACGTCTCAATGTCAGGGCACAGGCTTTTATTAATTGAAGCGATTTGCAGCTCGTATTCGAAATCGGAAATTGCCCGCAGGCCGCGAAGAACGATGTGGACATTCTTCTCCCGAACATAGTCCATCAGCAGGCCGTCAAACGAATCCACCGTGACGCCGGGAAGGCCGGCCGTTGCCTGTCTCAGCAGGTCGGCACGCTCATCTACCGTAAACAGCGGATTCTTCCGCGGATTGTTCAGGATGGCAACGATAATTTTATCGAAAACGGTCATGCCGCGGTGGATAATATCCAGATGGCCGAATGTGATCGGGTCAAAACTGCCGGGATAAACGGCAACTCTTTCACTCAACGGATTCACTTCCCCGGTCTTCAGGCTGAAAAATATAAATCGAAACGGCTGTTTTTCCCTGATACGTCCGATATTTCCAGCGAATCAGATTCGGTTCGAAACGTTCGGGAAGCAATACCGTGTTTTCATGCTCAACGACAATAACGGCTTCGCGGGACAGCAGATCTGTTTCAAGCATCCTGGCAATATCCTTTGAGAGGTGCTGTTTCGCATAGGGAGGGTCGAGAAAAACATAATCAAAGCGCTTTCCCTCACCCGCCAGCCGCTCAATCGCCCTGGCGGCATCAAGCTGTAAAACGGCCGAACGGTTATCATAGCGGCAATTTTTAATATTTTCATGAATAACACGGCAGGCGGGACCGGCTTTGTCGACAAAAACGGCAACGTCCGCCCCCCGGCTTAAAGCCTCGAGTCCGAGAGCGCCGCTGCCGCCGTAAAGATCAAGGGCTCTTCCGCCCGTAAAAAAAGGTCCGATCATGTTAAAAATAGTTTCCTTAACTTTGTCCGTAGTCGGACGGGTAAGACGGCCGCCAACCGGCTTGAGCGTCCTCCCTTTGTTTTCTCCGGCAATGACTCTCACTGATTTTCCTCCCGTGCCTGTCCCGAAAAATCGCTGCTTACGATGTATAGAATCCATGGGACGAGTGAATAATAGGAGCTGGCAGCATCCTTTAAGATGTTGACCCAACCGCGGATGCTTACGTTTCCCCATAAGTTTTCCGCCGGTTTCTCCTCTCCCATTGTCTTGCATCAATCGATGCGTTAAGACAGCCCGCAGATTTCTGCGGGTTTCTTTTTGTTCAAGCGGCTTTTCTCCCGAATTGCCTGTACCGGATTCTCCGGCCGGGAAGTACGGCCCTTCTGCCGCTGCCGTTCACTGCATTTTTTAGCAATTGTAAATCTGATCTCTTTCTTCTCTTTTTGTTTTTCCGTTTTCATAAGTCGTCCGCAATTCCTGCAGTTGTGAATGTTCGATACTCTTAACAAATTTCATTCTGGACAGCTGGCTGATAACAGAATCGGCCGTTTCGCTATTGCAATACAAGATCGCATATTTCATCTTTTTCGATACATAGTGGACATAACCGTAGCGTCTCAGAACGCGCAAATATTTTAGATTATGAAGCCAGATAACGAGTCCGTCTCTTTTCTGAAAAGGCATTGCCGCAACCACCCCTGTTGAATCAGCTTATCTATTTTTCTTTGTCTGTTTTCATTTCGGGTTCACAGCCCGCCCGGCCTTCAAATACGGCACCCGCATTTGCCGCCGGAACCGCATCCCGTCCCGCAGGACCGATCAAAGAACGGATCGCCTGTCGGGACTTTGATGGAATCTGAAACAGCACGGGCAAGCAGCAAACTGACCTGTCCAAGCAAATCTTCCATCTTTTTCTCTGCTCTCCGGTATTCGGAGACGAGCGGGTTCAGGTCGACGGCACGTTTCGCTTCCATCATCTGCCGGATCACTGTTTTATAGTCCGGATGGTAGCGCCCGAATCGCTGAACCTCATCATATTTTTCCCTGATCCGGATAAAATGCCGGATCAGCGCCTGCGCCGTCTCGTCCTGCTCCATTTTCGCCCTTGAATCGGCGTAATGGGCATATGGCTCCGAATGAACAAACATTTGAGCCAGACCGTCCGTCTCGTCGAGGAGAGACGTATTCTCTATCGTCGCAATCATTTCTGTCACCTCCGGCTTAATTAAAATATACAACAAATGGAGGGAAACTTCCATTCAGGCTTATATCCTGTTAGTACCCGTGCCGCGGAAAGCTCATGCCGGATCAGCCGCTTCACTTCCTCCGCCCGGCCCGGCCTTTTTCTCATTTTCCGCGCCCATCGCCTGGGCGACGCTCATCATCAGCAAAAGCATATTTGCCTGGCTGTTCAGTCTGTCGAGCCTCTGGCCGAATGTTCGTCCGAAAAAAAAATCGGCCTCCCGCTTCAGCCCGGCCAGATCCTGAGGGGACCGGCTGAGCTTGCGGTACCATTCAGGATGCAGGCGCACGAACAGTCTCTCCTCGGGCCTCTCGTCCAGGTAGCGTTGTACTTCGCGCCTCAATTGCCTCAATCCCTTCGAAAGAAAAATGGTCTTTGCTCTCCGCCTGTCCCGCCGGAAGGCCGGGAAGGCGAAGTGCTTCCGGAAACATTTTGTCCGCCGTCCTGCCCCGCGCGGCCGCTCTGTCCGCCGTCCTGCGTAAACTGTCCGATAAACGTCTGAATGCCCGTCAGCGCCCCGCTTATTGTATCCAGCCTTTCCTGCCACTGTTTGGTATCTATTTTATCAACGGCATTCAGTACTTTATTCCAGTTAAATGCAGGCTTCGTTTCCTTTTTTTTCTTCTCGATATCTACGCCGTATGTTTTCCAGATTTCATGCGATTCGCCGAAAATCACCCAATCATCGAAAACATCGCTCCATTTTTTCCCTTTGCTTCGGACATGATTGACGATTTCCGGATGAGCGCGCAGAAACAATTTAAACCGCTTGATTGCTTCATTCGTTTTCTGCTCAGCCATTTGTCCGCACACTCCTTTCTGCAGCCCTTCTACGATCATCATAATCGTCTGTCGGAAAAGATGTGCGCCCAAAATTCAAAAAATATCGGCGGCCGGCCGTTCCGGATTTTCCCGCGGCACGTTTTCATTTACGGATTCATCGGCTTCACAAAATCCTGTGTGTAATAATTTTGATAGGATCCGACACCCAATTCGGTAAAAGCGCCGTTCAATAGATTTTTTCGATGATCGATGCTGTTCAGCCATCCAAGCGTGACCGCAATGGCATCCGGATACCCGGCCGCTATATTTTCGCCTGCCAGCTGAAACAGAATGTTTTCCTTTTCAAGACGTGTCTTTAGATCTCCCGACCACTTTGACTCATGGGAAAAATAATTTTTCTGCTTCATTTCCTCGCTGTGCTGATAAGCCGCCAGGTAAGCGGCATCGCTCCATTTCAGCGGCTGTTCTTTGAAACGCAGCCGCAGAAGATTGCTGATATCAAAAATTTCCCGGTCTTCCGCCTGATCGACAGCCTGCCAATCCCGGCCGGAAAGAACGGGGTCCGCAGGCAGACGGCCAAGATAGCTCATGGAATACGGATGCTGCCTGACCAGGACATCGGCAGACATGTAGCGCACGCCGACCAGACTGTTCGTCACATGATCATGAGTCAGCTGGACCCAGATGCCGCCGAACTTGATCAGCGGACGGGTCGTCATGTCTGCTTCACTTAAATTAAAATCAATGTCCGTTCCCTTGTAGGCCAGAGAAATGTTATTTTGAAGCGGGACATTGTTATAACTTGTCCTAGACTGCCCCCCGATCACAAACGGCGCTGTCGGCAGTTTTTTCCCGAGCGCATAGATGGTGGTCACACGGTGCGTCGTCTGATCAATGCCGATCTGGCAGTAGCTTTCACTTCCTGTTCCATAAATGAACCATTGATAACCGTACTTGGTATCGTCAATGCGCTCCGGTTTTCCTAACGTTTTCAGTATATCGGACTGGCTCTTCCCCATGAATGTTTGTATTCCGCTCTTCGGAACGGTTGGGCCGGAACGGCTGTCAGAGGCAATGGCCGATGTCCGATGACTGTTTATCTGAATGTTTCGTCCGGATGCGGGATCGTTCCCGGAATTCATTAAAAATGATCCGGCAAAAACAATAACGGCTATGGAAAAAATGATCAGATTGATTTTCCGGAACATCATTTCCTCCTTCTGAAACATAAATACTTTTTTTCATTATATCAACTTTTGCGTTTGGCAGGGAAAAGAGTTGTTTCAGTACGGAATTTTTCCATGAACGCCTTCCGATTTTTATCTATTTGGGTATCCCTTCAGCTCTTTGTCCCGCTGTACCGTCAATGGATGATCGACTCTTCCTGAAATCATCTATCTTTTGAAAGACGGAGCGTGTTTCCGCGATTAATAAACTTCGGCAACAGTCGATAGACTCCCGCGGTTGATAACCGGGTGTACCGGCTGAAGATCGATCAAGCGCCGGCGGCGGCCGATAAACGGCACCTAACGACTGATAAACCGGGCGTCATGACCGATAAACGGCTTCTAACGACCGATAAACCGGGTGTCATGACCGATAAACGGCTTCTAACGACCGATAAACGGCTTCTAACGATCGATAAACCGGGTGTCATGACCGATAAACGGCTTCTAACGATCGATAAACCGGATGTCATGACCGATAAACGGCTTCTAACGATCGATAAACCGGGTGTCATGACCGATAAACGGCTTCTAACGATCGATAAACCGGGTGTCATGACCGATAAACGGCACCTAACGATCGATAAACCGGATGTCATGACCGATAAACGGCTTCTAACGATCGATAAACGGCCTGCCGCGGTTGATAAGTCGTCATTTATGACGTCCGTGCAGAATACCCCTCTTTTCTGAGGAATAAATCGCCGTCCGCTTGAACATTCAGAGCCATAGACTGCTGCTCATGCAAACCGATCGTTTTTCGGAAAAATCGACGGCGCTTTCACGCCGCGGCCCAACAGAATACGTGAGGGGAGAGGAATACTCATTTTTATCTATTCGGACAGAAGAACCACCCAGACCTGTCCTTTTTTCCCGGTCGCGTAGCCGGTTCCGATTCTTTTTAACGTCTTTTTCTTGATGAGCCGCTCCTCATGGTCGGCCAGACGCTCTGCTGCCGGAGAAAAGTGTGCGTTAAGGGACGCGCGAAATACCAATGCCACGACTTGACCGCCGCCGCGGCCAAAAAGGCGGGTCAGCTTCGCCACATCGACTTTTTCGCTCCGTCCCGCAGCCAGATCTTCGGCAGACGAACGTGCGAACCGGAACAGATCCCAGTCAGCTTTGAGTGCGGGCAGTGCGGCCCTCTTCCTTTCTCCGTTAATCCGATTGGCCAGCAGCCGTTCCGGGGAATTGACAGGAGAAAAATGATCCCCGTTTTGAGAAGACGATGTCGATGGTTCTTCCGCCGTCTGAACAGTACTCGCATGCGTAATGAAAGTGCAGGCGGCAGTCAGGGCAAAAGCAGCGAAAAAAAAACTAAGATACCTGAAAAAGGCCGATCTTTTCATCAAGCTTCCTCCTTCGTCATCCAGCATCATTTTCGCCAAAACCCGCTGCCGCTAAACACATAAGGAGTCTGCACCGTCAGACGATCATTGGAGAAGCTTGGCCATATAAAATTCATCCACGCGTTTCCCGTCCAGAACAACCGCCGCTTTGCGTGTCCCCTCCACTTGATAGCCGGCCGTCCCATACAGCAGCATGCCCGGACGGTTGACCGACATAACGGTCAGTTCCAGTCGGAAAATATCATTTTCTTTTGCCCAGCTTTCGGCTTTTTCAAGCAGAAGCCTGCCGTAGCCCAACCGCCTCCACGCCTGAAGGACGGCTGTCACCGTCCGCGCCCGGTGACGGATCTGTTCCCTTCCGTCGCCCAATACAGCCGTAAAACCGATCAATTGTCCGTCATGTTCGGCTGCAAACCATGCGCTGTGCACCGATTTTTCTGTTTCTTTCAGACGTTTATGCATCGGCGCAGCAGCGTTTGGGCACTCATTCCCTGCAAAAGGCATATATTTCGCCTCGTCGCCCAATATGCGGTTGAAGCGCAGAAATGCCTCTGTATCCGCTGCCGTCATTTTTCTGATAACCGCCATTTGTTTCCACTCTCCTTCCCGAACATTCACTTACTAGTCTATTGTCCCGGAAAAGAAATTAGAAAGCACGGCTTCGCCGGATCCCCGGCACAGATGGGCGGGTCCCGCAGCACGCGGCGTTTCTGTCCAGCCGTACAATTCGGTACAACAAAAAAAGGACGCCGGCCGGCGCCCCTCTCTTCGTATTTTGTTATCTTCGGCTGCCGGCAATTATAAAAACGTTGAAACGATCATCGCCAGGAACAGAAGCGTCATGTAGTTCAGCGAGGCGACAAACATGATTCTCGACCATTTTACCGTGTCTTTCGTATATAGTCCGTACACAGAAAGAGCCAGCCAGCCAAAGCCCAGAATCACCGCGGCCGCTGTATAAACGGCACCGAGCGAATAAAGAAGCAGAGAAACCGGAACAAGGACGGCAACGTAGATAATCATCTGACGCTTCGTTATCCCGAATCCGGCCACGACCGGCAGCATCGGAATGCCCGCACGCCGGTATTCTTCGACACGCTTAATCGCCAGGGCAAGAAAATGGGGAGGCTGCCAGAGAAACATGATCATGAACAGCAGCCAGGGAACGGGCGAATTAAGCGAAGGATCAATGGCCGCCCAGCCGATAATCGGCGGCACAGCCCCGGCAATGCTCCCGACAATTGTATTGATCGAATGCGTCCGTTTCAGCCACAGGGTATAAATAATAACATAAACGATCAAGCCGATCAGGCCGAACAAGGCAGACGTCTGGGAAGCTGCGAAAAGCGCCGCAAGCCCGGCAAACGATAGAATGATTCCCATCGTCAAGACTTTCTTTCCTTCAAACCTGCCTGTCGCCGAGGGGCGCTCCTGCGTTCTTTCCATTAATTGATCAATATCACGGTCAATATAATTGTTCAAAGAACATCCGCCCGCGATAATCAGCCCGGTTCCGACAAGAACAAAAAGAACCGGGAAAATAAAAGAGGAGATAGGCTGCTGAGTGAAATAGAGCGCAAGCCAGACACCCGTAAAAACGGTAATCAGGTTTGAATTGACAATTCCCATTTTTACCGTTGTCAAAACATCTTTAAACGTCATGCCGACGGCGTCGGCAGACTCAAGCGTCTCTTTCTTTTCAAATGTTTGTCCGGATACAATCGTTTTATTCATTTTCAGACCTTCCTTCCAAGAAATAGCCGGCACTTCATCCGGTCCCTATCCGGTACGGCAATTGCCGCGTACCGGAGCTCCCGATTTCATATCGTTTAAATGTAAATGGAAACTTACCTTTTATCTGCAATCCGTTCTGAATAATTCACGCCCAGTTTTATTATAAATGAAGGCCGCCGCTTTGTCTTCAATAAAGTACAATGATATTAATCACTTATCCGTTGCGATGAGCCGACAATGCTCGTACAAAATAAAGGCCGACATTCTCGCAATTGATCCCGGATCTGTTAGAATATAACTGTAAAAAGCTTTATGAATCATGCCTTTATATGCTGCCGAAGCATAGGAAAACAGGAGGATACATATGAAAGACCGCTACTTGAGAATTATGAGCATCGCAGGTGTACTGTCCGTTTTAATTGTCATACTGATGGGCGCTCTCGTGACGAATACCGGATCGGCTTACGGGTGCGGAAACAACTGGCCGCTCTGCAACGGACAGGTGATTCCGACCGCGGATAAACAGCAGACGTGGATTGAGTTCAGCCACCGGATCGTCTCCGGAATAGCATCAATTTTAACTGTCGTTCAGGCCGTCTGGATCTGGATCCGGCTGAAACATGTGAGAGAAACAAAGTTTCTGGCGATCGCCTCCGTCTTCTTTATTTTTCTTCAGGCATTTCTCGGGGCGGCCGCAGTCGTCTGGGGACAATCCGGTCCCGTCCTGGCTCTCCATTTCGGCATCTCGCTGCTTTCGTTCGCCAGCATGCTGCTGATCGCTTTTATTGTTTTTGAGGGAACAGGGCCGCACGCCCGCCGGATCGCGCCGCCGATTCACCACGGCATGCGCTGGAACTTTATTCTGCTGAGCATTTATTCCTACATTCTGATCTACTCGGGCGCCTTCGTCCGCCATACGGGATCCACTCTCGGAAGCACGGACTTTCCGCTCATCAACGGGCGCTTGTTCCCGCAGCCGCTCGTCAGCAAAGCGGGTGTCCAGTATCTGCACCGCGTTTTGGCGTTCATTATTCTGCTCTGGCTGATCGTTACGCTGGTTGTCTGCTTAAAACGCTATAAAAACGTTCCCAGCCTGTCCGTCACTCTGTTTCTATCGCTCATTTTCGTCCTTCTTCAGTCTGTTTCCGGAATCATCATTATTAAGTCGCATATGGCACTCTATTCTTTAATTCTGCATTCCCTGTTTGTCACCTGCTTCTTCGGATTACTGATGATTCTGCTGATGCTCAGTCTGAGGAAAACCGGCGGACCGGAACACCGATGACCCGCAGCAGCTGCTGCATTACTTTATGTTGAATGCCGAAAAAGGAGAGGAGCATACGCTCCTCTCCTTTTTTAATTATTCAGCTTCTTGCCGCTTTAATCCGTCAGCTCGATCATCAGGTCGCCCGTCTCAATAACATCATTTTCACCCACATAAAGCTTCTTAATGATACCGTCGCTCGGTGCCTGAACGGTCGTTTCCATTTTCATCGCTTCAGTGACCAGCAAATGATCGCCCTTCTTTACACGTTCGCCGGAAGAAACGAGCACCTTGATGACCGTGCCGGGCATCGAAGCCCCGATCTGCATCGGATTATTTTTATCGGCTTTCGAATGAACGACTTCCGTCGACTGGATGTTCATGTCTTTAATCGAGACTTCGCGGGGCTGGCCGTTGAGTTCAAAATAAATGGTTCGCGTTCCGTCCTTATGCGGCTGGCCGACCGAGATCAATTTCACGATCAGCGTCTTTCCCTCTTCGATTTCGACAGCAACCTCTTCGCCGAGGCGGAGCCCGTAGAAGAACGTCGGCGTGCTGAGGACAGCAAGCCGGCCGTAAGTCTCACAGAAATGCAGATAATCAATATATACCTTCGGATAGAGCGCGTACGACAGCACTTCACTTTTATTAAAGTCGCGCTCAAACTTTTCTTCAAGCATTGTCCGGATATCATTAAAATCTACCGGTTCCAGATGCTTGCCCGGACGGTCGTTCAACGGTTTTCTGCCTTTCAGGATAATACTCTGCAACTCTTTCGGAAAGCCCTGATAGGGCTGGCCGATTTCGCCCATAAAAAAGTTAACGACCGAATCGGGAAAATCCAGCGTCTCGCCTTTTTCAAAAATATCGTCCTCAGTCAGATCATTTTGCACCATATAAAGAGTCATGTCTCCGACCACTTTTGAAGAAGGGGTCACTTTCACGATGTCTCCGAATAAAAGGTTGACCCGGCGATACATATCTTTAACTTCTTCAAAGCGTGTGCCGAGCCCGACGGCGATCGCCTGCTGACGAAGATTGCTGTACTGGCCCCCCGGCATCTCCAGCCTGTATATCTCGGCATTAGATGTCTTCATGCCGCTTTCAAACGGAAAATAGTAACGGCGCACTTTCTCCCAGTAGTGGCTGAGCGACTCCAGAGCGCCGATATCAACCTGCGGACGCCGCTCGCTTTCGCCGATGGCATAATAAAGCGCATTGACGCTCGGCTGCGACGTAGTGCCCGCCACGGCCTCAACCGCGACGTCGATAATATCGACACCTGCTTCCACCGCGCGGGCGTACGTATAAACGCCGTTTCCGCTTGTGTCGTGCGTGTGAAGATGAACGGGAATCGTCAGCGTATCTTTCAGCGTCGAGATGAGCCGGTAGGCGGCTTCGGGCTTCAGCAGGCCGGCCATATCTTTAATGCCGAGAATATGTGCTCCGGCATTTTCCATTTCCTTCGCCAGTTTTTTATAATAATCCAGATTATATTTTGTTCGCGAACCATCGAGAATGTCGCCTGTGTAACAGAGGGTGGCTTCGGCAATTTTCCCGCTTTCAATCACCGCATCCAGCGAAACCCGCATACCCTCCAGCCAGTTGAGACTGTCGAAGACACGGAAAACATCGACGCCTTCTGCAGCGGCCTCTTTGACAAATTCTCTAATCAGATTGTCCGGATAATTTTTATAGCCGACGGCATTGGACCCGCGGAGCAGCATCTGAAGGAGAATATTCGGCATTCTTCTGCGGATCTCGCGCAGCCTTGCCCATGGATCTTCTCTCAGAAATCTGTAGGCCGTATCGAACGTCGCGCCGCCCCACGCTTCTTCCGAAAACAGATGGGGCAGCAAATGCGCCGTTTGTGCCGCGATGCGGACAATATCCCTGCTTCTGACGCGCGTGGCGAGCAGGCTTTGATGCGCATCGCGGAATGTAGTGTCCGTAAGCAGGACATGCTGCTGCGCTTTAATCCATTCCGAAACGCCACGGGCTCCCTTTTCCTCAAGAATCTGCTTCGTTCCTCTCGGAAAGGCATCGGAAAGCTTTACATCTGGAAGAGGCGGAACGTCGAACACCGGTTTTTTATTTTTGGGAATCCCCGGATATCCATTAATCGTCACGTTGCCGATATAGGTCAGCATTTTCGTTCCGCGGTCGCGGCTTTTTTCAAATACGAACAGCTCGGGTGTCGTGTCAATAAACGTTGTCGTGACACGTCCGGAAAGAAAATCCGGATGCTGGACCACATTGACCAGAAAAGGAATGTTGGTCTTCAGGCCCCTGATGCGGAATTCCTTAAGGTTGCGCAGCATCTTGGCCGCGGCACTCTTAAACGTCCTTCCCGAAGTAGAGAGCTTGACCAGGAGAGAATCATAGTACGGCGTGATCACGGAACCGGTGAACGCATTTCCTGCATCGAGGCGCACGCCGAACCCTCCGCCGCTGCGGTAGGCAACGATTTTCCCCGTATCCGGCATAAAATTATTGCTTGGATCTTCCGTCGTCACTCGGCACTGAATGGCATAACCGTTTGTATGAATATCTTTCTGCTCGGGAATCAGGACCGGATCTTCGTGCAGGCCGTATCCCTCAGCAATCAGTATTTGCGATTGAACAATATCAATCCCCGTAATCAGCTCCGTTACCGTGTGTTCAACCTGAACGCGCGGATTGACTTCAATAAAATAAAATTTACCGGAAGGAACAATGAGAAATTCCACAGTCCCGGCATTCAGATAGTTCACGCTCTTCATCAGCCGGACTGCTGCCTCACAGATATCGTGGCGCAGTTTATCGCCCAGCCCCCGGCTCGGCGCAACTTCAACGACTTTCTGATGGCGCCGCTGAACGGAACAGTCTCTTTCGAAAAGATGCACCGTTTCTCCCGACTGATCGGCGATGACCTGAACCTCGACGTGACGAGGATCGTCGAGGTACTGTTCGACATAGACATCCTCTTTGCCGAAAGTCTGTTTGGCCTCGGACTTGGCCCGCACAAACGCTTCCTCCAGGCTTTCATTGCTGCGGACAATGCGCATGCCGCGTCCGCCGCCGCCGAGCACGGCCTTGATAATGATCGGAAAACCGTGCGCCGCGGCAAAACGCCTGACATCGTCTACGGAATTTACCGGTCCCCCGGTACCCGGGATCACCGTGATTCCTGCGCGCTCCGCCGCCGCCCGTGCCGTCGATTTGTTCCCGAAGGTCACCAGATGTTCAGGCTTCGGGCCGACAAAAAGAATCCCTTCCTCTTCGCATCGCCTGGCAAAGTCCGCATTTTCCGACAGAAAACCATAACCCGGATGGATGGCGTCAACGCCGTGAGCTTTGGCAATCTCGATAATGTTCTCGATATCAAGATAAGCTTCGGTCGGCTTTTTCCCCTCGCCGACCAGATAGGACTCGTCGGCTTTATAGCGATGATAGGAGCCGATATCTTCTTTCGAATAGATGGCGACCGTACGGATGCCGAGTTCAGTGCATGCTCTACATACACGAATGGCAATTTCACCCCTGTTGGCAACAAGCAGCTTTTTAATAGAGCGTTGTGACATTCTCTTTCTCCCTTTCTGTTGTAACGCTTGATCTCCTCATATTGACAAAAGCAGATATGTTTATCAAAACACAGATTGAAAAAATCATAATCAGCAATGATGAGCCGCCGTAACTTATAAAGGGCAGCGTGACGCCGGTAATAGGAATGAGCCCTGTCGCAGCGCCGAGATTAATAAATGTCTGGATCGCCAGCATGCTGGAAATACCGATCGCCAACAGGCTGCCGAAGACATCCTTGCAGCGGATCGCCGTCACAAATCCCTTAAAGACCAGATAGGCGATGCATAGTATAACAAAAAGGATACCGAGCAGCCCCAGTTCCTCGCCAATGATGGCAATGATAAAATCCGTTTGCGGTTCCGGTAAAAATCCCGTCTTTTCAATGCTGTTTCCTAATCCGCGGCCCGTCAGACCGCCGGCCGCAATGGCAACGTAGGAGTTGATCAGCTGGCGACCGGTTGTGCTCGCAACTGAAAACGGATCATAGGCGGCCTGAAATCTCTGGGTCTGATAATTAAACAGAAATTTAACAAACATCAGGCTGATAAACCCGCCCGTGGAAACAGCCAGAAAAAAGAGATGCCTGATTTTTAAGCCGGAACACAATACCATGACCGCGGAAATAAAAATAAGAATCAGAGCCGTCCCCAGATCCGGCTGCAAGGCAACCAGAATAAAGAATACCATGACAATAATAAGCGGGGGGAGCACGGATGTCTTAAAATCGGAAATGGATTTCTGCTTATTCGAGTAAACAGAAGCCAGATAAAAGATCAAAGTAATTTTCACGATTTCCGCCGGTTCAAAGCTTACCGTACCGACGCTGAACCACGACTGAGCGCTGTTTACGGTTTTACCGGCAAAATACAGCAGAACAAGCAAAACAAGCGAAACAATAATCAAAGGTTTCACGAAAGACCGATAAGCCTGATAAGGGAACAGCATACCGAAAATTCCTACCGGAACGGCTATCAGGCACCATACAAACTGTCTGACAAAAAAATAATCCGAAGGTTTCTTAAGGACAAGATCCGCCCACACACTGCCGGCGCTGTATACCATGATCAGCCCGAAACCGACAAGGAGGAGCATCACAACAAGCAAAGAATAATCGTAGTAGCGAAATAGTTTCTTAATCATGCAAGTCACCTGTTTAATTCATTTCTCCGCGGGGCACCGAGATCACCCTTTAAAGCCGGAATCATGTCAATGCGCGGATAAGGCGTGAGCATTCAGGGCGATGCCGCAAACCGAATGGGAAGCCCAGACAGGACACGTCTGACGATCGGTCTTCCTTTCCGATCGAAAATAGGCTGCTAGTGCAAAAAAAGCCCAAACCAACCCCTTACGGAATGTAACGAGTACAAGTTTGAGCGATTAATTTATTTGTGTGTCGATGCCTCATGCAGAGCGGAAACCTGCTGCTCAAGAGAACCAAGCAGTTCTCTTCCTTCATCGGCACGAATGAGACCCAAACGAACCGCGAAATCAATTTCGCGTGATAAGCCGAACATTTGCGTATCCAGCACTTCTTCATAAAGCGGACACTGGGGCATTGTCAAATTCTCCATCTGCACCCCAATAAGCTGCAAAATTTTCTGCGCATCGGCTTTCAGCAGTTCATGGGCTTTTTCACGTTCACCTATGGCCATTCCGGTGGACAATCTGATCCCCCCTGTCTCATTCAACATCTATGTTTAATCTTACATTCCCTATCTTGAAATTGCAAGAATAATCACGGGATAGGGAAAATGCATTAAAAAGCAAAGGATACTCTTTCTATAAACGGTAAAATGAGACAAAACATCCTCTCCGGGGCCTCTTCCGTGCCCGAATGAGCGGCGCGGAAACACCATTAATTCTCCGAAAAGCGATCGTTTGGCACGGATGGCAGTCTATTTTTTTGAACGTTCATGCGGATGGAGCTTGATTCCGCTGAAAAAGAAGGCTATCCGGCACGGACAGGCGGTGCATGGGTCCGATCTTTTTCTCCGGCCCGCACGAATGCCTGCGAATCGTGATGAAAATTGCCGGAAAATGCCGGATATCAGTAAAACGCCACTCATCAACAGGAAAAATGCAAAATATCATTAGTAGATAGCAGAATATCGGCAGTAACGGCCAAAGCATCAATTGATGGATCCACCCACTGCCGCAGTCTATCGGTCATAGCCGGGCGGTTTTCGGTCGCTATGCATGGGTTTTCGGTCGGGGCGGGGCGGTTTTCGGTCGACATGCACAGGTTTTCGGTCAACGTTGGGCGGTTTTCGGTCGCTATGCACAGGTTTTCGGTCAGCGTTGGGCGGTTTTCGGTCGTCGCAGCCAGGTTTTCGGTCGGGGGCGTCTTTCGCGATTTTTCGAGCCGTTACGGGGATGACTTTCAGCCGGCTTTCACTTCTTTTCTTGCTCACAGCAGTTTATCGGTCGTCGCACCGGATTTATCGGTCGACATGCACGGGGTTTCGGTCAGCGCGGAGAGGGTTTCGGTCAGCATTGGGCGGTTTTCGGTCGTCGCAGCCAGGGTTTCGGTCGGGGCGGTTTTCGCGATTTTTCGCGCCGTTACGGGGATGGCTTTCAGCCGGCGTTCGCTTCTTTTCTCGCTCACAGCAATTTATCGGTCGCTGCGCACGGGGTTTCGGTCGCCGCGCCCGATTCCGATTCTGTTGCACCTGATCTATCAAATTGTTAGGGAAGTTATTGATCGCGGAAACGCTCTCCTTCTTGCGAAAGATTGACGGCCTCAGGAAAAACCGTTCATCGGCTGACGGCCCAGCAGGAAAATGAGCTTAAGATACCTAATATAATGTAATGCTAAACAAAATGTCGTACAGTGCTACTTAAAATATATTCCTGGTTCAGATAAATTCAATTAGGATCAGCTTTCTAATCTGAAATATCGGAATTTGCGGTTACCCTACCAGCTAATTCTGGCAATGTTTCATGTGCATACCTTCGCCAATCAATAACAGCCAACATGTTTTAACAAGCAGTGAAATATGAATGCGGATACTTCCAGCAAAATAATGATCACAATATAGAGATAAGCGTTGGACATCTGTTTAGCGATAGCTCCTCCTATCACTGGTCCGATCGCTCTTCCGGCGGTGGATGATATAGTCACAAAGCTTTGATAGGATCCTTTTTGCCCCATTGGCGCCATTGAACGGATTATGGCCGGTATCGCCGGAAACGCAAACACTTCGTCAAAGGTCAGTAAAATAATTGCAATTAAGAAGCCCGCATACTGGCCACTGAATATGAGAACAACGAAAGATAAAAAAGTATGCCTATATTATGTTTTATAAGTTTGGGCCACTTTCTTAATCATCTGCGATATAAGAGACTGCCTCGCAACAATCAGCCAGGCATTCACTGTCCATAAGAAACTATACTGCTTCATTGAACTATTTAATTCAGGCAAAAGAGCTGCAGACTCGCCTGATGCAAGCGGAATCCGTTAAACAGGGGATCGGGCACCGGTATCTGCACTGGGCAGATCGCCTGCTGAACCATCCGGTTACCCATTGTTATGATTAACTTATAGTAACAGTAAAGAACTTTTTTCCATGTCGCATTAATCCCTAAGCCCTGCGGACAGGGATGATCAGTCGGCCGGCCGGACCCTGCCTGCATCTTTCTCATAAAAAAGATGAAAACCTGCTATACTTGATAGGTAGGACAAAGGGGGTTGTGAGATATGCGGGTCAAATGCGTTTTGTGCGGAAAAATCTGCCAGCTCGATGATCAGTCGGCAGTCGCCAAACGTCTGAGAAACCGGCCTATTCATACTTTTATGTGCGAAGATTGTTCGAAACGAATCGGCGAACGGACAAGAGCACGCTGGGCGACAGGCAAATTCACCCTTCATTTGCCTGCAAAAGGGGAAAAAAGCAGCAAAGAACGGTAAAAATCCTTTCGCGGCGTAAGCGGCGGCGCGGATGACGGCCGGAAAAATGCCGATATGACTTTCTTTGAAATGCACGCTTTAACCATGAAAAAACGTCTGCAGAAAAACTGCAGACGTTTTTTCATAATCAATCGGCATCAGCCGTTAAATTTCGGAATCTTGCTGCCTCGTCTCTCAAAGCGCTCGCGCTCGCCTTTATTCAGGATTTTTTTACGCATCCTGACGCTCTTCGGCGTGATCTCGCAGTATTCATCCTCATTCAGATAAGACAGCGAATCCTCAAGAGACATTTTTCTTGCTTCTTTTAAGGTCACGGTCTGATCCTTGTTTGACGACCGGACATTCGAGGCATGCTTGGCTTTGGTCACGTTGACGGTCAGATCATCTTCACGGTTGTGCTCGCCGACAATCATCCCTTCATAGACACTGACGCCCGGCCCGACAAACATCTCGCCGCGGTCTTCAAGAGCCGCCAGAGAGTAAGCCGTCGTCTGTCCCTGGTCCATAGAAATCAGCACGCCGTTCCTGCGTCCGCCGATCTCCTCCTTAATAAACGGAGCAAAGTGATCGAAGGAATGATTCAGAATTCCGTAACCGCGCGTGTCGGCCATGAACTGCCGGTTATAGCCGATCAGTCCGCGGGAAGGGATCATAAATACCAGCCGTGTCTGTCCGGGCTGCTCCTGTCTCATGTCCTTGAGTTCAGCCTTCCGTGTCCCCATCGATTCAATGACAGCCCCGACGTATTCCTCAGGCACGTCGATCTGAACAGACTCATAAGGCTCGCAGAGTTTGCCGTCAACTTCCCGGGTGATGACGCTCGGCTTCGAAACGGAAAGCTCAAAGCCTTCACGGCGCATGGTTTCGATTAGGATCGAAAGGTGAAGTTCGCCGCGTCCCGAAACGATCCATGAATCATGCGAATCGGAATTAAGTTCCACTTTCAGACTGACGTCGCGTTCCATTTCCGCCATCAGACGATCTTCAATCTTTCTGCTTGTGACATAGTTGCCTTCCTGTCCGGCAAAGGGACTCGTGTTCGGAAGGAAAGTCATCTTCAGCGTCGGTTCATCAATTCTGAGCGGAGCAAGCGGTTCAATTTTATCAACATCATTAATCGTATCGCCGATATCAATATCGGAGACTCCCGTGATCGCGATGATGTCCCCGGAGGCAGCCTCTTTAATTTCGGTTCTTTTAAGCGCATGGAATCCGAAAAGCTTTGTAATCCGGAATTTTTCAACGCTTTTTCCGCCGTTTTTAACCAGCGCCGCTTCCTCGCCGACCTTGATTTTGCCGCGATAGATCCGCCCGATGCCGATGCGGCCAACGTAATCGTTATAATCGAGCATCGTTACCTGAAACTGCAGACCCTCGTCGCGATTGTCGACCGGAGCGGGTACATCCCGCAGAATCATATCAAGAACAACGCTCATATCCTGATCGACATGGTCGGGATCGGTGCCCGCAACGCCGTTAACTGCCGAAGTATAGACTACCGGGAATTCCAGCTGGCTTTCATCGGCACCCAGATCGATGAATAGATCGATCACTTCATCCACAACTTCGCGGGGCCTTGCCATCGGCTTGTCAATCTTATTCACAACAACGATCGGTTTCAGATGTTCCTCCAGAGCCTTTTTAAGAACGAATCTCGTCTGAGGCATACAGCCTTCAAAAGCGTCGACCAGCAGCAGCACGCCGTCGACCATTTTCATGATCCGCTCGACTTCTCCTCCGAAATCGGCATGACCCGGGGTATCGACAATATTTATCGTATGGTCCTTGTAAGTCAGACTCGTATTCTTCGCCAGTATTGTGATGCCGCGTTCCCTTTCGATTGCGTTTGAATCCATCGCCCGTTCATGGATCTGCTGATTTTTGCGGAACGTCCCCGACTGCATCAGCAACTTGTCGACAAGCGTTGTTTTGCCATGGTCGACGTGTGCGATAATCGCAATATTTCTCAATTCTTCCCTGCGTTTTGTCATTTCTTTTAACTCTCCTCATTTATTTCCAATGACTGATTATAATTAAATAATTTATTCCGTAAAATACACATGCAAATTATTTTCTCACAGAGGAAGCCTTTTTGTCAAACTATCATATTTCTTTGAAAAATTATTTCTTGGTTGAATCGGATACACGTCCGTTGTACTTTTTTCTTTCTCCGATTATGATTGTTGGTGGAGGTGCTCATTATGATGAATGTTTTTCTCGCTATTCTGGCCGTTTTGGTTGTCGCCGCTTTAGTCGGGGTCGCCGGAGCCATCGCCTACGGAAACGGTCTGCTGGCTCTGCTGGCCGCTTTTGCCTTTATCCTGTTCATGTGGCTCGGATTCTTTATCAAAGCGAAACAGCAGGCGTCACGGACGCCGAAAAAGTAAGGCTGTCAGAAACAAGGCTTTACGCCGGGTCTTATCTTAATGCGGTTCGTTCAGAAACTTTCCGGATGCCGTCTGACGGCCGATGTGCCGCGCGATCGCCCCGTGAAGCTCGGGACCGGCGGTCAGTATCGACGTGACGGAAAGCAGATCAATCGCGGTTCCGTCTGCCCGTGTTGCGGTTCCGCCGACTTCATCGATCAGAATCAGTCCGGCGGCAAAATCCCACGGCGACAATCTCATGGTAAAGTAGGCGTCGATCAGCCCGGCGGCAACGTAAGCCAGCTCAATAGAAGCCGCCCCGTAGGCTCTGGTACCGCTGCACCTGCGGACGATATCCGTGAGAATATCCTGATCGATCCGTCTGTTCGGTTTGATCCATGTCGCGCTTAGATCAATCAGGGCGTCCTCAACAGCGACTTTTTTCAGAGGCGCAAGCCGTGTTTCGTTGCGAAAGGCCCCGTTCCCGGCAAGACAGTGAAACAGCTCGCCGGCCATCACGTCATAGATCAAGGCTGCTTTGCCGGCCCCGTTCTCGTAGACGCCGATGGATATGGCGAAAAAGCGCCGCTGCATCACAAAGTTAATGGTTCCGTCAATCGGATCGAGAAACCAGACGACGCCGTCCGTCGAACCCGGAGCATCCCCGAAGCCCTCTTCCGAAACGATTTTATGATCTGGGTAATAGTCTTTTATCTTTCCGACCAGAAATTTCTCAATTTCCTTATCCATATTTGTAACCAGATCGTTGTGGGCACTCTTGCAGCTGACTTCAAGAGGCGCGGAGAATGACTGCTTTAATCGTTCTCCCGCCTCCTTTATCCATTCTGTCGCCCTTTTCTCAAGAATCAGCCAGTCTTTTTGATTCATTTGATCGCTCCCTCGCAGGCGGGTTCCCGTTTCCGCGCAAGGCGGACACTTCCAGGCCCTTCCGTGTGCTTCTTTATTACTTAAAATAGTAACGCATTTTGCTGCAAAAAGAAAAATCACCGCCTGACTGCGATGATTAAAATGGGCTTCGGTATCGAACGGGCAGACTTTTATCTTTGTCTTCAGCCATGACGAAAAATAACAGAACGGTCAAACCTGCGGTCCGCAATCCGTATCCTGCTCAAATCTCCAAAAGAATCATTTCGCGCCTTAATTCTTCCAGCTTCTCTTTGCACTGTTTTATCGTCTCAGCGTCTTTTTGCTGCATCGCCCTGTGTAAAAGCGCCAATTCCGCATCAATTTCCATGCGCACAATCGGGATTCTCTTTTCGGCATCTTTCCTGTTAAGGGTTTGATTCAGTTGCTTCATGGCAGCCGCCACATCCCTTCCATTATCGTTTCCAAGAGAGCTTTCAAAAAAGGGACATTTAATAAAGCTCAATATTCAGTTTTCAATCGGGTTTTGCTTTAGTTTATGCTGAAAAAACGCTCATATTGCTATTAAAAATTCCTGTTTTTTCAAAGTGCCGAACCCATTTATTCTGAAAAATCAAGCCCGCCCCGGCGATTTAAAGCACTTCGGCCGTCGCTTGCCATGAACACTCCGATGCCCGCGGATCCGCAAAGACTTAAAAAAGTTTTGATTTCATGTTTTATAAACCGCTGAATAATGGCCGGCAGGAAACAGGCGGTGAAGCAAGCCGCCCTCCGCCCGTTCCCGCCAAAAGATTATTTAGCTATATGAATCGGTTTTCCAAGAACGACATCGGCCGCTTCCATAGCCATCTCGCCGAGCGTCGGATGCGCATGAATCGTCAGCGCCACATCTTCTGCCGTCATTCCGGATTCAATCGCCAATCCGAATTCCGCGATCATGTCGCTCGCATTGGTTCCGACGATCTGTGCTCCGAGAATCAGGCCGTCCGACGCACGGGCGACAATTTTCAGAAAACCGTCCGTTTCACCCAGCGAAAGTGCCCGGCCGTTTGCCGCAAACGGGAACTGGCCGGATTTAACCTCGTAGCCCTCGTCCTTTGCCTGCTCCTCCGACAGGCCGACGGTCGCAATCTCCGGATCTGAAAAGACAACGGCCGGCATCGCACGGTAATCCACTTCTGAAGACTCACCGCCGATAGCTTCGGCAGCCACCTTTCCCTCATAGGAAGCTTTATGTGCCAGGGCGAGCCCGGGAACAATGTCCCCGATTGCATAAATTTTTTCCGATGTCGTTTTTCCCTGCTTATCAACCTTGATCAGGCCGCGTTCCGTTGTTTCGACTCCGGCCAGGTCAAGACCCAGATCTTTCGTATTCGGGCGCCGGCCGACCGTAACCATGACATAATCCGCATCAAAAGCCTTGGTTTCTCCCTTGATCTCGGCCGTCACTTTTACGCCGGACGGTGTCTCTTCGACTCCCTTTGCCATCGCTTCTGTGAAGATTGTGACGCCCTTGGCTTTCAGCCTCTTCTTTACGGGAGCAATCAAGCGTTTGTCGAATGCCGGGAGAATCGAAGGCGTCCCCTCAAGAATGGTCACTTCGGTGCCGAAACCGGCATAGGCAGAACTCAGCTCAATGCCGATATAGCCGCCGCCGATCACCACCATCTTCTTCGGCACTTCTTTAAGGGCCAGAGCCGCGGTGGATGAAAGCACCCGGTCGCTCCATTTGAAACCGGGAATTTCGATCGGACTGGAGCCTGTAGCGATGATGCAATGGTTGAACTTGTAGCGCGTCGATTCATAGCCATGATTGACCCGGACCACATCCGGCTCCACAAATAGTGCTTCTCCTTCTACAAGTTCGATGTTATGCGCTTTGAGAAGGCTTCTGACGCCCCCGGTCAGACGGCTGACGACCGTCCCTTTCCATTCCTGGAGTTTCAGAAAGTCCAGTGAAACATGGTCGGCCTTGATTCCGTAATCATCTGAATGCTTTGTCTGCTCAAAACGATGACTGGCTGAAATCAGTGCTTTCGAAGGAATACAGCCGACATTCAGGCAGACTCCTCCGACATGTTCTTTTTCAATAACAATGACTTTCTGGCCAAGCTGAGCGGCACGGATCGCGGCTACATAACCGCCCGGGCCTGCTCCGATGACAACTGTGTCAGCTTCCGTCGTAAATTCCCCGACAACCATTTTTACCCCTCCAAAATTAGGCGCTGTGGATCAGATAACAGCCTTTTTATTTTATTCATTGCCCGTTGAGCCGTGGCACCGTCGATCAGGCGATGGTCAAAGCTCATGGACAGAGCAAGCATAGGTGCCGCAACAATTTCTCCATCGCGGATAATAGCCTTTTCCGCAATACGTCCGATTCCCAGTATCGCCGATTCCGGCTGGTTGATGACCGGCGTAAACCACTGCCCGCCTTCGGATCCAATATTCGTTATCGTGCACGTCCCGCCCCTCATCTCCTCCGCGGCCAGTTTTCCGCTTCTGGCTTTGTCTGTCATTTCTTTAATTTCCCCGGCAATTTCATACATCGATTTCGCTTCCGCATGTTTAAGGACGGGAACAACGAGACCGGCCTCGGTATCGGTCGCTATTCCGATATTGTAATAATGCTTATAGACGATTTCCTGATGTTCTGCATCAAGAGCCGCATTAATCACCGGAAAAGCTTTGAGCGCGGCAATGAGCGCCTTGACGACATAAGGAAGATAGGTCAGTTTCACGCCTTGTTCCGCTGCTTCCTCTTTAAAAAGTTTTCGGTGGGCGACGAGTTTCGTGACATCGGCTTCATCCATCAGGGTGACGTGCGGCGCTGTCCGCATTGATTGAGCGGTTGCCTTGGCGATCGCCCGCCGGAGGCCGATAAATTTTTCCCTTGTTTCGGGAAAGCCGCCTTCGTTAAACTTCTGTACCGGCGGCTCAGATTCCTCTTCCGCACGTTCCGGAACGGACGGCCGCGGTTCATTCGCCGGCGCGATAAAGTGATCTACATCTTCCCGGAGCACGCGGCCGTTTTTCCCCGTTCCCTTCAAAGTTTCAATATTGATTCCCTTTTCTCTGGCATATTTCCGCACGGATGGCATGGCGATGACACGGCGCGACGGCTGGTCATCCGAGGCAGCCGCACGGACATGATCCTTTTTCACAGTCTCTTCTTTTCCGGACCCCGATACCTGTTCCGGAACGGAAGCTGTCTCCTGTGCCGGATCCGGCTCATTTTGATTTGTATCCGACTCCAGTGTAACGATCACAGTTCCTACCTCAACGGTTTCGCCTTCTTCAGCATTCAGTTCCAGCACCTTCCCGTCAACCGGGGAAGGAATTTCCACAACTGCTTTATCATTTTGTACTTCGGCAAGCGGATCATCTTCTTTTACCTGATCGCCTGGCCTGACAAGCCATTTGACGATCTCGCCTTCATGGATTCCTTCACCGATATCCGGCAATTTAAATAAATAGGCCAACGGGGCTTCCCTCCTTCTCATGTTTAAAGCGCGGTTCTTTTTTTTCTCTATGGAAAATGTCAAAACCCGACAATTTCCTTTACCTTGCCGATCACGTCGTTCTCATTCGGAAGCCAGACATCTTCTGCAGCCGCAAACGGAAAAACTGTGTCCGGTGCGGTGACGCGGCCGACGGGCGCTTCTAAATACAGGAGGGCGCGGTCATTGATTTCCGCGATTACATGGGCGGCAATGCCCGCCTGCTTTTGCGCTTCCTGGACAACTACGGCCCGGCCTGTTTTTTTAACGGATTTCGCGATCGTTTCGACGTCAAGCGGGCTGATCGTTCTCAGATCGATCACTTCGGCGTCAATGCCTTCTTTTTTCAGCTGTTCGGCGGCTTTCAGCGAGGTCCTCACCATTGCTCCGTAAGTGATAATCGATATATCGGAGCCCTCCCTCGCTATCTTCGCCTTGCCGATTTCGACCGTATATTCATTTTCGGGAACTTCTTCCCTGAACGAACGATACAGCTTCATATGTTCAAGAAAAAGCACCGGATCATTATCGCGGATCGCAGAAATAAGCAGCCCTTTCGCATCATAGGGATTAGAAGGGATCACCACTTTCAGTCCCGGGCATTCGTAGAATAATCCTTCCAGATTATCCGCATGCAATTCGGGGGTCTTGACTCCGCCTCCGAAGGGAGAACGGATCGTCACAGGCGCCTGATAAACACCGCCCGACCGGTAACGCAGACGCGCAAGCTGCGAAGCGACGCTGTCCATCGCTTCAAAAACAAAACCGAAAAACTGGATCTCCATAACCGGTCTGTATTTTTGGAGCGCAAGCCCGAGGGCAAGACCGCCGATTCCGGATTCAGCAAGAGGCGTATCGAAAACACGGTCTTCGCCGAACTCATCGTAGAGTCCCTCCGTCGCCCGAAAAACGCCCCCGTTCTTTGCCACGTCTTCGCCGAAAACAAGGACATCGCCATCATTCCTCATTTCCGTGCGAAGCGCATCCGTAATGGCCTGAATCATCGTCATCTGTGCCATCATTGCTCCCCCTCTTTCTCTCTGTACTTGGCCAGCTGTTCCCGTACATTCTGCGTCGGTTTTTCATACATATTGTCAAGCAGGTCGCTGACCTTTTGCTTCGGCACCGTATCGGCTTTTTTGAGTGCGAGAGCAACGTCTTCCTTTGCCTTGGCAACCGTTTGTTCCTCGTCCTCGTTCGTCCAGAGCCCCAGATTCTGTAAAAAAATTCTGAAACGGATCAGCGGGTCCCTTTTTTCCCATGCGCTCGTCAGATCCTTGGTCCGATAACGGGTCGGATCATCTCCCGCCATGGTATGGGGGCCGTACCGATAGGTCAGTGTTTCAATCAGAGTCGGCCCGTCCCCGCCGATCGCCCGCTCGCGCGCATCCCTGGCCGCCGCATAGACGGCGAGCGGATCCATCCCATCGACCTGAACGCCTTTAATCCCGGCAGCAAGTGCTTTCTGCGCCAACGTTTTCGCCGCCGTCTGCTTCTCAACGGGAACGGAAATAGCGAAGCGGTTATTCTGGCTGATAAAGACCGCCGGAACTTTATAAACGCCCGCGAAGTTCAATGCTTCATAAAAATCACCCTGAGAAGTGGCCCCGTCGCCGAAATAAGAAAAAGCGACGTTCCGCTTTCCCCTCTTTTTCAGGCCGAGCGCAATCCCCGTCGTCTGTGTGCACTGCGCGCCGATAATAATCTGCGGCATCAGCGCATAGCAATCTTCCGGAATCTGTCCGCCTTCAAAATGGCCGCGTGAGTACAAAAAGGCCTTGTAAAGCGGCAGCCCGTGCCACACCAGCTGCGGAATATCGCGATAAGACGGAAGCAGCCAGTCCTCTCTCTCCATCGCAAACTCACTGGCCAGCATCGAAGCTTCCTCTCCCGCAACCGGTGCATAGAAACCAAGACGCCCCTGTCTATTCAATGAAAGTGCGCGCTGATCCCATATTCTTGTATAGACCATGCGAAACATCAGTTCTTTAAGTTTTTCATCTTCTAATTGGGGCATAGCCTGTTTATTGACGACGCGCCCCTGTTCGTCGAGGATCCGGAAGGTTTGAAAATGATCCTCGATCTGTTCTAAATTTTTTGCAGACATATTTCCACCTTCTCCTTCAGAATGTGTTTTTCATTTTTGAAAAACAAAATGACAAATATCACAAAAGCGCTTTCATCTTCCGAGACCTGCCGCGCGGAGAACCGGCAGTCCTGCCTCTCAGAAGTGGGATTTTTCTCTTTATCTGTCGTTTTTACTTTTCCTAGTCAGGAAAAAATAAACTGCGACATAAAGCACATTTTCAGTTTATAATACCTGATTCGGCTAAGTCAAACGTGAGGCTTCCCGACAGGCATCGGCTGCCGATTTAAACGGAAGCGGACGGACGGCCCGGATGCCTCCTTTCAAACAGCATAGTAAACATAGCCCGATTTTAATGATACACTGTACTTACAGAATTAATGGATGGAAATAAAGGAGTGGCATCAATCATGATTACAATGGACGACATTATACGGGAGGGCAACCCCATTCTTCGACAGACGGCCAAGGAAGTCCCGCTTCCGGCAACCGGCGATGAGAAAGAGACATTGAGAAAAATGCTCGAATTTCTAAAAAACAGCCAAAATAAGGAAACCGCTGAGAAATTCAATTTGCGCGCCGGTATCGGTCTGGCAGCACCGCAGATCGCCATCAGCAAACGGATGATTGCGCTGTTGCTGGACGACGATCATGGGAAACACTATGAATACATGCTGTTTAATCCCAAAATAATCAGCCATTCCGTTGAAAATACGTACCTCGAAGGCGGAGAAGGCTGTCTTTCCGTCGATCGCGAAGTTCCCGGCTTTGTGCCCCGCCACGCGCGCGTGAAGGTCAAAGCATTTGACATCGACGGGAAACCGCTGACGCTGCGGCTGAAGGGCTATCCCGCGATTGCAATTCAGCATGAAATCGACCATTTGAACGGTATCCTTTTCTTCGACCGGATTGATAAATCCGATCCGTTCAAAATACCCGACCACGTTGCCGATCATGAACTTTAATGAAAAAGCCCGGGCAGCATTAAGCAGGCCCGGGTTTTTTCATGCCTATACAATTCAGAGCGCCCTTTTGCCGGCACAGCCTTCCGCTGTTTTCCGGAATCCTTTTTTCCGGCGCTGCCTTTTATAAAAGTCCGATATTCTTAAGGCCGTAATAGACGCCGTCCTTGTTTACGGGACGGGTCACGAAATCCGCGGCTTTTTTTACGCCGGCGACCGCATTGCCCATGGCGACGCCCGTCCCGACAAACGACAGCATCTCGACATCATTGTTGCCGTCTCCGAATGCGCAGGCCTCATCGGCGGACAGATTCATTTTTTCAAGTATGCTTCCGATTCCCGAAGCCTTGGATCCGCCGTTCGGTATGACGTCAACTCCATAGGGATGCCAGCGGACATAGCGGAATGTGTTCAGCGGCTCTTTCCTTAAGTAGCTCGAATCATCCCGTTCCGAATAGAAAAGCAGTGCCTGATAGATGTCATGCTGCTTATAAAAACCGGGATCTTCTTCAGGAAAAGGGAAATTTAATTTTAAACTGGCAATCCCCTTCTCAACCCGATCGTTTTTTTTGCCGTCAATTCTCATCGTTTGTTCATTAAGAAAAACAAGCCGGTTTCCAATTTCCGATGATTCTTTCTCCAGCTCCTGAAGTATCGGTCTTGAAAGCGGGTTCCTTAACGCCGGTTCATTCTCATGCACGACATAAGATCCATTATAGCTGACAAACGTATGGATATTCAGCTGCCTTCTCAAATCAGCGAACATGAAAGGACCCCTGCCGGTCGCAACCGCTGTAATAATGCCTTTCCTCTGTAACTTTTCGATAGCCTCCGCCGTCGACTCAGGTATCTTTTTGTCCTGGTCATACAGTGTATCGTCGATGTCGAAAAAGACTATTTTTATTTCGGACATCGTCAATCCCCCTCAGTATTTTTTCATGATGTTGAATAGACGGCGTCATCCGGTTTTCCGGCGGCCGGCGGAAGAGCGGGCGGAATGCTTTAACAGACAGCCTTCCCTCTTTCTCCGCGGATCAGCCGGGATTTAAGCCGGTCAAGCACGCACTTTTTAATTATAGCAGGTCGTCAAGGAGGACTGAGGTATTTTTTCCTTAATAATTTGTAAAAACTAATGAGACGGAAGGGCGGACCGTTTGATAAAGTCGGGCCGCGGCGCATAGCCGTCCTGCGGTCAGATATCGTCAACGATGAAAAACCTTTGCTTTTCATATATAATGAGTCTTAGAATCATTATACTCAGAAAGGAGCAGGCAATATGGTTTTCAAAGTACTGTATCAGAAATCGAAGGAGGAGGTCCCCGTGCGGGAAAACACGGAGACGCTCTATCTTGAAGCCGACGATGTCCGCGACGTTCGGAAAAAACTGGCAGACAGGCCGTATAACGTTGAATTTATTCAGCCGCTGAGCGGTAAATTTCTCGAATACGAAAAGCAGTCTGCCGACTTTAAATTGGAGAAGATATAATCTTATGAAATTTGTTAAAAACCATCAGACTGCGGTATTCTCACTGGGCGGACTGGGTGAGATCGGGAAAAATACCTACGCAGTGCAGTTTCAGGACGAGATCATTGTGATCGATGCAGGAATAAAATTTCCCGAAGATGATCTGCTCGGCATCGATTACGTAATCCCCGACTACAGTTATCTGGTCAAAAACGCCGACAAAGTAAAAGGCCTTTTTATTACGCACGGGCATGAAGATCATATCGGCGGTGTGCCCTATCTGCTTCGCGAGCTCAACGTTCCGATCTATGCGGGCAAACTCGCCGCGGGTTTAATCCGCAATAAACTGGAGGAACACAATCTCCTGCGCCAGACCGTCATTCATGAAATCACAGAAGACGACGTGATCAAGTTTCAGAAAACTTCCGTCAGCTTCTTCAGAACGACGCACAGCATTCCCGACTCATACGGAATTGTCGTCAAGACACCGCCGGGCAACATTGTCGAAACAGGCGATTTCAAATTTGATTTCACGCCGGTCGGCGGCCAGATTGCCAATCTGACAAAGATGGCGGAAATTGGAAAAGAAGGCGTGCTCTGCCTGATGTCCGACAGTACAAACGCCGAAATTCCCGGATTTACGATGACGGAACGGGAAGTGGGAGAAAATATTAAGGACATTTTCAGGAAGGTGGACGGGCGGATCATATTTGCGACCTTCGCCTCAAATATCCACAGGCTTCAGCAGGTTGTCGATGCTGCCGTCGACACGGGGAGAAAAATCGCCGTGTTCGGCCGCAGTATGGAGGCTTCGCTGGCCATCGGCGAAGATCTGGGCTATATCCAGGCACCGAAGGATACGTTTGTCGACCATCAGCAGATTAATCATCTTGCCGACAATCAGGTAACCATCCTGTGCACAGGCAGCCAGGGGGAACCGATGGCCGCATTGTCCCGAATCGCCGGAGGAACCCATCGCCAGATTCAGGTGCAGCCGGGCGACACGGTTATCTTTTCAGCGTCCCCCATTCCGGGCAACAAGGTAAGCATCAATCGGACGATCAATCAGCTTTACCGGGCGGGAGCCGACGTGATCCAAGGCAAGCTGAACAACATCCATACTTCCGGCCACGGCGGCCAGGAGGAAGAAAAACTGATGCTCCGGCTGCTCAAGCCGAAATTCTTCATGCCGATTCACGGGGAATACCGAATGCTGAAAAAGCATGTGGAAACGGCACATGCTTGCGGAATTCCATACGACCATTCATTTATCATGAATATCGGCGATGTACTGGCACTGGATCAGAATCAGGCCAGCGTAACCGGAAAGATTGCTTCGGGCTCCGTGTACATCGACGGAAGCGGCATCGGCGATATCGGCAATATTGTGCTGCGCGACCGCCGCATTCTTTCAGAGGAAGGACTGGTCATTGTCGTCGTCAGTGTCGACATGGAAGCCCACAAAATTCTGGCGGGACCCGACATCATCTCAAGAGGATTTGTTTACATGCGCGAGTCCGGAGACCTGATCAACGAGGCTCAGGAGCTGCTGACAGCGCATCTGCAAGAAACCATGCTTCGCAGCGCGCTGCAGTGGTCCGACATCAAGAGTGAAGTGAATGAGATTCTTGCTCCTTTCCTCTATGAAAAAACGAAGCGCAAGCCGATGATCCTTCCAATTATCATGGAGGTCAACGAAAAAGGAAACAAACAAGTAGAAAACAGCCGATAAGAAAGATAAGGAAAACCGGGCGCTTTGCCCGGTTTTTTTCTTATAAAAAAATGAAAGAATCAGCAGGAAAAACGAGGCAGGATATAACTTAGCAGGCGGCTCTTTCTGCCCTCCGTCGGCGGATTAAACGCTCATGGCTGTCCCCCGGGAAGGCTGCCGGACCACAACGTATCCATAAAACGGACAGTCTCCGATTCATCCCGCTCTTCCTGCAGCCCGGACCATTGATGCGTCATGCACGCCTGCGGCACCGCCCCTCACTGTAGCAGCGGGCCCTTCCGGCCGTTCCCGTAGAATTTTTAACATTGACGCCGTGAGCTTCTTTAGCTGTATCGTTTTTTCAGGTAAAATCGCATCCGCCGAGGGAAAACACAAACCTGTTTTTTTCTCCGGATGTTCATCAAAAGATCTGTTCATACTTGAACTATTTGCTGTTGGATTGCTGAAAAGCGGTCTTCCCGACGAACATGAAACGCTTGAAGGCAAGAACAGAACCGGCAGCGGCAACGGCCAGAACCATGGTCAGCAGAATGAGCCACGGGGATGTCGACAGGGCGACGATATTGGAAGCAAGCTGTATTTCAGGATAAATAACATAAGGCAGATGCGACAGGCTGTAGCCGATCAATGCAAAGAAGTACTGCAGCATAACAAACAGGAAAGATAAGCGATAGTACCGTTTTATAAAAACCAGGGTAACGGCAAGCAGACAAAAAAGGAGCGAAAGCAGAAACATCCATGAAAAGTTCAGCACTTTCATGAAATGATCCGGGTTCTGCTTTTCGAGTCCGAGAAAGACAAATCCGCTTGCCGCAACGGTAGGCATACACCAGAATAGAGCGATGTTCCTCATACTGTCACTGAGCGTTTCATTGCCGCATGAACGGGCAAAATGGACCAGGTACATGGCGCTTATGTAGAACACACTGACGATCGCAACGGTGATGACGGACCAAAAATAGAGACTATTGCCAACTTGCTTTATAAAAAAAGCGATGCTCCGGGATCCGGAAAATCCCCCCTCGCTGATGACCATGGCAATGCTGAGTGCGGGAGGAATGAGCACCCCGGTCAAGCCGTTTCCGGCAACGCAGAAAGTCCTGAGTCCGGAACTTCTTGGAAGCAGCTCCGCCAGGGCATAAAAAGTGCCCTTCACCAAGGTCAGCAGAACGGCTGTTATTCCTGTGAATAAAAACGGTATCTGATAAAACAGAGAAATGTCCGGCGAAAACGTCAGAACGGCCGCAAACAATAAGACAAAGCAAATATTGGCCAGTTCCGATATCGGAGAGAGGTAATTATCCAGCGCATTATAGATCCGCTCCCTTTTCTGAATCACCTGGCCATAGAAAAGATAAAAACTTGCTCCAAAATCTACGGAAGCAAGAATTAAATAACTGTAAATCAGAATCCAAAGGGCAATGAATACCAGCAGCTCAGCCAACACATGCACTTCCTCTCAAAATCGCCGGTTCTGCGATCATGCCCGCAAATCCGGATCCTCCCGTTCCGATGATACGCTACTCCCATTATAGCAAAGCATGGAGAACGTAAACAAATTGATAAATTGAACATTCTGTGCAGGCAGACGGCAGTCAAAGAGCCGGCACCTGCAAAAAAAACGGTGCCGGCTCTTTGATTATGTTATTTATCAAACGCCTTTCCCTACTAAAATCAAACGTGCAGGGTTTCATCACCCGGATGCCAGTTTGCCGGGCAAAGGCCGCCTGTCTGAAGCGCCTGAAGAACACGCAGCGTTTCATCTACATCGCGTCCGATGTTATTGTCATTGACTACGGAATAACGAAGGTCGCCTTCAGGGCTGATAATAAACAGGCCGCGCAGCGCAACGCCTTCATCTTCAATCAGAACGCCGTATTTTTCCGCAGCTTCATGTGTATGATCGGCCGCCAGCCGGAAATTGATTTTTCCGATGCCGCCTTCTTTACGCGAAGTCTTCATCCAGGCCTGATGTGTGTAAATCGTATCGCAGGAACAGCCGATGATATCGGCGCCCAGATCGGCGAATTCTGAGTAGCGGTCGCTGAAAGCCGTAATTTCTGTTGGGCAGACAAATGTAAAGTCCATCGGATAAAAGAAAAAGACTGTCCATTTTCCGGCTTTAATATTTTCTTCCAGGCTGGCTTTTGCAAACGAACCATCGGGATTCACACAATCAAGTTCAAAGAGCGGCGCCTTAGCGCTAACAAGTCTTTCTGCCATTTCAAAAACCTCCTGAATTATTGGAATGTCACACTCAACATGAGAGAACATTTTCATTATAATATCCCTTTAAATTTAAGTCAATATCAGTTAATAATTAATTTAATTTAAATAAAAGCTCTGCAAATAAGGGATTGATCAGCCTGATTATCCATAATCATCCAAACCATTATCATTTAAAATTATTTTTATCAGAAATAGCAACCAGCCCGCCCGTTTTTTCGGAGAGGCCACGTCGCTCTTTCTCTATCATAGCATGCCCGCCTGCGGGTTTCTAAAGAAAGGCTCACTCCGGAACCGAAAGCCAATGAAGGCACTCTCAATAGACGGAACCGGCTGCCGCCATCCCTTTTTTCAGGCGGCAATTTTCTTTCTATATAAAAAGATGGGCGCCAGTCCTTAAAAATAAAAACCGGGAGGTTCATATGTGATCCCTCCCGGTTTTTATCTTGATTTTCACTATAGGAACAACCGGCTCCTTTTTATAATGAAAATGACGGACTTTCATTATAAGAAAGCGATTTCTGTCATCCTCTTTAAAATGATACGATGGCCCGTCTGCCGGCGGTTCAGATGCCCTCCTCAATAAAGCTGCTGACGACGCGCACGCCTTGTTCGAGCGCCGATTCATCGGGCTTAAAATCGGATGAATGCAGCCCCGCCGTTTTGCCGACCCCGAGCCAGAACATGAATCCCGGTATTTCTTTCAAAAAGTAGCCAAAATCCTCCCCGGTCATCGCTGCATCGCAGATGATATAGGGAAAGGCTTTTCTGGCACAGAAATCGACAAACGGCTGCTCATACTTTTTGTGATTGTAGACTTGATAATAGTTGGCACCGTAATCAATCCGGCTTCGGCAGTGATAGGCAATTTCAGTGGCTTTAACCTGGCGCTCGATGTCGTCCTTGATCAGGGCCATTGTCTCTTGATCCAGGGTGCGTATCGTCCCCTCGACCCGGGCGTGCTCGGCAATAATGTTCTGTTTCGTCCCGCCGCTCATTTTGCCGATTGTCAGAACAGCCGAGTTGAGCGGGCTGACACGGCGGGCAACGATGCTCTGAATACCGACAACAAAATGGCAGGCCGCAACAAGGGTGTCATAGGTCAGATGAGGATAGGCCGCATGGCCGCCCTTCCCGTAAAAGTCGATAAAAAGTTCCGACGTATTGGCAAAAAGGATGCCTTCCCTTACGGCAACCGTGCCTGCCGGAAATTCCGGCGAAACGTGCAGAGCAAAGATAAAGTCCGGCTTCCATTCCTGAAATGCGCCGCTTGCCATCATCGGAACGGCGCCGCCGGGTCCTTCTTCCGCAGGTTGAAAAATGAAAAGTACATGATCTTTTATCGGGTTTTGTGCGATCTGTTCCAATGCACCGAGCGCAATCGTCATGTGAAAATCATGACCGCAGGCATGCATCTTCCCCTCATGCTGCGACTGGAACGGATAGCCGGTATTTTCGCGGACAGGCAATGCATCGATATCCGTCCGGAACCCGATCGTCCGTGACGGGTTTGTCCCCTCTACCCTGACCAGGAGGCCCGTTTTCCATTTCTTAATCTGAATGCGCTCCTGGGGCATTCTTCGAATCTGATCCAGAAGAAAAGCCTGGGTCTCCACCTCTTCAAATCCGATTTCAGGAATCTGGTGCAGCGCCCGTCTGACCGCTCTATAATCCATCGCTAAGATCCTTTCTTTCGTCCGAACAAACCGATTTTTCCTTGACAATTTTACAGCTGGCGAAGCTCCTTCATGATCTCTGTTTTCGAACGCGTCTTGTCATCAATTGTCTTAATCACCCGGGCCGGGGCGCCGACAACGACCGTATTCTCAGGAACGTCCCGGGTGACAACGGCACCCGCGGCAACGACGGCACCCCGGCCGACATGCACGCCTTCCAGGACAACCGCGTTGGCCCCGACAAGCACATCATCCTCGATAACAACCGGCTTGGCCGACGGAGGCTCGACGACTCCGGCAAGCACGGCACCCGCCCCGATATGACAGTTCTTCCCGACTGTCGCCCGGCCGCCGAGCACGGCATTCATGTCGATCATCGTGCCTTCCCCGATCACGGCACCGATATTAATCACGGCACCCATCATGATGACGGCATTTTTGCCGATCTCAACCTTCTCGCGGATCAGGGCGCCGGGTTCGATGCGTGCTTCGATCCCTTTCAGGTCCAGCAGCGGGACGGCCGAATTCCGGCCGTTATTCTCAACAACATAATCCTCTATTAGATTTTTGTTTGCTTCCAGTATCGGCCGAATCACCTGCCAATCGCCGAAAACAGTACCGGCGGAACCGCTGATAAACGTCCGGACATCTGCACCGAAATCGATCGAGTCAAGATTTCCTTTTATGTATACTTTAACCGGCGTTTTTTTTACGCTGTTCTGCAGAAACGAAATAATTTCAAAAGCATCCATCTGATCCATTTTTCAGCCTCCCAAAATGAATGAACATTCACAGATATCTTATCGAATTTCAGGTTAAAAGTCTATGGCGGACAAGCTCAATAAATGCATGCACCTGTTTCAGCCGCAGAGATTCCTTATCGTACAGCAGCCAGTTGTCCCTCTTCAAGGCGGCTCCCTGCCTGTCCGTCAGCGGAATCCGATGCACCCGGTCCTTTTCAGTCAGGCTGATCGACGGAAGAACCGCGTAGCCGATGCCGTGAGTCGCCATTTGTTTGCATGTTTCGATCTGATCGACCAGAATGGTTCTGACGGGAGATCGGAACTTTTGATCATGCCACCATTCCCTTATGATCTGATCATAGGAAGAATCACTTCTGAATTGAATATAAGGCCGCTGATCTCTGGTCAAATCGTTCAGCGTCTCAATCTTTGTATCGACCAGATTCAGAGGATCGGAAAATAGATGCAGTTTTTCTCCCCTCCAAAGCGGATTTCCGCGGACAATGGCCACATGGCACTGGGCATGGTACATCCGTTCCAGGATTTCACTCGACCAGCCTGTCACCAGCGAAATTTCCACAAGCGGATAACTCTCCACAAAATCTTTCAGAACCTCCGGAAGCCAGTACTGCCCGTTGACCGATGAAACGGCCAGTTTCAGTGTCCCGTAGATATCCGAACCGTGCGCGCCGACTTCGGCTCTGACTTCCGCAGCCCTCTCCAGCGTTTCCCTGGCAAAGCGGACAATGGCTTCGCCCTCCGGCGTCAGGCTGACTCCGCGTTTTGAGCGCGAAAAAATCCGAGTGCCCCATTCACGTTCAATGTGCTGCAGCCGCTGGCTCAGAGCCGGTTGGGATACAAAGAGCTTTTCGGCTGCTTTTCTCATATTTCCTTCATCGGAAAGCACCGTAATCAGTTCAAAATCGGATAGCTGCATGACCTTTGCCCTCCAAAGTTTCATAAGCCTAACATAAGCTTCTGCTGAATCTATCATACGGCCCTGAATGAAAAGAATCAAAATCTGATTCTTTGTGAAAAAAAGAGCATTGAGCCAATGGAGACATGGACAAAATATTATTGCATGCTATAATTAGAATCGTTAGTCCGGTATACATATGATCGCAGGGAGGTGACGAAGGTCTCATGTGCAGCCTTTCAGTAGTCAATAAGACACAGGAAATATATCCTTCAAGTTTAGAAAAAATCGAGAAAAAAAGAAAACAACTTTTTCATATCGCTAAGATCTATGGAATGTACGCTGCCGAAACCTTGCGATGCAGCCGGGAACTGGACGAGATGATTGTCGAGTTTCAGCAGCAGTGTCTGCCTGCTCGGATTGACTCCTGACCTGCAAGCCGGTGCCGTCCCCGGCAGATTTGAACAGAACGCCTTTTGGAGAAAAGCAACTTCCGTAAAAACCTGAAAGCGGAAGCTGAAACAAAAGGCCGGTTCGTCTCCGGCGGCGTGGAAGGTCCTTCTCTCTTTATTTTATTCAGTCTTTTGAAGCTATATTTTTGTTGTAAATTGTAAGCGCTGCCACGAAAACTGATTTTTGTACAGCCGGTACAGATTGCTGCCGAAAAACGGCGCCGCGGAAACATCCGTTTCTCAAGCGCCGTTCCGATTACAGATTATAAAAGCCATGCTAAAACTTTAAAGACGACGACCGCGCACGCTGCCGTTGTCGGCAGCGTAATAATCCACGTTATGACAATATTAATCGCCATGCCCCAGTTAACACCCCGGACCCGGTCAGCGGCACCGACTCCAAGAATCGAGGAGGTAATCACATGGGTCGTGCTTACGGGAAAATGCAGGGCCGTAAAGCTAAAAATAATCGCCGCCGAAGATAAATCCGCGGCCGCTCCGTTGATCGGCTCTATTTTCATAATCTTGGTCCCGATTGTTTTAATAATCCGCCAGCCGCCGAAGGCCGTGCCCATGGCCATCGCAATCCCGGAAGTCACGCGGACCCACATCGGAATTTCCACTACTGAAAGATATTTTGATGCAACGAGCGCCATCGTGATGATTCCCATTGTTTTCTGAGCATCGTTCGTTCCGTGAGCAAATGCCTGCAGCGCTGCGGTGAAGATTTGAAAAGTGCGGAACCGCTGATTCGTTTTCTTTAATGGGAAATTATGGAAGAAAAAATTGAATAGGCTCATGATGATGAATCCGACCGTTATCGCTACAATCGGTGAAAAAATCAGGGCTTCAAAAATTTCTATAAATCCGGATAAATTAAGCGCATGAAAACCGAATGCCGATATGCCCGCGCCGGCCAGTGATCCGATGATCGCATGCGACGAGCTGCTCGGTATGCCGAAGAGCCAGGTTACCAGATTCCAAATGATTGCGGTAATCAGCGCGGCCATCACGATAATCATGCCCCTCGTTTCATCATGAATCGTAAACGGATCAATGACACCCTTGCTTATCGTCTGGGCAACTCCGGTAAATGTGATTGCGCCGAGGAAATTCATCGTTCCCGCAAGAATAATGGCTGCCAGCGGCCGCAGAGCGCGCGTGGAAACCGACGTGGCAATCGTGTTGGCCGTGTCGTGGAAACCGTTAAGGAAGTCGAACGCAAAAGCGAGCAGCACGATTATCAGTGTCAAGGCGAACAAACTTTGCATGATTTAAAAAATCCTTTCTTTTTCGAAGCTGCACGGCCGATTTTCAGAAACGGCCGACAATGTCCGGCTGCTGCCTTTTTTCCGCATGAGCATCATGCATTCCTCATGATAATCGTCTCGAGTGTATCCGCGACATCCTCACAACTGTCGGCCACACTTTCCAGCATTTCATAAAGTTCCTTGTACTGAATGATTTTAACCGCATCTTGCTCATACCGGAACAGATTTGTAATGCATTTTGCCAGCAGATCGTCACATTCGGTTTCGTAATCGTTTATCTTAATGACATTATTCCTTATCCCCGACAAATTTTTTTTCGCCAGAAGATCGACGGCCTGTGCAATTTCCCTGGATGCTTCAAAAAGGTAGCCGACAAACTTGGCCATATACTCATCGGTGTGCGTCAGTCTGTAGATTTCGAGCCGCATCGACCATTCTTCAAAGCCATCAAGCACATCGTCCATTTTCATGGCAAGCTCAAGAATATCCTCACGCTGCAGAGGCGTCACGAATGTCTTATTAAGTGCAATGATCAGTTCGTGCACATAGGAGTCGCCCTTGCGTTCGAAGTCTTTCATTTTCTGCGAAAAATCGCGAAGATCCGACTCGTTTTTGATTTTCGACTCCATAAAAAAACGCGCTGATTCCTCCAGATTCAGTGAGATAATCGAAAGCATATTAAAAAATTTATCATTTTTTGAAAAAAGATGCACCCACTCCACCTCTCTGCCCTCTCTAAACAGCCGATCTTCCGCGCACAGCAAAAATGCCGCCGCGAAACAGGCCCAAATTCCATTTTAACAGAACAGGCCGTATTTACAATCTCTTTTCAACTTCTTTAAAAAGTTTAACACAACGTTCGACACGTTCGACCTGTTTTTCATCGACATTTTTCCACAGAAACCGTCCTTTCACGCGAAGGGTTCCCTGCTTCGGGCAGCGGATGTGGCGGTTATGTATCGATATCGATACCGGCTGAATTCGGGAACGGGTGACGGTTATGTATCGACGCCGGCGAAGATTCAAAAGACAGCTGCAGTCTTCCCGGTCAGCTGTTCCTTCCATATTTGCATTCTATATAATAGACCGCGAGCTGCGTACGCGTACGCAGCTGCAGCTTCTCGAGCATGCGCGTGATATAATTTCTGACGGTTCCGTCGCTCAAGTACAGCCTTTCGGCAATTTCCTTATTGGAACGGCCGGCCGCAATCAGTGCAAGCACTTCTTTTTCCCGTTCGGTCAGTGAATCGTCCACGGCCGGCCTTCCAGTCAGCTTACGGGCCGAAGAGTGCAGCATATCGGAAAGCTTTTCGGCCACTTCACTGCTCATCACCATGCTGCCGTGAAAGGCCGCCCGCAGAGTATCGATGATCGCATCCCCCGACTGGCTTTTGAGCAGATAGCCCGACGCCCCGTTTTTAATCGCCTGTCTGATATAGTCGTCGTCACGAAAAGTAGTCAGCATGATGATCTTCGTCTCCGGCCATCTGTGCCTCAGTTCAGCCGAACACTGCACGCCGTCCATGACCGGCATGCGGATATCGAGCAGCACGAGATCGGGCGCTTTTTCCGTCTCAAAGAAGCGAATCGCTTCCCTGCCGTTTTTGCATGTGCCTGTAACCGTCATGTCGCTTTCCAGATCAATCAGCAGTTTCAGACTGTCGCAAATCAGCGCATCGTCATCAACGATGAGAATCCGCAAATAATCCACTCTCCTTTTTCGTCAGCGGCAGTATGCAGACAATCTTGAAACCGGATTGTCCGTCGACCGAGAGGCTGCCCCCCATTTTACTCACTCTTTCTTTCATGCCGTTCAAACCGAGATGATCCTGGACGACGGGGGCCCCTTTCCCGTTGTCATGAATGAACAGCCTGACAAAATGCCTGTTCCCGTTCAGCTCTATGCCGGCTTTTGTCGCCTCGGAATGCTTGAATATATTCGTCAGTGCTTCCCGGACATTCGCCTCAATGATTTCCCAGTGCCGCTCCGGAATGTCCTTCATATCTCCGGAACAGGCGAAGGACAGCTCGCAGTAATGGAACGATTGAATCAATTGTCTGACCCTCTCGAGCCCGGACGTTTTTGCAGGTATCAGGTCATGTGCCGTATCGTGCACCATCCGCAATGCATCGGATAATCCGGCAACCGTTTTTTCAATCAGCTCATCGGATTTCTGCAAATTTTTTTCTCTGACTTTATAGGCCGCCTGAAGCTGCATATACAAACCCGCAATCGTATGTCCGATCGTGTCGTGCAGGTTTCTGGCAATCCGGTTCCTTTCTTTCAGTTCGGCAAGACGGGTGCGCCTTTCTGCTTGCTGCAGAATCTGCCGCTTCGATTTTTCCAGCTCATAGATGTAATAGCGTTCATCATCTGCAATCTTTCTGAAGCGCCGTTCGCTTTCCTGCAGCCGATCGATCAGGCTGACAAAAAAGCAACAGACACCGAAAAAAATTAAAAAGAGCAGGATATGCGGAAAATCAAGCATAAAAAGAATGGGCAGAATCAGAAAAGCCAGGCCGGCTAAAAGACGATTTCTTGCCTTCAGCGTCTCCGGAAGCAGGAGCGCAAAACCGATGACAAAAATCGGCTGATTGATCCCGAAGAGAAGAATAAGCAGCCATTCACTCTGAGTCAGCCATTTTCTCGGCAGATATCTCGTTTTCAGCAGATTGACCACGATAAGCAGCAAAAAGCACACCACTTCAACAGGAGTCGGTGCGTTTTTGCCGGTCACAAGTCCGTAGCCCAGCAGGCAGAACAGGATAAGCTGATAGAAATAGATCATAGGCAGCCTCCGGGGGCCATTAATGTGCAATATCTCTTGTCCGCCACGAAGCAAGAAGGAAAAAGATAACGGCAAAAGCGGCTAAAATAGTTAATTCAATTATAACATCGTTTAAGCCGTTTCCGTAGACCAGCTTGGTCAATGCCTTAACCCCCCATGCTGTCGGCGTGAAATCCGCGAGTTTCTGCATAAAGGAAGGCATGATTTTCGCGGGCCAGAAGCAGCCGCCGAGCATCGCCAGCGGCGTCGTGATCAGCCAGGTCAGCGCATTGGCCTGCCGCGTGCTGTTGACAGCCACGCTCAGGGCAACGCCGATCGATATCGCAACGACCGAAAAAATAAGTAGGACGACGTACACATTAAAGATCGACGGTCCGAACGTCGCATGAAACCCGGCCGCGAGGATCGCCAGCATCGTAAAAATCATGACATTGGCCAGCAGCAGGTAGCTCAGGATATGCTGGGCATTGTAGCTTCTCAGCGAGAGCGGCGTCGTGAAAAAGCGATCAAAAATCTTTTTCTCCTTATCTTCAACGATCAGTTTGGACGGAAGAGCAATCATCATGATCAGACAGCCGTAGATCACGAATCCGAGCGAACTCAGCGTTTTTTCTTTTTGTGCAGCCTGACCGTCCGCACTTCGAACGCGCAATGCCAGATGATTCTGATTGTAGCGGTTCAGCGCCTGATAAAACACTTGCTGCCGCCCCTGCGACTGCTTCGCCATTAATTCAATATCCTGCAGATAACCGCTTATAAAGGCGCTCACTCCGGACGAGATATTGCTTTCCGAAACATGGTAGCTGTTTAGCGGCTTCGACTGTCCGGCGATCAGCGACGATGTAAATCCTTTGTCAATGATCAGGACCATGTCGGCCTTTCCGTTAATCAGCTGATCGCGCTGGTTATTATCCGTCACCCGGACCACATCCGCCTGGCCCTTCATCGTCTGAATCATCTGCTTTGTCAGCTGCGTCCCGTCATGATCGATGACGCCGACTGTCGCCCTCTGATCCCCTGAACCGGAAAACGCCACAATAATAAATAAGATTGGTATAATCAGACTGATTCCCAGAGTCAGCTTATTCTTCATAAACCTTTTCAGATTATTTTGAAAGATAGCCATAGCTTCTCCTCCTTAGTCCGGCCGCCGTGAGCAGCAGAACCGCCGCCAGAATGATGACCAATTTAAAGACGGCAACCAACGGAGACAGGCTGGAACCGCCGTAGATATCCTGGAAAATCAGTGTCTGAACGAGAGAGTTGGGCATGAAGCCGCGGATCGCCGACGTAATCGGATTGGTCTCCAGAAAACTGAGTTTCACATAGCCGCCGGCCAGAAAAGTGGCCAGGGGGGCAATGAACGTCATCAGAGCATCGGCCGTTTTTTCCGTTGACAGCAGCGTGAGAGCGATACCCGTCAGCGTGACGATCGCGGCCAGAAGAAAGCACAAACCGAAAACAAACCAGAGATGACTGCCGAAATCGGCTTTATAGATGAATTTAAAGAAAACGATCAGGATGAGAATCTGTAAAAAGATGGTTGCAACATGGCCGAACACTTTACCGGTAAAGAAGCTCATCGGACGGACGGGCAACGATTGAATGCGATAGCCGATCGGCGAATCCAGCGATTCCTTGACTGCATCCACACCGTATGCGTAAGCATATAAAATGATCATGATCAGCATGGTCACCGCATAATAACTGCTCGCATCCGGCACCTTTCCTTTAACGCTCAAAGCATGGTTCGACAAAAGCGGAACCAGCTGCGCACCGGCGGCTTTCTGGGGAGAAACACCGGCCGCGGCCAGTGCCTGTACAGCATTCATCCGCTTCAGAAAACTGTCGGCAATGCTTCGGACGGCCGAACTCTCCAGATCTCCGCTTGTAATGAAGTCGAGATGATGGCTTTGGCCGCGCACGGCGGCCGCGGAAAATCCTTTTGTGATGACGATCACCGCATCGAGGTTCTGCTTCTTTAAATCCTTGTTGGCTTCGGCTTCCGTTTTATAAATGCGTGTTTTCATAACCGTGCGGATTTGTTTTTCCTGAAAAAAGTCAACCATTGACATCGCCAGGGATCCCCGGTCCTGATTGACAATTCCGGCGCGGATATCCAGGGACGCCGTTGTTGAATCGGCGTTGCTGAGCGCCGTTCCCAGAATCAGCGTTAAAACCACCGGCAGGAGCAGCATCAGCAGGAGGCCTCGCCGATCGCGGAAGTTTTGTTTGATCGTGCTGAAGCAGACGGTGATAATCGTTTTCAAATGGATCCCTCCCGAAGCGCACGGCCGGTCAGCGTCAGAAACACATCTTCCAGCGTCGGGGTATTCGTCGACACTTTGGTCACAATGACACCCTCATCAAGGAACACCGACAGAACCTCATTGATATTTTTAGCAGCAGAGATAATGCGCACCGTATGGTCATCGATCACCGCATCTTTAACGGAAGGCAGCTTTTTTAATGCGTCGACGATAGAAAATCCGGGCGATTCAATGTCGACGAACAGGGCATGGTCGTCGATAATCAGTCTGGCTAATTCTTCTTTAGTGCCCTTGGCAATGATCCTTCCTTTATCGACAATGGCAATTTGCGAACAGATTGCTTCCACTTCTTCCATGTAATGAGAAATATAAATGACTGTACAGCCCGTTGCATTTAACTTTTTGACCGATTCCAGAATATAATTGCGCGATTGCGGATCGATGCCGACGGTCGGTTCATCCATGATGATCAATTTCGGTTTATGGACAAGCGCGCAGGCAATGTTCAGCCGCCGCTTCATGCCTCCGGAAAACTGTGCAGGCCTTTTGTTTTGCAAGTGGGTCAGTCCCGTGAATTCAAGGGCATCGGCCGTCCCCTCTTTCAGCGCATTCCCGCTCAGACCGTAGAGCCTGCCGAAAAGCCGGACATTTTCCAGCGCCGACAGCTCCTCATAAACGGCAATATCCTGAGGCACGAGCCCGATGTGCCTCTTTATTTCCCGTTCGTTTTTCCGAAGTTCCTCCCCGAAGATCTTAATCGTTCCCTGATCAACTGTCGTCAGACCGAGCATCGTATTGGTTAAGGTTGTCTTTCCTGCGCCGTTCGGACCGAGCAGTCCGAAGATCTCGCCCTCTTTCACCTGCAGGCTCAGGTGATCAATCGCCAGATTGTCTTTATAACGTTTCACAAGATCGGAAACCTCAATAATCATTTCAGCATCCCCCTTCCGGTCTACCCATAGTCTACCAAGCGGGAAGGCAAAAAAATAGTGACCTTTTGTCAACTCTGAGATGACAAATGTCACTGTCTAAAGCTCTGAGGCATCGGGAGCAGGCAAAGACGGAAAACGTGCCGAATGTTTAAGACGGAAGCTCGGCAGGATTTCCGCTCCTCTCTGCAGATTTTTTCGTTCCGCCCGGAAAAAGCAATTCATTTTATTTATTCCCGGGCGATCCGGGCAGTCCGGGTCGTAAAATCGATATCCCGATAATAAGTATTCTTGACAAGCACATTCGGACCCAGACATTTTACGACCGGGCAGTGGCAGTTCAAAGATTCGGCCAGCGGCGTTTTCATCCACTGCCGGTAGGCCTCTTCAAGAGCGGTCGTCCGAATGTTGCCGAGCGGCGGCGTATCGCCGAAATCCGTAACGATGATATCGCCGCTGAAAATGTTGACGTTCAGGCGCGAACGGCCGTCCGGATCATTTCGTATCGTTACATTTTTCGCTTCATAGAGCCTTTTTAAAAGAGCCAGATCCCGATCGTCCGAACTGCACGGATAAAAGGGCAGCGTACCGAAAAGCATCCAGACATTCTCATCACGGGCATCGAGCAGCCTGCTGATCCCCGAACGTATTTCGTCGAGTGTCGCCACCTGAAGCGCTCCGGCAAAGTCGCTCGGGTACATCGGATGAATCTCATGCCGCCTGCATCCCATCGCGACGACCTGTTCATGAATGCGTTCGAGATGCGGCAGAGTACGCTTGTTAATCATTGTCTCCGCCGAAACAAGAACGCCTCTTGCCGATAATTCCCGGGCGTTTTCAACCATCCTGTCGAAAAAGAGTTTCTGCTGATCCCGTTTCGGCTTCTTCTCCATAACTGCAAAACCGATCGTCGAGTAGTCTTCAAAACTTCCATAGTTAAAAGAAATATGGAGTACATCCAGATAAGGAATGATTAATTCGTATCGGGCGAGATCCAGTGTCAAATTTGAATTGATCTGTGTTCTGAGGCCCCGCTCGCGGGCATACTTTAAGATGGGAACGACATATTCCCTGACTGCCTTCATTGAAAGCATCGGCTCTCCGCCGGTGATACTCAGCGCGTGCAGATGGGATGCCTCGTCCAGTCTTTTAATGATCCGATCCAGCGGCAAAGGCTGCGGGTCGCGTTTCCGCAATGTGTAGCCGACCGCACAATGCTCACATCTCATATTGCAGAGCGTCGTCGTTGTCAGTTCCACATTTGTCAGTTCAAGACGGCCGTACGTCTCCATGTCGCGATAGGCTTCCCACGGGTCATTCGACGGGTTGATCGGCGCCGTCAATTCAGTCATTTTCGTGTTCATTTCCTGCCGTCCTCCAATAAGTATTCATTTTGCGATGACTCTATTCATTATAGTAGAAAGACGGCTGCGAATGAAGCGGCAAGAATTCCGGCATCGTATCGCTGATGTAAACGCTTACTTATGCGGACAATACTTCTGCCATATTCTTTGAAATATACTCTTTCGTCTGGCTGATCCCTTGTCCTTCAATAACAATCAGGCACTCTTCATCATGAGTAAATAAAATGAACGAAAGAAGTTCGGACAGACGGTGGATTTTATGCGCCTCTTTTTTCCCATAGACATAGATGTTCTGCTCTAAGTGCGAGCAATACCCGTAAAAGTCAATGAACTTATTCAGTCTGAGTTTCGAAGGATTGAATTTGAACGAGATGATGTTTCTCACAACCGCTGCACTTCCTTTCGTATTATTGTGTATCTCTATTGTCACATATTTTCGCCAAATACTGAACCGGGTTTTTTTGTCGATGTTCCACTAGTTTGGAAGAAGTTTCCCGTAAAAAATTGTTGAACGGACGAATTAAAAATGCCAAGCACTTCCGGTTTCACGGCTCTTGGCACACATGGAATTTCAGGGTCAGACCGTTCTTCTTATATTTCCCTTCAGAAGAACAAACCGACAATGACAAGGAGAATAAACATGACGACGATGAGAATAAACATCTCCACATCCTCCTCTTTGTTTTCTATAGCATATGCCGTCTTTCTTACGCCTGGCCCGGCATCCGCATCATTCAGCAAAAAAAGGCATGCTTCCGTATGATGATTTTTTTCCGGTGTGCCTATGCCATGCCCATGCCCGCATCTGAGACGGCTGCGTTCGGAAATCAGCCGGACCGGGACACACGTTCTGCAAAAATATTGACAGCACGTTAATAGACTGATAAAATCATACGCTGTAAGCGGACAGACCGGCCAAGTGCATGGATCGGAATCGATCAAAGTGCTCCTCTGAACAGCGGCCATGCCCGGTCCGGCCGAAAAAGAGAGGAAGGCAATAATAATCGGCTGACTGATTCATAAGATTCAGCCGGGAAAACGTGCTGTGATTTTTGGAGGATGATTTAAAAAAATATGAATCTTAAACCGATACATTATATTAAATTGCCGATTGTCCGGCGACTGAAGCAGAGACATGTTCTGGCACCTGAGAATATCCTGGATTATTTCAATTACCCCATAACCGATTGCCGGCCCATTTACCCAAAGACTTTTGTGTTCGATATTAGCGGGCTGCCGCCGATTCATGACTTCTTCGGGACTTCTCATGCGACAATTCTTATTATCGAGAACCGGGACCTATTCATGGACGGCGACAGCATCATCGTCCAGACAGTCAATGGGGCTATTTATCTCGGAGAGGCAAAATATCTCGGCAGTGAACTGCTTATAGAAAATAAGTACGGCCCCAATCATCAGGTTTTATCTTTATCCGAAATCCGTTATATCGGCCGTTTAATGAGCGCCATTCGCGAGATTAAAAAAAACTGACTGCACGCTTTCCAAAAGAAGAACGCCGCCCGGTTCTTAAGGCGGCTCCTTTTTATCACAATCATTAATTGATTATTCTGACTTTAAGAGATGACCGCGTTCGCCCCGCGATCCGCGCAAAGCCGAGAATGACGGGAGCTTCCGTTAGCTAACGCCGGCACGCCTTTTGAGCGATGCAGGCGGCGATCGACTTCTCTGCAGGCGACCTTCTGCGCGGCTCGGCATGGAATGGCAGACATGCCCGTTTTTTTCTTCGCCTGCCGCTATTCAGCGCCTCCTGATGAAAATCACCGATAAGCGGCCTCCCCTCAACGGCAACCGCCGTTTTATCAACCGTAAGCGGACCCATATCAACAGCTGCAGGCCGAGGATCATCAATAAAGTGCAGAATATCCGCAGTAACGGCTAAAGAATCAATAAGTGCGAATAATCAGGATCATAAAAGGGACTTTTGACAGCTGCTGCGCCGCTTTCAGCCGCACATGATATATGAACGAAAAAAGCCGCAGGGAAATCGGTCCCTGCGGCTTTTTTCTTTAGTATAAAATAGTCTCTGTTCGATCAGTTCAGGATTCTGACGACGACGCCGCTGAAGTGCGCACTCCAATATGGATTGCTCATGCTGACAACGGCTACGCCCGTGCTCGACTGCGAACCGATAAAACGGCCGCCGCCGAGGTAAATGCCGACATGGCCGTTGACGCCGTCCGTATCGAAGAAGACAAGATCGCCGGGCCGGGCGCTGCTGTAGCTGACCCGCGTGCCTTCATTCACCTGAGCCCCCGTCGTTCTTCCAAGACTGATGCCGTTCGCGGCAAACGCGGCCTGAACGAATCCGGAGCAGTCAAAGCGGCCGGTCGACGGACTCTCAACACCCCAGGCGTACGAAGAACGGCCGATAAACTGATTTCCGTAGTTCAAAATACCGGCAATACCGCCCGAGGACACCGAAGACGATAATGTAAACGAAGAAGAGCTTCCCGAGTTTCCTGAATTGGCATTCGACGTGCTGCTTTGATGCGATACCGGAGTGGCAGCAGGCGAAGACGAAGCAGCCGCCGCAACCGGCTTCGCATTTTTAAGGTTTGAGGCGGCGCCCGCAAGCTCAGTCAGTGTTTGCGAGATATTGGCCTGCTTGTCATTCAGCGCGCTGACCGCAATTTTTTTCTGAGCCTGAAGTGCATTCACCTTGCCGAGGTTTTTCTGCAGATCGGCCAGTTTAGCTACATTGGCCGCCTGTTTCTTTTCGACGCTCTGTTTCTTTACCGCGACCGCATTTTGATCATTTTTCTGATCGTTGATGATTTTCTGATCCTGCGTCGTGATCATGTTCAAAGTCGTCGCCCGGTCGATGAAATCGCCGAACGATTTGGAACCGAGCAGAAAGTCGATCACATCCACCGATCCGCCGTTCTTATAGATCGAAACCAAGCGGGTATCGAGGAGTTTCTTGCGGGCATCGATCCTCTTCTGAAGGACCTGGATATCATTCTTCAGTGTCGAGATCTGGTCGTTTGTCGTGTTAATTTGTGCCTGGGCATCGCTGATCTGCCCGGTCAGCTTCAGCTGCTGCTGAATCATCTGATCGAGCTGCGCCTGAAGTGCTTTTTTCTGCGCGCTCACCTGCCCGCTGAGCGACTGCTGCGAAGCCGTCTGATTCTGAAGCGATTGTAAGGACGTTGCGTATGTAACCGATGGGGCTGTTGCCGTGTATGTAAGTCCGACCGTCAGTGCGACTGTCACTGCCACTTTCTTTTTGCTCATTGCCATGATTAGCTAATGTCCTCCCCAATGCGTCAATTTTCTGTTTTTCTATTTATTTTATTTCAGTAACTTATCGTTTTTTTTACACATTTCATCGACTTTTTCATTATAACATTAACAATTTAACGGCTGATATTAAGCTTTTATTTCTTGATGAAACATAAATGTAACATAAGGCAGAAAAATGGTATATTTTGTCGCTTTTTATTTGTAACACCATTGTAATTTAATAAACTTCTAAGAAAATTGTTTGCTGAAGTCAGAAGATCGGCGTTGTAGGACAAATCAGGCCCTTCATAAACTGAAAATGCGCATAAGCAAGATGGAGGTGGAATTCATTGATCCTTGTTATCGGTTCACTTTTTCTGGCTGCCGTGCTGATCAACCAGCTCCGCGAAATACCGCTGACGGGCAGACTGTACCGGCAGCCGCTCGCCCTCTTGCTGTTCTCAGGCTATTCGCTCTCAATCCTGCCCGCTCTGCCGCCGGCGGACTGGTGCATCATTGCGGCGAGCTTCCTTCTGTCATTCGGACTCGGCCTGATACAGGGGCGTTACACGCCGCTCGTGAATCATAACGGCGCCTGGTACTTGTCAGGTTCCGTCATGGCTGTCCTGGTCTGGTTTCTTTCCATTCCGATACGCTACGCATTGAAATACGCATCCGTTCATTTCCTGTCGCTGGCGCCCTCATTAAACGGATCGTCGAGTTTTGTGATTTACTTCATTTTCATGGCCGGTTTTTTATTGGGACGTTACACGATGCTTCTTTTCAGATATCCCGCTCTTGTTAAAAAGGCGGGGCAGAATGAACAGCGGATCAAAAAAATGGAGGAGGCCCGCTGAGCCGTTTGTCTGCTGAAAAAGCAGGGGACGGCAGACAAAAGAAACAGCCTGAGCCAAAGGGCCGCCGGCATATAAGGAGAATTAAAGCCGAAAAGAGACTGCATCATAAGGTTGATCACCCGTTTATGAGGCAGTCTCTTGAATTGATTAAAATGTTGACAGGCCGACTTTTTGAATCCGGTCCTCAGCGGCGGCCACCTTTTCGGGACCGCCCCTGCTTTCTATTAAGCGTGCGGATGGATCATCGTTTCAGGTTTGACATAGTCGTCAAACTGTCCGGCGGTCAGAATGCCGAGCTTAACGGCAGCCTCCTTCAGGCTCAGCCCTTCTTTGAATGCCAGCTTCGATATTTTGGCAGCCTGCTCATAACCGATGTAGGGATTGAGCGCCGTCACAAGCATCAGCGAACGATTGAGATTTTCCTTGATTTTTGCACGATTCGGTTCGATGCCGGCAACGCAGCGTTCATTGAACGAGTGCATCACATCGGCCAGCAGTCTGGTCGATTGCAGAAAATTATAGCCGATTACCGGTTTAAATACATTCAGTTCAAAATTTCCCTGGCTGGCGGCAACGCCGATAGCCGCGTCATTCCCCATAACCTGGACGGCGACCATGGTCACCGCTTCGCATTGTGTCGGATTCACCTTCCCGGGCATGATCGAGCTGCCCGGCTCGTTTGCCGGGATGGAAAGCTCGCCGATTCCGCAGCGCGGTCCGCTCGCCAGCCATCTGACATCATTGGCGATTTTCATCAGATCGGCGGCCAGCCCTTTCAGAACGCCGTGAACGGCAACAATCTGATCATGGCTGGTCAGCGCATGAAATTTATTTTTAGACGACCGGAACGTTTTTCCCGTGATCTTTCCAATTTCCCGTGCGGCGCGCTCCCCGAATTCAGGGTGTGCATTGAGCCCGGTTCCGACCGCCGTTCCGCCGATCGCCAGATCCCGCAAATAATCGCTGTCGGCAAGCAGCAGCGCTTTTGAACGATCCAGCATGTAGGCCCAGCCGCTGATTTCCTGGCCGAGAGTGAGCGGCGTCGCATCCTGCAGATGGGTTCTCCCGATCTTAATAATGTCCTGAAAAGCCGCGGCCTTTCTGTCAAGCGTTTCCTTCAGTTCGTCAAGAGCCGGCAGCACCTCATTTTCGACAGCAAGAAGCGCGGCAATATGCAGCGCCGTCGGGTACGTGTCGTTCGAACTTTGCGACTTATTGACGTCGTCATTGGGATGAACACGCGTTTTCGATCCTTTTTCCTTTAGAAGCTGATTGGAGCGGTTCGCAATCACTTCGTTCACGTTCATATTTGACTGTGTCCCGCTCCCGGTCTGCCAGACCATCAGCGGAAACTCGTCATCCCATTTTCCGGCGATGATTTCATCGGCAGCCGTAACGATAGCTGCGGCCTTTTCAGCATCCAACGTTCCGAGATCGCGGTTGGCCAGTGCCGCTCCTTTTTTGAGCACGGCAAAAGCCCTGATAATATCGAGCGGCATTTTTTCCCACCCGATATGAAAATTATGCCTGCTTCTCTCCGTTTGTGCCGCCCACAGCCGGTCGGCCGGCACCTTGACCTCACCGAGCGTATCGTGTTCTGTCCGATATTCCATCCGTCTCATCCCTTCTTTTTTGTAAACTGAATCGATTCAATGATTTTGCCGATGAATTCGCTTACACTATCATTATAACGATTTGGGCCGTGAATAGTAATAAAGTGACGATGATCACTCTCGGAAACCGCCGTTTCACGGTTGCATAACCGTTGCCGATTTGTCTATGATAGAGACAGGAAAGCGGGGGGATTTTATTGCAAACAATCAGACGCCTGCTCGCGATCAGCGACATGCACGGCGAAATTGATCCATTTAACGCCCTCCTCGACTTAACGCACTATAACCCGGACGAGGATCTCCTGATTCTGCTGGGCGATTATGTCGACCGCGGACAGGATCCGAAAGCCGTCATTAAAAAGGCGCGGGAGCTGGAAAGCGGAGGAGCCATTGCATTGAAAGGCAATCACGAAGACATGATGGAAAAAGCGCTGGCCAGCCCCGGCCCGGATACGCTCGCTAACTGGGCGGCGAACGGCGGGGCCCGAACACTTGCAAGCTACGGCTTAACGTTCAAAACCTTTTATCATGGTCTCCAGAATGGTTCGGCGGATCTGCCGAAAGAACTGCGCGACGATCTGGAATGGATTCAGCATCTTGCCTTTTATACGCAGACAGAACACTATTTCTTTGTCCATGCAGGGGTCGATCCGGAAAAATCCCCGGATGAAACGGACGATCAAACCTTTTTGTGGACACGCGCACCATTTCTGACCCATTATCACGGAGAAAAAACGGTCGTTTTCGGCCATACGCCAACTATGACCCTTCAGTCTTCCAGCGGCGTTTTTTTCGGTCAGAATAATATTATCGGCATTGACGGCGGCTGCGTCTTCGGCGGCCAGCTCAACTGTCTGGAACTGCCGTCCGGAAATACCTATCACGTTTAAGAAAATCCGGATTGGAAACAGGTCTTTCCGCTGGCGGGCCGCCCGCACGGCCTTCTCTCCGTCCGGGAACATAAAAAGCCCCTTCAGCGCCGGGATGCGGATTATTTCTATTTCGCATCCCTGACGCCAAAAGAGCTGATGAACGGCCCAGACAGGGTCAGCTGTACGGTTCGCTGTCTTTTTTGATCAGATTCGACGCCGCCTGTTTAATCTTTTCGATGCCGCTCCCGATCGCATTATTGGCACACAGATCGCGGCGCAGCTCTTCTCCGGACCTGGGCGCAAGAAACAGCGCCGCGGCGGCTCCGATCATTCCTCCGATAACGCCCCCGATAAAAAGTTCTTTTGCACCAAGACCGCTGCATGATTTTTTTTCGTTTTCCGTAGCCATGATCTATTCCTCCTTCGATTGCTGATCTCTTACGGTGACGAATTCACAGTATGAAGCGTTTCTATTTCTCAACTTTCTGCAGATTAAAACCACTATTATCAGTATACCAATTTCGCCATACGTCGTCTAATATTCGGTCGTTTATTCGACACTAGTGTGCATCAATTGCCGCAGGGACATACCGATTCACCGCATTTTTATGCCGGCCTTCACGTGTGCTCAGTACCTGATCAGCGTATATTTCTTTTTTCCGCGTCGTATGATCGTGTACATGCCGTCAATCCGGTCATTTTCCGAGAGCACATAGGACAGCTCCGTCCGGCGGATGCCGTTAACATAGATCGCCCCATTCTTAACGTCTTCTCTCGCCTGACGTTTGGAAGTTGTGACGCCCGCGGCGACAATCAGATCAATCAGACCTTCCGGTGCGTCCGAAGCCGCCTCATAAGTCGGAACATCCTTGAATCCCTGACTGATTTCTTCGGCGGTCAGCCGCGAAATGTCGCCGCTGAAGAGTGCCTCGGAAATATGTTCCGATTCCCGCAGCGCTTTCTCGCCGTGGACCAGTTTTGTCAGCTCCTGTGCAAGCGTCTTCTGCGCTTTCCTTTCTTCGGGGTGCCGCGCCGTCTCCGCAGCCAGGCTTTCTATCTGATCTTTCGAAAGAAAAGTAAAGTATTTCAGGTAATTGACGACATCGTCATCCGAAGTGTTCATCCAGAACTGATACCATTCATAAGGAGTCGTCTTGTCCGGATCCAGCCAGATGGCGCCGCCCATTGATTTGCCGAACTTTGTTCCGTCGCTCTTGGTGATCAGCGGAAACGTCAGCCCGAACGCCGGTTCCTCATGTCCCTTTCTTCGAATCAGCTCCAGGCCTGCCGTTATATTTCCCCACTGGTCGCTGCCGCCGATCTCCAGCCGGCAGCCGAATTTCTCATAAAGATTCAAATAATCGAACGCCTGCAGGAGCATATAGGAGAACTCCGTAAACGATATACCGGCATCCATCCGCGACTGAACGGAATCTTTGGAGAGCATGTAATTGAGCGAAAAATGTTTGCCGACATCGCGCAAAAATGAAATCGCCGACAGGCTGCCCAGCCAATCGCCATTATTGACGTAAACGGCCTTGGCGCCGTCGAAGTCGAAAAAACAGGAAAACTGCTTTTTAAAATGACGGACATAGCCGTCGACAACTGCTTTCGTGTTTAGCCGGCGTTCGCTGGAACGGCCGCTCGGGTCGCCGATCATGCCCGTCCCGCCGCCGGCGACGACGACCGGACGGTGCCCCGCCCGCTGGAAACGCATCATCGTGATGATGATCAGCAGGTTGCCGGCATGCAGGCTGTCGGCCGTCGGGTCGAAGCCGCAGTAAAACGATATCGGCTTTTTCAGCGCCTCGCGCAGCCCCTCTTCATCCGTCACCTGGTTAATCAGGCCGCGGTATTTCAAATCATCAATAATGTCCATCCTTGCCACACCTTTCGTTTTAATCTGTCCGATATCGGCAAAATAAAAAAGCCCTCCCTTAAGGAGCGCTTTTATGCACGGTACCATCCTTCTGGCGGCAAAGTGCCGCCTCTCAATTGCCATAACGGTCAAGGCCGTCTCCCGCTACTCTTCGTTCGCGGAAGATGCTCAGGGAGGTAATTCGCCGCACTGTCTGCCGCCGGCTCGCACCAACCGCCCGCTCTCTGAAAACAGAAACAGCCGCTACTGATTCCCTTCATCGCTTTTTCGTAATTGTAAAGCCATTCTGCCACGTTTTCTGTACAATGTCAAACGGAAATTGCCGCAGAAGGGCACGCGGCCGTTTTTTCTCCAAAAAAGGACCCTCCTTGCGGAGAATCCTTCTTTATATTAACGATTTGCTGCGACTTTGATTTCGCCGCCGGCTTCATCTACAGTTATCGATTTGGCCCCGCTGTTTTCCAGCAGCAAATCGGAGATGCTGTCTTCGACTTTTTCCTCAAGAACGCGGCGCAGCGGCCGTGCCCCGAATTCCGGATTATAACCGAGTTCGGCAAGCTTCTTCTTCGCGGCATCTGTCACGGTCAGCGTCAGGCCCTGTGTCTGTGCCGCACTTTCAATATCCTTCAGCATCAGGTCGACGATCGCCAGCAGATCGTCTTTTGTCAGAGAATTGAACTTGACGATCGCGTCAAACCTGTTCAGAAATTCCGGCTGGAAGTAGTTTTCCAGCTGCTTGATCATATCCTCGCGGCTGTCCGTCGCACCGAATCCCACCGTCGCCGATTTGTTGTTGATTCCGGCGTTGCTGGTCATGATAATGACCGTATCTTTGAAGCTGACCGTTCTCCCCTGGCTGTCCGTCAGGCGGCCGTCATCCAGAATCTGAAGGAACATATGCATTACATCCGGATGCGCCTTCTCAATCTCGTCAAGCAGGATAATACTGTACGGTTTGCGGCGTACCTTTTCCGTCAGCTGACCCGCCTCATCATGACCGACATAGCCGGGAGGGGCACCGATCAGTTTCGAGACCGAATGTTTCTCCATGTATTCACTCATGTCGAGACGAATCATCGCATCGCGTTCGCCGAACATTTCATAAGCGAGCGTCTTGGCAAGTTCCGTCTTGCCGACGCCGGTCGGGCCGACAAACAGGAATGAACCGATCGGACGGGTCGTTTTGCGGAAGCCTGTGCGGTTTCTGCGGATGGCCCTGGCCACTTTCTCAACGGCTTCCTTCTGGCCGATCACCTTTTCGTTCAGATGCTCAGCCAGGTTTCTCATCTTGTTCTGTTCATCGCTCTGCAGTTTACGGACCGGAATGCCCGTACGCGTCTCCACAATCTGCTGAATCAGTTCTTCATTGACGACCGCTTCATTGCCCGTTACCGGAGGCTCGGCGCCGTTCGCCTTGATTTTTTCCAGTTGTTCGAGCTGCTTTTGATAGGCATGTTCCTGATCGCGAAGCCTTGCCGCCTGTTCAAACCGTTCATTCTTCGTCGCCTGCGTTTTAGCTGCAGAGATCTCCTCGATTTTCTTTTTAACACTTTCCGTATCGACCGGCGTCAGATTGAGGTTCATTTTAGAACCGGCCTCATCCATCAGGTCGATCGCCTTGTCGGGCAGGAAACGATCCTGGATATAACGTGAGGACAGAGCGACACAGGCCCGGATCGCTTCATCGCTATAACGGACGTGATGATAGTTTTCATATCTTGACTGAAGACCCTTTAAAATCTGAACAGCCTCTTCCTGCGTCGGCTCATTCACAATAATCGGCTGGAAACGCCGTTCAAGAGCGGCATCCTTCTCGATCTTTCTGTATTCCTTCAAGGTCGTTGCACCCATGATCTGAAGTTCGCCGCGGGCAAGGGCCGGCTTCAGGATATTGCCTGCGTCCATCGAGCCGCCCTCTGCGGAACCGGCGCCGACGAGCAGATGCACTTCATCGATAAAGACGATGACATTTTTACGTTTTTCCAGTTCGGACAATAACTGTTTCATTCGCTGTTCGAACTGGCCGCGGATGCCGGTGCCGGCTACCAGAGAAGAAACGTCGATCAGATAAAGTTCCTTATTCGCCAGTTTGGCCGGCACTTTCCCTTCGACGATCTTAAGGGCAAGCCCTTCCGCGATCGCTGTTTTGCCGACACCTGGTTCGCCGATCAGTACCGGGTTGTTTTTATTTCTGCGGTTCAGCGTCTCAATAACCAGCTGGACCTCGCGGTTGCGGCCGATGACAGGATCGATTTTCCCCCTGCGGGCCGCTTCCGTCAGATTGCGGCCGATCTGATCAAGGAAACCGCCCCGGCGCCCGCCTCCCGACGGCCGCGCCTGTCCGCCGTCAAAGGCCATTCCGTTTTCCTGGGCCTTATTTTCCCGGTCCGCAAAAGACGGCTGCATAAAACTTTTGAAAAGATCGTCAAACGGTGAAGCTCCCCCGCCCTGAAAGAACGAAGGCATACTCATATTGTTTCTCATTTTCATATAGCATTCCTCGCAAAAGTGCAGATGTTTCTGCTGTCCATTAATAATGACATTCATTTCTATAACTGCCGGATTGATTTTGCATTCATCACAAAGCACCATACTTGCTATGCCTCCTCCACTTTTCCAACGGTCAGTGTGATCATCTCTTTGTTTGACCATCTTTGACCTTATGCTTTTATTATAGTCTGACCTTTTTTGACTTTCAAGTGTTTAGGCAAAAAAAATAACTTCGATTTCAAGGTTCCCTGCACAAGCCCACCCATTTAATCGAAGCTTCAATAGAAAAACCCCTGCCAGCAATGTTCGCTTGCAGGAGTACATGCCGCCCTTTGCAGGCCTTACTTCACAATCATGACCGGGCAATCCGCCAGATGAAGCACTTTATTGCTGACGCTTCCCAGAATCACTTGCCCGAAGGCTCCCATTCCGCGATTCCCCATGACAATCATGTCTATTTTCGTATCATTCGCATAATCGCAGATTTCCTGCGCGGCAATTCCGTATAAATGTTTCTTGTGAAATTTAATATTCGTGTTTGCCGATTCTTTTTCAATCAGTTCATCCAGCATTTGGTTGCCTTCTTTTTCTTCAACTTCCTTCACATCTGCATCCAATGACGGCCCGACCATCGAATAAAACGGAAAATACACAGGAGAAGGGCTGACATAAATCAACGTGATCTCTGCTTCTTGCTTGCCTTCCGCAATTGTAACCGCTTCCCGTAAAGCGCGTGAAGCAGGCTCGGAACCATCGACTGGTACCAGTATTCTGTACATCCTCACCACCAACCTTCCCATACTCTTTAATAATTAATATTAATTCCTCTTACATCTATACTATACCACGTTTCCGGCATGATAAGTCTTATTTCAAAATGAATATTATTTAATAATTCTAATTTAATTTTACTTTTACAAATGGGCAGCCTTCACAACGTCAAAAATCAGTTTGGGCCGGGCCGCTGCCAAACACGCGTCTGACGACCCGCTCCGTTGCCCGGCCGTCTTCAAGGGAACAAAACTTTTGAAAGAAAGGTTCAAAATTTTCCGATAACCGGAAGCCCGGACGTTCCGTTTCTCTGACGGCCTGAATCACTTCGTCAGTCGTTCTGACGATCGGACCCGGAGCCGTCTTTTCGAAATCAAAGTAAAATCCGCGCAGAAAGTCACGGTATCTGTCTATATCATAGGCAAAGAAAATCATTGGCCGCCTCAGATTCGCATAATCAAAAAACACGGACGAATAGTCGGTGATCAGGAGATCGGATATCAGATAAAGATCGCGTATATCGTCATAGTGCGAAAAATCAAAGGCAAAACCGGCATACGCCCCAAGGTCAAGCCGGCCCGCGATCAGATAATGCATCCGCAGGATAATTACATAATTATCCGCCAGCTGGCCGCGCATCCGCTCCAGATCGAGATGAAGGTCAAAGCGGTAGCGTTCCGCGCCGTCAAACTGATCGTCGCGCCATGTCGGCGCATAAAGAATCACTTTCTTATCCCGCGGCAGTCCGCACTTATCTTTGACGGCCCGGACGGTATCGCTCCGATTCATTCGATAAAGGCAGTCGTTCCGCGGATAACCCGTTTCAAGCAGCGTTTTCCCGAAGGCAAATGCACGCGTAAAAATATCGGAAGAATAACGATTCGGAGAGATCAGAATATCCCACATTCCGGAATCTTTCACAAAATCACGTTTATATTTTTCCGCATCCTTACCCGGTGCCGGATCGTGCTCAATATCCGTCCCGAGCCGCTTGAGCGGTGTTCCGTGCCATGTCTGCAGATAAATCGTGTGCTTCGATTTGCAGAACCACGACGGGAAGCGGATGTTTGTCACCCAGTAGCGGGCACGGCTCATCATCAGCAGCCATCTCAATGAGTAGCGCCGGACATAGGGCACGCCGTGCTGCTCAAACAGTCTCCCGTGCCGCCGGTCTGCGCTCCAGATCAGCCGGTAATCCCGGCAGTTCTCCCTCATGTACTCGTAGATCGCCCGCGGGTTGCAGCTGTATTGTCTTCCGAAAAAGCTTTCAAATATGACCAGATTTCTGTCCGCGGGAAGATGCCCCAACAGCCTGAAACATTCTCTGTAGACACAGCGGAAGACAAAACGTCCCCATTTTTTAAAAAGAAAGGCAGCGTGCGTCTTTAAACGAAGCCTTATTGATCCTTCCGTTTTCATCCATTTTTCACCTTCCGCACGACAATCGGTTCTCCCGTTTTCCGGAAACCTGATAAGAACTCCGGACCCTTTGCCCGCTGAATAGTTTCCGCCCGGTCACTGGCCGAAGTCCGTTATCCTCCTTACATAATGAACCACGTTGCGGCTTGAATGCCCTTTCGAATAGGTATTCCACTGATCCGAAAAAGCGGCCACCCTATCAAGATTCCAGCTCCCTTTTTTAATAAAAGAAACGATATCGCCGGTTGAGAAGGCGACCGGACCGGGAACCCAGTCCAGATAGTTTCCCTGAAAACCTCTCTCTTTTTCATAATCTTCCAGATCATAGGGATAGAAAATCATCGGGCGGCCGAGTAAAGCAAAATCAACGGGCAGCGAAGAATAATCGGTAATCAGAAGATCGCTTGCCAGCAGCCATTCATTCACATCCCCGCTGTTTGAGCAATCAAAGGCGAAGCTGCTGCAGCGTTCCGGTATCCGAAGGGAAGCACGGACGGCCGGGTGCAGGCGGATCAGAAGCATATAATCCTCGCCGAGCGCACGTTTCATCAGCTCGAGATCAAGCCGGAGCTGAAAATGATCCCGTTCATCTTCCCGGAAAGTCGGGGCATATAAGATTTTCTTTTTCAGGCTGGCTGCCCTTACCCATTCAGCTGCTTTTTCCCCCGGCCGGAGCGATCCGTCCGCGCCGTCCGCTGAAACGGCGTTGGGCTGCAGCCGTGCCATGCAGGCTCTGTCTTCCGAAAATAGCCGGCGGCGGTCGTGAAAAGTGTAGAAGAAATCAGTCTGCGGTATTCCGGTACGCAGCATCCGCTCCTCTCCGATGCCGAAAGAGCGCATGAATATGCCGGCCATCCTATCGGATCCGACGATCACTTTGTCGAAACGGCGATAGACACGTCTGAAACGCCGTTTCGCACGCTTCGTTCTGAGAGCGGCCGACCGATCTTCCAGACCAAAGGTTTTCAGTGCTCCGGATGCGTGCCACAATTGAATGCAGCAGACGCCCTTTCTGAAGCGGACGACGGAAAGAAAGCCGAAATAATTATCGACAAAAACCGTTTTGGCCGTAGCCAGATGAAAGGCTGAACGCAGCAGGGAAAGAAAACCGGCTGTTTCAAAAGGAAGCACGCGTCCGCCGCACGCACGAAAATCAGCAAGGCAGTTTTTCCTGCAAAGGAACACGAGATTGCAGGGAACGCGTTCCCGTCTGAATTCCTCGGCCACATATCTTGTATTTCCGCTGAAAGATGCGACAAAAACGACTTTGTCCCTTTTTGGAAAAAGTTTAAAAAAAGCAAAAAAAATCTTAAAAAGAAACAGATAAATTTCAACCAACCATTCTCTAATCATTTTTTAACGAATAGAGATCCTGTTTTATTTTTGTAGTCGAAATGCCGACAGTCCTCGGGAGATAAACGACCTGGCAGTACTCCTTGAGAAAATCAAATTTTCCTTTCCAGTCATCGCCCATGACAAAAACATCGACATGATAGTTTTGTACGTCATCAATTTTCTGCTCCCAGTTTTTCTCGGGGATGACGAGATCCACATAGCGGATCGCTTCCAGAATCAATTTGCGATGTTCAAAGCTGTGGTAAGCCTCCTTATGTTTCAAAGCATTAAATTCATCCGTTGAAAGGCCGACAATCAGATAATCTCCGAGCGCCCGGGCACGCTTCAGCAGATTTATGTGCCCGTAATGCAGCAAATCGAACGTTCCGTAGGTCAGTACCCTTTTCAATGATACCGCTCCCCCTCTCCGGCTGCCTTTCAAGGCAGCCTGTCCTGCAAATAAATCCTTCCGGCCGTTAAGCCATTATAGTTCCCTCTCTGAAAAAATTCAATCCGCCGCGGGAAAACCGCCGGCAAAGCGGATCACTTTTGGAAGACGATATTAAAACATTTTTCGCTGGCGTTTCCGTGATCATAGGAAGTAAACATCGCTCTGAACGCATCCAGCCTGTCGCCGTAATTCTCTCTGAAACGGCCGATGTTCCGAAGTTCGCGGATCAATTCGTCATTGGTCAGGCAGACCGGACCGGGTGCTTTCTCAATGATGTCGAAATACATACCGCGCAGGTTATCACGATATTGCTCCAGATCATACGTGAACAGAATAATCGGCCGTGCAAGAATGGCATAGTCGAACATCACCGACGAATAATCTGTGATTAAGACATCGGCAATCAGATAAAGATCCCTGATATCGTCATAGGACGTTTCATTGTAAACGAAACCGGCCGTCTGCCTTTCGTCGATTTGCACGGCATCGGCCACGTAATGATGAAACTTGACGAGCAGAACATATTCGCCGCTGAAGCAATCTTTTAATCTCGAAAGATCCATTTCCATTTTAAACTGGTTCTTTATGCGCCACGTCGGTGCATAGAAAATCACTTTTTTATCCGTCGGTATGCCGAGCCGGACTTTAATTTCACGGATTTTCTCCGCGGAATTATCGTAAAATAACTTGTCATTTCTCGGATAGCCTGTCTCAATCACTTCAGCCCTGTGCGCAAAAGCCCGCTCGGCGATTTTCCCGACATAGTCGCTCGGGACGCATAAATAATCCCAGCGCCTGTTTTTCGCCAGATAGATCTCCATCTGTTTCCCCGGTTTGATTTCTCCGGGAACGTCAAGTCCGAGCGTTTTCAGGGGTGTCCCGTGCATCGTCTGAAGCTCAACCGCCTGTTTTCTTTTCCGATAAAAATCCGGGAAATTGACATTATTGACAAAGTATTTGGCAGTCGCCATGTAATAATAATATTTTAATGAATGCATTCTGACTTTGACGGCGTGCCCTTCAATATGCGTCAATGGGTCGCGCAGGCTCCACACCGTTTTATATTGCGGGTAATGGGCATCGATGTATTCATACAGCGCTCTCGGATTGCATTCAAAATTTTTGCCCCAGTAGCTTTCAAAAATGACCGTTTTTTGCTTCATGGGAAACAGCCGCCGCGCCGCAGGGTAGAACAGCTTTCTCAGAACCGCGCGCCGTAATCTTCCCCGCTCGATCCAGCCCCATTTCGCCGCAAGGCTGAGCGAAAGCGTACGATCGTTTGTGTGCCTGAATGCATAGATAACCTTGTTGAACACGATGGATACCGGTTCTTTGAGCAATTGATCCGAATAGATCTCATAACTGCAGGAAGGATTTCCATCGTTGCGGCGATCGGTCAGAAAAAGGCTGAAATCCCGATATTTCAGGTTTTCCGGATTCATTTCCTGACTCAGATCGATCCGCCCTTCAAGAATCGGCCGGCCGACCGGATCCGTCCGGCCGGTCCGGCTCAGGGAAAAGCTGCGCACTTCATTTTGATCGTGTGATTGCAGCGTCAGCATCAGATTGTCCGCCACCCCATCCCGTTCGGCAAACGGAAAGGGAGCCGCCACAGACAGCCTGATCGTTTTTCTATTAATAGCGGCCACGTCGAGCAGCTCAGCTCCGTATTTCTGAATAAGAAGGTACATATGCCCGCTCGGCCGCACCCGGACCGCCGCTTCGGCAAAACCGATGTCGCCGATGGTTTCATTGCCCTTCCCGAAGACGACCGGGCTTTTTGTCCCGTCAATCATCGATAGGGAGACATCCCACTCGCCGAGATGCTCTTCTGCGGCAAACGTCCGGGCCGGAATGCCGATCTCAAACGGAGACTGCCCGGATGCCGGCTGGAAACTGAGGCGTACACCGCTCTCTTTATTCTTGATGTTCAGAGTGTCTGCCTGATCAGGATCGGACACGCGGCCGGCCAGACGGATTTCAGATGAGCCGATTTCCACGCTTTTAATGACGTTGTCTATTTTTTCCTTGATAATATGCAGATCCCAGTTGCCGCTGTAAGCAATATGGATCGTCTGTTTTTGATCATTGATAAAATCCGGCCGCGTTCTGCTCCCTCTCACGGGAGACCCGACAAAGAAGGTGCGTGTCAGTCCGCCCGCGATGATCTTCCCTTCAATCACATAACTGCCGTAGGGAATCTGATCGAACGGTGCCCGGTCGAACGGAATGGAGAGTGCAAAACCGGACCAATTATAATTATAGACAAACTTAAAGGGCATGTATTTTTTTTTCGCCAGAATCCCGTGCATGATCGTGTTCGGCAGGTATCGCTTCACTTCGGCCTTTTCAATCGGCAGCCTCAGTCCGCTCTCTTCGTTCAGCAGGGAAAATTGCACTGCGACAGCCGACCGGTGCGGAACATCGATTTTTTCAATGTATCCGTATCCTTCGACGGTCAGCCGCCGCCCTTGCCAGGACACTTTGCGCGTCTTCCGCTTTATCTGCAGATTGTCGTCGATCAGCAGCAGCGGCTGCGGCACCTGTTCATGATACAAATAGTCGGCATAATAATGGCCGTCGCGCCGCGCAATTTTCAGCCGGCTCATTTCGCCGCTGTGCTGATAGCCGAGCAGACGAAGCACTCGCTGTTTGTCCCTCTTTTTTACAAAAAAATACTTGATCCGGTCGATCGGCCAGAGCTGAAGCAGGCTTTCATCCGGAACGGTCTGCAGATAACGGGACACCCGCTCCAGATACATGTCGACATAGGGATCGTCGGCTTCATCCAGTTTGTTCAGATATAATAGCAGATCGGTATTTAGGATTTTATAGTCCTTTGCAGCTTTCAGCCCGCCTTCAATATGATGTTTCTCGAAAAAAGCGTTCAGCAGGTCGACGGCTTTCAGCCGGTCTGTCAGATTTTTGATATCCGTTCGATTCTGCGTGATCGACTGGTCGCCGAAATCGCGGGAGCGCCAATAATAAACGACATCGTCAAGAACGTCCACGGAATTTGCCAGATAATGAGCGGGAAAAGTCACCGGAATATCTTCATAAAGCATGTGCTCCGGAAACGACAGACGGTGCTCCTCCCAAAACGAGCGCCGATACAGCTTGTTCCACGCGGTCGTATCGTAAACCAGTTCATAATCTCTTGTAATATGCGCTTTCAGCTTCTTCTTCGTAAAGACCTTCTGATGAAGGACCGAAGGAAATTCTTTGAATGAATTGAAACGGACGACGTTTCCGATCACCATATCCGAATGTGTTTCTTCGACAAGAGCGATCATTTTTTCATAGGCTTCCGAATCGAGAAGATCGTCCGAATCCATAAAAGCAATATATTCGCCCCTTGCAAACTGCAATCCGAAATTTCTTGCCTGTCCAAGACCCCCGTTCGTTTTGTCATGGGCAAAAAAATTGGCGTGCTCATCCGCATAGCGGTGCATGATCCTGCCGCTCCTGTCGGTGGAACCGTCATTCACCATAATGACCTCGAAATCCTTGAAAGTCTGTTTGTTTAAAGAATCCAGGCAGTCCTCCAGATAGCGCTGCACGTTATATATCGGAACGATAACGCTGATTTTCGGGACTTTCATGTCGGCAAAAACCTCTTTCTCTCTCAAAATAATTTCTCCACACTTAAATCCGTGTACCGGATTAAAAAGCAGCAAGCCGGCACCGATTTTATGATTGCTAATGGTATTATAAATCAACATCCCGCCGCCCACAAACAGAATTAAAAATATACATATTCTGCACGCCTATTAATGATATAATCTATAATGATTGACTGAATAGTCGTATGGACAAGGAGTGTAAACGATGAAAATTGCTGTACTGATCCCTTGCTATAATGAAGAATTGACAATTAGCAAGGTCATTGACGACTTTAAACGGGAGCTCCCGGAAGCGGATCTCTACGTTTACGATAATAACTCAACAGATCAGACAAATAAAATCGCCAGAGAGAAAGGAGCCATTGTTGTCGAGGAATACCGTCAGGGAAAAGGCAATGTCGTCCGGTCGATGTTTTTCGATATCGATGCGGATTATTACGTCATGGTGGACGGCGACGACACTTACCCGGCCGAGGCCGTGCACGAACTGATTCAGCCGCTGATCAGCGGTGAAGCCGATATGACGATCGGCGACCGGTTGTCTAACGGCACCTATGAAAATGAAAATAAAAGGGCTTTTCACAATTTCGGCAACACGCTCGTTAAAAACCTGATCAACCGGCTCTACAAAAGCAGTATCAACGACATCATGACCGGTTACCGCGGGTTCAACCGGCTGTTTGTCCGCTCATTTCCGGTCACAAGCACCGGATTTGAGATTGAGACGGAATTGAGCATCCATTCACTGGACAAGCGTTTCAAAATTAAAGAAATTCCGATTGACTACCGCGACCGGCCGAACGGAAGCGAATCGAAATTGAATACGGTCCGTGACGGCATCAAAGTGATCAAAACTATTTTCGCTCTTTTTAAGGATTATAAACCTCTGGAATTTTTCTCCCTTTGGGCCGCTCTGCTGGCCGTTCTCAGTTTTGTTGCCGGAATTCCCGTCATCGTCGAATTTATCAAATTTCACTATATTTATAAAGTCCCGTCCGCTGTGCTGGCCGTCGGACTGATGATGATGGCCATGCTTTCGCTTGTCTGCGGACTCGTTCTCGATACCGTCGTCAATAATGCCAGGAAACAGTACGAAATGGAACTGCACCGTATTTACGATTCGCTGGGAAGCAGACATGAATTGGAAAAGAGCAGGTCATGACCGATGAATAAGCAAACGTTACACTGCATCGCCGCCAGCCTGATCGGCGGCCCGATTGTCGGAACAGGATTTTCTTTGCTTTCGCATCAGGCAGGGCGGCTTTCTCCCGTTTTCGTGCTCTTTTTTGCGATCATCGGCGGCTTCCTCTGTTTCGGCGTGGCCGGCCAGGCTTTTTTCGGGCCCTACCGTTCATTAAACAAAAAAATGAAGGAATTTGCTTTTCTTTTTCTTTTTTTGTTTGCCGCCGTGCTGACCGTCGCTTTAAAAGTGCCCCGCTTCTATTTATCCGATGCCGGTTTCTTCGCGGCGGCAGCTGTTTACGCGGCGGCTTTTCTGTTTCTTCTATTCTCGCTGCTGGCGATTGTCTGGTTAAGTACACTGCTGCCCGGGCCGGATGAAGCCGCCGGCCCGCCGAAGCGGACCGTGCTTCTCTATTCCGCTCCGCCGATGCTGCTGTCCCTGCTTTATCTTTGGGCGTTCTTTCCGGGTATTCTCGTCATTGATTCCGTCAATCAGTGGCAGCAGGCTCATTCGATTTTCTTCAACGACTGGCATCCTGTCGTGATGACCTGGATCATCGTGCTGACAACTAAACTATGGGATAATCCCGCGGCCTTTGTCATTCTGCAGCTCGTATGCGCGGACCTGATCAGCGGATACGTCATTTATGCCTTCAGAAAAATGGGCACGAACAAATGGATGATTACGGCCGGCTGGCTCTTTCTCACCTTCTTTCCGCTCAGCGCGCTTTATTCGGTAACGATTTGGAAAGATACGCTGTACTGCTATTTTCTGCTCCTGCTGACGACCGTGCTGATACAGATCATCCGCTCGGAAGGAAAATGGTTGAAATCGTCTATCCATCTTTTGATTCTGTATCTTTCGATTGCGGGCCTGATCTTTTTCCGGCACAACGGCTGGCCGGTGCTTCTGGCCCTGTTTGTCATTTTCCCGTTTTTTTTCCGGAAAAATTATTTGCGGATGTATGCGGTCTTTCTGGCGGCGGTCGTTTCTTTCCTGATCGTGACCGTTCCCGTATTCAGTTATTTTAAGGTATTCCCGGCGGACAAACTTGAATCGCTCGCCATACCCGTTCAGCAGGCAGGCGGCATTATTAAAGGCAACGGCGAAATGACTGCGGCGCAGAAACAGTACTTCAATCATATTTTTCCATTGAGCCGCTGGAAACAAAAGTATCAGCCGACGCAGGTCGACTCGGTTAAATTTTCGACCGGATTCAACAAAAACTATATCAGGCAGAATCCGGCAGCATTCGCCCTGAACTGGTCGGCAATTGTCCGGCAGAACCCGGTCATCGCCGCTAAATCATTTCTGAGCATGGAGCAGCTTGTTTACAAACTGAATATCCCGCAAAGCGAAATGCGTCCGATTTTCCGTTACAAAGCATTCAACAGCTACCGGCCAGTCTATTTCCTGTCGCCAAAAACGGTCAAACGTTATCATATTCATTATCAAACCTTTTACTATTCGAAATACGGCACGCAATACGCCAACACGGGACTTGCCTCGATCATTGAGGATTATGATTCTGTCTTCCTTCATGGGATGGCAAGGATACTCGTGCTTCCGGCGCTCTACCTCTACCTGACGATCGTGCTGCTGTTCGTCGTCGTGCTGAAGGGTCAGTGGAAACTGCTTCTTGCCGCTCTGCCGGCCGCACTCAATCTGGGAACCATTTTCGCGGCCATTCCGGCTCAGGACCCGCGCTATCTGTTCAGCAACTATCTGCTGATCGTGCCGTTTTTCTTTCTGATTTCTCTGATCGGGAAAAAGGGGGAAACACATGTTTAAAGAAATGATCCATTCCTTTGCTAAAAACCGCACGGGGATTATTCTTATCCTGACGGCGGCGCTGTCGACGGCTGTCGGACAAATGCTCTGGAAGCTGTCGCAGCACTTTCCCGACGCTTTTTTGATCATCGGCTTCCTCCTTTATTTCTGCGGAGCCGTTCTGATGATTGTCGCTTTTCGATTCGGCGATCTGTCCGTTCTCCATCCCTTGCTCAGTGTCGGCTATATCTTTTCCATCGTCCTCGGCGGTCTTTTTCTCGGGGAGAAATTGTCAATCGTGCAGATAGCAGGCATTCTGATTATTTTGGCCGGCGCGTCTCTGATCGGGGGCGGCGACAATGGCTGAAGAAGTGTCCCTGCTGATCTTTATGACCCTGCTCGGCTCTCTGGGAGGTTTTTTCTTTAAACGCTGCACGGCACGGGGACTCAGGCTTTCGCTTTACTTTATCGTCAATCTCGGTATCGGCGGCATTTTTTACGTGACCGGCGCTTTGCTCAACATTTGGCTGCTGAAATTGCTGCCGTACACGATCGTTTACCCGCTGACCGCCGTTACCTACATCTGGACCCTTGTCTTTTCCTATTTCTTTCTGTCGGAGAAAATCAGCCGGCGCAAAATGTTCGGTGTCCTGCTGATTATTTTCGGAGCCTGTCTGCTTGTAGTAAAATAGAAGAAACATAAATGGCAAAAGTCAATAAATTGATGAAAAGAGTGATTGTATTTTGAATGCCTCCCTGTCTCGTTTGAAAATTTTTTCCAAAAATCAGGCCGTTCTCATCGAAGGCACGTGCGACAAGGATATACAGGCAGGTACACTGCTTCTTGAAGAACGCATCAAAGGAAATGATCTGTTTATTCCGAGGGACGTGCGGATCCCTTGCAGGGTAAAGCGCGGCGCGTTCAGAGCCGATCTGGACCTGTCGCTTCTGTCCGATCTGAAAAGTACTATCGATTTTTGGGACTGCTATTTTGTCGGCAGAGACAGAAAACAGGCCGTCTCTTTTTTCACAAAGGGTGAGGAAAAGTATCCGTTTTCAGCCGATGCTCTGTCGATCGTTTTTTACAAAAACGCAAACAGAAACCTGTCGGTCTCCGTCAGAGAAAGCGAGGCCGGCGAAGCGATCCTTCATGCGGCGACGGACGATTCGGGTCACTACAGGCTGAGCGGGGAACTGACCGGAGTGAACCGCCGATCATTCCGGCACGCCAGCCTGGCTGTCAGAAAAAGGGATAATAAAAATTCGGTCCTGTATAAACACGAGACCGTCTTCCCGCTTGATTTTCAATCCGACAGCCGCTGGAGCGCCGGCATCAGCAAGCAGTCCATTTTCCCGGATGCCGCAATTGCCCATGAAGAAGTATGGGATTTATCTGTCAAGCTTGAAAACGGTCCGGATGATCGTCCGCTCTATCTCCCGCTTAGAAATAAGGCAGCGTTCGCGGATGATTATACGGTCATCGAACGGAATATTTTCTATCAGGCAAAATTTTATATCAATAAAAAGGGCTGCGTCGGCCTGTGGGTGAAAAGGATTCCCCGTTATTTTGAAGCAAAAAATATAACATTCAGCGGCAGCGGGCAACTGAACATCGTATGCAAAAAGCCGCAGCATGAAAAAGTCGTCGGAGCGAGGCTGGAGATTGATACTGAAAAATGGTCGGAATCCTTCAACGGCTTCTCCTTGAACGGTTCTGTCGAAGAAGAAATGACGTCCGTTCGTCTCACGTTTCCGGCCGGACATCTGAACGATCTTTACAAGATTGAAAAAAACGACCGGTTTATCGTGATGATCCGGATTGAAGATGCAGCGACGGGCGTGCAGACATGGATGCCTTTGTTAATCAACGGCGGCCCTGCCGTCGGAACCGGCCGGCTGAGGCTGACTTCGGAATTGGCGGCCGTCCTCCAGGTGAATGCCCGGCATGAAATCGAAGTGATGATCATGAACTATGTCTCACCGGCCTCTTATCACAAAGGGCCTGTGAACCTGGCCATTCTCGGATCTTGCTATACACGCGGGGCTTTTAACTCAAGTCCCTATTTCAATCCCGGTTATAAGGATAAATACACGATCACGTTTACACAGTTTCACTCCAGCATTCCCAGCCTGATGAGCCGGCCTGTTTCTTTTCCGGACGACTTTTTCAGGGACAAAAAAGCTATTGAGAAAGACTATCTGAAAAGTGATTTTGAAAAACTTTTCTTTGAGAAGCTGTCCGAAGCAAAAGCCGAGTATTTTCTTTTCGATCTTTATCCGGACGCGGTCCGCGACCTCGTCGTTTATGACGATCAGCACATCGTCACCGGCAACTTTTATTTAAGAAATCGCCCGTTTCTGCAGTCCCTGACCGGGAAAGCCCGCTTCATTTCCCATGATGACGAACAGGCGTTTTTAAACTATTGGTGCCCGGCTGCCGATGCGTTTGCCGACGCGATCGTCCGCTTCTTTCCGCAAGAACGGATCATCCTGCAAAAAGCGCGGATGATCAATCGTTACTACGATCCGAATTATCAGATCAAATTTTTTAGCGATCAGCTGAATCTGGTGAAAAGAAGCAATATGTATTTTCAATTTATGGAATCCTACCTCCTGCACCGGCTGCCGCACATTCATACCATCGACCTGAACCGCTACGGGTATATCGGCCGCTTCGACCATCCCGATGGGCAATCGACCAATCACTATGAACCCGATTATTATCGGAAACTGGTTCGCGAACTCGACAGGATTATCTTCGAGCAGGATCAGACGGGCGGCAACTGACTGCGGGCAATAAAAAACAGGCACAGCTCGGAAACCGTGATCACATACGGCCGGGTTGTGCCTGCTTATGCTTTAAATACCCAGAATTTGCTAAGAACAAAGTTAAATATAAGGCCGACAAGCGTGCTGATCAGTTTATCGGCATAAAGCGGCAGGAAAAGCAGGCCGTGCATCACAAGCAGCGTCATCAGCAGGACCGCCAGATTGAGGATCGTGAACCTGATGAAACGCGACTTGCTTTTCGCCGAGTTCGAGAATGTAAACCGGGAATTGAGGAAATAACTGTTGAGCATGCCGGCGCCGTACGAGAGTATCTGTGCAAGCGCATAAAACAGTGAGAAAAAGTGCGTGAGCAGTACGAAAACAATAAAATCAACCGCCGTATTCAATACGCCTACCGTCCCGAACGCAGCCGCCTGCTTGATCAGGCGAAGCCGGAACTGCAGGCCTGAGCGTTCTTGTGAAGACTGCGACCGGGTTTCACTCATGGCTGATCGTTTCCTTTACCTTCAGCTCTTCCATCGTGTTGATTTCCACCGAATACCTCGGACGCCGCTTCGTTTCTTTAAATATCTTCCCGATATATTCGCCAATGACGCCGATGGCAATCAGCTGCATGCCTCCGACGATCCAGATGGACAGAATCAGGGATGTCCAGCCGCTGATCGTGTGGTCGAGCAGCCAGACGACAATCGAATAGACGGCAATGACGGCGCCGATCAGGACGATGAAAAAACCAAGCCATGTCACCATCTTTATCGGAGCGATACTGAATGAAGTGACGCCGTCGACGGCGAAAGCAATCATTTTCTTCAGCGGATATTTTGACTGGCCTGCAAACCGCTCTTTGCGATCATAATAAACTTTCGCTGTTTTGAAACCGAGAAGCGGAATGATGCCGCGAAGAAAAATATTTTCTTCCTTATATTTCCCAAATTCGATGATTGCCTTCCTGCTCATCAGCCGATAGTCCGCATGATTGGGGACCAGTTTCACGCCCATTCTGTTCATCAGGCTGTAAAAGGCCAGCGCTGTGTTCCGCTTAAAGAAAGTGTCTGTTTCCCGTTTGTCGCGGACTCCGTAAACGATGTCACAGCCCTCGTGATATTTATCGATGAATTCATAGATTGCGTGAACATCATCCTGAAGATCGGCATCAATCGAAATGACGCAATCGGAAAACCGGCCCGCTGTTTCGATTCCGGCGACAAGCGCCCCCTGGTGGCCGAAGTTCCTGCTCAGTTTCAGCCCCTGCACGAACGGATTGATCTTAGCCTTTTGTTCGATGATTGCCCATGTCCTGTCTTTGCTTCCGTCGTCGATAAAAAAAATGACGCTGTCCGGTCTGATTCTTTCGCCCCGGACCAGGTTGCTCATGATTTCCGTGAGTTCTTTGGTTGTTTCATCGAGAACTGCCTCTTCATTGCAGCACGGAACGACAATGGACAAAAGTGGTAATTCTTTTCTCACGATTAAACACTCCTGCTTTAATTATAGCCGCTGTTTTGTTACAAATAGAGAAATAATCATGATTCTAAAAAAATTTCAGGCCGGTCTGACAGTCTTTATAAGATACTACCCGCCATCCGCCCGGGTGTCAATTTTTTTTGAACAGAATATAGCGATAAGTCCTGCCGACGGCCCTTTGAAACTGCTGAGCGGCTATATGATATTTTTTAAAAATCGCCGGGATCCTCAATTGCCACGGTGCCATGCGTTTCTGAGCTCTGACGACAACGAATTGGGTCAAGCCTGCTCTGACATAGCGATTTTGTTCATTCATATTTTCCGGATACACTTTATACTTAACATTTTGTTTTTCAAAGTAGCGGGTGTTCGGAACAATATTGGAAGCAAGATAGAATCCTCCGTCCAGAAAGCCGTAATTCAGCAGCGTCGGATGCCGTTCCCGATCGATGATCGCTGCAAAATTTTCCTGGACCGGCGGCTTTCTGACGAAAAACTTTGACGACAGAATGTTCGTGTTGTAACCAAAGCAGAGGAAAAAGGCAGCCATCGCAAAAATGATCAGCGCCGGCCATTCATTCCTTTTGCCTCTATAAGCGGCCGGCTTATTCCCGGACTTCTGCAGCAGCCCTCCGATTGCAATAAGGCCGAACAACGTCAGCGGCAGAACGATCAGAAAATAATAAACATAGTGTCTTCCGCCAATATAAACACCCAGCACAAGACCGGCCGCATAGCAGAAAAAGGCCCATTTTTCCTCCATAGACCGCAAATATTTCCAAGTAAACAGAAAAAAAATCATCCCTGTCAGCATGACGGCTCCGCTGACCGGATTGTGATCAAGTACTGTTCCGACCGTCAGCGCGCAATTGATCAGTTTCTCCGCCATACTGTCCTGCGAGGAATAAGCAGACAGATTAAATTTGAAATAAACGTCAATCAGCGCCCGAATTCCGTGATGAATCCCGAAATAGACAATCCAGGGCGCGCTGGCCAGAACAAGCCCTGCAGAAGTATACAGCAGCGCCCGCACCGGCTCGCGCCATTTCCTTTTCTGCAGACTGATCAGCAGAACAACCAAATAAAATCCGATCCAGCCGCCGAGAAGCGTGAACTTGATCCAAAGGACACAGCCGGATGTCAGGCCGCCGATCAAATAAAAGGTTTTGCCGAACGGCTCTCCGTGAGATAATTTAAAGTGCTTCAGCATTAAATAAAGAAAGAGCATGACAAACGGGATCGCGAACTCTTCGGCGCTGCCGCCTAAATAAAACACGGACTGATCGAGAATAAAAGTCGGAAACAAAAGTGAAATGAACGCAGACGGCATCCTCTGCAGATAGAGGCAGGCCGTCTTGAACGCCAGAAGAAGGTCGAAAAACATGGCCAGGCTTTCCAGCAGATAGACACCGAAAAAGTTCGTATGCGATACGAAATAAGCCAGTTCGTACAGCGCATAAAGCAGCGGCCCTTTCTGCTCGAAAAGATCTTTGTACGGCACAAGCCCGTGGGCCATTCCCTTCCCCACCGTAAAAAAGGCATTCGCGTCGTCCCAATTATTCAAAACAAAAAAAGGAGAAGATTGTGTAAAAAAAAGCATGATGAAAAAGGCGTACAAAAACAAAAAACCGATCGTAAGCCCTTCCTGCACATCCAGATCCATAAATGTCTTTCTGTTAAATTTAAGGAACATGAATCCTGTACCACTCTCTTAAATTTATCGGGTCCGAGGCCTGCTGCAGCCGGCAGACACTAGATCGGAGCCGGACCGATGAGCCGCCCCACTATTTTTGCGGAACGTTCACAGCTGCTTGTTAACCAGCCTTTGGTGGAGGTCTTCCAGGTAATGAAGCATAGCATTCCTCAGGTCCTCCCGCGAGAGCGCCATTTCAATATTAGACTTAATGAATCCCAGTGTCTCGCCGACATCATAACGTTTGCCCTCATAAGCATAGCCGTATACTTTTTCGATTTCATTCAGCCGGGCAATTGCATCGGTCAGCTGGATTTCTCCTCCCGATCCAATCTGCTGTTTATCGAGAAAGCCGAAGATGGCCGGAGTCAGAATATATCGGCCGATGATCGCCACGTCGGAAGGAGCTTCTTCGACAGCCGGCTTCTCAACAAATCCGCGGATGTCGTACAGTCTGCCCTTTTGTGCGGACGGATCGATGATGCCGTAGCGATTCGTTTCATCTTTCGGGACTTTTTTCACCGCGACAATGCTGGACTGCACCTGGTCAAACTGATCCATCATCTGTTTCAGACAGGGTGGATCGTTCTGAATAATGTCGTCGCCGAGTAAAACGGCAAACGGTTCATTTCCGATAAATTTTCTGGCGCACCAGACCGTATGGCCCAACCCGCGCGGCTCTTTCTGCCGGATATAATAAATATCCACTTTAGCCGGCTGGCGGACTTTTTCCAGCAAGTTGTATTTTTGTTTGCTGATCAGATTTTCTTCCAGTTCGAAAGCGTTATCGAAATGATCTTCAATCGCACGTTTTCCTTTGCCTGTAACAATAATGATGTCTTCGATGCCTGAATGGATCGCCTCTTCAACAATATACTGGATCGTCGGTTTATCGACGATCGGCAGCATTTCCTTAGGCATCGCCTTAGTGGCCGGCAGGAAACGGGTTCCGAGCCCCGCAGCCGGTATAATTGCCTTTCGTACTCTCTGCATGTCCCATTCCACCTCTGATTATGTTTGGCACAGGTGCTTCTTCGTGCCGGCCGTGCGAATGCCCGGCTGAAACACCTTCTGTCTCCCGTACGGGAAAGAGAAAAAGATCGCCGCGCTTTTTTTGTCTGTACGCAGTCCCGTCCGGCAATAGTAGTATACCTTAATCCCGACGTATCTTACGAATAATGGGAAAGTTTTCATATGGAGTGAGCGGCATTACTGTTTTTGCAAAAAAAAGACAGAACCGTTGTTCTGCCTTCTGCACCCGCTTTTTACCGATTGTATAGTCAGTCCCGGTTACAGGTTCCGCCGCTCAAGTGCGTCAAGTGCGTATACCGACCAGCTTTCGAGCCGTTCATAGACTTCCGGAGCGGCAAGCTCGTCCTGATTCATCCATTTTCCTTCCAGTTTCTCCCGCTCGCGGACGGTAATCTCTGCCGATGCGGGCAGGTCGATGACAATCAAAACGCCGACATGTACGCGGCCGACCGCGGCGGCATCGTCATTGATCAGACCGATCATCCGCAATCCCGGCTGCCCGGCATTGCGGATTTCCAGTTCTTCACCCAGTTCACGTCTCAGATTATCCGAGAGCACCTCTTTAAAAGTCGCCGCTTTATCCACACGGTTCATGTGGCCGCCGACTCCGAGAGAAATCCTGCCGTGTAAGCGGGATTCGCCGCCTCCGCCGAGCCGCTTATAGGTAAAAAAGCGAGTGCCGCGGCGCAGAACGGCATACGGAATCGGCTGCTTATAGGCCGGATTCTCCTCTGCGTCGCCGCGGCGCATGACTTCGTAGCGGGCAGCCATTCGTTTTTCAAGCGCTTCAACTTTCTCCGGAGCCTTCTCCGTTCCTTGAAATGTCAGATCATGACTTGTCCCTGCGCCGAAGAGCAGGTCCCGCTTAACAACGATAATTTGTTCATCCATTTTCCCCATTTCAATCCCCCAAATAAACCGTTCTCTAGTAAGAGTGATTGAAGTTCAGGCCGTTGTCAAGATGTTTGAAGAGATGAACAGACCTGTTTTGAAAAAAAAACGGTTATTTATCGTTCACGATTCAACCATTTCCCCCCCGCCGACATGGAGGGTCTGGCCGGAAACATAGCCCGAATCATCCGAAGCAAGATAGACATAGGCAGGCGCCAGTTCAAACGGCTGCCCGGGCCGCTTTATCGGCATATCCGAACCGAAAATTCCGACATTCTCCTCCGTGAATGTTGCCGGAATCAGCGGTGTCCATATCGGGCCGGGCGCGACGGCATTAACCCGGATGCCCCGATCAATGAGATTCTGCGATAAGGCGCGGGTGAATGAAACGACCGCCCCTTTGGTCGCGGAATAATCGATCAGATTTTTTGAGCCGCGGTATGCCGTGACGGAAGCCGTGTTAATGATCGAGCTTCCCGGTTTCAGATGGGGGAGAGCCTCCCTTGTCAGGTAGAAATAAGAAAAAATATTGGTCTGAAACGTCGTCATCAGCTGTTCGTCGCTGATATCCAGCAGACTGTTTCTGACATATTGGACCGCACAATTGTTCACCACGATATCCAGCCTTCCGAATTTTTTGACGGTCCGGGCAACCGCCGACTTTGAAGACTGAGGATTTTTCAAATCCGCTCTTATCAGAATGCTTTCACCGCCAAGTGCTTCAATACGCCGTTTCGTCCATTCGGCATCGCGGTCTTCATTCAAATAAACAATCGACAGTCTGGCACCCTCCTTGGCAAAAGCGAGAGCCGCGGCACGGCCGATTCCACTGTCGCCTCCCGATATGATCGCGACTTTCCCGGCGAGTTTCCCGCTTCCCTTATAGTCCGGATTTTCCGAAATCGGCAGCGGATTCATCATATATTCAAACCCGGGCTGACGGTCCTGGTGCTGCGGCGGACAGGTCAGAATCTGTTCTTTGGAAACCATTCTTTTCCCGAATAACGGATAATAGGGATACATGTCACTCATTCCTTTCTCCAAATTGCAGTCGTTGTCTCAGCGTGTCCTTTCAAACGGACATTCCTCTGCATCTTATTCATTTCCCGAAAAATCATTCTTTAACAAAGAAAATAAGCTGATTGCTGAATCTGGGCTATCGCACATCTCCGCCGGCCGGGACATTTATTCATCGCCAATTGCCCCGGGATAACATAGAATATCATATCTCGTGATAAAGGAGTGACTTGAATGGGCTATTACGGTCTGGGCGGAAACCCGTCCAATGCGGCTTACGGAGGATACGGATATGGGTACGGATGCCAACCTCATTATCCGGTCGGAGGCTACTCATACGGCAGCGGGTTTGCACTGATTGTCGTGCTGTTCATTCTTTTAATAATCGTTGGCGCTGCTTTCGTTTGCTAAAAAAATTTAAAAATGCCCGGCGGTACTATTCCGTCCGAGCATTTTTCGTTTCATCCGCTTTCGTTCTCTCTGCAGCATTTCCGCCTTCCATCTACACCTTATGCCCAGCGGAGAAATCAGTGACAGGTCCCGGAAGAGCCCGATTCCGCCGATATCTTGTTTTCGTTTTCAATTCAAAACAGGTCCCCGTTTATGTATAATAAAATTATCCTAATACGTGTGGAGGTGACACCCGCACACTGATTGCGGTGCGCGGGAATCATTTGGACGATACCCTGGGGATACTGATCGTCATTTTTTTAATCTTACTGACCGCTTTTTTTGTCGCTGCCGAATTTGCCATTGTGAAAATTCGTTCCACCCGGCTTGATGAACTGATCAAACGGGGAAACAGACGTGCCCGGGCCGCAAAGAAAATCGTCGACGACCTGAACGCTTATCTGTCGACGACTCAGCTTGGCATCTCAGTTACCGCGCTTATTTTAGGATGGATCGGAGAACCTGCCGTTTCCCATCTGCTTCAGCCGTTTTACACATGGATCGGCCTGAGCGGGACTCTGTCGGCGACCTGTTCCACGCTTTCCGGTTTTTTTATCGTGACGCTTCTTAGCGTCGTCCTCGGCGAATTGGCCCCAAAAGGTATTGCCATTCAAAAAGCGGAACAGATTGTTCTCGCCCTTGCTTTTCCGCTGATCTGGTTTCACAGAATCCTTTTCCCGTTTGTCTGGCTTCTTAATACACTTTCTTCGGGCGTTATCCGCCTTTTTGGAATCCGTCCGGATTCGGGACATGATCGGGCGCTGACTGAAGGAGAACTGAGACTGACTCTCTCCGACAGCTATAAAAGCGGTCAAATCAGCCAGGGCGAGCTGCGCTATATGGACCGTATTTTTGATTTTGACGAACGGACGGCCAGAGAAGTCATGGTTCCGAGAACCGAAATTGTCTGCGTCTATAAAGAGGACCCGTTTGAAGAAAGCCTTAAGATTCTTCACAATGAGAAATTCACACGCTTTCCTGTCGTGGAAGAAGACAAAGATCACGTGATCGGCATGATCAATATCAAGGATATTTTTACAGACATTTTAACGAAGGAAATCCATTCTCTGGATGACTATGTCCGCCCGATCCTTTCCGTTCTCGAAACGACGCCCATCCGGAGCCTGCTGGAAAAGATGCAGAAGGAAAGCATTCACATGGCCATCCTGACCGATGAATACGGGGGAACATCCGGACTGGTGACGGTTGAAGACATTCTTGAAGAGATCGTCGGGGAAATTCGCGACGAATTCGACGAAGGTGAAGAACCGTTAATCAAGCGTATCGACGCAAACCAGGCTCTGGTCGACGGAAAATTGCTGATTTCCCACGTCAACAGGCAGTTTCAGATTGATATCGAGGAAGAGGGGCTGGATACGATCGGCGGATGGATGCTTGCGGAAGATCCCAATATCAAAGTCGGATCGACGCTCCAATACGACCATGTCACCTTCAAAGTCGCAGAAATGGACGCTCATCAGATAAAAAAAATCGTTGTTAAGAAATTGATCGCTCTGCATGAGCAAAAACCATCCTGAATATTCACCCGGGATGGGCGGCCTTCCCGCCGGAATCCGCCGGGTTATGGAAACGAATCGGACATGTCTGAAAACGTTCCGGCCGGCGGCTGACCGCCTTTTGAAGAAAATCCGGACAGCTTTGCCGAAAAAAAAAGAGCTGCGGAAACAAGGATGAAAAAAACACCGGGGTGTCTGTATCCTCCGGTGTTTCGCTCCTGCAAGGAGTTTATATAAAGCGGCCTTCTTTATCCGGCCGGTCCCTAGAGCATCTGTTTCAGGTGTTCGGGGACATCGAGCTGATAGAGACGGCGGTAGCGGCTGTTCGTTTGCAGCAGACGGTCGTGAGTCCCTTCCATCACGATCTCTCCGTCTTCCATAAAAACGACCTGATCCATCTTCTCCGCCCCGACCAGATGGTGCGTAATCCAGATCAACGTTTTCCCCGCCAGCGTTCGGAAAATAGTCGACAGAAGTTCTTTTTCCGTAGTCGGGTCCAGGCCGACTGTCGGTTCATCAAGAACCACCACCGGAGCCTTCCTTAAAAGAATCCGGGCAAGGGCCAGCCGTTCCTGCTCGCCGCCCGAGAATATATCGCCGGTTTCATGCATCTGCGTTTCGTAGCCGTCCGGAAGACTGAGAATCAAGTCGTGCAGTCCGACCAGCCTGGCGGCATTCATAATCTCTTTCTCGCTCGCATTCTCGCTGCCGAGCGCCAGATTATTGATCACCGACGTATCGAAGAGATGCGGATTCTGGTTTAGAACGGATATCTGTTTCGGCATCAGGCTGCCGATCCGGTGGGCCGGCGTTCCGTTCAGCGTCACGCGGCCGCGCTCCGGCACGAGAGAGCCGTAGATGAGGTGAGTCAAGGTCGATTTGCCCGCACCGCTTCTTCCGATCAGGGCAACCCTCTGTCCCTGGGCAATATTCAGCGAGACGTCATGGATCGCCCAGCGGCCGTCTTCTCCATACCGATAGAAGAGATGATCCGCGCGGATATCAATGCGTTCCGCTGTTTTCTTCCAGGCCTGCGGCGGTTCTTCCTGAAGATCGGCGGGCCGGCCCGTCTCGATGGTCCGCAGCCTCTTGAACGCATCTTTGTATTGAGGATATCTTTCCACCGCTTCAGACACGGGCACCAGCGATTCTGTTATGGTGAAGACTGCCAGGACGAAGGCGGCGATCAGCGTCCGGTCCATGCGATGGTCCGCAGCCATGCTGCCGGTCCAATAGACCATTGAAATCACGCAGACGCCGATGACGACCTGGCTGATCAAATCACGCCATCTTCTCATCGCATGGAGGCGGCGCTCCAGAACCATGACCTGACTTTCAAGAACTTCGTGGCTGCTGAGGAACGATTTCTGGCGGCCCGACATCATCCAGTCCTCGGCACCGAGAACGGCATCCGTCAGTTTTTCGTAAAGAAGATGCCGGGTCCGTGAAAGGCGTTCATGGCTGCGCCCGCTCCACAGAAGAGACAGCGCCGGAAAGACAACCAGCAGAATAAGAAGGTATAAAGCTGTTAAAAAAGCAAAGGAAACATCCACGTAACCAAGCAGACCGATCCAAAGGACATAAATCATCAGCGCCGATACGCCCGGAATCACCGTTCTCAGATAAATGTCCTGCAGATGTTCGATGTCGTCGGAAAGAATACCGAGAACATCGCCGGTTCTGTACTTGGAACGGAAAAAAAAGGCCGTCGGTTCAAGCATCTTATACAGACGTGTCCGCATCTCAGACAGAATTCTGAGAATCGTGTCGTGCCCGGACAGCCTGCTTGCATACTGAAAAACGGCCCTGAATATGCCAAAGGTCCTCACGCCGACAATCGGTACATAAATCATCAATATATTTTCCGGCCTGAGAGCCGCCCTTGAGATCAGATATCCGGATGTAAAAAGCAGCCCGGCCGCACAAAGGAGCGCGGCAACACTGAAACAAGCGGCAAGGAACAGACCGCGCCAATGTTTCTTCATGTACGGAACAAACCATGTTTTCATTGGATCCCCTCCAATTGTGACCGGACGAGGCTGCAGTATGAACCGTTCTTCTTCAGAAGTTCTTCCTGTGTTCCGACCTCCGCGAGCCTTCCCTGCTGAATGACGGCAATCCGATCCATCTGATCCATCCAGTGAAGGCGGTGCGTTGCCAGAAAGACCAGTTTTCCCTTAAACAGACGAATCATCGCTTCCTTCAGATCATACTCCGTTTCGATATCGAGATGGGCCGTCGGTTCATCGAGCAGCAAAATCGGCCGATTGCAAAGAAAGGCGCGTGCCAGAGCGACCCGCTGCTCCTGTCCGCCGCTCAGCTGTCTTCCTCCGGCGCCGATCTTCTCGTCCAGTCCTTGCGGGAACTGACTGATCAGCGTTTCCAGGCCGGCAGAGAGGACGGCTCCGACGATCTGCCGGTCCGTAGCTTCAGGCGCATAAAAAGCAATGTTTTCCTTGAGAGACGCACTGAAAAGATACGGATGCTGAGGAATGTAGGTAATCAGCTTCCGCCACCTCGGATCAGTCAGATCGGCTGTCCGCCCGTTTATTTTTATCAAACCCGATGCCGGCGCCAGAAATCCGCCGATTAAATCGATCAGCGTTGATTTCCCCGCCCCGCTCGTCCCAATGATGCCGAATTTTTCAAACCCGACTGTAGTGAACGTTATGGCATCCAGCGCCTTTTCTTTTTTCCCTTCCCGATAACAAACGGAACTCTCTTCAAGGGCCAGTACGGAATGATCGGACCAGGTTTCCGGGATTAAATCCGTCTGCGGACGTTCCTTTTCCGGGCGGGAGGCGAGGGCGTTCAGCTTGTGCGCCGCTTCCTTGCCGTCAAGGGTCGCATGATAATCCTGGCCCAGCTCCCTGATAGGCAGAAAATACTCGGGCGCCAGAATCAGAACGATCAGGGCCGGGTCGAGCAGAATATGACCGTCAATCAGCCTGAGACCGAGCGACACCGCAACAAAAGCGATCGACAGCATGGTAAAGAAATCGAGGGCAAATGAGGAGAGAAACGCCAGACGGAGCGTTTTCATCGTCATCACGCGGTACTTGTCGCTCACTCGTTCGATCGATTGCTGATGGCGTTTGCCGAGCCCGAGATAACATAATGTTGAAAGTCCGCGCAAGGAATCAATAAAGTGATTCGACAGCACGCGGTACGATGCCCAGCGATCGTCCATCTTTTTCTGCGCCGCAAGCCCGAGCAGAATCAGAAAAATAATCAAAACCGGCATGGTCAGCAAAAGAATCAGGGCCGACATCCGGTCCTCTGTAAAAACATAAATAAGAATCATCAGCGGAAGAATGCCGTTGGCCGCCATCTTAGGAATAAAGAGCTCCAGATACTGTCTGACCTGGGCCGCCCCTTCCAGCGTCAGCGTCACGAGATTGCCCGTTCCCTGCCCCCTGATAAATCCATGGCCAAGCTCAAAAAGCTTGGCCAGAAATTTCTTTCTCATATCCGAACTGGTGCGTTCGGCGAAACGGTAAGAAAAGTGTTTGATCAAAAAAACAAAGAAATAGCGGCAGACAAGCACGCCCAAAAAAAGAAGAGCCTCGCTGCCGATCGCCGATACGGGCCGGCCTGCAAACAGGCCGGAGACAAGATCGGCAAGCAAAATCGCCTGAAAAATGGTGCAGATCCCCTGCCCGATCGTCAGCAAGGCCGTTAAAGCAATGAGACGCTTGGCACCTTTGTATGTGAATATTTCGCGATCCATAAACAGGCTTGGCAAAAACTCGCGACCTTTGTCAGGAGGGCCAAGCGTTCACATCCTCTCTTTAGTATTGCAGTTTTTCCTTGCTCGTTACTCTTTTTCTAAAAACATAGTAGCTCCAGATGGAATAGCCGATAACGAACGGCAGCAAAACCACGGCGACAATCGTCATCACACCGAGCGAGTAGGAGCCTGAAGACGCATTATACACGGTCAGGTCGTAGGCAGATTTGATATTGCTGACCATAACCCTTGGGAACAGTCCGATGAACAGCGATGCGATGGTCAGCGCAATCAGCCCCGCATTCATACCGAACGCCCATCCGTCATGCTTCCTGACCAGAAGAATCTGCGAAAGCACAAGAGCCAGAACAGCCAATATATAAATCGGATAGAGCCATGCGCCCCGAACGGTAAAGATATCGGTGACAAAGAAGGTCACAATGACAAAGGCGAGCAAAGCGGCGGCAAGCAGCCAGAAAACCTTAGACGCAAGCGCACGTGCGCGCTGCTGCAGATCGGCCGTCGTTCTCAGGCAGAGATAGACGAGGCCGTGATAGAAACACAGCAGTGTAATCGTTATCCCTCCGAGCACTGTATAAGGATTGACAAAGCTGGTGAACACGCCGTGCATGTTCATGCTTTTGTCGATCGGCAGCCCGTAAACAAGAGAGGAAAAGACGACGCCCCAGAGAAACGGAACGAGCAGGCTCGGAATGAATATAGCCCAGTCCCACGTCTCCACCCATTTCACGCTGCCGACCTTCGCTCTGAATTCAAAGGCCGTTCCGCGGGCAATTAAAAGAAGCAGCATGACAACAAGCGGGACATAAAAACCGCTGAACAGAGTGGCATACCAGTTCGGGAATGCCGCAAACATCGCTCCTCCTGCCGTAATCAGCCATACTTCGTTAGCATCCCAGAAAGGTCCGATCGTATTGATCATCACGCGCCGCTCCGGCTCGCCGTGAGCGACAAAGCGGGTAGCCATGCCCACGCCGAAATCATACCCCTCCAAAAAGAAGAATCCGATAAACAGCACGGCAATCAGCAGAAACCATAATTCACTCAGCAACATGATGAAATCCCTCCCCATCGAACGGATCGTTTGATTCAACTATGTCCTTATTGCCGATCGCCGGTCCCTGTTTGATGACCCTGGCAAAAAGATAGACCATGACGACTCCAAGAGCGGTATAGATTGTCAGAAAAGCGATGATTGAAAACAGCAGTTCCCCTGCCGATACGTTCGGCGAAACACTGGCCGCCGTCTGCATGAAGCCAAAGACGGTCCACGGCTGACGTCCGATTTCGGTCATCAGCCATCCGGTGATGCTGCCGATGTATGGAATAAAAATTGAAGCGACCATCGCATGCAGGAACCATCTGTTTTTCAGCAACTTGTCTCTCCATGCAAGAATAGCGCCGATGATTCCAAAAACGCAGAGCACTATGCCCATCAGAGCCATGATGCGAAAGCTCCAGAATGTAGTTGCAACAGGAGGAATATAATTACCGGCTCCGTATTTCGCCGTATATTGCTTTTGCAGCGTATCTATCCCCTGGACATTGCCGTTGAAAGTCCCGTAGGAAAGAAAGTCCAGTAAATAAGGGATCTGGATTTCTCCCGAATTCTGATGCTTCTGCGCGTTGATCGAGGCAACGACCGTCCATCCCGCCGGGCTGCCGCTGTCCTTCCACAGCGCCTCGCTTGCCGCCATCTTCATCGGCTGAGTCCGGACAAGGTACTGCGCCTGGAAATGGCCGAAAAAGGCAAGCGCCAGACCGGCAATAAGGCCGACAATGATCCCTATTTTGAACGATCTTTTGAAAAAGTCAATATTTCGCTTTCTCAGAAGACAAATGGCACTGATCCCGGCCACAACAAACGCACCCGTTGCGAATGAACCGAAAACCGTATGCGGATATTCTACCCAGAGCTGCGGATTGGAAATCAGCGCGAAAAAGTTATTCATCACTGCCCGGCCGTTCTGAACAGCAAATCCGACCGGATGCTGCATAAAGGAATTGGCCGTCAGAATCCAGAGAGCCGAAAGCGTGGTTCCTGCAGTGACCAGCCAGATACAGGCGAGATGAGCGCCTTTTGACAACCGGTCCCATCCAAAGAGCCAGATGCCGATGAACGTCGATTCCATAAAGAAGGCAAGAAGCGCCTCAATGGCCAGAGGAGCGCCGAATACGTCCCCCATGAACCGTGAATACTCCGACCAGTTCATACCGAACTGAAACTCTTGCAAAATTCCTGTTACGATACCGATGGCGAAGTTGATCAGAAACAGTTTACCCCAGAACTGAGTCATCTCTTTGTAGATCTCATTCTTTTTGACAACATACAGCGTTTCCATGATTGACACGATGAGTACGAGGCCGATCGATAAGGGCACGAATAAAAAGTGGAAAATAGTTGTTGCCGCGTACTGAAATCTTGCCAGGCTCAATACATCCATACTCTTTCCTCTTTTCTTCTCCGGGAAATGGATTCCGGAATTTTTGTAAGCGGTTAAAATAACAAAGTCCTCTACAGGTGTAACAGATGTCACACATCCACTTATTACTTTACAACTTCTTCAGCCATCTGTTATGACCACATCATGGCAATTCAGTGAACGATTTGTGCCTATAATCTATCTATTCTGTGACGCCGCAGCCATTTCATTGATTTATGAATACCGGCCGATTCAAACAGGTCCCGTAAGTATGAATGATGAAAAAAGCCCGCGGACATGATCCGGCTTTTTCTAATCTGCGTATCTGTTATGCGGCACCGCCCCGGCTCCGCTTATTTAATCGCTTCTTAAGCCCTTTCATTAAGCCATTTTGTATATTTCGGCTGCAAAGAAAAATAAATCCGGAGCATTCGGTAAATGAGAATAAAGCGGCCGGACCGGGACGGTATCCGCTATTAAAAATCCAATGAACAAAACAAAATATGCGCTGCCGGCTGCGCAAAAGAAATAATTTTTTCTCAACTGTAAATGAATGATGTCACACTGCAAGAAGCGGCGAAAGCCATAGAATTCCCGCCGGAAAAAACCCGGCCTCATCTGCCAAAGGCTCGGCGAGGCCGGGTTGCGGAGGACCGGGACGCCTTCATGCCGGACAGGCCGCCGGTTCTACACCTTAATAATCTATGCTTCCAACAGTACAAAAAAGCCGGCACGGCGGCCGGCAGGAAACAAGTCTGTCATTCATCGAGGATTCCCGGCGTTGCAAACAGCGGCAGCTGCTTAATCCCTTTTATTGAAATAGGCATTCAGCTGCCCGCGGATCATCCGTTCCCTGAATTTATTGTCATACCGTTTGTTTTGTTTCTTCAGCATTTCTCTCCGCAGTTCGGACGTCTGCATGCCGTCCTCCATTTTATCGGCGATTTCCATTAATGTCTCAACATCCGTAAAAGAATACTTGCGGTTGCCCCGATCAGAACGTTCAGGAAATATCAGCTTCCTCTTCTCATAATAGCGGATCTGACGTTCGCTCAGACCGGTCAGTTCACAGACTGTCCCGATTGAAATCACCTTTTTAAACAGATAAGCGTCTTTTTGAGAATGCGCGGCCATTCAACGGCCCCCCCCTTTCCATTCCGCTTCCGCTTTAAAGCATCGCATCATTCATTGTAAGATAATATTACATCTACAAAAACTGCTTCGCAATCACATTGTCATATATTCTGACACATTATTAGACTTCTCCGGAAATTCTTATTAAAATAAAAAGGGGAAAGAGGAAAATCAAAAAACTGCGGTTCAGTTTTTTCGGGAGGCAGAATCATGAATCAGGAAAAAGTCCGGCGTTTAGCTGAAAAAATTATTCAGCTTGATATCAAACGTGACGAATTATATGAAGAACTGATTGCCATCAGCGGCGAACGCGCGGCGGAAATCCTCAGGTCGGTGCAAAATCACTGACCGCGCCCGGAAAACGGGCCACTTCCGCGTCCTGCCGTCCCCGAACCGGTCAAGAGGAATTTAAGAGGAGAGATCATGCGATGCCAAATCATTTTCAGAATGCACTTGAGCAGAAAAAAGATGATCTAATCGTAAAATTACTGGACAGAGGCATATATAAAACCAAAAATCATCAGCTGTATGAATTATCTTTAAGTGAACTGGAACGTGCCTACCGGCAGCTGTCCAAGACAAATTAACCCATTAAGCAGACAGAAAAGACGTCTCATCGATCGATTTTACGATGAGGCGCTTTGTTTCATATCATGAGCACGGATTATTTTTCAAAAAGACTCAGCTGCTTTTCCCCTCCGTTCAGCTTTGCATAGGCGGCCGTCATTTTCTCATAGAGATCCCCGAAAAAGCGCCGGGGAATGTGTTCCAGAAAACCGCCCCCGCCGAAAAACTCAACGTAATCCTGATCCGTCAGTTCTTCAAAAGAATTCAGTACACCCAGTTTCGGATGAAAAACGCCGTCAAAATACCCCGCATAGGCATCCATAGGCGCTACGGGCGTTTGATAGGCAAAAATATAAAGTCTGCTCATTTAACCGGTCCTCCTCCTGAAGCAGCCGTCCGTTCATTCAGATGCCCGTCCTTCCCGCCGGCGTTTCCTGCACCGCTATCCGGGCCGGACCGTCCGGAAAGGGCAGCGAACCGTCAAGGCAGGCATCCATGATCCATGGCCACGGTCCGTATCCGGATTTAACGTTGATGTGCCCCATACCGGGAAACGTCAGGCAGGGAACCCCGTACTTATAATACTGGGAAACAGTGCTCTGCGGAAAAAAGGGATCAGTTGAAGAGGTCACAATAAGCGTTCTGTCCGCGGCTTCCGCCAGAGATGCCGTATTGTCGGGAAGCGGGAAAAAATCCTCAATAGCTTTTTCGTTCAGGAACTGCGAGGGAGGGCAGACAAGAATGGCTTTCCTCACTTTTCTTCTGAGAGGCTGTGCCGCATAGTGAAACCAGAGGACGCACCCGAGACTGTGTGCGATAACAACCGTTTTTTCATTTTCGGGGACGGACGCCATGATATTATTCAGCCGGGCGAGCCAGACCGCTTTCCGGGGACAGTCCCAGTCGGGAAACTGGGGAAAACAGACACGCTCCCCCCTTGCCTTCAATTCGTGAAACAGCCATTCCTGCCAGTGGCCGCCCCGACTTCCGCCCAGACCGTGCAGGATCAGGAAATTCGTCATCACCAGCACCTCATTTTTTAAAATTTCAGCAAGTCTGTTTACAATAAATTTAAAATTATTATAACATAAAAAAAACGGATCCCGATATTCCGGATCACGTTTTTTTATTTCTATTTTCCCCGCGGAAGGCGCCGCTCCTCTTGATCCCGGACGCGATGAGCCAGCCTGCTCGACGCATCGGCGGCAATGCTGCAGACAATATCATCCAGGAATGTGTTCACTTTTCCTTTCTTTGCCTGATCAAGCCGCCCGATAATTTTCGGCTTGACTTTATCCAGATAACCGAACGTTGTTGCTGCGATACTGCCGAAACTGGAAACGGCTCCCAGCGCAATCGTTTCATCGACGCCGAACAGGCCTTCATCCTGATCGATCAGAGACTGCAGGGGCTCGGACAGCATTTTTTTCTCGGCCAGCTTATCGAGTTCGGCACCGACAAGAACGGCATGCTGAAGTTCGCGTTTGGCAAGGGCCCCTTTCACATTTTCTATGCAGGCTTCCATCGTCAGCCCCGCCATAAACGGCGTCTGCAGATCAAAAACAATTTCGGCTATATCCTCAACAGTTACACCGCGTTCCTTCAGCGTATTTTCCGCTGCTTCAGCCACAGCGCGGGAGGTAACCCGCTTTTTATCGCCCGAATAGAAGGTGGCATCTTTCGGCAATCCGGGAGCATACGTCAGGCTTTTCGTAAATTCTTGTTTGTTCATAAAAAAAGATTTCTCCTTTCGTTACGTGTCGCTCATATTATTATTCTTCGAATGCGGTCCGGTTTTTTATTCCTTCGCATCGCATCAAAATGATCAAAACAACGCGCGGCTCCCCGTTGTCCATTTTATGCTAATATGGAAGAAAAAATGAATGTTGGAGGGGTAAAAAGATGAAGCTTCAGGGAAAAATGTCGGACATAGCGGTCGAAAGCAAGTTATTGATGCAAACACTCCCCGTAATCAGCTATCTCCCTCCGGACTACGATCCGGATCGCAGATATCCTTTACTTATTGCACAGGACGGGCGCGACTATCTGCAGATCGGCCGGCTTTTCAGCACGGCGGATGACTGGATCGGCAAGAACATCATCCGGGCGATCGTTGTCATCGCCATTCCTTATGAAAATCTGGAATCACGGCGGCAATTATACCATCCCGACGGCCCGAAGAACCGCTCCTATCTACGTGCGCTTTCCGAAGAAATCGTGCCGCAGATCGCCGGGCGGATTTCGATCGACCCCGATCCCGAGAGCCGCACATTGATCGGCGACTCGCTCGGCGGAACAGTCTCGCTGGCGGCGGCACTGGAACGGCCCGATCTGTTCCGCGGCGTCATCATGCAATCTCCCTACGTCAATGAGCGGATCATTGAACAAATCGGATCCACAGAAGCCATCCGCGCTTTGTCTATTTACCACTCCATCGGCAGAGAAGAAACGGCTGTCAAAACCACGCGGGGAACGGTGGAGGATTTTCTTCTCCCGAACCGGATGCTTCATCGTGCCCTGAGCCGGTCCGGGCCGAACCACTATACCTTTCATGAACTGGACGGCGGCCATACATGGCGTTCATGGAAGCCTGATGTCCGCAGCGCTCTGCTTGAAAGGTTTTATGCCGATGCGTAATTGCATCGCTATCATAGCGCAAAAGCCTCTCATGAATCAAGAAAGAGAATCGATCATTGCAAAGAAACTCTGTCCATAATCAATGACTGCCCTTTCCGACAGCAGCGCTGCCACGCAAGGACGCCGCTCTGAATAAAAAAAATGACGCGGTTCATCCTAAATTCGACGATTGAAAACCGCGCAGCCGATCCTTGCGGCATGCCTGAAAAAGAAGGGAACAGGAAAATGGAATCGTTTTTATCGATCATTGTCGAGCTGACGGTCGGTTTATTCGGCTTGCTGCTGCTCACAAAAGTGATGGGAAGGGCATCGATGTCCGAAGCCACGCCCTTCGATTTTATCGCCATGATCGTTGTCGGCGATTTTGTAAGCGATGCAATTTACGATCCGAAAGCCAACATTTTTAAAGTACTGTTTGCAATCCTGTTCTGGGGCATTCTGATTTTTCTGATCGATTTTATTACTTTGAAATTCGATCGCTCACGCGGCTTTTTTGAGAGCCGGCCGGAAATTGTGATCAGCGAAGGGATTGTTGACCGGAATGTCCTGAAAAAGAATAAAGTGGACATGAATCACCTTCAGATGCTGCTTCGCGACCGGAGTATTTTTTCATTTCGTGAAATTGAATATGCCGTTCTTGAGCCGAACGGAAAGATATCCGTCATCAGGAAGCCGGAATTCGAGACGACGATAAGAGCCGATTTTCATCTTCACGGCCGCGCGGTATCTCTGCCCTCCACCTTGATCAGCGACGGCGTCATCATTCAAAGGAATCTTAAAAAAGCGGGAAAAACCGAACAGTGGCTGCGCGATGAATTAAAAAACAGAGGAATAGAGGACCCGAAACGAGTGATGATTGCCGAATGGCGGCAGGAAGACGGGCTTTTTGTCCAGACCGTGCACCCATCCTGAAAGGCCCAAAGAAAGAGGACGCAGCCAAAGTCTCCGGCCCGCCCTTTATTCAATCTTTGCAATTATTCTTCCGTTTCGTGCTTTTCTTCCTTGGGCTCCTCGGTTTCTTCTGCCGTTCTTGGAAGCGGGAATCCCCAGAAATCGCGGGCGACCCGGCCTCTTTCATTGTCAGGGCCCTGAAAACCGGGCCTTCCGAAAAACGGCCGGTTTTCCCTTTCCGGCTGGAAAATCACTTCATCCGCTTTGATCACCAATTTATCCACGTGAATGGTCTTTGGTTCCTTCTTCTTATCTTCTGACACTGTTATCTCCTCCTGGGATGGTTTCTCGTGACACTATATGCTGATGCCCTTTAAACCGTGCGGTCAGCCGCCCAAACCGTGATGAAATGAGGCGTTAATCAGAATCTGATTAGCGCTTTTAATCTTATAGGCACCCCCGCTGAAAAAAACGAAACAATCGACGTGAAGTGTCTCAGAATATTGATAATCAAACGGGATCTGGAAGTCGTTAAACGCGATCGTCTCGCCCGGAGCGATCGTAAGATGATCGGACGGGCGGATCCAGATTTCGCCTTCTCTTTCCCCCCCGCCCGTTCCGTCGCCGTCCATAATCAGCCATCTGATCCGGCCTCCCGCATCGTCATCCGTCAGCGGATCCTCTTCCCGATAAACGCGTCCTTTCAGATCAGCGGCGTCTTCCGGCTGAAAAGAAAAGCAGAGCACCGGCGATTCCAGGGAGGCTGTTCCTGTATTTTCAATCAGGACCTGCCCCCGGACGAGACTTTTTCTTTCATCAAGAACCCACGTATAATCCAAAAGTGCGGTCGCCCGATGTTCAAACCGTCCCTCTGCTCTTTCTGCGTCCTGCCCCTCCGGTTCCTTCGGCTTCTCCCTTTCGCTTTTCAGCCGCTTTTCAAGGATGGCGAGCCGTCTTTCATACAGGGCAATCCGTTTTTCTTTATCATTAAGCTGCTCTTGAACTTCTGAAAGGAGCTGTTCGTATCCTTTCACCCGATAGCGGTAAGTTTCGATCGACATATCGGAGTCCGACCGTTGATTTTTTTCCAGATCGGCGATCCGTTTTTCCGATTCGTCGTGCTGTTTTTGTGCTTCCTGATGCTTTTGCAGAAGATCGCGGTAATCGTTTTTCAGTGAGGCGAGGCGGCCTTCGGCTTCCTGAAGCGCGCTGCCGGACTGCTTTTCTTTCAGTTTCAGCTCCTTCAGTTCCTGTTGGAGCTGAAGCGCCTCTTCCCTGGTAAAAATGATTTCCTGTTCAAGCCTCAGCGCCTTATCCCGGTAAAATTTCTGTCTGTCGGCCAGCGAAGCCATGCTCAGCGTGTTCCCATGATCAGCCAAAACGGCGCCCCCCTTAAAGTGTCTTCTTCTGAATTCATTATATGAAAGCTGTCTCCTATCATTGCCTGCCCATTTTTTTCCGGCCTGCCGCCGCTTGCGGCCTTTCAGAAGGACACCAGTCGCCGGCCGGCAGCGGAACGCGCCGCTCAAGTAAAAAACATCAAGGCAGGATCATCTTCCGCTCTTGATGCTTTCACTTTGCGTTTTTACTCGGGAAGCCCATCCGGGAAAAACGGGGGAGAGCTCCGGCGCGCTTCAGCTTTCGCTTTCTTCTGTCTCATCCTCATCCGTTTTCAGGTATCCCGGATAGATCGCCGGACGCTGTCCCGGGAAAGACGGCGGCGGGCAGTGTTCTTCTTCTTTGGGGGGCTTGATATCATTGCCTCTCGGGTCGCTGTATTTCGCCAGTACTTCCAGCTTGACTTCAGCTTCGACCTGAACGTCAACGCACAGAATGACTTCCAGTTTTACGGTCGGTTTAAAAGGCCCGTTCAAAATAAGCGAACCGCCGGAAACACGCGACCAGATTTTCGAGACCCGGCACAGCAGATCGGTGCCGTCCGGATAGCAGAGAACAAAAGATTCCAGGATACTGACGTTTGTCTGCTGCTGGACGATCGTCTTTCCCTGCCGGTCAAGAACGAGAACGCTGATATCAGAAGTAAACAGGAGATCGACAAGTTCAGCTTCGACAAGTTTTCCTGAAACCGATACCGTCACCTGGCGCTTTTCACCAATTTGTTCACAATAGAATCCTTCGCCTGCAGTTCCTTCCGAATCGCCGCCGAGCGGGAATAAAGGCGGTATTTTCGGCGTCTTTACGGTAATGCGCAGCGGCCTGCGGTGAGGATCCTCGAGCGCTTCTTCAATCTTTTCAAGCTGCTCATCGGTAAAGCGGACTTCGACTTCCTTTTTCAGCGCATCCGTGACCCAATCATAAACTTTGGGAACGCGGATGCACTCGTCCTGCAGCTCACCGATCGGCTTGGAGATCGATTTATTTCCCATAAAATCCTTCCTTTCCTGCCATTATCAGAGCATGGTTAGTTGTTTCCCTACATTGTATGGATCGGACATAGGGATTGGCACATCTCCCGCGCCCATTTTTTTAAACGGCAGCAGCCGGAAACTCGTAAAGGGGACGATCGGCGGATCAGTTTCAGACGTCCCGTACGTCCCGGAGAAAGCAAAAAAAGGAAGGTCCGTGCACCTTTTCGACAAAATCGGAATAAACTGAACGACGCCGGATCGGAAGGAGTCAAATTATGAATAAACAGGATCTTCAGGCGCTCTATCGGCAGATAAAGCAGCGAAAGGCCGGTTCCGAACAAAACAGCGGGGAATCCACGGCCGGGAAAGCCGGGAAATGCGGCACCTGCGGGAAAACAGCCTGGCGGCCGGATCAGGGGTAAATGAATAAAAAATGGGTATCCCCCAGCTCATGTATCCAGTCGGGCCGCGGTACCCGGGTTTTCGATCGTTAGAAGCCGTTTTTCGGCCGGCGCAGGGGATTTATCGGTCGGTGCAGCGAGTTTTTCGGTCGGTGCGCCCAGGTTTTCGACCGTTAGAGGCAGCTTTTCGGTCGATGCTGGATTTATCGACCGGTATAGCAGCTGTTTTCCGGCCGCCCGAGTTATCGACCATGGCCGGAAGTTTATCGGCCGGCACGGAGTGGCCGGAAGCCTATCGGTCGTTAGAAGCCGTTTTTCGGTCGTTACGCCAGATCTTTCGGTCGACGAAGGGAGCTTATCGGTCGTTACGGCCGTTTTATCGGTCATTAGAAGCCGTTTTTCGGTCGTGCGGAAGTTTATCAATCGCGGAAACACTCTCTGTCTTTCAAGAGATTGACGGACTCAGGAAAAGTCGATCATCATCTGAGGGGTACAGCAGGAAAATAAGCTAAAGAGATACTGATAATAAAAAAAATCGGAGCCGTCTCAGAACGGATCCGATCCTTTCTTCATCAAATGCTGACGATGTTGAACCCGGCATCGACATGAATCGTTTCGCCGGTAATATTTCTCGATAGATCGCTGAACAGAAACAGCGCCGTATCGCCGACGTCTTCCGGAGTAATCGAGCGGCGGAGAGGCGCTTTTTCTTCAATGATTTTAAGAGCGCTATTGAAATCAGAAATTCCCTTGGCCGATAAAGTCCGTATCGGTCCAGCAGAAATGGCGTTGACCCGAATATTTTTTTTGCCGAGATCATTGGCCAGGTATTTCACACTGGCGTCGAGGCTCGCTTTCGCGACCCCCATGACATTGTAATTTTTTACGACCCGCTCACCGCCCAGGTAAGTCATCGTCACAACGCTGCCGCCCTCGGTCATAAGGCCCTCGGCCGCTTTCAGCACGGCCGTGAGGGAGTAAGAGCTGACGTTCTGAGCCAGAAGAAAGCCTTCTCTTGTCGTATTCAAATAGTCGCCTTCAAGTTCCTCTTTCCTGGCAAAGGCAATACAGTGCGCAATGCCGTGAATCACACCGGTTTCCTCTTTAATTTTAGAAAAAGTCGCTTCAATTTCCTCGTCGCTGGTAACATCACAGGGGAAAAAGAGGCTGTCCTTTCCGTCGAGCGTGGCGGCCAGTTTTTCCACACTCTCGCGAAAGCGCTCATTGTTATAAGTGAAGATCAGGCGCGCTCCCGCTTTATCAAGAGCCCGGGCTATCCCCCAGGCAATGCTCCGCTTGTTGGCCACACCCATGACCACGTATGTACGTCCCTCAAGAGTTAAATCCATTGTCAGACCTCCTGCAAATTCTTATCGTTCAGCTGCTGTTAATATTATAGCATGAATAGTCGGACGAGTCTCCGTTCTTTCCGGGGATGTGCCGCTCATGCAGCAGATCCGGATTTCCGGCTCGGTTTCAGGTCCGCGCCTGGCCCGAAGCAGCAGGCGCGCTGCCGGGCCTAGCTTCATCCGGGTTGCTGCCAGGCCGGGCCGCCACAGCCAGCCTCACTCGGGCCGCAGCCGTCCGCCGGCCTGAGGCCCGCACATGCCATTGCACGGCGGCGCCGAATTCTTTTTCCCCGCAGAGCGCTAATCTATATTATTATATATATAGCGTCCTCTCCTCCTTATTTTTATCGCAATATACGAACAAGAGGTTAACACCATGAACAAAAATCTTCTCTCAAAAGTGGACTATACGCTTGTGTTGATCATTTTCATACTGGCCTGCATCAGCTTTATCTCGATTGCCAATGCTCCGCTCGAATCGGGCGGACGCGCGACGGAACTCGCTTATAAGCAGATCGGCTGGTATGCGTTCAGCGCCGTTGCCGCATTCCTTGTCATGCTGGCGGACTACGATCAATTCAAACAGATGCATTGGATTTTTTATGCTTTGGGGCTGATATTGCTGCTCGGTCTGACGTTTGCACAGCTCGGCGTGCCGGTTCCCCTTGCCAATACGACGAACGGCGCATGGAGCTGGTACAACATTCCCGCTGTCGGCGCCATTCAGCCATCGGAATTTATGAAACTTTTTTTAATCGTGTCTCTCGGTTCAACTATTGACAGGCATCATGAGCTGTACCCGATCAGAGGCCGGTATGAAGACCTGCTCCTGCTCGGAAAGATGGCGCTCGTTTCTTTTCCGCCGCTCCTGCTCGTTTTTATCCAGCCTGATCTGGGGACCGCGCTGGTCATGTTCAGCATTATCCTTTCCATGATTATAGTGAGCGGAATCGGCTGGAAGTGGATTGCCGGCATCGTGGCCGCGATCGGAAGCGGGCTGGCTTTTTTTGTCGTTTGCTGGATCAAGTTCCCGGCCGTTATCGATCTGATTTTAAAGGCGCACCAGAAAGACCGTTTTCTTGCCTGGACCAATCCTTACCAATATCAGAACCAGGAAGGATACCAGCTGATCCAGTCTCTGAATTCGATCGGTTCCGGCGAATTTTTCAATCACAGTTTTAACACATCCATTACTTTGCCGGAAGCTTATAATGACTTCATCTTCGCAATTATCGGCGGCAGTTTCGGATTCATCGGCAGCGTGGTCGTCATTCTGCTTTACTTCATTATGATCTACCAGATGATTCAGACGGCGATCCGGACGCATGATCCGTTCGGAAGCTATATCTGCACAGGCATTGTCGGCATGATCATGTTTCAGGTTTTCGAAAACATCGGCATGACCATCCAGCTCATGCCGGTTACGGGAATCACTCTCCCCTTTCTGAGTTACGGAGGCAGTTCGCTGCTTTCCAGCATGATCGCCGTCGGGCTTGTGCAAAGCGTGCGAATGCGGACACAGACTTATATGTTCACATGAAAAACACCGGGTGCATGATAAAAAAGCACCGGGTGTTTTTTTGATCCTGTACGGCGGAGCGGACCGAGGAATGCGGACTTTTCGATTGCCGCAGCCGAAAAGCATTTTGAGGCGGCCGCGGCGGGCTGGTCAAAAAACCCGGTTGAAAGAACATCGGACCCGGCTCGCGATCTGTTTTCCGAACAGCGGATTTATTTTTGTCCCCTCTTCCGGGCCGGCTGCAGCCGGCCCGTTTATATCTTTTCCAGATTAATCGTCCCGCCGGCGAGACGCGCCATATCCTCGGGATACAGTGCGTGCAGATGAAAGGGCCGGCCGGTTAATGGATGGACAAAAACCAGTTCAAAACTGTGGAGTGCCTGTCGGCCGATTTTATCGGCCGGTCCCCCGTACAAATCGTCTCCAAGCAGCGGATGGCCGATCGATGAAAAGTGAACGCGGATCTGATGCGTCCGCCCCGTCTGCAGACGGACGGCAACCAGTGTTCTGTCGGCATAGCGTTTCAGTACTTTGTAGTGCGTGATTGAACGCTTGCCCGACTGCCAGTCGATTGCCCGTTCAATCGCACTTCCGTCTTTACGCCCGATCGGCGCGTCAATTGTCCCTTCGGACTCTTCCAGCACCCCGTCGGCAAACGCCAGATAGCGGCGCTGAATTTCCTTCCGTTTCTGCATCCTGAAGAATCGTTCATGACTGAATCGGTGTTTCGCGACCAGCATCAGCCCCGATGTATTGCGGTCCAGTCTGTTAATAATGTGAACGGTCGACGGCAGATTTTCTTTTTGAAAATGGGCAAGTAGTCCATTGGCCAGTGTCTTCGATGGATATTGGTGTGACGGGATCACAGGTATTCCCGCCGGCTTATCGATCACCAGCAGGCAGTCGTCTTCGTACACGATCTTCAGAGGCATGCTGCTGGCAACCAGAAAATGGCTCGGCGTTTCGGGAGGAAACAGGATCGTCAGCACCTCCCCTTCCTTCAACACATGGCGAACGGTCCGGTCTTCGCCGTCAATCAGCAGATGGCCGCCCTTGTATTTAATGGCGGAAAGTGTCCGGTGCGATATTTTCATTTCTTTTCTTAAAAAGTCCAGCATCGGCACACCGTGATACGATGCATCGATTCTCTTTTCAATGCGATAGCTAGGTTCTTCCATACGATTCTGGGACCGTCGGGCGGTCCGATCCTGATTCACTCGCCTTTCCTTTGTTTTTGCCGGTCATGATCGCGGACGCTTCCCCGGGTTCATCCGATGAATGAATCTCTGACACGGCGCCAGAACGGGAACGGACGGAATCTGGCAAAACGGATTTTTTCTCTTGCGACGACAAATTCAATCTGCCTGACATGATGATGCAGCGTCGATAAATGGTCAATCGTCACATTAAAACGCTCGTCCGTAACCGGCCTGACCTGACAATGATGATGTTTCGGCAGAATAACCGGAGAGCCAAGCGTCCGGTATACACGGTTATTGATCGAAGCAATTTCCGCAAGCTGTATCGATGCAAGCGACGGATGGATAATCGCCCCTGCAAGGCCTTTATTATAAGCAGTCGACCCGGTCGGCGTCGAAAAACAGAGTCCGTCTCCCCTAAAAGTCTCAAATTTCTCCTCCCGGATCAGCACTTCGGCAGCGAGCAGCCCTTCGGCACTCCTGACTGTGCATTCATTCAAGGCAAGATAGCTCGCTTCCTTATTGCCGTCCGTGTAGCTGACCGCGACCTGAAGCAGCGGATATTCCACAATTTTAAAACTGTTTCTGGCAATCGAAATGACCAGCTTTTCGACCTCCGCCGCCGTCCAGTCGGCATAGAAGCCCAGATGGCCGGTATGTACGCCGACGAAGGAGGTGTCGTTCAGCCGGTGGACATACCGGTGAAAAGCCTGCAGCATCGTCCCGTCGCCGCCCACCGAAATCACGATGTCCGGCTCTTTCTCGTCATATCTTAATTGAAAATCGGTCAGATAGTCGCAGATCCGTTTCCTGAGTTCATTTGAAAACGAGTCGTCTCTTGTCTCCACGGCAAATGATTTAAGCCGGCCCGCGGGGATGCCGACCGCCAGTGTTGTCTCTTCTTTTTCGTCCATTCCTCTCCGAACTCCTTCCGCACGCAGCGTGAATGCCTCATGCCGGGCTTTTGCTCTTTTCTTTATTTCTATTCTTCATCTGTCTTTTTCTGTGAAAAATGCTGCTGAGCGGTCAAAATCTCCTCACGGATCTGCGACATTTCTTCGTCGAGCCGAAAGGCCGCCTCCGCGGCCCTCAGCAGGCGGGTCTTTACATCGGCCGGAATATTGCCCTGATATTTATAGTTCAATGAGTGCTCGATTGTCGCCCAAAAATTCATGGCCAGTGTCCGGACCTGAATCTCCGCAAGAATTTTTTTCTCGCCGGTGATGGTCTGAAGCGGATATTGAACAACGACGTGATAAGAGCGGTAACCGCTCTCCTTTTTTTCTTTGATGTAGTCTTTTTCCTCAACGACATGCATATCCGTTCGGCTGCGAATCATCTCGACCACTTTCATGATATCGTCGACAAACTGGCAGGTTACGCGAAGGCCGGCCAGATCCTGCATCCGAGTGCTCAGCTGGCTCAGCGGAATGCCTCTGCGTCCGGCTTTTTCAAGAATACTTGCTACCGGTTTCACCCGTCCGGTAACGCTTTCAATCGGTGAATCCCGCAGCGCGATCCTGTAAAAATCACGATACCCGCCCAGTTTGACCTTAAGTTCATCAACCGCCTGTCTGTACGGTGCAAGAAAAACGTCCCATTCCATTCCTGATCACTCCAGCTGTAAATTACGCAACAATCATCTTATGTTAAAAGGCAGGCATGCATCCTCCCCGGTCGAAAATTAACTTTAAGAACGGTTGTTTCTTCATCACCATTATGTCATAATTTAAGAGAACTTACGAGTTTATCAAATTGAACGTACGGAACGCAGCCGTCAAGGAGTAATCACGCATGGCTCAGGAATTGGAAATAGAATTTAAAAACATGCTGACTCCGGAAGAGTTCTCATCTCTTTGCCGGAAGTTCAGTTTGGACGCTTCTTCTTTTTTCAAACAGGTCAATGACTATTTCGATACGCCGACCTTTGCACTTCGCGAGAAAAAATCGGCGCTGCGCATCCGGCATATCGACGGCCGGCACGATCTGACCCTGAAACAGCCTCATGAGAGCGCTATTCTGGAGACACATCAGTGGCTCTCTGACGAAGAAAGCCTTAATCTGATTCATTTCGGCGTCATACCGGCCGGAAATGTCGAACAGGCGATCACCGATATGGATATTAATGTGGATCATCTGATCCATATCGGCGAACTGACGACGTTGCGCACACAGTTTCCTTACAAAAACGGCCAATTATTTATCGATCACAGTTATTATTTTGAGCACAATGATTATGAATTGGAATTTGAGGCAGAAGATCGCCGGACAGGCTGTCTTCTTTTCGAGGAACTGCTGTCGCAATGCTCGATTCCGCGCAGGCCGTCAAAGAACAAAATGATGCGTCTTTATCAGGCACTTCGGGAAAAGGGAGCTGATCTTTGATGGCGATCGATCCAGGCACTTTATCACAGCTTTTGTCCCTGGAGATATCCGGAAATGCCGCTGCACCGGATACTTTTTCGTCTCAGACAGGAAACAATGATTTCTCGGCTATTCTGAATGAACTGATGTTTCTTATGGAAATGCCTGTGACGGGGCAGAGCGGTACGACGGAAGCAACGGCCTCCTCCGGCAGCAGTGCCGCCGGTACGGCAGACGAGCTGTGGCGGCAGCTCGCTGCTTCCGTTCCTCTTTCCGGCCGCACGGCAGCCGCTGCTGCGGCAAGCCGGACACAGCAGAACGGCACGGTGAATGCAGCGACGCTTGCTGCCGCCGGAACGGAAAACACGGCGAAGGCGGGGTCGCCTTCCTACAGCGGAATCATCGACGCGATGAGCAAAAAATATTCGGTGGACGCACGGCTGATTTCATCCGTAATCGCGGCGGAGTCCGGCGGCAATCCGAATGCAACGAGCGCCGCCGGGGCACAGGGCCTGATGCAGTTAATGCCGGGAACCGCCCGATCTCTCGGTGTTTCCAACGCCTATGATCCTGTTCAGAATGTTGAAGGCGGCACAAAATATTTAAGAAAACTGCTGAATCAGTTCGGCGGGAACACGAGCCTGGCCGTCGCCGCATACAACGCCGGCGCCGGCAATGTATCGAAGTACGGCGGGATTCCCCCTTTCGCCGAAACACAGGCCTATGTCAAACGCGTGCTGAACGGATTTAACTCGGAAAGCCGGCAGGCGTCCGTATGATCCGGCAGACAGGAAAAAGCTGCGCCGGGCTGCACAGACGAAGCTTCCTTTGCAGGTGCGGAACGCATCAATTCTGTCCGGCCGTTTTAATTTTATACTGATCGCACACAAATACAGCCGGTACGGGAAGCTGCAGACACGCTCCCGATACCGGTCGTTTTACTGTATGCCATTGAAAAACCGGTTGACTGAGGACCTTAAAAGGCACGGTCGTCAATCCGCTCCAGCCATGAGGCGGCGGCATCGATCACGGATTCCACACAGCCCTTTTCAAAAGGAGAGACCAGCCCCGCCTCCTTCACGAGCTCTAAAAACGGGCGGCTTCCCCCCAGCTTGCAAAGATGAAGATAATCCTTCCAGGCTCCCTTGTAATCTTTCTGCAGTTTCATCCAGAACTCCAGGGCGCACACCTGCGCCAATGTATAATCAATATAATAGAACGGAGATTCATAAATATGTCCCTGCTTCTGCCAGAAGCCGCCGCGCTCAAGAAAATCAAAACCGTCGTAGTCCCGTTGCGGCAAATATTTTTCCTCTATCTTCTTCCATGCCTGTTTCCTTGCGGCCGGCGTCAGTTCAGGATGTTCATAGACGACATGCTGGAATTCATCGACAGCGACGCCGTAAGGCAGAAATAAGAGTGTACCGCTCAAATGAGAAAATTTACGTTTCTCGGTATCCTCCTGAAAAAACAGATTCATCCACGGCCACGTGAAAAACTCCATACTCATCGAATGGATCTCGGCTCCTTCATAAGTCGGCCAGCAATATTCAGGGCTGGCGAAATGTGTCGAGTAAACCTGAAACGCATGGCCCGCCTCATGAGTCAGAACATCGACATCGCCGGATGTTCCATTGAAGTTAGAAAAAATAAACGGAGACTCATAATCGAAAAGATAGGTACAGTAACCGCCTCCTGCCTTTCCTTTTTTTGCCAGAAGGTCCATCAGATGGCGGTCGATCATGAAATGAAAAAATTCGCCTGTTTCCGGAGACAGTTCTTCATACATCTTCTTTCCGTTCCTAATGATCCATTGCGAATCACCTTTCGGAACGGCATTTCCGGATCTGAAGTTAAACGCTTCATCATAATATTTCAGCGTGCCGACTCCGATTCTCTTCTGCTGGCGTTCATACAGCCGGTTTGCAACCGGAACGACATTTTTACGGATCTGCTCCCGATACGCCGCGACCATCTTTTTATCATATCCGATCCGCGCCATCCGGTAATAGCTGAGATCGGCATAGTTTTCAAATCCGAGTTTGCGGGCAATTTCCGTGCGGATCTTCACTAAATGATCGTAAATGTCATCAAATTCCGCCTCATGTTCGGCAAAATAACCAAAACGGGCCTCTGCTGCAGCCTTCCGCCTCGCCCGATCCGGAACCTCCGTAAACGGGCCGAGCTGAGCGAGCGTGCGCTCTTCACCTTCAAAAGAAATTTTTGCGGCGGCAATCAGTTCCGTGTATTTGGAAGCCCATTTATTCTCCTGCTGCATCAGGGGAATGACTGCCGGAGAGAAGGATTTGAGCTGGGCCTCTGCCAGGGCAAACAGTTGATGCCCCCATTTTTTTTCGAGATCGCCCCTGAACGGGGAATCCAGAAGCAGCCGGTAGTATTGCGTTGTCTTCCCTTCGAAAATCGGCAGAGTCTCATCCATAAAGTCATTTTCCGCCTTATAGAAGGGATCGTCCGTATTGACGGTATGCTTGATTTCGACAAGGTTATACATCGTATCCAGATGCTTGCGCAGTGCGTTGATCTTTTCTGCCGCGCTTTCGGCTTCGGCCGCCGAACCGGCGGTGCCGAACGCAGCGAAAGCCGCCTCGAATGCCTTTTCGCAGGATCCGACATCCGGCCGTTCATATTTGTACTCTTCAAATGTCGTCAACAAAAACACCCTCTTTGTCCATAATCACGTACAGACGGTTTGCATACATCCCATGAGAATGATCCCGGCAGCCGTTATCCTTCGTTCTTCAGACACGTATCCGTCACCTTATCTTATATTATACAAATATTGCACAAAAAATCAGCAGCGAACGTCCGGCCGGACCATTCAAAGTTCCGGGTTTTTAAATATGCTGGCCGACGATTCTATGCTGATGATGGCTGTGGCGGCGGGGGTGATGATTTTTGTCTGTTATCAACCTGCCGACGGCAAAGGAAAGCAGAACGCCGGCCGAACAGATCAATGCAACCATGGAAACAACGCCCGCCCAGCCGAAACGCGCGAGAAAAATTCCCCCGACGGAACCCTCAACACTGGATCCCACATAGTAGAACAACAGATAAAGAGACGCGGACTGTGCCTTTTCGCGGCGGTTTGCGAGAATGCCGACCCAGCTGCTGGCGACGGAATGGCCGCCGAAAAAGCCGAAAGTAAAGACAGCGAGGCCGATGATTTTCACAATCAGCGGCGCACTCATCGTGATCAGAAGGCCGGCCACCATCAGCGACAGACAGAAGGCAACCACTCCCGCCCGGCTCACACGATCGGACAGTCTGCCCATCCAGGCGGAACTGAATGTGCCGACCAGAAAGATGAGGAAGATAAAACCGACAAAAGTCTGGCTCAGATTGTATGGCGGCTGCATCAACGGGATACCTATATAATTATAAGCCGTGACAAAACCGCCCATCAGAATAAAACCGAGGCAATAAATCAGGACAAGTGCAGGCGACTCAATATTCTCAATAAAGCCTGCCGTCGTTCGCTTCAATGAAATTTTATTGGCATCAAAATGCCTTGATCTTGGCAGGAATAGAATAAACAGGGCACACATGACCATATTCAGCAAGCCGAGAAATCCGATAGCCGCGTTCCACGAATAGGCATCGCTGACAGTGCCGACGATCAGGCGTCCGGCCAGTCCGCCGAGGCTGTTGCCGCTGACGTAAATCCCGATGACATAGCCGAGACAGCGCTTATCGAACTCTTCATTGATGTAAGCCATAGCAATGGACGGATATCCGGCCAGCATCGCTCCCTGGATGAAGCGGACGGCGACCAAAAGCGGAAGATAGTGAATAAAACCGACGGCAAAACAAAGGACGGCCGATGAACCGAGCGCGAGCGTCATGATTTTTTTCCGATCGAACATGCCTGAAGTAAAGGATACAAAAAACAGGAAAATAGCGAGAGCGCCGGTAGCCGCCGAAAGCGTCAGGCTCGCTGCCGCAGGAGAAACGTGAAACTGCGCGGCAATGACGGCGATCACCGGCTGTGTGCTGTATAAATCCGCATACATGATGAAGCTTCCCAGAAAAAGGGCAATCAATGTTTTTCTAAAATCCCTGTTCTCTGGTGAAAGATAATCCATGAAATGTCCATCCCTTCCCTTTTGTCGGTATTTCTCATACTATGACAGATTATTAATAATGTCTAATTGATATTGTGCATGCCATCCATGCACAGCGGTCATATTGTGGTATCTTATATAGGGGGGACAGGCCGGTTCATTGCTCAAAAAAAGTTCCCCTGCAAAATCACGTCTGCCCTCATCCATCCAAGGAGTGATTGATATGGAGTGGCAACAAATCGAATATTTCCAGGTAGTCGCCCGGCTTCAGCATATGACCCAGGCGGCTGAAGCTCTGTCCATTTCGCAGCCCGCGCTCAGCAGGTCTATTGCCCGCCTGGAAGAAGAACTCGGCGTCAGCCTTTTCGAAAGGCAGGGGCGGAATATAATCCTCAATCAGTACGGCAAACTTTTTCTGAAGCATGTGAATCGCATTCTGAAGGAGATTGAGGAGACGAAGAGGGAGATCCAGGCGCTCCTTGATCCGGAATACGGCGAAGTTTCGCTCGGCTTTCTCCATACATTAGGGGTGAATATGGTTCCTGATATTTTAAGGACGTTCCAGTGCAACCATCCGCATACAAAGATTAAACTTTATCAAAACAATAACATTTCCCTGCTCAGGCAATTGCAGGTGGGTGAAATCGATCTCTGCCTGGTGCATCATGCCTTCGATTTTCCGCACATTCAATGGGAAAAACTTTGGACTGAAGAGCTGTTCATCATGGTTCCGGCATCGCATCCTCTGGCAAAAAGGAAGTCCATTACCCTGGACGAGATACAGTCCGAACCGCTCATCTCATATAAGCCGGGATTCGAGCTGCGCAAAATAGCCGACAAGCTCTGCAGAAAGGCCAATTTTACCCCGAACATCACATTTGAAGGCGAAGAAGTGACGACGCTTGCCGGCCTCGTTGCCGCCGGCCTCGGCGTCGCACTGCTGCCCGATCAGGAGGAAATCGACAGCAGCAAGGTCGCCAAGCTGCACGTGAGCTGGCCCAGCTGCGAGCGCCAGATCGGGCTGTCCTGGTATGAGGACCGCTACCTTTCTCCGGCCGCCACGCGATTCAAGGATTTTGTCTTCTCCCACTACAAAGTTGCCGAATGAAAAAAGGACGGTGCCCAATCGGGAGCACCGCCTTTTTTATTCACCCTGAAACGGAAAACGGCCGGACAGGCCGCCGTTCTTTGCCTTCGCATGGAACAGCTGCTCAAAGTGATGGTAATCCTCGTCTCCAAGCGCGTGTTTGGCCTTTTCGGAGGTCTCTCCGTGTTTCATCGCCTGAACCGCACGCTGCTGTTCCTCCGTGTGAAAAACGCCGATGATCTTATTCGTTTCCAGAATATCTGTAAAAGAATTCGGATCGACTCTTTTGATCAGCTGTTCCATCTGGTAAAGCTCATAATGGCTGATCACAATCATCACCGAATAGTGCTTTTTCTTCGTAAAGCCCCCATAAGACGGAATGACCGTCGCTCCGCGATCAAACTGATCCTGGATGGCACTGACCAGCTTATCCGCCTGTTCAGTCACCGTAATGACAGTCAGCTTCTGGTATTTGGTATGAATCATGTCAATGACATAGCTGTTGACAAACCTCGATATCAGCGTATAGAGGGCGTACTGCCATTCATACACCGCTCCGGCAACGACAATAATGATCCCGTTAAGAATCAGGAAATATTTGCCCGACGATGCATTGCGGTTCTTTCTTGTCAGATAAATGGCAATGATATCGAGCCCTCCCGTTGAAATCCCGTATTTGAGCGCTATACCGACGCCGACTGCCGAGATGATGCCGCCGAAAATCGCATTCAGCAAGAGATCATGCGACAGCGGATAAACCGGAATAGCGGATAAAAATAAGGAAGTAAACAGCACGGTGACAAAACTGAAAAAGGTGAAGCTTTTTCCGACTCTAAACCATCCAAGCAGAGCAATAGGCAGATTCAATAAGAGAACAAGAGCTCCGATCGACAGGCTCAGATGAAAATAATCACGCAGCACGTCCGTCATCAGCTGAGCAGCACCATTAATTCCCGACGCATAGACTTTAGCCGGAATTAGAAAGAAATTCATGCTCAGCGCACATAGAAAAGCCGAGCAAACGGCAATCAACAACTTCTTCATCAGTTCTCTTAAAACCGTCCGGTGCATAGCTTCCGTCTTCCCTTGTCGTAATGTCAGAATCAATACTTAATATAACCGGCTTCAGGTCCCGTAAACAGCCGATTTTCCTCCATGGGCCTCAAATTATAGCACTTTCCGAATCGGATGCAACCATCTGAGAAAATGTCTTATTTTTTTCATTCATAAGACGAAACAGACTTTTCTACCTTTTGAAGATGTTTCTGAAAAGTCCTGAAGAAGCAGCCGAAAGTATGGATTAGTTGCCCGATGCCGCTTAGTCTTGTTACAATATAGAAAGTTTCAGGGGCTTTCCGCTTTGAAACGAATCCGGTCTGCGGCAATGGCGCATGGACCGTCATAGTAAATAGGATCGACATCTTTCTTCAACACGTTTCCGGATAGATTACAGATAAAATATTAACAAAAGAAAGGTTGAATTTTATCATCATGAATAGGAGTGGGCTGCCATTGTTTGAAGCGATCGGCGGAGAAAAAACCGTGAGCAGTCTCGTTGAAACCTTTTATCGCCATGTAAAGCTTCATCCGGTCATTTCTTCTCTTTTCCCCGACGACATGAGCGAGACGATTCGGAAACAAAAACAGTTTCTAACGCAGCTGCTGGGGGGGCCTCAGCTGTACTCAGCGGAACACGGCCATCCGATGCTGCGCAGGCGCCACCTGCGTTTCAAGATCGGTGCGGAGGAGGCCGATGCCTGGCTTGCCTGCATGAGCAAGGCAATGAATGATATCGGTCTGGAAGCCGGATATCGGGAAATCATCTTCGACAGATTGTCGAAAACGGCACATCATATGATTAATCAGCCTGCATTTCATTATACCGGAGGGGTGATTTCCCATGATCTTTTACGATGATCGATCGACATGTGAAGGAACACCGGGCCACATCATCTGTTCGAGGTATAAGCGTCCCAGAAATTTCCACCGTGTGGAGATTTTAGCCTTTATCGATCCCCTCTGTGCGGAATGCTGGGGTCTCGAGCCGTTAATGAAAAAATTTTTCCTGGAATATCACGATTACTTCACCTTTCGATTTATACTGACGACGAAACATGATACGGAAAATTGCTGCCAGTTTAACCAGGCCAGAAAAATAGCCGAAGAATGGGATAAGTATGCCCATCTGACGGGTATGTGCTGCGACAGCGATGTCTGGTTTGAAAATCCTCCTTCCCCGTATGCTGTCGCCCTTTCCATTAAGGCTGCCGAATTCCAGGGGAAGGCCGCCGGCAATCGTTTTCTCAGACGGATCAGGGAGCAGATTTTTTTTCGAAAAAAGGGAATGAATCAACTTCGCGAACTGCTTGAAGTCGCACGTCTTGCTAAACTGGATATTGACGAATTCAACAGCGACTTTCATTCCTGCCGATCGATTAAATCACTCCAGTGCGACCGCAGGCTGGCGAACGAGATGGCGATCACAGAACTGCCGTCGCTTGTCTTCTCTACGGCGGACGGCGATTCAGAAGCCGTAAAGGTCAACGGACGCTATGCTTACGATGTTTACGTTCAGATACTGACGGAACTGCTCGGCGACACGCCTGTCGCCAGCCCTCCCCCGTCTTTGAAAGAATATTTCAGGCAGCAGAGTTTTCTCGCCACCAAAGAGGTCTCGGTTGTCTATGATCTGTCGGAAGAAGATGCTCTGAAGGAACTGCGCAAGCTGCAGCTGCAGCAGCTGATTGAACCGATCGTGCTAAGAAGCGGCACTTATTGGAAGTATATTGCGGATTAAGCGCTCATAGGCTTGTAACACATCATTTTTTAAAGGATGGATGGATATGAAGCCGCTGACCGCACTGCTTCTGGCTGTCATGGCCGCTCTTTGTTTTCTCTACTACCTGCTGGGCCTGATGCATCTTCATTCGCTGCTGTTGTCCGGAGGATTTTTATTTCTGATCATTTTTCTGCTGATCAGGGTTCTTACCGTTCACCCGAAAAAAAAATGACGGCTCAAAAAAAGCGGAGCCGGATCGGCCGCTTTTCTCGAGCCTTTTTTATTGCTTTTTTTATTCAAACATCAGCTGTTCCGTTTCATCCAGCACCTGTTCGAACACTTCCATCGCCTGCTGAACCGGTTTCGGTTCGGCCATATCGACGCCTGCCTTCTTCAGGACGTCAATCGGATCGGCCGAACTGCCCGACTTCAGATAGTTTTTGTAGCGATCCACCGCGGGTGCCCCTTCTTCAAGGATCTGCTTTGAAAGAGCGGAGGCCGCGCTGTATCCGGTCGCGTATTGATAAACGTAGTAGTTATAATAAAAATGGGGAATTCTGGCCCATTCAAGACCGATCTGTTTATCGACGACAATCCCGTCGCCGAAGTACTTTTTGTTCAGATCATAATAAAGGCCGGTCAGCAGATCGGCCGTGAGCGCCGCACCGGCACGCGCCTTCTCATGGATGATCTGTTCGAATTCCGCGAACATCGTCTGCCGGAAGACTGTTGCCTTGAAGCCCTCAAGCCGATTATTCAGCAGATATAATTTTTCCTTCCTGTCATCGGTATTTTCAAGCAGATAATGGTTAAGCAGGGCTTCGTTGCATGTCGAAGCCACTTCCGCGACAAAGATCGAATAATCCGAATAAGGATAGGGCTGGCAGGTGCGCGAATAGTAGCTGTGCATCGAGTGCCCGAGTTCATGGGCCAGCGTAAACACACTGTTGACGTTGTCCTGCCAGTTCAGCAGGATATACGGCATCGTGCCGAATGCCCCGCCTGAATAGCCGCCGCTTCTCTTGTTCTGCGTTTCCCTGACATCAATCCAGCGCTTCCTGAAACCTTCGCGGATCACATCCAGATAATCTTCGCCGAGAGGGGCAAGTCCCTTCAAAACAAGATCCTTCGCTTCTTCATAGGTTACTTTGATTTTTGCATTGGCAACAAGCGGCGCGTAAAGATCGTACATATGCAGTTCATCAATTTTCAAGGCTTTCTTGCGGAGAGCTACATAACGATACATTAAAGGAAGATGCTCATGAACGGTTTTGATCAGATTGTCATAAACCGATTCGGGGATCGCATTGCCAAAAAGAGCCGCCTCGCGCGCCGATTTATAGTGCCTCGCCGCCGCGTAAAAATTATCGCGTTTAATCTGGCCGCCGAGTGTCGAAGCCAGTGTATTTTTAAATGAGCCGTAAGTGGCATAAATGCCTTCAAACGTTTCCCTGCGGACCCGCCTGTCTTCGCTTTCCATCAGCTTTCCGTAGCGTCCGTGCGTGATCTCCACGTCATGGCCGTTTTCATCCTTGATCTTCGGAAATCTGAGATCGGCATTATTCAGCATTCCGAACGTAACGGAAGAAGCATCCGTCACGTCACTTGCGGCAGCCAGAAGTGCTTCTTTTTCCGCATCAAGCACGTGCGGCCTTGTTCTCGTAATTTCATCGATGGCATGCCGGTAAAGCTGAAGCTCTTTGTTCTCGTTCAGAAAACCGTTCAGCTTTTCCGGAGCGATGGCCAGTATTTCGGGCACTATGAAAGCCAGCCTGCCGGCAATCGCCGCAGCCAGACTTCCCGCCCGGTCATGGAGCGCCTGATAAGTTGCATCGGCCGTGTCTTCGTCCGACTTCATATGGGCGTATACATAGACTCTGTTCAAAATTTCGGTCAGTTGATCCTCCTTCTGCAGCATCGCATGCAGCGTCTCTGAAGATTCGTGCAGTTTCCCTTTATACGCCTCTACCTCAGGCACAAGATCTTTGACTTTCCGAAAAGCTGCTTCCCATGATTGGATATCGGGAAAAATTGCTTCAAGATCCCATGTTTCTTCTTTTGGAACATCCTCCCTTTTCGGAAGGGCCGCTGTCTGTTCACCGGCCATGACGCCACCTCCATATAGTTGTTCTTCACTGAGGAATAAATAACCAATTTCATCGTACTTCTTTTTACCCGTTTGCGCAAAAAGCAGCCGCTCGGTCTTTATTGATCCGGTTCATGCTCCAGCAAATCGAGCACAAGCCGGTCCTGTTTCAGAAGCTGATCGACGGCCGATTCTCCCGTTCTGCGGGCAGAACGCAGGCGATAGGTGTCTCCCCTTCTGTCCGCTGCTCCCAGTTTAACCAGCTGTCCAAGATAAGTTCTGATCACCTCTGCCCCTGAACGTCTCGGGCAGAGCGGAAGGGGCCTTCTGACAAAAACAGTCTCATTCTCCCCTATTTTCCCGGTTTGCATCAGCATGTCCGCTGTGAACCATCCATCGGCCGGACCATGGGTCATGATGATGTAAATCCACATCTGCCACAGACAGGGCGAAAGGGAAAAATGGATATAGTCGCGATGCGGGAGTCCGACAAAAGAGGGAAAAGATGAATAGTTGATTCTCAATCGATAGGCCTGCATGCGCAGCCAGTATTCCTCGCGCGCGAGATGAGACGGGGGGTTCAGGCGGCGGCGCCTTTTGCAGTCGTTCCAATCCTGTTTGAAAGTTTCAGATGAAAAAGGAAAGGAGGGCATCATTAACTGATAAGGCCTGGCTGCCGAAAGGACTTGATTTATTTCCCGGGCAATATAGACGGTTTTCGAGACGGGATGAAGCTGGGCTGCAAAACAGATTCTTTTTTCTGCGGGATAATAGTAGCAAACATAATATGGAGAGAAGAAGGGATGGCAGGAGGGCGATCGTTTTGAAAATTGGATTGTCTGAGACTCAAAACCCGACAGTCTGGCAAGAAATCGGCTTTTCTTCTGGCGCGCGCCTCCCAATATCCAGATTGGGCGGATACCGAGGCTTGTGTATCCGTCTGTTCGCTCGCGGAATTTCTCTTCTGAAAGGGTACTGCACTGATATTCCAGAGCAATCGGCCGAATGCCCGGCAAATAAATATCGGGCCTCTGGCGAATCTCCGGGAGGTAACGCTCCAGTTCGGGCATGCGGCCGTTTACTTTCGTCCATTGGAATAAATCTTCTTTTCCGCTTAGATGAATCGGCGATTCGGGTTCTGTTTCCACGATGCAGGGATCTTTCGGATGGTGGGAAAAGTGCCACTTTTTCTTATTTCCAAGCCGCAGCCGAACCGGCGAGCGGCAGACCGGACAATAGAACCGTTCCCTGCTTCTCAGCCGGTTCAGCTGATCCCGGGTAAATTTTGTGGAAACAAGAGATATCCGGCGTCCGTCATCCAAAGTTGCAATGAGCATTCCATCACGACCTTCGCCTTTAATAGTCAACGATAACCAAATTCGACAAATAAATTTTTTCTCCTGCCTGTCAGATCGCTTTATCACAATGACGGAGATCGCGCATCGGCGCCTTCAGGCAGAGAAAAGGCTGTTCCCTTGTCGAAGAAAAGCGACTTAAGGAACAGCCTCTAAAAATACAAACAGGCCGGCCGCCGACAACCCTCTTTATCATCCATTACGAATACCATCCCGGCAGAACTCATGGAATCAAAGGAAAATGGGATTGGATTGTCTCAAGTGCCCGTGCAGCGATCAGTTCTTTGCCGTACTCCTGAAGCATGGAACGAGTCACGTTTGTTTCAGCGCCGAACTCCAGCATGGTACTCAGGTCGTCAGCCCGGCGGTCGTCCGCAAATTCTTCGGGAAACTGCAAACTGAGATAATACTTTTCATTGTAAACGAACAGGGCCGTATCGACGGATGGATCGTTTTCAAAAGCATGACTGAGTGAAATCAGGTCTTCTATATCTTCAAACTCAAGAACAAAAGAACGGTTGGCTCCCCGTTTTTTGTGAACAGTTGTATGATTATATCTTGGCTTTACGTATGCTTCCCCTTTCTCCTGTCTGCCCTCCTCAGGCAGACGGTCTTCAGGATCTGTCCCGCCGCTTTCATTCGCCGGTCCGTCCGGCTGCTTTTCCGCAGATACAGGGAACTGAAGATTGGAGCCGTCTTTTGAAATCTGTGCCCGTGTGACAATGATTTCCATGCCCTTTTCAAGTGCCTGAACCTGTATCCAGAGCGGCCCTTCGAGTGAAAAGGATTCCTGACTGTGAGCTTCATCCATCATCTGCCAGAAGAGTTCCTCGCTCCTGTCACGATTGTACCAGATTTCCTCCCGGTCAAATCCGCGGTCTTCAATGTCGATGTAGCTGATATAAAACTTAAGAGTATTCTCATTGATCCGTTCTATTTTCATCGCTATCTCTCCCTTCTTCATCCATGGCATGGGGAGTGACCGTCTATAAAGTAAGACAACTTGTTCTCGTACTTTTATTGTATGACAAATCATTAGCGAATGAAATAAAAAAAACACAGTCTTTCCAATATTCCACACTTGCCCGCATTTCGGATCGATCTCTATCATCCTACTGACTGCTGCGCTTAATTATGCCTATTGTTTCGGGCAGTCAGCAGGATTTTTGTAACAGACTTTTTTGGGGGAAACGACCCGATCGATCCTGCAAATGAAGCAGCGGAATGATTCGGGACAAGTCCGCATAAGCTGAAACGGAACAGACGAAAGGGGTTTTCATGTATGTCCTTTGACTTCGGCATCCTGATCTCCATCCTGAAGATTATTATCATTGACATTATCCTTGGCGGTGATAATGCAGTTGTCATTGCGCTTGCCTGCCGGAAACTTCATGAGAAAAAGAGAAACAAAGCCATTTTTATCGGGACCGGTTTAGCTGTTATACTCCGGATCGGATTAACGGCCATGGTTGTTTCTCTTCTGAATATTCCCTATCTCTTGCTGGCCGGCGGTATTTTTCTGATCTTTATTGCCTTTCGCCTGCTCGTAAACAAGGAAGAAAAACATGATGTCAAGGCAGGAACCTCGCTTTTTTTTGCCGTGCGCACCATCGTCTTTGCGGATGTCGTCATGGGACTGGACAACATGCTGGCAGTCGCCGGAGCGTCCAAGGGACATATCGGTTTTATCGCCGTCGGTCTGCTCTTCTCTGTCCCGATTATTGTCTGGGGCAGTCAGCTGATCCTCATTGCTATGGAGCATCTTCCGTTTCTTATTTATGCAGGAGGAGGCGTTCTCGTCTACACAGCATCGGAAATGATCCTGGACGAACCGATGCTTCAGTCCTTTTTTATGAATTATCAAAAGCTGGCATTTTATTTTCCGCCTCTGTTGATCATTTCCGTGATCGCTTTGGGCTGGCTCGCCAACCTGCTTTCTTCCAGCCGCATGGCTGGAAAATCCTGATTGGCTAGTTTTATAGATTGCCGGACGGCATCTCCCGGCAAACAACATCCTGCGATGAAGATGAAGACGATATTCTTTGCAGCGGCGACAAATTTTGTCAGACAGCATGCTCTTCGGAAAAGGCAATATTCTTCGGCACCGACCTCAGCCGATTCCAGACAGGAAAGAACAGCAGGGCATTCTCCTTTCATGAGAATGCCCTGCTGTTTTTCAATGATTCGCATAGAACGGATCTCAGTTTACCAGCCGCTGAGCCTCCTGCAATTGAAAAGTGCGGACTTTTCTAGGCAGAAAACGACGGATTTCGTCATCATTATAACCCACCTGAAGACGTTTATCGTCCAACATAATCGGTCGGCGAAGCAAGCCGGGATTCTCTCTGATCAATTTAAACAGATCCTGAATCGACATCGTTTCCAATTGTATATTCAATTCCTGAAATGCTTTTGAACGCGTTGAGATAATTTCGTCCGTACCGTCTTCGGTCATACGAAGAATATCTTTTATTTCTTCAATGGACAGTGGTTCTGAGAAGATATTTCGTTCTTTGAAAGGTATGTCATGAGCTTTAAGCCAAGCTTTAGCCTTTCTGCATGACGTACAGCTTGGAGATGTATATAATGTGACCATTTTTCACCCTCCTTTGGATAATAACAACTTCTCATTATCTGTTGCTTTTTTTATTATATAATAATACTTCTAATTTTCATACCCCTTTTTCTGTAAAATAATTTTTCATTTTTCTTCATTTTATGACCCATTCCGTCCTCTCTTCTCCTCTTACCTTTCTTTTTCGACAATTAGGGCCCCGATCTGGGCGTTATCTGTTAATAAGAAATTTATATAGCAAAAAGGAACTTCCCGATCCGAAAGAAGCTCCTCTAACCCATTCTCTCTGACATAATGAGCGAAACCCTTCATATTTTACATTACGCAGGCAATTTAAGATTTGCTGTCGGCGCATCCTTCGATTTCGGCTGCAATTGGCCGAGCGTTTCCTTGAGCCATCTGCGGATGGAATGTTTGCGCCTGCGCCTGACTTCCTTAGGTTTCACAGGTTTTCGCCTCCTTTAACCGTGTTAAATGCTATCGGCCGCCCCACTACACCCTGTTTGTTTTTTTCTTTCTCTCCCTATTGTCAACCCCGCTGGCCTCACTTGTCAAGAGCCTCTTAAAGGTCTTCTCTCAAAGACGGTCATCTTTTCTCAATAAGCGTCGAATGCTGTCGATTGGCTTTTCTCCACTTGAGACTGTTTTTCGAAGTCCCTATTTTGGACATACTTTCTTTTTTCCCTCTCTCTTCCTGCAGCATGTCCGATGAGAGGATCTTTCTTATATAATGTACGTAACCGGGCAAGAAAGTATGCAGCTTCTGCAGGCCCTGTTTGCAAAAAATGAATTATTTAGCGGAGAGGATGATTTTATAAATGATGCGCAGACTAACGATGTTGGCCGCGGGCATCCTTGCCGGAGCCATTATTCTGCACTATTTTTTCCATCTGTTCAGCAGTCTGCTGATCAATATCCTTCTGATTCTGACCATTTTGCTCTACCTGGCCCACCTGACCCGCAAGTACCGGAAATAAAAAAGGACAGGCGGCCGTTGGGCTGATATGCCTGCCGGCCGCTTGTCCTTTTTTAACATTTGCATGCACTGTTTACTTGTTCAATCCCTCATCATGAAGGTGGCAGGCTACCCAATGCCCCTCTTTAACTTCATGCCATTTCGGCCTGACCTGGGCGCAGATATCCATTGCGAAAGGGCAGCGTGTCCGAAAGCGGCAGCCGCTCGGAGGATCAATCGGACTCGGAACGTCCCCCTGAAGAATGATCCGTTCGCGCGTACGCTCGATTTTCGGATCGGCCACGGGAATTGCCGAAAGCAGAGCCTGTGTATACGGATGAAGCGGATGATCATAGAGCTCATCGCTAGAAGCGAGCTCCGCCATATTGCCCAGGTACATAACGCCTACACGGTTGCTGATATGCTTGACCATCGAAAGATCATGGGCAATAAACAAGAAAGTCAGACCGCGTTTTTCCTGCAATTCCTGAAGCAGGTTGACGACCTGCGCCTGAATTGAAACGTCAAGCGCCGAGATCGGCTCGTCGGCGATGATAAAATCCGGATCAACGGCGAGTGCCCGGGCAATACCGATTCTTTGCCTCTGCCCGCCGCTGAATTCGTGCGGATAACGATTGGCATGCTCACGGTTCAGCCCGACCGTCTCCAGCAGATGATAGACGTGATCCATCCGTTCCTCGTTCGACGTCACGAGATGATGTATATCCAGTCCCTCTGCGATGATGTCTTTAACCATCATTCTTGGGTTCAGGGACGCATATGGATCCTGGAAAATCATTTGCATGTGTCTGCTCAGATTTTTCCTCGCTTTAGCGGAAAGTTTTCCTCCGATTTCTTCACCGTCAAAAAGAACTTTTCCTTCTGTCGGCTCATAAAGGCGGATGATCGTTCGGCCCGTGGTTGATTTCCCGCAGCCTGATTCCCCCACAAGGCCGAATGTCTCACCTTTATAGACATCGAATGTGATATTATCGACTGCCTTCAGGGTCTCTTTTCTCGATACCTTAAAATATTTTTTCAGATTTTTAACCTGAAGCAGTTTTTCTCTCGTTTCAGCCATGTGTTTTATTCCCCCCCTACTCCTATCGTTGCCGGCGGATCGACTTTCGGCGCCCGTTCGTCAAGCAGCCAGCAGGCCGTTTTCTGTGTCGCCGAAAGCTTGGTGTAATCCGGCATATGATCCACGCATACCTTCATTGCATGAGGGCATCTCGGGGCAAACGGACATCCTTTCGGCGGATCGCTTAGATCGGGAGGCGTTCCCGGAATGGCCAGCAGTTTGTCCGTCTTGGCATGCAGCTTCGGCATGGAAGACAGCAGCCCCCATGTATACGGATGTTTCGGATTATAGAAGATTTCTTCAAGCGTACCGGTTTCAACGATCTTTCCGCCGTACATAACGGCGACGCGCTGTGCGAGATTGGCAACAACCCCCAGATCATGAGTAATCAGAATAATCGCGGTGCCTGTCTTTTTCTGAATGTCGCGCATCAGGTCGAGAATCTGGGCCTGGATCGTCACATCCAGCGCTGTGGTCGGCTCGTCGGCGATCAGAATTTTCGGGTTGCAGGCCAGGGCAATGGCGATGACGACACGCTGCCGCATGCCGCCGGAAAACTGATGCGGATACTCATCCAAACGTTTGTCCGGATTCGGAATGCCGACCAGTTTCAGAAGTTCCGCCGCTTTGGTTCTTGCCTCGCTCTTGGCGAGATGCTGATGCTTGATCAGGCCTTCCATAATCTGCTTTCCGATCTTCATAGTCGGATTCAGGGCAGTCATCGGATCCTGAAAAATCATCGAGATATCTTTCCCTCTGACTTTCTGCATCTGTTTCTGTGTATATTTTACGAGATCATGCCCGTCGAAAAAAATTTCTCCGGACGTAATCTTCCCCGGCGGACTGGGGATCAATCCCATGACTGCTTTAGATGTGACCGATTTCCCCGAACCCGATTCACCGACTATGGCCAGGGTCTCTCCCACATTAAGTCCAAAGCTGACACCGCGGACAGCTTGTACAACGGCGCCGAAAATATCAAATTGAACGTTCAGATTTTTAACTTCAAGCAAGTTTGCCATTTTATCACCCCCTGATTAACGCCGTAATTTAGGATCAAATGCATCCCGTAAACCGTCTCCGAGAATATTGAAGCAGATCAGCAGCAGGCTGATCACCAGTCCGGGATACAACGTTTGATACGGATGAAGCTGCAGTTCCGTATAGCCGCTGCTCAGCAGGGAACCGAGCGAAGCCTGAGGATCGCGGATTCCGAGCCCGATGAAGCTGAGAAAAGCCTCAAAGAAAATAGCATTCGGAATCGAGAACATCGTATTAACGATAATCATGCCCAGTGAATTAGGAATCAGATGGCGGAAAATGATCCGTCCGTGTCCGGCACCGAGCGTTCGCGAAGCAAGCACAAACTCCTGATTTTTGAATTTAAGCATCTCGCCGCGGACAATACGCGACATGGCAACCCAGTTGGTCGCCAGAATGGCAATGGCAATGGTCAGCAATCCGGGCTGAAGAATGAGAATAAGTAAAATAACCCAGACGAGATAAGGAATGCCGGAAATAATTTCCACAATACGCTGCATAATGTTATCGGTCATGCCGCCGAAATATCCGGAAATACCGCCATAAACCACTCCGATAAACATATCGGCCAGCGCGGCGATCAGTGCAATAATCAGAGATATTCGTGTGCCGGCCCACGTCCTTGTCCATTGATCTCTACCGAGCGTATCCGTCCCGAACCAGAAGTCCTGCTTGACTCCTCTTTCCTGGTAAACATCGACACCGTTCTCTTTGCCGCTGAAAAACGGAAGCCAGGACAAAGCGCTGACTTTCGGAGGAAGATTGGAACGGATCAGACTTTGGTTGTCAATACTGTACTTGCTCGCCTGCGGAGCAACGATTGCCAGAGCGATCAAAATAATCAATATGGCAGCGGATACCATGGCGCCCTTATTCTGAAACAGGCGGCGAAAGGCATCCTTCCAGGCACTGACTACTTCGCCGGACAGTTTCTCGCTCGCTTCATGGCTGATATCGGCCGGTGTAAACGAATCTCTCGATAGTTCTTCATCTGACATCGCCATCAGGATTTTCCTCCTTCAGACATACGAATTCTCGGATCAATAATTCCATAAAGGATATCAACAATAAGCATCGTGATGATAAAGAGAGCGGCATACAGTTCCGTCGTCCCCATGATCATCGGATAATCATTGGTAACGATTGAATCCACAAACTGAGCGCCGATGCCGGGTATGCCGAAGATTTCTTCGATCACGAGAGAGCCGGTAATGATCATCGCCGTCAGCGGACCAAGAATGGTAATAACGGGTATGAGCGCGTTGCGTACGGCATGCTTGAAGACGACGGCAGAAGTGGACAGCCCCTTCGCCTCCGCTGTTACGATATAATCCTGATTCAAAACGTCGACCATTTCCGAGCGCATGAATCGTGCCACAAGAGCGAGCACATAAACCGCAAGCGAGATCACCGGCAGGACATGCGAAGCAGGTCCGCTCCACCCGGCAACCGGGAACCAGCCGATCCGAACACCGAACAGGTATTGCAGGATGCCTGCAAAAATAAACGAAGGAATGGAGATGCCGAAAATCGAAACCGCCATCGTTCCCCAGTCAAGCGCCTTGCCGCGGTGCAGGCCTGCGACAATGCCCAGCAGGATTCCTAAGATAGCGCCCACCACGATCGCTTCCATCCCAAGATCGAGCGAGACGGGGAATTTGGCAATCATCAGCTGCGATACGGGCTGCATGCCGAATTGAAAAGAGCCGCCCAGATCGCCGTGAATCAGATTCCACATATATTTAAGATATTGAATGGGGACCGATTGATCCAGTCCGTAAAAGTGTTTCAATTGATTAAGCTGAACGGGGGAAAGCCGATTGGCATTTTTGAACGGCGTTCCGGGCAGCAGCTTCATCGCCAGAAAAGTCAGTGTAATGACCACATACAATGTGACAAACATGTATCCGATCCGTTTCAGGACATATCGTCCCATTGATTCCTACCTCCTATTTTTATGCTATCTATGTTTTCTTCCTGAATGATCAGCACAACAATTATCATAAATCATATAATTTTCTACATAAACAGATTAATTGAAAAGAGAGCATATGCCGGAACCGACATATACTCTCCTTCCACAATTCTACTGGCATTTTCAGAGCTGCTCATGCTCTTTTTAATGCTGCAGTATATATGCTTGTGAAAAATCATATTGCGGGCCGTATGAAGGCAGTTCCAATCCCTTTACATACGACTTCTGTGCCCAGGCAGTACCTTCCTGATAAATCGGAACGATCGGATAGTCTGCCATCATGACTTTTTCTGCCTGAAGCATATCGTTCCAGCGTTTCTGAGGCTGGCCCGTTTCAGCCTTAGCTGAAGTGATCAGATTATCAAATGTTTTATTCGACCAGCCGGTTGTGTTCTGCGGGTTGCCGGTTGAGAACATATCAAGATAGGTCATCGGATCCTGGTAATCCGGGAACCAGCCGCTGAATGCAAGATCGAATTTAAACGACTGATTCAGCGACAGATAATTCGACCATGGCTGCTGGTTGATCGTCACTTTAATGCCCGGCAGATTCTTAGAGATCTGATTTGCCAGGTATTGATCCCATTGTTTATATTGAGCAGTATCCGGGCTCAGAAAAGTCAGGTTCAGAGTCTTGATGCCCAGTTCCTGTTTTGCTTTGTTCCAATACGATTTCGCGGCGGAAGCATTGCCTGCCGAGTAGCCGTTGACCGGATTGTCGCCGCGGAAATCCTTGCCGTCGGGGCCGACCGTGAAGCCCTTCGGAACAACGAAGTTCGAGCCGATTGATCCGTTGTTAAAGAGCACCTTGACAAAACTGTTGCGGTCAATGGCTGCGTTGAGCGCTTTACGCAGATTCAGATTTGCCAGATTTTTGTTTGTCTTCTGATTGATATACAGGAAGAATGTGCCTGAAGTCAGATTGCTTTTAACTTCGCTCGGATTGCTTGTTTTCAGCGAAGTGACATAATCGCCGGTTAAAGTGAAGGCTGCGTCTATTTTGTTCGTTTTGTAAAGGTTTACTTCGGTAGCGATGTCTTTCTGAACCTGGACATTAACGGTGTCAAGTTTGATTGACTTTGCGTTCCAGTAATCCGTATTTTTCTTATAGGTCCAGCCGACGCCCTTATTCCAGGATGTCAGTTTAAAAGGTCCGTCGTAGAGAAGATTTTGAGGCCCGGCCGCGTAATTCTTGCCCTGTGCTTTGACAAAGTCCTCACGCTGAGGCAGGAACTGCGGCTGGGACAGAAGGCTGTAGAAGAACGAAGGAAGCGGTTGTTCCAGCGTCACTTGAAGTGTTTTGCTGTTCAGCGCCTTGACGCCCAGCTGCTGATATTTGCCGTACAGCGCCTTGTTTGTCGGATCTTCAATGGCTGCCGCATTTTTAATGCCCGCCGACGCGAACAGATAATTATACTGCGGTTTCGCGGCCGGATCGTTCTGATGCTGCCAGCCGTAAACAAAATCCTGTGCCGTTACCGGCTTGCCGTCGGACCACTTGGCGTCGCGGAGCGTAAATGTAATTGTCTTTTTGTCCGCGCTGACTTTCGGTGCGCCCGCAGCGAGATCCCATTCATATTTATTGTTATGCATTCTCGTCAGCCCGGACATCGTTTCTTCGATGGCGTTGGTCGACGTGGTATCCGTTGCCTGAGTCGGATCAAGCGTCGGGATATCCTGGGAAATTGCCAGATTCAGCACTTGACTCTTGGCCAGCTTGCTGCTGCTAGTACCGCTGCTGCCGCTGCCTGAACTTCCGCACGCCGAGAGCACGAGGCTCAGCGCCAGGATGAACGACAGCGCCAGCGACCATCTTACCTTACTCCTCATAAAGCAATGACCTCCCCAATTTTTATTATCTTTTTTCGTTTTCGGAAAATTCTTCGATCTTTTCCGAAGACAGAATCAACCTACAAGGGCTATTATACAAGTTATTCTCACAATTTGCATTCTTTTTTTTTATGTAAAAGATACTTTGCAGTCGATACTTAATCAATTTTCTTGTTATAAAGCTTTTTTTATTTAAAATATTTTCCGGGCAATGTGATGGTTGCTCACATCGCCGTTGCCGTATTGGCAGAGCTCCGCTATGATAAGCAGGGGGGGATTCTCTTGAAATTTTTACTACATAAACCGCTGATCTCTTATTTTTCTGTCCTTTCGGCGGAGCTTCTGCTTGCGTTGTTTGCCCAATATTTCTCGCCGCATGCCTTTTCTCTCATTTCTCTCCTAAATAGTTTGTCAATTGTGTGTCTGCTGTTTTTGAGCGCCGGACTGATTATTTTTATTATTCAGGGAGGATTTTTTGACGGTATCATATACAGCTTCAAACGGTTTTCGAGGACCGTCCGCAAAAACCGGCTCGGCGACGCGGACGCCGAGGCGCCGCTTGCCGAATACAGAAAACGGAGCGGCCGACGGTCGCCGTTCACATGGCCGCTGATCTGGGTCAGCCTGTCGCTGTTCTGTCTGTCGCTGGCTGTGTCCGTTTTGATTTAAGCGCAATCCGGCCCCCCGCTCCCGAAATGCCCGCTCCCGTTTGCTTTTGCTCCGTGGATTGGGTATAATGAAGGGCACTGAAACGCGTACTGCTTCATAAAAGTTGCGGTACCGGAAAATAGGGAAAAAAGCAATGAGAAAGAAGAGTAGACAGCCGGATGTCCGAAGAGAGCCCGGAAGTGCTGCGAGCCGGGCGGCGGACGGTTGCCGAATGGGCTTTCGAGTGCAATCCGAAACTTCATCGGATTTGATGAAAAGTAGGCATTGACGCGGTTCGCGCGTTAAAGCGAAGCTGATGAGCGGTAAAGCCGCATCATCGGGCAGAGATGTTTCCGAATTCTTTTTCCGGGAACAAAAAGGGTGGCACCGCGGTCTTTTCGTCCCTTAAGGATGAAAGGCTTTTTTTTATACATTTTTTTAATACTTTTCCGGTAATAAACATATATCCGGCAACTACAGGAAGGTGAACATTTTGGCAAAAATTTTTTCCGGCGTTCAGCCGACTTCGATTCCTCATCTCGGCAACTATCTGGGCGCCATGCGCAATTTTGTCGCACTTCAGGACGGCAATGAATGTATCTACTGTATCGTGGACGAACATGCCATAACCCTGCCGCAGGATCCCAGCGAAATTCAGCGGAATATCCGCAATCTGGCAGCTCTTTATCTGGCTATGGGCATCGATCCGGAGCGTTCCATTCTTTTCATTCAATCGGAAGTACCGTGCCACGCCCAGCTCGGCTGGATCATGCAATGTATCAGCTACATGGGCGAGCTTGAGCGCATGACGCAGTTCAAGGATAAATCCAAAGGCAAAACATCGGTCCCCGCCGGACTGCTCACTTACCCGCCGCTGATGGCCGCGGATATTCTGCTTTACAACACGGAACTTGTTCCGGTCGGCGCCGATCAGAAACAGCATCTTGAACTGACACGGAATCTGGCGGAACGTTTCAACCACAAATACGGCAATGTTTTTGTGATTCCGGAGCCTTATATTCCTGCGGTCGGTGCACGAATCATGTCTCTGGCAGAACCGGTTAAGAAAATGAGCAAATCGGACACAAACCGCAAAGCGACCCTTTTCATACTGGACAGTGAAAAGGAAATCATCAAAAAGATCAAGGCTGCCACTACCGATGACGAGGCCGAAATCCGTTACGACCGGGAACAGAAACCCGGTGTCTCCAATCTGCTCGACATCTTCTCCCTTTGTTCCGGCCGTTCCGTCGACGAACTAGTGAATGTCTATCAAGGGAAAGGCTATGGTGAATTTAAAACCGACGTGGCCGAGACGGTTGCCAATACGCTGAAGCCGATCCGTGAGCGTTACAATAATCTGATCGAATCATCCGAACTGGACAAAGTTCTTGATGAAGGCGCCGAGAAAGCCTATGCGATCGCGCAGAAAACACTGAAAAAAGCGGAAAAGGCGCTCGGCATCGGGCGCATCGGCAGACACTGAGCGGACTGCTGAAAAAAGCCGCCCTAAAAAGGGCGGGAGCGGATTGAAGGGCTGATCGATGACCGGCCACTCTTTACAAAATGAAACAGGGGCGTCTCAGAGTCGGAACATCGACTGGTGAGACGTCCTTTTTTTCTTCCTTTCATAAATAAAACATCATCTGCCGGCCGTTGCCGGCTGCCGTGATCAAGCCGCGGATCTTTTTTCCCCCGTCTTATTGAGAAAAACATTCATAGCGGCTTCCCGTCATCCTGTTCTTCTCCGTGACGCGGCGGGTGCCCTTTATCTGATCCGGGAACAACCGATGCTTCATGCGGATCGGTATCAAAACCGATATTCTGTTTGCACCGTTCATTCCAGCTTTTCAGCATGCGAAGCGCCCCATTCTGCTTTTTGTCCCGCTCCGGCGATTACTGAACTTTCGGGCCGTGTTCCAGTTCCCAAAGCTTTTCAAAATAGGACTGCCCTTTAATCAAGCGTTCGCAAATGTCGCTGTGTTTTTCCGACCACCCCTGCTTCATCCCTTCGACGAGTCCGTTCCATGCCTCTTCAAAACTCATCCGCCGGCTTTCGGCATATTGTGTCGGAAACCATTCCGTGTACCAATAGCGCATCTCTTCGACACTGCCTGTCGAATGCAGCTGATCAAGTGCCATAAACAGGAGCTGCTTCACCTGGCGTTCTTTTCTGGTCAGCCCGATCATCAGGTCGGGATTAAGAGAAAGCAGGTGATAAGCCTTCTCTCTTCCCGCTTGCGGCAGCGGATACTGAACGGCCGGCATTTGTTCTGCTTTTTCCAGGATCATGTTCTCCTGACGGGGGATCAGCCTGCTCTTTCTGACAGGTATCGCATAACCGAGCGTGTCCGCGGCCAGGCAGCGTTCTCCGTCGGTTGCTATGAAACAGTATTCAATCATCTCGCGCTGATTATTCTTGCAGATAACGCTCTTGTTCCGCACAGTCTGCAGCAGATTCGCCGGCAAATCCTGCAAGTCGTTTTCAATGTAGTCGAACAAAGGTTTTTCTATTTTGACGAGCGGGGCCTGATCAAGCAATTCGATAAAGTCGTGCTTGCGCCATTCGTAAAATTCGCAGACATTGTATCCGTTTTCTTCGCCTTCAAACCAATTGACCCAAACATCACTGATGATCTCCATGAACGCTTCGTCTCCTCTTTTTTGATTTGAAAACATTATGGTCATCGATAAAAGAATTTATTCCGACTCAGCGCTATTTTTCAAACATCCAAAGTTTGTTTTTTGATCATTTTTATGCCCGTCCTCCCGCTCCTATTCCCTTTATCTTCTATTGCTTCTGCTTTTCGGACATAAAAAAACTTGCCGGCCGGCAACAAGGGCTGTGCTGTGACCGGCAAGCTGCAGGGCACGGTTATGCCGGGCCGCTCAGATGAATCCGCTGAAATTTTATCTTTCTTATTTAGTGTATTAAAAAACCCGGAGCCCGCTCCGGGAAAAAATAAGACTGCTTCTTTTTTTCGAATCAGCGATCAGCGAATTCAGGCTTCGTATTTTTTAAAAACAAGCGTCGCGTTATGACCGCCGAATCCGAAAGAATTGCTCATCGCTACATCTACCTGTTTACTGATCGCGCCGTTTGTTACATAATCAAGATCGCACGCCTCATCGGGCGTTTCATAATTAATCGTCGGCGGAACAATCCCTTCAGTTATCGCTTTGATTGCAAAAATCGCTTCGACACCGCCGGAGGCTCCGAGTAAATGGCCGGTCATCGATTTGGTCGAACTGATCGCGAGTTTATAGGCGCGCTGCCCGAACACCTCTTTCACAGCCTTCGTTTCGGTAGAATCGTTAACTTCCGTGCTCGTTCCGTGAGCATTAATATAGTCGACCTGTTCGGTAGAAAGGCCGGCATCCTCCAGCGCCGTTTGCATCGAGTGGATAGCGCCCGCTCCCTCGGGATCCGGACGTGTGACATGGAAAGCGTCGCTTGTCGCACCGTATCCGGCGACTTCGGCATAGATATGTGCGCCCCTTTTCAGAGCGGAGTCAAGAGACTCCAGAACAAGAATGCCCGCTCCCTCGCCCATGACGAAACCGTCGCGGTTCTTATCAAAAGGGCGGCAGGCCGTTTTCGGATCCGGGTTTGTCGAGAGCGCACGCGCGGAGCAAAATCCGGCGAACGCCATATTGGTCAGCGGCGCCTCCGTCCCCCCGCAAATGATCATGTCATTGTCGCCGCGCTGAATCACTCTGAACGCATTGCCGATCGAATCGGTCCCGGTCGCACAGGCCGTAACCGTGCACAAATTGACGCCCTTCGTCCCTAACAGGATGGAAACCTGTCCGGAAGCCATATCCGGAATCATCATCGGAACAAAGAAAGGACTGACGCGCCGATAGCCCTTTGTCAGGGCCGTACGCAATTCTTTTTCATAGGTCTCCATCCCGCCAATACCGGAACCGATCCAGACTCCGCTGCGGTAAGCATTCGTATCGTCTATCGTATACTTGGAATCTTCAACTGCCATTTTCGCTGCGGCAACGGCAAATTGGGCAAAGCGGTCCATCCGCAGAACATTTTTCCGATCAATAAACATTTCAGGATCGAAGTCTTTCACTTCGCCCGCCACTTTAGCACGAAAATCATCCGGGTTGACACGGGTCACAATGCCGATGCCGGACTTCCCGGCCACCGCATTCTCCCATGAAGTTGCGACATCATTGCCAAGAGGTGTCACAGCGCCCAGCCCGGTAACGACGACTCTTCTTATCATTATATTCTCTCCTTTAGCCTGTAAAATCATAAACCGCAACCGGACTTAGTCGATTATTTAACGGTTTAAAAAATTTTGTGGATTGCGATTGCGGTACCGTCATTTTCCCCACCGCAAGGTCAGAGCGCCCCAGGTCAGACCGCCGCCGAAACCGACCATGACAATAAGATCGCCGTCTTTCACGATCCCGTTCTCCAGAGCGTCTGTCAAAGCAAGCGGAATAGTGGAGCTTGATGTGTTTCCGTATTTCTGAATCGTTTTAATCACTTTTTCTTCAGGTATGCCCAGCCTCTCTCGCGAAGCCTCCATAATCCTGATATTCGCCTGATGAGGAATCAGAAAATCGATGTCCTCCTTTTTCAGGCCTGCTTTTTCGACGACATGAACGGCCGACTCGCCCATCTGCCGTACGGCAAATTTAAACACTTCCCTGCCGTTCATCTTAATGATGTTTCCGTCCTGATACAAATTTTTCCCGCCGCTCCCGTCGGATCCGAGTTCGAAAGATAGAATTCCTTTTCCTGCGGAGACAGGGCCGAGCACGGCCGCCGCCGCCGCATCTCCAAAGAGCACGGCCGTCGTTCTGTCTTTCCAGTTTGTGATTTTGGACAATTTCTCCACACCGACAACCAGAATATGCTTATAAGTGCCTGAATCAATAAATTGTTTTGCCGTTACCATGCCGTAGATGAATCCCGAGCAGGCGGCACTGATGTCCATCGCAGGTATAGTCCTTGTTCCCAGCCGGTTCTGAAGCATGCAGGCGACAGAAGGAAACGGCTGATCCGGCGTCACCGTGGCGACCAGAATCATGTCAATGTCCGCTGCTTTCAGCCCGGCATTTTCGATCGCTTTTTCGGCGGCCCCGAAAGCCATGTCGGAAGTGTCCGTCTTGTCGTCGGCAATCCTTCTCTCCTTAATTCCTGTTCTTGTCCGAATCCATTCATCGGAAGTATCCATCATTTCTTCCAGATCAAAATTTGTGAGCACGCGTTCGGGAACGTACTTTCCAATTCCCAGTATTCCTGCGGACATCCGCAATTCTCCTCTCAGATCTTAACAGTATATATAATGACTTGGTAACAATATAATACTACAAATTCTTTTTGTCCAACAGTTCGGGGATCCGCCGCTTCCGGATCCTTTTCCGGTACAAACGCAGAGAATTTGCGGTCCGGGCTGATGAACATCACCTGTCGCCTTGCCGCAGCATAAAATGCAGTGTCAAAAGTTCTGATTACCGCGAAATGATCCATGCACAAAGGAGTGAGATTCTTGGTACAATACGGACAGAACAGAAGAGATGGCGAGTATGATCCCTTTACGCACTTCATGTTCGGCGCCGGACGGCCGCCGGTTCAGCCGCCACAAGCATTTTATCAGAACAACGGCTGGCAGGCAAGCGCCCCCAAGTCGTCGCAGCATCCCGGTTTTCTGAAGCCGTTTCTCGATCAGAACGGGCATTTTGACACCGGAAAAATGATGAACGGAGCGACGCAGCTCGTTACCGTCTTCAAGCAGACCGCTCCTGCCGTGAAACAGCTGTCCCCGCTGCTGAAACTTTTTAAACGGCCATGACCTTCCCGGTCCGAAATGATTTTAATGGCAAAAAATCAAGGCGATCCGATCGTCTTGATTTTTTACTTTAATGGATATCCCCTCAACTCATGTATCCGGCTGGGCCGCGGCGGAAAAGCATCATCGTTTCTTCCGAAAAGCGATCGGCCCGGCACAGGCACCGGTCTATTCTCTGAATGTTATGCGAACGGCGATTTTATTTCTCTGAGAAAGATGGCTATCATGCGCAGACAGATGTTACACAGCGGAAACACCCGATCTTTTTCTTCAGACTGCCGCGTATTCCTGTGAATCGCGGTCAAAATCGTCGAAAAGCGTTGGATATCACAGTAAATCGCCGATCATCACCAATGAAGTGCAAAATATCAACAGAAATGTGTGAAAAATCGGCAGTAAACGCTTGAAACAAATAAGTGTGAATAACCGGAATAATGAACCCATTCCTGATTGATGGATCAGCCGTGGCTGACGGCTTATCGATCGCCAGACGCAGGTTTTCGGTCATTGCAGCGGGTTTTTCGGTCAGCGAATCCAGGTTTTCGGTCATTATAGCGGGGTTATCGGTCGACAGATCCAGGTTTTCGGTCGGCACAATGGATTTAACGGTCGGCTCCCGGGCTTTCGGTCAACGCAGCGGGTTTATCGGTCAGCGCTCCTACGTTTTCGGTCATTATAGCAGTTTTATCGGTCGATGTATCCAGGTTTTCGGTCGGCGCTGTGGATTTAACGATCGGCTCCCGGGTTTTCGGTCAACGCAGCGGGGTTATCGGTCGGCGTGCCCAGGTTTTCGGTCGGCACAATGGATTTAACGGTCGGCTCCCGGGCTTTCGGTCATTATAGCGGGGTTATCGGTCAGCGCAGCGGGTTTATCGGTCGACGTACCAGGGCTTTCGGTCATTATAGCGGGGTTATCGGTCAGCGCTCCTACGTTTTCGGTCATTGTAGCGAGTTTATCGGTCGCCGTATCCAGGTTTTCGGTCGGCGCTGTGGATTTATCGGTCGCCGTATCCAGGCTTTCGGTTAACGCAGCGGGTTTATCGGTCGGCGTGCCCAGGTTTTCGGTCATTATAGCAGTTTTATCGGTCAGCACTCCCACGTTTTCGGTCGGCAGGCGTAGTTTATCGGCCGGCTGGCACAGGTTTTCGGTGGCCACGCCCGATTCCGTTGCGCCTGACCCATTAAACCGTGGCAGAAGTTTATGGATCGCGGACACGCTCTCCGTCTTTCGAAAGATTGACGGATTGACAGTCTCAGGATAAGTCGATCATCATTTGACGGCACAGCAGGAGAATGAGCTGAAGAGATACTCCTGCTAACTTTTTAATGAGTGTCCTTTGGGCTCATTTTATGATCCGGCGGGTCTTCCCCTTGAGTCAATTGATTCGCGGATCAGAGCCAGTCGATTTTTCCCCGCAAAATTGTTTTTATTTTCCGGTTCGACGCCGGGTCTCCCTGCGGATCGTCTGTAAAATGAATCACTTCTAATCGCGATTCCGGAAAATCGGCGAAAGCCAGTTCCGCCATCAGTTCGGCCGTTCTCCGCCCCTTTCGCCGATCCGTAAAATTGCCAAGATCGGTCCGGAAAATGACCGTTTGGACATCGCCGGCTTTGCCGAGCCTGCCGGCAAAGTACGACTCCATCTCATCTGCGGCTTTGCCGAGAGCTGTCCGGGGATGGACGGGCATGCTTTCCGACCGTCTCCCCTCATTGCCGCCGCAGATTTCAAGAGACGACAAAAGCACGGACGATTTCGGAACAGCCGGCGGGTGCGGCAAAAACATTTTAATCCACTTTTCTTTCAGGCGGGCATTACTCTTAGGAGAGGGCCGGATCATATCCGTCAGGAACAGATAATCAAACGCTTCCGGAGCCGCCTTTTCGATTTGGAAAAGTGCATTTCTGCCAAGAAAAAGTTCTCTCTCATCCTCGGATTGCCTTTCATCTTCATTTAAAGCGGTACTCAGCGACACCACCTGCAGGCCTTTTTCCAGCAGAATTTCCGAAAGGGGAAATCCTTGCGGCGATAGTCCGCCGAAAATCAGCGCCCGTTCCATATGCCCTTCTCCCGCCCTTCAAATAGCGCTAAGAAAGATTATGCGTGATGCGCCGGGATCATGATTGATGACGGAAAAAAGCACCCCATTCGCGGGATGCTTCATTCGGAAAGTCCTAATGCTATGCGTGCATATCGGGACATCCGCTCCTTCGTCCACGGCGGATCCCAGACAAAATTCACTTCGACTTCTTTTATTCCTTCAATCTCTGCAAGCGTACGCTTGACGTCGTAGGAAAGCGACGCAGAAAGCGGACAGCCCATAAAGGTCAAAGTCATCGTGACAAGAACGTTATTGTCGTCATCTATATCGACGCCATACACAAGGCCCAGATTGACAATATCGACGCCGAGTTCCGGATCAATGACATCTTCCAGTGCTTCAAGCACCCGATCTTTCAGCTCATCCTGCTCATTCTCAGGCAACGGGATTCCCTCCTTTCTTGATCCTGATCCTTTACAGTATAACCGATTGTTCGCCGCATTTCATCTTTCATGCAGCATTATGGATTTAGGACATCAGGCGGAACCGTCTCCCGATAAACGGCTCTTTCTCATGTCCCGCCGCAGACGGCCGTGTTATAATAATACGGCATCCTTATTAAAGAGGATGCCGATGATCATGACCATTAGAAGGGATGCAGGACCATGCAGTTCAAAGCCAGTGCAACACCGAATCCGAATGCGATAAAATTCACCTTTACAGTGCCGCTTTTTAAACAAAGGATCGAGGTCAAAAAGGGAAGCGCCCCGGACAACGGACTGCTCGCGCAGCTGTTTGCCATTGAAGGCGTAGACGGCCTGTTCGCGGTGAATGATTTTATAACGGTCAATAAGGCACCGTCGTCGCAGTGGGACGACCTTCTGCCCTCGATCCGTCAGGCTCTCGAAGATTATCGGTTTTAAAACCGTTTTCTGAAAAAACAGGGAGATCCGTTATCCGGGCAGAGCTCCCCTGTCCGCGATGTTGCTGCAGTCCGGACAGCCCCTTGTCCGGTGCGGAAGATCTTGAGGCAGGTGCTTCGGTATGCCGGTGAAAAAGGGGACCTCAGCCGTCAATGATGTCAACGTTATAGGTTTCCAGCCACTCGTTCATCTGGGCAAGGTGCGCAATCAGCTGCGGCCCGCTCATAAGCTGACCGAACCACGGAACTTTAAACGACGCGCCTTTTGTATCGATAATCGACTGCAGTTTATTTTTGTCTGCGAATTCGAGCAGCGGCGCGCCCGGATTGTCGACCACCTGCTGCAGCCATGCCGAAACGGCTTCGGTGTATTGAGGATGATACGTTTTCGGATAGGGGCTCTTTTTCCGGTACAGAACATCATCGGGCAGCATCCCCTTCAATGCCGCTCTCAGAATGCCCTTTTCGCGCCCATCCAGCATCTTCATCTTCCACGGAACGTTCCACAGGTACTGCACGATTCTGTGATCGGCAAACGGCACACGCACCTCGAGGCTTGCGCCCATGCTCATCCGGTCCTTGCGGTCAAGCAGCGCCGTCATAAACCAGTTCATGTTCAGATAGAACAGTTCCCGCCGCCTGGCATCGACTGCGGACTCCTGATCGAGCTGCGGCGTTTCGGCAATTGTCTCGTTGAAACGGGTCAGCGCATAGTCCTTCAGGCTCAGCCGTCCGCCCCACTTGCCGTTCAGCAGAGCCTGGCGTTCATCGATCGAACGCATCCACGGAAATCCTTCCTTTGCCGAGGTTTCCGGACTGTGGAACCATGGATAACCGCCAAAAATTTCATCGGCGCATTCACCGGACAGAGCCACCGTGAACTCTTTCTTGATCCCTTCGCAGAACCAGAGCAGCGACGAATCAACATCGGCATAACCCGGCATATCGCGAACGACGATCGCTTTTTTCAGGTAGGCGACAAGATGTTCATTATCGATAACGAGATCATGATGTACCGTTCCGAGATATTCCGACACTTCACTGATAAACGGAGCATCGCTGTTCGGCTGAAACTTGCTCGTATGGAAATAACGAGCATTTTCTTTATAGTCGATCGAATACGTATGGAGCGGCGCCCGGCCCTCTTTTTTGAAATACGCTGCGGCAAGCGCGGATATCCCGCTCGAATCCAGGCCGCCGGACAAGAACGTCGTCACTGGAACGTCAGCGTACAATTGCCTTTCTACCGCGTCTTTAAGAAGATAACGAATATGGGCGACCGTATCTTCCAGATTATCCGTGTGCGGCTCGCTTGCTACATTCCAGTAGCGGCGGACGTTCAGACCGTCTTTGGTAAAAGTGAGCGCGTGGGCCGGCCTCAATTCGTCGATTCCGCTGTAGATCCCGTGCCCCGGCGTCTTTGACGGACCCAGGCCGAATACTTCGCACAGCCCTTCACGGTCAATGGACGCTTTCATATCGGGATGGGCAAGCAGCGCCTTCAGCTCCGAGCCGAACAGCAGCCGGCCGCCCCTTTCACTGTAAAAGAACGGTTTGACTCCCAGTCGGTCGCGCGCGGCGAACAGTTTCTCCTCATGTTCATCCCAGACAGCAAACGCAAATATGCCGTTAAAATGATCCAGACAGCTCTCATGCCAGGCCATGTAGGCAGTCAGCAGCACTTCGGTATCCGAATGTCCTTTGAACCGGTAGCCCTCTTTTAACAAATCCGCACGTATCTCTTCCGTATTGTAAAGCTCGCCGTTATAAACGAGGATAAAATCGTGTCCGTCCACCGTTTTCCGCATCGGCTGCCGGCCGCCTGCGGGATCAACGACGACCAGCCGCGCATGCCCGAATGCCGCTTTCGGCGACAGCCAGATATTGAGATCGTCCGGTCCGCGATGCTCCATTGTCCTCGCCATGTTCTCAATCGTTTTTCCTTCGTTTCTCAAATCTTTCCGCCAGTCAATCCAGCCAGTTATTCCGCACATTCCGGTCATCCTTTCTTATCATCATTGACCACCGCCTGCTTAACATCGTATGCAAAAAAGCTGGGCGCGTGAAAAAGCCTTGCGGGTACGAGCCGGCTCTTTATTTTGTTGCTTGTGCGTTCCCTGCACTCATGTATCTGGTCTGGCCGCGGAATGAATATGTCTTCAATTATTCCGAAGGCGATATGCTTGTGCAAGCCGCGATATAGTCCCCGAATGTTCATGCGAACGGTGATTGACTCTGCTGAAAAGGGGAAACATCCTGCGCGGTCAGACATTAAGCGGCAGAAATATCTGATATTTTTCTCTGCCCGCCGTGTATTCGTACAATCGGCAGCAGCTCGAGTGAGGCAAGCACGGCGCTGCAACGCCGATGGTTTCGGGCCAGGAGCTGGCTCGAAACCATGCAAAAAATCTCCGGAAAACCGGGCGCAGCATCAGTTATAATGAACTAGCCTCTTAACCATAGATTCATAGAGTTAACCGGAAGTTTATCGGCCGGTGTTCCTGATTTATCGGCCGGTGCAGCACATTTATCGGTCGTGGCTGAAGTTTATCATCACGGAAACGAAATGCTATCCGTTTTTCAAGAGACAGACAGCCTCGGGAAGCGGCGAATCATTCATTGGCGGCACAGTATGACAATGAGCCGAAGAGATGTTCTTTATTTTGTTAAACGAGCGGGGACTCTGCTGATGATGCCCGGAAAATCGGAAAAATCGGCCGATGGCAGAACGGCAGTCCGCCCGGGACCGGTCAGGAACTTTTTGTCAACAAAGTTTAATAGTCATAACGGACTGAAAAAGCGACCGGCCGATGAATGCTATAATGTAATAAGCAAGAATCTTCACTTTTGCGCAGAGGGATGTTGGCATGAAAAAATTTATAATCCTGCTGTTCTCCCTGCTTTCCGTGATCGGCGTTTCTTATTTGCTGCTTTTTATTATTTCCAGTATATACAGTCCCCAGGCCGATCACGTTCCTTTCTTGAATGATAACCGGGTTATCAGCCCCACGATTGAAAGCTACCGGCCGCTTTTTCAGAAATATGCTGAAGCAAACGGAATCGGACAGTACACAGACTTGTTGATGGCTTTGGCGATGCAGGAATCAAAAGGAAAATCGCCCGACATCATGCAGGCCTCGGAAAGCCTGGGCCTTCCGAGAAACACGATTAACAGTCCGGAGGCAAGCATCAAAGCGGGAACAAGCTATTTTAAAAAAGTGATGGAACGATCCGGAGGCAATGTCCGCCTGGCCCTGCAGAGTTACAACTTCGGGATCGGATTTACCGACTATGTCAGGCAGCACGGCGGCAGATTCACTGCTGCGCTTGCCGTGAAATTTTCCGAGCGGAAAGCAAAGGAGCTGGGCTGGGGAAGCTACGGGGACCCCTACTACGTCGACCATGTCATGCGCTATTACAACAATGAAAAATTAAAACAGGCGCTGACAAAGAAAAATTAACGGTGCGCCGAGATCAAAAACGGGAAACCGGCTGTGAAACTGCCGATTTCCCGTCTATTTGATCCGAATTTTTCAGCGAAAAGATTGTTTGCCGGGCGATCCCTCTCCGGTTTCCGGGCGGCTCTTCTGTCAATCCGGAACGGTTCCGCCTCAAATTCTCAGCGAAATATATTTATGCTCCAGATACTCTTCAATACCCTCGGATCCGCCCTCGCGGCCAAGCCCGCTTTGTTTGACGCCGCCGAACGGCGCCTCGGCTGTCGACGGCAGGCCGTCGTTCCAGCCGACGATGCCGTATTCCAGTTCCTCGGAAAGCCGGGTGCCCCGTCCGACATCTTTCGTAAAGAAATAGGCGGCAAGTCCGTAAGGCGTGTCATTGGCCAGTCTGATCGCCTCGTCGATCGTTTCGAACTTCTGGATCGGGGCAACCGGACCGAATGTTTCTGTATGCATGATCTCCATGTCCTGATTCGCATTTTTCAGAACGGTCGGCTGATAGAAATAGGCGCCGTGCTCCGCAGTTCCCCTGCCGCCGGTCAGCAGTTCGGCACCTTTTTCCAGTGCATCCTTTACCTGTCCCGTTACTTTTTCATAGGCCTTGCCGTCAATCAGCGGACCAAAATTGACGTCTTCATTCAAACCGTTGCCGACTTTCAGCGTCGACCGGACGGCAGCGACATATTTCTCTGCAAAGGCGTCATAAACTGCCGACTGGACAAAAATCCTGTTGGCACATACACATGTCTGGCCGCTGTTGCGAAACTTGCTCGCGATCGCCTGTGCAACGGCGACATCCAGATCGGCATCGTCACAGACAATCAGCGGTGCGTGCCCGCCCAGTTCCATGGAGACTTTCTTAATCTGCTCGGCCGATGCCTTCAGCAGACGGCGCCCGACCTCCGTTGAACCGGTAAAGGTGATTTTGCGCACTTCATGGCGGGCCATGAACGCCTCGGTGATCGGGCCGGGCGCGCCGCAAATGACATTGAATACGCCCTTCGGGATGCCTGCCTGCTCGCAGTATTCCGCTATTTTCAGGGCTGTCAGCGGTGTCTGGCGCGGCGGCCTGACAATAAAAGTACAGCCCGCTGCCAGCGCAGGAGCCATCTTGCGCGTGATCATAGCCGCCGGAAAGTTCCAGGGAGTAATCGCCGCAACGACGCCGACCGGCTGCTTGATCACTTTAATCCGCTGATTCGCAGCCGCACCGGGAACAGTCCGGCCATAGACACGCCTTCCTTCTTCCGCGAACCACTTCAGAAATGATGCGGCATAGACAGCCTCTCCTCTTGATTCTCTGAGCGGCTTTCCGTTTTCAATCGTCATCAGCCGCGCCAGCTCTTCTTTGTGCTCAATGATGAGATTGTACACCTTCATCAGCAGATCGCCTCGGCTGCTTGCCGTCAGGTGCGACCATCCGGGAAAAGCCGCGCTTGCCGCATCGATGGCCCGCTCTGCTTCTTCCCTGCCGGCAGAAGGAACCGTGCCGATCACTTCGCCGGTCGCCGGATTCGTTACCTCAATTTTCGACAGATCCCTGCCGGCCCATTCACCGTCAATGTAGTTCAACATGTTAAAATCATTGTCTGACAATTTATAGTCCTCCCCTGAAAATAGCTTATAAAATCATGAATCCCCTTTCATTATCCGGCACACTGCATTCCGGAGCAATTAAATTGACTTCTTTTTCTGTTAAAGACAGTCATGTTTTCAATTCTTCCGGTACAGTGAATCATAGCAATCCATCCCGGCGGTCTCCTAAGCGGCCCGCGCCTTCGCAGATTTTCTAAAAGCAGCCCCGTCTATTTATCTTTCCTGAACAGGCCGAATACCGCCGTCGTTTCAACGACATTGGTAAAAGCAAGCGGATCGGCAAAGCGGACGACACGCTTCAAATCATAAAGCTCATAACGCGTGATCACAATCATCAGGACTTCTTTATCCTGATTAGTGAAGCCCCCTTTCGCCGGAATGCGTGTGATGCCGCGCTCAAGCGCGGAATAAATCGCCTTCTGTACTTCTTTGCCTTTATTTGTCACAATCCATGCGGTCAGCTTGACATATCTCGTATGGATCGCGTCGACCACTCGGCTGCTCACATATAACTGGAGGAGGGTATAGAGTGCTCTGCGCCAGCCGAAAAAGAAACCCGCCGACAGAATAATCAACGCGTTGAGCGCAAACATATACACCCCGATCGGACGGTCCTTCGCACGCGACAGAATCATCGCGATGATATCCATTCCGCCGGTTGAAGCGCCGAATTTGAGTGTCAGGCCGACACCGGTTGCCTGAACCACGCCCCCGAAGACCGCATTCAGCAGAATATCGCCGGTCAGCGGATACAGCGGAATCAGAGCCATGAAAAAAGTCGTCAGCGCAACGCTGACTATACTGTACAGTGTAAAGCGATGCCCAACCTTAATCCACCCGACCCAGGCAACTGGAATATTCAGCAGCAGAAGCAAAAGCCCGGTACTGATATGGACCGCTGTCGGCTGAAGCAGCGCGGAAATCAACTGGGCAATACCCGTTACGCCTCCCGAGAGGACTTTAGCCGGAATCAAAAACAGGTTCAGCGAAGCGGCGTTGAGAAACGCACCGATCGTAACAATAGCGAGCACCTTGATTTCATGATAGACAGCCATGCCAACCTCCCTTCTCGATTACCTTTTCGAATTATTTTTGACGAAAATCAGATTGATCAGTCATCGTCCGTTTTCCACAATCGGTATTTAAAAACAATTAAATTTCCATTTTTATCACTTACAAAATTACCACATTGCCGGAAAATGCTCAAACGAAATTCCGGGCTGCTTCAATAAGGAATACTTCCCTTAAAGGGATATTTTATCGCGTTTCCGTCAAAGCTGTAAATAGAGTGATGCTGTTTCACAAATTCAGAATGCAAGCAGGAGGTCTTTGAATGAAACGTCTCTCTTTATTTTTCATTGCACCGTGCCTGGCCGCCTCCATTTTGATCCCTTCGGCAGCCCACGCGGCCGAATATCCGCCGCCGGTGCCGCACGGCAACGCTGCCCACCTTAAATCAGATCGGCAAAAATGGCTGAATCAGGTCATTGACGAGTACGCTTCCCCCGATCTGAAGACGAGGCTGAAGAAAGATCTGGCCGTCCACGAACAGCTATTAAATGAATGGAAAAAAACGCCCGCCTATCAGAAACAAAAAAATGAATGCCAAAAGAAGAGAAAAAGCTTCGATCAGGCAGATAAGCAGAAGATCGAGAGCATTCAGAAACGGTTTGAAGAAGGAAAAATTTCCAAAAAGCAGGCTCAAAAAGAACTGGCCGCGCTCCACGGAAAACGGGCCGGAAGGCACGGCGTTTTCAGAGAGCTGAAATCCGCTGTACAGAATAAGGACCGGACCGCCGTTCAGGCTGCCCTTGAAAAGCTGGATCAGAAGCTGAAAGGATCTAATCAGCGGCTGCAGCGCAAAATTTCCGATCAAAGCGGAGCGTCATCATAAAAACGGCAAGGAGCGTCTCAGAGTCGAAAGATCGACCGATGAGACGCTCCTTTTTAATTTTATAAAAATGGATCTTTCGGCAGACCGGGGCCTTTCAAACGGCTTCGGTTTATCCTCGACTATTCGGCGCTTTCCTCTCTTCTGCTTTTCCTCCCGCCGCGCAATTTCATCAAGGTTTCATAGACAATCGGGACGATGACCAGCGTCAGAATCGTCGAACTGGTTATCCCGCCGATGACCGTGACAGCCAGGTCTTTCGAAATCAGGCCGCCGCTGCCTTCCATGCCGAATGCCAGCGGGAGAAGTGCGCAGATCGTCGCGATCGCCGTCATCAGAATCGGCCGGATTCTCGTTCCGGCAGCCTCGAGAAGGGCCTCCCTCGTTCCAAGCCCTTCTTTTTCTTTATGGATGACCCGATGGATCAGCACGACCGCATTTGTGATGACGATGCCGATCAGCATCAGCGCGCCGATCATCGCCGACACATTGATCGTGTCACCGCTGATCAGCAGGGCAACCAGGCTGCCGATAATGGCAAACGGAAGTGAAAACAGGATGGCAAGCGGCGCCAGGCCGCCGCCAAAGGTCACGACAAGGACAAAATAAACGATGACGATCGCAGCGAGCATCGCCATACCGAGCTGGCTGAACGAATCACTCATTTGTTGTGTGACACCGGAGAATGAAACACTCGTCCCGCTCGGAAGCTTTATTTTATCAATCTTCTTTTTCAGATCCGCCGTTACCCCCGATACATTCTTCGCCGTGACGTTCGCCGTAACCTGGGCATAAAATTTGCCGTTGCGTTTTGTGATCGACTGCGGCGACGATCCTTTCTGAACCCCGGCAATATCGCTTATCTTCACTTGGCTGCCGGTGGCGGATGCAACTGTCTGACGGGTCAGATCGCCGATGTTGCCGATGCCGGAATCGCTGTCGGTTTTCAGATAAACATTCAGGTCGCTGCCGGACGGCCGTTTGATCGTTGTCAGCGACTGATTATTCGACATGCTGCTCGACTGCATCAGCGCCTGGGCAATCTGGCCCGCGGAAACGCCGTACTGTCCCAGTTTTCCCTGGTCCGCGGCAATCGTGTATTGATCATAGGATTTGGAAAGGCTCGATCCGGCCTGAGAAAAATTGCCGTCTCCGGCAACAAGATCGACCAGATGATTGACTACGGGGCGAAGATCGCTCATCGAGTTTCCGTACACATACAGGGTCAGTGTGTTCGAACTGGAACTGCCGGAACCGAAGTCCTGCAGCTGCCAGTCTCCCCGGTTCGAGACCTTTTTCAGGTTCTTGATTGTTTTGTCCTGAAGCTTTGTAAAATCAGGTGTGCTGTCTTTGTAAGAGACAAAGAAGAGGGCCTGATTAGCCGAAGACTGGAACATGGCAGTCGAACTGGAACCGCCGATCGAGTACTGCATTTTTGTCATGTTCTTGTCGGACTGCAAATATTTTTCGGCCTGACGGGCCACTTTTTCCGTATCGGCAGCGGTCTGGCCCGGATCGGGATTATAAGTGATGATCATCTGTTTCTGTGTATCGTTCGGCAGGAAGCTGGAACCGATATGCGGAATGAGAAACAGGCTGGCAACAAAAATGACAATCGCCGAACCAAAGACGATGATTTTATGATTGAGCGCACCGTTCAGGAGCCGGCGGTAAAAGGATGCCAGCCTGCCCGGATTGTCTTCGCTGTGCGTCTTCTTTTTCAGGCCTTTGTGAAACATACTGTCCGACAGCATCGGCACCACGGTGATCGCGACAAGCAGCGAAGCAAGCAGGGAAAAAACGATAGTCAGGGCAAAAGGCAGAAAGATCTGCCCGATCACCCCGCTGACCATGGCCATCGGCAGGAAAACGGCAATGGTCACGATTGTCGACGACATAATCGGGATGAACATTTCGTATGCCGCTTCTCTGATCAGTTCCCTGCCTCTCAGTTTTTCTGTCGACAGCGACATTCGTCGATAAATATTTTCAATCACGACAATGGAATCATCGACGACACGCCCGATGGCAATCGTCATCGCTCCGAGTGTCATGACATTAAGTGTCACGTTCAGCTGCTTGAGCACAAGCAGAGCGATGAGCAGCGAAAGGGGAATCGAGACAACGGAAATCAAGGTTGTCCTTATATTTCTCAGAAAGAGCAGAATGACAAGCATCGCAAAGATGGCACCGAAAATCGCTTTCTCAAGCATTGTGCTGACCGATTGCTGGATCGGCTGCCCCTGATCATACATAGAGACGGCCTGAACGCCGGAATTATTCTTTTCAAACTTGGCGATCTGCGCCTTGACGCCGTTGACGACATCCACCGTATTTGCATCCTGTCCTTTGACGACCGACAAACCGATTGACTGTTTTCCGTTCGTCCGCGAGATGGATTCCGCTTTCTGCTCGTAGGTGACATCGGCTACGTCCGAAAGGCGGACGGTCGGCAGCTGGCTCATTTGAACCGCCGCACCTTGTCCCGCGGCTGCAGCAAGTGAACGGCTGCCGCTCTGTGAGCCCGCTGCTCCCGACTGGGTCCCGGTTCCCTGCATCGCTGCAGATCCTGCAGCGGCTCCCGTACCGGTCTGCCCGGAACTTCCCGTCATCCCCTGAGAAGAGGCTGCACCCTGGGAAACGACCGGGATCCTAATATTTTTCAAATCATTCACCGACTGAATATTGCCGCTGACAACGACCGATTTCTGGCTTTTGCCGATCGTATACAGCCCGAGCGGTGTTGACAGGTTGTCCCCCTGAATCAGGCTGACGACCGTACTTTGATTGAGTCCGTATTTTTTCAACTGGGCCGCATTGAAAGAGATCTGAACGTCTTCAGTCTGCTGTCCGGAAAGTGTGACGGAGGAAACGCCGCTCACGCTCTCAACAGCGGGGAGCAGATCATTTTGCACTTTATCGGTCAGCTGGCCCAGCGACTGCCCTTTCCCGGTAATGCTCAGGCTGTATACCGGCATCGCGTTCATGCTGATTTTCATGACATCGGGTTTCTGTGCCTGAGCGGGCAGCGAGAGCTGATCGACAACTCCTTTAATATCATTGACGGCCTGATTCATATCCTGGTTGTAGTCATATTCGACAGTAATGGAGGACATGCCTGTCGCCGATGTGGAGCTGACATTCTGGACGCCCGGAAGCGTTTGAAGCTTCTGCTCAATCGGCTGGGTAATGCTGCTGTCGACTTCGTCAGGCGTCGCTCCCGAGTAGATCGTCGAGACGCTGACGACCGGAATATTGAAATTCGGCATCGTCTCCATTTTCATATTCATGCCGGCATAGATTCCGCCGATAATCACCATCAGTGTGAGCAGCCAGACGGCCAGTTTGTTGTGCATTGAAAAAGAAATTATTTTTTTCACTGAATCCACTCCACTAAATTTTTTGATTCAATCTGCATACATTTTTCAGGACCCTATATTATGTAATCGATCCTTTCTTCCGTTACTCCCCTTTCTGTTTCTATACTAGCCTCAGGCCGTATGGTTACGGAACAATCTGCAGGTGTACCGGCCTGTAAGACTTTCGGCGTAGTTTATAAAGCGATCCGTTAAAATCACGGATATTTATAGGATAAAGATTCTCAGTAAAGCGACTGTAAATAAAATGTAAAAGATTGTAAATCCATACCGGGTTAACGTAACTCTTAAACGCTACTATAAGCAAATAGAAGATTGCGAATCAAACAGCTCAGATTTTTCAAAAAACATTCTGCAGGCGGATGCGTGAAAATCGCGTTATCGGCCGGCACAATACAGCCAAAAACGCGATCATTGAGCACATTTATTTTATTGCGTGTCGCTGTGCATCTTTTTATTAAAAACAACTATTGCGAGAGAAAGAAGAGCCGCTGCGTAAGCAATGACCCACCAGAGGTCGGGAAAAATCGACGCGTAGTTTCCGGCAACTGCCGACCGTGCAGCGTCTACCGCGTGGACAAACGGCAATAGATCCGCAACGGTTTTGAATGTGCCGCCGACCAGATTCAGGTCAAACCATGTTCCACTCAGCCACGCGACCAGATTGGTCAGCAATGCGCCGCAGACGCCGCCGACCTGTTTGTCCGTAAGCAGGCTTCCGGCCAGCAGTCCGACCGCGATAAAAAAGACGGCGGCAGGAATAAGTACAATGAGTGCAAGCAATAGATTAAGAGTTGCGGACAATCCAAGGAAAAGGGAAGCAATAAAACAGATGATGATTTGCACGATCGCCATGGGTAAAAGCGGTATGGTATAACCGAGTATAAAATCGGATGCGGAAAGCGGCGAAGCGAACAGCCTGATCAGAAATGAGGTGCTTCGATCCTTGGCGATCAACATTCCGGAAAAGAGTGAAATAAAGGAAAGCCCGAAAACGGCGATACCCGGAGCCAGCTTTTCAATTTTAAACAAATCGACCGGAACGTTAGCCTGGATGGCGGACAACAGAACGAGCAGGACCAGCGGAAAACCGATGCCGAAAGCCAGATTTAACGGGTCTCTGAGAATTTCTTTGCGATTGCGCGAAGTAAAGGCCAGCATTTTCATCATGAAACCTCGTTTTCCGATGCCAGTGCAATAAACGCATCTTCAAAGTTTTCCTTTTTTGTCTTCGACATCAGCTCCTTTGCCGTTCCGACTGCTTTTAACCGGCCCTTTGCCATGATGGCGATTCTGTCGGAAAGTGCCTCCGCCTCTTCAAGATAATGGGTCGTCAGAATAACGGTAACCTTGCCTTTCATTTTTTCGATGATGCTCCAGAGACTGCGCCTGGCAAGAACATCCAGTCCGAGCGTCGGCTCGTCGAGGAAAAGAATCTGCGGATTTGAAATGAGTGCCATGGCAATACTGAGCCTCCTCTGCCAGCCGCCCGATAAAGTTTTTGCCTTGCTCTTCGCAATCTCGGAAAGTCCGAAATATTCAATCATTTTCTTCGCCGTTTCCGCCGCTCTCTTTCCGCCGCTGCCGTAAAGTCCCGCGATCGTCTCCAGATTTTCTTTCACGGTTAAATTCGGCGCGACCGCTGTTTCCTGCGGTGAAATATTTATTTTCTGCTTGATCGCAGCCGGATTCGTGAGGATGCTGTTGCCGAGCAGCACAGCGTCGCCGTCCGTCGGCCTGCAAAGGCAGGAAAGCATTTTGATCGTCGTTGTTTTCCCTGCGCCGTTCACGCCGAGCAGGGAAAACAGTTCGCCCTGCCCGATCGACAGATTCAGACGATCAACCGCCTTTTTTCCTTTATATTTTTTAGTCAAATTGATCGTTTGGATAGCGATCATTTTCTATCATCCTCCCCTCGCTTCTGTGCATCAAATATCGCCCTTGCAAAATTCATGTAGTCGTCATTTTTTACAATCGCAATGCCTCGCGCCTCATCGCCCAATAAAAGCAGCGTATCTCCAGGTTTAATCTGGAAAATATCGCGAGCTTCTTTTGGAATCACAATCTGTCCTTTTTCTCCAACTTTTGCCGTCCAAATATACTTGCCCTTCGGATTTGCCATCTTTTACTCCTCTTTGTATGTTTAGTATAATTTGTATAACTAATCATACCATAAATATGTAAATAAAAGACAAACAAAGAGTAAAAATTTATAAAACTAAGTATCTCCCACCTCGTCTAGCCGAAACGAAGCATGAATGCGTCTCTGCTCCTCTGGAAGACGAATAACTGCGATGCGGGCCCCGACAGGCTTCTCTGAAAAATGAATCAACGCTGAATTTCGAAGCCGCGCCAATCGAGGACCTAGAGCGCACCGAAATGCCAGAAAGTCGATCCGAACAAGGAGAGCCGCACTCAATCATGAAAAAGTCGCGCCAAATCGTCAGAAAGTCGATCCGAAGTTGAGCAGTCGCGCCGAAACACCGTGAAACCACGTCGAACCAGACCGAGGGCAAGCCGAAATGCAAAATGATCCTGTTCCAGGAGATTTATCGGTCGGGATGCACCGGTTATCGGTCGGAACGGCTCTCTTTTCGGTCGACATGCACCGGTTATCGGTCGGAACGGCTCTCTTTTCGGTCGACGCACGGGGTATCGGTCGCGGCGGCTCTCTTTTCGGTCGACATGCACCAGTTATCGGTCGCAGCGGCTTTCTTTTCGGTCGACATGCACCAGTTATCGGTCGGAACGGCTCTTTTTTCGGTCGACGCACGGGGTATCGGTCGCAGCAGCCTTTTTTTCGGTCGGGATGCACGGGATATCGGTCGCGGCGGCTCTCTTTTCGGTCGACATGCACCGGTTATCGGTCGCGGCGGCTCTCTTTTCGGTCGATGTGCACCGGTTATCGGTCGCGGCTCTCTTTTTCGGTCGGCGTGCACAGATTATCGGTCGCGGCGGCTCTCTTTTCGGTCGGTGTGCACAGGGTATCGGTCGCGGCGGCTCTCTTTTCGGTCGACGCACGGGGTATCGGTCGCAGCAGCCTTTTTTTCGGTCAACATGCACGGGGTATCGGTCGCGGCGGCTCTCTTTTCGGTCGACATGCACGGGGTATCGGTCGCGGCGGCTCTCTTTTCGGTCGACATGCACCAGTTATCGGTCGCAGCGGCTTTCTTTTCGGTCGACATATCCTATTTAGGCGCAACGATCCTCGTTTCAGAGAGGAGGCTTGGCTCTGGAAATATACAGCGGCTATTGCTGAAAGCAAACAAAAAAGACGAAACCCCTCAGCGTATCGTCTTCTCCAGATTCTCCAGCAAAGATCGCTTCTTAACAATAACCGTTTCAAAACTCCGATATCGTCTGTCCGGTGCCGATCACTCTGAAAGAAACACGGATCGCCCGATGTGATCGAATGATCGCTCCTATGCTGTAAGCAAGAAGTTCCAGTCCGTCTTACGCGATTATGGCATCGCTTGATCATGATTGCTCCTATGCCGTAAGCAAGAGAGGGGCCTGCCTTTTTCAGATATTCATATCCGAGCTTAAAGAAAGAATTCTCACATAAAAAAATCCGGCAAAAGGGACCGCCGCATGGATTCATGCGGAGGGACCTGGATTTACCGGGCTTTCTGTCACAGAACCTCCATTCTGACACGGCTTCCGCGTCCCGAAGGCTGTGCCGGTTCGACAATCAGCCTTCTCGGCAGCCGTTCCCTCATTTCGGGTACGTGGCTGATTACGCCGATCGAAAGCCGCCGCATGTGCAGTTTTTCGAGCGCCGTTACGACTGTATCCAGAAGATCAGGGTCGAGCGTTCCGAAGCCTTCGTCAAGGAAGAAGAATTGCAGGGGCACATTGCCGCGCAGCTGAATCTGTTCCGACAGCGATAAGGCAAGAGCGAGCGATGTCAGAAACGTCTCGCCTCCCGAAAGCGAGGAGACCGGCCGCCGGATGCCGCCATTACCGTCATCCCGGATGCGGAATCCTCCCGATTCGTCAACTTCAAGTGCGTAGCGGCCGCGCGTCAGATCGGCCAGCCGTTTTGAAGCAGCCAGGCAGACCTGCTGCAGCTGCTCTTCTGCCACGAATTCGACGAATGCATTGCCGCGAAAGACACGCTGCAATTTTTCAAATTGATCGGCCTCTTTCTGCGTCCGTCTGCGTTCCGATTCAAGCTGTTTAAAGAGGCTGTGTCTTTTTTCCAGGTCTTCCAGCCCCCTGGCATCCGCTCCGTACTGTTCGCTCAGCGTCTCGACTTCCTTTGTCAGACGGCTGCAGCTCTCCTCCGCTTCAGCCAGTTTCCCTCTGTCCGCCGATCTGCCTTTCAGCTTTTCTGAAAGCGACTGCAGGTCTGAAACAAGTCTTGCTTTCTCTTTTTCAAATGCGGCAATCTCTCCGTTAAACGCGATCCGCGTCTCTTCGGGGAGATGGGCGGCCAGCACGTCTTCTCTTTTTTCAAAACTCGAATACGCGATCCGTTCGTTCCACCTTTCTTCAGCAGACCGCTGGGACCTTCCCGCTCTTTCTTTTCTATCCGAAGCATTGTTAAACTGTTTATCCGCCTCAATGCGGACAGTGAGAGACTGCTGCCATTCCCGGTAGCTGTTCTCACGATTTTCTTTCATTTGTTCGAGCAGCCGGTTCAGTCGGGATAATTTATCTTCGATCGGGTCGTCCTCCGCCAGATTGAGGGCCTTTAAAGCAGCTGCATCGCGGGCAGAGGATTTTTCGGATCCATCCATTCTTCCCTTTATTTCATTCCACTTCGCTTCAAGCCGGTGAATTTTATCCTCATTCGCGGTCAGTTTCTGTTCAATCACGCCGCGCTCCTGCCTTGCCTGAGTCATCTCCGTCCGGATCTTTCCGACCTTACTGTCCGAATCCAGCATTTTTCTGTACACATCCTGAATTCGATCTATCGGCGGGAATTGATCAGGCCAGCGGTTTAGCCGCTCTTCCATTTCCTTTTTGCGCACCAGCGCCGCATCTTGTATCTTTTTCTTTTCTTTTTCATAAAAGTTAAGCTGTGCTTCCAGGGAAAGGCGCGCCGTCTCCGCCTGCCGTGCTTCATTGGACAAACGGTCAAGCGTTTCGCCGACGTCCAGCACATCTTGCTTCATTTCCCTGACCGCCAGCTCCGTTTCTTTCAGGACCGGTTTCAACCCGGTCTTTTCCCAGTCGATAAAATCGGCACCTGCCTCAGCCCCGTCAGAGGATCCTGTGTGCAAAGCTTCGGGAGACAGCGTTTTAAATGCCGCAGATTGCTGCTCCAGCCGATTAAGGCATATCCCGGTCTCCTGCTGCTGCAGGCCTAAAGATTCGTCGGCTTTCTGATAGAAACGAATCAACCGAGTGATGGATCCCTCATCCGGATACTTTCCGGCCGCCGCCGGATGCGGATGGTGCACCGCTCCGCAGACCGGGCACGGCTCTCCGTCCCTCAGCCCTGCAGCCAGATCCAGTGACAGCCGATGTCTGATCGCCGCCTCCCGTTCCTTTTCCGTCTCTTCTCTCTTTGTTTTCAGATAGGTGCGGGCCAGCCTGATCTGCCCTCCGATCACGGTAGCCCGATTATAGACGGTCTGATAGCGTTTAAACAGCTGTCCGCCCTTTTCATTGAGCAGCTTCCTGTTTCCGCCGAGCCGCTCGCGCTCGTTGCTGCATTCCAGCCAAACCTTCTGATTCTCCGCCCATTCTTTTCTTTTTTCCTTCAAATAGGAATCGATCTGCTCGATCGCGTTTTTTTCATCCAGGGCTTTATGAACGGCAGTTCGGCGCTCGCCTGATATTTCCAGCTTTTGAAGAGACTGCTCCAGCTGTTCCAGTTTATTTGAAAGTTCCTCTTTATGCTGCTGCTCTCTGCCGGTCGATTGCCGGCAGCCGTTTATGTCCTGCTCAAGCTTTGCCAGCGCAGCCGCATCGGCGCTTATTTCACTCCGGACCCGAGTCAGCCGCCGCTTGATCTCGAGTCCCTGAACAAGCTGCTGCTTTTGCCCGGAAAGAAGCGGACCGCGCTCTTCCTCATCTTTCTTTGCTTTTTCGTAGACCTTTCTCTTTGACTGCTCGTCCGATTCGGAAGCCGCAAAACATTTTTCTGCCTGAACGGATACTTCATCAGCTTCCTGATATTCTTTTTCCGCAGCTGTCAGCGCCTCAAGATAGGGCAGTATCTTTTCCGCGGCGTCGTTCCGTTCGAGCAGCCGTCTTTTTTTCTCAACGGCGGGCTGCTCATCAAGACGGAGCTGCAGGGCTGCTGCTTTTGCCTTTTTTTCTTCCTGATAATCCCATATTTGCTTCATTTCATCCCGCTCAAACCGCTGTTTTTCAAGTACGGCCTTTTTCCCGGCAAGCTCTCCGCTCACTTGGTGCAATCGCTCGCGCAGCTTTTCCACCGCTTCTTTCGAGGCATCGCCAAGCACGGTTTCTTTCTCCGAAATCAGAGTCAGCCGCTGTTTCGCCGCATCGGCATGTCTTTTCAGCCTTGCCGTCAGTTCGTCCCCGTACTTTTCCAGATGGAAAAGCCGCTGCAGCATCTGCCGTCTCTCGTTTCCTTTCAGTGACAGAAATTCCGAAAATTTGCCCTGAGGCAGTACCACGGCACGGGTAAAATCATCATGCGTCAGTCCGAGAATCTCCTGAACCTTCGCCGTGAGGTCGCGTTCTTTATCGGCCAGGACCTCCGTTTTCTCGCCCAGTCTCATCAGCCGGCAGCTGCCCGCCCTCATTCCGCCGTCTTTTTTCCGTTTATAGCTCCTCTCGGCGCGGTAGCGTACTTTCTTCTGCCCGGCCAGTTCAAACGTGAAACCGACAGAAAGCTGATCTTCCAATTGGTTGAGTATGCCCTGCGTATTGTTGGCGGCGCGCTCCACAGTACCGTACAACGCCAGAGTGACGGCGTCCAGAATCGTCGATTTTCCGCTCCCGGTCGGACCGAAAATGCCGAAGATGCCGTCCGCGCACAAAGATTCGAAATCGACGTGCTGAACGTCGCGGAAACTGTTTAACCCTTGAATCGTCAGTTCAACCGGTTTCATGATCATCGCTCCCCGCTGCGGCTTCCTTCTCCGCCTCATCTTTTGCAATCATCTTCAGAAAAAGCTGAACCAGCTCCGGACCCGGTTCGGCTCCGTCCGTATGATCTTTGTAAAAACGAATGAACAGCTGATCGATCGGCAGATTCGACCGGCGGATGCCGCCGTCCTCCTCGGGAAGGCTGCCGTAAATCGGCCGGATGCCGACAAAATGGCCGTTTCTCCTGCGCAGTGCCTGAATCTGATGCATGTCCAATGCTTCATCCAGACGGATTTCAAGATCAATCCAGGCTCCTTCGTCACGCCCTTCCCCGAGCCAGCGCAGAACCTCGTCAAGCCCGTTTTCCGCACGCCAGCGGATGAGCGGCCGGCCGGATGTCAGCCGGACGGTTTCGACAGACACCGCCTTCCCCGGCTCCGCATCGAGCACGGTCACCGATTTGGGCTGATCCGATTCGGAGAAGCTGTAGGCGAGCGGCGACCCGGCGTAACGCGTCAATACGGGTGATTTTTCCATCGTCTGCGGCCGGTGCAGATGCCCCAGTGCTACATACTGGGCCGCACCGGGAAATGAGGCGGGGTCAACCGTATAAGCGCCGCCGACCTGTACCGGCCGTTCGGAATCGGATTCCCGTCCGCCCGCCACAAAAACATGCGTCATCAGCACATTGACCGTATTCTTGGAAAAAGAACGCGCATGTTCATGAAACAGCACGGCCAGCCGATCGTTATAAGCCTGCTGAATGGCTTTTTCCTCGTTCATTGCGCTCAGGCATTCATTCAGCCTCGATTCGGAGGGATAGGGAATCGCTCCGACCACCAGCCGTTCGCCGGTCCGGGCAATCGGTATGGAAAGCGGGGCGGCAACGGGGCGGCCGATAATCTTAATCCCCCTCTTGCCGGCGAGCGGGCGTGAAGCTTCCAGCCGGTCGGGGCTGTCATGATTGCCGGCAATCACAATGAGCGGCCTTTCTCCGCCTTTTGCCAGCCGTTCCGCAGTTTCATAGAAAAGCGCTTCGGAAACGGCCGGCGGGTTCACCGTATCGAACACGTCTCCGGCCATCAGAACGGCATCAATCTGTTCCTCGTCCGCAATCCGGCATATTTCATCCATGACCGCTTCCTGTTCGTCTTCACGCGAGCGGCCTTCAAGCATGCGGCCGAGATGCCAGTCAGCTGTGTGCGGCAGTCTCATACACTCTCCCCCCGTTCCCCTGATAGATCGACAAAATATCCGCCGTCAAAAGCATAAAGTCCCACCCGTGCAACCGGCCGCCTCCAGATTTTTTCGATCGCCCGGCGGTAAAGATCCAGTTGTACATGATAGCGCCTTTTCAGTTCTTCTCTCGCCAGTTTTTCTTCAGGAAAGCGAGGGGATAAACGGTCGGTTTTATAATCAAGAAGTGTCAATTCTCCCTCTTCTTCAATAATACAATCAATGACGCCCTGGACCAGCACCTGTTCTTCTCCTTTCCGGTCCGGCCCCCAGGACGGATAAACCTGATCCGCATCAAGGACCAGACTGAAAGGACATTCCCGTATCACCTGATCCGCATTTTTCATTTTGCTGCCGATCGGAGACAGAAAAAACCGTGCAACCGCGGCGTTGTCCAGACTATCCGCCTGCTCGGGGGTTAATATTTCTTTTTCAACAAGCTCAAGTTCCTGTATTCGGATTCCTTGCTCGTCGGCCGATCTCTTCAGATCGAAGTGCTGCATCAGGATATGCAGTGCCGTTCCGCGTTCTGCGGGCGACAGATCGCCTTTCTGCAGGAAATGCGGGCGCTCGCCTCCGATTTCCCGAAACCGATCGGCAAGCAGCCGGTCGTCCTGGCCTTCGCTGAAATACTCTTGCTGCGACCTGATCTCGGTGACCGTCTGTTTGGCCATATAAATCGTTGCCTGGCGCTGCGGATAGGTCCAGCCGAGCCGGCGGCCGATTTCCTCATCCTTATCCGAATGCGGCTCCACTTTCTGCCACTGTCTCAGGTGCTCCAGCCGGTCGCGGTCCTCCCTCCGTTCTGCCGCCTGATCGGCGGCCATGCGGACGCCTGCGATCATACTGACTGTCCATGAAGACCGGTCGCGGGAAACAGCCGTCCGGTCGGGGATTCCGCCCGCCAATTCATGGAGCGCCTCCGCCGATTGGTGGCGGATCACGCACGGGCCGATCCAATCAAGAAATGAGGAAACAGCGCCGCGGATGTATTCCGGAAGCAGCCAGTCGCGGCAGTGCAACGCTGCGGCCCACTGATGCACCTTTTTTTTCGCATCGGGGACAGAGCTGACAAGAATCAACTTTTCTCTGGCTCTTGTGACCGCGACGTAGAGGATCCGCATTTCTTCGGCGACGGCATCCGCTTTCATCCGTTCCCTGATCGCGAGGAAAAGCAGTGTCGGCACGCTTTGACGTTGATCGGGGTCGATCCAGAGCGATCCGAAGCCGAGCGTTTTATGCAGCAGCGCCGGAGCCGCCGTATCTTTTAAATTGAATTTTTTATTAAGCCCGGCCACGAAGACAATGGGAAATTCAAGGCCTTTGCTCTTATGGATGGTCATAATTCTGACCACATCTTCCTGCTCGCTCAGCGCACGCGCCTCACCTAAATCGCCGCCGTTCTCCCTCATGCGGGCAATGAACCTCAGAAAACGGAATAATCCGCGGAAAGACGTTTTTTCATATTGCTCCGCCCGGTCATAAAAGGCCTTGAGGTTTGCCTGACGCTGTGTTCCTCCCGTCAGGCCCCCGACATAATCGTAATAGCCGGTGTCCCGATAGATTTGCCAGATCAGCTCGGAAACCGGACGGCTGACCGATCTGCTTTTCCACGCCGACAGCTTTTTCAGAAAACCGGCCAGAGTATCTGCAAGTGAATCGCCGTTTTCTCTGATATAGCGTTTGACGGCTGTATAATAGGCGCCTGCCCGATCTGCCATGCGGATCCGGGCAAGCGCGTCGCCGTCCAGACCGACGATCGGGGAGCGGAGCACGGAGGCAAGCGGAATATCCTGATAGGGATTGTCGATGATCTGAAGAACGGAAAGCATCACGGACACTTCAACCGTGTCAAAATACCCCTTCGACAGCTCGGCATAAGACGGAACGCCGTATTGCCCGAGCACATCTTTCATGACAGCGGCCGATGTGTTCGCCGACCGCATCAGGATAGCGATATCGCGATAGCGTACGGCCCGCATTTGCCCAGCGGAACGGTCGTAGACCTGAAAAGCGGGTCCGGAACCGTCTCCGATCATTGCCCGGATCCGATCGGCGATTGCCGCCGCCTCCAACTCGGTCGCGTCAGGATCGTCCTGATCCGTTCCGTCGTTTTCTCCGCGGTCCGCACGGTCAATGAGTTCAAGATCGACGGGCCTCTCCCCGGAAGGATAACTTGCTCCGCAGCGCAGTTCGGCATTGGCGTCATAGTCCGTTCCGCCCGTCGCTTCATCCATCACCTGCCGGAACAGAAAGTTCGTTCCGTCAATCACTTCCGGACGGCTGCGAAAATTGCTGGACAGATCAATTTTTATGCCGTCTGCAGCAGGGTCTGAAAACTGCCTGTACTTTTCAGTAAAGAGTCCGGGTTCCGCCAGTCGGAAGCCGTAAATACTCTGCTTCACATCGCCGACCATGAACAGATTGCCTCCCTGCCCGCCGTCTTTTGTGATCAACTGGATAATCGACTCCTGAACCCGGTTCGTATCCTGATATTCGTCCACCAGAACTTCTTCAAAGCGGGCGCGATATTGTTCCGCAACAAGGGAAGGCTGCTCATTGTCGGGAGACGAGCCTTCCCGGCGCAGAACGGCCAGGCATTCATGCTCCAGATCCGAAAAGTCCAGCAGTCCTCTCCTTCGTTTTTCTTTTTTGAAAAGCGCCGAAAAATCCTGGACGAGCGCCCTCAGAAGCGCGACGGACGGAGCCATGTCCCTCATGTCCTGAATGCTCTCCTGCGGCGATCGGGCAAACCATTGCTGCTGAAGATCGGCGATTCTTTTCTTCACTTTGTCGCGTATTTTTTTTACCTGGTCCCTAAGCCCGGCATCAACATCCCGGCCTTTGCAGGCAGGCATTTTCCCAAAAACGATATTCAGAAAGGAAAATCGGAGTGTTTCCCAGCTTGCGCCGGTTTGCGCGGCCAAAGCGCGAAGTGCGGCAATATCTTTGTCAAGTGCTCCCGCATAGACCGCCGGGCCGCCCGTTTCATCACAGAGATGTCTTGCTTCTTCCAGCGCCGCAATGCCGGATAAAACATATCGATTCAGCGCTTTCTTCAGATCCCCGATCCATTCAAAATCATCAATTGACACATCGCTGCCAAGCCGGTAGGCTTTCACCATCCGGTCCAGCCATTGATCCGGCCAAGGATTGCTGCGCGAAAAATCGTATAATCTGACAATCAGCCGGCGGAGGGCGTCGTCGCTTCGGTCGCCCGAATATTGATCCGCCAGTCTGTAAAACGCGGGATCATCCGAGGCATACCGTTTCTCAAGGACGTCGTCCAGCACTTCTTCTCTTAACAGGGCGGCTTCCGTCTCGTCAAGCAGCCGGAACCCGGGATCAAGATCGAGGAAATAATAATATTTTTTAACCACGGACATACAGAAAGCATGCAGCGTCATGATCGACGCCTTGCTGAGCAGCGTCCGCTGCCTGCGCAGGAACAGATCTTCAGGATGTTCGGCAAGCTCCTTCTCCAAGGCACGTCCGATTCTTTCCCTCATTTCCGCCGCCGCCGCTTTTGTAAACGTGACAACGAGCAGATCGTCAATATTCACCCGCCGCCTGCGGTCGGTGATCTTACGGATAATGCGCTCAACAAGCACCGCCGTTTTTCCCGATCCGGCCGCCGCCGCCACTAAAACATCGTGCCCGCATTCATTAATGGCCTGCCACTGCCGGTCTGTCCAGCGGCTGTTTTCAGGCTTCATGATCATTGGGATCACTCTTTTCTTTATTTAACATAAAAAGGACCTGGTCATCGGGCAGTCTCTGCAGCTGGCGGAACGCATTTCCGGGCTGCGACCGGTCGAATTGGCAGACAGGGCGATACGGACAATAAGTGCAGGGGACACGCTCCCTCAATCTGTAAGGAGCGATCTGGACATCGCCGTCCGTAATCCTGTTTCCAACCTGCTTCATCATATTTTTGGCGTGATGTCTCAAAGCATCGAACTCTTCAGCTCCGGCGACAGAAGAGCCTTTATAGAATTCTCCGTTTTTCTTGATGCCGAACGGAGCGATTGCGGACTGGCCGCCCGCCGCCGCACGGTCGGTGAGGCGAAGCACGGCCTCATCCTGCGGAAGCAGCCCCTTCATCCTGAAACTTTTGTAGATCTCCTCCTCCAGCGCGTCCGCCGCAAGCTTGTCCGTAAGACGCAGGAAGGGATTGTGTACATGAAAATAAAGGACGCCTGCGGGCTCGGCCTGAACGCCAAGCCATTGCTTCGAATAAGTAAGAACGACGTCAAGATAAGTCAGCATTTGCAGCGCCAGTCCGTAATAAACATCGGTCAGGCTTAAATCCGTGCTGCCCGACTTGTAATCGATGACCCGCAGCAGCAGGCGGTGATCCGCATCTTCCGCCTTATCGACCCGGTCAATCCTCCCGACGATCTCCATCCTGCATCCGTTTCGAAGAGAAAATTGCAGCGGCGGAAGCGGCCGGCCGGGGCCGAAGGGCAATTCAAGACTGAGCGGAGAAAAGCCGCTGGCCTGTGCATGGCGGCGCATAACCCGGGCAACCCGGGCGACAACCTGGGTCAGTTTGTGCTGCATATAGTGATTGCGGCTCGAACGGACCAGAATGCGGCGCTGCAGTTTCGGGGCCAGAAATGACACGGTTTCCGCGGCAAGCCGGTCGCAGTCTTCCGGCGACAGATCGCTCCATTGCCGGCGAGCCTGCTGAATCTGTTCGGTCATTCGTTTGATTGCCATATGAAAAAGCTGGCCGATATCCGGCGCTGCCAGCCGGAACACTTCCCTCTCGCGCAGTTTCAGCCCGTAAGAGGCAAACTGGGAAAACGGGCAGGAATTGAACTGTTCCATCCGCGACACACTCGCCTGAATTGTTTCTCCATAGAGCGCGCGCGCGGTTTCCTGGCCGAGCCGTTCGCCGTTTTGCGAAAAAAGGGCGGACAGAATGCGTCGCGCCGCGGCTCCCCATTTCTCCTGATCTATAAACCAGTCATAAACGTCCCACCAAAGACCGGCGATCCGGTATCCGTTCTGCCATTCACGGATCTGCGAGGACAGAAAGCCGATCGTTTTCCGGGGAGTATTGACAAAACCGAGCTGCTGCTCAGCGGAAAGCAGGCGCGGCTCCGCCGGCGACAGTCTGGCGGAAAGGCCGGGGAACAGCCGTTTCAGCCGGCCGATCAGCGGGGACGGTTTGAGCGATTCGCCGTCTTCCGAAGCAAGAGGAAAGGATAAAAACAGCCTTTCTTTCGGAAGAGACAGCGCACGGAAAATTAATTCATTTTCCGCAGCCATCCGGCCCGTTTCCCCGTCCGCGACATGCATTCCAGACGCTTCGAGGCTGTCCCGGTCCTCGTCGGAGAACAGCCCCTGTTCCGAAGGTTTTGCCGGAATCACGCCTTCATTAACGCCCAATAGAAAAACAGCTTTCAGTTCCGACGACCGCATCCTGTCCATACTTCCGACCAGTACTTGATCGAGTGCCGGCGGAACAAGGGCAAATTCCAGCGCATCGAGGCCGGTATCGATAATTTTTGAAAAAAGTTCAAGAGAAATATTCTCCTCGCCTGCGCCTTCGACACACTGGTCCAGCATGTCTGCGACCGCCTTCCAGACCTGTCCGTGCTCTTTCGCATCCGACAGTCTTCCCGAACTTTCGGCCGCCCGCGCCATTCTTTCCAATTTGTCGGGTATCGCAAGCCCGATCATAAAATCATAGAGGACCGTACACTTTTCCCGTACGGTCGATGCGGATTTAAGTTTTTCTTCAAATGATGCGATCGGTCCCGCAACAAGAAAGCGCAGACGATTTATCCGTGCTTCGGCCTGCCGCTCTTTTTCGGTCTGCTCGTGCTGATCTTCTTCCAGCCCGCGATAAACTCTGTAACTCCACGGATCGGCGCCCGTCCATTTCTTTTCCCCGTAAATGCCGTAGGCCATGACATAGTTTTCCAGCTCGTCCATCGCCTCGCGCATTGCCGGAAGGCTGCTGCCGGGGGGAATCAGAAGATTGGTTTTAACGCAGCGGAAAACCGGTTCATAGCGCCAGTTCTGCTGAATCGCCTCGAGTGCGGAACGAATCAGCTCAATGAGCGGATGATGACGCATCGGCCTTTTATGATCAATAAAAGCGGGGATGCCGTAGTCGGCAAAAACCGTTGCAATCAGGTTGCGGTAGTCTTCCAGATTACGGACAAGCACGGTCATATCGCGAAACCGGAAGCCCCGGTCGCGGGCGAGTCCCAGAATATCCCGGGCCGTCTGTTCAACTTCTTCGCGACGGTTGACGGCCTCGGTCAGTACGAGCCCTTCCGTACTGGGCGATTCGCGAATGTGCGGCTGATCGAGGCAGCGTGTCAGATGCTGCAGTGCAGGCGTCTGCGCACGCAGCGGTTCAGTTTTGATCACTAAGGGTTCGAGTTCCAGATTTTGTTCTTCCGCATACTCCTTCAGCTGGAGAAAGAGGCGGGCGGGATGGCGGTAAACCGAGAATTCTTCCGGCGGACGATCGTACGCTCTGTCAATACCAAGTATGACCGTCATCCGTCTGGACGTTTCCATCAGTTCTCCGACAACCCGCTGTTCCTCGGGGGTCATCGTCTGGAAACCGTCGACCCAGATTTCGGCGTTCTTCAAAAAATCCGTCTCGGCAATTTTCTCAGCCGCCAGCCTCAGATAATCATCGCTGTCAATATATTTGCCGGCAAGCGCCTTTTCAAAGGATTGATAAACAATCGATAAATCGTGAAGTTTATCTTTCAGGAGCAGATGTCCTGCGCTTTCCCCGCCAAGCGCCGCCGCTTGTCCGGCGATCTGTTCGGGTCTCAGACGATAGCGTTTGAATTCGGCCAGCGTATCGCCGAGCAGACGGTAGAAACCGCTCTGTTCCGCCGCCTTTTTAAAAAGATGAAGCTGATCTTTGTTCTGTTCAACAATTTTCCGCAGCAGCATGGCAATCCCCGTCTCATTTAAGTGATAGCGGGTGATGCCCCCGGATTGCTGGAGGACGCGGAGCGCAAGGCGGGGAATGCTGAAAACATTCAATCGTGTCATACCCCCGAAGCCATCCGTTCTGGCGAAATCATATTCCGTATTGAAAGTCATGTGGTCGGGAACGAGATAAATCAGCGGAGAGCCCGACGGATTTTCCCGGATCAGCGTTCTGACTTCTTCCATACAGGACGCGGTTTTTCCGGTTCCCGGACGTCCCAGAATAAAGCGTACAGACATTTATCTTTCCTCCTCCCGCCGTCTCAGATCAAAAAACTCTAAAGGAAAAAGCTGACTTCATTATATCACATCAAGAACATCCGTTCTATTCTCTCCGGCCAGTCTTTGCTGCTGTCGGAAGCGCTATCCCGTTTTATCAATCAAAAAAGCCGGCAAAGGCCGCCGGGCGCTGAAAAAAAACAAATATGGGTGCTCATTCTCCTGTCGTGCTGTCAGATGATGATCGACTTCTCCTAAAACCGCAATCTCTTGAAAGACGGAGAACGTTTCCGCGATCAACAAACTTCCATAACAATTTGATAGATCAGGTGCCGTGATCGATAAACCGGGCATATCGACCGATAACTCACAGCGGCGACCGATAAATCCGGCGCCATGATCGATAAATTGAGTTGAACGGTCGATAAACCGGGTATACCTGCTGAAGACCGATTAAGCGCCGACAACGACCGATAGACTTCCGGAAACGACCGATAAACTCCCGGGGACGACCGATAAACTGCTAAACTCCCTGCCACGGTTGGATTCGGTGCGACTTCGGCCTGGTTCGGTGCAACTGTAGCCTGATTCGGTGCGACCGCTCCTGTTCGGTGCGACTTCCCGGCGATTCGGTGTGACTTCAGCCCGATTCGGTGCGACCGCTCCTGTTCGGTGCGACTTCCCGGCGATTTGGTGCGACTTCGGCCTGATTCGGTGCGACCGCTCCTGTTCGGTGCGACTTCCCGGCGATTCGGTGCGACTTCGGCCCGATTCGGTGCAACTATTCTGCATTTCGGTGCGGCTGTAGCCTGATTCGGTGCGACCGCTCCTGTTCGGTGCGACTCCCCGGCGATTTGGTGCGACTTCGGCCCGATTCGGTGCAACTGTTCTGCATTTCGGTGCGACTATTGCAGAATTCGGTGCGACCGCTCCTGTTCGGTGCGACTTCGGCCCGATTCGGTGCTACTATTCTGCATTTCGGTGCGGCTGTAGCCTGATTCGGTGCGTCCCCTCCTGTTCGGTGCGACTTCGGCCCGATTCGGTGCAACTATTCTGCATTTCGGTGCGGCTGTAGCCTGATTCGGTGCGACCCCTCCTGTTCGGTGCGACTTCGGCCCGATTCGGTGCAACTGTTCTGCATTTCGGTGCGGCTGTAGCCTGATTCGGTGCGACCGCTCCTGTTCGGTGCGACTCCCCGGTGATTCGGTGCGACTTCGGCCCGATTCGGTGCGACTCCCCGGCGATTCGGTGCGACTGTAGCCTGATTCGGTGCGACCGCTCCTGTTCGGTGCGACTTCCCGGCGATTCGGTGCGACTTCGGCCCGATTCGGTGCAACTATTCTGCATTTCGGTGCGGCTGTAGCCTGGTTCGGTGCGACTTCGGCCCGATTTGGTGCGATTGTTCTGCATTTCGGTGCGACTGTAGCCTGATTCGGTGCGACTTCGGCCTGGTTCGGTGCGACTTCCCGGCGATTCGGTGCGACTTCGGCCCGATTCGGTGCAACTGTTCTGCATTTCGGTGCGACTATTGCAGGATTCGGTGCGGCTTTCCGACGATTTGGTGCGACTGTAGCCTGATTCGGTGCGACCGCCTGCTACTAACAGCCGATCAACCTTTTACCGCGGTTGATCGATCAATCAGGGTCGAGCTTGCTGTTCTGATTATTCGCACTTATTGATTCCAGTCTGTCGATTTTCCGAACGTTTCTGTCGATTTTCTTCCATTTACTGATGATATGAGCTTTTTATCGATGATAAATAATGTTTTACTGTTGATATCTAACGTTTGCGAATGCATTTCACCACAATTCACAGGCATTCGCGGCGGGCCGAAAAAAAAGATCGGACGTTTCCGCTATGCAACGCCTGTCCGCGCAGGATAGCCCTTTTTTTCAGTGAAATAAAATCGTCATTCGCAGAAACATTCAAAAGAATAGACCGCCGCCCGTGCCAGGCGATCGCTTTCCGGAAGAACCGCCGCCATTTCCGCGCCGCGGTCCGGCTGGATGATACATGGGTAGAGGAGATACCTATTAAAGCCTATATTCCGGGATCTGCGAAGATTTTTACTCTTGTGATAAAAAAACTATAATACAAAAAAAGAAGACAGACGAAGCGGGCCGCTGTATCTGTTCAGTACGGCGGCCCGCTCTTTTATACTTTTCAGCGGCCTGAGAGCTGCCGAAGTTTTTCTTATTTCTCCGGTCCGTTTAGTTCCGGTACTTGCCGACTTTTTCTTCGATCGATGTCCCCTGGGGGCGGAAATGGATCTTTACCTCGGCGCCCACTTCATCGGCTCCTGCGGCGATCGTCGCATAGATGGTCTTCTTGACGACCTCCAGCAGATCGTCGAGCTCCCCTTCCATGACGGTCTCCAGGGCGTCAACTTCATAGCGGACACCTGATTGCTGAATGGCTTCGATCGCCTTATCCACCAATGCATACGTGTCCTTTTCCTTTGAAAAAGGCAGAATTTGCAGTCCGACATTTGTCTGCGGCATGATTGCACTTCCTTTGGATGGAAATTTTTTTTGTAAGCGGCGATAAAACTGACGGGCAACAATATCATCGTTCGGCGGACAGCAGCATTTTTCCGAAACGGCGACGCTTTCTCTGGTTCTGAAATCACTGATCAGCGCGGAAATAAATTCAGGCCCCCGCGGCGGCCGAAAATCGACTGCCTGCTTTTTTGCCGGAACTGAACCCGCATTTCCGTGTTTTTATAACGCCATGAGAAATCCTGATGTTAAGCTATTTCCGGATCATTATAACTAGTATAATTTTATACCAATGAGGAAGAGGTGTTAAGTCAGAAATCTTTTACTGCTGCGGATTTTTGGCCACTAGAGATCCGAGGCTGAAACCGGCGGCGGATGATTCATCCCCCGTCTCGCCTTGCCGGAGCATGAATCGCAAGCTGGATCAGCGCGCAGGCGGCAACCACGGCACCCCCCGCACAATAACCGGCAAAAACATCGCTGAAATAATGAACGCGCAGCAAGGGCCTGCTGAAACCGATCAGAAGGATCATGATCAGACAAAGCGCAGTCCAGACAATCTTCAGCCGGACGGACCGGATCAGCGGAACCAGCAGCAGAATCAGGAGACCGTATACGGTAAGCGCATTCATCGCATGGCCGCTCGGAAAACTGTATCCGGATTCAGCAACCAGATGCGGCAGAGGCGGCCGGCTTCTCATGATCCAGTTTTTGAGAAGAGTATTCAGGACCCGTTCCGCAAGATAAGCAGCCGGCAAGATCACAGCGGACGAGTAGCGTCTCTTATACAGCAGAAAGGCTGTACCGATTGCCACGATAAAAAACAACAGCCGGCCGGCTCCGAACCGGGTCAGTTCCGCAAAAAAAGCAACCATCGGAGCCGATCGAAGCGGATTGAGAGACTGGAGCAGTGCATTGTCTGCCTGACGAATGGCGGAGGTACGGACCGCCGGAACGAGCAACAGAAACAAGGTCACGGACAGCGCCAGCACAAAAAGCCATCCGGACACGGATTGCCGCCTGCTTTTCAAGAGTTTTCCGCCTCCCTCAGCAATTTTTAATTTTTTAACGCCGTCGCGATAGTGTCGCGAGGCAGTTCAGGACTGAGAATCGGAGCCTCTGTCCGCGCCCGCAAAAGCGTCGGTCAATGTTGGCCGCTTGATTCACGCTTTTTCGTTTTTTACCGCCATTTTTATTTTATAATAATTTTCCTGTGTCAGCGTCACGGACTTTTTTATATTGTCCGCTGCCTCCCGTGCCCTTTCCCGTTTTTTAAAAAAGTCGAGTTGAACGGCGGAGAGGTTCTGAGTCAGCTGATGCTTTTCCTCAGCGATTTTCTCCGACTGCTCACGTATCTTTTCGGCCGTTTTTGCAATCTTTCCCATCGAACCGTTCATCAGTTTCGCTGTTTTAGCCAATGATATAATGAACAGCACAATCGTTATGATAAAAAGCGCCAGACTAAAATAAACCATCATCATCCTCTTCGCCTCTTTCATCTTTTCTTCCGGGCACAGGAAACCGTTCTGGCTTATCATACCCCAATATCGCTCAAAAATCATTGCCAGGAATGAAAGTTTTCGGGAGAAAATCGATAAGCTTTCTCCTCATAAGTTTCCGGGATGCGTTCCTCGGCAGCCGGTCCAGAGGCTGAATCCGGACAGGAAGCTTATATCTGGCCAGCTTTGTGCCGCAGTAATCGAGAATCTCTTTCTCTGAAAATATAAATCCTTTTTTGATCACGACAAAGGCATAGGGAACCGCTCCCCATTTCTTATCGGTAATGCCGACGACTCCGGCCTCCTCAACGGCCGGATGGCCGAGCAGCACCGATTCGATTTCAGCCGGGTAGACATTCTCGCCGCCCGAAATAATTAAATCCCGGCGCCTGTCGAGAACATACAAAAAGCCGTCCTGATCCAGATAACCGATATCCCCCGTATACAGCCATCCGTCTCTGATCGCCTGTTCCGTCGCATCGGGAAGGCCCCAGTAACCGGGTGTCACATTCGGACCCCGCGCGACAATTTCGCCCGGCTGATTCGGATCTCTGTCCTTTCCGTCGGCAACGATCCGGATTTCCGACGGAAACAGCGGTTTACCGGCGGAACCGATTTTCGTAAACATGTATTCCGGCGGCAGGGTAACGATCTGCGAAGCCGTTTCCGTTAATCCGTATGTCTGAAAAACCGGAATCTGTTTTTCTTTGCAGCGGTCCAGAAGCGGAAGCGGGGCCGGGCCGCCGCCGAGCAGCATGCAGCGAAATGTTTCCGGATAGCGGGCCTCCCCCGCATCGTCCAGCATGCGCCGCAGCATATTGGCTACAACCGACATCATGGTCACGCCGTTTGAACAGATCTGCCGATTGGCTTCATGAGCATTAAATTTGGCGGACAGCACCACCGTCATGCCGTAAATCACATTTTTCATTAAGATGGAGAGCCCGCTTACATGAAAAAGCGGAACACAGCAGAGCCATTTATCATTTTCGTTGAGTCCGAGATTGAGCAGCGAACCGGCCGCGCTCCACCAGTGATTTCCGTAAGTCAGCACCACGCCTTTCGGATGGCCTGTCGTTCCGGAAGTGTAAACGATCGTACAGGGCCTGTCCAGATCAAATGTCCCGTTTATCTCGCACGACATTTTCGGCCGGCTTTGCACGTCCGCCATCGTCAGCAGCGTACAAGGCGCTTTGTCCGCAATCTTTTCCGCGAGAGAAAGAAAAGCCCGGTCCGAAATCAGCCACTTTGCTCCGCAGTCGCGCAGCTGCCAGGCTGCCTCTTCCGGATTCAGCCGGTTATTCAGCGGGACACTGATCGCCCCGGCGGCACTGATCGCATGGTAGAAGCCGACCAGTTCCACGCTGCTTTCACTTAACAAAGCAACTTTGTCATTTTGCCCAATGCCGGCCGTCCGCAGCTGCCGGGCAATATCCGCCGTTAATTGAAAAAGTGTACGGAAACTGACCGTCTCCCGGTCCGTTTCAAGCGCCGTGCGGTCCGGAGTCAGTTCGGCACGGCGCCTCAGCCAGTTCGGCATGATCGTTTTCGTCATCGATATCTCCTCCTTTCCGTGTGCTTCAAAACTCCGCAAAAACCGTCCGTCTCTTTCAGCCGGACGGAAAAGCGGCTCCCTTTTCAGGTGAAGGTACCGAAAAATTCGGGCCGAAAAGGGAAAGAAGCGGGGCGCCCGGATACAGGCGGCCCGCTTTACCTTTTTATCCACATTATATTGATGGAAACCTCTATGATCTTTAGAACGTTCTACTTCTTCAGCGGCTGCCTTTCAGCGGAAGCGAATTCATTTGAAGATCGGAAATCGGCAGATTTACGGAAACTTCGGGAATTTGCTGAAGTCGGGATCGCGTTTCTCTTTGAAGGCGTCCCGCCCTTCCTTCGCTTCATCCGTCGTATAATAAAGCAGCGTCGCGTCGCCGCCCAGCTGCTGCAGGCCGGCAAGCCCGTCCGTATCGGCATTGAAAGAGGCTTTGAGGAAACGGAGTGCCGTTGCACTCTTTGAAAGCATTTCTTTCGCCCACTGGACTGTTTCCTCCTCCAGATTTTCAAGCGGGACAACCGTATTGACGAGTCCCATCTCAAGAGCCTGCTGTGCATTGTACTGCCGGCAGAGATACCAGATTTCACGGGCCTTCTTATGGCCGACAATCCGTGCCAGATAGCCGGCACCGTATCCGGCATCGAAACTTCCGACTTTCGGTCCGGTTTGTCCGAAAACAGCATTGTCGGCAGCAATGGTCAGATCGCAGACAACCTGCAGGACATTGCCGCCGCCGATCGCATAACCCGCTACCATCGCGATAACCGGCTTGGGCATCACACGGATCAAATGCTGCAGATCAAGCACATTCAGGCGCGGAATATGATCGCTTCCGACATAACCGCCGTTCCCGCGGACTTTCTGGTCGCCGCCCGAACAGAATGCCTTTGTCCCGGCTCCCGTCAGAATGATAACGCCGATACTGGCATCGTCGCGCGCTCTCGAAAACGCGTCAATCATTTCTATGACTGTTTTCGGTGTAAATGCATTGCGGACCTGAGGCCGGTTGATTGTTATTTTAGCAATCCCTTCATAGGCTTCAAAAATGATTTCGTCATAAGGCTTAATGGTCTTCCACTCAAAAGACGACATCGATAAACGCTTCCTCTCAATGATCTGATCTAGGATTACCACTCATACGCCAAACATTTGATTGAACAGCCGAAATGTCAGTGCGCCGCCCGATTCATTTATTAACTGCACCTTAACTGACTGACCGGGGGCGCATGCTTTATTTTATCATACACGAACGATTTCCGACGGTATTTTTGCTTTCTAGCCCGAATTTTCCGTTTCTCTTCCGAAATCATTGACGGCCTCCGCAAGGTGAAACGCTTAAAATGTTTTCCTGTGAATGAATCCGGCCGGGCGGCGCTGGTACGGCCCGGTCTTTCCCCCTCGGCCGGGCGAAAGAAAGAAGGCTTCTTATTCCAAATGCAGGCTGCCTCAAATGAATGCATGAAGAACAGCGGCCTTATGCTTCACTCCTACTATAAAATAAAAGTGGTGCAGAGAGTACCGTCGTACTTCTCTACACCATTAAGGTTAGTATGTTTTAATAGATGATATAGACGATTGAATCGGAATTTGACAGGGGGGTTCTTGCTGCACTTTTGCAGACTCTGTTATACTAAAGTGAGCTGAAAAGGGTACAGGGGGCCAGGAAATGAATCATAAAGTTGTTTTGGTTACCGGCGGAACACGCGGCATCGGGAAAGCCGTTGCGGAAAAATTTGCGCAGAACGGATACGACCTCATTCTGAATTACGCGCGCAAAAGTTCGAACGCCGAAGAGACAAAACGCGCAATTGAAGGGCGCTATGGCGTCACCGTCAAGATTGTAAAAGCCAATATCGGCGAACTGGAGCAGATCAATCATCTGTTCGACAGCGCCGAAGCGGCGTTCGGAAGGCTGGATGCTTTTATAAACAATGCGGCATCCGGCGTACAGCGCCCGGTCATGGAGATTGAAGAGAAACACTGGGACTGGACACAGGACATTAATGCAAAAGCCTATTTATTCGCGGCACAAAGAGCAGCCAGGCTAATGAACAAGACGGGCGGGGGGCATATCGTCGCGCTCTCAAGCCTCGGAGCGGTCCGGGCCCTTCCTAATTACGCCGTGGTCGGCGTATCTAAAGCGGCTGTCGAAGCAATCACACGCTATCTTGCCGTTGAACTGGCGCCCATGAACATCACGGTGAATACGGTTTCGGGAGGTGCCGTCGATACCGACGCCCTGAAACATTTCCCGAACCGCACGGAATTGCTTGAACAGGCCGCAAGACGCAATCCTGCCGGACGAATCGTCGAACCGGAAGATCTGGCAGAGGCCGTTTATTTTCTCTGCACGCCTCAGGCATTCATGATCCGCGGGCAAACGATTACAGTCGACGGCGGCCTCTCGCTGCTTGCGCAGTAAACCGCACCATTCTGTAAAAGGAACGGACGCTCTTTTATTTTTTTGATTTGAAGCCGTTTGAAACGGACTTTTTCAAAAGATAGCCGCAAATGAAGGGCGAGAGGGAGGAGCATTTCCCCTCTCGTCTTTTCATTTCCTATCCTGAAAAAAACTGCAGAAAAAATCGCCGATTTCATTTAAGAGGGTTGGAAAAAGTCGCGGTTGAACCCGGCTCGCCGGCGCTGGCTGACAACTTTCTGAAGAAAGTCCGAAAGAGGCCCACGCCAGGAGGAAAGGAAAGCCGGGCAACATCATAAAAAGAACCGGGCGGAATTTTTGTGCGAATTCCACTCGGTTCTTTGTTTTTAGGAGGCTTTTGAGACAGCCCCTCATTTTATGACGCCGCAAAGAACGCGGCTCCCGGCATTGCCCGACGGATCCGTCTGCTGATCGTCGCCGGCTTCATGGATGATCAAAGCAGAACCGTCCGCGTCTCTCAGAGAATTTTCTTTACCCTCTTCAAGCGTCACACGCGGATTGAAAATGACCGTCTTCACTTTTCCGTGACTGTCGGCAAAAATGTTCGGCATATCGCCGGCATGCGGGCCGAGAGGATTTTTCAATCCGTGCTGTTTGTGCTCCGGATTGAAATGGCCGCCCGCCGACATAAAGTCGGGCGGCGTACAGCTCCCGACCTCGTGAAAATGGATCGCATGAAGCCCCGGCCTGAGCCCTTCGGCCTGAAGTGCAACGCTGACTCCTTTTTCTGTTTCGGTAAGGACGGCTTCGCCCAGTTCTTCGCCCTTTCCGTCAATAAGCGGCACAATCAGCTTCTGACTCTGACTGCTCTTCGCATTGACCTCGTGTCCCCAGTGATTTTCATAGACGACAACGGCAAGGGCGAGCAGCGCACAAAACAAATAGAAAATCTTGCCGATATTCACCTTGATCAACCTCCTGCGCTTATCATGCGCAGTTTCGGCCTTTTTACTCGGCGGATGCGAAGGCTTCATCGGCCGGAGCCTATTTCTTCACCCCGGCGGCCCGTGACAGTTTACGGCTGTCAAAGTTTAAGGTACAGTCTCTATTTAATAACTGAACCGATGAGTATAATAAAATTAGTATATGAATTTTGCAAGTTTATTTTAGGAGTATATGAATTTTGCAAGTTTATTTTAGGATTCGAGTATCCTTTGGCTCATCCAGATCTGATTATTCGCACTTATTGATTCCAGTCCGTTTACTGTCGATTTTTGGCCGTTACTGTCGATCTGCCGCGCTTATTTTGCACTCTACTAATGATAAGCGGCGCCCTATTGTCGCTAGCCGGCATTTTCCCGGCGATTTTTGCCATGATTCGTAGAAATACGGCGGGCCGGAGAAAAAGATCGGCCGTTTCCGCCATTTACTGCCGCCCGTGCATGACTTCCCCTTTTTCGAAAGAATAAACCGCCGCCCGCATGAACATTGAGAGGAATATATTGCCACATGCAGAGCGACCGCTCTTCAGAAGAATCGATGGTCTTCGCGCCGCGGCCCGGCGGGATACATGAGTTGAGGCGGTACTCAGTTTTTAGAATCCGGGAAGGGAATGAATGGTATGAGAGCCATCTTGGAATTAATCCGTATTATAGCAATACTTTCCATCCTCGGCAGCTTAATGGGAACTTCTGTGAAATTAATATACGCGGGTTTTGGAATAAACGTAGATCATACCGGCGGTGCCTGGTTAGCAGGGTTATCAATTCTTACTTTGCTTTTTGTATTGTATAGAAATAAACTGCAATTTTCCGGATTTTACAAAGGAGCCGGCAAAGAAAAATTACCGAAAAAAGTTAGTCATTCTCTGATTTTTTGTTCAATAGCCATGTTAATTTTAGCGCCCTTTTTTCATTAAACGGATCAACAGGAATGGAGAAAAACCCGGCAGTTCCGGGATCCCCCCTAAACAAAAGTTTAACCGGGCCCTTATAAAAACGATCAAGGCAATTATGAAGGCCTCCCGGAATGTACAGCATGCCCGGGAAGAGGCCGGATTTCAGAATGGACCACTGTGTCGCCGTGAAACGTACAATGATAGTCCGCCGGGCCCCGGCGCGCAATGTCAAGGACATCCTTCATAAAATAGCGCAGGGTCGGAACGGTTCCGAAGTTTGCTGCCGAGAGCAGCCATTTTTCTTTTTTCCATTCAAGAATTCCTTCTCTTGTCCTTTCCGGAGTCTCTAGTTCATCTTTATCGCCGATATCGGCCACAAAGACATACATTCCCTGTGCCTCTTCTTCATCAGGGTTCCAGGTCACTGTTCCCCGATAGACGGGGCGGCCGATTTTTAAACCGGTCTCTTCCCGGACTTCCCGGATCACGCATTCAGAGGGCGTCTCCCCCGGCTCCAGCTTGCCGCCGACTCCGTTCCACGCTCCCTGCCAGGGCGATTTTTCCCGATTAATCATTAAGATTTCATCCCGATATCTGATAAAGGCCAGTGTATAACGAAGCATGTTTCTCCCCCACCTCTCTGCCCGGGCTTTCTCATGCCGGACGGCCGGTACGCTTTTAGTGCCATTATAGCAAAATTATGACATGAAAGGTCTTTTCCGTCCTATTTCTGTGTATCCGCATTGACAGAACATCTGTTTGTGTTTAAACTGATATCAGAACATTTGTTCAAAAAAATTGATAGAGGTGATTGTTATGGCAGAAAAAAATTCAGAACTCCATTTCAGCATTATCCGGCATTTCGGCGTACTGGCTACGGAATCCGGAGGCTGGACAAAGGAACTGAACCTGGTCAGCTGGAACGACCGGGATGCAAAATACGACATCAGAAGCTGGGCTCCCGGCAAGAAAAAGATGGGGCGGGGCATTACCCTGACCGGAGTCGAATGCAATGAGCTCCGGACCTTGCTGAACACGCGCTTTCCTCAGCCTTCCCGCACCTCCGAAGCAAGCATCCCTCCCTCCGTCAATCCGTAAAAGCGCTTCTTCATCCTTTCCATTCGTTAAACACGGAATCTGTACCCTGCCTTAAATACTCCCGGTAATTTCTCTCTTAACATCTACAATTTTTCCCAGACGGCTTTTATGAGACTTTTCCGCTGCTTTTTCTGCAAGTTCGCCCGGCAGCCGCCGTTTTGAATATTGACACATCGGGCCGATTTCCATAAACTGAAAAGAGGAATCTTGTCGATTTTGTCGAAAATCGGATTTTTGCGGCAGGTGGTTTTCCATAAACCGCTTGATCTATGCCGTCGGCCTGCCGGATAACTTTTACTGGGAGAGATTGCACATGGGCGAACAAATTCCGGAAAAAAACACAGGTTTCAGAAGATGGTGGAGCATGATGCGTCCGCACACACTTACGGCTTCATTTGTTCCCGTTACACTCGGAACCGCTCTGGCACTGCCTTCAGGGAAACTGAATATCCCGCTCTTTATTGCCATGCTTATTGCATCGATGCTGATACAGATTGCGACCAATCTGTTTAATGAGTATTTCGACTTTAAAAGGGGGCTGGATACGGCAGAATCCGTGGGAATCGGGGGAAGCATCGTCCGGGACGGGTTCCGCCCGAAAATGATTCTGGATCTGGCTCTCAGCCTCTGCTTTGCCGCCATGCTGATCGGTGTGTATATCTGCATTGAAAGCAGCTGGTGGATCGCTGCCGTCGGATCGGTCTGCATCCTGACCGGGTATCTGTATTCGGGCGGCCCCTATCCGATCGCTTATACCCCGTTTGGGGAACTGGTTTCCGGTCTGTTCATGGGTGTCTTTATTATCTGGATTTCATTCTTTATTCAGACGGAAACGCTGACGCTGAGCTGTATTCTTATTTCGATTCCAATCGGCATTCTGGTCGGCGGGATTAATATGGCGAACAATATCCGCGACCTGACCGGCGATAAGAAAAAAGGGCGGCGGACACTGCCCGTCCTGCTCGGGCGCCCGAAAGCGATTCATCTGCTGGCTTCCCTCTTTGCTTTTTCTTACCTCTGGATGATCGGTCTCATGGCCTTCCGCGTGGAATCCGCTTGGATTCTGATCGTGTTTGCGAGCCTTCCCAAGGCCATTCAGGCAACGAGGCTTTTTCACGGCAAAACGAAGTCCATCCAGCTGATGCCGGCAATGAAAGCAACCGCACAAATGCAGACTTTGTTCGGGTTCCTTCTCTCTCTTGGATTAGTGCTTGATCATTTTATCTGAGTAGCGGTGCGTCTCTGAACGGAGACGCTTTTTTTATTTTCACCGGCCTTTATTCAACCGATCCTGCCGGTTTTTCTGAATGAAAGTATTGCCGGATTTTACAAAAAAAAGTATAATGAAGCTGTTAGCTGAATATGAGATTCCTTCAGGGCAGGGTGAAATTCCCGACCGGCGGTAATGGAATGTGTTCCAGAGTCCGCGAGCCGAAAGGTTGATCCGGTGAAAATCCGGAACCGACAGTACAGTCTGGATGGGAGAAGGATGATGTGCCGACGCATTTTTGCGTTTTAACGTGCATTTTCTTGAGAAAGGCTGCTTTTCCGCAGTGGAGCGGCGGCCCTTCGTTTTAAAAAAGCCCAAAGGAAAAATCCTTTGGGCTTTTTTGTCTCAACCGGGACCCTGCAGCCGGACCAGCCGCAGAAAAACGGCATCCGGTTTCTTAAAACCGGCAATGGGAAATGTCCGTGAATCAGGATCAAGAACGGAGTGCGCTTCACATCGTCCCCCAATTATAAAAAAATATGGGGTGATTATCTTGAAACAAGCATCATTAAAAAAATTGGTATTGGTTGCACTGCTGGCTACCATCGGTTTCCTGATCATGTTAATTGCTTTTCCGATTCCGATGATGCCGGGATTTCTGACGCTGGACTTCAGCGATCTTCCGGCACTGATCGGTACACTTCTGCTTGGTCCGGGGGCCGGAGTCGCTATTGAGGCCATTAAAAACATTCTTCATGTTCTGCTCACAGGTTCGCTGACCGTCGTTCCGGTCGGGGAATTCGCCAACTTTTCGGCAGGATCGATACTGATCCTCGTTTCCTGGTATTTTTACCATAAAAGACCGTCGATTGCTTCGCTCGCAATCGGAATGGTTCTCGGAACTGTGATCATGACGGCGATCATGTCGGTTGCCAATTATTTTGTCATTTTCCCGGGATACGCCCTTTTCCTCGGATTCAGTGTGAATATGGCCGTATCCCAGGCTCAGGCCGTCAATCACGGCATTGACAGCCTGCTGACGCTGATCGTCTACAGTGTTATGCCGTTCAATATCATTAAGGGTGCCGCCTTGACCGTTCTGATGATTCCGGTCTACACGCGCCTCAGAAACTTTCTGCAGAAACGCAGTATCGTCTGACCGGAAGGCTCGTCCGATCGGCATTATTATATAAAACCTGCATTCCCGTGTTTTTATACCAAGGTCATGAAAAAGCCTGATATTAACGTGTTTTTGGAGCTATATCAACTTGTATAATTATACTGATTAAACAGAAGCATTTATCTGACAATCCTTTATCGGTGCTGCTTACAGATACCTTGTTATCATTTCCCGGGAATCCAGGTTAAAAGAGAGGGCATCTCTTCAGTCGGCTTTTCGACTTTGAGATGCCTTTTTTTTTCGTTTCATAAATACCGATCAATCGGGACTCAACGATCCCACGGTTTTTTCAATGTCAGTCTCGACACAAAATTTCTTGTCTCGCTTCTCCTGTTCTGGCGATGAAGATAGCGTTTCTCCGCACTTTTGTACAGCATCTTCTCTTCGTCGCTTTCAGGAACCACTCCGGGAACCAGGATGGCCTTTCCATTTTCATCGACCGCAACAAAGGTCAGAAAACAAGTCGTACACAATGTGCGTTTCGCTGTCTTCAGTTCCTCTGTAATAATCTTTACGAAGACTTCCATGGACGTATGGTGTGTCCAAGTGACAATAGCCTCCAGGCAAACTGAAGATCCTGCTCTGATTGGGCACAGAAAATCTACTGAATCGATCGAAGCCGTAACAACCATTTGGCGGGCATGGCGCATCGCTGCGACTGCCCCGATGTTATCTACGTACATCATCAGCTTGCCGCCGAAAAACGTCCCATGGTTATTCGTGTCGCTCGGCATAACGTGCACAGACGTAACCGAACGCGACTCATTGACCTTTTTTTCCTCCATTTCCTTTCTCCCCCTGATCGCCGGTCTAATCCTGTGCCGGCTGTCAACAAATTTCATGATAAATAATAAAACAAGTCGATGTTAACCCAAAGTCGAAAAATATTCAACAGATTTCAAAAAATAATCCATTTTGCTAGGCCCAAAAAAAGCAGTTTGCATGAGACACGCCGGCACATCTTTGGAAATCTTTACATAAAAAAAAGACGAAAAAAAGGTCAAAACAATCTTGACAAATTCACAAAACCGTATTCCATTGTTACAAAACTGTAATCTCGCTAAAACACGGATGAGATATTCAACGCTTACAATTACCAATGGATGTAAATCATTGCCTTTCAGGCGTGGTTTGCACAATAAGGAGGGTTACATTTATGAATATCATTGAAAGGCTGACGGCGGTGACCGGTCTCGCGGTGTGTATCGGTGTCCTGACACCGACAACCATCGCATTGGCCAAGACGAGCAGTACAAATGATAGTCACACGATGAAAACCGAAAGTACTGAATCAGCAGCTGTAGGATTTGCCGTAAAGGTTCCTCAGAAACAATCAGGCGGAAAGGACATTAATAATACCTTGAACACGCTCCGCAAAGGAGACAAAGGTCCATCCATTGCCAAACTTCAGGAGGAATTGAAACAACTCGGTTATTATCACGGCGAAATAAACGGAGTATTCGGAGATCTGACGCTTAAAGCGATAGACAGCTTTCAGGCAGATCAGAAACTATCCGGCAGCGGCGAAGCGAATACCGAAACGACGGCTTTGCTCTATAATATTTATTACCATCAGTCCCAGCTGAAAGCCGCTCAGGCTAAAGCCGCAGAAATAACACAGCAGGAAAAAGCGGCGGCCGAAGCCAAGGCTCGGCAGGTGGCGGCTCAGCAGCAGGCTCAGTCGAAGCAGGCGGCGGCTCCTGTTGCACAGGCAGCTCCCCAGCCTCAAAAGGCAGCCGTCCAAAGTGTGTCATACACACCCGGAGCTGCAGCACGGCAGGCTCCGAAACCGGCAGGCAATACTTTGACTGTTCTCGCTACGGGCTATGCGCTCAAAGGTCTGACGGCAACCGGAACGAATGTGGGCGGCAATTCAGGTGCGAAAGTCATTGCCGTTGATCCTTCCGTTATCCCTCTCGGTTCGAGAGTTGTCATACCGGGCTACGGCACATATATCGCGGCAGACACCGGCGGAAGCATCAGAGGCAACCGGATCGACGTCCATTTCCCGACGAAAGCTGCCGCACTGGCTTTTGGGCAAAGGACACTGACAATTACCGTTATTCATTAATTCACCGCCGGGCCATCGATGAACAGCATCTGTTCATCGATGGTTTTTGCATTCAGGCTTCATTGAGCAGCAATTCAAGGTGCATTTTAAAGAGGGTGTCTCGATATCGGAAAATCGAGACACCCTCTTCCGTTTCATGAACACGCGTCAGGAACAGGCCCTGCATGATCCCCGCGCTTTTAACATATGCGCGTCAGCTTCATTTGCAGAAGCTTTCCCGGATTTTTCCGGCTCTCAAAAACAAGCCGCTCCTGTCTTTTTCCTCCATCCTCATGTTTACTCATCAATCCGATAGTGGATTTTCTGTTTCTCCCTGAATTTCTCAATGCCGAGATCGATCAGTTTTTCAATCAGATCCCGGTAAGATATCCCCGTATGCTGCCACAGCAGCGGAAACATGCTGAATTGAGTGAAACCCGGCATCGTGTTCACCTCGTTCAGGATGACACGATGATCCCCTTCCCGTATAAAAACATCGACTCTGGCCAAACCGGACAGATTCAAAGCGACAAAAGCCCTTTTTGCGACGTCTTCCAGCTCCGCCCTGACCTTGCCCGGCAGATCGGCCGGAATGATCAGCGTGCTCTTTCCTTCCTGATACTTCGACTGATAGTCATAGAAATCCGCCTCTCCGGTTTTTATTTCTCCCGGAACGGAGACAGAAAGGCTGTGATTGCCGATCACGCCGATTTCCACTTCGCGCCCGTCAATTTTTTCTTCGATGATCACCTTTGTGTCGAATCGGAAAGCTTCTTCCACCGCGGCAGAAAGGTCGGTTTCGCTGAGACATTGGCTGATCCCGACACTCGATCCGCAATTGGCGGGTTTCACAAAACACGGGTAGCCAATCGAATTTTTAACTTCAAGAATGACAGACGGGGCATCGCTTTCCCAGTCAAAACGAGGAACGGACAAATATTTGGGGCCCTGGATCCCATGTGCTGAAAAGACGTCCTTCATCAGCACTTTATCCATCCCGACACTTGATCCCGAAACTCCGGAACCGACATAAGCGATATTCAGCAGCTCAAACAGTCCCTGCACGGTTCCGTCTTCACCGTTAGGTCCGTGCAGCAGCGGGAAGACAACATCGGGCCGCTTATTAATGGCCGCAGCTGATGCAGATGGGGCGAGCCAGTGCTCCGCATTTGTTTCAAGCGTCTGATCTTCTTTAAGAAGCAGCTGATCCTTATATTCCAGTTTCTTTTTTATCTCGGATCCCGCAATCCACCGCCCGTCCTGCTGAATATAGACAGGAAGCACTCTGTATTTTTCCAGATCCATGGCGTTTATGACCGAATAAGCGGTTAAGAGTGAAATCTCATATTCCGTCGATCTGCCGCCGTAAAGCACAGCAACCGTTTTTTTTTCACTTGTCATCCTGATTTCCTCAATTCTCTTTCTATTTTTCTTTTCGTTTGAATAACTTCGGGCAAAGAGTCCGGCCGTGACCGTGTTTAAATTCCGGCCCGTATCCGTCGTCTTTTTTAGTTTAGCACAAACAGACGGAGTGGGAAGACTTCCCGAAGAAGAAAAAACAGGCAAAAATTTTTAATTGCAAATGCCGCTCCACTCACTTTTTTAAGTTTGCATGTTCCAGATAATTTATCCGGTCAAGCATGGTCGGGTGATCGTACTGCATGAATTTTACCAATGCCGGGGGATTCATTTCGCCGAGGCTGGCTGCCGAGAGCTTTTGAAATGAAGAAATGGCCGCCTGCCGATTCTGTGTCATCTGAATGGCATAAACGTCGGCCGCATGCTCAAACTGACGCGAAACGGCGTTCTGAACAGGCTCTCCGGCAAAAGAAAGAAGTGAAAACAGCAGCAGGACAAGGGGCAGAGCCGCCAGATCGCCGGGATGCGCCAGATTCAATCGCGGACCCCAGTGCTGAACCGTCCAAAGCAGCCCTTTGGCGGCAAGAAAAAGTCCGATGAACAGCCCGGCCAGTGTGGCAACCGTACCCCAGAGAATATGGTGCATCACGTAATGCCCCATTTCATGAGCCATGATAAACAGGACTTCGGGACGGCTGAGCTTCTGAACGGTCGTATCCCAGAGAACAATGCGCAGATGCGAGCCGATTCCATTCACATAGGCGTTCATAGCATTCGTCTGATTCGACATATCGACTTCATAGACATTGTTCGCCGGAATGCCCGCATGGGACGCCAGATTAAGAATCTCGCTTTTCAGTTCACCGTTCGGCAGGCTTTGAAAGTGATTATAAAGCGGATCGATCACAACCGGCTGCAGATAGAGGATAAACACAATAAACGGTACGGACAGCAGCCAGACCGGCAGCCACCAGTTCCGCGGATTTCTGCGGATAAAAAAGAAAATAACGGTGAGTGTAATCAACGAAATCAGGCCGTCGACCGCGAAAGAAATGCCCTGATCCCGGATCCAGTCCGAAAAATGCTGAACGGATATTCCGTAGTGGACGGACAGTTGATATTGGGCAAAATTAACCGGGAAAAAAACGGCAGCGGAAATCAGCGACAGTATCGCAAAACAAATAAAGATCCGGACAAGGAAAAGGGAGGACAGTCCTTCGGCGCGCCGTCTCAGCCATTGCGAGAAACCCGAAATCAGCACAAACAGATAGACGGCCCATTCAAGCGGAATAGACGCAAAGGACAAAAAGTGGCGCCAGGCATTATAGGTTGTACTTTCGGCAAGCTGACGCCCGTTCATAAACTGTGACGGATCGGCCGGGGTTCCTTTGATGCCGGGCGGAAGGCCGGATTTCGACCAGACGAAAAAATAACCGGCCATCAGCATTATATAAATGAAATAAAAAACAATAAAGCCTGTAAAGGCAGCTTTCCTCAAAAAGATCCTCCCCTTCAGCTTAGCAAAGACTGAGCCGCTCCTCAGGGCGCTGACAGACCGGCCATTCTTAGCTTAGTTTTCCGCCCCGGATTTTAGAACAAGCCTGCCTTTCTGAGGCTGCTTAAAATCGACGGTGTCCGTCTCTTTTCCGCTGTCCTCTAAGACGCTGCACGGCTTTAAAGATGCCGCCCCTGACTGTCAGAACATGAGAGAAATGATGTCATCAAAACCGATCTGACCGAAATACTGATGGACATCGAGTGTCTTCAGGCGATCGGCAACGGTGTCCTTTTTATACTGAATGCCGGTCAGGAGGCGTTCGACCTCGCTTACATCTTCCGTGCCGAAGAAATCCCCGAAAATCGAAAGATGTTCAATATAGCCTTTTTTTACAGCGAGACGGACGTCCACCCGCCCTCCGGAAAAACGTCTGCTCTTTTTGACATTGAATTCCGGCGACTTCCCGAATACCCACTCCCAGTTGCGGTAGCGCTTTTTCGCAAGCGAGACAATATGGATCCAGTCCTCGTCGGTGATCGCGTATTCCGGTATTTTATTTTCGCCTTCAAAAAGATAGTGCAGAAGCGTTTCCCTGAATTGGCGGATATCCATATCTTCGCTCAGATGCTCGCGAATATTGGTTACCCGGCTGCGTACTGATTTGATCCCTTTGGATTCATACTTCTCGGCATCCGGATTCAGCGCAAGCGAAACATTTTCGAGATTCACGTCAAAGAGCAGAGTCCCATGGCTGAAAATGCGCCCTTTCGTCACAAATTGTGCATTTCCGGATATTTTTTTCCCGTCCACGGTCAGGTCGTTGCGCCCCTCGAGCCGTGCATCGACTCCGAGATGTTTCAGCGCCCGGATGACCGGTTCGGTGAACCTGCGGTAGTTATTGAAACTGTCGCCGTCGTCGCGGGTGATGAAGCTGAAACTGAGATTGCCGGGATCATTATAAACGGCTCCGCCGCCGGACAGGCGCCGGGTCACAGTGATGTCGTGAGAACGAATGTAATCCATGTTGACTTCTTCTATCGTATTTTGGTTGCGCCCGACGATCACGGTCGGCGTCATCCGGTAGAACATCAGATAAGTCTCGTCTCTGTCCAAATGTGTCAGTGCGAATTCTTCCAGTGCAAAATTCAGCGTCTGATCAAGAATATCGCGGTTATTGATGTATTTCATCATCCGTCCCCTTTTCGCCGGTTAAATACCGATCTCTTTTTCATATCTTAAAACGGTTCCATGCATTCGTCCAGAACAAAGCCCGGCCAGCGGCACCAAACGAAGCGAAGTTTCTTTTTCGCCCGGCGCCGGGCCTCCTGCAGGTGAAATGAGGATCGGCCTCTTTACAAGAAAACCCCTTTTACGCTAAGCTTAACACGTCCATTGTTTTTTAAAACCGTTTTATCTCAGAGAGAAGAAAAATGTTACCCACGATTATTGTCTGGAGGATGTGGAATGAAAACAATTTATCTCGTCAGGCATGGACAAACGCTTTTTAACAAACTGAATAAGGTGCAGGGATGCTCCGACTCGCCGCTGACTGAAACCGGGGCGCGCCGGGCCGCCGAATTAGGCGCACGCTTTAAGAAAGAGGGCATCGTGTTTGATGCCGCCTTCACGAGCGATCTCGGGAGAGCCAGGCAGACCGCAAAGCTTATTCTGTCACATTCGGCAAGCCCCGATGTGCCCCTCGTTGAAACCGCCGATCTGCGCGAGGTCGGCTTCGGCATGTTCGAAGGAGGCCCGAACAACCTGATGTGGCAGCGGGTAAGCGAAGAAACGGGCGATCTTGTGATCAGCGGAGATTCGCCGGATGAATTAAAAGTCCGCGGGCTGGATATATTGAAGAAGCTGGACAGCGCCGGACTTGCGGAGAGTTATGGCGACGTCAGAAAACGGGTTGCCGAGGTCCTGAATCTGCTTGCCGCTTCCAAACAGTCCGCCGTTCTCGCCGTCAGCCACGGACTGTTCATCAACTGTCTGCTCTTTTCTCTCCTGGACCGGGACAAGCGGGTTTCGTCGATTCCGAATACGAGCGTGACCAAACTTGTGTATGATAACGGCACTTTTACCGTCCATTATATCGGACGGATTGAAAATCTTTAATGAATCAGGCTGAATAGAATCATCAGACAAGGAAAAAACCGCCGAACGGGCCGATCACAGCCCGACGGCGGTTTTTTCCCCAGCCGTTGTTTTTCATTTTTTAGGATTCGGCCGTCGTCTCCCGATACGAAGCGCTCGTTCTCGGCGGTCTGTTATTCAGATGGAATTTCACCGTAAAGCCGATCATGCTCAGCACGAGTGCAGAGACGAGAAATCCGGCCAGAATAAGCGCATTCTGGGCAAGCATCGCCTGCTGACGGCCGTCGATAATATTTCTGAATCCGGCGACGCTGTATGTCATCGGGAGGATGCGGGCGACAGGCTGAATCAGGCTCGGAATCAGCTGAACAGCATAGGCTCCGCTGCTGGTAACGAGCTGCAGAATCAAGATAACCAGAGCGATGAATTGACCGACATTACCGAACGTCCCGGCAAGAAAGAGGATAATCGCCATGAAGGTCGCACTGGTCAGCACGCTGAAGCCGACAAACGTCCACGGATGCGACACATTGAGCCCGAGTCCTTTAAGAACCGTGAAATCGATCAGAAACGAGCTGCCGATACTCATCAGTATCGTGACCAAAAACTTGCTCAATGCTATGGCTGCGCCATTTTGAGAAAGGCCCGCCGGACGCCCGAGATTATAGATGATTGTCAGTATCAATGCCCCGATAAAAAACGCGAGCGAGATAAAATAAGGAGCAAAGCCCGATCCGAATGTGTCGACCGACTGATGCGTCCCGTCGATCGCCGTCACCGGCTGCGAAAATTTAGCAGCATGGGCATTGTCTGTCGGCGTAGCGGCAAGCTGGCTGTGCGCACCGGATAGATTGCTGCCCAGTGTCTTGTTGCCGTTATAAATTTTCTGCGCACCGGAAGCCAGTTGATTTGTTCCGCCGGCAAGCTGGTCCTGACCATTTGAAAGGCTGGAGACGCCGCTGTTTAAAGTATTCATATTCGTCGCTAGTTGATTACTCCCGGAAACAAGCTGATTCGTTCCGGTCTGCAGCGACTTCATGCCGCCAACCAGCTGAGGCCAGGTTTGATTCAGTTCGCTGTTGCCTGCCGCAAGCTGGCCGGCACCTTTTTCCAGTGCCTGAGTCGCACCCGGAACTTTGGACAGATTGGTCTGTAGGGTGTTCATTCCGGCAATCAGCCGATGCGTTCCATCGCTTAATTTAGCAAAATTAGATTGCAACGATTGAGAACCGCTGCTAAGCTGTGTCACTCCGCTGTCGAGCTGGGTTACGGCGGAAGAGAGCTCATTTAACTGATCGGTCATTTGTTCTATCGAGCGGCTTGAATTGACTTGATCAGCCAATGTATTCGTACCCTTTTGCAGTGTCTGCATGCCAAGAGACAGGCTCGGGCTCCCGTTGTTCATTCCATTTTGTCCGGGTACGCCGACAACATTGTTTCTCAAATCCGTTATCCCTGCGGCCAGTTGGTTTACCCCGGACTGAAGTGTCACGCTGGTCCCGTTTGCTACTATTCCTGCGGTCAGTTGTTTCTGCCCATTGACTAATTCGGTGACGCCTGCGGTCAATCCCGGTTGGCCGCTAACACCGTTTAAGCCTGCTGAAAAGCTGTTCAGACCGCTATTTAAATTTTTCGTCTGCGTGGACAGGCTGCTGCTTATAGCCGTTAAATTGCTGCCTATCTCTTTAACCAGAGATACTGTTGCCTGCTGTTCCGTTGTCTGTATCTTGCCAATCTGAGCGGATAAATTGTCTTTTTGAGTTTGAGTTAAGCTGGCATCGGAGTTGATCGTACTGATCATTTCCCCATTGCTGCTCGCTTCGTTTTGAACGATTTTCGTCAGATCATCACTGATTTTTTGCTGCAGCTGCCCAAGCGCAGCAGCGGTCGTCGGATCATTCACCTGACTTTGCATATTTTTAATGCCCGCTGTCAAATTCTTAAGCCCGCTGACTAATTGATCAAGATTTTCAGGCTTCGTACCGCTCAGCTGATCGGCCAGGCCATTTACTTCCTCCTGCAAACGAATCATTCCGGAATAAAGCTGCGGAACCCCTGTTTTCTGATCAGCGAGCTGGTTTACCCCATTGGCCAATTGATTGGTGCCGCTGTTGACCTGATTAATTCCGCCGCTCAGCTGATTCATTTGGCTGGTAAGACTGTCAATCTGCGGTTTTGAAGCGGCGAGCCGGCTGTTCAGCCGGTCCAGTCCGTCTTTTTCCTGCTGCATCCCTTGCTGGAATTGATTCAGTCCGGCAAGATACTGATCCACTCCGCTTGTCAGGGACTTTGATCCGCCAGCCAGCTGTCCGGAGCCATTGGCAAGCTGCACCGCACCTTTGTTCAGCCGGTTAAGATTATTCGCAAGCGAATTGGCGCCGTCCGCCAGCTTTGCTATATTGTCACTATTTGAACGGGTCTGACTGTAGAGCTGGTTCGTACCGTTCGCGGCTGTTTTTAATCCCGTATTCAGCTTCGCCGTGCCGCCGGCGAGCTGCCCGGAGCCATCGGCGAGCTGATTCGTGCCGTTCATCAGACTTTTAAAACCGCTTTTCAATTGATTCAGGCCGGCAACTTCCTGGCCGCCGCCTTTCGCAAGATCCTTCGATCCCTGAGCAGCAGTGTTCAGGCCGCGCGAAAGTTTATCCAGCTGGGCATACATCGACTGAGCGTATAATTTTGTAACTTGAGACGATACGTCCGCTTTCAGTGTATTCAGCCCGGTTCCTGCCATTTTAGCGGCAACGAAATTATAATCGGAGTTGATCTGGTAGTACAGATTGGCCGGTCTGACTGTTTTATCGACTAAAGTTGTAGCATTTTTCGAAAAGCTTGCCGGTATCCGGACAACCATAAAGTAACGATTATTTTTAAACCCGTCATTCGCCTTCTGATTGCTGACAAACTGCCAGTCGAAATGATTATCTTTTTTAAGTTTCGAAACCAGATCGCTGCCTGCATTCAGATGCTTTCCGTCAAGCATTGTGCCCTGATCCTGATTGACGACGGCAACCGGCAGATGTCCGCTCATTCCATAGGCATTCCAGAAGGCGTAGAGAAACATACCCGCATAAAGGAGCGGGATGCACATCACGGCAAGCATAAAAATAATATTTTTCGGTTTGCCGACAATGGCCTTCACTTCTTCCCCGAATAATTGAAAAACATTCATGAAGCAAAACACCCTTTTCCTTGCACCTTAAAATTTTTTAACCGGCACATTCATTTTATATATCTGCGGCAATCATTATGACCATACCGGTCATTTGGTCATTTTGTACGATAAAAAAAGCATCGGATCATTATTTCTTTAATCCCCTTACCAGATACAGATCAAATAGATTGGCAATCTCTTCGCTGCTCAGGGGAGCGTGCCGTTCTTCCCAGTCAAAAACAAGGGCGATATACAGCTTCAGAATAACAAACGACGTGATCCTGGTGTCACACGGCTGAATTTCTCCCTTAGCGATCGCATCCTTCACGTAACCCTCAAGGAAGAGAAGAATCGCGTCTTCTATATTGGCCAGCGCCTGTTTTGCCTGTATCGTGCCGATTTCTTTGATTTCCTGCGTCAGTTTGATCGTCAGCTGATGCTCCTTGCGCAGTTCCAGCACATTGTACAGCGCCCGGTGCAGATTGACGAAAAAGCTGTCCTCCGGATGGATCGCATTCAGCGCCACTTTTTTAAGCTTTTGGATAAACTGATTCATAATCGCATAGAACAATTCCTCCTTATTCTTATAAAAAGTATAAATTGTCCCTTTGCCGACATTGGCCACGCGTGCCACAAGATCCATTGTCGTAGCCTTGTAGCCGAAAGATGCAAAAGTTCTTTCAGCCGCTTTGGCAATGCTCTCTTTACGATCGACAACCATTTTTATCACCGATTTCTGACCGAATAAGCAAATCGGTCATTTAGTATTGCAAAAGCATCTCATCATCTAAAACATGCGCTTATAAGCGTGCGAATGCGTCGGTCCCGATCGCGGTTTTTTTCAGAAACCGCTGCATCTTCCCGGACAGGTTCGGCAGGAACGCAAACAAAGAAAAAAACTCCTGCTGCCGCCTGAAAAAAAACAGACCGCTCAAGTAAGCCGATCCAAAAGGGAAACGATTCATCCTGTGAGGCGGACTGCCGCCCCATCCGGTTTGCTGTCCGCTTCAGAAAGAGGGGGCGCACCCTCTACTGATCCAGCACCTTGAGCACCGCTGAGGAGAGGGCGTCGATAAAAAGCGGATCGGTATCAGGCATCTGCGGACGGTGATAGATGCCGCCGAGCGATTCGACGAGCCGCCGGCACTGCTGATCATTATCATAAAGCACCTCCAGATGCTCGGACACGAAACCGATCGGGCAGAATATAAAATGTCGATAGCCCTCTGTTTCTCTCAATGTCCGGACGATATCAAGCACATCCGGCCCGAGCCACGGGTTGCGCGTTTTTCCTGCACTCTGCCATGCCCGGACATAGTGGCTGATTCCCGCTTCCCCGGCAATCGCTTCCGCCGTTTCCGCAACCTGGTCGGGATACGGATCACCGTTTTTCAGAATTTTCTCCGGCAGGCTGTGGGCCGAGAAAATAACGACACTCCGATCCTGTTCAGATTCCGGAATCGATGCCAGGGTCTGCCGAATCTGTCCCGCCCAGAAACGAATGAAATTTGTCTCCCTGTACCAGCTCTCAATGGGCACAATCTGCGGACCGTCTGATTTTTCTGCAGCCGCACGCGCCCTGTCGGTATAGGACTGAACACTGAATCGCGAATAGTGGGGCGCCAGCACAAGTGCAACGGCACGGCTGATGCCGTCCTCATGAATCCGCCTGACCGCGTCTTCAATAAACGGGTGGATATATTTAAGTCCGAGATACGCTTTAAAAGTCAGAGCCTGCTGGCGCTCGTTCAGCCTGCTCTCCAGAGTCAGAGCCTGCCGGCGCGTCAGTTCCGCGAGCGGAGATACCCCGCCGATCCGCTCATAGCGGCGGGTCAGATCGGCAATCTGCTCATCGCTCGGCCGCCTGCCGTGACGGATCGCCGTATAATAAGGCACGATATCCTCCTTTTGATAGGGCGTGCCGTAGGCCATGACAAGCAGGCCGACTGTCTCATTTTCCATTTGTTTGCACCAGCTTTTTCATATTTTTGGAATAATCATGAACAAAATCCGTCAATGTTTTCAATGCCTGTTCTTTGACTTCCGGAAAAACGCCATGGCCCAGATTAAAAATGAACCCTGTTTTCCCGCCTGATGCATCAAGGATTTCTCCGGCGCGTTCTTTTAACAGTTCCGGGGGAGCAAGCAGCAGCGAGGGATCGAGATTGCCCTGAAGAGCCTTGCCGCCCGCCTGTCTGCGCGCCTCGGCAAGCGATGTGCGCCAGTCGACGGAAAGCACATCGGCCGGAAGTTTGGCCCATTCCTTCAGCAGATGGCCCGCTCCCGCCCCGAAATAGATACTTACCGCTCCGGTCTGCTTAAGTTCTGTAAAAATTTTTTCCATGGACGGAGCTATATAAGTCCGATAATCTTCCTCTCCCAGGGCGCCGACCCACGAATCAAACACTTGAACTGCCTGAGCGCCCGCCTCAATCTGCGCCTGCAGATAAGCAATGGTCAGCTCGGAAAGATAATCCATCAGCACCTTCCAGTCGCCGGGCTGTGTATACATAAACGCCTTTGTCCGATGATAATCTTTTGACGGGCCGCCTTCCACCAGATAGCTTGCCAGTGTAAAAGGAGCACCCGCAAAACCGATCAGCGGAACCTGAAGCCGGCGGCGGAGTATTTTGATCGTCTCAAGTACGTAAGGTACGTCAGCGCGGGGATCCAGCCCGCCGAGGCGGGTCAGATCTTTCCCCGATTTTACCGGATGCTCAATGACCGGCCCGACCCCTTCAACGATTTTCACATCGAGTCCCCGTGCTTTCAGAGGCGTCATGATGTCTGCAAACAGGATGGCCGCGTCCACCCCCAGCTTTTCGACCGGGGAACAGGTAACCTGCGCACAGATTTCCGGATTGCGGCTGATGTCGAAAAACGAATAGTTCCTGCGAATCTCCCGGTACTCCTTCTGGTAGCGTCCCACCTGACGCATATACCAGACCGGTATGTAGGGGACCTCTTCATGTCTGCATGCTCTCAGAAATATATCATTCAGCAATTTATCCAATCCCTTTCAAAGGATGCCGAGGCTGTCTCATCAATTGATTTTTCGATTTTGAAGCAGTCTCTCCAATTTTTTAAAACATCACAGACTCATTTTCCGAACCTCAATCTCATCGCCGCTCCCCCTTTGCGGACAGCCTTTCTTAGGGCAGCAGCAAAATAAGACAAACGGCATTCTCCGTCTGACAATTTATAAGCCCTGTTCTTCGCAAGCCGCCGGGCCCCGCAGCGTTTCTTCGGACATAATTCTATTTTACGAGATAAAACGACAAATTTCACCCTGAATTTCCCAAAGCCGTCCCCTGCAGGCGGGAGAACCAGTTCACGTCGACTTTAGGTGAAGACGTTCCCTGCTGATTGGTCTGCGGATTATAAGGCACCACGAAATAGGTAGCCGTGGTCATCGGATTGATAAAATTGATCTGATACTGGCTTTCTCCGGTGACTTCCCCTTTAAGCGTGCTGACTCCGTTCTGTTCCTCGAAAATCCGGTAAACAATCCGTTTGTCGGACGAAGCGTCCCAGGTCAGTTTCAATGCCGGCATGGCGAATTTTCCAAGTGTTCCCTCTATATTTAAATGAGTCACCTGCGCCAGCCGGATCGGCTGATCAAGGTCGGACACGTTTGCCGGTTTAACAAATGCAAGGCGCGACTCGCCCGGAACATTATTAAGCACCGATTTAAACAAACGAACGGCGTCGTCGCTGGATCCCGAAAGGAACTGATTTGCGCTTGTCTGATCGTATCCGATCCAGACGGACCCGACAACATCCGGCGTATAGCCGACAAACCAGGCGTCTCTCAGTCCGTATTTCGTATAGGCTGTCGAACCGGTCTTCCCGGCAAGTGCCGCATCGGTATAGCCGGCCTGCGCCGTTCCGTTTTTCACGACGGACTGGAGCATCCGCGTCATGTACCAGGCGGTCTGAGCTGAAAAAACTTTCGTTTTCTTCGTCTGCGCCCCGCCGATCCGGCGGCCATTGGAATCGTAAATAGACTGAATGAAGTACGGCGTCGTTTTCACTCCCTGATTGTCGAATGCCGTATAGGCCGTTGCCATTTGCAGCGGAGAAACGCCCTGCTGCAAACCGCCGAGAGCGATGGCCAGACCGTTATCCGGCAGATTGAATCCCAGTTTAGACAGATACGTCTTGCTGCGGCTGATCCCGATCTGATCGAGCAGCCAGACCGCCGGAGCATTCTGCGAGACCGTGACGGCGTCATACATCGACATTTGTCCGTTATAAACGCCATTATAATTTTTAGGCGCATAGTTGCCGTAATTTTTATAGACGACCTGTTTATCCTGAAGCATGGAAAAAGGCTGATAATTTCCCGAATCAAGCGCCGGGCCGTACACGGCGAGCGGTTTAAATGACGATCCCGGCTGCCGTAAAACATTCACCCGGTTATAACCGCCGCTCACGTAATCCCTTCCGCCCTGAACGGCGAGAACCGCACCGTCCTTGCTCATCAGCACAAACGCGCCCTGGGGCGAAACATTCGGATTCGTGCCGCGAAAATAACTGCTGTTATTAAACGCCGTGTAGGCCGCCTTCTGTGCCTGAATGTTGATCGGAACGACAATTTTATAGCCGCCGCGCATCAGTTCATCATTCCCGATATGGTAGCGCTGCTGAGCTTCATCCTTGATCATGTCGATATACGTATCATACTCCGGATGGCTCTGGATCTTCGTTACATTAAGCCCCAATGTCTTGCCCTTCAGCCGGACGCACTGCTCCGCCGAAAGATAGCCGTTTTTCTGCATGAGGTCCAGAACGAGATTGCGCCTTTGAAGCGCAAGGGTCGGATGGGAGATCGGCGAATAGCCGTTCGGGCCCTTTGGAAGCGCGGCAAGCAGCGCGCCCTCATCTTCGGTCAGCTGGCTGACATCCTTGTTGAAGAAAAATTTTGAAGCCATCTCAATCCCGTAAATGCCATTGCCGAAATAGAGCTGATTCAGATACATCTCGAGAATCTGATTCTTGCTGTATTTTCGTTCCAGGCTGATGGCGATCGCCGCTTCTTTCAGTTTCCGAAGCCACGTCTTGTCGTTCGAAAGATAGGCATTTCTGGCAAGCTGCTGCGTAATCGTGCTGCCGCCTTCCGCCTTCTGGCCCGACAGAATATCCGTCACGGCGGCGCGCAGCGTTCCGCGAAGATCAATTCCGGAATTTTGATAAAAGCGCGAATCCTCCGTCGCAATAAAGGCGTTCTGGACATACTTCGGCACCTTTTTTAAAGAAACGGGGTCCCGGTTCTCTTCATAGAGTTTTGAAATCTCATGTCCCTGCTGATCAACGATGACCGACGTCCGGCTCATCACCAGGCTTTGATCATCGGTCAGATAGTTGCCAATAAGAAGAAGTATAAAAAAGACAAGCAGCCCGACAATCACCGCACCCAAGATAAAGTAGGCGACCATAAACAAACGTTTATATAACCCGGCCTTATCCATTCGAATCATTTCTCCTTCGCAACGTCTTGTGTGCATCATGCCAATTATATTATTCGCCTTTACGTGCTGAACTATCTCTTTTACCTTACCAAAAAAATAAAGAGCTCAAGCGGATTACAAAAATTTTTGACAGGATGGAACGGAATAAAGAGAAACCCGGCAGCGTTCCCGGACGCAGCCGAGATTCATTCTTCTTAACTTTCTTTTCGCATAAAAAAAGGTACCACCAGTTCAGCCTTGTGACACCTTCAAATTCTATACTTATCTTATTAAAAAAACAGCATTTTTCACATTGCTGCGAAAAATGCCGCCGAAAATTATCTATATTTCAGTACAAATCTGCCTCCGTCAGGACACGGAAGAAGAAGATTTTTCCGATTCGAGCGCCTGGCTGAGCAGGCTGTGATTCCTGCTGTATGCAAAGTAGACGACCATACCGATTGCAAACCAGACGACAAAGCGAAGCAGGGTCGCCGGTTGAAGATGAATGACCAGATAGCCGCAGGACAGGACAGCCAGCGGAACGACAACGGGTACCCAAGGTGTCCTGAACGCTCTTTTCAGATCCGGTCTCCTTACACGAAGGACCCAGACCCCGATCGAAACGATGATAAATGCAAACAGTGTTCCGATATTCGCCAGTTCGGCAACGATGCCGATCGGAAGGAAGCCTGCGGTAACCATGGTTACAATAGCAACAAGCACGGTCGACATCACCGGTGTCTGGTGCTCTTCGCTGACTTTGCCGAATACCTGGGGAATGAGGCCGTCCCGGGCCATCGCGAAGAAAATACGCGTCTGGCCGTAAGTGATGACGAGCAGCACCGAAGTAATCCCGCAGATTGCGCCGACGGAAACAAGCGCGGAACCCCAGTTAATGCCGATCTGCTGAAGGGCATAAGCAACGGGAGCGGATGTGTGGGCAAATGCGGTATATTTGACAACACCGGTAAGAATGGCTGAAACGACAATATACAACGCTGTGCAGATCAGGAGCGAATAAAGAATGCCGCGGGGAAGGTCTCTCTGCGGATTCTTTGTTTCCTCAGCCGCCGTCGACACGGCATCAAAGCCGATATAGGCAAAGAAGATGACGGCCGCGCCGGAAACGACGCCATTAAAACCGAAAGGCATGAACGGAACCCAGTTGGACGGCTTGACATGCCAAACAGCCAGAACAATGAACAGAGCGATCACAACTAATTTGATAATCACGATTGCACTGTTCAAATTCGATGTCTGCCGGACGCCGGTAATCAGAAGCCAGGCAATAAGAGCAATAATGAGCATGGCCGGAAGATTGACGATGCCTCCGTCAAGCGGCGCCAGCGTGAAGGCTTTCGGCAGCGTCAGTCCGATGCTCTGCAGCAAAGAGACGGCGTAGCCCGACCAGCCGATGGCAACCGCGCTGATTGCCACGGCATATTCAAGAATCAGATCCCAGCCGATGATCCACGCCCAGATTTCGCCGAGAGCAGCGTAGCTGTAAGTATAAGCGCTGCCCGCAACCGGAACTGTCGAAGAAAATTCGGCATAGCACAAAGCGGCGAAGAAGCAGGCCAATCCGGATAAAATAAATGAAATGACAAGTGCGGGGCCTGAATAATTGGCCGCCGCAACCCCGGTTAAAACAAAAATACCGGTTCCGATTACGGCTCCGATGCCGAGCAAGGTCAGGTCAAATGCGCTCAACGCCTTTTTCAGGCCCTGCTTGCCCTTTGTTTCGGCAATCAGGCTTGCGATCGGCTTCGTTTTAAAAATATTGCTCATACAAAATTCCTCCTACTTTTTAAATAATGTAAATTGCGAGAAAAATAGATGTAATAAAAAATTACAATTAATAATTTTCATTATACTCATTATTCATAAATATTCAATACACTCCGACTAATTTGTTCATTCACTCATCTCAATAATTTCTGTCAGGCTGCGAATGATAGCGTATTCAAAAATAAATAAATTTTGTTTATTTTTAAACGAAAAAATGTTTCATCTTATAACATAATAATGTCAGATAAAGAGACAAAATTGAACGGACAACATCTTTATTAAAGCTCCCGAGCATTTATCATAAATATTCGGTCTCACTTATTGACGGTCACACAATATTTTGTTAAACTATTTGAGTTGACGTAAATAAAGCAATGATCTGGGGCATTAGCTCAGCTGGGAGAGCGTTGCCTTCGCATGGCAGAGGTCAGGGGTTCGATCCCCCTATGCTCCATCTATTTATTGAAAGAAGCCGATTGCAGCAGCAATCGGCTTCTTTATTTTACTATAATAAAAACAAACCGGACTCATTCCGGATGATGCACTGTGAAACTCTTATCGTCATAACAATCTGAAAGCAGAAAATTTGGTAATCGGCAGATAATCATTTCGCCGTCACGAAAAAGTCATCATGATTTATCTATGTTGCCTCACCGCGTTGCGCGTATCATTCAAATGACTCCGGAAGCCAGTAAGTTCTCCGAAAAGTAATGGATAACTTCTCCAAGTGCAAAGAAAAAGAATCACAACCTGCGGCCCGGCTGTATGGATTGGATTTCAGTTCCTTATCGACCATTAGTAGCCGTTTATCGGTCGTCGACGGTGTTTAATCGGTCTTCAGCAAGTCCAGCCGATTCATCAACCGGGACAGAGATTTATCGGCCATCGCAGAAGTTTATTGATCTTGGAACCGCTCGTCGCCTTTCGAGAAACGGTTTCAGGAAGAGTCGATCATGAATTGACGGCAAGCATAGCCGGACAATGAGCGAACGGGATACTTAAAGTCGGTACCGTAATTCTGAACAAATTGACTGCTTTGGATTTTACTTTGTACGGTGGAGCATTTTTTGCGAATTTGGCTTCTTTAATGTTAATCATAGGCGCAGGGATTGCCTCTAAAGCCTTGAAGGAAAAATATATATTAAGAGAATTAAATGGTGCAGAACGGATTAAAGGTTAGAAGGGATTTGCTGTACAAAATCCATATTTCATTCAATTAATTTACATTTTCCATAATGAGGTCAACGATGCCATTTTTCAGTCCGGCTTTTTAAACGATCCCACGGAAAAATTGGAACGAACGCGGCCGGCCGGCTTGTCCCGATTTTTTCTGCTGAACAATTTCTGGTTTCTCAAATATTCATTCCACGGAATCCTTAATGACACAGCATCCGGAAATACAGAAAAAAATACGAGGGGCTGAACATTTCTGCGGTTTTGCCCTCGTATTTCCAAATCTGTCTCCGCATTTGCCGCAGTCAGGAAATAAATATTCAGAATCAATTATTCAGGACCCGATAAATCAGTTTGTCTGAAGTCATTGCTGTCAATCCGGATCGCCAAGTGAAAAGTCCTCCGCTGCGAAAAAAAGGCCGATCCTCATTGTTTCAAATTCCAGCGCCGATTCCCCGGCCTTACTTCATTTTTAAAATACCGAGCAGCTTCTGAATGCCGAATCCGACGACGCTGTAGACAATCAGGGCGAATACCGCGGAGAGGTCCAGCGTGTGCCCGCTGAGAATGACCGGGTGGAAAATTCCCTGAAAAGGCTGAAGAATCGGCTGGCTCAGGCCGTTCAGCAATTTGACAAACGGCGTTTCATTAGCTTCGAAAAAATGAAGCAGTATTTCCAAAGCGATGATGACTTGAATAAAAGTCAGAAGAATGCTGATCAGTTTCGGCAGCATTCCCGCATTTTTCCCTTTCACCCTTTAATTCTTCCCTTCCGTTTGAACGCATGTCTCAATGATCCGCTGATATTCATGTTAAGGGATTAGCGTCCGTCCGTCAAACGGAAAAAGGCCCTGCCGCCGCCGGCAGGGCCTCTTCTGACATCTTTGTCACTTTATCTTAATTTAATAAACCGGCTGTCTTCCCGCGGGCGATCGTCACGCCGTCAGACCCGTTTTTCAATGATTCAGCCGTTTTTCGAGCACTTCTTTTTCTTTTTCAAAACCCGGTTTGCCGAGCAGTGCGAACATATTTTTCTTATAGGCCTCAACACCCGGCTGGTTGAACGGATTGACGCCGAGCAGATAGCCGCTGACTGCAACGGCTTTCTCGAAGAAATAAATCAGATAGCCGAAATGATAAGCCGTCAGCTCCGGAATCGTGACGACAAGCTGCGGTACTTGTCCGTCCGTATGGGCAAGGCGCACACCTTCGGCGGCCTTTTTATTGACGAAATCCATCGTTTTGTCCGCCAGGTAATTCAGATTGTCGAGATTGCTTTCCTCCGCCTTAATCGTCATGTTTCTGCGCGGCTCGCCGACAAGCACGGCCGTTTCAAACATCACCCGGCGGCCTTCTTGGACGAACTGTCCGAGTGAATGAAGATCCGTGCTGAAATCGGCTGACGACGGATACAATCCCTTGAAATCCTTGCCTTCGCTTTCGCCGAACAGCTGCTTCCACCATTCGGCAAAATAATGAAGATGCGGTTCAAAATTAACAAGCATTTCGACCGTTTTGCCCTTGCTGTAAAGAATATTGCGGACCGCCGCATATTGGTAAGCCTGATTTTTGGCAAGATCCGGCTCGCTGAAGTCGTTCTGCGCATCGCGGGCCCCCGCCATCAGCTGCTCGATATCGACGCCCGAAACCGCGATCGGTAAAAGGCCGACAGCCGTCAGAACCGAGAAACGGCCGCCTACGTCGTCCGGAATCACAAAGGATTCATATCCTTCCTTGTCGGCCAGCGTCTTCAGCGCGCCTTTGGCTTTATCCGTCGTTGCGAAAATCCGCCCTTTGGCCGCCTCTTTGCCATACTTCTTCTCAAGAAATTCACGGAAAATCCGGAATGCGATGGCCGGTTCGGTCGTTGTCCCCGATTTAGAGATCACATTAACCGACACATCTTTATCTTTCAGCAAATCAAAAAGTTCACTCAGATAAGTCGGGCTGATACTGTTGCCCGCAAAGAAAATCTGCGGCGTTTTGCGATCGCCTGCAGGAAGTTCGTTGTAAAATGAATGATTCAATGTCTGGATGGCTGCGCGCGCGCCGAGGTAAGACCCGCCGATGCCGATCACAACCAGTACATCTGAATCGTTCTTTATCTTTTCGGCAGCCCTTTGAATGCGGGCAAATTCTTCTTTGTCATATGCAGTCGGAAGATCCAGCCAGCCGATAAAATCGTTGCCTGCCCCTGCCTTTTCATGAATCTTCTTGTGAGCTGCCGATACGGCCGCCGATAAATAATCCAGTTCATGTTCCGAAAAGAACGGAAGCGCGCTGCTGTAGTCAAAAGCAACTTTCTTAGCCATATGCTCTTTGCCTCCAATGTAAAATGAAAGTTATTTTCTCTATTCACTGTACAAGACCCACTCCATAAATTCAAGTCAGGGAAACAGGCAAACGGCCGATTCACATGAATGTCACTTTTTTACTTCGTTTTTCTTCCGCCCCGGTCAAAAATTATGAATCATTTTGAACCCGTCTTCGATTATTTTCATGAATATTTTTTCAAAATCATGACAGGCTAACTTTGCATGGACAAAAAAGGAGGAAAAATCATGAGCGGTTTGCAGAGAACATGCCTCACGATTCTGATTATCGGAGGCATCAACTGGGGACTGATCGGCTTTTTTCGATTCGATCTGATTTCGGTGATTTTCGGCGGCGCATATACCGCGCTTTCCCGTATTATTTTTGGTATTGTCGGTCTATGTGCGTTGTACTGCCTGACCATCTTATTCAAGCCGAGCGAAGAGCTGGAACACGGCCGGGAACCGGAGACTCACTGAAAAGCAACGGATACCGGCCAAAGAGATCCTTCCTCAAAGAGATCTTTCAGCTGAAAAAGCCGCGGAAAATCAATAATTGATTTTCCGCGGCTTTTTGTTTTCAGCTCTCTTACGCCTGATAAACCGGCTGTTTGTTAATAGTGATTGTTTTTTCAATATAGATCTGATGCCAGAGCATGAACATCAAAATCGTCCATATTTTTCTGCTGTTATCCCGTTTTCCGCTGCAGTGGTCGTCAAGCAGCTTCAGAGCGTAGAATTTATTGATGTAGCGGTCCGTACCGCTGTCATGAATGATCTTTCTGGCCCAGTCATAGAGTTCATTTTTCAGCCAGACACGGGTCGGTACGGGAAATCCGAGCTTTTTGCGGAAAAGGATCGAGTCGGGTACAATGCCGCGCATCGCTTCGCGGAAGGCATACTTGGTCGTCCTGTTCCCCGTTTTCAGTGAAACGGGCAGAGAGCGGGCCACCTCAAAGACTTCTTTATCCAGGAACGGAACACGAAGCTCCAGAGAGTGGGCCATCGTCATCCGATCGGCCTTGACAAGAATATCGCCGCGAAGCCAGGTCTCAATGTCAATCAGCTGCATCTGCTCTTCTTTGTCATAATCGGCCGCCCGCTCATAGATGGGACCCGTAATATCCGTGAACGGCGAGTCCGGTGAAAAAGTTTTCAGCACATATTTTTTCTCATTTTCATTGAACATAAACGCATTGCCGACATAACGGTCAAGCAGCGGCGTCGTGCCGCGCAGCAGATAACTGCGTCCCTTCATTCCGTAGGGAAGCCTGCCTGCAAAAGCACGAAGCCCTTTTTTTACGGAAGCGGGCACGGCATCAAACCAGTTGAGTGCAAGCGGTTCGCGGTAGATGGTGTAGCCTCCGAACAGTTCGTCCGAGCCCTCTCCCGACAGGACAACCTTGACATGTTTTCTGGCCTCTCCGGCAACGAAATAAAGCGGGATCGCGGCCGGATCGGCAACCGGATCGTCCATATGCCAGACAATGCGCGGCAGCTCCTCCATGAACATCTCCGGAGTCACTTCAATTGCGTGATTTTCGACACCCAGTTTCTCCGCCGAATCCCTTGCGATATCTATTTCGTTGTAGCCCTTGCTCTTAAAACCGACGGTAAACGTCTTGATGTTGCGATTGAAACGTTTGGCCAGGGCAACGATACAAGTGGAATCAATGCCGCTCGACAGGAATGCGCCGACAGGGACATCGCTTCTCATATGCATCTTGACCGAGTCGACCAGCACATTCTGGATTTTTTTCCGCGCTTCATCCACTGTCTGGCTGACGGGTGAGAAAGACGGCTTCCAGTATGGCTTGATCTGCAGCGGCCCGTCGGCTTTTTTAAGAAGATAGTGCCCCGGCTCAAGCCGCCGGATCCGGTCGGAAAGCGTATAGGGCTCCGGAACAAACTGGAAGGTCATATAATACTGAAGCGCCTTTTCCGAAACGGGGTGAGGTTCTTCACCGACAAGCAGGCTCTTTTTCTCGGAGGCGAAGAACACCCCGTCTTTTTTCTCCATATAATAAAACGGCTTGATGCCGAACCTATCCCGCGCTCCGAACAATACCTTCTCCTGCCTGTCCCAGATCAGGAAAGCAAACATGCCGCGCAAATATTTGACAGAATCCGTCCCGCAATCGGCATACAGAGCAACGATGACTTCCGTATCCGAGGTCGTCTTGAATGTGTAGCCCTTCCGTATCAGCTCGTTCCTTAATTCAACATAGTTATAAACTTCACCATTATAAATGATGTAGTAGCGATCATTATCGTAAGGCAGCGGCTGGTGTCCCCCGGCCAGATCAATGATGCTCAATCTCCGAAATGCGAGCTGCATCTGATCATCGGTATAATATCCGGCATCATCGGGTCCGCGGTGCTCGATCACTTCCGCACGTTCGGTCATTGCATTCTGTTCGTGCCGCCCGGGCTCAAGCACACTGCTATTCGCCATATAGCCGCAAAATCCGCACATCATAATACCTCCCTTCAGTGATAAGCCGGTCATGAAGAAGGCGGACCGATATCCGCCGCCCTGATCAGCCAAGTAGTACGATACCTAGTTTATCATTCACCCGGAAAAATTCATAGCACCGGCAGCGAATTCATGCCCCTGCCATAAAATTTTTTATGCGGACCCACCGGGATGAACATTTATAAATGACGAAATCGGCTGAAAGGGAACCTCATGCGGCCCAATAGGCTTGCGGAGGCGGCCGGCAGAAGACCCTTGCGGCTGATAGACCTGCTCTATTTACCCGGGAAAAGCCCAATGCAGCAGATAAACCGTGAACGCAGCCGGTAGAGACCCTCGGCGGCTGATAAATCTGCTCTATTTAACCCGGAAAAAGCCCAATGCAGCAGATAAACCGTGAACGCAGCCGGTAGAGACCCTCGGCGGCTGATAAATCTGCTCTATTTAACCCGGAAAAATCTCATGGCCGAACCATCAAGCCGAAGAACGTTTTCATGTCTAAAAAGCGCTTCTTTTCCGTCTCAGGGCAGACTTTTTCTGGTCTGAAGCGGGTGCGTACTTTGCCTGCGGCCGGCTTCCGCATGGACAGCGACTGATCATAGATGAACGGGATCGTTTAACGATCATGTGCCCGAACCATTCGGATCAGGAAATCATTCGTCCTTCTCATCTTTCTCAACGAAAAACTCCTCAATCGGCACCCCAAGAATTGTCGCGACCTTAGCGAGTGTCTCCGCCGTTATCCTGCTCCTTCCGGTTTCCAGATAATAATAGCCGTTCGGACTTTGATAGCCGAGGTGTGAAGACATCTGATCCAGCGACATCTTGGATTTGCGCAACGCTTTTAGTTTCTGCAGATCAACTGTGAGCATGATCATTCATCCTCCGATTACCTTATTGGAAATCATTAACCAAATTATAACATTCAAGCCGAATAAGGTACATAAATATTATCCTATTTGGTAATATATCTCCCGCCAAAAAGAGAACATGTTAAAATTTTTAATGTTTACCAAATCCATAACGAAGTTTTTAAATGGGAGGGCGTTCCTCAATGCGAAACACGCTGGGCAGCAGGATCCGTTTTCTACGCGATGAAAAAAATCTATCGCAAGTGGAAATGGCCGATCAACTGAAAATTTCAAATGTCCAGCTGAGCCGCTATGAATCTGGGGCCCGCAAGCCCGATCCGGAAATGCTTGTTCAAATTGCCGATTATCTGAATGTCTCGACGGACTTTCTTCTCGGGCGGACGCCTTTGGTTCACGAGCCCCAGTCGGTGTATGTCAGCCGTGAAGATGTCCGGCTGCTTGAGCGGATCAAGCAAATGCCCGGGCTTTTTTCCTTCATTGAGGAACTTCCGGATCATCCCGATGAGACGATTCAGCTGATGAAAATTTGGGAAATCCTTCGGGAACGGTGAACACTTTATTAAGTTTTCCTTTCCGTTTAAAATAATGAATTTATTTTCAATTAATTTAAGAAATAGAGCCAGGCCCTTTTCTTAGGGTGAATAAAAAAGATCCGAAGTGGTGAAAAACAACCTCGGATCTTTTTCTCTTCTTTAGGGAACACCGGCAGCTGCCGAATCCTCCCGGGCCAGATTACAGCAGATTCAGTTTGCCTTTCTTGAGCAGGAGGCCAATACCGCCAAGCATCAGCAGATAACGGTCGTCGATCACCTTTTTCAGAGCGGCCGCGGTTTTTCCGGTCAGCTTCTTGTCGAACACAACTCCGATTGCTTCTTTTTCTCCGAGAGAAGCAACGGTGCCCTTGGGCTCGTATACAAACTTCTCAGTCGGCTCCTCCTTAATCAGGTGTTTCAGGTTTTTTGCAACCGTTTCAGCCTGCTGGACCGCAATCTGGGCGCTCGGCGGGTAAGGACGTTCGCCTTCCGCCGGAAAAACAATTGCAACGTCCCCGACTGCAAAAACATGATCGTCATCCGGCGCGCGAAGATCGTCCGTAACCTGGATCTTTCCGCGGTTCGTTTCGAAGCCGGAATCAGCAGGAATATGACTCGCCTTCACACCGCCTGTCCAGACGACAGTGCCTGCCTCAATTTCTTCCAGCTGATCGCTCCCCTGTTTCTGAACCTTGACTCCGCCGGGCATCGCTTCTTTAATGAAGGTACTGAGTCTGAATTCAACACCCTTTCCTTCCAGATACTTCTGCGCATATTCGGCAAGATCACGTTCAAACGGAGGAAGGACAAGCGGTGTTCCTTCGACGTCAATGATCCTGACTTTGGACGGATCGACATCATACTCTTTGCACAGCTTCGGGATTCTGTTCACAAGCTCGCCGAGAAATTCGACACCGCTCAGGCCCGCACCCCCGACGACAATGGTCAGATCGCTGTCCTTCGCATCCGGATCATTGTTATAGCTGGCAAATTTATACTCAATATGCTCGCGGATTTTGCGCGCCGTATTGACACTGCGAATGGCAAATGCATTTTCGTCAAGGCCCTTGATTCCAAATGTATTGGATTCAAAGCCCAACCCAATCACCAGATAGTCATAGTCAATCTCACTGTTTTTCAGAACGACCTTTTTGTTCTCTTTGTCAATCGATCGAACTGAATCCTGAACGAAGTTGACGCGATTCGTATTGATCACGTTCTTGATCAGCATTCTCGTCCGGTCATGATGAATGGTCCCAGCCGCCGCTTCATGCAGCCACGTCGTCTGATAATGATAATTGTGCTTATTGACAAGCGTTATATCGGCATCGTCCGCTTCAAGCTCCTTAGTCAGACGAACCGTTGTCATCATACCTCCGTAACCCGCGCCAATGATTAAAATTTTAGGCTTACCCATGATTCACAGCCACCTTTTCTGTAGTAAATTAAGTCGAAATCGTTTGAGATTTAAATCACAAGCTACAACACAATTCATTTCTCAACACCAATAATATGTCTTTTTTGTTAACATTTCAACCATAATGCAAGGATCTGGATGAATGTCATTGAAATCTCAGATGCAGAGATCAATTGAAAATTGCACACTTTTGTACATGATTTCCGCTTCCATTCTCTCTTCTCTTAAAAGTCCTGACTGGTTTAAAGCCAAGGTAGAACAACGTTTTTAAAAATTGAAATTGAAAAACACTCCCTTATTTTTCTGCCGGCCATTGTTTCGCGTTTCAATATGAGTGAAAAATTATTTTAGCATCAAATCCAAAGTTTGTGAAACAGTATTTTATGGTGAACCGCTCGTCAACCCGCAGCAATCTTGAATTTTCGGGACTTCTGGATCTCAAGCCAGCAAAGGTCCTTTTAGTATTGCTCCATATCATCATTTAAGTTGATCACTGGACAAAGTTCTTTACCAAGAGCGAATATCGGGCTGCGTATCAAATCGATAGGCATAAAATAAAAAGATGGAAAATAAAGAATGGAGGAACTTTTAGTTGTGCTGACACTTTGGATTCCGGTGCGACTGCCTGACGATTCGGTGCGACATTTCGGCGTTTCGGTGCAACTCCGGCCGCATTCGGTGCAACCGCTCTGATTCGGTGCGCGTTTGGCCTGATTCGGTGCGACATTTCGGCATTTGGGTGCGGCTCTGGCTGCATTCGGTGCGACCGCTCTGATTTGGTGCGACTTCCTGACGATTCGGTGCGACATTTCAGCATTTTGGTGCGGCTCCGGCCGCATTCGGTGCGACCGCTCTGATTTGGTGCAACTTCCCGACGATTCGGTGCGACATTTCGGCATTTGGGTGCGGCTCCGGCCGCATTCGGTGCGACCGCTCTGATTCGGTGCGCGTTTGGCCTGATTCGGTGCGACATTTCAGCATTTTGGTGCGGCTCTGACCACATTCGGTGCGACCGCTCTGATTTGGTGCGACATTTCGGCATTTCGGTGCGTCTGATTAGGTTCAGCATAACTTATTGGCGTTTCGGTTTTCTGAATTTGATCGGACGATTGTGTAGGTCCGTTTACTGCGTGGTCGTCTATTTTTTTAATATAGAGTCGTATATCAAATCTATGTATCCAGCCATGGGATAGCTGCCTGAATCAACAGCCTTTTTTGAAATGATTGCTTATTTTAACGAGAGACTGCTGATTCGCACTTTTCCGAGCAAAATTTCTAATGCACTCGTTGATGACGGATTTTTTTCAACAATAAAAAAACACCTCCTAGTCTGCTGCTAGAAGATGCTTAAACAACAATTGTTCACCTTAGTTTCATGATTGATTTTATTCTTCAATCATGATTGTAAAGTGTCATTTTCTTATCGTTATTGACAGCACTCAATCGTCGATCCTTCTATAAAGCAATCATCAGCAGCCGCAGTCTTTAACGGGTTCGCCCTGATCGTCGGCTGTTTTAAACGAGTGTCCGCAGCCGCATGTTGAGATGGCGTTCGGATTGTCAATCGTGAATTAAAAATAATAACCCATATCTAATAATCCGCTATATAATAGGATTTATATTCAAATTGAGAATTATAAATTACCAAATGACTTGTTTTCAACACATCACTATGGTGATAAATCTTATGAGATAAATATAACTCCAGTGAATAATAATTGCAATGTTTTACCAAATGAATTTTTAACAGTCTGAATGATTATTTTTTCACCTTGGATATAGAACCTACATGCAGTTTTCCCCTACATTATATAGGAAGAAATATCACTACTATTTTTATATATTAATATTAACATTTATATTGATATATAAACCATTCTGATCTATTATATTAATATAAGAGCTAATATGAATGGAGATGATATTATGGGTGTTGTTATTGCTGTGGCTAATAACAAAGGTGGCGTTTTAAAAACAACCACGGTTACAAATCTCGCAGGTGTTGCTTCCCAAAATGGACAACGTGTACTTATTATAGACTGTGACAATCAAGCCAATGTTTCTCTATCGTTCAATTTAAATCCTGATCAATTTGAAACTACCCTCTTTGATGTGCTTGTTGATTCCATCGATCCTCGTTATGTCATCGAACATGTCACAGATAACATTGATATTTTGCCTTCTAACGATTCCTTGTCTATGCTTGAATTTCAAATATTGACCAATCTAAATAAGTTTTCAAAACCATTTTATTTGCTAAGGGATATGCTCAAAAATATTGTAAATGATTACGATGTGATTTTTCTGGATAGCCCTCCAAACCTTGGTTTGGTTTCAGGAAATATTCTCTCGTTCGCTGATGAAGTCTTAATTCCTTTTCAGCCCGAGTCATTCTCTATGCGCTCCCTCATTAAAATGTTGAGTGCTATTGATGATTTTAAACAGGCACATAATCCACGCTTGGACATTTTAGGCGTTGTCGGAACCCTGGTAAATGATCGGACAATCCTTCATGCCAATGTCTTGAATCAATGCAGAAAATATTGCGATCATAAGCATGTCAAAATGTTTGATACTATAATCCCCAGGTCTATCCGATTTGCATCTGCCGTAGCATTTGAGGGCTTACCCGCAACCTTAATCAAAGAGAATAAAAATAATGATATTGTTAATGCTTATATTAATCTATATAATGAGGTTAAGGAGGCTGTTAACGTATGACACAACGAAAAAAAACAACTTTGGCAAATTTCGGTAATGTTGCTAATGCAGATGAAAGTGAAAATGTTAATGAAGGAATTAATGTAGATAATAATGAGAACGATAGCAATAATATTGTAAAATCTATGGTATCTGATCGACCAAAGAAGAAAAATGAAAAAAAATTAACAGGCATTTATTTTGATCAAGATGTATCTGCTGCTTTGGACAGGTTAAAAGTAAGTGGCAAGTTGAATGTCAGTAAATCTGTATTTGTTAATAATGTCGTGAAAGCAGCTCTAAAAGAGAATGGATTAATGTAACGAAAAAAGGCACCACCCAAATAAATGGATGATGCCGTTTTTTAACTAAGGTTGACTCCCACTTGTCTTAATTTATTTATTATTATGTTAGAGAATTGAGTTGCCGCATCTTTCGCTGAATTTTTATCCATCGTACCACTGACGTTAATATTAATCGCAGGCAAACTGATAGTGTTGTTAACCGTTACAGGCTGGTTATTAGAACCCGATGAACTGGAACCATTCTTAGATGTTAAAAAATCGAGTGCCTGATACATCAATTGTATTGCTCGGTTCTGATTCGTTAACGGAATAATCATTTCAGGATTGTTACCTTCAGCGATATTCGCCACCTGAGCCGTCGTCACCAGTCCACCATTTGCATAACCATGACCATGACCGATGACATCTAGCATACCGGATATCCCATAATTATGTTTGGCATAATTGATGCCAGCAGCCAGGTTGTCTAGACCGTTCATGATATCATCCATACCTTTGAGATGATAAGCCGCAAAAGTCGAAGGTGTCACCTGAACAAGTCCACGAGCGAGGTTTCCCGTCAACGTGTTAATGTCGGTGTAGCCGTGTTGAACAGCGTTCGGATTGCCGCCTGATTCGGTCTGTATTTGCTTCATCCAGGCATCGATATAGTTCGCTGATGTCGGCACACTATTCATTGAGAGCGCACGGGTTACAGCCGGTTTCCATCGATTAATATTTGATCCCGATGGATTAGCCATACTGCTGCTCAATTTAGACAGCCATTTTCCGGCATCATTGGCTATCGTTTTCACGATGCCTTGTCCCACTTCCTGCACAACGCCCCCGAGTTTACCAATGGATGAATCCGTAAAATGTCCCATAACTGAATTGAGAAGTTTAGACGGATCACTCATGTAACTCCAAATGTCCGATGCCGTGCTGGAGATTTTATTCCATGCATCGCTGACGAATGAGCCAATGGAGCCAAGCCAAGATCCAGAAGCAAAATGTGGGAGGATATTTAAAAGTTTGAGAAGTTGTGCTGTCTTATCTCCGCCGAGAATTGCATCACCCTTATGCATGAGCATTAGGGTATCTTTTGAAGGTGACAATTCAACCTTTCCATTCGCCCGCTTGATTAGCTCCGGCTTGTTTCCATCGCCAACATGCACGAGCATGTCTTTGAGAAAACGCCCCATTGAATCAACTGTACCACTCGCAAAATACGGAATACTTGGCAGTTTAGCGTTCGGTATTGTCGGCATACTGATCTTGCCAAGCACCCAGTCGATGCCGCCAACAACGCCATTAATCACGTTTTGAATACCCTCAATCAATTTGTTGCCGATGAAAATACCGGCGTTGCCTAACGCTCTAGCGCCTGATTTAATCCCATTTGCCATATCGTTGGGTAAATTTTTAAAGAAATTAACAACATTCTTGCCCCATGATTTCATGGTATTAAACAGGTCGCCAAGCCGTCCACCCGTGAGCTTATTTAACGTATCGTATCCGGCTTTGAAAAAGTCTCCGGCTGTTTTCATCGTATCTTGAGAAGTCTTCTTGATATCTCCGCCAAGTTTTCCCCATCGGCCATTCACCAAATCTGAGAAAGTGTTTGTCCGATCCTGTAATGCCGTGCCGCCGTCCCGATAGGTTTTCTTCAATCCGTCATACATCGTTTTCGCAGCGCCATTTGTCTGCTTGTTCAGCCAGGAATGAGAATTAGCAACTTGATTAACCATAGCATCTGTTGTGCTTGTTGCCCAATTTTTGGCATTTGTGAAACCATTTTTAATACCGCTTGCCAAAGCATTCACTCTGCTTCCGGCATCGGATGTCATTTTGTTCCACCATTTGCCAAGTCCAGAAACAAAACCTGAAACGCCGGAAGAAATTCCGTTCCAAATTCCGGCAAACCATTTACCGAGTGGCGCAAAGAACTTTTTAATCTGACTCCAATGTGTGATGATAAGGTCAGCCGCTATGCCAATTCCTACCGCAATTGCACCAATACCCGTAGAAATGAGAGCTGTACGCATGGTTTTAAAATCAATCGAAGCTATTTTAGCCGCAAGGCCAATCCCTTTAATCGCTCCTGAAATTGCACCGATCCCGACTGCTGCGGTTACAAAAACACGAGGATTTTTCAACAAAAATTGGAGAATGGGAGAAGCTGCATCCCAAACATTTTTTATGGTTCCTTCAATCGTTTTAAGGAAACTTGAAATGTCCTTCGAATGAGCCGTTAGATAGTTAACCGCTGTCGGAAGCTGTTTCGAGATCTGGCCTGCAAGCTGTGCAAAAGCTTCTCCTAATGCTGTTGCGCCCTGCTGCATCACTTTCGATGACATCATCTTTTGTAAAGCACCAAGTCCAGATTTATCCGTATTAAACAGCGGCTTCATCATCGTACCAGCCAACTTATCAAAGTTATCCTTCATAGATTTTGAAAAGCCAGCCCATGTATGATCATAATTTTGGAAGGCGTTTGAGTTGGATTTCCCCATCGCATTCATGGCATTTTCAAAATCTTTGGCTGTAAGCTGGCCTTTCTTACCCATTTCAAAAAGTTTAGTTGTGCTGACATCCATGTTCTTTGCCATCGCGTCAGCGAATCCGGGCAAAGTTCGGTTCATCCTCGTAATGTCGCTTGATGTTGCTTTTCCGGCTGCACCCACAAGTCTCATCCGTGTGGCAATTTGAACCAGTTTTGAATCATCTAATCCTTTAGCCCGTCCCACTTCAGCAATCGAAGTCACAAGCTGCTGCATATCCGTTTTATTCTTGGTCAGCCCGTACATCGACTTGGACAGACTATCAATTGTCCCGATTGAATAAGAACTCTGCAAATGGATGTCTTCAATGACTTTCGTCATTGCTTCGCCATCTTTGGCAGACTTCGTTAGATTCGTCCAGACATTGCGGATACCGTCAAGGGTTTTATTTTCAGCAACGCCAGCGGATACAACATCGTGAGCAGTGGTATTAATCGCCGATGAAATTTTACTAAAAACTGAAGAAACCATATTGGCTGAAAGTGATCCAAGAAAACTGCCTTTAAAAACATCATGCGTCTTTTGTGCCGCGTCGCCAAACTGCTTGATTTTACTAATAGACTGTCCGGCGGAATCACCTAATTTTTTATACTCGGATTGAGCATTAGCAACTGCTGCCGCTGCTTCTTTTACCCTGACAGATTGTTCCTTATACGCTGCCGAATCTTTCCCCTGCTCAGATGCCAGCTTACTGAGTAATCCCTGCTCTTTATTTTGAATGTCAGTAAGTTTGGTGATTTGATCCGCTAATCCCTTTGCCTGTGCAGTATTCGCCTGTTGCTCTTTGCCTTGGGCTTGATACATCTTGACTGTAGCCGCAATCTCACGCTGAAGAAGGGATAATTCACTTCGGTTCTTCGAAATGCCAGTTTCTTCATAATCATAAGCCTGCTTTGTCTTCGTCATTTCAGCGTTACGGGCGGAAATCTGCTGAGTTGTCTTATTGATCGAAGCTGATAACTTGTCATATTGTGCTGAGTTCTGCTGCGTGCGTCCGCCGAGATTAGACAGTTCCGATTGATACTGCTTCAGTTCCTTTTCCTGCGCGGCAATGGTTACATTAAGCCCGTCGTATTTGGCTTTTAATGCGCCTAGTTTATCACCGCTACTATTTAAGATAGCAAACTGCGTCCGCCATTCAGCCGTAGCCGCACGTACAGTACTTTTCAGATTATTTAACCCCTGCGTCATCTGTACGTCGTCTAAGCCAACATGGACGACCATTGATGCTAACGCTTTTTGATCGTTAATTTGAGCCATTTAATGACCTCCTTTCTATTCAAGTGTTTTTGTGAAATCATCGAGTGAGTATTCCTTTTCCTTGCTGTTTGGATCAAACAGCTCCAATAATTCGTAATAATCCTGATTATCCACTTGATCCAGCGTCCAATTATTCTCTTTAACAAGTTTGAGACGAAGATCATTTAATCCTCGGATGGCTTCGCCGATACTGACTTTTTTGGGTTTGAAACACCCGCTACTTTCTCGTCAACATGCAAAAGTTTGTTGATTAAGTCTTGACTTGCTTTCGTCAGATCATTCTCAGAAAAGTTTTCTTCTATAAAATCAACGGTTAAATTTTCATTATTAACGACATCAGCGATGAAATTTTCAACTTTATCGAGTGCCTCAACGTTTGCCGTGATACCCGACTGAATCTGATCAGTGTTTGCTTCTTCACCGTCAAAGTCGATTTTCTTACTCAAATCAAAAAAATCTTTTTGTATTAAATAAGCTCGCTTAACGTTATGGATATTTTCTCGAATGGCGTATTCCTTAAACTGTTTTACTTCAGTGTCTTTACCATTCTTTTTAACCGTCTTAAAGCCATTTGGAATTTTTACGCGTACTGTCATATTTTTTAGCCTCTTTTATTTTTTTGTTAAATAAAAAAAGGGGCTAACCAGCACAACGGCCAGTTAACCCCCCTTTCTGAATATATTAAGCAACCGTCACTGAAACAGTTGCCGTTTTCGAAATGTCCTGAAGTGATGTAACTGTGATTGTTGCTGTGCCAGCAGATACACCAGTTATCAGACCATTGCCGGTTACAATGGCAACAGTCGGATCGCTTGATGCAAACGACACGGCCTGATTTGCACCGGCTGGCGAGAGGGTCGCTGTTAGCTGCTGAGTATCTCCAACAGCAAGATTAGCGGTAGTTGGTGCGACCGTAAGGGTATCAACAACCGCATAATCAAAAGGGAAGATTTGAGAATCCCACGCCGTCTTACTAAATGCTGTATCAGAAGCATGAGCCATTTTAAATACAAGATTATCTGCATTCCTCGCGCAACCAGTAAATTGAATACTGTCTGTCTGAATGGTGGAATTGGCTTGGTTGGTCTGGGGCGCGAAGTCAGGAAAACTAAAAGTTCCCTTCAATAAAGCCAAATAGATAGGATCTCCGTTAGAATCAGATGATGTTAACTCGACCGCACAATAAGGAGCCTGCATTCCTCGACCCAAACTATAGACACCTGACGCATCCTTCATCATTCCTGTGATTGTCTGAAGAACATCCGCACTCATATCTTGCGTTGCAAGTGTCAAAGTTGGAGTTCCAGTCCCATTGGAACGGATCATTTTGGGCACATTTGACGCGTAAATGGTTTGTGCTTGAGTGCCTAAACCAGTGATATTACCGCTGATCGTACCTCCGGAATGAGATGAATCTATGGTAAAAATATTTTCTGCCGTGAAGTGTTCACTCCCCTGAGTCATCACTCCAATACGGGCAGAATCAAAACCTACGAGCATATTTTCAAGTCCTTTCTTATGTATAAATAAAAGAGACTAAAGATGCTTTAGTCTCTCGAAATAAAATCTTTCATTTATTAAGTTATTAACCTTCGAGTCCGTTGTCCTCTTTAGCAGAAGACTTCGTGTATTGGCAAGTGAAGAAGAGTTCATTTGTGACTGGATCGGCGACAAATCCACCATCGTATGTATTGTAGTAGCCAACCGTCTCAGCGCCATAGTTCACCAATCGACGCACTCTGTCTGCCCTTGCGTCTGATGGATCAAACCAGCCTTGAATTTGTACGGTTCGATAAGCGCCATATGCGTGGTTACTTGCAAACTTATTGTAAAGTCCGCGAACATCCGTAACTAGAATCACAGGTTGATCCATTTGCTTCTGGAACTCTTTTTTAATCACATACGCACAGATATGATCTGCCGGAACAATTGCTGTGAGTTGGGGAAGTGACCGTAATGCTTGTTGAACCTCTTGTGATTGCAACATTACAAATTCATCCCTTTTTTGATTTTGTCTGCTATTGCATTCTTCATGTCTTCGGAAGATTGATCATAGGTGTGTTCGACAAAGTGTTTCCCCGCAATTGTCTTCGTACCATTGTTAATAAAACGGTAGTAGTAACCATATTTATTAAAGCCCACGTCAACCGAGTGATCAGGGTATTCATCCTTTTTGTAAGATATATCCTCCCAAACATGAGTCTTTTTGTTTGGCGAAGGCGTGACGACAGCATCTCTCGTATTCTGGATCAAATTTGTCGCATAAATGTCGGCGGCAGCATCAATAGCTTCTTTCTTTACTTCATCAGGAATCGCAATTTTACCGATTTGATTGAGAAGTTCATCTAGTCCTGTAATGCTAAAATTATCAGCCATTATACTTTCACCTTCTTTAGTGTCACCAAATCGAAAGTAACCGGATTCGGTGATTCGTCGGGCTGAACATCTATCACCTGGTACGTTACTGATTTGTCACCATTAAGTTGAGCAAACATCTGGTCATCGACATCCTTGTTGTGACGGATAATCAATTGAGTATCGTCAGAATGTTCAGTGCCGATAACCTGAAATTTCTCAGCAAGAGTGCGGTTATAAATCCCGCACCAGACTGTAAATGATGGGACAAATTGATCTTCAGCAATCCCGTTATCGTTCTCAACAGATTGCGTTACACCGAACGTGACGCGCTGATTTAACCGGGAGGGGTCATTTGCCAGTGCCATTAAGCACCAACTCCTGTCGAAGTGGTAGGATCTGGAGTAACAATCATGATCCCTCTGAGTTGAGAAATAATTTCAGTCACACCAAACGGAATATCAAGCGGAAGCATCCGTGAAGCTGTATAACTTTGCTGACGGTTAAAATACCAATGTCCAACGAGCAGCGCACAGGCCCTATCAAACATCGGATGGGTTTCATAAACATCAATAGTTTGCGAAGAATCAACGGAGTGGATTATGTAGTCTTGGGATTCGGTCAGGAGTTCTTGAATAAATGTATCGTCTGCTGTTCCATCTATGCGAAGTTGAGACTTTAAAGTATCAACTGTAAGTGACATGCATTGTCACCCCACTTATTAAGCCCCTGTTACTGTCGTAACAGTAGACTGAGTTTTAAAGTTCGTCAAATCAAGTGTGATACCCGCTTCGTTATCCGCGATCTTAGCATCAAAACGATAGAAAATAGCCAATCTCTGTTCAAAATTAGGCGACCAAAAGAAAGCAGAAGTCATCTGATTGCGAAAGGCTTCAAAGGCATACGACTTTGGATCACCAATCCATAGTAGTTTGCTACCATTCGTGCCATTTGCCGCTACATCTTGGATGACTGTAATCGGAGAACCGAACAGCGTTTTCTGAGAAGCGTCAGATATGACCGGCTGAAGCAGTGGACGACCGATTGCATCAGTCATGCTGTCGAGAAGGGCAAAACCAGACTGAGTGACAACAAATTGACGGAACGGTGCATAAGCGATGTTAAGCGTTGCATCATAAGCCGTTTTAATGTCTGCGAGCGAGTTTGCGGCAGTCGGCGTAAGTACATGGGTCGCGTCACCAATAAAGAACAATTTACCAAGTGCATACTGTTCTGTTAGATCACGAGCGAATGTAATATACTGATTAACATATCCTGTAATGTCAAAAGAGCTGTCGTCTACCATTTCCTGGCTGATGTCGAGTTCCCCGCGGTAAGTCTGGACATCGTAAAGAATATCAATGAGTGCAGGGTTTGCAACAGCCGGATTCGCAGCCAGTTCAGCGGCAGTAACAAGCGGGTTGACCTGGCGTTTGAATACAGGGAAGTGACCGGTTCGAGTAGATACGCTCTGACGGTTAACGATGCTTGCGAGCGTATGTTCCGGCTGAGGCTGAAAAGAAGGTTTCAGGAAAGCAACTGGAGTAACGGCTTCATTACCGGTTGAGATTAAGCCAGCGTCACGGCGTTCACCATAGCTTCGAAGCCAAGTTTCATAAGAACGAATGTCAGAAAGCGGCGTTTTGTTAGTATTTACATGAGAGCCTACAGGCTGGCCGTTGATTTTATTCGGATCCATACCTCTAATTTCATCCTTTACTCTAAATGATCTAGCATTTTTCTGAGCGGCCTGGGCTGCCTGCGTGTTCTGAGCAGACTGATTAGCCTGTGCGGAGTTCTGCTCTTCGTCTGATCCATTAATGTCAGATGCGGAAGAATCATCCATGTCACTGTCGGTTCCTCCCTTTTCATTCGGATCCTGAAGAAGTGGGTTGATGTTTTCGAGTGCATCCAGATCATCACAGCACTTTTGGCAATCCTGTTCAAGTATAGTAATCTGAGCCTGCAACTTTTTGATGTCATCTGCCGACAGCGTAGAATCATCCGCGGCGACCGCAGCACGAGTTTCTTTTACTTTTTTGTTAAGAGCAGCTCTCTTTTCAGCGAGTTCCTTTTTCTTGCTTGTAATTCTTTCTGCAATAGTCATGTTAAAAAATCATTCCTTTTCTAATTTTTCTGTTAAATCTAGCCATAAATTAAGGCGCTCTTTGACTTGACGAGAGCGTCTATATTGCTCAAATGATCGTTGTGCTTGAACGGAAGTTTCTGGATATGCCGGAACAGGACACAAAGAAACTTCAAACAGATGACCGAATTTTAAAATTCGTCTCGTTGAAATTCCTTGATCGTTTTCGTCCCACTCATCGGAATCAACATCAAAACCGAATGAACATCCTCTGACATTTCCATTGCTGATGTTTATGTAAACGTCATTGCCAAGTGTTGTTTGAGGAAGCTCACTTGTAAATGCCAGTCCTCGTTTATCGACATTAAGTTTTAATGTCTGTGCGTCTGTTCGAGACAGGATGTTTGAAAACTCATGATTGTAGAGACAAAGGACTTCCGACATATCCACGCTTTCAAAGGCGTGAGGATCAATAGTCTCTATGAATCCCATGTTCCGGCTTTTACTATCAAAAACGACAGCATAACCGGAGATGATATGCCCGCCTTGCTCTCCGTCCCGAATCTCAAACGATTGTTCGAACGTTCGTTTTTCGTATTCCACCATCTTTTACCACCCTCCTTTCTTAGCAAGAATGGCTTTCGCTTCATCAGATGAAAGTACTTGATTTTTAACCAAGTTACCCATACGAGTTTCAATATTCGAGTTGTCAGGATCAGTGACGGAACTAGAATCCATAGAAACTTTTTCTGATGGAAGCAGCGTACAAAGTTTTGTTGTGAGTTCACTACAAAGTGGATTGATATAACGGTTAAGGCAAGCAGCATATACCGTCATGATCTGCTGTAAGTTGCTATGTTCCGAGGAGTTTGTCTGAAGAAGATCAAGCGGGATACCAAGAACTTTAGCTACTTGGCTACGAACCCAATCTGTACCTTTAAGCATCTCTAAAACGTTAGGGTCAAGCGCAGTGGGCTTGTAAGTCGTGATCGAATCGAGAACAAGCGGTTTTCCTGCATTGGTTCCCATGTTTGCATCCATAAATTCATTCCGTGTATTCTCTTTTTCTTTTTTGCCAGGTAAACCCTTATTGATGGTCAATATTCCTGATGGATTGATAGACTTAGCAAGCTGAGTCAGCGTTAATTTATTGGATTGCTTTTTGATAGAAAGTTCTTCATAAAGAGAGTTGAGCGGAGACTGACCGAGGACAATCAAGTTTGTATCAACGTCATGCGGCAATAACCTGAAATGTAACATTTCAGTGCTTTGCACATATTTAACTGGCCGGTTATCCCAAAAGTTTATTTGATAAAAAATATGCTGCCAATCATCTGTCAAGTAAACCATGATCTCAGCATTAAGCAGAATTTCAAGATATGTTGGCTTTCCTGTGGCTGGATTACGATGAATAACCGCAAAGGTGTTTCCCTGCAACAATAGATTTGTTATAACAGTAAGCCAGAAATTATAAGCGGAGAAAATGTTTGAAGGATGTTCGAGGAGATTTATTAAATCAGGATCATCAACATTTGTTTTAAAACTGGCTGACGCAACATCGGACGCGATTAAATTAACGCCAGACATTATATCAGAATCCCTTAACCCTTCAGCAGCAGACACGCCAGAACCGACAGGGACAAGCTGTCCGTTTTGCATGGCAAAGCCCATTTGATTCGCACCATTGCCGAGCGCATAGGATCGCTTTTCAAGTTTGTGAAATAACAATTACAATTTTACCTCCCTCCTGAATCGGAATAATTAATAATTAATCCAAACAGGATTAGCACACCAGCCAGGGTAAAGAGTCCAGCAATCGTGTTCACCACAAAAACGGTAAACACTAAAAGAGCGAATCCCAAGATGAAAAGAAGTGTGTGGATATTCGCCAAAATGACATCTATGAAATTTTTAAGATTCAAACCTATTCACCTACTTAATTTAGAAAGAAATATTATTGCGGAAGTAATCATTCCACTGATCGTCCGTCCAGTTAGGAAGACCATCATCATTCTCATCTGAACCATCAAAATATAAATAACCTTGAGTAAATGCATCGATCACGGCATCTACACAGTCAATTTTGTTCGCATTTTTCTTCTTATCAATTTTTAGTCCGTTGTTGTCCTCAAGTAAAATTGCGTTGAGGAAACTTGCACGCAGAATAGGATTTTCGCCATGTAGAATTTTCTTATCGTAAATCTGCATCCGCATTTCTCGTGTCGGTGTATTCAGCGTCTTTGTACCCTGCCTGACACCCACCAGTAGCCAATCCTGATGATCTCGCTCAATCTTGGCTATCAGCGGATTGAAATTCCAGTCATCGTAGCAAATCGCCTTTACGTTTAAATCATGGTCTTCAATAAAATTACAGAGCCATTCATAGACAAAATCAATATCTATGATGCCGGTTTCGAGTTGTGTAATATCGCAATAGCCTTCTGGTTCCAGTCGGCGATATGGTAACTGATGTGTCTTTTCAACCTCTTCAATGCCGCCATATCGAGTTGCAATAAACGAATGAGCATCAATATAGAATTTATTTTTACCGTCTTCATGATCGACAAAGGGATAGACAAAACCAATGGCTGTTGTATCGTTACTCTTGGACAAGTCGATTCCGATAAACACATCTTGCCCATCAATATCAAACGGCCTATCAATCACCGTTTCATTCCAATCGTTCACATTAATCATCGAGTCTTCAGAAGCCTGTCGCCATAAGTTGAGATTTTTAACAAGGAAGGCATTTACATTTTTTTGAGCGATTGCTTTGTCACGTTCGGAGATAATGCCTATTGTAAGAGCTTTTTTCTTTGGAGGATAGGCCATCAGAGGATTAGATTTTTCCCAAGTATCGGGATCGTTCATTTCTGTTTCGGAATCTTGTTCCCATATAGCAACAAAATAATCATCCATCTTAATCTTTCCATCGAGAACTTTACTAAGCATAAGATAATCATCATAGAGCGGAACCTTGGGATCAACACCAGCCGTTGAAGTTTGCAGCAAAAGGGATTTATCATTCCCTACCATGCCGGATTGAAGTCGAGAAATTAAAGATCGTGTCTTTGCCTGGTGTCCTTCATCAAAGTCGCAAAATGTACTGTGTATGGAGTCTACACCTTTTGTGTCTTCTGACACTTTTTTGATAGAAGATCCCTGTGACTTAATCAGAATTTCGTTATATTTTAGCTGAACATTCTTTTTAATCTCATCAAATTTATTACTCAGACGATCCAGCGAATTCCAACAGTAAGAAAAGAGTCTGTCTGCTTGATCCATTGAGTTTGACGCACAGATGATCTGTCGATTATTTGCAGGAGTCCCAAACAGGAAGTCATAGAGGCATAACCATGAGGCAATTTGAGTTTTGGAATTGGTGCGAGCCATTGAGATCAATCCGTTGCGCCAACGTTTCCCGCCGTCTGTCCTTCGCCAACCGAATAACATGGCGAGAATCCATTTTTGAAATGGCATTAAATCAATCGGTACGCCCTTGTCAACATCTGGAACAATATTTACAAAACGAATGACCTTTTTAACAATTTTTTCATCATAATAGTACGGAAAATCTTTATCACCGACCTTTTTTAAATCGTTCAAATGTCGCTGACAGGCTTTTTTAATTTTTTCACATGCGATAATTTTTTCTGAAAGCACATCATGGCAATATTTATTTCCAACATCCATTAATTATCACCTTCAAGAATATCAGATAAGCTTTCTTTTTTCTCATTATCATTATTTGGAATAAGTAATCTTAATCGGGAGTCAACAGTGAGCCCTAGTTGAGAAGCGCATTTTCGCATGCCGTCCGCTGAGTCTTTCATGACACGAAAACTAGGTGACATTCTGTTTCCGTCTTCTGTTTTAAAGCCATTTTTCTTAATATCTTTTTCCGCATCAACATAATGTTGATAAAAATTGCAGTATTGTTCAAAAATACCGCTGTCTAAATCTTTAATGGGTAGCTTTTTAATCTGCGGAGCTAACTCTTTCCACACTTTTTTTGCTAAACTGTCCAGATAGGCAGGCGGCTTATCGCTGAGTTCAGGAAACTTGTTCATTTCCTTTTCAGCCCTTTCCCGCATCGCCTTCTCATCTTTTGAGATATGCGAATTTAACCCGTCAATCGCTTTAAGTTTTCTCCCTCCTCCGTTGTTGGAGCCAACGCTTGCACTCAATTTAATCACGTCCTTCATAAATAGATAAAAAAACAATTACAAAAAGGAAAACTTACACACGAAAGCCCCCCTGCTCGTTCCCAACGTTCGGAATGTAAGGCGGGGGATCAAAAAATTTGCTTTAACATCAATGTTTCTTCGAACATTCATTTAATCCTTCAAATTTAATGTTCGTGTTTTACTTTTTTATTTGTCTTTCATTATCTTCAAAATTATTTTCTAAGAAATATTTCTATTATTATGTTTCACCATTTTCAGAATCCAGAATTCAAAAATACGAAATAATTTTCAGATTTTGAAATTGTGATTTTCAATTTTAGTTTTATTTATTTTATTATTTTATTTAATCCTACAATCAATATCTATGTATGTGTTACCTATTCATCTACTATATATATGTGTTGCCTATTTCATCATCGTTACTTACTTGTCTTACCTGTTGCCTTAGTTGTTGACTTCTTTGTCGTTATCCTCTGCACTGTCTTACTCACTGCCTGATGACTAGCGATATACTCATCTGCGGACAGGATCTTATTATCTTTTGTCTGAACTAGGATGTCATCAACCTTCTTGATCTGACCGTACAAGATGATATACAAACGATAGTTATTCTTTCTATTATTCTCGTCGATTAATTCATTCAATGTATATTTATGTCTTTGTACTGTTTTGTCCGTGAAATAATACAGGACATTCAATTTCTCTTCTGCCATATTTTTATACCCTTCAATTTTTCCGGCCTTAATTTTTATCGACCCTTATTTTTTGACCTCATATTTTTTATCCTTTGTTCTTCAATCGTCTTGTGTGAGTGGCAAGATACACAGAGGCTTTGTAAATTATCCATGTCCCAAAATAATTTAGGATGATCAACCGCTGCCTTAATGTGATCAACATGAGATGCTGACTTAATATGTCCATGTCTTAAACATTCCTGACACAAGTGGAAGTCTCTTGCCAATACTGCTTCACGCAATTTCCGCCATTGAGAAGTATGATAATTCTCCGTCAGTGGATTTCTCTCATATCTCGTTTTGTTATATGTTTTAGTCCATTTCTGCTTTTGTTTAATCTCAAACCTCTTATGTATCGGACAATATCGCTGATCTTGAGGAATTAATTTGTGACAACTGGAATAATTGCATTGATGAAGTAATTTCATTTTGCATCATCACGCTTGAGCGGCTTTAACGATTTAATAAAATCTCCCATTGACATAGTCTTCCTTAATACATTTATTTCCAGAGACATAAATATGTTTCTCTTTTCCATCATTCTTGTTCATGATAATTGCGTCCCATCCAGTAGGATATTTTACATAACTATCAATCTTCCAATAAACTTTAAAATCAACAATTTCATACCCATTTTCTGATGTCAATTCTTTACCAAAATGAAATATTCTTGGTACACTCGTTGCTGAGTCGATTTTAAAATCCCATTCTTTAGTTTCTTCTCTTTCCCTGTCATTCAGTCCTATGTGCACTATCAAATCTCCTAAACGCACTTTATTCTTATCCATTTCATATCCTCGTTTTCATTATTATTCATATGATTGTTAACATTAATATCACATGTAAATATACCGATAATAGAATTTGATCTTGCATGTTCCATTCACGAACAATCTGTTCTTGCCAACAGATAATTTCACGAACACATCATTGTGATTATCATAACGATAGGTATTAGGCAAATCCGTTTCAATGATTTCGTTGTCTCCATCAATGGTAATCGTTTCTCCATCTTTCAAATCTACGAAGATACATTGATTCCCACCATCGTTAAGATTTAAAATAGACAAATCACCATCACCAATTTTGGTAAATGCCATGTATGGAAGAAGGTTAAAATCGCCTTTATTTTCTATATCTATATATTTTCCTTCAGATGAAACAGTGTACATGGGACTGACAATTGCGGGTGAATAAGCATATGGGCCATTACAACGGATCTTGACCGTTGCAAAGCCTTCACCAGAGCCATTGTGTGTTAATGTGCCATCCGAATACATCATGCCGAAATAATGGCGAATAGGGTACTCTTCAAAGAAAAATTCACTATATTTATCTTTATTGATCCACTGTTTGACTAACTGTAATCCCTTTTCATTAAATCCATTTGTCCAATACAGATTAATGGGTGGCAATTCTAAAGGAGCTTTTGATACATATTTAAAATAGGGGATAGGTTGTCGATCTATGGTATCTTCATTAATCGTTTTATTCGCGGCGAATACATCTTGAAATTGGCCGTTGCCTGTTCCATTGGCACAGACTATACCAAATTTTGAAGAAGACTTTCCGTCAAAATTTAAGGTTACATATTCTAGCATTAGTTATTTTATTCACCTTCTTTAATTTAGGGCATAATAAAAGCACCCTGATTAGAGGATGCCTAATTTTCATAATTAAAGACCCCACAAATTGATGTGGAGTCCCAACACAAGTTATTTAGCAGGTTGGCAATCCTGCATCTCTTGTAAGACCTCATCATGAGGCGTGATAGCTGCCTGTTCTATCCTTAAATAACTTGCCTTTATATCCTATACATATAATATCACTTTTATGTCTTCATGTAAAAAATTTTACTGTACTTTTTTCGTTCTTCCATTTTTCAAATAACTCTCAAGCTGGCTTTGTTTAATGGGATAAGCTGAACGAAATTTTAGGACATCTGATTTAAGATTTAATCTAACTGCAACTAACATTAATCTATCAATTTTTTTAATGAATTCAATACTTTCTCCTTTTGGATGAATACCTACATAATCAGGGTTCTGCACAATATCGGGAATTGCTTCAACATGCTTTTTAAATTCTTCATCAGATGTAAAATCGGACTTATGCTTATCAATATATCTAATTCGATCTTTCCACAATAATATATCTTTCTCATTTGTTTTTAGATGAAGTAAATCAATTATATTTACGGTTAGTTTGCCAATATAATAAGGAGAAATCTTGAGATGATTCAAATCTATTGAATCGAATTTTCTAGATGAAGTTGCCACCATATCAGCTCCAAGTCTGTCATACTATTAATATTATATGACAAAACATGGATAATTATTCTATAATATTACCATTTTCGACAATTACTTTTTCATGAATATATCCCTCTTTCTTTTAATCTCCAATTTCTACTGTCCAGCAAATCATAGCTTGATAAACGCGCTCATCAATCAGTCCCTTATATTCCTCAGCAACTTTCCTAATCCGCTTTTCCTTTGCCTCTTTATAAGCCTGAAATGCTTCTTCGGGTGTATCGAATGTACCTAGGTTTCCATTACAATATGCCTTAAATTTATCATGGCATCTTTGAACACCAATTGGTAATGATCCTCTGTTAATCGAATTGCTTGTAAAAAGTGAATTTAATTCGTGAGTAACAAAGCAGCATGTTTGCGGGGAATAAATCTTGTTGCCTTTAACGAGGATATCTTTGTCTAATTCCATTTTATGTCCAGGTATTTCATAATAATTTTTATTGTACCATTCAGCAAAGTTCTGAAAGTTGTGCCATTCATCGACAACAGAACAATCTTTATATCTTCGCCAGTTTTTATAATCGGAATTTATACTTGTTCGTCGATTCATATTGTTCCATGTGAAATAGGCTTTACTGTATTTAGTTGAATTGTATTTTCCTTTGCCAATCGTATAATCCCTTACTACGTCTTTTATACATGCCAACCATTCCAAATCCATTTCTTATCCGCGAAAAGACAAATCCATTTTCATCTATTCTATAAATCAAATTTACCATTCTCCTCATTCTTATTTTTCATCTATTATGTATTGCTTCCGCTTGATCCCCTTTCATTCCGTCTTGCTTCATATTCATTTGATTTTGCTATTTAATCTGTCAGTTTCGACTAAAGCTTTAGCAATTGCTTCTATTGCCTGCTCCTGCACCATGTAATTTTTCTCGTTGTCAAATGGCGCAAAATGCAAATGCAATAACTCATGGACTAGACATTCTTCCATGTCATTTGTCAGGATGGAGTGTGTAAAATCATCTGGATCGAGAATCCTTATTCGTGCAACTTTTGACTGCAACACCCATTCACACTCACCTTGGAGGTTATCGCTGCTAAACTGACTCATTCTTTTAATGGACACCGTAATATCCCAATCTTTCAACCTTAGCCGATTCTGCCAATACGACAACTTTTTTTGAAGCTGCTCTTCGGATAGAATTATCTGCTCCATATTTACTCCAAACTGTTATCCAACAAAATTTCTAATGTATTTTCAAATTGTCCGTCTTCGCATTGCTCAGCAACAGTTCTTAGGCTCACAATTTCGTTTTTTCCGGTTTTTACGGCAATATCAAATAACTCTTTAATTTCATCGCCAATTTTTGTATATACAACCAGATCATCGCATAATTTTTCAATATATTTTATGACATGCTCTTCTTTCCAATACGCCTTAATTATTTCCCGGCCATTTTTCGAAAATATATTTAAATAAACCGGAAACCAGCCGTCTCTTCTGAGTTTTTCTAACGTGTATGTTTTCATTCATTGATCATCCTTTTCGATTAATTAATAATCACAATACCTTGTCGCTTCAAGCATTTTGCTATCCTTCGATAAACTGCATCCAAACTTTGGCCCTTATAAATTCTGAATTTTATCTTTATATTGTAAATATCCAGCATTTGGATTGATATCTTATTTGGAATAACCCTATCCAAATCATCAACAATCTTGACAGGTAAAATATAGCCATCCTTATGAATTCTAAATTCCAGCGAGACAACAACCCCGCAGCTCATTTTTCATTGATTAGAGTACTATTCAACTTTTTGATTAATTTGTCGATAGAGTCCCCGACAGAAACACCGTCAATATTTTCTGCCTGACATGCCAATAATGAATCCAAGTATCTTAGCCGAAAATCCGTAACTTTTGCTGGATTATGCAGTTCATTAGAATTTGTACCTTTCAACTTTGCTTTTTCATCATCCATGATTAATCACCTTTTCTTTAATTTTTACAACTTTCATAAATCCTTCAATCTTATCTTTCAATTTCTTTTCTTCATCAATTCGCTTCTGAGGATTAATCAAATATTCCGGCCAATCCTTATTCTCGATGTGATCAGGATACCTAAAGTCCGTCCATTTTACGTTAAATTCTCTAGAGACTACATCAGAATATGGCATCACATTTAAGCTACTAAAGCGCAAAAAGTCATCCTTTTCATTTTGGATGAAGAAAACACCTTTGCATTTCCTGCTTAACACATCACAATGAACGACCGCAGCATTTATTCCACGTATCATTAAATTGAATAGTAAGAAAGGAATAGCCCGATCACTAATTTCCTCAGCCTGGTAAAAGTAATCTGATGGATGATAAATAAAAATGTTGCTGTTTAATCTGTCCTGATTCCATCTACTAATTAGTAGGCTTCCTGTTCCGGCACAGCAGTCATATGTGATTCCGTCCAGGTATTCGGTGTCAACCAATTTTGATAAAAGTTTTCCGACAGAATGAGGTGTAAAATCTTGCTTCTTTTTCTTTCTGTCCGCTGCTTCATCTTGGAAATATGTAGTAAACCAATCGTAAGAAACATCAGTTTCACAATGTAGGAAATTCTTAAATAGCTCGATTCTTTCTTGTGGATTAAAGAGGATTTTCATGAGGGCTTCCGGAGCTTTCCAACTATCATCTACGCCTATCAATTCATTAATTTTTTCTGTGGTGAGTTCTGTTTTAATGCTTATCTCGTCTCCATTTCACCAGTAAGCCTTGTTTTAATGCTTTCAAGTTGCTTATAAATGTCTCTGTTGTCTTCCAGCAGATTGTCCACCACGCTAAACAGACCTTTATTCTGATTACTAATTTCTTTGAAATAGGGCATGATCACATTCAATAATTGTTTATTTGCTGAAAAGCTAGCTTCATAGCAAACGTGATCCATCTCTCTAGGAGTTAATTCGCCAACTGATTTATCCCTTTTCACACCATTTTCATATCTATGGATGCCATCATAATAAATGGCTTTACGATAATTTCTGATATCTTTATCTCTTTCCTCAAACATATATCAATCAGTCCTTTCCTGTTTTAATAACACTAATAAATCTATTAGCAACAGCAACATAAATATCGATCAGCGAAATGGTGTTGCCCTCTTTATCTGTGTATCCCACGGCACCATTTTCTTCAATCTCGTTTTTACAGTAAAGAACTTCCTTCATTGGCAAAAATCTGTGTATCCAAGTTCCATCATCACTTTCTAAAGCAACAACGGGTTCTTTATCAATGACATTTACAATCGCATCATTTAGCTTCTTTTCTTTAAAATCCTTAATATTCAATATCTTTTTCGTGCTTCCACACATCCTTTCATCCATTATCAAATTACATATATATCTATATAAACATTTACATTAATATTTAAAATAATAAGCACAGGCCGAAGCCCATGCCTAAAAATAAAGGAGGTTTATCATACGGGAATTACACAGAATTCTCGAATTGTTGAAGTGCAATCCTTTTATTTACAGTCGGAGGATCGCAAGCGAGGTTAGTTAAGCCGTCTGCCGACCAAACAAAATTGAACTTGGAGGAGTTCAAAATCGCAGGACGAATAATTATTTAACGTACAAGTTGACAAGTTAAATTAGCGTTTAACAGGCACTTTAAATAAGATATATTCTGGATAGTCTTCAATATAATTTTTCAATTTTTCCTGATTATCAATGGTCATGCTTTCCTTATGGCTAAAAAAATAACTAATCATAGCTTCGGAAATGCCAATTGATTTAGCACATTTTCGTCCCGTTATCTTCTTCCGGCGCTTTGTATTGGCTAACTCTTCGATCTCATCATAAGTCATCATCACTCCGTCCTTTCCTAAAAATTTTATATTTACAATATAGTTAATTGACTTCATTAATCGGTTAATTGAAAAGTTTAATTTAAAATAAATTGTTTCTTTCCCTTATAACCTTTCTCCAAATGTCCTGTAAATACTGTTATATCAGTGATTATTCAACTTCCGAAAATCGAAAAACTATACATGGTTGAAAAAATCCTTATTATCAATTAATAATGACTATCTTTGATTTTTTATTTTTTCGCATAAAAAAAGAAGCCCTCTCAGGCTTCTAGCGCAAGTTGTTTTTTCTGTCTGCTCTTCCGTTTACTCACTTTTTTATTTGCTTCTTTACATTCATCACAGAATCTTTTTGCCTTTGCTCGCTTAAACTTTGCACCGCATTTTTCACAATGACCATATGTCTTTAAATTATTTTCAAGGTTCTTAACGATATATCGACCATAGCAGCGCCACAATGTTGTCTTATATTTGTTTTCGTTTTCGTATAAATAATCGACAAGAACATCAGTAATGTACTGTTCATCCTTCTTTATCTTCTTTAATTCCTTCCTGATATAATAATAAGCGTAAGTTTGAGGATTCCTTTTTTGATCAATATCTTTGTCATCAGGTATAAGAGTTTTTAGTTTTCCGGCAAGTTCATTGTATCGTGCCACAATCTGTTTTGCTATTTTTCCATAATTGATTTTCTTACTCCTAAGCATCGTATAATCAAACCGTCCAGCGACTTTTTTAAAATTCAAATTGTACTTATTCTCATCCATCAGTTTTCCTAATCGATTGACTGTACTGTCAGACCAATCAGCGACCTGATTTTCTTTTTTATCTTTAGCCCACTTAAAAAAATGCGGAACTTTTGTTTTATTACTTGTGTATGGTGTTAATTTTTCATTAACATCCTTTGTAAATTCAACTTGTTTTAGAGTCTTGGCATAATCAATCGTAAAATTATTTTTGCAGCAGAGATAGCGCACGGCATCCATATCCGGTTTTCCGCTATTTAGAATCTTACTGATATTATTGCTAATGATCCCGATATTCTGAGTGTAAGCACTCACGAGATTTTCATAAATCACTGTGCTTGTCAGTTCCTTTGGCTCACTGCTGAACATCTCATAATAAAGCGGATAAATTTCATAATTTTTTCTCTGTCTCTTGGCTGCCTGGATGAGCGTTTTATTCATTGTCACTGAAATATGATCCCCATCAAAATCTGCCATAATCAGCAACGTAATTGATGACTTGTTACTGATGTAAAGTCCGTCTGTGCAAAAATAATCCTTCATCCTCTCACTCTGATTAATCTTATTCGTCTGAATAGCATGTTCCACGTAAAGATGTGGACTTCTCAGAATGTCTAACTCAGTGTTATCTTCAAACAGTTTGCAACTTACTTCATTCTGATCCAGCAAATGTTCATCTTCACCGATCAGACGACTCAGGAAATTATAGACATCAGGCAGAATAAAGATATTATGATAACCTTCAATTGGAAATCTACCGCTCTTAAATTCCTTAATCATGGATGCTTTCTTATCTTTAATGCATTCTCTACTGTATGTATCGTTTAAGAGTTCGTTATACATGGATAATGCCTTAGAAAAATAATTCTTGCTTGGTGTCTTATCATCAGCTCCCATGTATTTCAGCATTGTTTCCTTATCGGTACCAAGTTTCTTAAATTCACTTATGCATTCATCAGTGAGATCCGCAATTTCATCATCATTTAAATCAAGTGTCTGAAGAAATTGATAGTTTAGATTAACATTTTCACGAACATCATCTTTTGTAACAATAGCCGCTTTGCAGATGTTACCTTTAAACTTATCTATAAAGTCCTGCTGGCTTGTGTAATATTTGTTCATTTTCATCTGGCTTGCTGTCATAATTATTCTCGTATGTTCCTCAACCACATTATGAGGTTTATTCCATGCGTCCTTGATCCACAATTCGCTGTCATTCTTATTGTCATTGATAAATTCTTTTAACGGAACAGGACAGAGCAGCCCTTTGCACCACGGCGCACGGAAAATAAAAGGTGACTTTGCTAAACTTTTATCAATCACGCCGAATCCATCGAAACTCTCAACAGGGACAGTGACTTTTTCTCCTCGATCAGTAATTTTATACTTATCATCTTTTCCTCTTGTTAGGACATCAAATTTATCTGTCACTTGAGTTTTTAGATCAGGGACAATCAAAATCTTATCAATCGGAAAATCTGACCACTCAACAGACGCACTGGAAACCAAACTAAGATAACTATTAAATTTGTTCGGATTGACTCCTTGATTTCCATCTTTATCAGCATAAGAATTGATGTTTTTTTTAGTCAATCCACACATAAGTGTATTTTGAATTTTGTTGTAAGTCCGCTCTCGAATGAAAACCATTTTATGGTCTTTGATTTGTCCAGAGGAACTTGATAAATAAATATAATGGATATTACCAAAACAGAAACCATTTTCAATCAGATTTCGCATGACTGGATAATAATAATTCTTGATGATGATTAATTCTTTTGTGATTTCTTTTCCTCGGCATCCAATAAGTCTAGTTAAAATGCTGTCAAACATCGAGATAACTTTACTTTGGCGCAAATGATAATGTCCTTTCGTCCCATCCGTTTTATTGAAGTAACAGATGTTATCCTTCCTGATCTTGCGGACACCTTCAAATTTATCTAATTTTGATTTAAGTTGTTTATCAAATTCAGATGATTTTTTGCTGAGAAATTTCTTAATGGTAATCTTATTATTTTTTAATTTCCATTTTTCCTTTGCCGTTTCATCAATGTAGATAAGTGGTTTACTAATCATGTCTTTAAATCTTTTATAGTTAATTTTCAGTACATCGTATTCCTTTTTCAAATTATCATAGTCATCATTAATTCTATTCATTTTCTTAATATTTCTTTGGTTCACTTTCTTGATCTTTTGGAAATTTACTTTTTGTTTTTCAAATGTTTCCGTATTATTATTGAATAATTCTGTTTTATTTTTAAACGCATCTTTTTTGTTGTTGATTTTGTCAATCATCCTATTGGCCTTTGTCATCTCATTAAAAATCTTCTTTTCCTCATCTGTGAAGAATGCCCCACTATCGACGCTCAACAAATAGATCTGCTTCGACAGACTCTCATTCTTATTCTTTGTTTTCTCCATATGTATGTATGTTCCATCCTTTATTTTTTGATTATGTAAATGCCTACCGCGCATTTTTCGTTCACTACGTTCTCGAAAGAATGCTTGCTGACATCCTTGTTTTTGCTACGCAAAAGCCAAGTCTGTGTAATTATTATCTTTTATCGGTGCAGTTTTCCCCTAATATATAGAGAGAAACGGTACCGATATTTAACAAATGCCTTTAAACCTGACTTTTTTAGCATGTCGATCATTGACGCTCAATAGTTTCTCGTACAAATTTTTCAATTCTTGTACGCTCAAACCACTATGTTTCTAGCCATATATTGGCTGTTCGTACAAGAAACTTAAGAAAACAGCTAACTCCTTATAATACTTTTATATATTCTCTTACTATAAAGAGTTGGAGTTTTTTAAGAGATTCTTGTACAAGGCGCTAAAAACCATTGATACATAAGCATTTTGGCGTACAAGAATGGTACAAGAAACTCCCATTTGTACAAAAATCATTTTAGTTTGATTCCTTGCCAATGTTCTGACTGTCCATGTTTCCGACCCTTTGACAGTGAATATTTACTTTTTAAACGCTCATTAAATTTTTTTGTGCCGATCGGTTTAATTTGTAAGTTGTTGCAATATGTTATGTATTCATTATGTAAATCAGCTGTGCTATATGTATGTATTTCACTAAGTAAGCATTTTTCTTCAATAAAATCATCAATCGAATTTCTAATGCCCCTGTATGCATTAATTGCATCTTCTATGGAATCAGATGGTGAAAAAGCTTCGTTATGTTCAAGCCTGTTTAATCCAGCAATTGCAAGATTGAACAATGTTGACAATGCTTCATTAGTTGAAAGCTTTTGTTCGATTAATGGATCACAATTCTTGTCCTTAAATTGATTTGGAAATGGAATGATGATCCATCTCCTATAAAATCCTTCATTCTTCTCACTCGTTTCAGGAATCTCATTTGCTGAGAAGATTAATTTTGTAAATGGCTTAAAGTCAAATGAATCGATCCCCTTAAACTCTGCATTAATAGAATCCCCAGTTACAATTGTCTTGAAATTGCTGGCTTCTTTAATTGGTGTTTTTGGAATATCAGCAAAAATATTAATCAGTTTACCATACAATTGAGCCACTTTAAAACGGTTGTTATCTAAGTCCTGAAGGCTTACTGATGAAATATTTTCTCTTCCAATTATTTTCTCAATAAGATTAAAGAAAGTAGATTTTCCATTTGCCCCTGAACCCGTACAGAGTAAGGCCTTCTGATAACGACAATTTGGCATCAAACAATAGCCCAAAAACTCTAACAATACCGGCACAGCATCATCTGGAACAATTGATTTTATAAAAGCCATCATTTTAGGATCATCCGCATTGGGATCATAATTAACTGGCAATTGAATCGTTGATAACCGTTTAGGTGAGTGAGGTTTTAATTCTCCGGTTTGATAATTTAATAATCCATTGTTTACATTGATAATTCCATCATCAGGATTAATTTTGGTATCTTCCAAAATCTGTGTCTCATTCTTAATCCAATCCATTGTTTGTTTAATGCGATTGGTATTTGATTCTTCATCTAATAAATCCTGAATTAACTTTTTGAGTACAAGTTCACCTTTGCTAAGATATTTTCCGTTTCGATATATGTATAATTTTTTGCCATCAAAGAATATATGTTCATATGTATTAACGATCTCTTTACCTAAACGCTTGGGTATGTAGCGGTTTCCCTTAAAATAATTCTGTGGGTCGTTGTTCTCAATCCTTTTTCTATTCAGTTCTGTTACTGCTGCTGGCATTATAAGCATCATCCCTCTTAATATTTATTTCACCGACAAGAGCAGTTACAAATAAATTAATATAAAAAATTTCTAAATATGCGTTGACGCATCACCTCCCAGATGATATTATGAACTTGCAGAAGAAAACACTGCTTAGTTTTGAGTTTGCTTAATTTAGAGAAATTAAGCTCATAATTATTATTATTCACTTGAAAGAATAAGTCAATAGTTTAAGAGATCGGCAGGATAGCCGGTCTCTTTTTATGTTGGAAAATTAAATGATCGAAAATGATCATAAGGCTCAGATGTTTCTTCTAACTAATCGGTAGAGCGATTTATAAATTTACCAACTCTTCAATCTTATCGGTTAATATTTCTTTCTCAATGCTTTTCTGCTCTACGTTATTTTCAAAATATAAATGGTTTTTTATTCTATTTTTTTCACTAACTTCAATTAAGCCTTCAAGAGAATTAAAAAAGTTAATATAACAGCACAATCTATTCCCACATTGTACCAACATTGAAATTATGCAATTATCTTTACCATATAATTGGCCAAGCCTATTTGATCGAATTTTTCTCTTATCAACAATATTAATACTGCCAGCTATTTTTGATTCTTTATTATATCTAACCCATTTCCTTATTTTATCTCCTATTGGATCACTGAGATACGGAGTACCTAAAACCAAATATGCTATCTCATAAGCAATTTTTAGAAATTCCCTATCAAAGTCCCAATGGAATTCTTTCTTAAATTTAAGCCTTGGTTCAACTTTTTTAGTTAAAGCTTGTTCTAATATCTCTTCTGACCTCATTATAGGTATTTTTCTTCTTTTTAGGAATTTATTAACCATTACTGGGAGTATCTTTTTATCTTTCATGTCCACTTGGAATAATACACTGTCTTCATCATCAGATGTTTCTTTAAAAGGAACCATGTGTATTCCAATAACATTGCCATTTTTATCAGTGAGTACATTAACATTTATTTTGGGATTATCTTCCAAAATGCCTTGCTTAAACGGATTTGGCAATGATCTAGAATTTCCTTTCAGCCTATATTTGACTCTAATAAATTGCATTAATAAATTATCTATTAGCGGAGCGTCAACCTGTTTTCCCAAATAATTATTACATTCCTTACATACAGAACAGATGTGCAACTGGCCTCCGAGAGCTTTAGGAAACACATGTTCATCACTTGGCTTTTTTAGTTCTTTACAAAATATGCACTTACACACATGTTTATCTGCCAATCCCAAATTCTTCCCTTCATCCTTACTTTAGATTTTTTTTTCATATAAAACGATTATTTCATACGTAGGAAGCAGTATCATTCCTCCCTCCTGATTTTATCGAAGTCTTCAAATTCCATTTTTCCGGCCTTATATTCCTCTAACGCCTGTTTTTCTTCAGCAGTCAATGGTTCATCCTCATATGGTATTTGTGCTTCCTGGATTGCATCTAACCAGCGTTTCACTTCATCGTCTTTCATATCCAGAATTTTCTTTATCAATTCTTCTTTAAGCGTTGGTTCATTCATTTTTCGGCCCCCCTTATCGATATTGACACTGACAGCATCAGCTACCCTCACTTTAAGGACATGTTATATGACATTACCCTAGATTAAATCGAGGGTATTTATTTTCACCGTTCAAAATTGAACAATAAACCAACGTCAGTTTAATTGACACTATTCAATACGCCTAAGTTGAACTTAGACCGCTCATCTGGTTCATTTATACGAATAACAAGAACTAAATTTCGTTCCCCTGCTGTTTTTTAAAAGAACCTCAGATTCATCATAGTGCCTTTCGCTTTCGTCCTCGCCGATAGCGGATTAAAAATAAGTTGGCGACCGCGATTTTTTCTTTGGAAACATCCAATCCGACATATTTTGTGTTATGATTCATGCTAGTTTCTTCCGTATCATGGCTCTGTTTGGGGAATAGATCCTAAGTTTTATCTTACTCCAATTAACCCACGTATCTGCGATCAAGGGGCTAGTTTCGTTCAGTATAACTATTTTAAATCGCATCTTCCTTACCAAGTGCCACTACAAAACGAATTCCTATTCCTTTTGATAAATAAAAGGTCACATAACCATTGTCATTAAATTGTTTAAAATATCTGCTACTTTCTTTTAGTTGATTTGAATAGTATTCAAAAATTGAAATCGGTTCATCACCATTTACAATAGGAATAACTTTCTCATCTACCCTCTTAATAAAATTACAATCATCAGGTAAAAAATTTCTTCCAAAAACCTCAAATTCTTCATTTAGTTCATCATTGCTTTTATTCAGACTGAAAGAAATATTATTAACAATTCTATGAAGATTTTTTATAATAAAATAGCTTGAATCTTTTACATCGAAGTCAAAACTAATTAATGTTTCATTATTGTCTTTAATTGGTTTACCAAAATAACTTATAAACGATTCTACATTGTCACCAATTTTAGGGAATTTAATTACTGGATTAGATTTCTCCTCTAAAAATTTATATAATGACTTACTCATTCGCCTATCACCCTTCCGTATTTTTTATCCATTGCTGCTATCAGCTTGTCAGATTTAGAAGAATAGAGATAGTCAACATAGTTATCGTTGTGTTCAAGTTCATGTGCTATTTCAAATTGCTGTTTGAGTGATTGTTTCATTGAGCGGATGCCTCCTAATCTTCATTAAATTCGTTAGGATTATCTTTACTATATTCAATATTAACATCATCAACATACAGCCCGTGATTTTTCCCGTCCATTGTCTGTATGTTTACATTCGGATTAACGAAATATCCGTTTACTTCCATTTCCGCTTTTTCAGCAGCCTCTTTATAACTTCTCGCATTTACTTTCATGTGTGCTATTCCGCTAAAGTTAGCAAAAACATCGTATTCTGTCATTTTGAACCACTCCTCTTTTTTTAAATATCATTTAACAACATAAATAAAATCTCTCATAAATTCCTTATCCAATTCTCGTTGTTCTTCGACTAGCTGCTTTCTCACTTCTGCCGTATATACATTTTGGGCAGTCCGCTTACTATGCTCATCAAGAAAGCAAATAAGTTTCGAGCCATTTTCCCTATATTCTATATTTTCTTCTCTTAAAATTACTTTTAATTTCTTAATTGTCTTCTTCCCATTTTTTCTCAAATCAATAACATATTCATCATTCTTATGATTATTGACAACCAGAGCATCATAAATATCATTAAATAAAATATCGCATTTCCTGACTTCGAACATCTATCTTCACTCCTCATATTCTTCATTGTTTTCACCGGCCATTGCAACAGATTAACTTTCACTAAATACCAGACATCGCCTCCTTATAATTTATTCCTTCCATTCATCACTTTCATATTCAATTAATAATCCATGATTTTCTTTTGCGTCCTTCTCTATTTCTTGTGCCAGTTTTTTGATTTTATCTACTTCTTTTAAAATCGATTCTTTAGAGTTATGAACCATAAAATGATTCATAGATATGTTAAGTTCTTTTTTTGCATTGATATATTCAAGGTTCATTTGCGCCAATTTATACCGAAAGTATGCTTGAAACTTAATATCATCGTTAATTTTCCGCCTTTTCCAAACTGAATACTCGGCATATACATCAATTTTCACAATATTTTCCACACCTAATGATTCAGTGAAAATTTGTGATTCATCTTCAGGAATATTAAACACATAGCACAATTTTTTAAGATGCTTCTTAGGAATTGGTCTCCTTCCGTTTTTCCACGTTGAAATCTGCTGTGGTTTAATTTTTAGATAATCAGCGAGATCATTTAGGCTTAATTTATATTGACTGCAAAGATAATCAATAGGATGTTGCAAAAGGTATTCCTCCCTCAACAAATACCATTATAATCTTTGGTTTAATTTAAGTCAAATATGATGTCATTATCAATATTATATTAATTTATTAGGGGATTATTATAAATCATTCTTATTTTGATGTGTAATTCCCTCGCTCGTTGGAGATATAACAACGATCTTGTATGATCAATATAATCTGACTCGCCAAAGTTGGGCAGTGAATAAGTCGGTGAGGGCGACCTTAACTTCATCCTTACTAAAAGTAAAGTTGGTACAAGTTAAATGTTCAAAAAAGCACATTTAAGATAGACTACCTAGATTAAATCTAGCCAGATATTTCACAGTTTCATTATATAAGCCTCTGTGAGTCTCTGTAAGCATCCCAATTCATTTTCGATAGATTGTACCTAAAATCAATTTGCGTTAAATGTGGCTAATCCTGAGCATTCAAAATTAATCAATGGGGTATTACAAACTCCAATTTGCTGAAGTCAGCACCATATTCATCTTCACACTCATTCAGGAAAATTTCATGGCATTTCTCTTTCACGATCTGCGTAAAATATGCGTTGATATTCTTGATTTTCTTGATCTTCATCTGCCCTATTAGCTGCTTGAGGCTCCAGATTCCGGCTTGTGATACGTTTTCCAGCTCAATATTGGCTTTATATGCCTGTTGTTTAAGAATCGACCATAATGAGTTTATACGTTCAATGTTTAATCCGAAATGTACTTTGTAAATGATTCCAAATGTCCGATCAATATAGTGCGGAAGATAATCAATATCTGAACCTATGGGACTTTCTTCATCTTTGCTACGATCTTTTACAGATTCTTTTGATAGATTAGAAGTTAAGATAGAGTTAGAAAACGGATCAGCCGTTAGAATTGGCTTAGTAATAGGGATCTCTGGCGTCTCAACTTGGCTATCTAATAGGTTACTAGATTGGGCATCAATACCTAAAAAAGAGCGCCAATAAGCGAAATATTGGTGTTTTGTGAAGAAATAAACGGGTTTACCACAACAATTAAATGCACCTTTACGCCGGAAAGCGATAAAGATAATACCCGTCTTTTGCAAATCATTCATGATTCGTCTAATTGTACGCTCTGAAACGCCCCATTTTGAAAGATATTCTTGTGATGCATATGAAAATCCTAACTCACATGCAGAATAGCAGAGAAAGTCTATAGCAGCCCTTGTGCCTTCCTTGAGTCTGTACCATTTATCTTGATATAAGTTGACGATATCTTGCTTTAAATCATTTTTGACGGTCTGTTTATCTGATTGAAGTGTTACAAATGGTTTATATGACAGCATTTGTCTAAATTGACTATGTTCTATAATCGTTCTCCGTTTCGTTCGTGTTTTCATGATGGTACGCCTCATCTTCATCAAATTTTGGCGCACTTAAACAGACACATTGAGGCTTGTTTTTTAAAGCCGAACAATGTATACTTGATTTATCTAATAAATCGTATATTTAAGTACGCGAAACTCATCTGTTGGAGCAGATGAGTTTCATTTTGTCTTTAACACTGCATAAAATTTTAAAATGTATGCTCCTTAAACGGTTTCAATAGATCGTTTACGGCGTCATCCTTGCTGTAATGCTCGTCCGCTGCAAGAGAATGGGCAATAGACAGAATTTGATGCAACATTTCTACCCTTTCAATCATGTCTTCCAGTTCATTAATTGAAATGGATCGGTCGTCAAACGAATAAGATTTTTCCAAAGAATCTAGTTCAGCGTTCATGACTTTTCCTTTCAAAATTTATTTCAATAGCTTTGCCTTCTGTTTCTCAAATTCTTCTTGAGTTACAGCCCCTGCATCCAACAGCTTCTTAAATTTGAGAATTTCATCAGCAGGACTCATTGAAAAACTAGGTGCTTCAGGCTTTGAAATTTTACTGTTGATATATTGAATCGCCTGGTTAATATTTATTTTCATTTTTCCCTTGTGAAAAACAAGGCAATTTTTAGCAGCGTTAGGCCAGTTTGCTTTTTCATGCACGCCAGCCGTTACGAGTTCAATGTGTCCCCAAAAGATTCCGGTGGTTGCGTTAACCGCATCCAGTCGGTTAAATTGAATTTTGAATAGGCTTGTCTGAAAAATATTCCCTGTCCAAAATCCTTTTTTAACGATATAAACCTTTTTGTCCGTCACAATCAGCCATTCTTTGAAGACGCCGCGTAGCAAGAATTTAATCTGTTCTCCGGACTCCATATACTTTTCAACGTGTTTCAATTTTTTTGACATAGGAAATGTCAGTCCTTTCTTTTTAAATTCATCAGCGGGTTGCTGGCTACGGCTTTGTCCTTATTTTCTGGATAAGGAAGATGGATACCCAAGATTAAAAGTGCCCTCTCAAATCCGTTAAGACGTGTCTCATAAAAATGTGTGTCTGGATGTGCTTCAGCGGCAAAATACAATTTGTCCTGTTCTGATTGCAGTTCGTCCATGATATATTGAGGGAGATTGGCTCTGAAAGGCAGACCTGCTGCCTGAACCTTTTGATAGGTCATCAGGCGTTCCTCCTCCATTTCTCCATTTTTAGGACTGGCAGTACCTGTTACGTCGATATCCCAATCAGCGACATCCATTTTCAATGACTTTCCTTCAGTGCTAATCAAATTGGTATAGACATCTCTCAAAGCCGTTACATCAGCAATAGCGGAGTCCCTGTCCAATGATTTTGTATCAACATATCCGTAAAGTTTTGCTTCGACAAAAAGGCGATAACATTGTTCCTGTGTTTCGGTTAGTGGTTTGATTACATTTGCTGCTGACATTTGAAAGACCCCTTTGATTTGTTGGATTAAATTATCCTTGAATTTTTTGGACTTCTAAATTTATTAATTGGCGAAGCTGAATCATGAACTTCTCTCATGGCTTTTATATCAATCTGAACGTATCTTCGCATGGTTCGAATATCTGACCATCCGCCCATCTTGCAAATAGTAAATGGATCTGCTCCATCAAGAACCATATTCCTAGCCCAAGTATGGCGGTATACATGACTTGTAACTTTCTTATCTTTGATTCCTGCTTTCTCTGCGTAGAATTTTAATCTCTTGTCGAAATGATTTAATCCAATTGGATCACCGTTCCATGAAAGAAAGAGCCTGTCTGTCTTAAAGTGCTGTTGGTTTTCGTTGTGCAAATCAAGCAACAATTTTGATGTTGATGTTGAAAAAGGGATCAATCTAGGTCGCCTGTTCTTAGTTTGGGCTCCATTCAACGTAATAAAACGAGTTTTAAAATCAACATCGGTAATACGGAGTCCCAACAGCTCCGATCCCCTCATGCCCGTATCTAGAAGTGTTAATATTCCGACATAATCACGAAATCCCACATAGTCACGTTGATCAATTTGCCTTAGAATCTCTTTAATTTCGTCATCAGATAAGAAATTGGTTAAATCAATGTCAGTCCTCAAAAGTTGAATTCTTGGAGCAACTTCCAGTAAATCCTCACGTTCGAGATAATTAAAAAACGCTCGGTATGTCCGTAAACGAATGTTAATCGTCGTATCTTTTAATCCAATTCGCTGATTTTTATCATTGATGTATTTATGGCCTGCATAACGTCTAGCATCGTATTTCAAATAAGAAATGTAATTGCGAATCATTTCAGTAGTAATTTCATCGACATATTGAACATTGGGATAATTTTCATTAACCCACTTTTTAAAATAGCCCCAATCTTTCACATAATCTTGAATTGTTCGCTCTCGACACCCTTCTATTTTTTTGCCACTGATGACCATGTCGCAAGCCTGATCAAAAGTTAGTCTAGAATAGTTCTTAGCGTTGCTCCGTGATGTAATTCGACTGTGACGGATATTTTTAGGCAAAACAAAAACCACCTCCTAATTCTGATTCATCACTAGAAGATGGTTCAAAAAACAAGTTATTTTAGAGACATTGCCGATTGAATCATGAATAATCAGCAATGAAAAATCTCTAATTTTTCATCTGAAATTTACAACCCTCAATTGTTAATCCCATTGTCGATCCTTCTATAAAGCAATCATCAGCAGCCGCAGTCTTTAACGGGTTCGCCCTGATCGTCGGCTGTTTTAAACGAGTGTCCGCAGCCGCATGTTGAGATGGCGTTCGGATTGTCGATCGTGAATCCGCCGCCTGACAGATTCTGTCTGAAGTCAATGGTCACACCGTCAAGCAGCGGAGCGCTGTTCCTGTCGACAACGACTTTTAATCCGTCATTTTCAAACGCCAGATCGCCATCGATCATCTTATCGTCAAAACCCATGCCGTACGACAGGCCGGAGCAACCGCCTCCGCCGACGCCGACGCGGAGAAACAGGTTTTCTCCGGGTTCTTCATTCATCATTTCTTTCACATGATGATTTGCTGCCTCTGTCAGAGTGATTTTCATCTTTTTCAACTCCTTTGCATTTTAAGTATATTATATCGTGCCGTGATTATGATCACAATCAAACAGTCGATGATCGTTCCTTATTCGCATCATGAACAAACAAAGTGCCTTCGCAGATTGTTTCGGCATCTCCGGTCATGAATACATGATTGGAGCGGGACTGCCATTCAATCGTCAGGTCTCCGCCGGCAAGATGAACCGTCACCGGCCGGTCGCCGGCCATTCTCGATTCGAGGACCGAGGCAACGACTGAAGCGCAGGCGCCCGTTCCGCAGGCCTGAGTGATACCCGAACCGCGTTCCCAAACCCGATAATCCGCCTCGTGGTCGGAGCGCGGATGAACAAAGCCGACATTGACACCTGCGGGAAAAAGGGGATACGTATCGGCAAGCAGCGAGCCAAGCCGACGGATCGGGGCCCGATCAACATCTTCCACAAAGAAAAGGGCATGAGGATTGCCCATCGACACCGCGGTAAAACGGTAATCCACACCATCGACAGTCAAAGGTTCGCGGATGACTTTGCTGCCGGGGTCGCCGCCCTGCAGCGGTATTCTGCCGCGCTCAAGTATCGGCTCCCCCATGTCGATCGTTACTTCGTCCGCATGTCCGAAGCGGAGGTGTACTTCTGCCTCTTTATTTCCGGACAGCGTCTCGATCGTAAAGTGTTTTCGATTCACCAAACCGTGCTCATAAGCGTACTTTGCAACGCATCGCAGCCCGTTTCCGCAGTTTTTCGCTTCCGATCCGTCCTTATTGAATATTCTCATCCGGACATCGGCCTGATTCGAGGGAAGAATCAGGATCAGGCCGTCCGATCCGATCCCCTTATATGGATCCGAGACCCGGATAGAAAGGTCGGCAGGCGAAGGGATGTCGAGTTCGCGGCTGATCCCGTCCAGATATATATAGCAATTGCCGAGTCCGTGCATTTTTGTAAAAGCAAAAGTTCTATCCCGCATCGTTCACTCTCCGCTTCCTTTTATCTGAGCGCCTGAGTCGTCCAGATATAATCGCCGTCCATACTTTCAATCACAATTTTTTCATGACAGCACGGCATAATAATATGTGTTTTAATTCCCTCGAATGCCTCTTCGATCGCCTTTTTCCTGATCGGAATCATCACCGGCGACCGATGGCAGAACGGGCATTCCTCAAAATAAATATCGCTCATGACGCGTTCGTACGGCCAGCTATGGTGAAAATCAAGCATCAGGCTCCCTTCCTTCTCAATTTTATTCTCCCCGGCTGTCGTACCTGCGGCTTTCGTTTATGTCCTTGAATCCGTGATTATCAAGAAAACGGAAAATCGGTTTAAGCGATATAAAGCCGTCGCCAAGCACCACATGATCCGAAACTACAAGCGGGTAAAAATATTCATCCGCCACAATCTTTTCACAGTACAGTCGGTCACTTTCAGTTATCGGATGCTCCAGATCGACATAACGGACGGTCACCGGATTTCCATACTTGCGGGTCACCGCCGCTTCGAGCCACTCGGCCGTTGACCTGGAGGACGGGGCCTGAATGCAGCTCGCACAGAGAGCCTCCGTTCCATAAACAGTCAGCTCCAATTTATTTTCACCCCGTCGTTCAAAGCTTTATCCATACTATAACACGGGTCCGTCTTCCTGTCATCGATCGGGAGACAACGACGCTTTCTCATTGGGAAGGCAGATAAAAATTACGTTCCGCGGTAAGGAACGCTTCGGACATTCATCATAGATTTTTTTTAATAAAACAGATATAATGACTCTATAGAGCAATAGGAAGGAGTGTTTCGTTTGTACGACCAAGTCGAAGAGGTTCTCGAGAAGCTTCGTCCTTTTTTGCTGCGTGACGGCGGGGATGTCGAATTGCTTGAAGTGGAAGACGGCATCGTCCGTGTCCGGCTGATGGGGGCATGCGGCAATTGCCCAAGTTCGACGCTGACGTTGAAAGCCGGAATTGAACGTGCCCTGGTTGAAAACGTCCCCGGAGTGCGGGAACTCGAACAGGTTTTTTAATCAACTGAGAAAATGACGCACCGCTTTGCCTTGACGGCAAGCGGTTTTTTGTTGCTCACTGAATATTCCCCCGGCTCCTGCCTCTGGCCGGAACACCACGCAAAGACGCCGCCGCTCTTCCGGCTAATTTTGGGGAATGCGGGCGGCGATAGACTGCTTTGTATGGTGAAATCGGTGTTGAATTGCAGATGGTTCGATTTTTTCCCCCGCCCGCCGCTGATGAAAACGCCGTCCGCTCAGAATCGAACTTACCGTGTTCCGCCGGAAGCCAGCCATTCCGGCGCTTCAAAACGATTCGCATATCGTTTGGTTAAAAAGGCAAGCATCGATTCGATGTTCCCGGCCTTTTCCTCGTTGGCCCGGATCGTTTCCTCCAGCAGCTGCCGGTCCTCCCGATCCGATCCGGAAAAATACCGTTCACAGCATTCCAGGAAAGAAAGCGGGAAGAGCAGTCTGCTGAACAGATGGGCGGCCAGCGGATCCGTCAGCGGGAAACGGGCTTCATAATCGTTCAGGAAACTCTCGGCCGCCGCTTCCTGGTCCGGCCCGCTCCTCGTCCACGCCAGCATACGGAGCCATTCGGCCAGATCACGCGAGCGGTCGTCGGCAACCCAGAATGCCGGATTTTCCGGATACAGCGATTCGGAGCCTGAAAAGCGAAAATGTCCGATCACCGCCGTTTCCCCGTATGAATGATCGATGAAGGTATCAACGCCGAGCTGGATCGCATTTTCCGCGCACCCCGAGAAGTAAGGAAAATTTGCCAGAAGGCGCTGTTCAAAAAAATCGGTCTGCTTCTTCGTCTGAATCTCGGTATATTTTTTCGCCAGTGCATCGATCCGGCCGACCCACTCCGATGTCCGGCCGGCGACCGGCGATTCCGGAAAACGCTGGGTATCCTGCAGAGCGGTGCGGCGATGAAAGTCCGCGAGCGCAGTCCCGAGGGGCAAAGACGGATGTCTGTTTTCATCGGGCAGCGACATCAGAACTGAGGGAACGCCGTCCACTTCCGTGACGTACTGGTTTTCCCGGTTTCTGAACATTCTGCAGACCGGAATCGTCCCGAGCGCCAGATTGTCCGCTATATCGGCCAGCACTTCCAGATTGCGATGATAAAAATGGTGCAGCGGCTGAAAAAAAAAGCGGGCATGAGCCGTATCTTCCTTCTGCAGCCGGTACTTCCTGCCGGCAACAGCCGGCCAGTCTGCCCCCGCCAAATGCAAGCACCTCCCCGCACGATTTCCTTACAATTTATGCGGCGGGCGCCGATTCAATGCCGGCCGGCAGAAGATAATACGGGAACCTGTTTTTTAAGAGAAGCGACAACGGTCGATAGGGATCGGTTTTCCTGCCTAAAAAAGTCCTGCATCGGACAGGGTCCCCTTGCAATCCGCCCGAGCACAGAAGGTATAGTATAGTGTTCCATTCTGAGGCTTTCATTCACTTCCTCCCAGCGAAGCGGTACGGCAACCGTCGCGCCCTCTTTTCCGCGCGGAGAATAGGGGCAAATGATCGTTTTTCCCGGAGCATGCTGGACGTAATCGATATAAAGCCGGTTTCCGCGCTTCTTCTTCAGCCTTTCAGTCGTAAAATCAGCCGGAAAATTTTCGACGAGAAGGCGGGCAATGAATGAAGTAAAGATTCGCGAGTCCGGATAAGTCAGCCCGCTTCCGGCCGTTGGAATATGAATCTGAAGGCCCCTGCTCCCGGAAAGTTTCGGATAACCTGTAATTTCCAGACGGTCGAGAATCTTCTTTATCTGCAGCGCGGCTTTGACTGCCAGCGGAAAATCCGAGCGGTCGGCCGGATCCAGATCAAAAACGATTTCCAGCGGCCGGTCTGAACCAATGGTTTGAAATGGGACGTGATATTCGACGGTCATTTGGTTGCCGAGCCAGATCAGTGTTGCAAGATCGTTGCAAATAATATAACGATGATCGCCGACGGTCGCCGTCTGAATGAACTCGGGCGCATAGTCCGGACAGTTCTTCTGAAAGAACGATTCCCCGGGGACGCCGTGCGGAAAACGGATCGCTGTCAGAGCCCTGTTTTCTAAAAAAGGAAGCATGAAGCGGGAAACCTCGGCCAGATAAGAAATGAACAGTGCTTTGTCAATTGGGGGCTGTTTCCAGACAATTTTATCCGGATGCGTGATTTCGGCATCCTGTAAAGGCTTATCTAAAATTTTCATGATGATCATCCTTTATCCTGCATTTTTCCGGATCCCGACCGACAAAGGCCTGGATGCTCGGCTGTCTCAGAGCATGGCCGGCCCAGTTGATATATTTCACTCTTACCGTGATCCGCGGTTCCAGCCAGCGGACGCCCTTTGAGCCCGGCGGCCGGCCGGCAAAAGGCATGGTGTCCGTGATCAGCGGAACGATAAATTGCGTGAAGGCCTGCCACTCCGCCATCGTCAGATTTCCCGTTCCGCAACGGCCGATATAAATCAGCCGGCCTTGTTCATCATAGAGCCCCAGCAGTACGGAACGAACGATATCCGAGTGGTAAGCAACACCTCCGATCACGGCGATCAGGTCTTTGTAATTTTTGATTTTTCTCCAGTCCGCGTTTTGTCCGCCGATCATATACCGGCTCCCGCTATCTTTGGAAACGATTCCTTCCAGGCCCATTTTCTTCACCGTATGAAATAATGCCGGCCCGTCGCGATGAACCGGTGTCAGCTGAATCCTTTCGGACGGCGTAACAATGGCGGCGAGCCGATCAAGCCTTTCCTGAAGCGGCCGATCGTTCAGCCACTGGCCGTTGCAATAAATGAGATCAAAGATCATGTAATAGATCGGAATATTTTTCATGGCCGCTTTGATCCGATCCGGCTGCCTGATTCCGTCCCGCCTCATGACATCGTGAAAGGAGGGCCTGCCGTTTTGATCCAGAGCGATGACTTCGCCGTCCAATATGAACGATTCGGCAGCCGTGCACTTGGTGACGGCCTGAAGCTCCGGAAAAACTGCTGTCCGCTCGTTCTTTTTTCTGTTAAAAAGACGGATTTCCCTTCCGCCGAAATAGCAGAGCACCCGGACGCCGTCCCACTTGATCTGATGGATCCACTCCGCTCGGTCCGGAATCGTTTTGGCAGGAACAGGTTCAAAAGGAATGACAGGATTCAGTTTGCGCATCTGTCAGACCGTCTTTTTCCGTCTTGCCGTTCTCTTTTTCGGGCGGGTTTCTTTGACGCTTGCCTCCAGGGCTGAGAGCAGATCAACGACGTTTTTCGGCTGGGGAGCCCCTGCCTTCTTGCGGGGCTCGATCCCGGCGATTTTACTCTGGATCAGGTTTTCCAGTTTCAGCCGGTATTCATCCTTGTAGTTCTCCGGCTGGAATTCGGCTGCAAGCTGATTAATCAGCTGCGAGGCTATGTCGAGTTCTTTCTGCACATTTTCTCCGGCAACATTCGCCATTCCCGGAACTTCGTCCATACTCCGGACCTCATCGGGATAGTATAAAGTTTCAAGAATCATTCCTTTTCCGTGGCTGCGGATCGCGGCGAGATGCTGCTTCGCCCGGATGATGATATTGGCAATCCCGATTTTGGCCGAGTCGCCGATCGCCTGGCGGAGCAGCGAATAAGCTTTAAGGCCGTTCCCGCCGTCCGGACCGATATAATAAGATTTTTCATAAAATATCGGATCGATTTCGCTGAGATTGACAAAATTGACGATTTCGATGCTTTTATCGATGTCTCCCTGCAGATCGTTCAGTTCTTCCTCACTGACGGCTACAAACTGCTCGGGAGAATATTCATACCCTTTGACAATCTCTTCATATCCGACTTTTTTGCCGCATTTCGAACAAGTCCGTGTATAATTGATTGGAGCCATACAGTCTTTATGGAGCATACGCAGTTTGATATCTTTGTCTTCTGTCGCCGTGTAGAGTTTGATCGGGATGTAGACCAGTCCGAACTGAATGCTGCCTCTCCACATTGTGCGCATAAAATCACCTCGTCGCTTAGGTTGCGCAAAATAAAAAAATGTATCAGGAAAACGCGGTTCCGTCTGCAGCGGAGGCAGCCCTCGGTGCCGATGCCTGACCGCATAAAAAAAGCCTTCTGCTCGAGAAGGAATTTTTAACGTCAAAATTTTTCTATAATTTTTATGCGAATAGAACAATCTGTTCACCCAAGCGGGCATGATTCCGTATCTCAAGTCCGGCGGAATATTGCGCGTTTCGCGGCGCTCATCTCCTCCGGTCAGGGCCGTGCAGCATTTTTCCGGCAACGATACGGAGGAACAGGAACCATCAGACCGCGCAATGAAAACCGGCGAAGCTTCAAAATACCCACTCGCTCAATGATCGAAGTGCATACGTCGGCTGAACGGTCCGCGTTTGCAGGTTCTGCTGCGACGTCACTCCGGTCAGTACAATCAGCGTATCCATGTCAGCGCGGATTCCTGCCATGATGTCGGTATCGTAGTTATCGCCGATGATCAGGGCCCGCTCCTTCGCCGTTCCCAGTTTTTTAAGTGCCTGATCGATAATGATCGGTTCCGGTTTGCCGATAAAAACCGGCTGAACGCCGGTCGAGACACTGATCACCGATGTCAGGGAACCATTGCCCGGAAACAGGCCGTATTCTGTCGGCAGAGCGGCATCGGGATTCGTTGAAACAAATTTGGCTCCCTTGCGCACGGCCAGGCAGGCCTTCGCATATTTTTCATAGGTGATCTGCCGGTCCATGCCGAATGCAACGTAATCGGGATCATTTTCCTCATATTGCAGGCCCTCTGCTTCCATCGCCTGTTTCAGTCCGCGCTCGCCGATATAGTAAACAGTCGCGTCCTCTTTCTCATTCTTTATGTAGCGAGCCGTTGCCATGCTCGTCGTCAGTACATTGTCAGGTGTGCACGGAATACCGAAACTGTTAAGCTGCCCCGCTACCGTTTCTTTTGTCCGCGTCGAATTATTGGTTACAAATAAATAAGGATGCTCTCTTTTTTTAAGTTCCTTGACAAATTCCACCGCTTCGGGAATTTTCTCTTTTCCACGGTAAACCGTACCGTCAAGATCAAGCAAAAACCCATCGTATGACTTTCTACCCATCAATAAACCCCCAGCCTGTCTATTCTCTTTTACTGTCCGGTATCGGGCGAAAAAGCCGACACCGGCCCAAGCTCGTTTTCCAGATATTCCGTGATATGGGTTGAAAACTGTTTCAGAGGAGTCAGATGATCTTTTATCACACCGCGCACTTGCTCATGATCGACCGCCGTGTATTCCTGGACAAGCATTTTGCGCAGATGCACGACCGCCTTGACAGCTGACGCGTCGTCCGCAGGCAGCACCGATTCGTCTTCCAGAATATCGATAACATCTTCATATCCGCCCGGATCGCGCATGATAAAACCGTCAATCATTTGATTTCCGACATCGATCATCGATTCGATCAAAATCTGCGCCAGCCGCTCCAGTGCGAGGCGGCCGACCGGAGAATCCCAATTTTCGCTCTCGAAAAGATCCAAAAGCGAGTTCATATAGTTCAATGTTCCGCCGATTTTTCGCCGATCTACAAAATACATGACATTCCCCTCTTTAATCCATAGTAAAATTACCCGGGCCAGACCGAAAGCTTATGGACAGCGCCGCATGTCAGGACTTTACAGATCTTTTCGGACCCGCTCATCAATTAACCGTTTTCTGCACAGAATACCGGGAAAGGGGGTGATGGACCGTCCACAAGAATCGCTGCGTTCAGATGTTCACAGTCCGGGACGAAAACGAAATCCATCCGTACCCGAAGAATTCCCCGAGGGCGCTTACGGTATCGGAAAAGCCGGCAGCGCCGACGGTCGTTCGGATAGCCGCGGCCGGCATAACGGGGAACAGCCCCGGCAGTCATCCAGTCAGTTCCGGCTGTTTGTCTTTTTTTTAAGTACAAAATAAGCGCAGCCGAAACTGCAGTACTCAACCAGATAATCGACGAGCGTACTGATTTTCGTGTCAAATGTCGACTTTTGATTCTGATCTTCATAGAATCCTCTGAGCCGAAGCTGCTGGTAGCCCCAGTCTCCGACGATATAGTCGAATTTATTCAATATGTCGCTGTATCGCTTGCAGAACGCCTCCTCATTCCAGCCATTGCGTACATTTTCAATGACTTCGTAACGGTGGTGATCGACGGCGACAGTCACATTGCTCAACGGATAACCCTCCTTACTCTCGACGAAGCTGTGCGGATCCTTTCCGATCTTTTTCGGACGTACCCTGTCCGGACGCATTCAGGGCAAACGCAGGCAGAGATCTAAAAAACAATCTGCACAGATTTATTATAACAGATCCGGCAAATTCCGGAGATGACAGCTCCCAGCCGTCCGGAAAACCGCTTTACTCATATTTAATTAAGAAAGGACAGTCATCGACCATGATTTATTTTTCACGGATTGCAAGCTGTGTCGTTCTGCTTTTTATTCTGTCGTCGGACTTTGCATCGGCAAAAACACTCGGTGAGAAGGCCGTTTCGGCAGAACGGAAATCCCTCTATCTTAAAACATCTGCGCTGACCGGAGTCCCCTGGAGCGTGATTGCCGGATGCGATCAGTACGCACGCAATACAGTGCCGTCTGCACGATCCGGCAAGGCGGACAGCCCGCTGGTCGGTCTGAACTTCGGTCAAAAAACATGGGTCGGCCTGCTCAATCCGGACGAAAACGATGAGGATCCGAAGACGATTGCTCTGTTCGGCGGCGCGGGAAAAGATGGGAACGGCGACGGCCGGGCCCGCCTGCACGATCCGGAAGACCGCCTGTTTGCTTTTGCGGAGCGGATAGCCGAATTCGGACCGGGTGAACAGAATTACAGAATCGCCATCTGGAATATTTACCGGAGGGGCAAAGCCGTGGATCTGATCGAGGATTACGCCCGCCTGTTTGAGGCCTTCAATTCCACGGATTTGTACGGCCATGCCTTCCCGCTTCCGCTCCGGTCCAATTACGATTATAAATCGACTTGGGGCGAACGGCGCGGCTGGGGCGGATTGCGTCATCATGAAGGCACGGATCTGTTTGCCGATTACGGAACGCCCGTCCGGGCGACGGCTTACGGGATTGTCGAAATGACCGGCTGGAACAAGTACGGCGGCTGGCGCCTCGGCATCCGGGATATCCGGGGAAATTATCATTATTTTGCCCACCTGAGCAGCTACGCGCCGCATATTCACAAGGGAACGATTACAAAGCCGGGACAGGAGATCGGCTATGTCGGCAGTTCCGGCTACGGCCCGCCGGGAACGCAGGGCAAATTTCCTCCCCACCTTCACTACGGCATCTACCGCGATAACGGACGCACGGAATTTTCCTTCGATCCTTACCCGGTCCTCCGCGTATGGGAAAGGCAGGCCAGAGCAGGCAAACATTGAATGCACTGATTTCGGCGGCCCGTTTGCCGGATCAATTTTTCGTCGCCTGATCCTTCGTCGCCGAACCCGGTACCGGATTGACCGATAAAGACGGCGACGACCCGCTTCCTCCCGAACTGTAATAATAGGGGACGCCCTGAGGGAGCACTTTCGAGCCGATCGGAATGTGCTGATTGATGGTTGCCGCCTGTAGCGCAAACGGGACAATGACATTGACTTTGACACTGACATTCAGATAAATAACGAAAATAATATTATTTATACCGACATTTCGGTAATCCCACTGAAGATCGGCCGTCACATTGCTGACGATGTCCATCTCAACGGGTATGCGCGGTCCGTAATTGCTGATCAGAGCGTTGTTTAAGACCTGACCAAGCGGAATATTGGCGATCAGGCCCGTACCTTCGCCGTCCTGGACGTACCGAAGATCCTGAGCCGGCCCGTTGGTCATGGTAATTTTTCCTTTTTCGGCCATTCTGAGAAACCATAAAATCCGGTCGGAGATGACGCCCTTGATCCGGCTCGCTTCTGCGGAATTGAGCTCATAGTCGCTGATCTCGTTCTGAGCATTCCGGTGCGTGACAATTAACTTATCCGTATCCATATTCGGGAGCGGATTCGGATCGTTATTTTTGCGGATATTGGCCAGCACGTTCTCTCCGACACCGTAGTTCACCGCGTAATTGCCCAGTTGTTCGGCCTGGGAAACGGCAATGTTCATCACTGCCGGTTTCATTTGATCGTTCACAATCCAGATTCCTGCCCACGTACACATAATAAAAATAAACAGGGAGAGGAAAAAAACTCGTCTGAGCGGCATCGTCCTTCTTCTGTACCGTCTGCTGGGCTTAAACATGACAAACCCCCTTCTCCTCATCTATATGCCGAGCGGAAGGGGGATAAAAGTCTTTTTTATGCAGACTGAAGAAGCGATCTTTTCACACACTCAAAAGCGGACCCTTTCATGCAGTTTTCGGAATGTCCAGGCCTTTGCGCTGCTCATCCCATTTTCAGCAGCGCCTCGCGCCCGGGCATTCCCGCTTTGACGCCGCGATTTTCGGCTTCCGCCGTCACTTCGGCGAGCGGCGCGTTCAGCAGTTCTGCAAGCGTCCGTACACCGACAGCTTTTCCGGCAATGATTCCCCGGTCGGCGAGCTGATCATTAAGCAGCCGCACATCGAGCGCGCCGCACATAATGTAACCCGACTGACCGGCAACCGCAAGCAGCGTCGTTTTCGGCAATTTGACCGTAATTCCCTGAAAAGGCAGGCCGTCAATCATCACCGGTTCCAGTTCAATCATTTATCTACCGCCCCCTCTCCTTTTTCATTCTATGGAAAAAAGGGCGGAAAGTGACAACTATCCGGCTTTTCAGCCCAGCTGATGCAGCCTCCAGGCCAGCAGGTCGCGGAGCGTCTCAGGAAGGAAAAAGGATTGATCGGCCCGGACAATCGGGGGAAGGAGCGTGCCGAAGGTGAAAACATCGATGGTGCCGACACGGTACCGGTCATCCGGCTGAATCGGAAGGCCGCCGATCCGTACATCAAAGGGTTCCTGCAGATCGCCGTCCGGCTTTGTCCTGTACGTCAGATTGCTGAAAACAAGCTTGCCGAGCACCTTGCCGCGAAACCCGAACCCTTTAAGTTCATATGTCTGGAATCTCTTTTTCAGTCCGATTCGTATCATCTGGACAATCTCGCTGCCCGTAACCTGCACTTTACACGGGTTAATCGGATGAGGGCAGATATGATGAACGTCGAATCTTGTGACCGGTCCGGCTTTGAGTCCGTCAAGAATGACGCCGGCATTGACAAGTCCGATATCTGCGCGGCACCACTTTTGCAAGGCATCGGCCATAATCCGGCTCAGTTCCGTATCCTCAAACCAGCTGATCGGCAGTGCATGATCCAGCCGCGTCACTTCCTGCTGCATATGGGCCATGCCTTCCGCTGTCAGTCTCTTCACTTCAGCTTCGGCCGTTTGATCCGGTTTCTCTCTTAAGGTCACCAGATCGGCTCCTATGTGCGTCACCCGGTGCATTTTTTCATCATATTCCAGCACAATGTGCCCCACGTAGCGGCCGAATTTGCCTGCCTGGGCGATCAGCGTCGAGCCGACCGTCAGGCCCTGTTCAAGCGTATGATGTGTGTGCGCACCGATAATCACGTCAATTCCGTCCAGTTCTTCGGCAATCCGTTCATCAAAAGGAAGGCCGACATGCGACAGCAGAACGACCACATCGGCCTCCGTGCGCACTTTTTCAAGAAGCGGTTTGAGGATGGAAAAGGGATCGCGGATGTCCCAGCCGAGCTGCCGATAAAATTTGGAAAAAGCCGCCGTCAGCCCGATCAGGCCCACTTTCACGCCCGCCATATTTTTGATCGTGTACGGCCTGCACCAGTTCGGGCGCTCACCTGTTTCTTCGAACAGGTTGGCCAGCACAATGTCGAAAGTCCGGTCGTCATAGACCGTATTCAATGTATCTTTTGTAAATGTAATGCCCTCATTATTGCCGATCGTCACAGCATCGTAATGCGCATCGTTGAGCAGCCGGACATTTCCTCTGCCGAGAAGTCCCTCTGTCATCGGATTTACACGGTCCATGTGATCCCCGAGATCCAGTGTCAGATAAGGCTCGCCCTCCTTCCTCAGCCGATGCCGTTCAATATCCAGATAACTGACAAGACTTCCCCAGTGGCCAAAGTGGCTGTGCAAGTCGTTTGTATGAAAAAAATGGAGCGATATCAATCCAAAACCTCCCGATCATTCACCATTAAGCTGCTCCCTGATCAAATGTATTCCTTCTCTGTAAAAAACAGACAGTCGGCTTCAGCCGTAAGAATATTAATGGATTACCCGCAGGTCTCCGCCCCGGGCGGAGCAGGAAAATCGCAGACCCATTTTCTATTGTAGCGCTTCTTCCGAACTTCCTTCAATCTGTTAGGCCTGCATGTACTATTATATTTTCCCGGTTGAACAGACAGAAAAAAGCCCCATCAATCCTCCTGAAAGATTGACGGGACTTGATCTGTCTTAAAGCAGGACAATCGATCAGCCGATCGAACCCTCCATGTTGTACTTGATCAGCCGGTTCATCTCAACTGCGTATTCCATCGGCAGCTCCTTGGTGAACGGCTCAATAAAGCCCATCACAATCATTTCCGTTGCTTCCTGTTCCGTAAGTCCGCGGCTCATTAAATAGAAAAGCTGTTCTTCGGACACTTTCGACACTTTTGCCTCGTGTTCCAGGGAAATATCCTTGTTCAGCACTTCATTATAGGGGACCGTATCGGATGTCGACTTGTCGTCCATGATCAGCGTGTCGCATTCAACGTGCGACCGGGAATTGGTCGCATTCGGGCTGAAGTGGACCTTTCCGCGATATGTCACATTTCCCCCGTTTTTGGCAATCGATTTGGAAATGATCGTCGACGACGTATTCGGAGCGAGATGGATCATTTTCGAACCTGTATCCTGGTTCTGCCCTCTGCCGCCGATCGCGATCGATAATGTATTTCCGCGCGCCCCTTCGCCCTTCAGAATAACAGAGGGATATTTCATTGTGACGCAGGAACCGATATTGCCGTCGACCCATTCCATCGTCGCATGCGCTTCACAGATCGCACGTTGGGTCACAAGATTATAAACGTTGTTCGCCCAGTTCTGAATAGTCGTATAGCGGCAGTATGCATTTTTCCGTACATAAATTTCAACAATCCCGCTGTGCAGCGAACTGCTGGAATAGACGGGAGCGGTGCAGCCTTCGACATAGTGAACGGACGCACCCTCATCGACAACGATCAGCGTACGCTCAAATTGTCCCATGCTTTCCGAGTTAATGCGGAAATATGCCTGGAGAGGCGTTTTGCATTTGACGCCTTTGGGCACGTAGACAAAGGATCCGCCCGACCAGCAGGCCGCATTTAATGCGGAAAACTTATTGTCGGCAAAAGAAATGACCTTGCCGAAGTATTCCCGAAACAATTTTTCATGCTTCTGCAGCGCTGAATCCGTATCCATGAAGATAATTCCTTCTTTTTCAAGATCTTTCTTCATGCTGTGGTAGACAACTTCAGATTCATATTGCGCCGATACTCCGGCCAGATATTTTCGTTCGGCTTCCGGAATCCCGAGCTTGTCGAACGTATCCTTGATCTCTTTTGGAACCTCATCCCATGATCGTCCCTGGTTCTGTACAGGTTTGACATAATAAGTCAGATCGTCAAAATTCAAACCGCTGAGATCCGCACCCCACTGCGGCATCGGCCGTTTGTAAAAATGATGCAGCCCTTTCAGCCGATAGTCGAGCATCCACTGCGGTTCATGCTTCTTCCTGGAAATTTCCTTGACGATCTCTTCAGTCAGTCCCCGTTTGGTACGGAACACTGAAACGTCTTTTTCCCTGAACCCGTATTTATATTCATCAATTTCAGGCACTTGCTGCTGTGTGGCCATGACAGGATCCCCCCTTGTATAAGGTTTGAAAATGACAGGACCGTGCCGAAGGGCACTCCTGACACAGGATTTTTCTAAAAACCGTATTGACAAACGTTAAAAATCATATCTTTTGCCGGATATAAGTTCATCTTATCATGATTCACAAAATTGTTAAACTATTTTAGAGCCCGCTTTTCAGCCGCCTCACGGAGTCCTTTTTCCATCGCCTTCCAGGGAAGCGTTGCACATTTGATCCGGGCCGGATATTGTGAAACGCCCTGAAGCGCCTCTGCATCGCCCAGCTCGAGATCGTCGTCGTGTTCCCGTCCCTGGACCAATTCCGAAAAGTCGAAGGCCAGTTCATGGGCCTCTTTTATCGACAGTCCCTTAATGGCATCGGTCATCATCGAAGCCGACGACTGGCTGATCGCACAGCCGCTGCCGCTGTATTTAATATCGGCGATTTTCCCGTCCTTTACAATAAGCGAAACCTGAATCTTATCGCCGCAGGACGGATTGTTCATCGATACAGTAATACTGTCTTCATCGGTCAGTGTTCCGTGATTATGCGGACGCTTATAATGATCCATAATGACAGAACGGTATAATTGGTCGAGATTATTAAAGGACATGTCCGAAATACTCCTTTGCATCCTTGATTCCCCTGGTCAGCTTTTCGATTTCTTCCTGTGTGTTATAAAAATAAAAACTGGCCCGGACCGTCGATGCGCATTCAAGCCGGCGATGCAGCGGCTGAGCGCAGTGGTGGCCGGCACGCACGGCAATTCCCTCGGCGTCAAGCGCCGTCGAGACATCGTGCGGATGGATGCCCTCAATATTAAAGGATACCATTCCCGCCCGCTGTTCCGGGCCGTAAACGGTTACCCCGCTGATTGCAGAAACAGCCTCATAGGCGGCCCTGCCGAGCTCCGTTTCATATTCGCTGATCGCATCCATGCCGATCTGATTCAGATAGTCAACCGCCGAACCAAGCCCGATCGCTCCAGCAATATTCGGGGTGCCGGCCTCCATTTTCCATGGAAGATCGGCCCAGGTTGCACGGTAGTAGTCGACCTCGTCGATCATTTCCCCGCCTGTTTCAACCGGTTCCATAGCATCGAGCAGCGCCTGTTTTCCGTATAAAATGCCGATTCCCGTCGGTCCAAGCATTTTGTGGCCGGAAAACGCGAAGAAGTCGGCATCAAGATCCTGAACGTCGATCGCCATATGCGGCGTACTCTGGGCTCCGTCCACCACCATGACCGCTCCTTTTTCATGGGCGATTTCGGCGATTTCCTTCACCGGATTGATCGTCCCGAGCACGTTGGAAACTTGCGTGCAGGCCACGATTTTTGTATGATCCGTGATCGTCCGGCGCACGTCTTCCAGATCGAGCGTGCCGTCCGCTTTCATCGGAAAATACTTCAATGATGCGCCTGTCGCCTGAGCCGCCTGCTGCCACGGAATCAGATTGGCATGGTGCTCCATCGGCGATATGACAATTTCATCCCCTTGCGTTAAGTTTGCCCTGCCATAACCGGTGGCAATCATGTTCAGGGAATTGGTGGTTCCTTTCGTATAGATAATTTCTTTCGTGCTGCGCGCATTGATAAATTTTCGGATTTTTTCCCGCGCTTCTTCATAACGTTCCGTCGCAATCGTTCCCAGCGTGTGCACACCGCGGTGAACATTCGAATTATAGTTTTCGTAATAAGTGACAAGTGTATCAATCACCGATTGTGGTTTCTGAGAAGTCGCGGCATTGTCCAGATAGACCAAGGGGTGCCCGTTGACTTTCTGACCCAGAATCGGAAAATCCGTTCGAATCGATGTTGTATCCATTAGCCGACTTTCCTTTCGATTAATTCTGCCAGTTGCCGTTTGACACCTTCAACGGGCAGTAAATTGACTACAGGCTCAAGAAAGCCTTCAACAATCAGCTTTTCAGCGGCTTCTTTGCTAATGCCGCGGCTCATCAGATAATAGAGCTGCTCCGGATCGACTCGTCCGACCGAAGCCGCATGCCCGGCAATGACATCGTATTCGTCAATCAGCAGAATCGGATTGGCATCGCCGCGTGCCTGATCGCTGAGCATCAGCACACGCTGCGTCTGTTCGCCGTCGGCCTGGGACGCCCCGTGTTCGATTTTAGTCCGGGCATTGAATATCGAATTGGACGCATCCTTTTGTACGCCGCGGACAAGCAGACGGCTGACCGTTGCTTTTCCGACGTGCCGGATGTAGTTGTCAAAATTCTGTTTTTGCGTCCCGCTCCCGATGCTGACCGCCTTCGTATCCGCAGAAGCACCGTCGCCTTCCAGATTCGTTGAATTTTCCGAGACTGTATTTCCGTCATTAATCTGGCCGAGCGCCCACTGCAGGCTGCCGTCCTTCTTAACCTCGGCCCGCCTGCCGACATAGGTGACGACTCCCGCCGAAAAATGATCGACGGCACCGAAGCTGACGTGTGCATTATCGCCGACGGTCACTTCGCCGATCAAATTGGCAGCACCGTTACCTACGGAATCATCGGAAAGATAATTCTCAACATAGGTCACCGCGCTTCCCGCTTCCGCAGCGACGATTGTATGAGCCACGAGACCGGACGAAGGGATATCCTGAAAATAGACGGCCTGCACCGGTTTTTCGACAACGACATTTTTCGGGATATAAAGAAAAGCCCCGCCGTTAACCAGTGCAGCATGCAGTGCGGTCAATTTATGCTTGTTGATTTCAGCTGTTTTAAAATAATAGCGTTTAACCAGTTCTCCGTGTTCTTTAATCGCTGTCGCCAGATCTGTAAAAATGACGCCCTTATCTTTAAGATTCTGCGCCAGACTGCTGTACACAGACCGGCCGTTCTTATGGACAAGAATATTTTCCGCCTTCCCGTCCTCGCCGATCAGGCGCCGGACAGAAGCAGGAAGATCATGGACCAATGCTGTCTGATTCTCTTCAGGCCCGCAATGATAATTGAAATCCGTAAAGTTCCAATCGTCAATTCTTGTTTTTTCCGGTTTGGGAAGCGGTAATTTTTCCGCCAGCTCCAACCCTTTCAATCTGATAGCTGCAAACCATTCCGGTTCGTTTCGTTCCGCAGAAAAACGGGCGATGTCATCCGTACCGAACGGCAGAGTCTGCAATTGTGTCGACATAGTGTCCCTCCTGTCCCCGACTTCATTCCATTAAGCTTCTACTGTCTCGTCGTCCTTGATCCCGAGCTCCGCCTTCATGCCATCGTAGCCTTCCTCTTCAAGCCGGAGCGCCAGTTCCGGGCCCCCGGTTTTAACAATGCGGCCGTTCATCATGACATGCACCTGATCCGGCTTAATGTAATTGAGGAGCCGCTGATAATGCGTAATAATCAGACAGCCGAATTCTTCAGAGCGCATTGAATTGACGCCTTTGGCCACCCACTTCAGGGCATCAATATCAAGCCCTGAATCAATCTCGTCAAGAATGGCGAATTTCGGTTCCAGCATCATCAGCTGCAGAATTTCATTGCGTTTCTTCTCGCCGCCTGAAAAACCTTCATTAACATAACGCTCTGCAAACGCCTGATCCATCTCAAGCATCTGCATTTTTTTATCCAGTGTTTTAATAAATTTCATCAGCGGGATTTCATTGCCCTCACCGCGCCGGCCGTTGATCGCCGTTCTCAGAAAATCGGCGTTGGTTACTCCGCTGACTTCGCTTGGATACTGCATTGCCAGAAAGATTCCGGCGCGTGCCCGTTCGTCAACCGCCATATCCAGCAGATTCTTGCCGTCAAGCTGCACGGTCCCCTGTGTTACTTCATACTTCGGATGTCCCATGATCGCCGAGGCAACCGTCGATTTTCCCGTACCGTTCGGTCCCATCAGGGCATGGATTTCACCGCCTTTAATGTTCAGATCGAACCCTTTGACAATCGACTTTCCTTCAACGGATACGTGAAGATCCTTTATCTTCAACTCCGATACAGTCATTTCACGACCTCCAATACAGAATATCTATACAGCCGAAACCATGGAAATCAATTCTCAATCTATTATCATTATTATCTTATATCAGATCTAAACAGATATCAACCCATGATTCCAGAGTTACTCACGACAAATCTCAGAGAGGACTGAGAATCTTTATCTCCGTCTGATTATCATTATACTGCTGTTTTCGATAAAGATAAAAAGCGAAAGCTGTTTTCATTCAAATTTCACGGACAGTCCCTAATCTCCCGTCCCCGGTCCTTCTTTGCGGACAGCTTGTTTTTATAGTATCTCTCGGCGGCGGTCAAAAAAAACACACCCGGTTTCTTGAGACCGGATGCGGATTTTTTTATGTACAGCAAAAGAAAACAGGTTTGAGCGGCCGCACTTGTACTGATCGAAAAAACAAACGGCTGCGTCAGGCCTGCATAATCATCGGCACTTTCAGGGCCTGTACAGCCGGATTCCCCGGCAGACAGATGACGCCGCCGCTGTCCGCTCCGGTTCCGTTTATAAATGAATCCGGATCAAGCGACACGCTCCCCGGCAGGCTGAAAAAAATCTTTCCGATTTCAGGACCCTGAGTATGATCACTTTTATTCATCTTCATCAGTCCGCTCCAAGGATTGGTAAACAAGAGACGGGTCGAATCGGGAACGGTCCCGCCTGTCTGCCAATTGACATCCTGAGAGCGTGTCTGCCTGCCAAGCAGATATTCTCCGACAGGGATTCCATTTTTTATCGCTTCCGAACGGCCTTCAGGGGTTGCATGCATCCATTTGAATGTCGCGCCGCTCGACTGAATAGACTGGGACGAGGCGCTTTTCACTTCCTGGACCAGATCCGCGTCAAACGCATCCCGATGAGCGCGCGGGACCCTGCCGGTAAAGACCGTTGTAACCAGATAAAGCGATCCATTATTCAGATAGCCCTTTTCGTCCAACCGTGCGGCCAAGACTGAACTGAACTCTTTCAGCGACATGTCGCTGAAAAAATCCGGATCGGGAATAACTTTTTTGGCATCCTCATTTAACGGCTGAACCGATATTACATGAAGGCTCTGATCGACGGCCGCTTCAATACTCGGCACCAGATCAAAATCAAGGTATGCGGCAACCGGCCGGTCCGCGACATGCGTATTTTGTGAAAAAGGCAAAAGACATAGAAACGACACGGACACCGTAATTACCGATTTCAAAAGAAACCTGCAGAACTTAAAAGTGTGGGAGAGATGTTTGGATAAAACCGTCTGTCCGATTGAAATATCAGCCGACCGCCGAAGTTTTACCGGCCTGAAGTCCCCTTCATTGGTCAGTAAAATGGCGTGGCGTCCCTTTCTGGACACAAGGATTCCCTGATTTTTCAGTCCCCTCGCCACCTTTCAGCTCGCCGCTAAACCGTTTCCTTCTCCGGTTCAATGTACGATTTCAGTGCGCTGAAACCGCCGATATAAATCAGCGCCAACGCTATTATATACTTTCGATTTCTTTCTATGGTTTTGCGGCTGCAAGAGACAAATTGCAGTAAATCTTTTATCGGCAGCTGTTTCTTTTTCTTCAGAAATTGGACGAGTGCTTTGTGTTCTACCAATTTCTTTGCGGCAATTTTCGCATTTTCACGTGCATCGGCGTGTTTCGGGCAATGTTTGCTTAGCACATCAAACGTGATTCCGTATTTCAGCAGCAGCTGCTGATAACTGTCAATCTGTTCCATCCGCTCATTGATCTGACATTTTTCCTCATAGTAATCAATGGCCGCCCGCTGCTCAACAAAACTTTCCTCCATCCCGTTTTCATCGCCGGGCTCCGTCTGATCAAGATAAATATTCCGCATCTGCCTGGATTCCTTGCGAATAAAATCGATGATGCGGCGGCGGATCACCATGTCGGCAAAAGTCAGAAATTTGCTGCCCTGACCTTTCTGATACTGATTAATTGCTTCATTAAATGCGACCATGCCGACACTGAACTCGTCCATTGACTGGTCGATAAATCGATTGCACACTTTTGAAACAACCTTTTTAATGAAAGGCTGGTAGGATTCAATAATAAAATTGCGCAAAGGCTCGTCGCCCTGCTGAACCTTAAAGATGTTCTTTTCAAGCGGAAAATTGTATGTTCCGCCCATTGCAAGCTGGTTCGTGCTCATCACACTGCCTCACCTCTCGCTTTAATCTGGTGAACCTCACCTTGAACAAAGCATATCATGTCCGAATCATTCAGAAGAGTATTGTCAAAAATTTTTGTTAATGTAAGGATCTTCTGCTTTTTTTTGTCGGAAGGGATCGAAAAACCCCTGTCTCATTTATACCATGCTTTCATGTCATAATGAAAGCGACAATCCGGTAACAAAAAGATGACAAGGGTTGTTACTTAAGTGTGATGAGCGGGCCGTCTGCGTTCTGCGCACGGCATGCCCTGCTTTCTTCGTTTATTTAATTTGTTTGTTTTTAAGTATCAGGCGTCTTCGCCGATTAACTTTTCATAAGCATCGGCATCGAGCAGCCGGTCAAATTCAGCGGCTTCCACGGATTCCAGTTCCACCATCCACGCTTTTTCATAAGGGGATTCATTGACAAGTTCGGGAGCATCTTCAAGCGAATCATTGGTTTCCGCTACCCGGCCGCTGACCGGGGCATAGAGTTCGGAAACAGTTTTTACAGATTCGACGCTGCCGAAGGAATCGCCGCTTTTCAACTGTTCGCCGGACTCCGGCAGTTCGACAAAGACGATATCGCCCAGTTCTTTCTGGGCAAATTCCGTAATCCCTACACGAACTTTTCCGTCTGCTTCCTTCTTTACCCATTCATGATCTTTCGAATAAAGCAAATCTTTCGGTACATTCATTTTTCTGCCTCCGTTTCAGTTTCCCGATCATTCCAGACAAAAATCATTCCATTGGATTGAACGCCATACCCATTATATCGTAATTATACCGTAAAACGGGAAAATAAGCGGTTTATTTTTCTCCATCGCCGACGGGCTCCGTCCGTATCCTGCAAACGGTTCAAAATTGCTTATAATTTCTTTCTCCGGCCGATTTTTTCAGCAGCGGGGGACATAATACAACTGAGTACTGTCACCAATTCAATCCATAGGAGTGTGAATCAACATGAACATGCAGCAGCAGGGCGGGCAGGCACCCATAAATTTTGCTCAGCCGCCGGCAATCCTTTCCACAAAGGATTGTCTCTATATTGAAGACATGCTGTCCTGGAATCTGGATGTCATCAAGAAGGCGCATGCCTATTCGTCGTTGTGCCAGGATCAGGATGTGACTCAGGCGATGAACCGTACGTACCAGCTTCACATCCGCCAGTATCAGGCTATTCTTAATCATCTTGGCAAACACGTCCAGGCAGCAGCGAATACGAGCGGGGGGATTCTGTAATGATGGAAAAGCAACCGGTTCAGTCAACAACGATCCAGAATACGGAGACTCAGGTTCCGAAAACGCCGCAGATGAACGATCGCGATTATTTGAACGACCTGCTTCTTACAGAAAAGTATCTGACGGTTTCTTACGTCCATGCGCTCCAGGAAGCCAGTCACCAGTCGCTTTTTCAGGACATCAAAAATGTTTTCGATCAGACGTGCGACCACCAGCGCGACCTGTACAACCTGATGTTTAATAAAGGATGGTACAAGGTTGAGTCTCAGGCACCGCAGAAAATACAGCAGACGTATCAACAATTCACCCAGTATGCACAGCAGCAGTTCCCCAAATAAATCCGATATTCTGCCTGTAAGGAACCCCGTCCGGTATTGATCCGGGCGGGGTTCCTTGCCTGTTCAAAAAGTCCTTATTTCCCGGGAAACAAGGCAAGCCGTTCTGCCCCAAAAATAAAAGTCTTGTATCTGCCCATCAATTCTCCGGGCACTATTGATTGAAGCCGGATTTTCGGCTCCGGAACGGTGTCCGCACCGTGGAGCGATTGCTTCCGTGTACTTCAGACAGTCGGGAAAATTTCTCCCATTATCTGTTCTACAGCAGTGCAGATCATCTGCCCGCTCATGAACCAGCAGAATCATCGGAAGAAGAAGCGGCCCGCGATCAATTTGAGAATCGATTTGCCATTTAGCCTGATATTCATTGAAAAATCCGCTTCCCGGTTAATTTCTTCCATTATATTGGTAACATCATGTAATTCCTGTTTAACCCCTCCACAATTCTCATAGTCTCGAAACCTATGGACTAAGGAGGGAGTTACAAACATGTTGAAAAAGATTCTCGCAGTTGCACTTGCAGGTTTTTTCACTCTGCCGTTCATGACGACGGGACATGCCGAGGCGGCGTCACTGCCGCAAGCCGGCGCGACCCCGGTCACTGTTTCCGGCACGCTTTATTCCTGGAATCTGAATAGCAATCAGATCTCAGAATTAAACGCCCTGATCAAAAAATCCGGCATTCCTTTGAACTTTTTCCCTGCAAAGAACAAGCCTGCGGCAGCAAACCCGGCCACTCGGACTGCTCAGCCGTCCGGCTCGAATATAACCGGAAAAACGGGGCAGTCGGCAAATACCGCTCAGGCTCAGAAACCTGCCGCCGCAAACACGTCAAAGCCGTCCGCGTCGAATAATTCCAGCAGCCAGATGAATGCTTTCGAAAAGAAAGTTGTCGATCTGACCAATCAGGAAAGGGCAAAGGCCGGGCTGAAAGCACTGAAAACCGACAACAGCGCCCTTTCGAAAATGGCGCGCGACAAAGCGGCGGACATGCGCAACAACAATTACTTTGATCATCAGTCGCCGACCTACGGCTCTCCGTTTAACATGATGCAAAAATACGGCATCAAGTTCTCAACCGCCGGCGAAAATATCGCCGCCGGACAAAAAACACCGGAAGAAGTCGTCAATGGCTGGATGAACAGCCCGGGACACCGTGCAAACATTCTGAATGCCAACTATACCACGATCGGCGTCGGCTATGTACAGGGCGGATCCTACGGCAGTTACTGGACTCAGGAATTTATCGGTTCATAAAATTCTGTCATCTCATTTAAATAGTCTAATAGAACGGCGTCCCATTATGCTTCAGCAACGGGGCGCCGTTTTGCCGCCTTTATTTTCGTTTCTTCCGAGTCGCAGGCCGGCCTGCCGCTGAATAAACTAGAGTAGTACACGATCACGGCACACTCCGGGGGTGAGCTTTCTGAACAATTATCCGCTTTACACGGCACTTGGCGACTCTTTGACAGTCGGTGTCGGATCGACCCTGTTCATGCCGAATTTTGTCAAATGCTTTCACCGCGACCTTAAATCGTATTTTCAGATGCCGGTTGCTTGCCGAAAATTTGCCAAGAACGGGGCAACAACAGGCGACATTCTGGCAACGCTTTATCGTCCCGATGTCGCTCGCACCGTTGCTTCTGCAAGATTCATTACATTAACGGGAGGCGGGAACGATCTGCTCCGCGCAGGAAAAATATGGATCAGAATGAGAGACCGGACTTTGCTTTCCCGTGCGCTGGGCGAAAGCCATACAAACATTGAACGGATCATCGCCGCAATGATTCATTTGCATGCCGGCCATTCGGAATCCTTTATGATCCGGATCCTGAATCTATATAACCCAATGCCCCACATTCCTGAATCCCGTCTATGGCTGGAAGCCTTCAATGAGAGGCTTCTTTCGCTGGAACGTTTTGCCGAGGTCAGGGTAGCCGATATTTATCATGCCTTCTACGGCCGTGAATCCTCTCTGCTGGCCATGGACCATACCCATCCCAACCCCCTCGGTTATAAAATAATGGCCGATACAACGGCCCGCCTCGGTTTTGACCCCGTCGCCCGCCGGGGAGCCTGAAAGAATTCCGCCGCCCGCGGGAATCCTGATCCGGAATCATTTTCCCGGCGATTTCGTCTTTCCAGAGAGCGCCGGGCCCCCTTTTATAAATACATGCGGTTTTCATCCTGCGGCCAATTGCGGCATACTAAAAACCGGCGCAAGAAATAAAATCATTTCTCTGCACCGGTTTCCCAGATTGCCTGCTTGTCCCGCAGACCGTTGGTTGCCTTCGCATGTTCGTACGTTTTTATTGCCGGCCGGACTCAGGCGCGCCACCTGGGCGGTATGTTCTTGCCCCAATATATTTTTTTCAATTCGTGGTGTTTCTCAAATCCGTCCAGCGCCGTATGATAATGAAAGTCGAACCAATAACCGTCGAGCGGCGGATGATCCCGGCGCACATGCAACTTCAGTACATCCTGCCCGGTATCTGTCTGGTAGACATGCAGGATCCGCTCCCCCCTGCCCGCGGACGGCGAATGGGTCACTGCAAGACTCCTGACCCAATTCTTATCGTGCTGCCAGCTGACGTCCCTGATTGCAGCAGCAAAAGCAGGTGCGATTTCCCTGACGTACTGGTCGCCGATCTGTGCCGACACGCGGCTGCCGAATTTGTACAGTCCCTGATCTTTTGCCTCGCTTGCGGCATAGACGGAAAAAGCATCGATCAGCCGGTCCTTTGAACCATTTTCTCTGATCGCTTTTTTCCAGGGGCTTTCCTCTGCCTTCGGATCATCCTGGTCTTCTTCCTTATAATAGGGACCGATTGCCGGTGTCCGGGTCTCTGTTTCCTGAAGGCTGCCTTTATCAAGCTGTTTATCGACATGACTGGCCGGCAGATTGGGGACAACGGTCCCGAGCGTTAATACCGCAACCAGTGCAACAAGAAATTTTTTCAGCAAAACAGGAATCACGTTCCGATCTCCTCCGTCCGCGCTTTCATTCGCATCAGCGGCGATCGTCCCGGTTTCCTTATGAATCGGTTATCCAAAAGAGAATCATCCGCTTCCATCCCCGCTTCCGCGCCGATCAATGAAAATCGGCACAACGGCAGCCCGGCCGGCCGCTTATCAAACGGGCACATCTATACCAGACTATTCGTTGCCCGTTGATTTTTCGGGCAGTATGACGGCCTCTTCAGTTTTATTTTACGAAAAAACGGCCGGAACAGACGGCATCGCACGGAGGTTGGATCGCTCAGACATTGTCGAACTTAAAATCCTCATCCGTGAGCGGCTCGATATTGAGCGGAACCACATAATCGCCCTTCGTAGAAAAGAAATCATGATTGATTGTACCGGTGTCGATGCCGTTCAAAACAATCTGGCTGACCGGATCATGCGTGTAGCGGTCTTCACGCCCCAGGTTCTGCAGCGCCCGGTTGGCATTGTACAGGACGTAGTCGTTGACTTCTTTAACGAGGCTTATCTTTGAATATATTTTCACTGTATACTTTTTTTCGATTTCGACCAGCCGGTCCAGCAACTGATAAAGCTCCCGGTCTGCCGTCTTTTTTTCTGCTTCGTTCAGGTTCTCACGGTACAGGCGCTGTGCGACCATGCCCGTAAAACTGCCGTGGATGGATTCATCCTGTATAATTTTGCGGATAATCTCACCGCTCGCAATCATCCGCCCCTGTCCGGATAGGAAAACAGGATAGAAAAATCCGCTGTAGAAAGAGAAGCTTTCCAGAAAAACCGAGGCGGTCATCGCCATGTAGCGCTTGAACGGCGTCACATTTTCCCTTTTATCGTAAAGATTGTTATACCAGCGGGCAATCAGCCTGTATTTTTCCTGAAGTTCGGATTGATCGTTTACCCATTTGCCCAGATAAAAATCCGTTTTCGGCGACGGAATCAGCGTTGAAAAAATATGGGAATAGGATTTCGCGTGGATGTGCTCCATCATCCCCATCCAGGCGAATACAGCCTGTTCATGCATATTGTCATGGTGGATGGCGATGAGAGGCATGCCCACGTCGCCCTGCTCGCGGTCCAGGCCCGTCAGCCCGGACAGAACTTCTACATAAGTATCCTGCTCATCCTGAGACATCGAGCCCCAGTCCGAGAGGTCCCGCGAAACTTTGAACGCCTCTTCTGTCCAGAATTGATTGATGTTCTGTTTCCAGTATACTTTTGCGATCTGGTTATCGCTGTTGTTCCAATTGATAGCTTTCATTTTCCGACCTCTTTCCGAAAATCTGCGAAGCAACGGGCTGCCCGGCTCCGGCGGCTGCCGCAGCGGGACAGCGCGATTCCTGCCGCCTGCTGTCACACGGAGCAGGCCGTGCATTCCTCCGGGGAGAGAAGCTGCGTTCTCGTGTAGTAAAGCGACTTCAGTCCCTTTTTATGTGCGTAGACATAGAGACGCGCGAGCTGGCGTGTACTCGTCATGCTGTCGACATAAAGGATGGTTGAGATGCCTTGATCGACATGCTGCTGAATCTCCGCAATCATGTCGATGACGCGGTACTGATTCGTCTGATAGGCCGACTTGTAATACCACATTGTCTGAGGCGAGAGGAACGGCATCGGATAAATCGTTTCGCTGTTGCCGTACTTTCTCCGTTCGATAATATTCACGACCGGCATCACCGAACTCGTCGCATTCTGCACATAGCTGATCGATTGCGTCGGCGCGACGGCCAGACGGTAGGCATTGTACAGACCGTATTTTGCAACCTGTTTCTTAAGCTCTGTCCATTCCGCGGTTGTCGGAATATGGATGCCCTTAAACAGTTCAGCCGCCCCGGCTGTTTTCGGGCCGAAGTATTCCTGTTCATATTTTTTGAAATAAGAACCGTCGGCATAATCGGTCAGCTCGAACCCCTTAAAGGTCGTTCCGCGCTCTCTGGCAATCATCATCGACTTCTCAATCGAATAATAATTGACCATTGAGAAGAATGTCCGCGCAAAGTCCCTGGCTTCCGCCGACTCATAAGACAGACGGTTTTTCGCCAGATATCCGTTCAGATTCATAGCGCCGAGGCCGACCGAATGCAGTTCGCGGTTGGCCAGACGGACACCCGGAGCGTTCGTGATATGCGTCATGTCGCTCACCTGTGTCAGTGCCTCAATACCGCAGTGAACGGAGTCCCGGATCTTGCCGCTTTCCATTACATTAACGATGTTCAGCGATCCGAGAATGCAAGAGACATCGCGGCGGATCTGATCGGGAACATCATAATCGTTAATCGTTGACGTTTCCTGCATCTGAAAAATTTCCGTGCACAGGTTCGACATCTTGATGCTGCCGAGCCGGTGCAGCGGATGGTTTCTATTGGCATTATCCTTGTAAAAAATGTAAGGATAACCGGACTGCATCTGCATCTGGGCAATCCGATTGAGAAACTCGCGGGCATCCGCGCTCTTCTTTTTGACTGCCGGATTGGCAACCAGTTGATCGTACATCTTGTCCATGTCCATATCATCCAGGTGCTGCCCGTATGCCTTATAAACCGTGTACGGTGCAAACATGCAGAACGGCCTGCCCTGTTCGGCCAGTTCGAAAAACTTGCCGGGGACGATCAGCCCGATGGACAGCGTCGACAGGCGAATATCCTCATCGGCGTTTTCCTTTTTTGTATCCAGAAATTCAGGAGCGTCCCAATGGAAAATATTCAGATAAGCAGCACCCGCGCCGGGACGCTGCCCCAGCTGATCGGCATAAACAAATCCAAGCTGAAGCTTCCGGGCGACCGGCACGACACCCTTTGCCACACCCTCAACGCCCTTGATCGCTTCGCCGCGGCCGCGGATCTTCGATAAGTTAAGCGCCACACCGCCGCCGATTTTCGACAGCTGCTGCGACGTGCTTTCAATATAATTGATCGAATTCAGCGAATCGTCCGCTTCAATCAGGAAGCAGGAGACCATTTCGCCGCGCCGGGCCTTTCCGGCATTGAGAAATGTCGGCGTCGCCGGCTGATAGCGCTGTTCCATCAACGCACGCATGAAGCTGACGGCTTTATCATAATTCCCGTGTGCTAAATACAGGGCTACGATGGAGACGCGTTCGAAATAATGCTCCAGGTAGTGAGATTTGTCATTGGTCTTCATCGCATAATCACGATAGAATTTACTTGCTGCCATGTAAGACTGGAATTCGAACCCATAGTTGCCGGCTATTTGATGAAGCTGTTCGATATTTCCTTCTTCGTATTCGGCGAAAACATCATAATAATAATGATGGCCGACCAGGTAGTGGAGTCTGTCCAGCACGGTGGGGAAATGAAGCATCTTCTGCTCGACTTCGGTTATGTAGACTCGGATCGCTTCCCGATCTTTCCCTAGCTGGTAAAAACCGTCCTCCCCGCGCGTCAGTACTTCATTATTCAGTTCAATATAAGACTTTGTTTTGGTCGCTTCGTTCAGCAAATGTCTTCACCCTTTCCCGAAATTGAATCACGTCGTCTGCCGTCCCGCCTAATTCAAACTTATAAAGAACCGGCACCCTGTACACAGAGGAAATTACATCGGCCGCACGGGCAAAGTTCCGGCCCCAGTTGCGGTTCCCGCTTGCTGCCACCGCTCGCAGGAACCGTCCGTTTTTTGCAAGAAAAGCCTTGACGCTTTCCGGCGCGTCGCCGAACCCGATCGTATTCGTCACCAGTATAAAGGGTTGCTCAACTGCCGGACGATTGCTGATCGGCTCATGCGGAAGTCCCGTCTTTGCCAGAAATCGTCTGACGTTTCCGGTCATTGTCTCATAAAGAATCAGCATCAGCGGTCCTCCTTTCTTATCAGAAAAGCTGCATGTCTTAGTGTCTGACAACAGGTTGTACATACTATATATAGTTTATGTTTATTAATTTACCACAATATATTGTTTTTCACAAGGAACTTTTCCCGGACAAAATGAAAACACTGTTTATCATAAGCCATCGGGCGACATGATTCAACAGGCAGATTCCTGCGAAAAAAAGAGGCAATTCCCGATCTCCGGCCGGAACAGACGGAACCGCGGGAAAATGCTTCTTTTTACATTACAGATATCAAATTTTCAAGGATTATAGGACCGGGATCGGCGGCCGGACATTAGCACAGCGTCCCTGCGGCCGGTTCAGACGGGCCGTCCTGACCGCCGCACCGAAGGCTTCTTCTGTCCAAAGATCCGGTTTTCTCATCTTTTGCTGTGTTTCAATTATTTGATGCGCCGCTGGCAACCCCGCCGTCGGACTGTCATTGCAGGCCGGTCTCTTCCCCTCTGCCCCGGATCGGTGTGAACGTACGCCTCTCATCTAAAGATTTACGGCGCTTGATTGCCTGCTGTTCGGCTAGGCAGGCAAAATACTCCTGTGCATTCACGGACTCCTTGCCGCGCCGGTCCCGTTTGCGGTACAGCCCGTCGTTGCCCAGGATCCTTGTCTTGACATTATCCGCCATCATCGTATCGAATAATCGAATAATGGTCTCCCGGATTTCATCATCATCAATCGGAAACATCAGCTCAACGCGCCTGTTCAGATTGCGGGTCATCAGATCGGCGCTGGAAAGGAACGCCTTAGGCTCCCCGCCGTTCCCGAAAATATAGATTCTGCTGTGCTCAAGATAGCGTCCGACAATAGAGTGCACCTCGATGTGATCGCTGACTCCGGGAATTCCCGTGCGCAGACAGCAGATGCCCCGGACAAGCAGCCTGATCGTGACTCCGGCCGCAGATGCCCGGTATAATGCCTTAATCATGTCCTCGTCAGATAAAGAATTCATTTTAGCGTGAATATACGCGGGCTTCCCGGCGCGGGCATTTTCAATTTCCGCTTGAATAAGATCGAGCATCGTATTGCGCAGCCACAGCGGCGCCATAACCAGTTTATGAAAATAAGGCGGTTCCGAATAACCGGACAGCATATTGAAAACGTTGGACGCATCCACGCCCATCTGTTCATTGCTCGTCAGCAGCCCCATATCGGTGTAAAACTTGGCCGTAATATCGTTATAGTTCCCGGTACCGAAGTGCATATAGCGCTTGATTCCCGTCTGTTCCCTGCGGACAACCAAAGCCATTTTGCAGTGAGTTTTCAGTCCGACCAAGCCGTAAATGACATGGCAGCCCGTTTTCTCCAGTTTTTGCGCCCAGTTAATGTTATTCTCCTCATCAAACCGTGCCTTCAATTCTACGAGCACCGTCACCTGCTTCCCGTTCTCCGCCGCTTTTTCAAGATAACGGATAATCGGCGAATTGCCGGACACACGATAAAGCGTCATCTTGATTGCCAGCACATTCTGATCGATCGAGGCCTGGCGGATCAGCTCAATGACGGCATCAAACGAGTCGTACGGGTGATGAAGGAAGACATCCTGTTCGCGCAGCGTATCGAAAATGGAGTGCTCCATCAGTTCGTAATGCACGAACGGGCGGTGCGGCGAATAAAGCAATTCTCCGAAACCGTCCAGTTCCCCTACAAGCTTGGACAGGAAGGTCAGGTCGATCGGACCGTTTACACGGTAAACATTTTCCGAACCGACATCCAGCCTTTTGATCAGCTTATGGATCAGCCGGTCGCCGATTCCCGCCTCGACATCAAGATGAATCACATTCCCACGCTCGCGCAGGCGCAGCTGTTTCTCAATCTCTTTGAGCAGATCCGCCGTCTCTTCCTCATCGACTTCAAGATCCATGTCGCGCATGACCCGATAGCAGGAAGCCTCGTCAAGTTCATAGCCGACAAACAGTTCCCTCAGATGGCGGCGGATAATATTTTCGAGCAGAACAAAACTGTAATGTCCCGACTCATCAGGCAGTTTCACAACCCGCGGAAGCACGTTCGGCACCTGAACCGTGACAAATTCTTTCTGATCTGAACGGCAGCCCCTTTTATGAATCAGTGCGGCAATATTAATGCTCTTGTTAAGAATGAGAGGAAACGGGCGCGAAGAGTCAACCGCCATCGGTGTCAGCACAGGATAGACTTCCCGGCTGAAGTAATGATCGATAAAATCCAGCTGCTTTGAAGTCAGCTCGGCAATTTCCAGAATATAAATGCCATGCTCCTTCATCAGCCGGCTCAGCATGCGATTGTACGTCATATACTGCTGGCCGATCATCCGATGCGCTGCTTCGCTGATCTTTGTTAATTGCTGGCTCGGTTTCAGACCGGCGGGATCCGTTTTTTCATAATTGACATTGACCATGTCGATCAGAGAAGCTACACGCACCATGAAAAACTCATCAAGATTACTGGCCGTAATCGACAGAAATTTGACCCTTTCGAGCAGCGGATTATCTTTATCGCGCGCCTCTTCCAGGACGCGTTCGTTAAAGAGCAGCCAGCTCAATTCGCGATTGCTGAAATACTCTTTTTTATCAAAATCCCCCATGGTCCCTCATCCTCTCAATATCGGTTTCAACCCGAAAACCTCTTCAAAATAGGCCGCTTTTTCTTCAAACGTCAGCCTTTCAAGCGACAAATCATCATCCGAACGGGCTGTAATCACGACTTGATCGTGTTTCAAAGAAACGGTGATTTTTTTTACCTTCTGCTGGTGGCTGTCATCTAAAGCATCCGCCACACGCAGGATGGCGGCAAGCTTGGCCGTGATCAGCCTGCTGCGGGAAGGAAGACGGCGAAACGAAGCCGAATCGTTCGACGGGGTTCCCGTACTATGATAACGTGCGACATTGGCAATGATGTCCCTTTCGTTATCCGAGATTCCGATAATTTCCGACGACTGAATGATGTAATAAGAATGAATATAGTGCGCATTCATATCAATGTAGCTTCCTGAATCCTGCAGGATGGCAGCAAGCTGAAGAAGCAGCCTTTCTCTTTTTCCGAGGCCGTGCAGCGTCTTAAGTCGGTCAAACAGATGCAAAGAAAATTTTTCGACAACTTCAATGTGGCGCGGATCGCACTTGTAACGTTTGGCGATATTCCGGGCGGACACGATAATGTCCTCGGCAAAAGAATGCTCAACGGGACGCCTCTGATTATCCAGCTCATCGTGTATCAGTATTCCGTCCGCAAGATCGGCCTCAGAAAGCAGAATGCTTTTCGCATCCGTCATTTCAAGCATTTTTTTCAAAATCATCGCCGAAGGAAGAATCTGGGTTGCCGAATCGTAAGGCACCCTGTATTTTTTGGCCAGTACCTGAGCCGGAAGATCGAGAATGTGGCGATACAGTTCATTAAATCGTTCCCGGTCGATTGTATCGCTGCTTGTCTTCATAAATGCCCGTTTAAAGGCAAGCAGATCCGTTCCGACAAGGACAAAATGTTTGTACTGGACGTTTTCCGGCGCAAACTGCTGATATCCCGAAATTTTGCTCACGATATAATCTTCCATAATATCCACGACATCGCCCGTCTGATCTTCCAGGTCGCCCAGCATTTCACGGATCCGGAGCGGGCCGAGCTTAATATTCCTCGAAAAAATAAAGTGGCCGTTATTATAAACGGTCAGCTGGATGCTCCCTGAACCGATATCGATCAGCATCGTGCCTTCTTGGATTAATTTGTTGAATTCTTTCGTTTTATAGGCAACAGCCTGGTTGTGCAGGTAACGTTCCTCCGCGTTTGCCAGCCACTCCAGATTAAGCCCCGTCCTCAGTCGGATCTGTTCTTTTACGTACTCCGCGTTCGCCGCTTCCTGAACCGAACTGGCGGCAACCGCCCGGTAGTCCTCTACTCCGTAATCGTCCATAATCTGAACAAATCCGGCAAGCGCCCGGCACGCCTGTTCGACGGTCTGAAAAGCAATCATCTGCTGATTATAAATGTCGGCTCCTATCGTCACATCGGCTTTTACATGTTCTACGACAGTCAATTTCATCATATCGGCAATCTTTAATACAATCATTTGCAAACCAATCGTTATGGAAGCAAAGAGTCTGTGTTTACCCGTATTGCTCACCCCACTGCCTGAATCTATCTGTTTCCTGTGCATATAAACAATATCTCTATTTTATTATAAAGCATATTCCGGACAGAAAAAATCTTCTCCGGATACTTAACAGAAAAAATAGAATGGCGACACAGGTACATCGACGACACGACGGTACAAAAAAGGTCCGGAATCCCGGAAGCTTTCAGGATTTCGAACCCCCTTAACCTATTTCCCGATCCGCGGCCGGCTGTCGGATCACAGCCCCGCCGTGCGGAAAGCCTGTTTCAGATCGGCGATCAGATCGTCCGCATTCTCAAGCCCGACACTGAATCTGAGAAAACCATGCGTCCTGAACTCCGGGGGATAAAAATCAATGCGTTCGTCATCCGGGCCGATAAACACGATCAGGCTTTCATCATGGCCCAACGATACAGCCGAGATGATAATCTTCAGTGAATTCACAAATTGATTGATCGTGTCTGGATCGGCGTCAATACCGAACGCGATCATCCCGGAATACAGGCTCATCTGTTTCCGGGCGATTTCGTGCTGCGGATGGCTCTTAAGTCCGGGATAGCGGGCAAAGGTCACGGCAGGATAAGATTCCAGAAACTCGGCAATTTTCTGGGCACTCTCGCTGTGCCGCTCCATTCGCAGAGGAAGAGTCACGACACCTCTCATGATCAGCCAGGCATTAAAAGGACTGATGCATCCGCCGAGATTGACCATTGCTTCTGCTTTGATTTTATTAATCAGATCCGTTTTCCCGATGACTGCTCCGCCCATGGCGTCGCCGTGGCCGTTGATGTACTTCGTCAGGCTCTGGACGACGAGATCGGCGCCGAGCGCCAGCGGGCGCTGGAGATAAGGCGAAGCAAATGTGCTGTCGACGGAGAGAAGTGCGCCGGCATCATGCGCGATTTTCGCGATTTCCTGAATATCGCTGACCCGGGTCGTCGGATTTCCGGGCGTTTCCACATGAATCAGTTTCGTATTCGGACGAACTGCTTTTCGCACCTCATCCAGATTGGAAGTGTCTACCAGCGAAACACTGATCCCGTACTTTTCCGGAAGATACTGGCCCAGAAGCCGATAGACAGCTATATAGGAAACCTTGGAGCAAATCACATGCGAATCCTTGTCCAGAAAACTGAAAAAGATACCCGACAACGCCGCAACGCCGCTTGCCAGGACGACACAGTCCTCACCGCCTTCAAGCGAAGCGAGCCGTTCCTGAAGGTAGATCTGATTCGCCGACGTCGTCCGCGTGTAAAACAGATTGTTCGGGTCGCTCCAGTTCAACGCTGAGGCATCGTCGGGCAGCCGGTAACAGTTAGCCATTGTAATCGGCCGCCGGATGGCACCCGTTTCTTTATCTACATCGTTGCCGACGTGAATACACCGTGTACTGAAGTCCGTGTCGCCGTAATCCGCCATTTTTGTCAGCTCCTCTTTTCATCTCTCTATTTCGAAAAATTGACGATCCATATCCCTGCCCACCATTTTTTCCAAATTATTGATATATTCTTACTGTAAAATTGATTCAGCTGCAAGTCAATCTTAATTCTTAGTATTTTTATCTGTTTATTACATTTTAACACAATATTCACAAACCCACACAGGAAATATCCCGGCCGAACGGTCAGTCAGATATCCGCAGCTTTTTCAAAAAGAGAGCGACACGATCCCGTGCAAATCTCTTATTTGACATGATCTCATTTAATTGAAATATGACTCCCGATCTTCCATCTGCAGAATCGCATCGCAAAAGGCTGCCGAATCCCAGGGCAGATAAAGAGGATCCCAGATCAGCAACTGAATCAGTTGGAACAAATGTCTTGCCATTGCGTTCATATATGATCAGCTCTTTTATAAAAGTCCCGGAATTATCCGGGTGAGACAGGCAAGGTTTCTCTGCATGCTTCGGAAGGAAACTTTGATACAGACTTAAGCGGGCACCGCTTAGCAGACGGGAAATGGTAAACGCGGATAATAAAAAATGTTTTCTTAAAAGATTTAAAAAAACACCGGCTTCGTCCCGCTTATCTCTCAGATCTTTCTGCTGGAATTGACACCATTACACTCTGTGCTGGTTGTCGGGCTTCATTAGGCCAGTCCCTCCGCCGCTCTTGATAAGAAGGTTTGCTATTCAGTATAAGAAAACTTGCAAAACGTTGTCGTCCGGGCAATCCGGGTGCCTTCCGCAAGGCTGGCACGGCGCTCATCAGCTGAATTATAATTCATACTGTCCGTATGTCAACAGGATTAATTACGGCCCTCTATAAAGTGTCTTTTGCATCGGCAAGCAGTATCCGCATCCGGTCCAGCCAGGAAACAACGGGCTATGCAACCTGCCCTGTAAAGGGCGGCCGGAGCCGCGGCCATTTTAAATACCTCTGCCGGGCACCCGCTGTCAGCTAATCAGGATCCGGAGTCTGTGCGGCCTGAATGCAGCCGATTACTTTGCGCCGCTGCCGCGCTTTTTAGCAATAATAACCAAAGTGACGACTGCCAGAACAGCTGAGATGACGGACAGAAGGAGGGCGATAATCGAAAGAACGAAAGCGCTCCGGCCGGCCGGCTGACCGGCACTCGCACCGTCAGCTGGACCGCTGACGATCTGAGTGATTGCATGAGGCGTTTCAGCACCCGCCTTTTGTGTCCACTCAACAATACTTCCATCCTGATAGTACTGATACGCATTCCACGCTAACTGGGTATTTTTCTTAGGATTCAGTGCCGTAAACTGGAATTGCTGAAACTGGCCAGGAGCAATGCCCTGACCCTTCGCCGACCAGGTGACGGTCTGAATATTGCCGTCGGCTCCCTTCGCCGTTGTTACGGACCAGCCGGGCACTGCCTGATAGTCGACAAACTCAACCTGACCGGGGACGCGCAAAGCTACTTTAATTGTCGGCACGTTCTTTTCCGTCGGTACCTGAACCGTATACGTCTCATAAGCCCCCGCCTGAGACTGGACCGGTTTCACCGCCACGTGTGCGGAAGCACTGGTTTGAACAATAAAGAATAGAGCAAGGCCAAGAAAAGCAGCGATGATTGTTTGAAAAAAGCTTCTCATTTTCAGGTACCCTCTTCCTCCTGCTTAATTATTAATTTTAACAATGATGTCCTTATCAAGATCCTGAAACGAATTCGTTAAAGCGTGGATCCGGATCAAATAACGGCCGCTCATAATAAACGTGTCATTAACGGGCACGCTCCCCTTGCCCAGTTCTTTTAACGGATACTGAACCTTAGTCGAGCCCATATCCATCTCCAGCGATTTGATTGTCAGAACCGCCTGCTGCAAATCCGCCGCCGGTTTCCCTTTCCGGGTCACTGCCAGTGAAATCGTATTCCCGCCGACTTTTCCGGGCGTGACTTTTACCTTAAAATCATAACCGCCGGCTTCGGCTGAGGACTGATTCGACGCCTGCAGCGCCGCCGTTCCCTGTGACGATTTCAGAATCCGGTCGGGTATCGGAGGGGGGCTATTCGACAGCGCCGCTGCCGCCAGCAGCACGGCCAGTCCGACCGCCAGTTCGCCGATCACACTCCTCTTTAGAAACTGAGCAGGCCGGCGGCGGACACGCAGAAAGGAATAAAGGGCAAACAGCAGCATCACTCCGAGAAGGGCCGCCTTGATCAGCAGCAGCCATCCGTATAAGGATGTGTATAGCGAGCGCAACGTCGGCAGATGAATCACACTGCCGATGACCCCCGACAGTAAGATCAACGCAACAAACGTCAGAGCAAAAGGCGAAAACCGGTTGATCGTCTGCCGGTAAATCATTTTCTGCCGTTCTGCCGGATGATCCTGTTTTATTAAGCCCGGCAGGAACAAGATGCAAATCAGCGAGCCGAGCCAGACCGACGCGGACGACAGATGCAGAAAATCGGCAGACACCGCCAGGATACGGATTGGAATACTGTTGACACTGGCGGCATGTCCGATCCACGCCTTTGATAAGGCAAATACCAGCATCAGGAAGATCAGGCCCGTCCAGAGAACATGAGCGGTTCTGTCTGATCGTGACCTGAACAGCCAATAATGACTCAGAAAGCATAGAATCAGAATGGCAAGCTGCACAAACCATAGGGTTCCGAATGATGTGGAAAAGAGCGTCGCCTTCAGTGACTGAACATTGAGCGACTGAAGCCAGCTCACGCCGGCATTCAGTGTCACTTGCAGCGGCAGCGAAAGCATGACCCCAAAGAGCAGGATCCCTGCCGCCGCATTGAGCGCAATTTTCATTGTTCTTCGTTTAAACAGGAATAGATCATGTGCCGTATAAATGAACTTTAAAAAGAACAGCAATCCAAGATAAAATGATAAACCGCTGTACAGTATCCACCTGATCGCCAGATTATCCGCACGGGGAAGATTGCCGGCTGCCGCTGTATCCGGCGGCGGGGATTGGATCCTGCCGGGATGGCCGACCTGAAAGGCAATGATCCCGTTAACGGGATGGCCGTCCGCTGAAATCACTTTCCACTTGATCCAGTAGTAACCCGTCGGCAGGCGCCTGTTTAAATAGTTTTCCAGTATCGCCGGATTGTGCGGATCGGTACGGACCTGATTTGTGTCGACGCGGTGCCCGAATTGATCGAGCACGTCGAGAGAGAAGAAGGTCGGCTGAATTTTCTCGTCAAACTGTATTTTGACTTGTTTCAGGTTGCCGCTGACTTGCTGCTGCGCAGCAGGATCAGAGCGGATAATGTAAGCATGTGCCGAAGCAGTATTGGCAGACAATAAAAAAAACAAAGAAAAAACAATCCACGCGCAGATCTTTTGTTTCATCATCACTCACCCACTTGCTCGCTCTGCAATGATTACAGCTGCCATGAAGCCCCAATCATTGCCTGCATCATTGCTGCCGCGCAGACGATAGGATATAGTTTCCTATATTATAGCGTTTTTTTATAAGTTTAAGGCTGACCAGATCGTCCACCCGCTGCTGCTGCTCGCGGACCATTCCCGGGAAGAAGGATGAGGTGCCGAACAGCTTATCATCGAAAACGGACAGCCATTGCAGATGTGACACATCTGTTTTTTCCTTCAGCAATGCTGCCGCAGTATGCGGATTCGTCTGGATCGTACCGTCCGCCTGTTGAATCGCCGCCATGATTCTGTCGACCGCTGTTTTATCTTTCCTATATATAGAATCATTCACTACATAAACATCACGATTGCTTTGAAACGACGACTGTGCAGCCAGTTTCATGAATCCGGAACTCAGTGCTTTGCTCTGGTACGGCTCTCCTACGGCCAGTGCATCGATTGAACCGCTTTTCAATTGATACAGTCCCTGTTCAGGGGTTATGTAGACAGAATGGATATCCGTTAAGGACAGATGAGCCGTTTTCAGCATCTGGGCCAGAAAGAAATGCTGGTTGGAAAACCGTTCATAGCCGATCTTTTTCTTCCGTAAATCTTTCAGGGAATGAATCGGCGAATTCTTGCGGACAAAGATTCCCTGAGCGTTCGGATTGGGCGGCTCTGCAGCCAGATAGTCTATTTTCGGCTTGTCCGCGTGCTGGAAAACAGGTACCGCATCGCCGACAGCGGCAAAATCGACCCGGCCTTTATTCATTGCCGCAAAAATCGCGCTGTCATCCGGGTATTGAATCCACTGGATGACGGTTTTTGCCTTCTTTAAGCGCTTCGTCAAATTCTGATTTGCCTTAACAAGGTTCAGCGTGCTGTCTTTTATATAACCGATCCTGATGATTTTTGTACGCTCGGCCCCGGCTCCGGAACAGCCGGCGAGCAAAAGGCCGAAACAGATGCAGAAAAGTGAAAGGAACCGGAGCATTCTCTTGCTCACAGCGATCATCGCAGGGTGTTTTATTAATGGGACAGTCCTTTTTTCCATCCGGTCAGTCTCTTTTCAATTATAGTAATAATAAAATTAATGGCCAGCCCTAATAGTGCCAGAATGACAATTCCTCCGTACATACTGGGAATATGAAAAGTCTGCTGAGCCGTGAGTACAAAGATGCCGAGTCCGGAAGGCGCTCCGATCATCTCGGCGGCGACAAGCGCCGTGATCGAATAGGCGCCTCCCAGCCGGATGCCTGTCAGAATTCTCGGTATCGATGCCGGAACAACGACCTTTCTGAAGATATAAAACTGAGAAGCGCCCATTGAAATTGCCGAGTTAATCAGCAGCTTTTCGACATTTTCCACACCGTTGATCGTATTCAGCAGAATCGGCCAAAACGCCGACCAGAAGATAATCGCGTCCTTCGACAATTCGCCGATTCCAAGGAAAAGGATAAAGACGGGAAACAGGGCGAAAGACGACATCTGTCTGAAAAACTGCAGCACGGGATCGACGATTGCTTCAAGCCGTCTGAACCATCCGAGCGTGACCCCCAGGGCTATCCCGATCACAATGGCCAGAAGAAATCCGGTCAGTGAACGCTGGAGGCTGCTGATCAGGTTGCCCCATATCTCCCCCGACGCGAAAAATTGGTAAATGGCCGCTGCGACCTGCACAGGTGAGCTCAAATAGGCTCTATCGACGATACCGAAAGAAACCACAGCTTGCCAGATCAGCAGAAGTAAGATCCAGCCGATTGATTTATCAAAAATGACCATGAATTTTCTTCTCAAAACCACCATTCCCTCTTCGGATCATTGTAAGGAATTCACCACTTCATCCTTAATCAAGCTCCACAGATATTTTCTTATCTCGGAGAATTCATTTGCATTTCGCATGTCGACCGTACGGTTTCTGGGCAGTGTGATCGGGACAATTTCCTTCACCTTTGCCGGCCGGCTGGTCATCACCGCAACACGATCGCCGAGAAAGATCGCTTCGTCGATCGAATGGGTCACAAACAGAACCGTTTTCTTTTCCACTTCCCAGATTCTCAATAATTCCAGCTGCAGCATTTCCCTCGTTTGCGCATCCAGTGCCGCAAAGGGCTCGTCCATCAGCAGAATCGCCGGATTATAAGCCAGCGCCCGGGCAATCGCCACCCTTTGCCTCATCCCTCCCGAGAGTTCGTGCGGATAACGGAGTGCGAATTTTTTTAGACCGACTCTGTCTAAATAATTTTCTGCGATTTCCTTTCTCTTTTTCTTTTTTACGCCGCGTATTTCCAGTCCGGCCGCGACATTGTCTAAAACCGACCGCCAGGGAAAAAGGGCATAGCCCTGAAAAACAACGCCGATATTTCTATTGACGCCATTGAGGAGTGCCCCCTCCACTTTGATCTGCCCGCTGGTTTGTTTATCCAGGCCGGCCAGTATATTCAGAAATGTTGACTTCCCGCAACCGCTGGGTCCTAAAACGGTCAGAAATTCGCCCTCATTGACCGACAGATTAAAATCATTAAGAACGGTCAGGGTTTCGTTCCTGCCTTCTTCATTTTTCACTGCAAATTGCCGTTTTAAATGTTTGGCTACAATGACCTGATTCATATTTCCCCCCCTACTTGCCCGCGTAGGCAATGGAACTGCTCTTGGCATACGGATTATATCCATTGGTAGCAATCGCAGAGGCTTTGATCTTGCCTTTAGGGATCTGGTTGGCATTTTCCAGCGTATTAATCCAGTACTGCAGCGGCTGCTGCTGAATCACTAAGTTCTTGACGTAAGCGTAGCGCTCGACCTGACTGACGTTCATGTGCAGCCGTTTAGCGATATATTCCCGTGCCTGTGTCGGATGAGCATCGACCCAGTTGGCCGTTTTCGCAATGATGCCGACGAATTCCTTAACTTCCGCCGGATGCGCCCGCAGAAATTTGCCGTTTACTGTGTACGGCTGCATGCCGCTTAAGCCGTGATCAATGTCCCAGTCGCTGAACAGATCCTTAAGATTCTTGTTCTGCTGCGCAATACCCGACTGCGGCGGATGAATGATTGCCAGATCGATTCTTTTTTGATCCAGCGCCTGTTCCAGCTGCTCGTTCGGCATTGCGACCCATTTAATTTTAGCGGGATCGACATGATTTTCACGCAAATATTTTTTGGTTACATATTCAGCACAGGCACCGAACCCATTCATGGCGATCGTCTTTCCTTCAAGATCTTTCAGATTTTTGATGCCCGAATCTTTGCGGACAAAATATTTCATGTGCGGTGCATTCTGCAAGGTTTCATTGCCGGCTGAAATGATTTTGACATCCGCTCCTCCGGCGACCGCCGATACCGTCAGTGAGGCCATCCGTGTACCAAAATCAATATCCCCCGTGCCGACCAGCGGAATGACCTGGTTCGCGTCAATTTTGCCGACATACTTCGGCTGAATATGAGCATTTTTAAAATAACCGAGGTCTTGTGCCAAGTAAACGAGATCGAACGTCGGATTATCCGGATATTTAAAATAAACCACATTTCCTTTCTCCGATGAACCGGATGTTCCCGGCTTTTGAACCGAACATCCTGAAATAGCGATCAGAAGAATGCACAGTGACAAAATCAACGGCCATTTAAAAACCGAGGAAACCGACCTGCCAGCCATCTTCATCATAACCCCCAATATTTTTTTAATTTTTGTTGCCCGCCGAGCTGTCTCTCCGTTTCATCGTTCATCTTCCAAACGCTAAATTGAAACAAAATTGTCGAAATTGAAGAGTGAATTCAGTATAATCATGACAATTCACATCTGTCAACTATTATTTAGTTTTTCTATGAACCCATTTATCAGGCACTTGCCGGCCTGCAAGCTTCAAAATCGATCGGATTCCGCTGCAGTACAAATGGCTCCGGCCCTTTTATCATGCGGTCTGAACGCAATTGACCAATATTTTTTTGTATATATACAAACTCAGATTTTTCTGATTGCTAATAGTCTAGTAAAGTGCTAGGATTTTAGTGAAATGATGTATGTTTCGTCACATATTACGTCTCTTTCATGCCTGGATTGCTTGGACGTATGCGTGATTAAAGTCATTGTCTATTGACTGGAGGGGTAAACATGATTAAATACGGTTTTTGGGCACCGGTTTTCGGCGGATGGCTGCGGAATGTCAAAGACGAACAGATGCCCGCCACATTCGACTACGTTAAAAAGGTGGCACAGACGGCGGAGCAAAATGGATTCAGTACGACTCTGATTCCGGAACTGAATCTCAACGACATAAAGGGTATTGCATCTCCGTCATTGGAAGCCTGGTCGACAGCGGCGGCACTGGCCGCCGTTACCAGCAAGCTGGAGATTATGGTGGCCGTCAGGCCGGTTTTCCACAATCCGGCACTCACCGCAAAAACTGCGGCAACTATTGACCGGCTCAGCCACGGACGTTTTTTGCTTAATGTCGTCTCCGCCTGGTGGAAAGAAGAAGCCAGACAATACGGAGCTGAATTCACGGCCCATGATGAACGGTACGACCGGACAAAAGAATTCGTCACTATCATCAAAGGCCTGTGGCGCGACACGCCCTTCAGTTTTTCAGGAAAATATTACCATATGAAGGATACGTATCTCAGTCCGAAACCGGTTCAACAGCCAGGCATCCCGTTATATGCCGGCGGAGAAAGTGAAAAAGGGAGGCAGACGATTGCAGAGAGCTGCGATGCATATGTGATGCACGGCGGATCAGTCGATGAAATTGCCGGAAAAATCAGCGAGATGAAAGAGCGCCGCCGCAAGCTGAACCAAAAACCCTTCTCTTCTTTCGGGATGGCGGCTTTCGTCATCTGCCGGGATACGGAAGCCGAGGCAGAGGCGGAACTGGCCCGCATAACCGACGTCAGGGAGGCGGCCGGTTATGCCGGTTTCAAAGATTTCGTCACCGAATCGCAGCTTGAACGAAAAATCCAGCTGCAAGATTATTCGGTGTCCAACCGCGGCCTGAGGCCGAATTTTATCGGAACAGCGGAACAGATCGCCGACCGTATTCTGGCTTATGAACGGATCGGCATCGAACTGCTGCTGCTCCAGTTTTCTCCGCAGCTGGAAGAAATGCAGCGTTTTTCCGAACAAGTGATACCGCTTGTCGAAAAGAAAAGGGCTGAAAATCGTGTGTCGCCGCAGGCATAATCGCAGCGTGCCGCTTTGTATCCGGATAAATTAAAAAGAACGGCCAAACAGGAGGGTCCACCTATGGGAAAGATTTATCTTATTCATGAAAATGACGACTGGACGAGACATTTGACCGCACGGCTTGACGAACTGCATCTGCCCTATGAATCCTGGTTCCTGTCGGAAGGTCTCGTCGATCTGACAGCCGAACCGCCGGAAGGTATCTTTTACAGCCGGATGAGCGCTTCATCGCATACCCGGGGGCACCGCTTTGCTCCGGAACTTGCCGAAGGTGTATTTGCCTGGCTGGAGCATCACGGACGCACGGTTTTCAACGGGAGCCGCGCGCTGCGGCTGGAAGTAAGCAAGATCAATCAGTATACTGCCCTGCAGGCGCACGGTTTCCTGACGCCGAAAACGATCGGTGCGGTCGGGAAACAGAACATCCTCGCAGCCGCTCATCGTCTCGGCCCCGTTCCCTTTATTACGAAGCATAACCGCGCGGGCAAAGGGCTCGGCGTGCAGCTGTTCAAATCGATCAATTCGCTGAAAGACTATCTGTACAGCGAGCGATACGAAGAACCGATAGACGGCATAACACTGATTCAGGAGTACATCCGCCCCCCTGAATCCTTTATCACACGGGCCGAGTTCGTCGGCGGAAAATTCATCTATGCGGTACGTGTCGACACATCGGAAGGTTTCGAACTGTGCCCTGCGGACAGCTGCCAGATTAACGACGCTTTCTGCCCGGTCGGCACCGAAGCTGAGGTAAAGCCGAAGTTCCGGATTATTGAAAACTTTGACGAGCCGATCATTGCACGTTATGAGGCCTTTCTAAAAGATCAGCAAATCGCCGTCGCCGGCATCGAGTTCATCCGCGACTCAGACGGCACGCTCTACACGTACGACATTAACACCAATACGAATTACAATTCCGAGGCCGAAGCCGAGGCCGGCAAGTACGGGATGCTGGAAGTCGCAAAATTTCTGGGAAACGCTCTGGAAAGGGAACAGGCCGGAAACGGGACAGCTGTGAATTCATAAGCGGCAAAACAAGCATGCCGCACAGACGGGTTTTGATCGCCCGCCGAAACGGCGTGACAGGAAGATGAATCGTTTATTAAGAAAGGAGGGCTTTCCGGATGAAAATGATAACGGTTATCTCCGGATCCTATGGTTTATTGTCACGATTGAACGGACTTGTCGACTATGCCGTGCACACGCTGAAACCGGCGTTTCATGTCTCTGTCATTCATGTGCACCAACTGCCGCCCGCAGCACTGATCGCGGCAAACAGCCATGATCCGGAAATTACCGCGGCTAATTGTCTGGTAGCCGAAAGCGACGGTGTCATTGTCGTGACACCAACGTTCAAAGCCGCCTACTCGGGAATTTTAAAAACTTATCTGGATCTGCTGCCACAGCATGCACTGGCTGACAAAGTTGTACTGCCGCTGGCCATCGGCGGATCTCCGGCACATGTGCTCGTCCTGAACTATGCACTGCAGCCGGTTCTGTCCGAGCTGGGTGCTCAGCGGATCATTCACGGCGTATACGTGCTGGATCGCCAGATTTCAAAAAACGAAACTTCATTTTCACTCGACCGTGAGGCTGCCGGCCGCCTCGATCCGGCACTGCAGCAATTTGCAGCAGCTCTGGAACAGAACCCGCTTCACACGCTGACAATTAAAAATTGAACCCTTCACAAAGTGATGGATTCTGACAAATTCATGATCGGCCCATTCAAAAAACTCCTGAACCCGGGGTCATAGTCCTTCCGGGTTCAGGAGTTTTTTGCCGAAGTCCGCTATTGAATAAACCGGCGCAGCCGGTCATAAGGGTTACCCGTTTCGGCTTTCATCGATTGATTCTTTTCTTTCAGCACACGCTGCTCAAGGCGCTCCGCGTCCGATAACGGCAGCCGGCCGGGTATCCTAAAGGATGGATCTGCCGGCCTGCTTGAAGACATTCTCTCTACGATCGGCAGCAGCGGACTGCAAAAACCCGTCCTTTATCTCTTTAATCAGTGCTTTTGCGTGAATCGAAAGCTCAGACTGTTTTCGGCTGGTCAGTATTCCGATGGCCGGATGAATGTTCATATCAGTGATTGGAATCACTTTTGTTTTTTTAATCGGAGAAAGATTAGCAGTTTGGGTGAAGATCGAGATGCCGAGGTTCTGCTGCACATAATATTTATGTGCCGAACTGCTGCTCAGCATGATTTGGCGATAAGTATTGCCGATTTTTCTCTGCAATTGCTGCTCCACTTGAATGCGGATCGGACAATTCGCAGGTGTAAAAATAAAACGCTGATCTTTTAAATCGGATAATGACACTTCAGACTTTTCGGAGAGCGGGTTTTTCTCGCTGACAAGCAAAACGAGCCGATCATAATAAAAAGGGCGATAATCGTTTTCCAGTTTAATCTCCGGTTCCCCGCATACGGCAAAATCAATACTGTTCTTTTCGATCAATTCACTGCAAACATTGGCATCCTCAACATAAATTTCTACTTCTTCATCCGGATATTGATTTAAGAATCCAGCCAATATTCGGGGGAACTTCAAACTGGCCGTCGGCTCGGAAATCCCTATCCGAATCTTCGGTGCCTGTCCCGACTTTATCAGTTCTACTTCATCACTAAATGCCTGATAATCACGAAGAAGCTTTTCAGAGTATTCGAAGAATAATGCTCCTGCTTTTGTCAATTCAATTGATTTGCTGCTTTTATCACGTTTTAGTAACCGGGTACCCAGTTCTTTTTCCAGCTGCTTTATTCGAAAGGTAATCGTAGGCTGCGAGTAGTTTAATAATGCTGCCGCACTTTGAAAGCTTCCGTATTTAGCTACTAAATGAAAGGTTCGTATCCACCTGATCTCCATATCTGCCCCACCCCTCTATTTTCTTTTTCTTCATCATACGATGTTTTCGATTGATTATGAAACTGATTGCTGCAGCTTATATAAATTTATTAAATTGAATCGATAATTTTTTTAATTAGCTATTCGGGCCTGAATGAGCTATGATTTATATCACAGTAATACGATATGTTTTATATAAATTGAGGGTCATGCAATAAAAACATAAGGAGCGGTGAAATGACTTATCAGAAATCTATTGTTGTCTGGAGTAAACAAGCCTGTCCGTATTGTCAAAGGGTAAAAAAATATTTAAAGGAACATCATTTAAATTATTCGACTGTCGACGTCACGGACCACGACGAGCTGCGTGACGTACTGGAGACCAAATACGGAATAAGGCATGTCCCCGTGACCGAAATCGGCATAGATCGGCCGCATGCGTACGAAGCGGTTATAAGTATTGAAGTGGATGATTTAGAAAAAGCATTGAAAAAAAATCAGTATGTTTAGCTAAAAAAGCAGCATTCGTATGACCCACCCATACGATCGATCCGGAGGATAATACGATGATCCAAATTCAGCATGTTTCGAAAATCTTCGAAAGAAGCGGTGTCAAAAACCAGGCATTGAAAGATATCAGTCTTGAGGTCAGCGACGGTGATATCTTCGGCGTCATCGGCTACAGCGGTGCGGGGAAAAGCACTCTGATCCGCATGGTGAACGCACTCGAACGCCCGACATCCGGAAAAGTCATCGTTGACGGAACGGATGTATCTGCCTTCAATCACCGCGACTTGAGAAAATTCAAAAGAAAGATCGGCATGATTTTTCAGCACTTCAATCTGCTGGAATCCAAAACCGTTTTTAACAATGTCGGCATTCCGCTTGTCCTTGAACGAAGAAGCAGAAAAGAAATCCGTGAAAGAGTTGTAAAACTGCTTGATTTCGTCGGACTGGCCGATAAAGCCGGAAGCTATCCGGATGAGCTTTCCGGAGGGCAGAAACAGCGGGTCGGCATTGCCCGGGCGTTAGCCCTTAATCCCTCAATTCTGCTCTGTGACGAAGCGACAAGCGCACTTGATCCGAAAACGACGGAACAAATCCTTGAATTGCTGAAAAATATCAATACAAAATATCAGATCACTATTTTACTGATTACTCATGAAATGGGTGTCATCCAAAAAATATGCAATCATGTCGCGGTCATGGAGAAGGGACAGATTATTGAACAAGGATCCGTGTTTGAACTGTTCAGGCATCCAAGGCAGAAAACAACCCGTGATTTTGTCGGTTCCATTATTCACAGTGATCTGTCTGATTCGATCCGCCGGCAGCTCATATCGGGCAGTCATGTACGGACATTTAAAATTGAATTTATCAGTGATTCTGCAACCCGGCCTCTGATTAACGATCTGATCCGGCAATTTGACATAACTGTCAACATTGTGTCTGCAAATATGTCTGAAGTCCAAGGAAAAACAATAGGGCACATGATCATCATGGTCAATGGCAATGATTCAGAAGTTGATGCAGCCGCCGCATTCTTAGCAGAACAAGGAACCACAGTAAAGGAGGTCAGCCAATGATTCAAACAACGGTTACTTTCAGCCAATTTGTCCAGGCACTGGAAGAAACGCTGACCATGGTTTCAGTCTCACTGCTCTTAGGCATATTGATCGGCCTGCCGCTTGGTATCCTGTTGGTCATTACCCGGCCGGGCGGCGTCATAGAGAATAAATGGATATTCGGCATACTGAATCCGGTCATTAACGTCATTCGTTCCCTGCCTTTTATTATTTTGCTTGTTGCCATTATTCCGTTTACGCGTTTTATTGTACATACATCAATCGGAACGCCGGCAGCCATCGTCCCTTTGATCGTATTTATTTCTCCTTATATCGCCCGATTAGTTGAAAATTCTTTATTAGAGGTGAATGAAGGAATTCTGGAAGCAGCAAATGCTATGGGGGCCGCCCCCTTTCAGGTTATCCGGCATTTTCTTCTGCCGGAGGCTTTCGGTTCGCTGATCCTCTCTTTTACGACAGCGACGATCGGATTGATCGGGGCTACGGCCATGGCAGGAGCTGTCGGCGGCGGCGGAATCGGCGATTTAGCAATCACGTTCGGTTATCAGCAATTTGACACATTTGTCATGGTTGTAACGGTTGTGATTCTCATTATCTTCGTTCAGCTTATTCAATCCATCGGTAATTTCTGTGCCCGCCGCGTCAGAAGGCATTGAAAAATCATAAAGGGCACTGGAAATCATCACGACCAATACCCGGCACATACTGAGCAGATCCGGTGCGATTGCAAGAATTCCTTGCAGCTCAATTTCAAAGAAGGTGAAGGAAACATGGCGTTATCATTCGGGCTGCTCGACCAGAGCCCGATTACAGCCGGCGGCAGTGAGAAAGCATTAAAGCACACGGTCGAGCTGGCACAGCTGGCCGATAAGCTTGGTTTTGACCGCATCTGGGTCTCTGAGCACCACGGCTCGCGTTATACGGCCGGGAAAGCACCGGAAGTATTGATTGCTTATCTGCTGGCGAGCACGCAGAAAATCAAAGTAGGTTCAGGAGGCATTCTCCTGCAGCACTACAGTCCTTATAAGATCGCCGAAGTATTTCATGTTCTTGCGGGGCTTGGGCCGGGCCGGATTGAACTGGGAATTGGAAGGTCCCCCGGCGGACTTCCGCCTTTCACACAGGCTTTACAGCAAAAATTCAAGGCGGAGCAGATGCCGTTTGAAAGACAGCTGGCCGAGCTGCTGCACTACCTGCGCAGCAGCCGGCCGGGTCCGCAGATCCACACCTGCCCTCAGGCAGATAATCGACTGCCGGTGTTCCTGCTCGGATCAAGTGAAACCAGCGTCGGAACAGCCGTTCGGCAGCGTCTTAATTACGCATTTGCCAGCTTTTTCGATAATCAGAAAGAACTGGCGGCAAAAGTCATTCGTGCCTATAAAAAAGGCTGCGATCCGGCACATCAGGTACTCTATTCACCGGCTGTGATTATCGCTGAAACGGAACAAAGAGCAAAAGAATTAGCGGAAAAAGTGAAAATTATGACTCTTCACTTTAAAGGCGGCAAACAATTAGTCATTTCTCATGAAGACGATGCAAGAGCTTATATTCAGGAACTGGATGAACCTGTGAGACTGGATATCGCAGCCAATCAAAATATCATTTACGGCACAGGCATTCAGGTAGCCGAACGGTTGGCTCAGATTTGCCGCGACCTGCCGATCAACGGTTTCGTCTTTCATCTGCCGGTCGCGGACCATCAGCGCCGTCTTGACATGATCAGGGAATTGGCGCACATACGGGGAAAGCTGAAAACGGAAATCAAGGAGGCTGAATGAAATGGGTGAACAGCAGCGAAAGATTAAATTCGCACTTTATGTCGTCGGTACAGGGATGCATCTTAGCTCCTGGCGTTTGCCTCAGGCTCAGGCCAACGCAAGTATCGATATCGGCTTTTATCAGAAAATCGCTCAGCTTGCTGAACGGGCAAAAATCGATACAGTATTTATCGCTGACAGCCTTGCTATCGACGACACATCTCATTCACAGATTCTCAACCGCTTCGACCCGGTTGTACTGATTACGGCAATTGCTCAGGCAACGAAAAAAATCGGAGTCGTCGCCACGGCCTCAACTACTTACAATCAACCTTTCAATTTAGCCCGTCAGTTCGCCTCCGTGGATATTATCAGCGGCGGGCGGGCCGGATGGAATTTGGTAACAACCGCCGATGCGACCGGGAAAACGGCACTCAATTTCAGCCGTGAGCACAATGTCAGACACGACGATCGCTATAAAATAGCCGAGGAATTTATCGATGTTGCAGAGGGACTCTGGGATTCATGGGAGGACGATGCGTTTATTCGCAATAAAGAGACGGGCAAGTTTTATGATCAATCGAAAGTGCATGATCTCAACTACCGGGGAAAATATTTTCAAGTCAAGGGTCCGCTTAATATCGCCAGATCGCCGCAGGGCCATCCGGTTATTTTCCAGGCAGGTTCATCAAAACCCGGTCAGAAACTTGCTGCACGCGTGGCAGAAGCTGTATTCTCTCACAAAAAGTCCTTCGAAGAAGCACAGAAATTCTATCATTCATTAAAGTCACAGCTTGCTGATTTTGGGAGAAAAGAAAGTGATCTGCTGATACTGGAGGGCATCTCGCCGATTATCGGACGCACTCAGGAAGAGGCGGACGAAAAAATAAAGAAGCTCAACCGCTACACGATTCAGAAACAGGCACTTAAATTTTTGTCGGGCTACGTCGGCAATGTTGATTTAACGCAGTACTCGCTGGAGACAAAGGCATCTGAAGTTGCCTGGAAAACCGTCGACAGTATTCAAAGCGATTTTGAGACGATCCAAAGGATCATCAGGGAAGAAGATCCGACCGTCGGTGAACTGTACGAACGGGTCAGCAATGTAGCCAGTGACCAAAGTTTTGTGGGAACCGCCGGGAAAATCGCCGATACGATTGAAAAGTGGTTTACAGAAAGAGCGGCTGACGGATTCGTCCTGATTCCCCCTGTATTACCGGACGATCTAAACGATTTTATTGAACAAGTCATACCGATTCTTCAGAAGCGGGGACTGTTCCGGACGGAGTACGAAGGGACTACATTACGGGAAAATCTTGGACTTCCCTTTGCAGAAAACCGCTATACATTGAGAAGGCAGCAGAAGGTCCAATAATCTTAATGCCTGATCGAATCCGGGCTGCGGTGTCTTGTCCGGATTCAAAGCCCGACTTTTTGTGCTCATTCTGATCGCTTGTACCGGTCGGGTAATGCTGCCAAAAAAGGATCGACATCCAAACTCTCCTGACAGCCAAAAATCCGATGCTGCCGGCGACAGCAAGAAGTCGCCATAAAAATAAAATCAACCGTCATGATAGGAGTCTAAAAATGTTAAAAAAAGCGACGATCATAATCACCGTATTGTCACTCTTACTGCTGGCCGCATGCGGCAGAGCCTCAGGTTCTTCAAGTAACAGCATCGGCGCGGCAAATCAGACCTTAGTCATCGGAACGACTCCGGCACAGGCCGATCTCTGGCAATTCATCAAGAAACAAGCCGCTCATAAAGGCGTGACACTTCAGATCAAATTGCTTACAGGCCAGGCCGATTTAAATTCCATGCTTTTAAACGGCGACGTGGATGCCAACTCTTTTCAGCACATCGCTTTTTTAACAAGCTGGAATCAGATCCATCATGCCAATATCATTCCGGTAGGAACAACAATCATTGCTCCGCTTGGTCTTTATTCAAAAAAAGTTAAAAGTTTAAAGGAACTTAAAAACGGGGATAAAATTGCGATTCCAAATGACAGTACCAACTTATCGCGTTCTCTGATTTTGCTGGGAAATGCGGGTTTAATCAAACTTAAAACCAACTTAAAGCGCCCGCCTCTGGTACAGGATATCACATCGAACCCCCATCACTATCAAATTATTACAGCCGAAAGTGCCATGCTGCCAAGATCGCTGGATGACGTGACTATAGCTGCTATTATCAATCAGACGGCCCTGAATGCGGGCTACACGCTGAAACAATCTCTTTATCATGAAAATCAGCAAGAGACCAAATATGTCAATGTGATCGCCACGACTGAAACTAAAGCAAAATCAAAGAAAAAAGCGCTGCAAATATTGAACGAGGTCTATCACTCCAAAGCCGTCGCCGACTATATCGCCAAACGTTATAAGGGTAACTTTGTACCCGTCACACGTTCTATAGCGGATGTCAAGGCAGCCTTTAAAAAAGAACAACAGAATCAGTAGTAAATGTCGTATCGGCGGACGTGACATTAAGTTGATATGTCCCGTTTTCCGCTGACTCTTGAACGGCAATTTAATGTAAGGATACCTTTTAGAGCCGACTGAAACAACTAATATCGCACAGGAGGAGAGTATGTTTTGCCACAAACTTATTCAAATACCGATCTCGGACAAAAACTTATTGCATACCGGCGCGAACTGCACGAGTATCCGGAACTTTCTTTTGAGGAATATGAAACAACGAAAAAGCTGAAAAGATGGCTCACCGATGCCGGGATTGAACTGCTTGATCTCCCGCTGAAAACCGGCGTATTGGCCGTCATCCGCGGCAATAAGCCGGGACCGGTCATCGGCCTGCGTGCCGATATTGATGCTCTGCCGGTTCAGGAGACAACCGGTCTTCCGTTTGCATCGAAGGTTCCTGGCAAGATGCATGCATGCGGCCACGATTTCCACACCGCCTCCATTCTTGGTGCGGCACTGCTGCTGAATGAACATAAAGCGGATCTTGAAGGTACGGTGAAGATCATTTTCCAGCCGGCGGAAGAAAACGGCGGCGGCGGCCGGCAGGTGGTCGACTCCGGTGTACTGGACGACGCCCGGGCGGTCTTTGGCATGCATGACATGCCCGATCTGCCGACCGGAACAATCGGTATAAAGGGCGGTCCATTGATGGCAGCCGTCGACCGCTTCACTGTCGATATTGAAGGCGTCGGCACACATGCTGCGGCACCGCAGAATGGCATTGACCCGATTGTCGTTGCTTCGCACATCATCACGGCACTGCAGACGATTGTCTCCCGCAATCTCTCGCCGCTCAGCAGCGTTGTAATCAGTGTGACCCGGCTTGAAGCGGGGAAAACATGGAATGTCGTTCCGCCGGCCGCTCAGTTTGAAGGTACCGTCCGCACATTCGAAGATCCTGTCCGCGATCGGATTCCGCTGAAAATGGAACATATAATTAAGAACATCGCTTCCGGTCTCGGTGCGAAAGGCACGCTCCATTACAGACGAATCGAACCGGCTACAGTCAACGACGAGAAGCTCGCCGGCTGGTCGCGCCCGATCGCAGAAGCTTCCGGATTGAAGGTGATTACACCGGACCCGTCGTTTGCCGGTGAAGACTTTGCCGAATACCGCCGGAAAATCCCCGGCGTCTTCTTCTTTATGGGCGTGTCCGGAAATTCCGGACTCCATCATCCGGATCTGATCATTGATGAAAAAGCCATTCTCCCGAGCGCAAAATTTTTTGCTAATCTTGCCGTTTCCATGCTGAAAAAAGTCGGCAATCTATAAAAAAGCAAAGCCAGAAGGCCATATTTAAAATTTTTGAGAAAGTCAGCCGAGGAGATAAAATACGATTCTGAAAAACCCATTTTCTTTCGCGATCGGGGTCCTGAAGATTCACCGCCGGCCAAGACCAGTCCCCTGCCCGGATGATCCAACCTTGCCGATAATCGTAATAATATAGATTTGCCGTCATCCCAAAAACGGATCGCCATGGGCCGATCCGTTTCAAAATAGAAAGCCGGATTAATTCTATATTCTGATAAACATCCGAAAAAATATCAGGCTGCAGGAGAAATGAGGAAGGCTCCACGCCATTTAATTGCAGCGCTTCTCGATTAAGTAAGATCGGATGTTTTAAATCTTCAAAAAAAAGCTTGAAAAAAACGTCCGTTTGTCGTACACTCATAAACAACCGAATAAATGGATCATTTATTTTCTTATCAAGAGAAGTCGAGGGACTGGCCCGATGACACTTCAGCAACCGTCGTAATATAAGCGACAAGGTGCTAATCCCAGCAGCTGCAGCCAAGCGGCTGAGGGATAAGAAGAGACCTGAGCATACAGCCTTCTTCTTCCCGGAGAAGGCTTTTTATTTTGCAATCAGGCAAAATGGCGCTTATTCAGTAGTACAGGCAGCGGACTTTCAGGCGGGTGCTGCTTGTACAGAGCCTGCGCCGGTTTTTTCGAAACCTGACGCGGGTCCTTCAGGACAGCAGGAGAAGCGGGCAGCCGCGCGTAGGGACGGCCGGATGCCGCTGCGATCCTTCGCAACGGCCCCGACGCGCCTGATCGCTTCCTGCCAAATCCGCCGAAAAGCCGGTAATCGGCAGCGAACCGCTTTTTTTCGGATCCGGAGCCACGGGCGCCGATCCGCAGCGGCCAGTGGAAAAAATCATCAACTTGGCAACTATGTTTCATTCATAGAAAAACACTTTTAGGGGGAAAAGAAATGACCGTTATCACAGCCAAAAAAGCACCTTTCAGATTCGACCAGGTAGGAAGCCTGCTAAGACCGGCGGCATTAAAATCCGCACGGGAAAAATTTGCGTCAGGAGAGATTGATCGGGCAGCATTGACCGAAACAGAAAATGAAGAGATTAGAAACATCGTGAACAGGCAAATCGATCTGGGACTGAAAGCCGTTACGGACGGCGAATTTCGCCGCAGCTGGTGGCATCTGGATTTTCTTGCCGGACTGAACGGCGTCGAGACGTACTCACAGAACAAAAGCTACAAGTTTAAAGGCGCTAAAACACGCGACACCAATGTCCGTTTTATCGACAAAGTTTCATATAATCCCGATCACCCGTTTTTTGCCGCCTTCAGCTTTCTGAAAAGCATCGTTCCGGAAGGAATCCTCGCAAAGCAGACAATCCCCAGCCCGACGCTCTATTTCCGCGATCATCGCGATGATGAGGCAGTCAATTTTTATCATTCCCGCGCAGACTTTCTGAACGATCTGGCAGCCGCATACCGGGAGACAATCCGCCATTTTTACGATTTGGGCTGTCGTTATTTACAGCTTGACGACACAACCTGGGCTTTTCTGATCAACCAGATCATCCGTGCGAAAGATGCTGGTGAGAAAGCGAAATATGAACAATTGTCAGAGGACGCCGTGACCGTGATCAACGAGGCGCTGAAAGGCCGGCCGGAAGATCTGACGATTACCACCCATATCTGCCGCGGCAACTTCCGCTCGACCTTCTTGTTCTCGGGCGGTTACGGTCCTGTGGCAGAATATCTGTCCCGGCTTCATGTCGACGGTTACTTTCTGGAATACGATAATGAACGTTCCGGAGACTTTTCACCGCTCAGGGAAATTTTTGCCGGGAAATCGGGCAAGAAAATAGTGCTGGGCCTCGTCACTTCAAAATTTCCGGAACTTGAATCTGAGGCGCTGCTGAAAAAGCGTATTAAGGAAGCAACAAAATATGTCCCGCTGGACAATCTCTGTCTGTCGACACAATGCGGTTTTGCCTCGACTGAAGAGGGAAATCAATTAACCGAAGCACAGCAGTGGGCCAAGTTAAAGCTGGTCGTCGATACCGCAAAGAACGTCTGGGCGGAAGCAGATTGACTCATTTGCCGTCACTAACAAAAGCCTGATCGAACCCTTTTCGTTTATAGAAACAGCATTTTTCAACATAAATTTTTGTTTGCAAAAAAATTGATCACTGAACAAACAAGTCCTTTACCGAGAGCGAATGTTGATGCGCAACAGTACCGGACTGTGCATCAAATCGATCAAAATAAAATGATAGGAATAAAATAAAGAGATGGAAGAATATAAAATGGAGGAATTTCTAGTCGTGTTGACTTCAGCCGGGTTCAATTTGAATTTCGGTGCGACTGCCCAAATTCGGCGCAACTCTGGCCTGATTCGGTGCGACTTACTGAAGATTTGGTGCGACATTCCAGTGATTCGGTGCGACTCTGGCCTGATTCGGTGCGACTGCCCGGCGTTTCGGCATGGGTGCGCAGATTCTTTTTATCGCGTGGCAGCTCATTTTTATGACAGGAGACTTTTTTCATCAAATCTGTGCACCGGTCATGGAATGACTGCTTATTTTAATGAAAGACTGCTGATTCGTGCCTTTACGCGTACACATTTTCATTCGTCAATGTCAATCCATCCGATAACAGATGATCTGAAAATCAGAGAAAGGGAACCAATCACGCGCCGTTAAATCATTCAGACGGAAGTCTTATAACCGGTATGTACACGCTCAGATGCGGCGGGCCCATTTTCGAGTTCCGGCGCGGATGAGCGTTTTGTTTTCCGGATTATTCAGGTCACGGCAGAGGCCGGACATCAGCCCGCGGCCTTTGCTGCAGGGCCTCACCCCCGATGAACAACGCCGGCTGCCGATCGTGCAGGAAATAATATTAAAAATAAAAAAGGAGCAATCATGCCCCTCACCTGAAGATTATTTCATTTCATAGAAATATATCGGCGCCGGCAGAAAATATCGTCCTTCTGAAAAATCTCTCTGCTCAGCCGGATTGATCACTGTCCGCAAACTATATGAACGCTCAGCCGAATCCTATTGCCGTCCGCTAGATATATATTCCGGGCATAGAAAGCATCCTCCGCTCAAAGTTTATCGCTCCGGGCCGCAGGGATCAAGACTCTTGCCGGTGCATCTTCACAGATTCGGCCGCACGCCTCCCCAGCTCGTTTTTGCAAAGTGCTTCATGTTATTTAAACAGGCTTTTAAGCAGAGATTGTTTATCGTCCAGATAAAGATCGACGGCAGCCGCGGCTTTTCTTCCTTCTTCTATCGCCCAGACAATCAATGTCGCGCCCCTGCGCGCATCCCCTGCCGCAAAAATTCCTTCCCGGCTTGTCTGATAGTTGTGTTCGTCGGCGAGAATGACGCGTCCGGACGGGTCCCGTTGAATCTCAAAATCATCAAAGAGCCGATCTTCGGCTCCGCGAAAACCGATTGCGATCAGGACAAGATCCGCGTCCCACTTCTTCTGCTCCCTGCCGTCTCTGTTCTTTTTAAACGAACCTGTCGTGAGTCCCGTTACATGACCGGCTTCATTGCCCGTAAATCGTTCCGTTTCTACATAATATTCACGCGGATCCCTGCCGAAGAGTTCTTCCGCTTCTTCATATGCATAATCAACGGAGAAAACATTCGGATGCTCCGGCCACGGATTGCCCGCCGTGCGCCGGTCGGGCAGGCGGCCGTGTTTTCCGAACTGGACGACGCTTCTGCACCCTTGACGGATCGCCGTGGCCACGCAGTCCTCTCCGGTATCGCCGCCGCCGATAACGATGACACGTTTCCCGCGGGCATTGAGATCCGGCGGCAGCGGTTCGCCGTACAGAAGATGACGATTGCTCACAGTCAGGTAGTTCATCGCCGGGGCGATTCCTTTCAAATCCCGGCCTTCAATCGGAAGCTCCCGGCGTTTTCCCGAACCCGTGCAGAGAACGACGGCGTCAAAATCGTTTTTCAGCTCGGCGGCTGTCACGTCCCTTCCGACATTCACACCCGTTTTGAACACGACACCTTCTTCTTCGAGCAGATGAACGCGGCGGTCCACCACATCCTTTTCAATTTTCATGCTTGGAATGCCGTACATCAAAAGGCCGCCGGGGCGGTCCGAACGTTCAAACACCGCCACCTCGTGTCCGATCTTATTCAGCTGATCGGCACAGGCAAGACCGGCGGGGCCCGAACCGACCACCGCTACCTTTTTTCCCGTGCGGCGCAGCGGCGGCCTGGGAACGACCCATCCTTCTTCAAACGCGCGGTCAATGATCGCTCGTTCTATCGACTTGATTGAAACAGGATCGCTGACGAAACCGGCCGTGCAGGAGCCTTCGCACGGTGCGGGGCAGGCCTTAGACGTGAATTCGGGAAAATTATTGGTTTTCGACAGCCGCTCGTACGCTTCTTTCCACAGGCCGCGATAGACCAGATCGTTCCATTCGGGAATCAGGTTATGGATCGGACAGCCGCTCGTCCCCCGATTCACTATCATCCCGATCTGGCAATAAGGAGTGCCGCAGTCCATGCAGCGGGCCGCCTGTTCGCCGATCTCTTTTTCCGTCATGGCTTCTTTGTATTCGTTCCAGTCGTCTGTCCGTTCTAAAGGGCTGCGTTCTTTCTGATTTTTTCTCTCTATATTCAGGAAACCCATGAATTGTCCCATTGTCTTCATTTCATCCTTTCATCATTTATCCGGGCCTGTGACCGATCCAAACATTATACTGGCTGATAGACCGATTTGGAAACAACCAGTTTGCCCTGCTTCTTCAAATTAAAAGCCTGTTCCTCAGCCTGTTCTTCGGTCAGACCGTCCGCTTCCGACTGTCCGATCTGCGCGATAATCGCTTCATAGTCGCGAGGGATGATCTTGATCAGCCGTTTAAGCGCCTCTTCCCAGTTCAGGAGTACCTGCTTGGCTTTCGGACTGCCCGTATAATCCAGATGATGATGAACCAATGTATAGACTTCGTCCTGCTCCTGGCGGTCGGTCACTTGTTCAATGTTGACCAGTTCTTTATTAATGTGCGCCAAAATCCGGTCCGGCTGTTGATCGGGCAGGATATAGGCGATTCCCCCGGACATACCGGCCGCAAAATTTCTGCCGACCGGGCCGAGAATAACGACTTTGCCTCCCGTCATATATTCACAGCCGTTTTCTCCGACTCCCTCCACCACGGCATTTGCGCCGCTGTTGCGAACGGCGAAACGCCCGCCGGCCGTACCGCGGATATAGGCTTCGCCTTCCGTCGCGCCGAAGAAAGCAACATTACCGATCATTGCCTGAGAGTCAGTCGATACGCCGACAACTTCTTCCGACTTAATAATGACTTTGCCTCCGGACAGGCCCTTGCCGACATAGTCGTTTGCATCACCGGTGAGCACCATGGTCACGCCCCTTGGAACGAATGAGGCAAAGCTCTGCCCCGCGCTGCCCGTGAATGAAAGATTGATCGTGTCCTCCGGCAGGCCGCGTCCGCCCGTCGATTTTGAAATCACGTATCCGAGCGTTGTCCCTACGGTGCGGTCGGAGTTTTTCAGTTTATAAGACAGGTGAACCGGCTGCTTGTTTTCAATCGTCGGCAGGCAGGCGGAGATCAGCTTCCGCTCATCGAACCGTTTCTCCATATGGTGAGCCTGGGCGCGGGCAAAATGCCGTTTCGATACATCGCTTTCAGCCTGGTAAAGCAAATCCGACAGATCCAGGCGGCGCGCTTTCCAATGGCCGTGCACCCCCTTCTTAATCCGGAGAAGATGGGCTTCGCCGATCACCTCATCGAGTGAGCGATACCCCAGATCGGCCAAATGTTCCCGAATATCCTGGGCAATGAATGTCATAAAATGAACAATGTAATCCGGACTTCCCGAAAAATTCTTGCGAAGCTGCGGATTCTGCGTCGCGATGCCGACCGGACAGGAATCGAGATGGCAGGCGCGCATCATCAGACAGCCGAGCGCAACAAGCGGTGCGGTTGCGAATCCGAACTCTTCGGCGCCGAGACAGGCAGCAATCAGCACATCGCGGCCCGTCATCAGCTTACCGTCTGTTTCCAGCCTCACACGATCGCGAAGCCCGTTTTTCATTAACGTCTGATGGGCCTCCGCCAGGCCGATTTCCCATGGCAGTCCGGCATGCTTGATGCTCGTCTTTGAGGCTGCCCCGGTGCCGCCGTCATGGCCGCTGATCAGAATAACGTCGGCTCTCCCCTTGGCAACGCCTGCAGCGATCGTACCGACGCCGCCCTTGGCCACCAGTTTTACACTGATTCTTGCCTTCGGATTGCTCGACTTCAGATCATAGATCAGCTGGGCAAGATCCTCAATGGAATAAATATCGTGATGCGGCGGCGGTGAAATCAGGCCGACACCCGTAGTCGCACGGCGCGTATGAGCGATCCACGGGTAGACTTTTCCGGCCGGGAGCTGCCCGCCTTCTCCGGGCTTAGCCCCCTGAGCCATCTTGATCTGCAGCTCGGCCGCTTCCGAAAGATAGTAGCTTGTGACGCCGAATCTGGCCGATGCCACCTGCTTGATCGCACTTCTGCGCCAGTCGCCGTTCTCGTCGCGGATAAATCGTTCCGGATCTTCGCCGCCTTCTCCGCTGTTGCTCTTGCCGCCGATCCGGTTCATGGCGATTGCCAGCGCCTCATGTGCTTCTTTGCTGATGGAGCCGTATGACATCGCCCCGGTTTTAAAACGTTTGAACAGGCTCTCCACCGGCTCAACTTCTTCAATCGGAATCGGCTCGCGGTCCCGCTCAAAAGTCAGCAGGCTGCGAATGGTCGAAAAGGGGGCGTTGTCGGCCATCTCCGCATATTCCTTATAAAGTCCGTAATCATTCCGTCTTGTCGCCTGCTGAAGCATATGAACGATCAGCGGTTCAATCCTGTGCTGCTCGCCCCCCTGGCGCCACTGGAGCGTACTGCCGGCATCGAGCGGCTTCATATGCCCCTGCCGCAGCTCTTCTGTCGCCCGGCCGTGGCGCGCCATCGTCTCGACCGCAATCTCGTCCAGCCCGATCCCGCCGATCTGCGAGACCGTCCCCTTAAAATACTTGTCGATCACTTCATTGGAAATACCGAGCGCTTCAAATGTCTGGGCTCCGCGATAGCTCTGAACAGAAGAAATGCCGACTTTGGACATCACTTTAACAATTCCTCCGACAAGCGCTTTAATATAATTTTCTTCTGCTTTTTCCGCAGAAATCTTCAGGTGTCCGGCGGCCTTCAGCGCGCGGACCGTTTCCAGAGCCAGGTAAGGGTGAATGGCATCCGCTCCATAGCCGAGAAGCATGGCGACCTGGTGGCTGTCCCGCGGTTCGCCGGAATCCACAATGAGACTGACACGGGTTCGCGTCCCCTGATCGATCAGGTGGTGGTGCAGCGCACTCACGGCAAGGAGCGAAGGAATCGGCAGTCTGTTTTCATCCATAGACCGATCCGAAAGCACGATCAGCAAAGTGCCGTCATAAATCAGCTGGTCAACTTGAAGAATCAGCTGATTAACGGCCTCCGCAAGACCTTTTTTACCTTTTGCGGCCGGGAACAGAATATCGACCGTTTCGGCTTTCAGCCCCTGGTGCTGAAGTTCATGAAAGGTTCTTCCGTCAAGGATCGGATGATTCAGCCGAATCTGCGGCGAAACATGCTTCGTCGGATCGAGCAGGCTGACCTGCGGCCCGAGCCAGGTCACCTTTGACATGACCCAGGCCTCGCGAATGGCGTCAATCGGCGGATTCGTAACCTGGGAAAACCATTGTTTGAAATAATCAAACAGCAGCTGCGGTTTATTGGAGAGCACGGCCAGCGGCGTGTCGTTCCCCATCGACCCGGTCGGCTCTTTCCCGGCCTCCGCCATCGGCTGAATCGTTTTGGTCACATCTTCGTAAGTGTAGCCGTGCACCTTTTGCTGATAAAGGCGGACGGAATCCGGAACTTTTCCTGTTTCCGGCCCGCCCCCTTTCAGTTCAATAACGGTTTTCCGCAGCAGCTCATGATAATCGACGGAATGACAAATTTCTTCCTTTAATTCATCACTGGGAATGATTCTCCCTTTTTCCGTATCGATCAACAGCAACTGTCCGGGCTTAAGGTGGCATCTTTCCCGGATGTTCCCGGCGGCCAGATCGGTAACGCCGACTTCCGAAGAAAAAACGACCTTATCGTCATTCGTAATATAGTAGCGGGCCGGACGCAGCCCGTTTCGATCGAGAATCGCTCCGATCTGTTTTCCGTTGCAGAAACCGAGTGCCATCGGGCCGTCCCACGGTTCCATCAGCCTGCTGTGAAATTCATAAAAATCTTTCAGATATTCCGGCATTTCCGGATTGTCTTCCCATGGCTCCGGAACCATCATCATCACGGCATGAGGCAAAGAGAAACCGCGGTAGGTCAGGAATTCGAGAACATTATCGAAAATAGCGGAATCGCTTCCTTCAGGATCGATAATGCGGGGCAGACGTCCGCCCGAGAGGCGCTTTGCTTTTGCATCAAACCAGCTCATGTTCCCGCGGATTGTATTAATTTCACCGTTATGAACAATCATACGGTTAGGATGCGCCCGTTCCCAGCTGGGAAACGTATTTGTACTGTAGCGGGAATGCACTAAAGCGACGGATGAAATAAAACGCTCATCTTGAAGGTCTGTATAAAATGCAGAAACCTCTTTTGCACGGAGCATGCCTTTATATACAAGAGTCTGGCTCGAAAGGCTGGCAACATAAATTTCATCCTTGAGTTTTGCCTCAATCGCTTTCCTGAGCATATAAAGTTTCAGATCCAGTTTGCGGTCCGAATCCTGATTGGCTGTGCCGATAAACATCTGATACATGAACGGTGCCTTGCTGCGTGCCAGCGGGCTGATTTCATTTTCGGCAACCGGCACATCGCGTTCGCCGTAAAGGCGCAGATTCCGGGCGGCAATACACGCTTTAATTTTACCGATCGCAACCAGCCTGCGGGAACGGTCCTGCGGGAGAAAAAACATGCCGACGCCGTAGTGGCCGGCAGGCGGCAGAGGAAACGGACAAACCGAGTGGAAAAAACGATCCGGTACTTGCATCAGTATCCCTGCGCCGTCACCGGTTTTCCCGTCCGCCGCCTTACCGGCCCGGTGATCCAGCCTCGCCAGCATTTCAAGAGCTGTTCTGACAATCTCGTTCGATGCACGGCCTTTAATATCCGCATAAAGGCCGATTCCGCATGAATCGTGTTCGAATTCCGGACGGTAAAGGCCCTCGGCCTCCTCATCTTTTTTTTGACTATTCTTAATCATAAACCTCATCCTTCCTTCTGTTCGCAATCACGCATCACAACTGTTCAACTTTTCAGAAAATATTTTTTATGTGTCTCTCTTCTTTTTTCCGAAAAGTATGGTAATTATATTTTACACTTTCTTTATCAATCTTTACAATATATAATTAAGAACATATACATCTCGTTTTGAGATGAATGGAGCCTGAAAAGATGGAATTGCGGCAAATAGAGTATTTTATTGAAGCAGCAAAAAGAGAACATATTACGCAGGCGGCGGAAGCTTTGCATGTGGCCCAGTCGGCAATCAGCCGCCAGATTGCGCTTCTGGAAGACGAACTGGGTGTTTCTTTATTTTCGCGCAAGGGCCGGAACATCAAACTGACGGCGATGGGGAAGATCTTTCAGGAACATGCGGAACGCGGACTCCTGGAATTCGAAAAAGCCCAGCAGAAAATCAAGGAACATCTGAATCCGGAAGTCGGGCTGATCCGGCTGGGCATTTCGACGAGCCTATCCGTTCACACGCTGCCGATCATCCTCCAGAATTTCCACCGGCTGCATCCGGGCATTGATTTTCAGCTGCATCAGGGGACGGTTCCTTATCTCATTCATTTAATTGAACAGGGAAATATCGATCTTGCTTTTGCTTCTCCGGTGCCTAAACAGCATGAGATCGTCGGCAGCACCATTCTTTATACTGAGGAAATGGTGCTGCTGCTTCCCAAAAACCATCGTCTGGCAGGCAGAGAACCGGTATCGCTGAGTAAACTGAAAAGAGAACGTTTTATCACATTCCGCAGCAAACTGTCTCTTCAGGAGCTCTTCCGCAATGCGTGCCGTCAGGCCGGATTTGAACCGAATATTGTTTTCGAAGGCGAAGACATGGACACGATCAAAGAGCTTGTTGCTTCGGATTTCGGCATCGCGCTGCTGCCGGAGAATGCAGCCGCGTACAACCTGCCCGCGGAAGTAGTCACCGTTCCTCTCGATTCTCCGAAAGTATCGCGCGCTGTCGGCATTCTCAGGCCCCGGGAGCGGGATCTCGCTCCTTCCGAGCAGCTTTTTTCAGGATACGTTGACAAATTCTACGACCGGCTCTACCGATTCGGCCAATAAAGGCGCGCGGCGTCACTTTCTCTGCCGCCCATGCTATGCCGGCCGAAAAAACCTGGCCGCGGCGCAGGCCGGACCTTCGCTGCGGGGGCGGGACGGCCTTATCCGGACAGGCCTCAGGAGGCGCTTCATATATCCCGATACCGTTAAAAAAAGCCGACCGTTTCCTTAAGCAGGAAGCGAAGCGGCTTTTTCGGTTTGATTCCGATTATTGATTCGTATCGGCACGGGTTTCCATTCTGATCAGTTCGTCGTGACGCCGGCGTGAATCGGGCCCGACCTGTTCATCCGCGTGATAAGACGACCGGACAAGCGGACCCGCTTCGCAATGCCTGAACCCTTTCGCTAAAGCGATTTCCCGAAGTTCAGCGAACTCTTCGGGCCGGTAATAACGGACAACGTCAAGATGCTTGCGGGTCGGCTGAAGATACTGGCCGATCGTCATAATGTCGACATGACTTGCGAGAAGGTCATCCATTACCTGAAGAATTTCTTCTTTTGTTTCGCCAAGGCCGACCATAATGCTGGACTTAGTCGGCGTATTCGGGCTCAGTTCCTTCACACGCCGCAGAACGCCGAGGGAACGGTCATAAGTCGCGATTGCGCGGACCCTTTTGGTCAGCCTGCGCACCGTTTCAATATTATGATCGAAAATATCGGGTTTTGCGTCCATTAATGTGAGGATGCTGCTGTCGTCCCCTTTCATATCGGAAGGAAGCACTTCGATCGTGCAGTACGGAGCTTTCCGGCGAATCGCCCGGATTGTTTCGGCAAATACATAAGCGCCGCCGTCCTTCAGATCATCGCGGGCGACCGCGGTCACGACCACATGCCGCAGCTGCATTTTTTTGACCGAATCGGCGACCCGTTCAGGTTCTCTGAGATCAAGTTCCGTCGGCCGGCCGGTCTGGACTGCGCAGAACCGGCAGCCGCGCGTGCAGATGTTGCCGAGAATCATAAACGTGGCCGTCCGCCTCGCCGCCCAGCATTCGTGAATGTTCGGACATTTTGCCTCCTCGCAGACCGTATGCAGCCTTTCATCGCGTATGAGGTGCTTGATTCCGCGGAAATCCTGGTTGGTGTTAATTCTGATCTTAAGCCAGTCCGGTTTCCTTAAATATTCTCCCTGTTTTCCCATATCTGGTCCTCCCTTTTTGTGCCGGATCGCCTGTCAGCGCGAATAATTCCATTCGTCCGATTCATACTTTGACTGAGCCAGCGCCAGGACTTTGCCTTCCTCATCCTTATCAAGTTCCGTCCGGATAAGCTCCACACCCAGCCCCTGCTCAAATCCACGGTAAAAAGCCTGCTTGGCCTCCTCAAGCGTCACCTTGCGGCCTGCCAGGCGTTCCAGCGTAACAGCCTTGCCGCCGAAGGCCCGTTTCGCGCGTTCTTTTATCCGTTCGTTCTCATATTGAAAACAGTCGAATAATTCATCTTCGTCCACCGTAAGCGGGATCGAACCGTGCTGGAGAATCATGCCTTTCTGTCTCGTCTGAGCGCTTCCGGCGGCTTTGCGGCCCTCAACGACCAATTCATACCAGGAAGCCTCCTCAAAACAGACAGGCGAATGAGACGTTCTATGACTTTGTTTCGGAATGGCCAGTTCAGCCGTCAGGCCGAGCGCCCGGAATCCTTCAAGCAATCCTGCAGAGAGCACACGATAAGCGCCGACGACGGATCCGGGCATCCCCGGATAATCCTCCGGTAAAATCACGCTGTACGTCAGCTCATCATGATGCAGAACCGCCAATCCTCCCGTCAGCCGCCGCACCAGCCGGAAACCGCGGGCGCGGATCGCGTTTCGGTCGATGCGCCCCGCTGTTTTCTGAAAATAACCGATCGAAAGGCCCGGAGGATCCCACCCGTAAAAACGAAGAATCGGCTGTTTCCGTCCTTCTGCTTCCCGCTGAAGCAGATACTCATCGAGGGCCATATTGTATGCCGGCGTATGCTGCCCTGAATCCAGAAAAAGCCACTGCTTAACCACCAAAACTCACTTCCCTGTACCCGTAATTATGGCAACGTTTTCATATTATCGCCGGTCCTGCTGAGGAATCATTTCCAGTCCGGCATGCTTTATGAATAATTTAATATGAGTATCCCTTAGCTCATTTTCCTGCTGTGCTGTCAGATGATGATCAACTTTTCCTGAGGCCGTCACTCACTCGAAAGAAGATGAGCCTTTCTGCAATGAATAAACTTTCTAACAATTTGATAGATCAGGTGCAGCGGAACCGGGCGTAATGGCCGATAAACAGCGCGCAACGACCGATAACTCCCCTGCGGTGACCGATAAACGGCGCGCAACGACCGATAGACTCCCTGTGATGGCCGATAAACGGCGCGCAACGACCGATAACTCCCCTGCGGTGACCGATAAACGGCACGCAGCGACCGATAACTCCCTGCGATGACCGATAAACGGCGCGCAACGACCGATAACTCCCCTGCGGTGACCGATAAACGGCGCGCAACGACCGATAGACTCCCTGTGATGGCCGATAAACGGCGCGGTTGATGACCCGGGTACGGCCGGATCATGAGTTGTGGGATACTCATTTAATTTAATATCGACCTTTATCATATCAAGAATTACGAATAAAAGTAACCATGAAGCCTCCTTAAGAAAAACTTCCGATTCGACGCTTCGGAAAATCTTTTCGATTATCCATCCGGTTCTGCCGGGCCGGCACAATCGTTTTGTCCGTTCTAATTAAAATTCAGCAGGCCGACGGGGCCAATAATTAAATTTTTGATAACCGCCGCATGCTTTTCTTCGGGGCTTCTGCTGTGATACACTAATAAGATAGGTAATTTTAATGGATACGGGGTTCATACTGACTTAAATTGTCTTATCCGCTGCTGATACGGGCAGCCGTCCTCCTGCACCAACCGTTCGGAATTCCATCTTTTATCTTTACCTTTCTCTGAAAAAGGAGATCTGTATGATGAATGGCTATCTTCAGATGACTTTTGTGCCGCACATCGAAAACGGCTGGAATTTCTATCTATGGCTGACCGATAAAAACGGAGAACCTCTGCCCTTTGCATCCCACGCACCGTCATGGCTGGGCGACCGTTCGCCTTACCGCTTCTTCCCCTCTCAGGCCGGATTCATCACAGGAAGCGAGAAGGCGGCCGTCTCCGGTATAATCATGACGATGAGCAGTGCGTTTCAGATCATGAGGGACGGCAGGCTTGAGGACCGATCCGGAGAGATTCTTCCCGGAAAAACGTTCCAGTGGTTCAGCCAGATTTCCGACGCCGTTCAAATTTTATTAGACAGGGGGCACTTCTATCCCTATTTCTATCATCTCGAACGAGGAAATCACGAACGATGTTATTTCTGTGAGTGGATGCCGGACGCGAAGCTGATCGTTCAGAGCGGGCTGTTCACCGACTGGCTCAGCCGCCTGCCCCGCCTTGCACTGTCACTGGCCGATCTTCAGGACGAGAAAGTCCGGCAGTGGCTGTACCTGATTGTCATCTTCTGGACAAACACGCTGATCCGCGACGCATCTGCGGATCTTGTGCCGTCGGGCGTCCTTTTTCCGAATGCCGCCGGCGCACTGAAATCTTCTTCATTCGAAAAGCGGCTGGCGACGGAGTTTCCGTTCAGCCATTTCGGAAAACCGTGGATTGTTTCAGACGATCCGGATCAAATAAAGGAACTCGATCTTTTGGAGAAAGAGACAGCCGGCTGGGTACGCCCCGCCGCAACAGAACAGGCATGGAACAGGGCACTTCTCGACTACAGGAAAAAGCAGCAGGAAACATATTTTGCACCTGAAAGGACACTGATTCTTCTCGAACCCGTCGATTCCGATCAGCTATTTTCACCGGACTCCCTATGGGACTGCGAGCCCGCCATCCGGGGCTGGCAAAACGGCCGGCAGCTCGAACGGCCGCTCAGAAGCCTGGAACAGTCGATTCAGCCCTTGCAGAACAGCAGCTGGTTCGACAATCAGCTGAAATCTTTAAAAGGGCGGATTCCGGCCGATGTGCTTCAGCTCCTCGGTGCCCGCGGATATTTGACTTCGGCCGAAGTTTCCGATCTCTTTCAGTGTAAAGACGCGCTTGCTTCTGCTTCCATCGATCTGGTTTTTCCGGACGGTCTGAATATCCGTTCTGCCTCCCGGTCCGTTGCTGTCGATCTGATGATCGGACAGGACAGCGGTCATCAGGATTCCCTGTTCAGCCTTGCTTCGCTGATTAATTACGACTGGAGGATCGCAATCGGGGATATCAGGCTCAGTGCCGGCGATTTCATGCGCCTCGTCAAAGAAAACCAGTCTTTTATCCGCCACGGAAGCGAATGGATCCATCTGCCGATGAAACAGATGATGAAAGCCTATGAAGAAATGGGCGAAACGATCGATCTTTTCGACAAGAAGCCAAGCGTGGCCGGCGCTCTTCGTCTCCAGGCCGCACGCCTCCGGAAACGGAACAGAAAGATAACCGTTCATCTGGACTCCTCATTGGATGATTATCTAAGCCGGCTTCTGAAGAAACCGGTCAAAAATATTGCGCTGCCCGAAGGATTCCGGGGACGGCTGCGCCCCTATCAGGAAAAAGGCTACGCCTGGCTCGTCAGCCTGCGCCACCGCCATGTCGGCGGGTGCCTGGCCGACGACATGGGACTTGGCAAAACCGTTCAGGCGATCGCCTACCTGGATTACTGCAGAGCACAGCCGGCCGATCCGCTTCCCGGCGATATCGCTTTTGAAGGGCCCTCGCTGATTGTCTGCCCGACATCGCTTGTTTCCAACTGGAAGCATGAATTCCGTATTTTCGCCCCGCTTCTGAACATTTACGCTCATCACGGCGGATCGCGGCTGCACGGCGACGCGCTTATCGGCCGGTTGAAGCAGGCAGATGTCATGATTACGAGTTATGCCATTTTTACAAGGGAAGCCCCTCAACTCAGACAGGTTTACTGGAAGAGCGTGATTCTCGACGAAGCGCAGGCAATCAAGAATCCGCACGCCCAGAAAACACAGGCGCTGCGGCCGATTCAGACCGCCCACCGTCTTGTCCTTACCGGTACACCGATTGAAAACCGGCTCGAAGAACTTTGGTCAATCATGGATTTTCTTAATCCGGGCTACCTCGGCTCACTTGAGCATTTTCGCAGACAGTTTATCCGGCCCGTTGAGAAAAAAAACAACGGTTCGAAGGCCGGGCAGCTGACCAAAATTATTCAGCCGTTTCTGCTGCGGCGCGAGAAAACCGATAAAAGAATCATCCGTGACCTTCCTGATAAAATCGAAACTAAAAAAACGTGTTTTTTAAGCAAAGATCAGGCTTCGCTTTATCAGTCATTCGTCAACCGTCTGGCCAGAAATGTCGGAACGGCGGAAGGCATCCGGCGAAAAGGGCTGATCCTTTCGACACTGACAAAGCTCAAACAGATTTGCGACCATCCGGCGCTTGTACTTGACCAGGAATCAGGCGGCAAAAAATCGGGCAAGCTGCAGCTCTTTTTCGACTTGCTTGATCCGCTTTTCAGCAGCAACGAAAAGGTGCTCGTATTCACCCAGTATGTTCAGATGGGAAAATTGCTTCTTGAAAAGGTCAAAAACCGTTATCCGGATGCCACAGTTCTCTTCCTTAACGGCAGCCTGAGCGCCGAGCAGCGCGAAAACATGATCCGGCGTTTTCAGTCAGGCAGGCGTGAAAAAACATTGTTTATTCTGTCGCTCAAAGCAGGCGGAGTCGGTATTAATCTGACGGAAGCCGGCTATGTCATCCACTATGACCGCTGGTGGAACCCGGCGGTCGAGGAGCAGGCAACAGACCGGGCATACAGAATCGGACAAAACAGAAACGTCCATGTTTATAAGCTGATCTGCGAAGGCACCCTCGAAGAAAGGATCGATCAGCTGATTGAACGTAAAAAAGAGCTGCAGAGACAAATTCTCGGACAAAGCGATGCCTGGCTGACCGAAATGACGGACAAAGAGATTTTCGACTTAATCAAATTGAGGGAGGGAGTCGTTTAAACATGGCCCAATCATTGACTCTGCACAGTTCGGCACTCTCCGAATGGTTCGGCCGTTTTGCCGGGAACGGCCGGCCGAACGAAATCGAACGCGGAATCGAACTTTTCCGGAACAGCCATGTCTGGGATTACCGCGCTACACCGACAGGTATTCATGCAAGCGTTGAAGACCGGCAGCTCGCCTTTTTTCAAGTGGGCGTCACCTGGATCAACGCATTGAATCAGTCCGTCGGCCCGGAATGCTTTCTCCCGGATCCCCCGGGTAACCTGGCCATGCGCTGTACCTGTGGATCCGATAAGATGCCCTGTGCCCATGTCGCGGCTGCGATCGTTTACTGGATCAGCGAACTTGATAAAAAGAACCTGGAGTCCCCGTCGCTTCTCGCCGAGAAAGCCGAGCGGGATTACGGCAGAAAGCTGGCGCTCTTCCGCAAACTTTCAAAAGAGAAGGCTGCGTCTTTTGCCGAATTTAACGTTGACAGCCTTCAGCTGCGTCCGGATCTGCAGAAAGAAGTCAGCCGGATAGCCACCCGGGTAATGCGGGAGATGCGCGGCCGGACGACATGAGACATCCGTCAGCCGCCGGCCGGTCTGCCGCCTGCAGCACCGTTTCCGCCGCCGGCAAGAGCAAAAGGCCCGATCCGCCGCTCCCCGTTCTCTTCTCCGTCGATCCTTGTCCGCGACATGCTCCTGATCCCGTATTGGAACAATTTCTCAATCAGAACGTCAATGCGGTCCGGCCGGCCTTCGGCTGTAATGAGCGTCCCGCCTGATCCATCATCCCTCAGTGAAAGGCGGAGCGTTTCGTCCGGTGCTTTTCTTTCATAGAGCCAAAGCGGCCTTGCCGCGATCCTGATCACGGCCAGTTCCTTTTCAGCGGCGGCCGGCCTTTCCTCTTCAACCGCGGCCCCCTCAAAATATCCGGAACGGATCCGGGCAAGTTCCGATCCGCATCGGTCAGCATCCGCCTCAATGACGGCAACGGCACCGCCGTGTTTTTCCGCAGCTGTCACCGTCACATTCTCCACGTTGATTTTCCGATCGGAAAGCAGCAACGCCAGCCGCTCATATAAAGTCGCCAAATTGGAAAAATGAGCACGGATTCTGCTTCTCATCGATTTCCACCTCGCTGTCTGTTATTTTCACAGGCACATCAAAAAAACCTTTTCGTCCTGCACGCTGCTGAAAAAAAGCAGCAATCATGCAGGGGCGAAAAGGTTCTCTTTTCACGTTCCACCCGGCTTCCCGATGTCCTCGCAAACATCGGCTCTGCGGCTGTATCACGGGATGAACAGTCTTTTTTGTAACAAGTGACAGGCACTTGGCCGGCCCTACTTTATTCAGACAGGCACTCAGGGGTGGTTCGTTAATGTGCGGACTGCCAGGTTCCCATCATTCCCGGCTCTCTTCAAGCCAACGCTGCCATTACAATTCCCCGTCATCACTTTTTCAGTGTGTCATTGTTCCACCTTTTGAAGAGGTTGGAAGTTATCGTAACGCATTTTCCGGCAGTGGTCAAGACTTTTACCCAATATTTTTGACTTTTTAAATTTTGAACGGCCGGCCGGACCGGCCTGTCCTCTCCCTTTGATCCGGTCCGGCCGTTCTTTAAACAAAAATCTGCTTGTTGTCGCCTATTCTTCGGGTTATAATGTCAGTTACATAAAGATATTTGAATTTTTTGCACGGATGAAAAGAAAATGCCGCGGACGGTTTTTATTTTCGGATCGTTTTGTCCGTATTACCGGAACTGCGGGATCCGCAAATTCAATAAACACATTGGGAAAGTGACGGGAGAGTGATCGCGTTGGATAAGGTGTCCATCGGCTTGCTTGGTTTCGGAACGGTCGGCACAGGGGTGGTCCGCCTGCTGACCAAAGAAAGAAAAAGGCTTGAAGAACGGATCGGCTGTACCATTCATTTGGAAAAAATACTCGTCCGAAACAAGAATCGGCCGAGAAAAGTTCTGATCGACAGCCGAAAACTGACAACCGATGTCTATGAGATCCTCGACAATCCCGAAATCGACATCGTCATTGAACTGATCGGAGGCATCGATCAGGCATATCGTTACATCCTTCGCGCACTGAAAAATAAAAAAAATGTGGTTACGGCAAACAAGGATCTGATGGCGGAGTACGGCGAAGAACTTTTGCTTGAAGCAAAGAAAAACCGCTGCGATCTTTATTACGAAGCAAGCGTTGCCGGCGGTATTCCGATTTTGCGTGCTCTGACGGACAGCTTTGCGGCGGACCGCATTCAGAAAATGATCGGGATCGTCAATGGGACAACAAACTATATTTTAAGTAAAATGAGCCATGAGGGACTGTCATACGAAAAATCCCTGGCCTCCGCCCAAAGGCTCGGCTTCGCGGAAGCCGACCCCACCTCGGATGTCGAAGGACTGGACGCCGCAAGAAAAATGGTGATTCTCAGCCGCCTTGCCTACTCCATTCCCGTCAGGCTGGAAGATGTGAAAATCAAGGGCATCACCAATGTAACCCGTGAGGACATCGTTTATGCCCAGAAACTTGGCTACACAATTAAGCTTGTCGGCATTGCCGAGGTCAGCAACGGCGATATCGATGTCCGGGTGGAGCCGACCCTGCTGCCGGCGGCGCATCCTCTGGCAGCTGTTGAGAATGAAAACAACGCCATTTATGTGTACGGATCGGCGGTCGGTGAAACGATGTTTTACGGCCCTGGCGCAGGCGAAGGACCGACGGCGGTCTCCGTCGTGTCCGACCTGCTTTCGGTGATCCGGAATATGGCGCTCGGCGTCACAGGGCATCACATTTTCGTGCCGAAAAAAGAAATGCATCCCAGAAAAGACAGCCTGATTGAGAGCCAGTTTTTCGTCCGGCTGCATATGAAGGACAAGCCCGGCTCGTTCTCCAAACTGACCGACCTGTTCAAAGAACAGGATATTAACCTTGAAAAACTTTATCAGGAGCCGGTGCTCGGACAGGATATCGCTGAAATCTCAATCGTCACCCACAGAACTAAAAAAGTTCTCTTTGAAAAGTCGTTTGAGATGCTTAAAAGATTTGAAGTTGTTCTGAATGCCAAATATTTTCGTGTTGAAAGGGGCTGAACGTATGGTTTGGAAAGGACTCATGGAAAAATATCGGGACATACTGCCTGTCACAGATCAAACGCCGCATCTGACTCTGCTCGAAGGGAACACTCCGCTGATTCCGCTGGACCGGCTTTCCGGACAGCTGGACTGCGACATCCGCGTCAAATTTGAAGGATTGAATCCGACCGGAAGCTTCAAAGACCGAGGAATGTTTCTTGCCGTCGCCAAAGCAAAGGAAGACGGCAGCACGGGGGTCATCTGTGCGTCGACCGGCAATACATCGGCATCGGCGGCTGCATACAGCGCACGGGCCGGTATGGACTGCATCATCGTTATTCCGAAGGGAAAGATTGCGCTTGGAAAGCTGGCGCAGTCCGTTATGTACGGCGCAAAAATTTTTGAAGTCAACGGCAACTTTGATCAGGCACTGGACATTGTCCGCTACACAGGCGCCCATTCCGGCCTTACCATTGTCAATTCAATCAATCCTTACCGGCTTGAAGGCCAGAAAACAGGTGCTTACGAAATCGTCGAACAGCTCGGATCCGCTCCGGACGTGCTTTGCATCCCTGTCGGAAACGCCGGCAATATTTCTGCTTACTGGAAAGGGTTTAAGGAACTGAGAGATAACAGGCAGATTGCGCCGCCCGAAATTCACGGCTTTGAAGCCGAGGGAGCGGCTGCAATTGTTAAAAACAAAGTGATCGAGCATCCGGAAACGATCGCTACCGCCATCCGGATCGGCAACCCGGCCAGCTGGAAACTGGCTGTTGCCGCGGAAAAAGAATCGCACGGCGAAATCGATTATGTAACCGACGAACAGATTCTCGATGCTTATAAATTGATCGCGCGCACAGAAGGAGTCTTCGCCGAGCCTGCATCGTGTGCTTCGATCGCAGGCCTGATTAAACACATCAAGGCCGGGAAAATACGAAGGGGATCGAAAATTGTCTGTATTCTGACCGGAAACGGCCTGAAAGACCCATCAACGGCAATGGACACGCTGTCCATTGAACCGACAGTGATCGGTGCGGAAAAAAATGCAGTTGTTGCACATCTTCAGCAGGTGGTCAAATGAATACTTCTGCATTTCAGATCAGGGTACCCGGCAGCACGGCCAATCTCGGCCCCGGTTTCGATTCAATCGGTCTCGCATTAAATAGATTTCTGGTCCTGAACGCAAGGCAGGCAGACGAATGGCAGTTTCACTACCTGGCTCAGCCGGAGTTTCAGCCCCGGCTCAGCGACAACCTTATTTATCTGACAGCGAAGCGGGTTGCGGAAAGCCGCCGCGGCATATTGCCGCCCTACTCGGTCGACGTCCGCAGCGACATTCCGATCGCGCGGGGTCTGGGCAGCAGCGGCGCGGCCATTATAGCGGGTATCGAGCTTGCCGATTTTCTTCTTGATCTCCGCCTTTCGATCGAAGAAAAGGCCTGGATTGCCTGTAAGATCGAAGGTCATCCCGATAACGTCACAGCTTCTCTGTTCGGCGGACTGGTCGTATCGACCCAATCGGAAACCGGCGTGCACAGTGCAAGACTCTCTGTCCCCGAGTTCGACTTCGTAGCGCTCATACCGAGCTATGAACTGAAAACAAGCGATGCCCGCAACGTGCTCCCGTCCTCGCTCGCCTTCAGAGATGCCATAGAAGGCAGCAGCATTGCCAACGTGCTGATTTGTGCTCTGCTTACCGGTAACGGAGAGCTTGCCGGAAAAATGATGGAAAGAGACCGCTTTCATCAGCCGTACAGAGCCCCCCTGATTCCCAATCTGGAGAAGATTTCGTGTCTGGCGCGTGAAGCGGGCGCCTACGGAACCTTTCTCAGCGGAGCCGGCCCAGCGCTCATGTCTCTCACGCCTAAAACAAAGAGCGCAGCCGTTCGGGCCAGCCTGTCCTCTGCTTTCCCGGAAGACAAGTGCACGATTCTCAGCCCGGTCAGAGAAGGCGTACAAGTCCGTGTTTCCTCCCTGAGCTGACCTGGCGCCGAAACCCGCCGTATTTTACACGAGTGAAGGAATCCCGCTCCTTGTATCTATAAAAAAGTTGATTACCAGGCAAAGAATCCCTTACTGAGAGCGAATGATGCTACGGCAGCGTCGGCCAGTGTATAAAATCAATAGGAAAAAAAGATCTAGAAAAGTATGAAATGGATGAATTTTTTTGTCATGCCGACTCAGCCGGATTCGATTTGAATTTCGGCTGATTTTTTTCGTGATTCGGTGCGGCTTCCCCTCGATTCGGTGCGACTTCAGCCCGGTTCGGTGCGGCTCCAAACCAATTGGGTGCGAACCGCTCTGATTCGGTGCGAGTTCCCCTCGATTGGGTGCGGGTTCAGCCCCATTCGGTGCGACTCATGCCCAATTGGGTGCGACCCCTCTGGTTCGGTGCGACTTCCCATTTGACCGATCGAACTTAGTTACGAGGATCTACAATTGGGTGCGACCCCTCTGGTTCGGTGCGACTTCCCCTTGATTCGGTGCGAGTTCAGCCCCATTCGGTGCGGCTTCCCCTCGATTCGGTGCGACTTCAGCCTGGTTCGGTGCGACTCATGACCAATTGGGTGCGGCTTCAGCCCCATTCGGTGCGACTCATGCCCAATTGGGTGCGACCCCTCTGGTTCGGTGCGACTTCCCCTTGATTCGGTGCGAGTTCAGCCCCATTCGGTGCGGCTTCCCCTCGATTCGGTGCGACTTCAGCCTGGTTCGGTGCGACTCATGACCAATTGGGTGCGACCGCTCTGATTCGGTGCGAGTTCCCCTCGATTGGGTGCGGGTTCAGCCCCATTCGGTGCGACTCATGCCCAATTGGGTGCGACCGCTCTGATTCGGTGCGACTTCAGCCCCATTCGGTGCGACTCATGACCAATTGGGTGCGGGTTCAGCCCCATTCGGTGCGACTCATGCCCAATTGGGTGCGACCCCTCTGGTTCGGTGCGACTTCCCCTTGATTCGGTGCGAGTTCAGCCCCATTCGGTGCGGCTTCCCCTCGATTCGGTGCGACTTCAGCCTGGTTCGGTGCGACTCATGACCAATTGGGTGCGACCCCTCTGGTTCGGTGCGACCTCCCCTCGATTCGGTGCGAGTTCAGCCCCATTTGGTGCGACTCTAGCCCAATTGGGTGCGACCCCTCTGGTTCGGTGCGGCTTCCCCTTGATTCGGTGCGAGTTCAGCCCCATTCGGTGCGAGTTCCCCTCGATTTGGTGCGGGTTCAGCCCGGTTTGGTGCGACCGCTCTGATTCGGTGCGGCTTCCCCTCGATTCGGTGCGACTTCAGCCCCATTCGGTGCGACTCATGCCCAATTGGGTGCGACCGCTCTGATTCGGTGCGGCTTCCCCTCGATTTGGTGCGACTTCAGCCCCATTCGGTGCGACTCATGCCCAATTGGCTGCGACCGCTCTGATTCGGTGCGGCCTCCCCTCGATTCGGTGCGCCTCCAGCCTGGTTCGCGGCGGCTCCCCGGCGAGCTCTCTCCATTTGATCGGACTGTTGCACAAGTTCCTTTTAACGCGCAGCCGTTCGTTTTCAATTATAAGAGATTTTTTCAGCAATCTGTGCGTCAATCATGGAATGGGATCATGAACCAGCATTTTTTTGAATGACCGCTTATTTTTTAACGGAAGGCTGCCGTTCCGGGCAAACATTTTTATTCGTAAATATCAATAAAAGCCTCGCTTTTTGCCTAAACTAATGCAAAAAGGAGGCTTTTTTTGTGAAAGTAAAAATTGGTTGGGGTTTCATTTTCTTTTTCGCAGTGCTTCTTGGTGCTTTGTATGTGATCTTTCTTTTTATCCGCTCCCAGTAATCGCTTTTCCGGCTCTCCCGCCTGCATTGAGACGTTTTAAAAGCCGGGCCGTTTATTGCAAGCGATTACAAAAAATGTGTCTCTTAATTAATCAGCCCTGTACGAGCGCATCTTCCCTTGGACGGTCCGATTCCGTATTTTTTTGCTGCTTTTCATGCATCACATTAACGAACAAAGCGTCGATCAGCGTCATCTGGGCCGCGCGTGCGACAAATGATTCCGATCTGAAGTCGGTCGCCACCGAAACCGTATGGAGCGACACATCGACACTATCGGCAAGAGCGGACTTCATAAAACCGGTTAGTCCGATGGTCGGGCACCGCCTTGCCTTGACCGCCCGGACGACCTGGAGAAGATGCTTGTCGGCGGCCGAATAAGAAATGAATACGGCTGCGTCTCGCTCTGTCAGCTGGGAAGCCGACAGCAGCTGAAACTCTCCGTCGCTCGGCGCATATGTCAGAACGCCCGCCCGTACAAATTTATGATGGGCATCCTGGGCAATCATCGATGAACCGCTGCTCCCGAAGAAAGCGATTTTTTCCGATCGGCTCATCAGATCGACAGCCTTTTTGAAGGAGGCACTGTTCAATATCTGGAACGTATTCTGCAAGGTGCGCACATTAGCCTGAAAAACACTTTCCGCCAGGCTCATCGTCTCGTCTTCGGCATATTTTTTGGCCGTTTGCTCAAGATGCTGATTCTGCGCGATATCCGCTGCCAGCACGATTTTCATTTCCTGAAATCCCTTGAATTCCAAACGTTTGCAAAAACGGAAAACGGTTGCATCGGCTACCTTGAGCCTGGCCGAAACCTGATTGATGCTGCTGTGAATCGTTTCCTCGGGATGATTTAAAATATAATCTGCAATAATTCTCTCCTTCTCGCTCAAATGCGGGTAGGCCGACTGAATACGTATCGTGCATTGGTGTTCCGTCACTTTCGTTCCCTCCCTTTCTTATGTTTTTATTGTACATCAAACGTTTTCATTTGAAAATAATTTTCTGTAAACGTTTCCTTGGTTTGAAGAAAAATCAGCCGGGTTATTTTTGAAAAATCCCTCAGACCCATGGCGCCTCTTTGCCGAAATGCAGCAAACTCCTGCGGCAGTTGAGAGGTTCCGGCGCGACCGTCAGTAGATTCCGTCGGACGATATGAACCCCCCATATTCTCCGGGAACGGCGAATTATTTCGACTAACGGGATAAAAGCCGCCCGACAGGCAACGGCCCGTAAGACGACTTCTAAAAGCCGAATCCGACAACGATACCCGGCAAGACCCTGCCCTTCGCACATCCAACCTGCCTTCTCGAATTTTTATGCCCGGGCATAAAAATTCTAAAATATTTCCGGATCTAACTTGTATAATTATACCCATGAGAAAGGGGTGCTAGGCTAAAAATCCTGCTGATACGGACTTTCGGCCGTCTGGTTATAATTTTCCGGGAATCCAGGATTCAATAGGCTTTTTTCACAGCATGATATTCAACAATGCCGTGCGATCAAAAACAATCCTGCAGACGGCGTCAAATCGCCCTTTTCATGGCATGATATTTTTAATAAACAATGCCGTGCGATGGCGGCGCCGCACGACATGGTCTAAACTGCGGACAGCATTGAGGCCGTTCCGTCGTTTTTTATTTTTTTCGTTTCGCGGAAGTCAGGAAAAGACAACCGGTTTCAGGGCGTCCATGAAGGTATCGAACTGGCGGAAATCCATCTGCTGCTGTGAATCGGAAAGCGCGACGGACGGATCCGGGTGTACCTCTGCCATAACCATATCCGCGCCGATCGCGATGGCTGCTTTGGCCGCGGGAATCATGATGTCGCGGCGGCCGGTCGAATGCGTCACGTCGACAGCAACGGGCAAATGGGTTTCCTGCTTCAGAATCGGAACGGCGGTGATATCGAGCGTGTTGCGCGTCGCCCGTTCATAGGTGCGGATGCCGCGCTCACACAGGATGACCTGATCGTTTCCCTGCGACAGAATATATTCTGCGGCATATTTGAATTCCTCAATCGTTGCCGAGAGCCCGCGCTTTAAGAGCACCGGTTTCTTGATCCGTCCGACCGCCTTCAGCAGATTAAAGTTCTGCATGTTGCGGGCGCCGACCTGAATCACGTCGACGTATTTCAGACTCATCTCGACATCCTCGGGTGCCATTATCTCGCTGATGACGGATAAACCGAACTCGTCGGCTACTTTCCTCAGAATTTCCAGGCCCTCTTCCCCGAGGCCCTGGAAATCATACGGCGACGTGCGCGGTTTAAACGCACCTCCGCGCAAAAGCGTCAGGCCGTGTTTTTTGATCTCTGCTGCTGTCGCCCGCACCTGTTCCTCACTTTCGACAGAACACGGGCCTGCGACAAAATATTTATTTCCATCGCCGATTTTCTGTCCGCGAATATCGACAATTGTGTCCTGCGGATGGCGCTTTCGCGAAACGAGCAGCATTTCGCTGTTGTCGCTTTCCTGAAGCTTCAGACTGATCTTGAAGATCTGTTTAAACAGATGCTGCAGTGTTTCGGTCGAGAAGGGTCCCTGATTATTGGCCGCAACGCGGTTCAGCAGTTCCCTTTCACGAACGGGATCATATTTGATCGTTCCCTGCTTATCCTTTTCTTTCCCGATTTCTTCGACAATGGCAGCGCGGCGATTGAGCAGATCCAGCAGCTGCATGTCGATCCTGTCAATCTGCGTGCGCAGTTCTTCGAGACGATAATTTGTCATTTCTTCTCCTCCCGGTTTCTGTTATCCTTTTCTCTTTTATCAAGGTCTTAAAAATAGTGATTAATAACAAAAGATAGTCGATTTCACGAAAAAAGTCAACGATTATATTTTAGCCATTCAACGGATTTATGCTTGAAATCGCTAAAGCGGCGCTTTCTAATCCAGAAAGTATTTGTTTTTCTATTACTATACGCAGCCGGCTCCCTGCTCGCGCCCCGGAGCCGCCGGCTTTTCTTCAGACAATTTTGCATGACAAAAAATCGGAGAATTGATCTTCGGCTGATTTGGGCTTTACTTTTATAAAATTACGTGATAAAACTTAGATAATAAAAATGATGTGCTGTTAAGCGATAAAAGGTTGTCAGTAGGGCTCTGTCCGCTTCGCAAAGAGAGCCGGCGCATGGTGGAAGCCGGCAGCGGGCACCGCTTGAATTTCATTCCTTTTTTGAGACGGTTCAAAAGAAGATCCGGCCGGCAGCGGCTGTCTTTCTGGATCATCCGGGCAGAGCCGGGTAATCCGTACGATGATTTTTGATACGTTCTCACGCTTCTTTTTCCAACGCGGGTACTTGCCGCAAGTAAAAAAAGACGGGTTCGGCCGTTATCCCGGCAAAGTGGCGAATGACTGTTTTCGCAAATTGGGTGGTACCGCGCATAGACGTCCCTGCTTCGGCAGGGCTATTTTTATAGCCGGAAATCCGCCCGCTTTTCAGCCGTTGATAATCATTATTTATTTTCAGGGAAGGAGAATTTTAGATGTTTAAAGAAAATCTGGCGGATTTGAAAGCTTATAACCCCGGCCCCTCCATTGAGGAGATAAAACGCACGTACGGACTGAAACGTCTTGTCAAGCTGGATTCCAATGAAAACGTATACGGCGCTTCGCCGAAAGTCGGCGAAGCCATTGCCCGGGCCGCGCTGCTTCCCGCCCTCTATCCGGACTGCAAAGATCAGGACGTCCGCAGCGAACTGTCACAGAAACTGGGCGTGCCGGAAGAACAATTTCTTTTCGGCTGCGGGCTCGACGAAATCATCGTCCTGATCAGCCGGGCTTTTCTCGCTCCCGGCGATAATATCGTCATGGCATGGCCGACTTTTTATGAATATTACTGTCATGCGCAGATTGAAGGGGCAGAAACAAGAAAAATTCCGTGCGACGCAAACGGGAAGCACGACCTCGGCGCCATGCTGGCCGCCACTGACGAAGCGACAAGGATTGTCTGGATCTGCAATCCGAACAATCCGACGGGCACTTATATCAATGAACGCGAGCTGACCGATTTTGTCGAAAAGGCAGCGGATGATGCCGTCATCGTCCTTGACGAAGCTTATATTGATTTTGTTGCGGCCGAAGACTTTCCCCGTTCCCTTGATTTGCTCAAGAAGCACCCGAATATCGTTGTGCTCAGAACTTTCTCAAAATCATACGGCCTCGCTTCTTTCCGGATCGGTTATGCGATCGGCCAAACGCAGCTGATTAACGAAATCGACAAAGTCCGGCCGCCGTTTAATAATCCGCGGCTCAGCCAGATTGCCGCTTTTGCCGCCTTGCAGGATATTGATTTCATGGAGGACTGCGTACGCAAGAACCGGGAAGTGCTGGCGATGACAGCCGCTTTTCTTGGTCAGCGGAAAATCCCTTATTATCCGACTCAGACAAATTTTATTTATGTTAAAGCGGACGATCCTAAAAGCGTTGCCGAACAGTGCAGGAAAAAAGGGTTCCTGATTAACCCGTTTCAGGACGGCGTCCGGATCACGATCGGCAAAATGGAAGATATGAAAGAATTGCTCGCCGTTCTGGAGACAGCATTGTCCGGGACAACGACCGAACCGAGCATCTGATTCTGTTCTCGGCACCTCGCAGGCAGTACTTCTTTTACCATTCAGAAAATAATAAATATTTTTCTTTACAAAATAACATTTAACTGCTACAATTTGTTCACAATTACTTTTTCATTATTTTTAAAATGGCATGATGAAGACAAGAGACGACGGAAACAGACAGGCAGAGAGCCGGCGGTTGCTGTGAGCCGGTGCTGTTTCCACCGTTTTAGCCCTTCGGAACAGAGCGGCTGAATAAGAGTAGGCCCTTCCGGTTTATAAACCGTTATCAAACGATGAGACTGCCGGCAGCAGGAGAATCGCTCCGGTAGTGAATGAGGGTGGCACCGCGGATATCAACGTCCCTCGCAGTATGGAACCATACTGCGGGGGACGTTTTTATTTTTTATTAAAATATAGAGTAACAGAGAGGATGAGCAATTTGTTTCTGGATCAGACTTATTTGTTTACTCCGGGGCCGACACCGATTCCGAATCGCGTCAACGCTGCGATGGCACAGCCGATGATCGGACATCGCAGCCCGGATTTTTCCGCGCTGATTGAAGAGGTCGCAACCCGGCTCAAACCCGTGTTCGGGACGAAACATCCCGTTTATGTGCTGACAAGCAGCGGTACTTCCGCTCTTGAAGCCGCAGTCGTTAATACGGTGTCCGAAGGCGATCATGCCGTCGTCATCGTCGCCGGATCCTTCGGCGACCGTCTGGCGTCCATTGCCGAAAACTACGGTGTGGATGTCGAACGTCTGAATATCGAATGGGGCAAGTCCTGCTCGCCGGAGCAGCTGGAAACATTTCTGAACGGATTGTCCGGCGCACCGATCAAAGCGGTTTTCGCGACCTTTAATGAAACGTCCACGGGCGTTCTGAATCCGATCGGCGCGCTGGGTGAGGTGGTCGGACGCCTGACGGACGCACTCTTCATTGTCGACGGGGTCAGCTGCATCGGCGGCGTCCCGGTCGACATGGAAGCCGACCGCATCGATATTCTGGTCACCAGTTCGCAGAAAGCCCTGATGCTTCCGCCCGGCCTCGCTTTCGTTGCTTTCAGTGATAAAGGCCTTCAGGCGATAAAAAAATGTCCGGCCAAACGTTTTTATCTCGATCTGAACCGCTATGTCAAGGCCTATGACGCGCAGAAATCAACACCGTTCACCCCAGCCATTTCTCTGATCGCCGGCGCCCGCGAAGTGTGCGCCATGATCGAAGAAGAAGGCTGGGAAAACGTGATTGAGCGCCATCGCCTGCTGAAAGACATGATACGGGCAGGAATCAGAGAGCTCGGCCTTCCGCTCTTAGCCAGCGAAGCGGATGCCTCCCCGACCGTAACGGCCGTTAAGCCCGACACCTTATCCGCTCCCGATATTCAGAAAGCTTTAAAGAAAGATTTTTCGATCACCGTCGCGGGCGGACAAAAAGATCTGAAAGGGAAAATTCTCCGAATCGGTCATATGGGTTATTGCACGCCGTTTGATATCATCAAAGTGCTGACCGCCCTTGAATTAACGCTCGCAAAATTCGGACAAGAACCGCGGCTTGGCGCCGCCGTGAAAAAAGCCGAGGAGGTCTGGAGACAGCATGTATAAAGTCATTGTCAGCGATCCGATCAGTGAAACGGGGCTTCGGGCGCTCCATGCCCACCCGGATTTCGATGTGAAACAGCGGACGGATCTGACAGCGGAGGAACTGACCGACCAGATAAAAGACTACGATGCATTAATCGTCCGCAGCCGGACAAAGGTGACCGCAGAGCTGATTCAGGCCGCCGACCGCCTGAAAGTCATCGCGCGCGCCGGTGTCGGCGTCGATAACATCAATATTGATGCCGCTACGGAAAAAGGAATCATTGTGATTAACGCCCCGGCCGGAAACACGATCGCCGCGACAGAGCACACACTGGCGATGATGCTGGCGCTTGCCCGCAACATCCCGCAGGCCTATGACTCGCTCACATCCGGACAATGGGAGCGCAAGCGTTTCAAGGGCGTCGAACTCTACCAGAAGACACTGGGCATCGTCGGCATGGGCCGCATCGGCACCGAAGTAGCCAAACGGGCAAAGAGCTTTCAAATGAATATTCTCGGCTACGATCCGTTTCTAACTGAAGATCGTGCGAAGAAGCTCGGCATTATGAAAGCCGGACTCGGCGAAATTGCCGAAAAGGCGGACTTCATTACCGTGCACACGCCCTTAACCGCTGAAACGCGCGGACTGATTAATGCCGAATATTTGGCGAAGACAAAAAAAGGCGTGCGGCTGATCAACTGTGCGCGCGGCGGTATCATTGATGAACAGGCGCTTGTCGATGCAGTAAACAGCGGCCATGTTGCCGGAGCGGCCATTGACGTTTTTGAACATGAACCGCCGGAAAACACGGAACTGACCCATCATCCGAATATTATTGTCACGCCCCATCTCGGCGCTTCGACGGAAGAAGCACAGGAAAAGGTGGCTCAGTCCGTCAGCGAAGAAATTGTGGGCATCCTTACAACGGGTGCCGTGCAGCATGCCCTTAATCTTCCGCATATTTCGGCAACCGTTCAGCAAAAGATCAAGCCGTACCTTGTCTTAAGCGAACAAATGTCAGAACTTTTGATGCAGATTTTCCAAAAGGCTCCCAAAAAGATCAAAATCAACTATTTCGGCGAACTCTTTCTCGAAGATACCGGACTTTTAACACGACAGATAATCAAGGCGCTTCTCTCCTATTACCTCGACACGTCCATCAACATCGTCAACGTGATGCAGGTATTGAAGGCACACAGCCTTTCATACAGTGTCCAGAAAAACGCGGCGCATAAAGGGTTCACCAACTTTATCGAGCTGGAAGTCGGCCATGGAGATGAAAAAGCGACGATCGGCTGCACCTATCTTCCGGGATTCGGCGGACGGATCGTGTCAATCAACGGCTACAGGCTTGATATGGAACCGGAAAAATATCTGCTCTATATCAGGCATATCGACGTGCCGGGCATGATCGGCAATGTCGGTTCTCTGCTTGGAAAAAATCATATCAACATCGGCAGCATGTACGTCGGCCGCCAGGCAATCGGCGGAGACGCGATCATGATTCTGACCGTCGACAAACCCGTGCCCGATCCAGTGCGAAAAGAGATTCTTGCACTGCCGGCTCTCCACGATGTACAATTTGCCGAGTTAAATGTCCCCGAAGACAAATGATCTTAAAGAACGGCAGAAACGTGCTGCCGGGATCTGCCTGAACTGAATGGCGAGTGAACACCCGTCCTCTTATTCACAAAAACGAAGAGGACGGGTGTTTCTGCTTTCCATATAAAAAAGATCAGCCCGATCGCGGCCGATCCGTTTGCCTGACAGTTCACATTTCTTTCAGCCCCAGCACCAGATCCCTGACTTCTGCAACAGAACTGAGAATGAAATCCGCACCGTGAGCCTCCAGTTCGCCGCGGGCCTTTTCTCCCGAGAGCCCTGTCAGGACGCCGGCAAACCGGCAGCCGATCTGCTTAGCCGCAAGCAGATCGGCAATCGAGTCGCCGACGATCAATGTTTCGCTGCCGCCCGGCAATTTTTCCGGCTCGCGCGCCGTCCATCGTTTGACATTGCTGTCTTTTCCATGATACGACAGCAGATAGGTGAACGGATGAGGTTTGGCAAGAGGGGCGGCATCATACTTTTTTTCGGCGGCGAGTACATCGTCTGCCGTCACGATATGGTTATCGTCGAGCGTTTCCAGCCAGTGCAGATAGCCGAACGGCTTATAGGTCTCAAGGCGCGGACGGCCGGTTGCGATTCCGACCTTAAGGCCGCTGCTTTTAAACTTCAGGAACATATCGCGGACAAAAACCGGTTCCGCAAGGGTCACTTCTTCATTCAGAAAACCTTTCTTCCCGGGCTGGACAGACGGTGCTCCGGTGGATGTCAGAATGTTCTCGTCACCGACATACCATTCCTGCGATGCATGCTCGCCGATATGCCAGAAGGTGCTCTTCGGCCTGAACGCATTTGTTTGGATGCCCAGCCTTTTTTCGGCGATCTCATTAAGATAAAGGATCAGCCCCTGTTTCGTCGCCTCTGTTTCGGAAAAATCAACTAAGAAACGCCCGAAATCCGGCCTGACCGGATAAACTTTGAACCATTCCCTGAATATAGCGAGCGTCTCCCGGCCGATCGGTTTCTGCAGCAATGCCCCCGCTTCCCGGCGGACCGCATCCGGCAGTTGTCCCGCCAGATGAATCAGCTGTTCCGACAGGGTCATATAAATCATATCCCAGTTTGCATTCATGCCGCGCGATTTCATAAAAGTCAGCACGGCGTCGTTTTCAAAAACTTTGCCGCGGATTTCCGCGATTTCCTGATCGCCGTATGCCGTTCTGAACGTTTTTTCCCCGCTCAGGCCGAGATAGTTTGCGCTCATCAGTACTTCCCATACAGTCAGGGCCGATGCATCAAAATAGCGTTCCTCGCTAAGGAAAACACCGTCCACATCGAACAAAACCGTCTTAATCATGACTCCACCGATCCCCTCGTCATTTTTTTCAGTGTATCATAAAAGACGCACTTTGTGTGTCCGCCTTTTTCAGGCTTTTAAATGCCCTTTACTTCGGAACCTGCTGGCAGGCGGCCTGTTCGCCGTCCGCTGCGCACGAATCGGAAGAGAGTCCCCGCAGCGATTGAACAAAAAAACATTTTAAAGCTTTTTTGAAAATGTTAAACATTTCATTGCACGGTTTATTGGTTAATTCTGTTCACTTTTTTCACGTAAGGCACTGCTCCCTTTTCGCCGTAATGGCCCTGCTCCGCTTGATTGATGCTTAAGGCTTTCTGAACGATCGCCGCAAAAGCGTGCACGGATTCATGCGGCAATCCGACCAAACTTCGCTATTTTTATATGCGGCAGGGCCTATTTCCCCGACAGCGTACGGCCTTTCTGAGCCATAACGACCCAGTTTTGTCCGCCGTTTGTCGTTGAGTAGGCATCCCCGCCGTTCGTCAGAACAACCGATTCCTGATCATGCACAGGACTCGCGACAATTAACACGAGCCGGTCGCTCTCTACGCTCCCCATGTCCAGATTAATGGCTTTGCCCGCACTCGGAATAATGCTGTATAATCCCGTCTGCTGTCCGATTGTCCCGGCAAGAAGCGAAACCTTTGCGCCAAATCCGTAGGCGACGCAGCTCACGTTCTGCCCTCCCAGAATGGTCTGGAAACTGCGCCCGCCGTTTGCCGTAAGGAACAGCCCGCGGGTCGTTGCGACGGCAAACGCAGCCGTGTTGCGGGGGTGCGCCGCGACGGCATTAATACTTCCCCGGATTCCGTTCAGCCGTCTCTGAATCCAGGTTTTCCCGCCATCATCCGAAAAGGACAGGATCACCCGGTTTCCATTCTCTTTCAGCCGGTAAAGCGCGGAAGTGGCATAGCCCGCCGCCCAGGCACCCCCGTTTCCTGCGCCGGAAATACGAAACGCCGTTTCCTTTTGACCGGCAAGCGTCTTCTGCTGCCCTTCCGTTCCGTCCGGGGAAATCTGTATGTATCCATTTTTCACGGGCAGAAAACGGCTGCCGGCAGGATTCCGCGACGATGATTCTTTTTTCCAGATCCCGTTTTCATAAGAAACGATTCCGGAAGATGAGGCGATCCATAACTTCTTCCCGTCTTCCGTATACCCGCTTCCCGATACTCCGGCGAAAGATACGGCCGGCCGGTTGCCGCTTCCTGCAGAGCGTACAGAATAAATAAGCCATACAGAAAGTCCGACCAGCAGCAGGATCAGAATGATTTTGGCAACCAGAAGCCAGAAAACAAGCTGATAACTCTTCTTTCCCGATCTCCCGGTCTGAGTATGATCTTTATCTTTGATAGACTGGCTTCCCTTATCTTCCATTTCTGAAACAACTCCGCTTCGTTCCGAATCCGATATTCGCCGCAGGATCAGCGAACGACGAACATCTCTGATTATTTTATTCGTTTTCGATACCGATGCACAATAATCCTGCTCAGTCTGAGAAAAACAGCCCGTCCTTCATAATTATAAGGATACTGGAGCAGATAAAGAAAGGCAACGATGCCTGCTCCGATCTCAACCCTTGTCCTAAAAAAAAACGTCCGTTTTTCGGACGTTCATGAATAGGGGTTGCTGTCTTCTATTTTAGAATGCGGCTTTTTAATTTTGAACAATATGTGAAGTTTTAGACAGGATTTCTCTCTGATGAAAAAAGCTTTCCTCCCGTGCCGAATAAACGGCGGACGGCCGCAGCAATGCCCATCACGATGGACCGTCTTTCAAGCAGACAATTCTGTAGGAAACGGCGGACGCTTATCGGCCGGGGTTTACACTTTCAATTCGCTGACTTCAGCGCTCAGTGTCTCCGCGTCATCCAGCAATTCCTGAATATATCCGAGGATACGGGTCAGCTGTTCCTCCTGAAGATGGGCGCCGTCGGTCACTTCTCTGACCGTACCAAAAGTCTCTTTCGAGATATCCGCAGTCTTTTCCGCCTGTTGCGAAATGGCGTGCATGCCCGCCTGCTGCTTTTCCGCAAGCTGCAAAATCGATGAGATACTTTCTACAACGCGGTCGATCGCTGCCTTCATATCTGTCAGCTGCTGCTCGGTTTGCTCCGCTCTTTTGGCCTGCTCCCTGCCGAGTTCCGATTGTTTTCGGCTCTTGTTCAGGGTCTCTTTGACTTCCTTCTGCATCGACAGAATATCATTTTGAATGGCAGCAGCCGACCGGGCACTTTCCGAGGCAAGCTTCTGAACCCGGGCCGCAACAACGGCAAAGCTGCGCCCTGCGTCCCCGGCCCGGGCCGCTTCAATATTGGCATTCAACGCAAGCATCTGCGTCTGTTCGGCAATATCGGAAACTTTCCCGACAATTTTTCCGATGCTCTGAGCATGTTTTTCAAGCTCGTCCGTCTGCTCGGACATCGTTTCATTTGAATGATTGACGCGATGGATGCCGTCGATCAGATCGCGGACCGACTTCGAGCTGGTATCCAGCCGGGTGATCATCTGATTGGCCAGGCTCTGGGAATGATGGGCGCTCTCCCTGATTGAACCGGACAGTCGAAGGCTCTCCTGCACCAGATTCAGCACATTGTCCGATGCGGAAGCCTCATCTGCTGCTCCTTTCTTAATCTTGTTCATACGCACGGTGACATTCTTTGCCGCGCCGGAAATCTCCGCGGAAGATTGATTCAGTTTGTCGATCCGTTGAAAAGTGCTGTACGTGTGCGACTGAATGCGTTTCACAATTTTTTTCAGATAGCCGATCATTCTGCCCAGACCTTCGCTGAGCGTTTCAATCTCGTCGTGCGACCGTTTTGTCGGAATTTCAATATCCAGGCGCCCTCCGGCGGCTTCCTGAATTTTTTCTCCGATTTCCTCAAGGGTCCCGGTCAGCCAGCGTGCCGCAAAATAACCGAGGATCCCCGACCAGATTACACCGAGCAGCAGTGTCAGCAAGTCAAAAAGCCAGGCAGGTATGAACCCGAAAAAAAGAGGACCTAATATGAAGATAAAAAAAGCGCTCGTTCCATAAGTGACAATGGCAACAGCCACCATTCCCAACACGATCTTCTTGGCCAGACCGAAATTCCAGTTCTTCATTTGTTCGACCACCTACATTTCTTGATTGATTGTCAATAGAACATTTCCCGTCTCATATGTAATCGTATCCATCAGCGAAAGAACAGGCAACCGCTTTCATTTTCACATTTTTATTTTAGAGTAACTTGTCGGGGAATAAAAGCCGGGAAATAACTATTTCTCTCTGTCCAGTAAATATTTTCATAAACTGGTCCCGCTTCCAATCGTTTCTTTTCGACAAAAAAGGCGCTGCAGAACCGCGCTGCAGTGCCTTAGGATTATATTTTATGCAGAGAAAATTCACAGCAATACAAAAGCCAATTCTTTTCTTCGTTTTCTCAGCCTTCGGTCACTTTAATCTCGCTTTCAAGATTGCTTCTTGAAAGATTGGCCTTCAGGAACGAGTCGGTTTCCGGAGTATACAGAGTCTGATGCGTTTTCTTGTCAATCTGTACCGTCCCGCGGTCAAGGACGTAATCGAGAACATGACCGCCGCCTCTTCTTTCCTGATCGATGAAGTGGAAATGAAACCCGGATACAGCAATGCCCTGCGCATACGCCGGCGTCCAGAAACCGACAATCGTCCCCTTCGTATTTCCAAAATGAAAGACCGGCTGCGACTTTACAGCCTCAGTCATCGGCACCGGTTTTTCCTGATATGCAACCGTGCGTGTATGAACCTCCCTGAACACACCGTCGATCCGCAATGCATAGAACAGATTGTCGCTCGGAATGAGCCGATGTATCTCTTCTTCAAAAGCAGCTTTATCAAGAGGAGAAACGATTTCTTTTGTTATCTGCGGACGAAAATAGGTGAGCGAGCAAAAAGGCGTCATATCCCCGCTCTTCAGCGGTGTTGCTGTACCGTCGCCGCGCAGGCGGTAAAATTGATCGTCGAAACCGATCATCTCGCCGTCCAGGTGAGCGAAGGTACCGATGCCGAAATCGCCGTGTTCCTTGATCTGTTCATAAGTCATCGCTCCTTCAAAAACACCGTCCAGCAATGAGGTCATCGTTGAAAGCTGAAAAATGGCGCCAAAATCCTTTCCGCTTATTTCTGCAGCCATTGCCATGATATTGCCCCTTTCTTATTATTTAAAAGGATCCCTGATCCGGAAATCAGTTCAGCTGGTTCGGAATCAGGCTCTTGCCGAGCGCGATATTGTCACGATAATCGACCGGAACATCAATGACAACGGGGCCGTCCTGAACGGCCAGCCCTTCCCGGAGGACGGTTTCCAGTTCTTCCGGTGCGTTCACGCGCAGGCCTTTCGCTCCGAATGATTCGGCATATTTGACAATATCAATATTGCCGAAGTCGACGCCGGACGTACGATGGTACTTGATCTGCTGCTGGAAGGCGACCATGTCGTACGTCCCGTCGCGCCAGACGATATGAACAATCGGCAGTTTCAGTCGGACTGCCGTTTCCAGTTCCATGGCCGAGAATAGAAAACCGCCGTCTCCGGAGAGCGATACGGTTTTGGCGCGGCCGTGAATCAGGGAGGCCGCCATCGCCCACGGAAGTGCGACGCCGAGCGTCTGCATCCCGTTGCTGAACAGGAGCGTCTTCGGTTCATACGAACGGAAATGGCGCGCCATCCAGATGTAATGGGACCCGACGTCGCAGGTGACGGTCGTGTCGTCGCTGATCAGCTGGCGAAGCGTGTGAATCAGACTGAGCGGGTGGACAAGACGGCTGTCGGCCCGTTTCGGCGGCTCATCGCGCGCGTTCAGCCTGGTGCGCATTTCATCAAGGACATTCATGTTCGCTTCCGTGATATGCAGATGCGTCATTTTTTCTTTGATCCGATTGACCGTGCCCGGAATATCGCCGACCAGTTCAATGGACGGCTGATAAAAGTGATCGATATCGGCTCGGACTTCATCCAAATGAATAATTTTCCGCTTGCCTGAGTTGTTCCAGAACTTCGGATCATACTCCACCGCATCATAACCGATCGTCAGCACGACATCTGCTTTCTCAAGCACAAGATCTCCCGGCTGATTGCGGAAAAGACCGATACGGCCGAAAAAATGTTCCTCCATGTCACGCGGGATCAGCCCTGCCGCCTGAAAGGTTTCTACTACCGGGAAAGAGATTTTTCTGAGCAGCGACCGGACGGCGGAAACCACCGAAAAGCGGTTGGCCCGCATGCCGGCCAGAATGACGGGCATTTTCGCATTTTTCAGCGCTTCGACAGCCGCGTCGATCGATTCTTCGGCCGCCGTGCCCAGTTTAGGGCTTTCCAGCGGTCCGAGCGCAGCGACCGTTGTTCTTGCGCTCATCACATCCTGGGGAAAGCTGACAACACTTGCCCCCGCCGGCGTCGATTCGGCGGCCCTGAAGGCGTTGGTCACCACTTCGGGAACATTTTTCGGATCGACAACTTCTGCGCTGAACTTTGTAATCGGCTGGAACAAAGCGGCATTATCCATCGACTGATGCGTCCGCTTCAGCCGGTCAGCACGGGGGACGGCACCGACCAGCGCGACAACCGGGTCATTTTCCACATTGGCAGTAGCGATCCCTGTCGCCAGATTCGAAGCACCCGGCCCCGACGTGACGAGGCAGACGCCGGGCTTGCAGGTGATCCTTCCGACGGCAGCCGCCATAAAAGCCGCATTCTGTTCATGACGGCAGACGATCAGCTCAGGCCCCCGATCCTTAAGCACATCGTAAATCGTATCGATTTTTGCGCCCGGGATGCCGAAAATATACTTCACTCCCTGTTTTATCAGACAATCGACAACCAGTTCCGATCCGGTAGCAAGCAGCGTTTCATTTTCTTTCTCAATTCGGCTCACTTTTTTTCACTCCTTCACGTATTTGTATCCGTGTACCCAATCGGATTTCCTTTCTCCGAACCGTTTGCTTCAATTAAATTTTTTATCAAAACAGCGAATTTATTCGCGTAAAAAGTATTGACATAGCTGTGTTTTTTCTCAACAAATATTTTACATCGCGTCTTTACGTATGTGAAATATATTATTCTCTAGTATATAATACACAAAAAGAATCAATTGATTTTGAAAGCGCAGACATTTATAATGAAGCTAGTTTCAATCGAAGAGGAGATAGACGCAGGATGGAATTCCGACATTTACTGTACTTTATTACGGTTGCAGAAGAGCTTCATTTCGGCCGGGCGGCTGCGCGTCTGCAAATGACCCAGCCGCCGCTGAGCAAACAGATCCGGCAGCTCGAAGAAGAAATAGGCGTTACGCTGTTCAAGCGGACGAAAAGGCACGTTGAACTGACGACGGCAGGCGCCATCTTTCTGCCGGAGGCCAGACGGATTCTTGTCCAGATGAGACAGGCTGTCGATACGGTTCAGAGAGCGCAGCGCGGCGAATTCGGAAGGCTTGTGATCGGGTTTGTCGGATCGGCGACCTATGATATTCTTCCCGAGATTATCAGAGAGTACCGCCGGAAATTTCCTCAGGTCGCTGTCGTTCTCCACGAATTATCAACGCCCGATCAATTGAATGCGCTGATCGGAGGACGGATCGATGTCGGACTGCTGCATCCCCCCGTCAACGGTTCGCTCATTGAAGCAGAACCGGTCAAAAGCGGTTTTTGCGCCCTTTCTCTCCCGAAAAACCACCCTCTTGCCAAAAAAGCGAAGATCCGAATTGAGGATCTTCGCGATATGCCTTTTATCGTCGTCTCGCGCGATATCTGGCCGGGCCTTTATGATGAATTTCTCTCATTGTTTCAGAATGTTGATTTTACCCCGAAAATTGTTCAGGAAGCCACCGAATATCAAATGGTCGTCGGACTTGTTTCCGCCGGCATCGGCATCGGCGTCGTCCCGGCCACCGCAGAAAAGCTTTTTAATCTGGAGGTGGTTTACCGGGAAATCGACGGATTCCCGCTCAAGGCGATACTCTCCATGGCGTATCTGAAAAAGAACACAAATCCGGCTTTGAAACAGTTTGTCACCGTAACCCGGCGGGTGCGCAGCGCCGGCGACTGAACGGCTACTCGATCAGGCCGTCGTCCTTGCTCTTGCGCCTCAGCCGGATCAGCCGGATGATGTGGAGAATACAGGTTTTCGCCATCGCATAGGCCGGAACGGCAAGAATCATGCCGATCGGCCCGATCCATTTTCCGGAAACGAGGAGAAGAACGATGATGGTCAGCGGATGCGTGTTCAGCCGTCTGCCCATGACGAGCGGTGAAATCAGGTGCCCGTCGAGCTGCTGAACGACGATTATCACCGCAAGGACAAGCAGCGCCTTTGTCGGCGAATCCATCAGTGCGACAACGACGGCCGGGACGGCGCCGAGAATCGGTCCGAGATACGGGATAATATTGGTAACCCCGACAATCAGGCCGAGAAGAAGACTGTACGGCAGTCCGATCAGTGCGAATCCAATACTGGAATTGACGCCGACAAACGAAGCGACAATAATCAGGCCGTGTATATAGGAAGACAGTGTGGTACTCAGGTCATTCAGAATCTGGTCCACTTCCCGATGATACTGCTTGGGAAAAAAGCGGGAAACGGCTCCCGGCAGTTTGTTCCCGTCTTTCAGCATATAAAAGAGGATAAAAGGGACCGTGACGACCGTCAGCGCCACATTAGTAACCACATTGAAAAACAGCGACAGCCCCGAACTTGCCTGATTCATAAAATTATTTACCCCGTTCAGCACATCCCTCTGAAGCTTATCAATCGAATAATAGTTTTGATTAATCAGCCACTGAAATCCCCGCGTCCCGGCAAGCCGGTCAAAACTGCGACTCCAGCTGCCGATGTAATCCGGCAGCTGGCTGAACAAAGCGCTGACCTGATTGCCGAGAGGCGGCCCGACATTGACGACAAGCAGAACGATCAGGCCGGTCAGCACGACATAGATAATCAGGATGCCCAGCGTCTTCGGGACCTTGATGCGCTGAAGCAGTTTAACAAACGGGCTGAGCAGGAAAAACAAAAATCCGGCTACAACGATCGGGAAAAAAAGTGTCGAAATCAATGCTGCGAGCGGGACAAAGATGAACGAAATTTTGGTGAGGATAAAAATGAACAGGGCCAGGGCCAGGAGTTCCAGCGTCCAGAAAATCAGCTTTGAATGTTTTTTCATCACGTCGGATCATCACACCTTCAGGAGCGGATGGGGGAAAACTCTGCTCTTCAGATTCGCCCTCTTTTTTTATTATAGCGGTCAACCGTCCTCAGAATCAATGAATAGCCGTCTCTCGTAACACATGCGGAAAAACCCGGCAAAACAGCCCCGGACGGTTCCGGCCGCGCAGAATGAAGTAGCTGAGGCTGGCGGGCAGCCGTATTTTAGGGTTATAATAATGAGAATGCGGACTTGAGAAAAAGGACGTGGACGGATGACTATTCTCTCAATTCTATTGGCAATTATTCTCATTTTAAATTTTTTTCTCGGGGCTGCGGTTATTTTTCTTGAACGAAAGAGTGTCAGCTCAACCTGGGCATGGCTGATGATTCTCAACTTTATTCCGGTCCTCGGTTTTATTTTGTATCTTATTTTCGGCCAGAATCTCAGCCGCCGCAAGATATTTAAATGGGACCACACGGTTCACAAACGCACAAAGGAAATGGTCCGGCGGCAGATGAAAGCGATCGTCGACCGGGAATACCCGTTTACCCAGCCTCTTCTTAAAGATTATCACGAACTGATTTATATGAATCTCAATAATGATGAGGCGCCGCTTACACTAAATAACAGCCTGACCGTTTATACGGACGGAGAGAGCAAATTCCGGCAGCTGCTTCAGGATATTCGTTCGGCGAAGCATCACATCCACATTGAATATTATATTTTCCGGAGCGATTTTCTCGGCAACGAAGTGATTGATGCTTTAATCCAGAAGGTCAGGGAGGGGGTCGTTGTCCGTCTGCTTGTCGACGATGAGGGATCGCGGAAGCTTTCGAAGAAACTGGTGCGCCGGCTGACACAGGCCGGCGGGAAATTCCAGACCTTTTTCCCGGGCCATCTGCCGATTCTTAATATGCGGATCAATTACCGGAATCACCGCAAACTGGTAATTGTCGACGGCCAGATCGGCTATATCGGCGGATTTAACGTCGGCGATGAATATCTCGGGCTCAGCAGCAGATTCGGCTTCTGGCGCGATACGCACCTGCGCATCAAAGGCGAAGCGGTCAACAGCATCCAGTCCCGCTTTCTGCTTGACTGGAATCAGGCGTCCAGGGAAATGGTTCCCTTTCAGTCCTACTACAATACCGACCAGACTACAAAATACGGGGAGGTCGGTATCCAGATCGTTTCCAGCGGTCCGGATAAAAAATGGGAACAAATTAAAAACGCATTTATCAAGATGATTTTATCAGCCAGAAAAAGCGTCTACATACAGACACCTTACCTGATCCCTGATGAAAGCCTGATGAACGCCATATGCATCGCCTCCCTCTCCCACGTCGATGTGCGGATCATGATCCCGAATAAACCGGACCATCCGTTTGTTTATTGGGCGACGTATTCGAATGTCGGCATCCTGCTTGAGGCCGGCGTCCGCGTCTTTCTTTATCAGAACGGGTTTCTGCACGCAAAGACGATCGTCGTTGATGACCGGCTGGCGACCGTAGGCACATCCAATCTCGACTTTCGCAGTTTTATGCTCAATTTCGAAGTCAATGCCTTTATTTATCACCAGAAAACGGCCCGGCAGCTCGCCGAAATATTCAAGAAAGATATGAAGCAGTCCAAAGAACTGACGATGGAGGGTTATAAGAAGCGGCCTCCTATCATCCGGTTTAAAGAATCGATCTCACGGCTTCTCTCTCCGGTACTTTGATGCAAACCCGCAAACACAAAGAGCGTCTCATCCGTCGATTTTTCGACTTTGAGGCGCCTTTTTTATAGTCGGCCGCGATCCGTGCCGCTCACAGCATAACCGGCAATGCCGGCCGACCTGGCAGTCATGACTCCATCATTCTAAAGAAAACCCGTCTGATGGGGCGAAAGGTATTCCTTATTTTATAAAAAACAGACCGATCGGTCCTGCGGGGCATGGCGTTATGCCGGACAGCCTCAGCGGCCCGATTCCGCCCTATACTCATAGGGGGACAGCTGTTCATATTTTTTAAACATTTTTGTGAAGGAAGCGTTGTATTCATAGCCAACCTGGTATGAGATCGCTAAAACGCTTAGTTCTGAATCGCGCAGAAGTTCTTTTGCACGGCGAATGCGCAGGAAATGGATATATTCTATCGGCGTCATATTCATTTTTTTCTTGAACCAGCCGCAATAATAGGAAGGCGTATAGTGCTCCATCGCCGCCAGTGACTGAATCCCGATTCTTTCCGTGTAATGTTTGTTGATGAAGCGGATCGACGCGCTGACAGGCTGATCGGCAATTTTCCGCAGCACGTAATTTAATAAAAGAGCGACGTCCTCTTTATTGCCGTTCGCCGCTTCGGCGAGCACCAGTTCTTTAATCGGCCGCCAGGCGGCATCGATCGGCCAGTGCAGGCTTTCCCGTTTGTCCGGGACATCTTTGAAATAAAAGGCGGCATCTTCTTCCGGTATTGCAATCACCAGGCTTTCATTAGACACCTGTGAAGAGGCCGCGTACATCTCCCGGAAAGGCAGTAAGCACATCTCGGAGTCGGAAACCGTCCTGCGGCCGCCCGCCGTTATCAGCGTGACCGTTCCGTGGATCGGCATCATCAGCTTGAAATGCGTGGTGCAGCGGTAGCGGCGTTCTGCAGCAAGCGACGTAAAGTAGTAATATAACTTTTCCATTGAGATCGGTCTGCTCCTTTTTACAGTGTTTCTCAGGCCCCGCGCCCGGCCGAGTATGACGGGGACAGGTTTCGTTTGCGGCGGGCTTTATCTGCCCGTGCAGAAAGCGGCCTTTCCGGCTTCCCCGCATATGAGGAGTATATCAAAAAAAATATGACGGGGTTGTGACGATGCTGTTAATGTGCGGCGGTCCGGCGGGCGGCCGGTTTCCAAAATCATGATTTAAAGGAACAGACGTCAATAAATATGCACTTTGCAACCGCATTCTCATAAATACGAACAAAATCAATCAAAAAAATGGAAAAGAAATCGAAAAATGTTGCCATTATACTCTTCCTGTTATCGCACTATTTATAAAATCTTCAGGGGGAAACATTAAAAATGCATCAACTCGTCGCGGAATTTCTGGGGACGGCCCTAATGATTATTTTCGGGGTCGGCGTCCACTGCTGTGAAGTGCTGAACACTTCCAAATACCAGGGATCGGGCCATATTTTCGCCATCACTACATGGGGCTTCGGCATCACCATTTCCCTGTTTATCTTCGGCAATGTCAGCATTAATCCGGCCATGGTCCTCGCACAGGCCATCCTGGGAAATATATCCTGGAGCAATGTCATTCCATACAGCGTTGCGGAAGTGCTCGGCGGAGTCGCCGGATCAATTGCCGTGTATATTGCCTATGCCGATCAGTTCAAGGCATCCGTCGACATAGACAGAGTTAAAATCCGCAACATATTCTCCACCAATCCGAACGTGCGCAATCTGCCGCGCAATTTTTTCGTTGAATTTATCGACACGTTTATTTTTATTACTGCTATTCTGGCCATCGCCAAAGTGCAGACACCGGGTATCGTCCCGATCGCCGTCGGCCTGCTCGTTTGGGCAATCGGCATGGGTATGGGCGGACCGACAGGATTTGCAATGAATCTTGCCAGGGATATGGGACCCCGCATTGCTCACGCGATCCTTCCGATCCCCGGAGGCAAAGCGGACAACGACTGGCAGTACGGCATCCTTGTTCCGGGCCTTGCCCCGTTTCTGGGGGCGGCCTGTGCCGCTCTCTTCGCAAAAGGGTTCCTGGGTCTGTAAATCCGGACCTTCCTGCAAATAAACGCTGCGCTCCCCCTAAACCGGGAGCGGCAAAATACTGCTTTTTCCGGACTCAAGACCAAGGCGGGCAGCCGAAGATACACGGCTGTCCGCCTTCTTCCTGTCCATAGGCCGTCCGCGAACGCAGGATGCGCAGGAGAAGACTGTTTAATCACGTCTGCAGCAGCCGGCTCCGGTCCCCGGAAAGGCCTGATCCGGACAAGGGCGCCATCGCAGGCGCTCCTTTCGCGGGACCGGACAGAAACAAAAGCGGGGCAGCCCCGTCAATCGATGTTTTCGATGACACGGGCGCCCCGCTCTGCAGTATGGATCATTCAAAACATTCCGGACAGCTTCTTTTCCTTTCGGCTGAGGTACTTTCTTAAATTTCACTCTTTCTGCTGAAAAAGCTTTTAAGCCAGACCAGTATAATCGGGATTAAAGAGACGAAGACAATCAGCAGCACAATGATCGAAAAATGAGCCTTGATAAACGGGATCTGCCCGAAAAAGAAGCCCGCCAGCAGCCCCAGCAGCGTCCAGGCAGCGCCGCCCAGCACATTATAAAAGAAGAAGAACGGATAATTCATTCTGCTGCCTCCGGCGATAAAGGGAATGAATGTACGGATGAAAGGGATAAACCGGCCGAGGAATACGGCAAAGCCGCCGTATTTATTAAAAAAACGCTCGGCTTTATCCATTTTGTCCTGATTAATCAATTTACGGAAAAGATGGTGTTTCTCCAGCGTCAGACCGAGTTCGCGTCCGATCCAATAATTGACGGTGTCGCCAAGCACGGCGGCGAAAATAATCAAAAGAATCAGCAGCAAAAGATTGAGTCCTGAACTGCTGTGCGCGGCAATCGCACCCGCAGCGAACAGCAGAGAATCCCCGGGAAGAAAGGGACAGATCACCAGGCCCGTCTCAATGAATATGATCACAAAAATAATTCCGTACGTCCATCCTCCGTATTGATTGACGATGGTCAGAAGCAACCGGTCAATATGTAAAAAAACATTGATGATCCATGATAAAGCATTCATGTCTACGTCTCCCCCGACTGTCTTATTTATGAGCATTCTTCGTGTTTTATCCTACCGGAAATCGGATCAATAATAAACCCCAATCATGATCCCAGTCTTGGTTCAGTTTATCTTCTTTTTCTGAAAGAAAACTGAAAAGGCGGGCGATCCCTCCGTTTCTTCATCGCCCGTCCTCAGTAGAAAACGTCTTTGGCGCATGGAGCCTTTGCTGCGGGAACCGGAACGATTCATGCGAACAGGCCGCGGCAAGCGCTGATGTCCGGCCGCTTATCCTGCCGTCCTTAAGAAATTTATGCTCTTTTTATAGCACAAAAAAGCGCCGGGCAGCTGAAAATATTATTTCAGCTGTCCGCGCTTTTGCTTTTCAGAAAACCGTACAAATGATGGATCATTTTCCTCGAGGACCCGCCTTCTGCTTAGAAACCCGTCGCTTCTTTCATGAATTCAGTGATGGTTTCTTTTTGTGAATCGCTCAAAACGGCGCCGGTTTTTTTATCAATGAATGTCGGGACGGTCAGGAAACGATATTTTTCTTTAAGTTCCGCAAAACGCTGCTCATCGCTTTCTCTGACGAAAAGTTCAATCTGATCATTGTACTTCCCGCCCAGCGCTTCGTTCAGAACGACTTTGGCCCGTTCACAGTAAGGGCAGCCGATTTTGGTAATCATAAGCACCTTTTTATCATCCGTCATCCGTTATGCCTCCTCCTGCTTCTTAACAACCGAACCTATTGTAACAAGCCGCGAGAGACCTGTCATTTTATCTGCTCAACGCCGGATTTTTTCACTACCGCTGTGGAAAACCGATCCATTTTTTCGGATCAAATATTTTTCCTTAAATTTGTTTTTATGAACGGCATGGATTGGGGCAACTTAAAAGCGAAAGGGGGATTTCAATCATGGTTCAAACACTGAGGCAGGTCATGACAAGCGACATTGTCTGCTGTTCGCCGAATCAGACGCTGAAAGAAGCGGCCGAACTGATGAGCCGCCATAACATCGGTTCGATTCCGGTCATAAATAACGGAAAACTTGAGGGGATTATTACAGACCGGGACATCACACTGCGCTCGGCGGCCCGCGGAAAAGACGACGACAAGGTGGCCGTTGCCGACTGTATGACCAGCAATAATTTGATTTCCGGGAGGCCCGACATGGATGTCCACGAAGCTGCCCGGCTGATGTCTGAAAAACAGATCCGCCGGCTGCCGGTCGTCGAAAACGATCGTGTGGTCGGCATTGTCTCGCTGGGCGATCTGGCGACAGAAAACCAGCTTAAGGACGAGGCGGAAAAGGCACTGTCCGGTATTTCGAGAACGAACGCAGATTAAGAAAACCGGAAACCGAAAACACAATCATCCGCTAAGGGAGATCGCATTTTCCTTAGAAAAAAGGTGTCTCAAAAGCTCCTGAACCGAGCATATGAATCGGGGAGCCCAGGGCTGTCCCATAATCGGCTTTTCGACTATGGGACAGCCCTTTTTTACAGAGCATGAACCGCTGCCGCTTCTTTAGAGGACTGCAGGCAGGCAATCGTCGGGGACCGTTTCCCGCCGTCGAAAAAGCGGCGCCGCGCTTTTTTACCCGATTTGTCAGTTTGGGCTGATGCCGGCATCAACTTGCTGTATAATCAGTAGATGGAAATCTGCCCGGTTCATTACATAAATTCGGACCGTTCTTTTGAATTTTTGCATGAACATCGACAAAACGGCCGTGCGACCCTGCGAATTATTGTACGTGATGCATCTTTAGCGTTTTTCATGACTTCGGAAACAGCCGTGCAATCTATCCCGTCATGAGACATGTTCTGCAATCCGGCTGCAGATTCTTTATGGAGGCTTACAGTGGATTATTATATTAAACAGTGGTTAAAGCATTTGGATTGGGCGATTATCATTTCATTGCTCTTATTGGCCGTCTTCAGTACAGTGGCATTGTTCTCCTCTACGTACGGCAAGTTCAATCCGACTGTTCCGGCCCAGATTATTCCGAAACAGATTTTATTCGAGATACTGGGCTTTATTGCAATGATCGTGACGGCAAAATTCGATTACGGCGCGCTCCGCAAGAACAGCAAGTGGCTGTACGGCATCTCGATTTTCCTGCTTCTCGTCGTATTTGTCATGCCGAGGCAGTTCGGCGCGCACAGCTGGATTCCGCTTGGAATCTTTGCGTTTCAGCCGTCGGAGTTTGCCAAACTGACACTGATTATTGCTGTCGCAGGTTACATGGCCAATATAGATGAATCGGAAATCCGAAGCCGCGGTTTCAAACAGATGGCCGCCATTTCCGCCCTGTTCATCGTCCCGTTTCTGCTGACACTGAAGGAACCGGCTTTAGGCCAGGCGCTTGTCCTGTTCGCCATCGTATATGCGATGTCTATCATTTTCGCCCGGCGTTCACATTTTACCCTGCTCACATTGGGGTTTCTTCTCGTTGTTTTCGGATTTACGGTTCTGGCTCTCGACTTCCCGCAGCAGTCGACCAATTTTATTGAAAATGTGCTGGTCAAGCATAATCTGCTGCAATCATTTCAGGCAGACCGGGTTGTGACCTGGCTGAATCCGAGCTACGATCCTTCAGGGGCCGGCTATAACGTCCAGCAGGCTCAGATAGCCGTAGGCTCAAGCGAAGTCTTCGGAGACGGATTCCTTAAAGGGGTGGAAACACGTGCGGGCATGATCCCTAATCAGACGACGGATTTTATTTTTACGGCGATCGCGGAACAATTCGGCTTTATCGGATCGGCATTGCTCGTTCTTGTGTTCCTAATCCTTATTCAACGGCTCATGCAAATCGCCGCCATGTCTCTCGATCCATTCGGCACCTATCTGGTTACCGGGATTATCGGCATGTTCGCTTTCCAGATTTTTGAGAACGTCGGCATGGATATTTATCTGAGTCCGGCAACGGGAATCACGCTTCCTTTTATCAGTTACGGCGGCAGCTCGCTGATCGCCAACTATATTGCGGTCGGTTTGGCATTGAGCGTCTATCACAGAAGCAAATCCATTTTCTTCACGGTATCCGGCTCGGCATCGATCGGATAACCGATTCTGAACGGAGCGCCCGGCGAAACAGTTTTTGCCGGGTATCATGAACGGAATAGTCCAAACGGCAGGCATTTCTGACTCAACAGGTCGGATGCCTGCCGTTTGATTTTCAGTTTGCAGCAACGTTGTTGCAAATGGAAGGAAAAACTGCACAATATCGTGAAAACGTTTTAAAAATAATTTTCATTCAGGGGTTGCAATTTTGCTATAATTGACGTAAATTGTAGTTGAGAATAAAAGTTTCTTTAAAGAAACTTTTATTCATCGAATCAACAAAGGAGGCGCTTTCAATGGCTTACAAAGAAGACGGACAGCCGATTCTGTCGGCAGCTAGCAGCGGAGCTGCAGTGAGCACGCTTCCGGGCCTTAACAGAAGAGAGCACCCCGAATCGTTTCAGACAGCCGTCGGAAAGAAAAAAGGCTGGAAACAGGCCCTGCCGTTTCTCGGGCCGGCTTTTATCGCATGCGTAGCTTATATTGACCCCGGCAACTATGCAACCAACATCCAAAGCGGTTCCCAATACGGCTATTTGCTGCTCTGGGTCGTCATTGTTTCGAACCTGATGGCAATTCTGATTCAGACTTTATCGTCGAAGCTCGGCATTGCCACCTCGCGTAATCTGCCGGAGATCCTGCGTGATGAATGGAAGCCGGGTGTGGCATTTTTCTACTGGATCCAGGGTGAGGTCATGGTCATGGCGACCGACCTGGCCGAATTTATCGGTGCCGCGCTCGGCTTTCATCTTGTCTTCGGCCTGCCGATGATCCCGGCGGCTATTTTAACGGCGATCAGTGTGCTGATCATCCTCTTTTTCCAGATCAGGGGTTTCCGCCCGCTTGAGATGGCAATCGCGACCATGGTTTTCATTGTTGTGATCGCGTTTAGCTGCGAAATCGCTTTTTCACTGCCTCAGTTCGGACCGTTCATGGCCGGATTCGTACCGCACTTCCAGGGAGCGGACAGTATTTTGCTTGCTGCCGGCATTTTGGGGGCAACCGTCATGCCCCACGCCATTTACATGCACTCAGGTCTGACGTGCAGAAGAGTTATTGGCCAAACGCCGGAAGAAAGGAAAAAGATTTTCCGTTTCGAGTTCATCGACATTCTGATTGCCATGAGCCTTGCCGGGATCGTCAACACGGTGATGCTGGCTGTCTCGGCCTCGACCTTCCACGGGCACATCGTGATTTCAGACCTGAACGTGGCTTTTAAACAATTCGGTGCCTTTATCGCCCCGAGTGCCTCGCTTCTGTTCGGTATCGGCCTGCTGGCTGCGGGGCTGTCCAGTTCATGTGTCGGGACATTGGCCGGAGATATTATGATGCAAGGTTTCATTCACAAACGGATCCCTGTTTTCATCAGACGTATCTGCTCGATGATTCCGCCGCTGGTCATTATCATCACAGGTGCGAATGCGACCGGCGCACTGGTGATGAGCCAGGTTGTCCTCTCCTTCGGCATTGCGCTCGCAATCATTCCGCTTGTCATCTTTACAAGCAGCAAAAGAATTATGGGACAGCTTGTCAATCACAGGATAACGACACTTATGGCATGGGCCGTAGCCGGAGTGGTAATCTGTCTGAACGTGTTTCTTCTCTATCAGACCTTCGCAGCGTAAGCCCATCCAAAAACAATTCTGAAGTGTATCTGCCTCCCGGCGCGGCAATGTTCCCTCCGTCGCTGAGAGGTTCTTTATTTCATGAATGCGGCGCGGGCAACAGGCTTGTACAGATGGTAAATATGCTCAGTCAATACCAGGCCCCGTTAAAACCGCAATACAATCCGGGCGGCATCCAATAGCATGCAATACAGGGCTCTGTCCTGAAGAATTCGATAACGTCTCAGCGGCCCAGGCACAGATTATCCGCTCCCGCTACAATTGAGCCGTCCTTGTTAAGTAAGAGATCCGTATTAAGTGCCGATTATTCGCGCTTAGATATTTCAGGTCGGTTGATTCCTCAGCTGTTGCTGATGATTCCTTACGCATAACTGCGATTACTGATGATTATCGGACGATTACTGTCGATTCTGTGCGCCTTACCGATGTTGATCCGGCGGTGCACTGCTCTTTTCCCTCTTTTTTTCTATTATATGAGTCTTTAGTTCATTGTCCTGCCGCGCCTGCCGTCAATCAATGATCGACTCTTCCTGAAAACGTCTCTTGAAAGGCAGAGCGTTTCCACGATCAATAAACTTCTGCCGGAAGAAGCCCGAAATCGGCCGATAGACCCCTGGATTTGGCCGGTAGAAGGCATGATTCGGCCGATAGAACCCTGGATTTGGCCGGAAGAGGTCCGAAATCGGCCGATAGAACCTTAAATTAGGCCGGTAGGAGGCTCGATTCGGCCGATAGAACCCTGGATTTGGCCGGAAGAGGTCCGAAATCGGCCAGTGGAACCTTAAATTCGGCCGGTAGAAGGCTCGATTCGGCCGATAGAACCTTAAATTCGGCCGGTAGGAGCGAACCGATCGCCCGAAAAGGATCGCCATTCGCCCTATTCCGGCGGAGTATCGCCCCGTCAGGAGTTTATCGCCCCGGAAAGAGAATGAATCGCCCTAAAGCAGCGGACTATCGCCCGAAAAGGATCGCCATTCGCCCTATTCCGGCAGAGTATCGCCCCGTCAGGAGTTTATCGCCCCGAAAAAAGAATGAATCGCCCTAAAGCAGCGGACTATCGCCCGAAAAGGATCGCCATTCGCCCTATTCCGGCGGAGTATCGCCCCGTCAGGAGTTTATCGCTCCAAAACGTTTGCGTGAAAATTCAAAGCCATAGACCGCCGCTTGTGCCAACCGATCGCTTTCGAAAGAACCGCCGGCGCCTTCGCACCGCAGACCGGCTGGATACATGAGTTGAGAGGATACCTGCTTTTTAAAATTTGGAGAAAAAAAGACTGCTGATAGGTCCGCGAAACGGATTCAAAAACCGCCGGGCGAAGAAGAAGCCGCCTTTTTTCACCAGGCCGGCCCGTCTCCCATAGAAATCTCACGTGGCCGGCCTGCAATCAGTGAATTAGATGTTAAATTGCTTGCCCCCACCCGTTTCAAACAATGCGGCGCGGTGTATGAATTTTGCCGAGTTGTTCAGAATAAAAAATATCTGAACGGAGGAATCCACAAAAACCGTGAAAAAGTTCGATCACCCTATTCAAACCATGGCCGCACGTCAGGAAAAGAAGAATATCCGGTCCGGAAAGGGAGCGTACCTCTCGTGGTGGCAGCTCAGCCTGATCGGTATCAGCTCGGTCATCGGTGCCGGTTTTTTTCTCGGATCGGGGTTATCGATCCGTGCTGCCGGTGCCTCTGTATTAATCAGCTATCTGATTGCCGGCGTGTCGGCCCTGATCGTATTTTCGGCATTGGCGGAAATGACAGTCAACGACCCGGAAAGCGGTTCTTTTCGGACCTACGCCAAAAAGGCCTACGGCGATGCCTATGCGTTTGTCTTCGGGTGGATCTATTGGTTCGCCGGACTCATGATTGTCTCCAGTGAAATTACAGCCTTGTCTACATTTACCCGTTACTGGCTGCCGGAGATCCCGTTATGGATTTTCTTTAGCGGATACGCCTGTCTGGGCATCGGTGTGATCATGCTGGGCATCAAAGATTTCGGAACGATCGAATCCTACCTCGCCGTGCTTAAACTCTCGGCGCTGCTCGCTTTTATCGTGTTCGCATTTCTGCTTTTTATAGGCGGCCGATTCGGCTCTTTTCCATTATCCGTCCATAGTCCTTTTCAAGAGGGCCTGTTTCCAAACGGATTTCTCGGTTTCTGGGGAAGCATGATTTTTGTGCTGCTTTCGTTCGGCGGCATCGAAATCGTCGGCCTGACGGCGGATCGCTGCCGGAGCAAAGATGATGTTTCCAAAGCGGGCTACGCCCTCGTTATTACATTGACGATGATCTATTTTTTCTCGGTCGTATCTGTTTTAATGATTGCGGATTGGAAAACGATCGGCACAGCAGAGAGTCCGTTCGTAACCGCTCTCGCCGCGGCCCGCATCTCTTTCATCGGCGGAATTTTCAACCTTGTGATTTTGTCCGCAGCGTTTTCAACAATGATCGGCGCCCTGTACTCGATGACAACCATATTGGCCGCCCTCGCCGCAGATCATGATGCACCGCGGCTGTTTAACAGACGCACCCAAAAGGATGTCCCGCTCTACGGACTGTTTCTGACCCTGGCGCTGCTGATTCTCGTCGATGTTCTTTCCTATTTTCTTCCTAAATCCGTTTATGAATATCTGGCAACCGCCTCCGGTACGATGCTTCTTTTAAACTGGCTGAATATCATCCTTTCTGATATGAAAAACCGGCGAATATACTCCGGCAGGCACAGAACGATCCCCTTCCAGCCCTATTCGGGGCTATTGGGTATCTGTATCATCGTTTTGGGTATCACCGGCTCCGTTTTCGACAGGCAGCAGCGGATCAGTCTCATTTTTACTCTCGTGATCGTCGGTTTCATTTTGCTTCTTTACCTGATTAAGAAAAAATTCACTGAAAAAGCAAGAGACGGGCTCCGTTCTGATTGAAAAATATCCGTTCAGCGGAGAACCGCCGCCATCCGGATGAGGGGAGCCCATGCCGGGAGCCGCTCCCAAAATATCAGGGGCAAAAGTTGTTTTATAATCCAAAATGCGCCCCTGTCATACCGGGACCGCTCCGAAGTATCAAAGTCAAAAGTTTTCCGCCAATCTCCGCATATCCGGGTTATGTCTCCGCGTATCCGGGCTATGATCTGTCAACATGAGGCCGACAGCCGCGGAGCCTGTGCTCTGCGGTTTTTGCTTCTCTTCGCTATGATCTGTCAACTCGAGACCGGCAATGCCGTTATCCTGCACAACAGGATAATTTTGAAACATTTTTATCAAATGTAAGGGCTGCTAACTTCAACCCTTCGGCCATGGTTAAATAGGGGGCCAGGCTTTCCTGAAGATCGCGGACGGTTAATCCGTACTTAACCGCCAATGTTCCTGCATAAATCACATCTCCGCCATTTTCGGCAACGAGATGAACGCCGAGCACTTTCCATGTTTTCGCATCTGCGACCAGCTTAAAAACGCCCGTCGTTTCCCTGTTCACAATCGCGCGCGGAACAGCATCTAAAGGCAAGACGGAAGTTCTGACCTCATATCCCTCCTTCCTCGCCTCCTTTTCTGTCAACCCGACAGTCGCTATCGAAGGATTCGTAAATACGACTCCGGGAACAAAGCGCAAATCAATTTTTTGTTTTGAAAACCCCAAGGCAACTCTTGCAGCTGCCCTGCCTTCATAGGCTGCTACATAGACAAATTGCGGCCCCATGGTTACATCCCCCGCGGCATAAATGTCCGGATTGCTTGTCCTGAGAAAATCATCAACGAGGATTTCTTCCTGAGATCCGAGTTTAACGCCGGCAGCATCCGGATGAAGGTCCGCCGTGTTCGGCTTTCGGCCGGCGGCAACAAGGAGCTGCTCCGCTTCAATGATCCGTTTCTCGCCATTCACCGCTATGTGAATACGTTTGATAGCGCCGACTTGGTCGACCCGCTCAACCAGCGCGCCCGTGATTAGATTCATCCCCTGTCCCGTCAACGCTTTAGCGGCGGCTTCAGAAATTTCAGGATCATATGTTTTTAAAATTCGGGCACTTCGCTGGATGAATGTGACTTCCGACCCTAAGTTGTGGAATAACTGGCCGAGTTCCATCGCGACATATCCGGAACCGATAACAGCGAGGCGTTTCGGAATTTCTTTCAGTTCAAGAGCCGTCGTACTCGTTAAATAATCGACTTTTTTTAGACCTTCAATGTCCGGCAGCGCCGACGCGGCACCGGTTGAAATTAAAAAGTTTTTCGCCGTCATCCTGCGGCCATCAACTTCCACACTATTCCCATCGAGAAATTTCGCTTCCCCGTGAATCAGCTCAAAGCCGTATTCATCGATCAGACGAACATATTTATCCTGACGCATTTTGCCGACAAGCTCGTTCTTTTGATCGACTAAAGCCATTAAGTCCGCGGGTCCTGCCGAAACGTCAAGACCGGCAAAGGGATTCATGCGGGCCAAACGGTTGATTTCTCCGGCACGAAGCAATGTTTTGGATGGGACACATCCAATATTGACGCACGTTCCGCCGACAGTCCCGCGCTCAACCATCGCTACTTTAGCTCCCAGTCCGACAGCTTCAATTGCTGCTGAAAAAGCGGAAGCGCCGGAACCGATAATCAGTAAATCATAGTCACCGGTCCGGTCCATTTTTATCCGGCTTTCACCGGAAATAATCTCGATATTTCCGGGTTTGCAGCCGGTATCCCCGACAGCCGCTTTTACGCTTTCAATAGCGTCTTTTTTCGCAACCTGGAAAACGGCTTTCCCCTTTCGATAGCTTGCTGATACATTTTCAGCGCCAACGCTGTTCATTGCGCGGATCACGCGATCTTCACAGTCTGGGCAAGTCATCCCCTGAATTGTCATCCGGCAGGTTTCCAATTTTATTCCTCCCTGATTTTTACGAAATTCTATATGGAATTTTGGATCGCATTTCAGCCTTTGAGCCGGCTATGAGCCCCCTGCTCTCCCGGGCTAATAGACAAACCACTGCTTTTTTACGCATTGCCTCACCCTGTTCCTCTCTTATTTTTTCATCAATGTTTCAATAATCGGGCACCCATAAATATCTTTATCTTCCGGACAGCGCTCTTTGAGATCAATCAGCATTTGTTCCACTTTTTTCAGATCTTTAATCTTGCGGCGTATGTCTGCTAACTTTTCAACGGTAAAGTTGTAGATATCGCAGCACTTTGCTTCGTCGCGATCAACAACGCCCAGTAATTGATCAATTTCTTTCAGTTTGAATCCCAGTCCCTGCATACGTATAATAAAGCTCAGCCGGTCAACAGTCCGCTCCGTGTAAATACGATATCCCGAGTCTAAACGGGGAGGTGCCGGCAGGATGCCGATCCGTTCATAATAACGAATCGTTTCTTTACTCAGATTACATTTTTTCGCGAGTTCGCCCATGCGATAGTGCATCTTTTTCACCTCATTCAGAGTATAAACCCTGTACCTAGGTACACAGTCAATACAAATGGCTCTATTATTGTTTTGCAGAGCGCCTCAAGTGATTGCCTGCATCTGATCCATTCAGCGGATGACGATTACCGGGCGCTGATTCAAAAACAGATTCCTGCAGATATCCTGTTACTGGTCATACCGGTTTACTGGTACGGCATGTCGGAATTTCAGATTAAATTGTTGGCATAAACCTTTCAAAACATCCATCTTGATGCCTATCTCCCTATTGACACACAATACCACAGAAACAGACTCATTTCGAGACGGATCAAACAACCATTTTGTTGCACGGAGGCAGAAATAGGCGAACTGCGACTGATAAAAACATTCTTAGGCCTTTGTGACCTTAATTAGATAGGTCGGCAACCATGGATCCGACATACTTGCTGCATATGCCAAAAAAATATTTTTTCTCCACCGTTTTTCAAGATCTATTTAATTTTTTAAAATCTATTGGCTTGCTAATGATTAAATCAGTGTAACGTTTGATTTGATCCTGGCTACTTGTTTTTATTTTAGAATCCACTATAACTCCGTCAGCGTTCTCAATATCAGAAAATAAATATGGATCTGCCTTTCCTATCTTTGATGAATCAACTACAATATATTTTTTCTTAGCATGCTGTAATGCTACCTTTTTGATATTTGCATCATCGAAGCTTGAAGTCGTCGCTTGCCCTTTAAAAATTCCATTTGTCCCCACAAAAGAGATATCAAAGTAATAGTTTTCAAGGCATTGGACAGCTAGCGTGCCTAACAGTTGATTTGATGACTTATTGTAATATCCACCAGCGAGAATTACATTATTGTTTTTCTTAATTAGGTAGCGAAATATTAAGTCAGAATTTGTAACGTACTGTATTCCTTTGTTTAATGACAAAAATTGTGCTGCCGCAAAAATTGTTGTGCCGGCACCTAAATAGACTGTAGATCTTTCGGGAATAAGATTAGCTATCTCTCGACCAATTTCTAATTTTGCTTTGTGCTGTATTTTATTTTTTTCTTCAGTTGACCGTTCAACTATTAATGATGCTCCCCCATAGGTTCTAGACAACATTTTCTTTTTTGCCAGTTCATTAAGATCACGACGAATTGTCATTGGAGCTACCTTCAGCCTATTTGCAAGTTCGATAGTAGACATTGATTTATTTTTTGAATCTGCAAGTAAAGATAATATACAATCTTGGCGTGTTCTTTTCATTATATTTCACCTCAGGTAATAAAAATTATTCCACATATTATCCTATTTTAAAAATGTTCGACAATGTTCTTTAATATTTTAACTCTATTTATATGCATTTGTCTATAAATATGTTTATAAATCAATATTATTATTTTTTAGATATAATGTTGACTTATATTTATAAAGCGATTACAATATGTTCGTGAACAAAGTTAAACATATTTTTTAAAATAGAACATCATTTGGAGATGGTTAAATTGGAAATGGTCAAGCTTTCTCAAGTTGTAAATGAAAATTTAGTCACGTTAGATCTCAAAGCAAATACCAAAAAAGAAGCAATAGAAGAACTAACAGATTTGCTAGTAAAGAATGGAAACGTTAATGACAAAGATGGTTTTGTCAAAGATGTACTTTTTCGTGAATCAGAAGGTGTAACAGGATTAGGACAAGGAATTGCAATACCACATGGGAAATCTTGGTTTGTAAACACGACATCTATCGCTATTGGAATAAGCAAACATTATATTGAATGGGAAAGTTTAGATGGAGGACCGGTCAATGTAATAATTTTATTTGCTGTCCGTAATGAAGATGCGAATACTCTTCATCTGACATTATTGCAAGGTATCGCTATTTTGCTTGCAAACGAAGATTTCGTGAAGGCTATTCATAAAGTGGATTCAAAAGAAGAACTTATAAGTTTACTTAGTTCTAATTGATAAGCAACTAAATCAACAACTGGAGGGTGAAAAGAATGAAAATTGTCGGTGTAGCAGCATGTACCTCTGGTATTGCACATACGTATATTGCGCGTGAAAAGATTATTCAAGCGGCAACTAAATTGGGCCATGAGGTCCATATCGAAACCCAAGGCACCATAGGTACAGAAAACGAATTAACATCGCAGCAAATCAAAAACGCTGATTTCGTATTACTGGCAGTAGATATCAAAATTAGCAAAGAAAGATTTAAAGGAAAGAAAGTATTTGAAGTCCCAACAAATACCGTTATAAAAGCATCCACTAAGTTGGTTGAGACTTTAGTACAAAAAGTTGAAGAAGAAAGGAAGTGATGCTTGATGTTTAGAAAATTACAGCTAAAGAAACATGCAATGACTGGTATTTCATATATGTTACCTCTGGTCGTTTCGGCAGGACTACTTATGGCAATAGGTAATCTTTTCGGAGGTACAGATATAACTAATGTGGCACAAATAAAAGCAGGCATGTCCATTCCCAATGCTTTTACCACGTTAGGTGTTTGGGGATTTCAATTGCTTGCTCCAGTAATTGCTGCATCTATTGCTTATTCCATTGCTGATAGACCAGGAATTGCGCCAGGATTGTTAAGCGGATTCATTGCCTATTATATTGGAGCCGGTTTTTTGGGTGGTATGATTGGCGGATATGTAACAGGTTGGATTGTTTTAGGTTTAGTTAAATACATCAAGGTTCCTAATTGGGCTGAAGGTTTAAGGCCTATGTTAATTATTCCATTATTGGCTGGTGCTATTGACTTATTTCTGATGTTCTATATTCTTGGACAACCTATAGTATGGCTTACAGACTTGCTAACAAACTTTCTTCAAGGTATGCGAGGATCAGCAAGATTCATATTTGGAGGGATTTTAGGTGGTATGGCTGCTTTTGATTTTGGAGGACCGGTTAATAAAGTTGCGTCCTTATTCTGCGATGGCCTTTTAATTCAAGGAATCAAACAACCTGAGGCTGTTAAAATTTTAGCATCCATGGTGCCTCCGTTTGGAATTACACTATCCTATATTTTCTCAATAATATTTAGACATCCTATTTATACGCAAAAAGAAAAGGACAATATTAAAATAGCTTTTCCAATGGGAATCTGTATGATTACAGAAGGTTGCATTCCTATAGCCATGGAAGATCTTGTAAGGGTCATTGCTTCTTGCACGGTTGGGGCGGCCATAGGTGGTGCATTGAATATGACTTTTGGAGTAGCAAGTCCCGTGCCTTCGGGAGGAATGTTTATTGTACCTGCTATGAATCACCCTCTCATATTTACTGTAGATCTTTTAATAGGAAGTTTAATTACGGCAGTAATGTTACTTGTTTGGAAAAAAGCTCCTGTTGAAAAAACTGAAGAAGAGAATGAGGATAACGAATCTGAAGAAGAATTGGATTTAGGAAGTATCAAAGAAAGCTGAAAGGAGATCTTTCTATGTATGTTTCAATGGGAGTATTGTTGGATAAAGCCAATCGTGAAAATTATGGGGTAATGGCAATCAATTGTTTTAATTTGGAAAGTGCCTTTGCCACCATCCATGCGGCTGAAGAAATGAATTCTCCAATCATTATTGATCTTTTAATGGAGCATTTGAAAAAACATTTAGGACTTAAAGTAGTTTTACCTGCAGTCATTGGCCTTGCAAGAGAGGCAAAAGTACAGGTTGCAATCAATCTTGATCATGGAAAATCTGAAGATTATGTGAAGGAAGCAATTAATGCTGGATTTTCGAGTGTCATGATAGATGCTTCTGAAAAAAGCTTTGAAGAGAATGTCAAGGAAACTCAGAAAATGATCAGATTTGCTAAAAGGAAGGAAGTATCAGTAGAGGCTGAAGTGGGTGGAATGGGGGCTGTAGCCAATGAAAATTTTACTAATACTGATATGTATACAAACCCAGAAGAAGCAATCGAGTTTATTAAAGCAACTGATGTAACAGCATTAGCTATCTCCTTCGGTTCATCACATGGAATCATGCCGAAAGGGTATATTCCAAAATTCGACTTTGAAATTGTAAAAAAAATAAAAAAGGCAACTAGCAAGCCTTTAGTATTGCACGGTGGGTCTGGTTGTGGTGCGGATAACATCCGTAAGGCTGTCGAATGTGGAATCAATAAGGTTAATGTTGGCTCTGATGTTATGAAAGCGCAATTAGATGCTCTTTATAAACAGATACAGGAAAACCGCAATAAAGATTTTGTAGAAATGGTTGAGGGAACGATAGAACCAGCTAAGGAGATGGTGAAATATTATATAAACATTGTTGGATCTAGAAATAAGGATATCCTCAGTCAGACGGTTTAAGTAGAAAAAAAGGAGGAAAAATTTATGTTAGTAAATATGAACCAATTGTTACTAGTAGCCAAGAAAAACCATTTTGCAGTAGGGGCTTATAACGTTTCAAACTCAGAATTGCTAAAAGCATCGTTAGAACAATGTGAGGCCGATAATGCTCCAGGAATCATTGCTGTTCATCCGACAGAACTTGCATATGCAAAAGATGATTTCTTTGCATATGTACTGCAAAGGATTAAGAATAGCAAAGTGCCATTTGCTTTACATTTAGATCATGGCGATACTATCACTAATGTAGCACGGGCTATCCATGATGGATTTAGTTCAGTTATGATTGATGGATCATTGAAGCCTTGGAAAGAAAATATAGCCATTACAAAAAAAACAGTAGATATGTGCCATTTAGTAGGTGTGACTGTTGAAGGAGAACTTGGAACCATTGGTCAAACAGGAAATCATATCAAAGAACATTTGCAAAATGGAATCTACGCTAGACCTGAAGACGCTAAAAAATTTGTTGAAGAAACAGGTGTAGATACATTAGCTGTTGGCATTGGCACGGCTCATGGTATTTATCCGTCTGACGTTAAGCCTAAAATTAGAATTGATATTCTGGAAGAGATTTTGAAAGTGGTCCATATCCCATTGGTATTACATGGAGGCTCATCTAATCCCGATGACCAGATTGCTGAAGCTGTAAAAACAGGAATAGCTAAAGTAAACATTTCTTCTGACTATAAATTCGCATTCTTCAAGCAAGCACGGAAGGTATTGGCTGAAGATGATGGATGGGATCCAAATAACCTGTTCCCTTCATGCATCGAAGCAGCTAAAAAGATCGTTCATCACAAGAATGAATTGTTTAATGCCGTAAATAAAGCTGAGCTGTATAAAGACATTGAACCATGGAGAGCACAGTATCTATAATGTTTATAATGCATTGATCATTAAATGGTCCATAGTCCTATGACTTTGGACCATTTAATGTAATTATCATAAACTCTATTTTCATAAAAGTAAGGTGAATTAAATGTCTACTTTAGTCGGGGGCATCGAAGGCGGAGGCACAAAATTTGTCTGTGCAGTAGGCGACAATGAGAAAAATATAATTGCTCGTACAAAGTTTCTTACTTTATCACCTGAGGAAACACTTCCTAAGATATTTGATTTTTTTGACACATATCAAATAAGTTCAATGTGTATAGGTTCATTTGGACCAATTGATATTGATAAGGCTTCTTCTACTTATGGATATGTTACTAATACACCTAAACTTTCCTGGAAAAGATTTAATTTTTTAGGGGCTATGAAACAACGCTATAAGGTCCCGTTTGTTTGGACAACAGATGTTAATATTGCTGCCTATGGGGAATATTCTTTAGGTGCAGGAAAAGGTTATCGAAACGTTTTATATGTGACGATAGGTACAGGTGTAGGGGTAGGATATGTACATCACGATATCTTATATAAGGGATATAACCATCCAGAAGCAGGACACTTGTTCCTTCATAAGAGAAAAAATGATGATTTTGAAGGGGTTTGTCCTTACCACAATGATTGCATTGAAGGATTGGTTTCGGGTCCGGCATTAGAAAAACGTACTGGCAAGGAAGGGCGGCTTTTAAAACAAGATGATCCAGTATGGAACATAGAAGCCTATTATCTAGCCCAAACGTGTATGGATTATTCATTGACATTTTCTCCAGATTTAATAATCTTAGGTGGAGGGGTTATGAAACAAAGGCAACTGTTTCCTTTAATCCGTAGCAATTTAAAAAAGTTGGTAAATAACTATGTTCAATTCCCTGAACTGAATGATTATATTGTTCCTACTAAACTCGGTGATGATTCCGGAATTATCGGAAGCTTATTACTTGCAAGGAATAAACTGAACAATTAATTTTGTATATTCAAGAAGAAGGGTTGGAATGCTTCTCAATTCAACGATTTGTTAAAAAGTTGTGGATTTCAATTTGACTGAGATTCGCAGCGCTTCAAAAGATTTAGCTTTTACATTGTTCTTAATAAAGAGCTGCTTTTTCATGTATTTATCCGCCTGTGTCTCTTTCGGTTTCTGTTTATGGTGCCTGACATTAATTGAGTTTAACCAATGATGAAAATCATGTATTCTTACCCATAGCTGAATCCTTTATTTGGATTTGGATAGGAAACATCTATCCTCCATAATAGAGGATTTTTTTATGAATGTACCGGCAAAAAACCGGCAAGCCCCGGCAATCACACCCAGTTTTTTAACGGCTTTATAGAGCGGATGATGCGGATGCTTTTCATCTTCAAATTTTCTGATCCAGGCTGTCCTCGCTCCATCAAAAATCAATTTAACTTCATGGCCTGCTTCATGTGTTTAGAGCCAATGCATACACCGCTCTGGCTCCTTCTGTTTCCGGCGTATGATACTTGCGAATTTTTTCATCGCTCTTTCTCTCCCCGCTATTTTGATAAGGATTACGAGAGAAACGGCTACTGCCAGGCATTGAAGAAACCGATGGATAGAATCGCTATATTCGTCTTTAACCGATCGGTACATACATTGTATGATAAGAGTAATCAAAAAAAGGAGAGCATGCCCATGAAGATCATGGCTATTTACGGCTCCATCAGAGATAAAGGAAACTCGGAACAGCTCGCCGATATCGCCCTTCAAGATTTGGATGCTACAAAAATTTTTTTGAAAGATTATCATATTGATCCGATATCCGATCTGAGCCGTTCAGCAAAAAAAGATCCGTTCCATTCAGCGGATGACGATTACCGGACACTGATTCAAAAACAGATTCCTGCGGATATCCTGTTACTGGTCACACCGGTCTACTGGTACGGCATGTCCAGTCTGTTAAAACTGTACATTGATCGCTGGTCTGAATCATTGAGAGATCCGTCACTGCCGGATTTCAGGGAAAAAATGAAAGCAAAGGAAGTTCATTTAATCACCGTCGGCGGCGATCAACCTTACATCAAAGCCCTGCCGATGATCCAGCAGACACAATTCATCTGCGACTTTTTACAAATGAAATTCGGCAGTTATATTATCGGCAAGGGCGATAAGAAAGGCGAAGTTTTAGCCGATAAGGACGCCCTGCATGCCGCCGTTAATCTAAATCACTATTTAAAAGCCCGCGCCGCTGTATGAATGGCCGATCACAATCAGACAATTTTCCCCGAATGATTGTATTTGGCTGTGAAATGAGGCAAATGATTGTCCCGCTGCCATCACTCCGGCCGGGGCTGTATGAAAAGAGAGATTTTTGTCAATTTGTAATAATAACCTTCATAATAAGCATTGACCTGCGATTATTAATCAAATAAGATATTCATGTTGTGATAATGATTATCATTTCCGTAAGAGCAATGAAAGAGGTATTTCAGATGGATAAACCGACTCTGACCGTTTCGCAATCCTATAATTGGAAACGGCGCATAGCTTTGATTACAGCAACATTCGGACCCGGATTGATGGTTATGCTGGCCGATACGGATGCCGGGAGTATCGTCACAGCCGCTCAATCGGGTGCTCAATGGGGCTATAGAATGATCCTGCCGCAGCTCCTATTAATCCCCATCCTCTATCTGATTCAGGAAGTCACCGTTCGTTTGGGCATTATAACAGGCAAGGGACACGGCGAACTGATTCGCGAAAGATTCGGAATGAAATGGGCTTTACTATCTGTCGGCACTTTGTTTTTGGCATCTGTCGGGGCACTGGTCACTGAATTTGCCGGCATTGCGGGTGCCGGCGAGTTATTCGGCATCCCTTCCTGGCTCAGCGTCAGCATCGCCACGATCATCCTCGTCGCAATCGGACTGACGGGAAGCTATAAACGATTTGAACGGATTGGGATCGCTGTCGGATTATTTGAAGTCTTCTTCTTAGTCGCCGCCTATCTGTCTCACCCTAATCCGGCAGACATAGTACAGGGTCTGACATCTGTTCCGCTCGCTTCCAAAAACTACGTGTACTTACTGGCAGCAAACGTCGGAGCCGTCATCATGCCCTGGATGATCTTCTATCAGCAGGGGGCGGTCCTCGATAAAAAGCTGACGGTACGCGATCTGAAGGCCACCCGCTGGGATACATTGAGCGGTTCAGTCATTACCCAATTGATTATGATTGCCGTGCTCGTAACCTGTGCGGCAACCATCGGTAAAGCAAGCCCCGGCCGCACATTAAACGATGTGAAGCAAATATCCGATGCACTGGAGCCGTTTCTGGGATTTTTCGGGGCGAAACTGGCGTTCAGCCTCGGCATTGTCGGAGCCGCCATTATTGCTTCATTAGTCGTCTCCGTTGCCGGTGCCTGGGGCATCGGAGAGGTATTCGGTTTTAACAAAAGCCTGAACCATAAGGTAAAAGATGCAAAGGCGTTTTACTTCATCTATACTCTGGCGCACGTAGGCGGGGCCGTCTTAGTCATTTGCAGCGTCAATCTGGTTAAAATTACACTGGATGTCGAAGTCATGAATGCGATGCTGCTTCCGATTGTCCTTGGCTTTCTGCTCGCACTTGAGGCAAAAGCGCTGCCAAAGGAACAGCGTATGAAGGGGTTTCATAAATACCTGGTCTGGAGCCTGTCGGGAATTGTGATGGCTTTCGGGCTCTATATGAGCGTGTTCAGCCTTTTCTCATGATCAGCATCTTTTCAGACGGATTGACGAAATGAATGCCGCCGGTCGATCCTGTGAACGGCTTACAGGCAGGGCGGCGCAAAAACATCAATCGCCGCAAGGGCCATGGCCGGCGTTCTGTTTCCATTTTTTGAATATAAAAAGGTTTTCCGCCGGCTGTACTTAAAAATTCATAGTCGGATAAGATTCCGGTTAATTATTTTTCTTAAACGGCCGGGTCATATGCGTACGCCGTTCCCATTGTCTATTTAACGGCATTTTATACAGGGAATGGAGGTGATCACGATGTTCGGATCCTGCCGGCCCATATATTGCGATCCTCAATATGTCGTACGCGATACCTTTTTCCCGAGGACAGTGCCTGTCGTCCACCCGATCGTTCACATCAACAGACAAAACATAGTTAATGTACCCAGACATTTTTTCCCGCAATCTTTTCAAAACGTTGTTGTTGATCCCGGGTGTCCGTGTCCGCCCGCACGCGGGTTTCACTGGTAATTTGATCGTTTAATGAACCGCTTTTTCTTACCGGCCTTAAGCCGACAGAAGGAATCCGGGTTTCGAGCCGATGCCGAGAAAGAAGCTTTAAAAAGTCCAACTATTTTATAATCAATCAGATCCTTGACGTGCATCCGGGATCTGATTTTTATCATTCTTTTAAGGTTCCGCTTTCGTGCCGAAGCGGATAGGCCATGCCGAAGCGAGGATTCCCGGCCGCCTGAAACCGACGGGAGGATTGCCGGTCCGGGCTTCACAATCGCTTTTTCGACATTTGTTCATGGCTCCCTGCAGATCCGCTTTACAGTCTCGGTGAGAGCTCAACGACCGTTTTGGCTCATATGATTCACTTCAGTTACAGACGGTTGTTACTCCGTTCTGCCGGTCTGTTTATACTCACGGACGATTTCGATAAATTGACGGATACGCTCCGACAATTCCAGCGTCTTCCGGTAGACGAGCATCACCGTTAAAAGCGGCTGTTCCCGATCCGACAGCGGAATGGCGACAATCGGATCGCCGGGCAGGATCGATAAATCGGCAATGAAACTGATCGCCGTTCCGCGGGATACAATCCTTTTCAGTGTATCGATATTGCTGCTGCGATAGATAATGTTCGGGGCGACTCCGGCATGGCGGGCAATCTGTTCAAAAGCGACCGGATTGGCGAAATGACGATTCAGCACGACGAACGGAAAGGCGCTTACCTCCTGAAAACTGACGGACTTCCGCTTTGCCAGCGGGCTGGACGGGCTGACGACAATCTTAAAACGGACGATCTTAAGACGTTCCGTCACTAATTGGTCATGAATCAGCGGCACCACGCTTCCGACCAGCCCAATATCAACATCGCCGCCCACGATGGATCGCAGCACTTCACGCGAGCCGGCTTCATAGGTATATAAGTGATTCAATAAACCTGTTTTTAACAGCTGGTTTGCGACACTGGGGAAAAAATAGCTGCTGATTGTCGGCGACATGCCGAAGCGGATTTTCTGCTGATTCATGGCATTGATTTCCTGATGCGCCAGCCGCCATTCATTCAAAATGGGGCCGACATGATGATACAGCTGTTTGCCGCTGTCGGTAATCCGCAGCTCATTATGAGCATGATTGCGCTCAACCAGCTTTGTTTGAAATTCGTTCTCCATCCTCTTCACCGCCAGCGTAATCGTCGGCTGGCTGACTTTAAAATATCCGGCAACTTTTGTGAAATTCTGATCCTCTACTAATCGATAAAAATATTTTAAGTCCTGGATGTTCATTTCCGCCCGTCCCCGTTATAAATATTTTTTATGACCCTTTGAATATTTGACTATGATTCTAGCATAGATGTATGCTCGTTGGTATCCGGAAATAAGTATTATTAATGGCATTGCAAAATAATCCGTTAGCCGCTCAGCTTTATCTGAAGATCGCTCGTCAATTCCGCTGAGCCCGATCAATCATGGAGGCATTTATATTGGGAACGTTTATTCAGGGCACAGAGGGTGTTTTAGTGATCCTCATTATGATAGGCGTAGGCTATGTACTGGCTCTCCGCGGCTGGTTTGATAAAAGAACCAGCAAGTTAATTGCAAAACTGGTCACACAAATCGGACTGCCGGCGTATATGATCAGCACCATCACGTCTGATTTTAACGGCAAAGAATTGATTGATCTCCTGCCTAATCTCCGTTTTCCGGTTCTCTCAATGATTATTCTGTTCGGCATTTCATTCCTGGCTGTTAAAATATTCGCCGTTCCGCGCAACCACAGCGGACTGTTTAAATCGATGTTCTGCAATTCAAACACGATATTTATCGGTCTGCCGGTAAATATGGCGCTGTTCGGCAGTCAAAGCCTGCCGTACGTACTCGTCTATTATATGGCCAATACGACCTTTTTCTGGACATTGGGAGTTTATCTGATTCAAACAGACGGCGATACCCATACAAAGATCAGCCTGAAATCAATGCTGGAAAAAATCTTTTCCGCACCGCTGTTAGGATTTATCGTCGGCGTTATTCTGGTCCTTCTGCACATAAAGCTGCCGACGTTCCTGATGTCCGATTTCAACTACATCGGCGATCTGACCATTCCTCTGTCGATGCTCTTTATCGGCATTGCGATTCATCAGGCGGGACTGGGCAAGATTCGCCTGAATAGAGATAATCTCGGTATTTTGATCGGCCGATTCATTGCGGCGCCCGCTCTCATGACGCTGCTTGTCTTGCCGGCGCCGATGCCTGCTCTCATGAAAGAGGTTTTTATTCTGCAGTCGGCCATGCCGGTTATGACCAATACGCCCGTCGTTTCCGAACTTTATCATGCCGACTCCGATTATGCGGCCGTCATGGTTACAGAAACGACACTCTTCAGTCTGATTGAAATCCCCATTTTGATGACGATTATTTAGCAAGAAGCCGGATCGGATCCAGCCTATTCAGGACTTCTTTCGCAAAAGGCCCGCGATCTCGGCAAATGCCGGGGTCCCGTTTTTTTTATTTTACCGCTGTCAGGATAAACGTGGTTTGTATGCGGCAAAACGAAGAGAAATAGCGGACATTTCCGGGATTTAACGCCCCTCCGCCGGTTAGGCCGCTTTTCAGAAGAACGGATAAAGCGACCGCGCCGCGAACCGGGCGCAGATGAGTCAAAAGGCTGCTCATTTTTATAGTGTATGGAGACGGTGCATGAAAAAAATGATAGAATAATGCTGCACATGTAATGAAAAGACTCGCAAGCACATTGGGAGGCCGGCATGAATTACAAACATATCATCTTTGATATCGACGGCACACTACTTGACACGGAACATGCTACCCTTCATTCGCTGCAGGATACAATTCGGGAATTGCAGCATCGGACCCTCGCATTATCCGAATTAGGGTTTGCGATGTTTATCCCGGACAAAGAGGCACTGAAGCAGCTGGGCGTTTCGGACATCGGGCACGGCATGCAGGTATGGCAGGATCATTTCAAATTGCATTTATCCACGGTCAGCGTCTTTAAAGGAATTCGCGAGCTGCTGGAAGAATTAAGAAAGAGACGGTATAAACTAGGTATCATAACGTCGGAGGGGAGACAGGAATACAAGCAGGGCTTTCTGCATTTCGGCCTGGAGGGATTCTTTGAGACGGTCATCTGCGCTGAAGACACGGTCCGCCACAAACCCGATCCCGAACCGATGAAAAAATATCTGCAGGCAACAGGCGCATCGGAAAAAGAGGTTCTGTTTATCGGCGACAGTGTCTATGACATGCAGTGTGCTTCGGACGCGGGCGTTAATTGCGGACTGGTTCTGTGGGGCCGCCATTCCGTGCGCCCTATCCGGGCGACATACTATTTCAATGCACCCGGCGACATTTTGAACCTGCTGAACAACGGAACAGCCGGCCTCACTAACTGAAATACAGAGGAGTACTCATTGCGGATCATTGGAAAAGAACAAGATTCCTGAAATGAAAGACGAGATCAAAAGGCTGAAACAAATGAAATAACCCGCTGCCGGTCAGAACCGGCAGTTTTAATTTATGATTTTAGCCGGCTGAGCACGTATAACGTTAGATATAGCCGCCAGCCCGGCTGCGGTCGGCCGCCGTTCCGCCGGTACTCCTGTGCGGGCAGCTTTCCGCAGCGATTAAATTTTCCTGCCGTCCGTTCACTTTTGCCGGCATTCCGATCATACATCCGGGAGACAATAGCCCATGGAGAGCTTGCATTGCCTGTATGAAACCGGCGGGCGGGCAAAAATAGGCTTCTGGGGTTGGTCGACTTTTAAAACCGGATTTTGCTTTTTTCATTGGGTCAATGTTATACCGGGAGGCGTTAAAGTAAATCCGGATGATATTGCCGGAATTCTGCAGGCGGTTTTCAATGGATTGATGCCCCCATTCAGAGATGCAGAATTGCCGCATCATATGGCATTGGCTGAAGTCAGGAATTAAAATTCCGCCAGCGAGGAAAGGCCTGATAGATTGGAGGCTTCGGTCCATTTTAGATGATTGCCTTTCTGTCCTCTCGTTTCGTGGGCCCGTTAAAGGATGCGCAAGCAAGGGTGAGCCGCCACTCGATCTGAACCTGATCGAAAAATGGGAGACATGGCTATATGAAAACTCCGGAATGATATGGGGAAGCAAAAGAGGCAAGGCCTGGACAAAGTGTTGACCAGCGCCTTGAGCCGCCGGTCACCCTATTATCTTTTTTGAACGGATGAGCCGGTTAGGATTCCATTTTTTTCAAAATGCTGTCAATATGGATTTTTGCCGTATCGAATAATGGGAGCTCGGTATCGTCTTTTTTAATAATCAAGGGCAGCTCCGTACACCCGAGGATAACTGCCTGAACGTGATCGTTTTCTTCCATTTTATTGATGATGGCCAGGAAGCGTTCTTTGGTTTCGGCCCTGACAATTCCATACTCCAGCTCTTCAAATATTTTTTTCTGAATAAACTGCCGGTCGACTTCATCCGGTACTATAATTTCGATCTGATCTTTTTTAAAGAGATTTTTATAAAAATCGGCATCCATCGTAAACTTTGTCCCAAGCAATCCGACTTTCCTTTGCCCGGATAAGCGGACGGCCTTTAATGTTTCCTCAACGATGCTGATAAGGGGAATCGGCGATTGATCTTTTAAAGGTTCAAAAACAATATGCGGCGTATTCGAAGCAATGACCCCAAAATCGGCACCCGCCTTTGCCACGTTGCGGACAGCTCTCAGCAAGAATCCGACATACTCGTCGAAGGCCCGGCGCGTTAATAATGCCGTTGAACGGTCAAGATCTACACTGTCGATCACGATCTGAGGAAAACAGCCTGCTTCTTCGTGATATCTGTAAACAATCTGTCTGTAATATTCCAATGTCGATTCGGCGCCTAATCCGCCGACTATTCCCGCTTTCTTCATGCGATATCTCTAATACCTCCAATCAAGCGACGGCTTGCTTTTTACAGAGCCTTCTCCAACCGCGTCTCTCAGCTATAATAACACAGACTAAATCCCGTTCTTCCCTGGTTCAGATCTCCTTGAAACCCCTGCGTCTGGTTTTATTTTTTCCCTGACCGGTATTTTGAGTCAGCTTTCGATCAAGCACGGAATCAATATTACTCAATGCGTCTTCATCCTGCCAAATGTTCGATATGTTTTTTTGGACCAGCTCATTAAGTGACAATTTTCGTTTTCTCATGCTCGCTCCTTTAATTCCAAGTAATTAAATATGTTTAATGTGCTTACGGTTAACATTATATTGAAAAAGCAATTTTGTCAATAAAGGCATCCTTTAAATACCGATTGTCCGGACTCCCGCCGTGAAGAAAGACGATTACTCACACTATAATTACCAAAATCCCCTCGGCTCACATATCCGGACGGGCGGAAGTGCGAATCCGTCATCTAAAAGCATCAAAATCATGATCGCTAAAAGGCCAATCATCATTCCTTTTTTTCTTTTCTTTTTTAAAAAGCGATTCAAAAAAATCAACATTTATAACGACAGAGCAATCCGGACATCACACCTGAATCTGGCTTATTTTACCTGCATCATTTTTTAGATTTCATTTTATGCTTATGCCAACCATCGATTAACGGATATACTTTTAACATAGCATCAGCAGAAATCTATTTGATAAAAAATCATCTTACGTCATCTCTTGCTCGTGACGCTGCGTGATAAGATAGGCTAAGGGCAAGGAGGTGAGTTCTATGTCGCAGTACACAACCGGAGAACTGGCTAAACTGTGCAACGTTTCTGTTCGAACGGTACAGTTTTATGATGCTAAAGACCTGCTGAAACCATCGGAGCGTACGGAAGGCGGCCGACGTCTGTATTCGGACAATGACATGAGCAAACTGCGCTTGATTTGTATGCTGAAAGCTCTGGGACTGACGCTCGGATCGATTAAAGGCATATTGGACAGCGACAGCCCCGCCAAATTCTTGCTATTACTGCTTGATGAGCAGGCGAAACAGATCGGCGGCGACATTAAAGACAAACAGAAACAGTTGGATTCGATTAAGATGATCAAGGAAAGCATCCGCAATACAAACAGAATTCCGGTGAATTCCATAAGCGACGTAGAGCGTATGATGAATAGCCAAAAGAAACTGAAAAAAACGCACGCGATCATGCTTATCCTCGGCCTTATCATGGATGCTATTCAAATCGTGGCACTGATTCTTTGGATCATAAGGGGCATCTGGCAGCCTTTTGCAATCGGAATGCCGCTCGTCATTTTGCTGGGAGTCTGGATGACCTGGATGTACAGCAAAAACACAGATTATATCTGCGTGGCATGCAACACACAGTTTAAGCCGACACTGGGTCAATTTCTATTTTCCAAGCACACACCCAGGACACGAAAGTTAAAGTGCCCCAAATGCGGGCATACCGGGTACTGTGTTGAGGTCGCTTCTAAATAACCGGAGAATGAAAAATTCAACAAAAGGATACCCCTGACATGGGATTTTGTGATATCCCCTATTCCGGCCAAAAAAGAGCGGATAAAAATCACCGGAAGGGTATCGTTCCAGCTGATCCCATTCTGCTGTAAATGGACTAAGGCCCTGTTATCATTTTCTGATTCTGTTTTGATGCCGTTCCTGTTCCATAGATTCGCTGCCCCCGAGGAATGTACGCGGAAATTCATCTGACCGTCAGCGGCGGCGGACCGCTGCCCAATCGACAGGAAATGCCGGCAGATCATTTAAAAAGCAAGGGTTCAAAAGGCCTATAGTTTTCTGTCGGAACCTGTCGAATCAGGTTTGAATAGCGTGAAAAGAGATGAAAATCCAGGAACTTTTCCCTGTTCAATATTTTGTCACACTTTTCTATAATACAAAGGAATGCATGAGGAGAAATCAGAAATCGAAGCTCTCGGCAGAGTTTCGGTTTTTTTTTTCAGGTGAAATGAAATCGTCTCTGCGAAATGATAGAACCATTTTCCCGGAACGAACGAAGTACCCAAAATAAAGGGGCGATGAATAATCAACGGTTGACGCTTGCCGCCTCAATCAATGAAAGGCGGTAACGGAAGCATGGGAGAGGATGTTTCTTACCGGAGCGGTTCATGGGACGACATGGGCCGGGCGATCGCTCAAATTTCATCCTGGGGCGGCGCGCTGGAGCGCATGCAGCGGATGGACCGGACCCTTCAGCAGATCCAGAAGGCGATTGACGATCTGGACGAGGACCGGCGCCTCTGGTTTTCGTACAAAAGCCAGGCCGGGGCGCTCGACAAACTGGGCCAGGACTACCGGAAACTGGGCACCTTTACGGGTGAGGCCGGCAATGCGGTCAGCCGCCACATCGACGATCCCTTTTACAAACAGATGGATGCCTTTGCCGCGGAAATGGCGCAGGTTTCAATCAGCCAGTACCACACCCCAAACACGCTGAACGTCAAGGAATACCAAGCAGCCAGCCCGCTCGCCTCCGTCGCCGCCTATGAGCCAGTGACCAAACAGTCGATCACATTCGACGATCTCTTTAACAGCAGCAGCCTGATGGCTGCCTCGCTGAAAAAGGAATACGAAGCCTACCGGGCCGCGGCCGGGAAACAGGCCGGCGGCGTGACTTTCGATCAGTACAAAGAGGGCATCCAGTACAGCCGCGGCTTCGACTACCGGTCGATCAAAGACAAGCAGATGGACCAGGAGTTCTGGGTGAACCTCGGCATCGGAGCGGCGATTGTCATTCTGACGATTGCCTGCCCGGCCGGGATTACGGCGGGTGCCGCCTACGGGGCGATGCAGCTGACCGATGCGGCCACCGGGACGAACCTGATCTCCGGGCGGAAGCTGAGCACGGAAGAGCGGGTCACAGAGGGCGTCTTCGGCGTGCTGGACGTGATCCCCGCTTTCAAGGCCGCCGGCGCTTTCAGCGCAATCGGCCGGAACCTGTGATGGATCTTTATTCCGATGAAATTCTATCCTTTGCGATCAGTGGCCATTTCAACTGTAGCTTTTGCGCTCAAGCCTCTTCATGAGGCACTGGAGGGTCTTCCCGAGCATCACTATCGTACCTATGTCCATACAGATCAAGGGTTCCAATATCAGAGTTATGCCTGGCGTAAGGAACTTAAATCGCATCGGGTCTGTCAGAGTATGTCCCGTAAGGCCACCTGTTTAGACAATGCCCAGATGGAAAGTTTCTTTCACATCATGAAGGCTGAGACAGTAAGTGCTCATGATTATCAGACTCAGGAAGAACTGGAAAGGGCCATGCGTGAATGGATTAAGTACTATAATAAATCCAGGATCAAAGAAAAGCTCGGTGGCCTAAGTCCGATTGACTACCGGATTTCGACTACCGAGCAAGTAGCAAAAACTATGTCCAACTTTTGGGGTTCAGATCAGAAGGACGGCTTCTTTTCTGAATGTTTAATTTTTTAATTAATTAACATACTCCGACAGACTTTGCAAAAAAAGACAACTAATATAAAAAAAAGACAACCATTCACACCAATAATAGTAAAACAGGGATAGCTAAAAGGTCAATCACCATCCCTTTTTTGTCCTTCTCTTTTTTGGAAAGCAGCACAAAAAATCGACTAAGGAAATTAGCATGTATAACAACAGAGCGATCCTAACATCAAGTTTAAATATAACGACAACTGCGAGGAAAATCATCAAAAATAGCAGCGGCCAATGGATATTGTCATAGGCTTCTATAAATCTTTTATACACAAGCATTCCCCCGTTTATCGTTTTTTTAAGACAAGATGTTTCATTCCATTAAACATAATCAAAGAAAGATGCAGTATGAAGAAAAAGCTGCCATTCCGCAACACGGGCAGTATTATTTACTATTATTGCTCCCACAGTATCCAAAGGGCTTGCAGCTCATTAAATGGCAAAAGCCCGAGAGCCGCTCCTCAGCAATTGTATCAGCATTCACATCTAAAATAAAAGATAAAACGATTTACATTAAAAAAGCTTCCTAATTAATGGCATCCGGATAGAGCATATGTACACAAACAACGCGATATAAGACATTACATTAGTTAATTTAGCTTCATCAGAAAATATGAAAACAAATCATTTTATTAAAGAAGTACGCCCCCTTTGAGGCGTACTTCTTATATTTATGATGTTTATGTCTTTATCCCTGACGTTTCTGCCTCTCTGGTCAGCGCTTGGAGAAATCAATTATTCCCCTGAACGCCTGATCATCCATTCAATCCGCCGATATTCCTTATTTGTTGCTGAGGTCGGCTCCATTGGTCTCAATGACCTTTTTATACCAGTAAAGACTGTCTTTCTTTGTTCGTTTTAAAGTGGCCTTATCCACATAGACGAAACCATATCTTTTCTCAAACCCTTCTCTTGTTGAATAAAGATCGGTTGCCGACCATGTGAGATAGCCTATCAGATCCACACCGTCTGCTTCAGCCTCCTTCATTCGTTCAATATGGGCAGCTAAATATTGAATACGATAATCATCGTGGACGGCATCGTTCTCGATTTTGTCACGATGACCCAGTCCGTTCTCTAAAATAAGAATGGGCAATTGATAACGATGGTAGAAATCTTCCAGGTAATGTTTAAAACCATACGGATCAATATTCCATCCCCACTCCGTTTGTTTGACAAACGGATTTGTTATTTTAATACCGTTCATCTGCTGGGAATCCTTTTCGATCAGATCTTCCGCACCGACCGCTGAAGACATATAGTAAGTTAAAGACATAAAATCAGGTTCAACGGACTTAATCTGTTCCAAATCGCCATCGTGTATGATTTGATCAAAATTAATGCCTTCATATTGTTTCAGCAGATAGGCTGGATATTTTCCCCTGAAATACACATCCCCGGGCGCATAGCCGATTCGTTTCATAAATTCGTCGCAGGCCTCGACATCTTTTGGATTGCAGGTCTTAGGGTATACACAAATATTACCGATATTTCCTCCGGCTTTTGCTTCCGGATCCACTTGATGGACAATCTTTGTTGCCGCGGCATAGGCTAAATTAAAATGATGCTCCAGTCGAAAGACCTCTTCCCTGCTTTTTGCTCTGTAGCCCGTCATATATTCTGAGTCCAATGACAAGAAGTTCTGTTCGTTAAAAGGGATCCAGTACTTCACTCTGCCTTTATAATAATGGACAACTGTTTCAACATAGCGCGTATAGGCCTTGATGCATTCACGATTCATCCATCCGTTATATTTTTTTAATAAAGCAAGCGGGAGATCATACGCATATAACGTAACAACCGGTTGAATTTTATATTTTTCCAGTTCGCTTAGTATACGATCATAGAAAGCCAATCCTTCTTTGCTCGCTTCCGGATCATCGCCATTCGGGAAAATACGTGTCCATGCCATGGAAAATCGATAAATTTGAAATCCGATTTCACCATAAAGAGCTATATCTTGCTGATAATGTGTATAGTGATCGGATGCCCTTTTAAATCCGGGAAAATCGGAGTTAGCGGACATACCGGAAACTTTTCGAACATCGGCAATTGATAATCCTTTTCCTCCTTTGTCCCACCCTCCTTCAAATTGCTGTGCGTTTGTCGAACTGCCCCAGAGAAAATTCCTTTTAAATGCTGTTCCCAAAAATAGTCCCTTCTTTCAATAATGCCTGCTGAAAACGTATTCCGAAAGGACAACTCATTCCACTAATGCTTCCATGACAGTGGTTCCATGTGATTGGATACCTGTCTTAAGCAGTTGGACGTCTTTATAATCTTGCGTGTTGGTCACAATCACCGGGGTACTTATATCGTATCCTGCTTTTTTAATTGAATCTAAATCAAACGTTATCAATAACTGCCCTTTTTGAACCCTGGCACCTTGTGTCACATGACTCTCAAAATATTTTCCGTTTAATTCCATTGTATTAATTCCTATGTGAATCATAATTTCGGTGCCGTTGTCGGATTGTATACCAATCGCATGACGCGTCGGAAATAACATCTTGACAACGCCGCTGACGGGTGCATACACATTTCCATCAGAAGGGTTAATCACGAATCCTGAGCCCATACTTCCATCCGCAAAGGCAGGATCGGGACTCGCCGATAGTTTCGATATTTTTCCGGAAACAGGCGCTTCAATGAATTGCTGTTTAATAGCTAATGGGGTACTCTCTACCATTTTCGCATTTTTATCGGCAGTCTCGCCGGAATTTTCGTCAAAGCCAAGTATCATTGTGGCAATAGCCCCCACGACAAAACAAATGGCCAAACCAATGACATAGTAAACAAACGTGGATCCGACAAAAGCGGGTAATGTCGTTAAGCCCCCAAAGACAAAGGCAAATGCCTTGGTCTGCATACCGCCTATAAAGGCACCGCCTGCCGCACCGCCAATGATGGCACCGATCAAAGGCCGTTTATATCTCACGGCTACTCCATAAATTGCCGGTTCTGTAATCCCCGCAAAGAAAATAGACAGCAAAGCGGACATTGTATATGATTTCGTCTTTTTATTTTTGGTCTTAAGGAAAGTACCGAGCGTCGCACCGGCCATTCCGAAATTGGCTGCTGCTGTTAACGGAACAATTTTATCAAACCCGAGTGTGCTAATATCAGTAATCATTATTGGATTGACTGCCCATTGGAGACCGAAGATTACAAATACATTCCAGATTCCGCCGATTAACATACCGGCAATCCACCCGTTCGATTGAATGAGCCAGTTGATGACATTAGCGATTCCTTCGCCCGTATAGACGCCAAACGGGCCGAATAATCCTGCAGTTACAGGGACCATAAGAAACAGCGAGATTAAAGGAACAAATAAAAGCTGTAGGTTCTCATAAATATGTTTCTTAAGAAACTTTTCAAGATATGACTGACACCAGATAGCTAGAATCGCGGGAATGACAGTTGATGTGTAGGTCATAGTAACAATGGGAAGACCAAAGAAATGCGTGATCACACCATTCCCGTGAGACCCCATAATGTTTGTAAACTCAGGCATAATCAGTGCGCCCATAATGGCTGCAGAAACGTATAAGTTCGCACCAAATTTTTTCGCCGTTGTAAACGCAAGCAAAATCGGAAGAAAATAGAAAACAGAAGTCGAAGCCGCTGTCAGAATGTGATAGGTTCCGGACGTATCTGACAGCCAGCCAATTTGTGTAAATAACAGGACTAAACCGCGCAGAACACCTGAACCGGCAAGCAATGGAAGCAAAGGTGTGAAAATCCCTGCTATTGTGTCGAAAACTTTAGTTAAAATATTCCCGTTGCTTTTATAGGAGGTACTGTTTGACCCTTCGCCAAGATGTGTTTCTGAGATTAAATCATCATAAACACTAGGTACACTGGGACCAATGACAACCTGAAACTGACCGCCTTTTTCAACGATACTTAGAATGCCGGACGTATTTTCCAAAACGTTCCTTTTAACTTTGTTGTTGTCTTTCAGGGTCATTCTAAGGCGTGTCGCACAATGTGTGATTGTGTTGATATTGTTCTCACCGCCGACTAAACCTAGTATTTTCTTTCCCAAACTTTCCGACATTTTTATCATCTCTTTCTATAAAAATTATTTCTGTACAGAAGCTGACAAATTCATTTGATAGACGATGTGTACGATTTTATAAGAATCCGTATAGAAATGCACATCAATAGAGCAAGTTTTCTTGATTAGTCTGCTGCCCCTCTCCTTATGGATCATTAAGTTTTCAGGCGTAAGCTAGGAAAACGTTTTCTCATAAACGGCAAAAAAATAATATATAGGGTAATCGTTTTCTCATGGCACAGCCTTAATATAACATAAGATTTTTTTGTTGTAAAGCGGTTTCATCTATTTACATACAGTTGTAAATTATTTCCTCATCGCTATGCTTAAAAAAACAGGATCTCAGAAGAAGCAGATAGTTTTAACAAACAAATATTTGTACATATTTATGACTTATATTATCATATTAACAAATACTGTCTAAAATAGATTAGGTGAGCGCTATGAATAAGAAAAACATTTCAATTAAAGAAATTGCCAAGCTGAGCGGAGTTTCAGTCGCTACAGTGTCTCGTGTGATTAACAATAACGGGAGATTTTCCGAAGAAACACGCAAGAAAATCCTCAAAATAATTGAAGAAAATAATTACAGCACCAACGTTATAGCTAAAAGTTTACGCATGAAAAAATCTAATACGATCGGCATCATGGTGCCGGATATTAGTAATTTCTTCTTTTCCAGCATTGTTCAGGAAATCGAAAGAATCATGTTCGAGCAGGGATATTCGACAATTATTTGCAACACGGCCAGAAATATAGACAAAGAAACGGCTTATTTAAGAATGCTGGAAAGTAAAATGATCGACGGCCTTATCGTTATTTCGGGATTAAGAGAATTCGGGATCGAAAATATGTCAAAACAGATTCCTCTCGTTTGTATCGATAGAAAGCCTAAAGATACTGATAATACAGCTTTTATCGAATCCGACCATTTGGAAGGCGCCAAGCTGGCTACCACAGAACTCATTAACGCCGGAGCAACAAAAATAATTATCATGATGCACGCCTTAACGTCTTCGTCACAAGAGGCTCGTTTAAATGGCTTTGTAAGCGTTTTTAAACAGCGGCGCATCCCCATAAGCGATAATAACATCGTCAAAATTCCTAAAATGAACAAAGAAGAAGAAGTTATTTATATAAGAAATTTTTTACAAAATAATTGTGTTCTCAGCAAGAGTATTAATGGGATATTTGCTATTAATGATTCCATAGGCATTACAATCTTAAAAGAAGCAAAGACACTCGGAATAAATGTTCCCCTTGATTTAAAGGTTATTGGTTTCGATAATATACCGGAAGCAAGTATCATTACACCCGGGTTAAGCACCATTAAACAAGACTACAAACAAATAGCTAAAAAGGCATGTGAGACTTTGATCAATAGCATTAAAAGCCCTGACACTATTACTCCGGTAAGACAAGAAATTCCAGTGACATTAATTAAGAGAGGATCAACAACAGGTATTTAACTAAACCAGGTGTTGACATTTGTGATCGGCCATAGTTATAATATATTTCGTAAAGGGTAATCGTTTTCTCAATTTAATTTTAGATTTATCTGCTTATGGCTGACAATACAATTATGATCATTTATTCGCATGGGTAAACAATTACTCAAAGGGAGGCTATTATTATGAAAAAAATACTCCTGCCTTCTATGATGTGTGCCGATTTTTCATCATTAAATAGAGAAGTTAAAGAACTGGACGCTGCAGGAGCAGATGGATTTCACATGGATATAATGGACGGCCATTATGTTCCGAATTTCGGCATTAGTCCGGAAGATTATGCTGTCATCAGAAGCGCTACCAAAAAGACAATGGATGCTCACTTAATGATCCAAGAGCCTTCAAATTACATCAATTATTTTCATGAATTAGGGGCCAATATTATTTATATTCATCCTGACAGTGATAAGCATCCCGCACGGACAATAGATTCAATACACAATCTTGATATTAAAGCCGGAATAGCAATAAACCCTGATATTTCAATTGAAGTTATTAAGTCTCTGCTGGATCTAACCGACTACGTTTTGGTCATGACGGTTAATCCCGGATTTTCCGGTCAAAAATATTTAAATTATGTCGATAAGAAGATCATCCGTTTAATTGAACTAAGAAACTCATATCATTATCAAATTGTTGTTGATGGAGCAATTACGCCTGATAAAATGACATATTTACATGGACTCGGTGTTGACGGCTTTGTGCTTGGTACTTCAGCACTATTTAATAAACCGGATTCATATCGGTCCATATTAAATAGCTTACACAAAAAGGAGCAATGACCCATGACTAAAATCGCGATTGGATCGGATCATGTCGGCTATATTTTAAAACCGGCCATTGTTGATTATTTAAAAGAACTGGGCTATGACGTCCATGATTTCGGTGCTTATGATCAAAAAAGAACAGATTATCCGATTTATGGGAAAAAAGTTGCCGAAGAAGTCGCCTCTGGAAATTATGATCTTGGTATCTTAATTTGCGGCACCGGAATCGGTATTTCAATCTCTGCTAATAAAGTTAAGGGCATCAGGGCCGTCGCATGCAGCGATCCATACTCCGCAGAGTTGTCCAGGCGGCATAACAACACAAATATTTTGGCTTTCGGATCACGAGTTGTGGGCAGCGAATTGGCAAAAATGATTGTAAAATCGTGGTTAGATGCAAAGTTTGAAGGCGGCCGCCATCAGCGCCGCATCGATGAAATAAGCGATATTGAAAATAATGATGCAATAGATTTCGAAAAGAATGTTAAAGCAGGAGAAAAGTAACACAATTTTATATAAACAGGCGTCATTGGGCTATCCTTCACGGGTAGTCCTTTTTTGAACTGTTTCTGTTTCATCTTCATCGTATTTCATTTTATATGCGTCTTATATTCGTCGATTCTGCATTTCTCATTAGAATCACCGCTATGAAAAATCTGTCTCAGAGACAGCCCGTTCTGGCTGCGCATTTTAGAAAAAGCATTCAGGCCTGTTTATTCAAAATCTGTGTGCCGTCTTGTCATAGCCGATTATTTTTTCTAAATTCTTCCTTCAGGTTAATAACCGGATAAACCGTCCCGATGGCTTTTTTCAAATGATAAAAAATCCCCGGCCTTATGTGCCGGGGAACAGGGTGTTAACCGAAAAGGAGTGCGTCGACGGAATACGATCCGGCACCGGTCAAAGCGAGTCCGACGGCCGCTGCTATAATCAGCAGGTTATATTCGTAGCCGTTTTTAGTGGCCCAATAACCGTTCTTTCCGTGGACCGTCACGACCGCAACCACCATCGTAACTGCGATGATCAGTCCGGCCAGCGGCGTCAGCAATCCAACGGTCAGTAGTGCACCGCCGAGGAGTTCGGCTAAGCCGGAAAGCACTGCCATCGGGAAGCCGGGCTTAACGCCAATCGACTGAAAAAATCCGGACGTTTGTTTCAGCCCGGGACCGCCGAACCAGCCGAATAATTTCTGGGCACCGTGGCCGATAAAGGATAGGCCCAGAATCAGGCGAATAATCAATAATCCGAAACTTAACATAAGAATCACTCCATCTAAAAATAATATCGCCTTTTATCATAAACATAGAGAAAATAATTTTCAAATCATCTGCTCAAAAAACGCATCCCCGGATTGTCCGAGAATGCGTTTGGTCCGAAACAGTGCCGCTGGATGATCTCAACACGGAGATTACCGATGAGCATTCGGATTCGTTTATCCATCTCCGCTATAAGGTCATTCACAGCGGATTCAATCCGTCCGGGTGAAAGAGAAAGACAAGGCCCTCCGGAAAGAGATAAAGCACCCGTCCGGTCGCACGGAAGCGATCCGGTCATCGACAGGATCTGAACATAATCCCACCCTGCACTGGACAAATTTCAAAATCACAGGGATTCCGTCACGACTTTCCGTTCAAAAGGATCCGAGCTGATCCCTTCCGCCACAATTTTCTTTGCCCATTCTTTCGCGGAAAAGAGTGAATGGTCGCGATAATTACCGCAGCTTTCAATCGTTGTTCCCTGAACATCATTCCATGTCGCCGGTCCGGCGATAAATTCCAGGGAACCCTTCAGCGCTTTGGCAACATTCACCGGATCGTGTTCGCCCCATAGAATTAAATGAAAACCGGTCCGGCAGCCAAACGGTGAGCAGTCGATGACACCGTCAAGCCGGTCCCGCAGCAGACTGGCCAGCATGTGTTCGATCGTGTGCAGTCCGGCTGTCGGGATCGCATTTTCATTGGGCTGAACCAAACGCAAATCATAATTCTGGATGATATCGCCCTTGGGCCCGTTCTGCGTGGCAATTAATCGAACATAAGGGGCTTTGACTTTCGTATGATCAAGGGTAAAACTCTCAACTTTCGCCATGATTAAGATCTCCTCACATCGTTTATATTTTTGTTTGCGAAGTGCGATGAAAAATCGGGGCGTGCTTTTCCGGCCCTCAATGCACTGTTTTCCTGATCTTCAACTAAAAGGTCCTGCCGAGTTTCATTATACAACAGAAAGCTTATCTCCTGAAGTTTCTGCCTCTCTGCAGAAAACCCTTCAGACATTCAAACGATTTCTTTGCTGATGCTTAGAAATAGTGCAACTCCTTCTGCCAAAGAGTCTTCATCAAGGTTAAAAAACGGGCTGTGATGCGGATAATCCGTTCCTTTTCGGACATTTTTTGTACCAACAAAGATAAAACCGGCCGGTACATAGTGAGAACAGAAAGCAAAATCCTCACCGGCTAACGTCGGCTTTAAATGAACAATTTTGTCGCTTCCGAGATACTTTTCGATCGCCTGTTCAACCAGGGCAGTGGCCTTTCTGTCATTAACCACCGGAAGCGATGGCAGTTCCCCATCCGGCAGCCCGTCCGTCTCAAAATGGAGCGTATAGGTTGAATGATACAAGTGATCGATATTGTCCAGCACCTCAACCAGTCCGCTTTTTATTTTTTCCAGTGTATCCCTATCCAGAGCACGGATCGTCCCCCCAAATTTCACGAAGTCCGGAATAACATTATGACTGGATCCCCCATGGAAATAGGTGACAGAAAGAGCCCTCGGTGCAATCGGGTCGACACACCTGTTTATGAATTGATTGACTGTGCTGATAACGGATACAGCTATATTGACAGGATCAATCGTTTCATTGACTTTTCCGGCATGACCTCCCTTTCCGTCAATTTCAATATCAAAAGCTTCCCCCGCCGCCATGGCAGGTCCGTAGACAATCCCGTATTTCCCTGTTTCAAGAGGAGACCACAGATGAAGCGCGAACGCCTGATCCACTCCGCTAAGGATGCCTGTATTCAGAATACTTCTTGCGCCGCCGACTTCTTCAGCCGGTTGAAAAACAAATCTTACCTCACCCTTAAGACTCTCCCGATGTCGGCCGAGAATCTTGGCAACGGCGAGCAGGATCGCCGTGTGTCCATCGTGACCGCAGGCATGCATGACACCGTCATTTTGTGATGTATAACTTAGACGATTTTTCTCATGAATCGGCAGGGCATCAATATCCGCTCGATAAAGCACTGTTTTCCCAGGATCATCCCCTTTTAAACGGGCAACAACTCCCGTTTTTGTCGGTTTCTCCAAGATAAAGCCACAATGAAAAGATTCTAGCAGATTGCAAATAAAACGCGTCGTGTTATATTCCTTAAAAGATAACTCAGGATTTTGATGGAGATATCTTCGCCAGCTGATTAATTCATCCTTTACTTGTTCAATTTCTCGTTCTATATCCAGATTATCCATAAGCATCATCTCTTTAGAAATATATCGAAACAGTAAGGAGCGGTATAGAATGAATTAGAAATAAGCTGCACCGGTGCCTATCATTTTCAGTATTTAAATGCGGGTACATAGACGCCGTTATAGATTTTCTTGATCGTCTGGGCAACGGATTGAGTCTGATAGGCTTCTACGACTTTCTTGTAGGTACTGTTGTTCTTATCTTCAGTGCGCGAAACAATGACATTGATCCATGGTTTGTTGTTCGGATCATTGAGATTCGGCTCAATACTATAGATTGAATCCTTTATAGGATCGATCTTGTTATCAATGGCGAAATTACTATTGGTGATGCCTGCAGCAAAGTCCGGAAGCAGGCTGGGAATCTTAGCCGGATCAACTTGTACAATTTTCAGATGCAGTTTATTTTCAGTAATATCCTTAACATCCGGTAAATAGCCTTTGCTTGGGTTTACTTTGATCAGCCCGGCACTCTCCAAAACTTTCAGCGCCCTCCCTGCATTTGTAACGTTGTTCGGAATGGCAATCTTATCCCCTGCTTTGATCTGTTTAATGCTTTTGATCTTAGCCGAATACACATTCAGCGGAACAAGATAGGACTGTCCGATAACCGTAAATTTATAGCCTTTTTCTTTTTCTTCTTGATGGAGAAAAGCATAGTGCTGAAAGGCCGTTAAGTCTAATTCTTTGCTGGCCAGAGACTGATTGGCAATGATTCCGTCGCTGAACTTGACCAATTTTACTTCGATATTTTCCTTTTTCAAGTTTTTATTGACTTGTTTCCAGATCGGGTCATCGCTGTCGCCGACTACGCCGACTTTAACCTCTTTTATTTTGGAGCTGCTGCCCGAAGCGGTTCCGCTGCACGCCGCAAGGCCCAGTAAAAGAACCAATGATAGAAGAATGCCGCTGATTTTTGCAATTTTTTTCATGATAAGTTTCCCCCTAATGCGATGTTTTTTTAGCAATCAGTGTGCCTATGATTTGAATGATGCTCACAATAATAAGCAGGACAATGATGGATACATACGTTGCATCTAATTGATTTTGCTGATATCCGTAGCGAATGGCAAAATCACCGATACCGCCTCCTCCGACAACACCGACAATTGCCGTTAATCCAACCAGACTAATGATTGTAATCGTCGTTACTCTGGCAATAGACGAAATTCCTTCTTTTAAATAGATCGAAAAAATGATTTGAACTGGCGATAATCCCATAGCTATACCTGATTCAATCAGCCCCTCATCCACTTCGCTTAAGGCCGATTCAATCTGCCTTGAGAAAAAGGGAGTGATACCGACAATCAGCGGAAAAATAGTGCCCTGCACGCCAACGGCGGTCCCGGAAATCAATCGAGTAACCGGTATTAAAGCAGCAATCAAAATAATAAACGGAATGGAACGAAAAAGATTAATCAACTTATCAAAAACGTTAAAAACAAACGTATTCTCCAAAATTCCGTCTTTTTTTGTGGATACGAGAACAATACCTATGAACAGACTGAGCACAAAGGATATTCCTCCCGATAGGAGAATCATCTGCAGCGTTTGCACGATCGAGAGATAAAATTCATCAAGCACCTGAGATACATTAGGCAATAGAAATTGCACGATTTTATCCATGATTAAGCACCTCAATCGCTACATGCTTTTTCTCCAGATAGTGAGTAGCATGATCGATATCCGTTTTTTGACCGCTTAAGATGATGATCAATCCTCCCAATGGATGATCGCTCAGGATCTGGACATCTCCGGCAATAATATCCGCATCAACGTTATACTGCCTTGAAATATATGAAATTAAGGGTTCAGAAACACTGTCTGCAGAATAACTGATTTTAAGCAGCAACTGTCCCGGCTGCAATTTTACAACGGGGGAATTCGCTTTAATTAACTCCTTCACGTTTCCCAGAGTCGAGGTCGTCTCAATAAACGACTGAGTCAGCTTTTCCTGCGGGTTCGAAAAGACAGTGTATACATCTCCTTCTTCCAATATCTTTCCCTTATCAAGAACGGCGACCTTATGGCATATTTCTCTAACCACCGACATTTCATGAGTAATGACAACGATAGTCAATCCCAGTTCTTCATTTAATTTCTTCAATAAATAAAGGATTGATTTTGTTGTTTTCGGATCTAATGCACTGGTTGCTTCGTCGCACAGAAGGACTTTAGGTTGATTAACCAGCGCTCGGGCGATCGCGACGCGCTGCTTTTGGCCGCCGGACAGCTGAGCCGGATAGGAATCCTCTTTATCCGGCAATGAGACAAGCTGCAGCAATTCTTTAATTCTCTTACTCGTCTCTTTCTTTGTCAGGCCGCTGTGTTTCAAAGGGAGGGCTATATTATCGAAAACAGTTCTTGACGGCATCAGATTGAACTGCTGAAAGATCATGCCGATTTTTCTTCTAATCGTTCTTAGTTCACTCGCTTTTAACCCAACGATGCTTCTGTCCTCAAAAAATACATTTCCCCTTGTCGGTTTTTCGATACCATTGAAACACCTGACAAGAGTTGATTTCCCGGCCCCGCTGTACCCGATGATTCCAAAAATATCTCCTTTTTCTATCGAGAGATTGACATCCCTTAACACCGTGTGTGCCTTTTTACCGTCCGTAAAGACTTTGGCCATATTCTCCGTACGTATTATTTCCGACATTGTATTCATCCCCTTCTTCTCATGGCTGCGGAGCAGGGCATTTTATGCCTTTCTGACATCATGAAATGATATAAAAAGGACAAGTCTAAAGATAAAGAAGACTTGTCCTGCTTCTTCTTATCTTTTGGACACATTACGTGTTCATGGAATTGACACCATACAGTAAACTTGCTGGTTGTCGGGCTTCACAGGGCCAGTCCCTCCGCCACTCTGGATAAGAAATCATTCATTTCGTTTTCGGCATTTACAGTGAATTTTTTAACGAAACCCTTATGCTTTGCCCTCTTTCCTGTGTGCGGATAACGTTTCCAGCTGATTGATCGCAGAAAAGACGGACTCCGCAGTCACTTCATACGGCAATAAATGGATCGTTTTGTCCGGGCTCACTGCCCGTGCAGCGAGCTGGCGAATGTCGCTTTCAGGGCGTGTGCCAAGATGCAGATCGGTCAGATTCATCGGCAGATTCAATTTTTGATAAAATGGCTGAAGGCGCCGAATTTCATCCCATTTTCCCTCAAGGGCCAGCTGAACCATGATGCCGTATGCGACTTTGACGCCATGCAGGATAGGCTTTGTCTCAGGGAAAAAAGTCAGTGCATCATGTACAGAATGCGCCGCTGTAGCACTTCCATATTGGTCTGCAAAACCGCCGACCAGACCGCTGGCCATGATATTCGTTTCCATCACGGTATTCCAGGCATTGGATAAAATTCCCTGCCTCATGTCATCTACGGCCTGAACGGCATATTCGAGCGGTATATCGTGGCATAGTTTAGCAGATTCACGGGCATACAGAATAGCAAGATGATTCTGATCAACCTTTGCCAATAAACCGTTCGACTCATACCACTTAGCCAGCGTATCGGCGATGCCGGCAATAAAATACTCAATCGGAGAATCGAGAATCACTCGGGGCTCTACAAGAACAAGGGCCGACTGATTGGGAAAAGTCTGAAATCCGATCGATTCGCCGTTATCTTTATAAAACACACTGAGTGCGGACCACGCCGCACAGTTACTTGCCATGGTCGGCATCAGAACGAGCGGAAGCCTGCCTGCTTTATACGCCGCGGCTTTTGCCGTATCCATAACCTTTCCCCCGCCCAGCCCGATGATCAGATCAGCATCGTGGGTTTTTATGGCCTGAATCACCCTGTCGATTTCTTGCGGAGAACATTCGCCCCCAAAGCTCATGCCAAAAGTTTCAATCCCGGCCTGGGCCAGATCGGGAAGATAGGGAGCGGCTTTATGTAGTGATTTTATACCGTGCAGAAAAAGAACACGCCTGACAGAAAGTTTCTTAAGAATTCCCGCCAGATAATCGTATGCACCCTTTTCCGATATATATTGTTGCGGTGCAATCCTGGAAACCAAGTGAAAAGACATAAACAAGGAACTCCTTTACTGTGCAAAATGTTAAGAACACGCAATCAAAGAACGGCGGCCAGTTAATTAATTCATCGTCATTCCTCCCGTTACATTGATCGCCTGGCCCGTCATGTAGGAAGACAACGGACTGGCCAAAAAAAGTGCGACATTGGCGACATCGGATGGGTTAGCCGTCCGGCCGAGCGGTACTTGTGAACAGTCCTCCTCATAAATTTGTTCCGGTGTCATTTTCCTCAATTTTGCTCCGTCGATGCGTTCGCGGTGCTTCATGCCCGTTTCAACGATGCCGGGACAGATCGCATTAACCAGAATGCGTTTGGCGGCCAATTCTATCGCCATGACCTTAGTAAATCCAAGAACGGCGTGTTTTGAAGAACAATAATTGCCCATACAGCGGTATCCATTTTTCCCCGCCTGCGACGCAATGTTAATGATCCTGCCTTCAATTTTACCGTCAATCATTTGATGGGCAACTGCCTGCGAAACAAGATAAGTTCCCTTGGCATTGACAGCCATCACTCGGTCCCAATCTTCTTCTTTGATATCAACGGCATAGTCCATTGTCGAAATACCCGCGCTGTTTACCAGAATAGTGATCGGTCCCAAGGATTCAGCCGCTGTCCTTACCGCTTCACTAACGCTTGTTCTATCCGTTACATCCAGTTTGAGATGAATAAGCCGTTCCGATATCCTCGTATATTTCCTCTCAAATGCTATATCAGCAATGGCCACCCCAGCACCCGCTTCAAGAAATAAATCGGCGATTCCCTTTCCGATTCCGGAATTTCCGCCTGTGATAAGAACATTTTTGCCTGTCAAATCAATTGTTATCATTTGTCAATTTCAATCTCCTGACTTAGAAGGGCTATCACTCAAATAAGTGGAGCTCTTCGATTCTATCAACTGCCTCTGCTAAGACTTCTTCACTGCTCACCAGACTGATTCTGACAAAACGGCGGCCGTTCTTCCCAAAGCCTATCCCGGGGGCAACGACAATATGGGCCCGGTCAAACAGCAGGTCAGAAAGGGACTGGCTATCATAGCCATCGGGTACCTTTAACCAGGCAAAGAATGTACCCGATGGCGGCACAACATTCCAGCCGATACGCCGCAGGCCGTCGATCAATACATGACGCCTGCGCTGATAGACGGCAACAATGTCGGCTGCGCATTTTTGAGACGACTGCAACGCACAGGCTGCAGCATCCTGAACCGCACCGAATACTGTGCTGTAAGCGTGCATATGAAAATGGTTCAGGGCCTGAATAATTGAAGCATTGCCCACAGCAAATCCAAATCGCCAGCCTGCCATATCATAAGTCTTCGACATTGTATAGACTTCGACACCGACGCTCTTGGCATCCTTAGTCTGCAACAGGCTCAGCGGTTTATTGTGATCAAAACCAAGCGAAGCATAAGCAAAATCATTGAGCACGGGAATATTGTGCGCTTTTGCAAACTCAATGGTTTCCTGATAGAATGCTTCTGTGGCCAGTGCTCCGGTCGGATTATTTGGATAATTCAGCAGCAGCAATCGCACCTTTTTTAAAACGTCAGCAGAAATGCGGCTGTAATCCGGGAGAAATTGATTCGACTCGGTCAGCGGCATTGAGTAAGTCCTGGCTTGCGATAGAATGGCTGAAGAATAATAGATGGGGTAGCAAGGATCCGTAATGAGCATATAGTCTCCGGGATTCAGCAGAACCTGGGGAATTCCCGTGATGCCGATATGAGCCCCATGGAAGACGGCGACCTCGTTTAACGGATCCAGCGTCACCCCGTACTCTTTTTTATAGAAATCGGCAATCGCCAATCGAACGTTTTCCTTTCCAAGAAAGGGAGGATAGGCTTGATTTTCCGGTTTGTCAACTGCTGTCTTCAATGATTCAACAATGTGGGAGGGAGTCGGAAGATCCGGATTTCCCTTCGAAAGATTGATAAACGGCTTGCCTGCATCCTCCGATTCGGCTAATTTGTTGTCCAACTGATCGAAAAAGTTAACAGGAAGTTGCTTTACACGTTCAGAAGGCTGAAAATAAACCAATAGTACTTCCTCCTTCTTTTCTTCCATACAAAACGAACGGGGCTCTAATTCTTACTTATACCGAATACCAACGGTGCCAGCTGTTCCAAGTAAACCGCATCCGTTGAATCAAAATTATTAAATAACGGACTGTCCAAATCCAAAACGCCAAAAAAGCGATGATGGCCAGGCCAAAACACAGGTACGACAATTTCTGAGTTTGAGCGTGAATCACAGGCAATATGCCCGGAAAATTTATGAACATCCGCAACAATTTCCGTTTTCTTCGTAAATGCAACCTTGCCGCAAACGCCTTTTTTGAGAGGAATGTGCATGCAGGCCACCCTTCCCTGAAACGGGCCCAATATTAATTCATCATTCTTCCAGCGATAAAACGTTGTGCCATTTAAGTTAGGCACCTTTTCATAAATAAGAGACACCATATTGCTCATGTTAGCGACTAGGTCAAATTCGTGGTAAAACAAAGCCTGAATGTACTTAATCAAGTCAACATATATTTCTTTTTTCCCCATGTCCATTCCTGCCATCCCGTTTTTGTTACTGATTCTACAATTGTGAAAAATAACATCCGCCATCTTTTTCAGTGATTGCTGCAATCGCTGTATCCACAACTTTATCTCGTGCATACGGAAAATAAAGCAGGAGTTCTTCAGGCAGCCTTGGAATCGAATTCTCAAATGATCAAAAACTCGCTCACCGTTCACTTTTTCGATAAATTAAAAATCGGCACTGCCTCACGCAGTCTTTAGTAAAAAACGCACTTTTACTTTCTTATATGTATAGACAAGCCTATTTTACTGCAAATAAACGGTTGAGTGTTTTTAATTCTGTTCCTTCTTTTCTAATAAATTAATCTAAATTCTATATATATAATTCCAATATGTCAACTGAGATTAGTAGATAATATGTATACATTTTGCGACAATCGGCCTTTAAAACATGTTGCTAGGCACTAAAAAAGATGATTCCCCCAGCAAAGGAATCATCCTTCCGGCCCATTAAGTTTCCAAAAATACGAACGGTCTTATCCCGGCCAGATATTCTCCCGCTCACGCGGATTCAGTGTTTTATCAGCCAATTCAGGCCCTCTTCCGGCCAGATTCACCGTTCTATCGGCCAATTCAGGCTCCCTTCCGGCCAAATTTGCGGCTCTATCGGCCGATTCAGGCCCTCTTCCGGCCAAATTCGCCGTTCTATCGGCCAATTCAGACCCCCTTCCGGCCAAACTCACCGTTCTATCGGCCAGTTTGAGCCTCCTTCCGGCCAGATTCGCGGTTCTACCGGCCGATTCAGGCCCTCTTCCGGCCAAATTTGCTGCTCTATCGGCCGATTTGGGCTTCCTTCCGGCCAAATCCACCGTTCTACCGGCCGCTTTTTTCTCAATTCAGTCCTTTAGTCGACGGCCGCTTGCCTAATGCCAGATAAGTTTCCGCGACATGTTCCGGCGTGAAGCCGTACTCCGCCGTCACACGGCTGCCCGGCGCCGACGCGCCGAAGCGGCCGATCGTCACCAGCGCCCCGGACGTCCCGACAAACTCGCGCCAGCCGAGCGGCGACGCCATCTCGATGCCGACCCGCGCCCGGACGTCCGGCGGCAGCACCCGGTCCCGGTACGCCTGCGGCTGCCGCCGGAACAGCTCCCACGACGGCAGGCTGACCACCCGCACCGGATGGCCGTCCCGCTCCAGAAGCGCCTGCGCTTCGGCGGCCAGCGCCACCTCCGACCCGGTCGCGATCAGAATCCCTTCCGGTCGGCCGCCGGCCGCTTCCGAGACCACATAGCCGCCCCGGCGCACCCCTTCAGCGGCATGCTCCGCCTCGCCCGGCAGTGTTTCGACGCCCTGGCGGGTCAGTACGATCAGGGTCGGACGGTTCCGGCTTTCCACCGCCAGCTTCCACGCCTCGCGCACTTCGTTGCCGTCCGCCGGACGCAGCACCGTCAGGTTCGGAATCGCCCGCAGCCCGGCCAGCTGCTCGACCGGTTCATGCGTCGGCCCGTCCTCGCCGACGGCGATCGAGTCATGCGTGAAGACGAAGATCGACGGAATCCCCATCAGCGCAGCCAGCCGGATCGCCGGCTTCGCATAATCCGAGAAGACAAAGAACGTCGCCCCGAACGGAATCACCCCGCCGTGCAGCGCCAGCCCGTTGACCGCCGCCGCCATCGCAAATTCCCGGACGCCGAACCAGATGTTCCGCCCGGCATACGTACCCGGCAGAAAATCGCCCCCGGCCCGGATCGCGGTTTTCGTCGACGACGCCAGATCGGCTGCGCCGCCGAACAGCGCCGGCACCGTCCGGGCGAGCCCGTTGATTACCTCGCCCGAGGACGCCCGCGTCGCCTGCTTCGTTCCCGGCGCATAGACCGGCAGCTTTTCGGCATAATCCGCGGCCAGCTGGCCTTCAATGGCCGCTTTCAGCTGCGCCGCGAGCGCCGGATACGCCTGGGCATACGCCGCCAGCCGGGCATTCCAGGCCGCCTCTTCCTGCTGCCCCGCGGCCGCCAGCGTCTGGAAGTGGGTCCGGACGGCCTCCGGGACAAAGAACGGCTCATGGTGCCAGCCGTACGCCTCTTTGGCCGCCTGCGCCTCTTCGGCTCCGAGCGGACTGCCGTGCACCTGGTTCGTGCCGGCAACGTGCGGCGCCCCGTAGCCGATCGTCGTCCGCACCTCGATCAGCGTCGGCCGGTTCTCCTCGNCTCCGAGCGGACTGCCGTGCACCTGGTTCGTGCCGGCAACGTGCGGCGCCCCGTAGCCGATCGTCGTCCGCACTTCGATCAGCGTCGGCCGGTTCTCCTCGACGACCGCCGCATCGAGCGCCTGTTTCACCGCCTCCACCTCATTGCCGTCCCCGACGAGCAGCGTCTGCCAGCCGTAGGCATCAAAGCGCGGACGGACGTGCTCCGTAAACGACATAGCCAGCTTCCCGTCCAGCGATATCTGGTTCGAGTCATAGAGGACGATCAGGCGGCCGAGCTTCAGCCGGCCGGCCAGCGACGCCGCCTCGGACGAGACGCCTTCCATCAGGTCGCCGTCGCCGCAGAGCGCGT
>NZ_JARAJZ010000010.1 GCF_028765345.1 Sporolactobacillus sp. CQH2019
ATCAAATTAGAGGTCAATGCATCGCGATGCTTTTGACACTCCGTACTATACCAGGAGGGCTCTTTCTCTGTACACCTCCGAAAATCTCTAATTTACCTCATTTTCTTGAATACAGGAATGCTTTCTATCATGCGAAACTAAAATAATTTTTACATAGGTCCTTAAGAGAAAATTAAGAAGATACGATTATATTTTTTGTATCAAGAAAGAAGTTTGGAGTGAATAAGGACTATGAAAAAGAATTATATTCAGTTCGCTATTGATATCGTTATGGCAATTATGTTTCTTCTGTTTTTCAATACCCGTGTTCTGGGAGGGCTGGCCTATCATGAAATCGCGGGGCTTATTTTTGCGGTAATATTCTTTACACATGTTTCGCTGAATTTAAACTGGGTAAAAAATGTAACAATGAAAATATTCAACAAAAATCTGCCGTGGAAAACGCGCGGAAATTATGCGCTGAATCTTTTGCTGCTAATCTCCATGTGTTTTGTTATTTTTAGCGGAATCGTTATCTCCAGAGTCGTTTTTCCGAACATCAATCTTGGAAATGAAATTTGGTTCAGGACTGCTCATACCGCTTTCTCATTTCTGACGATAATTTTAGTCGGCGTTCATATCGGCATCCATTGGCAATGGATTGTGAACGTGTTCAAAAAAATGATCCAATATAAATCAAAAAAGAAATGGATCGGATATGCGGCTAAAATAGCAGCGGCGCTCATTTTTATATTTGGCGTCTATGAGATCCAGCAAACAGGATTTGTCAATCGGGTGGCAAGTGTGACTTCCGTTTTTAGCGGAGGCAGCAGCGGAATGACGGCGGGACAACGGAATTTTAACTTTGATAGTGGACAAAGGCCGTCTTTCACCGGCGGACAGGAACCGAAATTTGCAGATGGGCAAACACCGGGATTTACAAACGGACAAAGGCCGGATTTAAATAATGGAAACCGGATTCAGGAAACTGAACATAACGGCGGAAGCGCGGATGCGTTTGACGTTATCATTACCTATTCAGCCGTTACGGCCGTATTTGTCGTGATCACTTACTATATCAGAAAACTGACTTTAAAAAAGAGAAAAAGAAAATTGGCCTAAGACAAATAAGGATCCTCCCACATGCATTCAGAATTTTAGGGGCTATTTTAAAAAATTGAACGGATTTTAAAATTGCTTACGCCATAGGTAAAGATCAAAAAAGATTTAAGAGGCAAAACAGAATAATTTTTTATACACATGATCGGCGGCTGAGACCGAAAAAGCTTGTGCGGACCGAAAGAAGTGCGGCCGGGACCGAAAAAACCCGCATGCCGACCGAAAAGCGTGCGTTCACGACCGAAAAGGCCTGCGCGGACCGAAAACCGTCTGATTACGACCGATACCCCACGCTTACTGACCGAAAGCCGTGCGACCGGGATCGAAAAAACCCGCATGCCGACCGAAAACTGCGCGATCATAACCGAAAAGGTCTGCGTCGACCGAAAACCGTCTGATTACGACCGATACCCCACGCTTACTGACCGAAAGAAGTGCGACCGGGATCGAAAAAAACCGCTTGCCGACCGAAAACTGCGCGATCATAACCGAAAAAGCCTGCGTCGACCGAAAACCGTCTGATCGCGACCGATACCCTACGCTTGCCGACCGAAAGCCGTGCGACCGGGACCGAAAAAACTCGCTTGCCGACCGAAAAGCATGCGTTCACGACCGAAAAGGTCTGCGTCGACCGAAAACCGTCTGATCGCGACCGATACCCTACGCTTGCCGACCGAAAGCCGTGCGACCGGGACCGAAAAAACTCGCTTGCCGACCGAAAAGCATGCGTTCACGACCGAAAAGGTCTGCGTCGACCGAAAACCGTCTGATTACGACCGATACCCCACGCTTACTGACCGAAAGAAGTGCGACCGGGATCGAAAAAACCCGCATGCCGACCGAAAACTGCGCGATCATAACCGAAAAAGCCTGCGTCGACCGAAAACCGTCTGATCGCGACCGATACCCTACGCTTGCCGACCGAAAGCCGTGCGACCGGGACCGAAAAAACTCGCTTCCCGACCGAAAAGCAAGCTATCACGACCGAAAAAGCCTGCGTCGACCGAAAACCGTCTGATCGCGACCGATACCCTACGCTTGCCGACCGAAAGCCGTGCGACCGGGACCGAAAAAACTCGCTTGCCGACCGAAAAGCATGCGTTCACGACCGAAAAAGCCTGCGTCGACCGAAAACCGTCTGATCGCGACCAATACCCTACGCGCCCTGATTGATAAATCATTCATGGCGGCCAGTAGGAATGGTTGCAGACTAAATGCTGAGCAAAACGTCACAAAATATCTTCTTTTATATAACTTTTTTGGAAGGATGTGGCGATTGCCGGACCGAAAATAATTAAGATTAAAGGAAAGTGAGGTGCTTAAATGTATCTAAAAAAAATTAAAATTCCATATCATGTCCAGCAATATGAGGCCCTTTCCAGAAGACTGACTCCTGTTGTTCCAAGGACTGATGCTGAATCCCGCTTTAAAAAAGGAATGGCCGGATATCGTGGCGAACGGTCCCTTGATTACCTGCTCAGTGCTCTCCCCGATAAGGAATTCTTCATTATTCACAATCTGCGTTTGTCCAACGGCTCGCGTTATTTTCAAATTGACTTTCTTATTCTGTGTCCCCGATTTTTTCTAATTTTAGAGGTAAAAAACATTATGGGGACGCTGATTTTTGATACTGAATTATCCCAGCTGATACGGGAACTGGATCAGACAACAGATGTCTTTGACGATCCAATTTCGCAGGCGGAGAATTTAAATGTGCAATTGATTGAGTGGCTGGATGTGCATGGTGGCAGTCCGGCGCTGCCAGTTGCCGATCGTGTGGTCATTGCTTCTCCTGCCAGACTGCAAGTGACTGATTTAAAAGATCTTCGAATCAAAAAAATTGTGCGTAAATCAAATCTTACGAGAGAATTAATGAATTTGAACCGGCAATGTTTCAAAAAAAGTTTAGATATCGGGTCTGTAGAAAAAATGGCAAGAACACTGCTCTTGCAGCATCAACCTCGGATTATCGATCTGTTCTCGTTCTCTTCTGTCCGCCGCAGCGACATCATCAGAGGCGTTCAGTGCCCTGATTGTGGATTTTTTCCGATGAAAAGAGAAAATGGGATCTGGCATTGCACTTCATGTGGGCATGTTTCGAAAACAGCTCATATTGCTGCATTTCGTGATTATTTTTTAATATTCGGACCTGTGATTACGAACCGACAATGCAGAGATTTTCTGATACTGGAATCTGCCGTAATCGCTAAAAAGCTGCTTCAGACAGTGTCCTTACACTATAGAGGTGAAAAAAGGACACGGATCTATTACTTGTCATTTCAATTATTGATTGACAAAAGCAGTGATGAACGAGAAGCGCCCTGGGATGAAAATCCGGTACAACAACAGATTACCGACCGAAAGCCGCGCGGACCGAAAAACGTCTGATTACGACCGATATCCTACGCCTGCCGACCGAAAAACGTACGTTCACGACCAATAAAACTCGCTTGCCGACCGAAAGCCGCGCGGTCATGACCGAAAAAGCCTGCGCGGGCCGAAAAACGTCTGATCATGACCGAAAACTCTCGCTTGCCGACCGAAAAACGTACGTTCACGACCGAAAAAACTCGCTTGCCGACCGAAAACCGCGCGGTCATGACCGAAAAAGCCTGCGCGGACCGAAAAACGTCTGATCATGACCGAAAACTCTCGCTTGCCGACCGAAAAACGTACGTTCACGACCGAAAAAACTCGCTTACCGACCGAAAGCCGCGCAATCATGACCGAAAAAGCCTGCGCGGACCGAAAAACGTCTGGTCGCGACCGATATCCTACGCCTGCCGACCGAAAAACGTACGTTCACGACCGAAAAAACTCGCTTGCCGACCGAAAGCCGCGCGGTCATGACCGAAAAAGCCTGCGCTGACCGAAAAACACCTGATCACGACCGATAACTCTTGCCTAATGACCGAAAAACGCTCATCCACGCCTGATACCCCCGCCCCAATTAACCGCCAGCCGGTAAGTTCGGATCAATAGCAGTCAGCGCGGTTTTGTGCTTGGCCTATTTATGAAAAAAGCACCCGGGTCCGCGTTGGGAACCAGACCGGGCGCCGGGCGATGGCTTATTTGTTTGTTTTGCTGTAGGCTGCTTCGTCTTTGATTTCTTCGCGAAGCCCGTGGATGCTTTCTTCACGCCGCTGATTTTTTTCACGAATCTGCCGTTTCTCGTCTTCGCTCATTTCATTACCGTGCGCTTTGACATAATCACGGGCTTCATTCATGTTCTCAAGTGTATCACCGATATTTTTTGCAATTTTTTCCGCATTATCCGAACGATCATCCGGTTTCGCCATGGTAATCCCTCCTCGTAAAGTGCTCCTTAGTATGCCACCGGGAAAATGGAATATGTACCTGGTTGCATTTCAAAAAGTCAATTTCCGAATGCGATTGCAAAGCGGTCGAACCTTTGCGTGCCTTAACCGGACCGCGCCATCCGAAAATTTTATATCTCAGGAAAGCAATCGCGGCATGATGATCCTCATCCCGGTTCAGTTATAAAGCCGATGACGCTCATGGCATTGTTGCAGGTTTTCCATAAATCAATGGCACCGGTACACGGAAACAATGCCGTCAAATGCTAAACGGTTGAACCGGCCGGCGGCATTGGAAAATTTGCACCACGGAAGGAAATCATTGATCTGCTGTTTAATCGGGATCGGGCAGTGCGGCGGTTTTTCCTGTCTCTTCGGCACTTGGCGCGTCCGCTGACAGTGTACTGCACCATAGTCTCTGCGGCTGCCGATGTTTGTGAAAACGGGCCCTTTTTTCGGCTGCCCTGCTGCGTTTTTCCGTAAAAATTTTATGCAGTTGACGGCACGCCGGCGAAGACATGGAGGGATCATCTGTTTAACTTGTACCGTTTGATTTTTGTAAGATGGTTCGATTTATTTTTTATGCGCTCTCTAAATCCATCAAAAAAGGAAACATTAAAAGTGATGATGAGGGATGTTTTGCACGTGCTGAGGACTTTGTCAGTTATAAAAATGCAGTAAAAATATTATATTGACCAATGGGTCAATGTGTGATAAATTGATGTCGATCGCATGGTCAATATGGGCTGAAAAGGAGTGATGGGCAGTGCCGGTTATTGAATTGAGACACATCAGTAAATATTTTGGAAAATTCGCTGCAGTGAAAGACTTGTCGTTAACCGTTGAGCCGGGCGAATTATTCGGCTTTATCGGTCCGAACGGGGCGGGGAAATCAACCACGATGAACATGACTTTGAATTTCATCAAACACAACGGCGGGAATATTAAGCTGTTCGGGAAGGACATGCCGGGAGCCGATGTGGCCGTGAAGAAGCGGATTGGCTACGTCCCGAGCGATGTTCGTTTTTATCCGCAGCTTCGGGTGCATGATTTGATCCGCTACACGCTCGATTTTCATCATCTGGACGAAGACAAAGAGGAGCTGAAAAAATATTGCAAGCTTTTTGACATCGACCTGAAGAAAAAGTTCGGCGAGCTCTCACTCGGAAATAAGAAAAAAGTAGCGATAGTCTGCGCAATGATCCATAATCCTGAGCTGCTGATTCTGGATGAGCCGACCAACGGACTGGATCCGCTGATGCATGCACGGCTTTTCAGACTCCTGAAGGAAAAACAGAAGCAGGGTGTGACAGTTTTTCTTTCCAGTCACAACCTCAAAGAAGTTGAAGATTATTGTTCTAAAGTCGCGTTTATCAAAGCTGGGCATCTGGTCGGTGTCGAAGATCTGACGACGATCAACAAAAAAGTGAAAATTATTACTTTGCAGGGGGCAAGCCTTCCGATTGAACGGATGGAGGCAATCGGGGCGCAATGCATCAGGCATGGCGAACGCGAGGCACGTTTTGTTTATGAAAAAGAGCTTGCTCCGCTTTTTGCTCTCTTATCGGAACTTTCGCACGATCTCGACGATGTGACGGTCGACAACCGCGATCTCGAGGAGCAGTTCATGTCGATGTATGAAAATCAGGAGGCGGAGAGAGTATGACACTTTTCAGACTGGAATGTAAAACTCATGTCAAAACGCTGCTGATCTGGATCATTGTTGTCGGCCTGCTGACATTGGGTCTTGTTTCTCTGTTCCCATCGATGAAAGATATGGGACTTCAACAGATCGATTTAAAGTCGATGCCTAAAGAGATGCTGAAGGCATTTAATATATCGGACATGTCGGCTCTGGCATCGATTGAAGGTTATTTTGGCTATGAGTTTCAATATGTAATGATTGCGACCGGAATATTTGCGGCAACACTGGGCCTGAATGCACTCGCCCGGGAAGAGTCGGAAGGAACCATCAGCTATCTGTACGCTCAACCGATTTCACGCGTTTCCATTGTTTCATTAAAAATGCTGGCTAATGCACTTTTTTATACTCTATACTGGCTTGTCACCATGATCATCGCTTTTCTTGTTTGTCTGATTTTTAAAGAATCCACCGCTTCAGTCTCGAATTTGTTTAAAGATTTTTCTCTGCTGACTTTTGCCGGATGGGTGATGGGGCTGACATTCTTCAGCGTTGGCTTTTTCCTGTCATCGCTGCTGTCCTCGAATAAATCGGCCACTTCGTTATCGCTCGCCCTGGTTTTCCTGACCTTTATCCTTGGCGTTGTCGGCAAACTGCAGGATAAATTTCAGGCTCTTGTCTATTTTTCGCCGGTGGATACGGCACTTCCGAGCAGTGTGTTCAAGAACGGCCTGCAGTGGAAATATATTGTGACCGATCTGATTGTGCTGGTTGTTTCTCTGCTGCTGGCATTCTGGATTTACAGGAGGAAGGATTTGAAAGCATAAATGGAGGCATCGAAAGAAAAAGCGATTTTAGAGGCTGCGATTCATGAATTTGCCGAAAAAGGCTTTGAACGAACGTCGACGAATCAGATAGCAAAGTCGGCGGGAACATCAAAAGGGCTGATCTTCCATTACTATAAGTCTAAGGAAAAGCTCTATGAAGCAAGTGTTCGCTTTGCCATCGATTTTTCAATTAAAGAACTGGATTTCAGTAAAGTGAAAATAACGAACAATGTAATTGAAGAATTAAAGAGATTTGTTGAACAGGAATTTTTGTTCTGCAAGCATTATCCGGATATTTACAGGCTGGTCGTTATCGCCCTTACGCGTCCGCCGGGGAAATTAACCGATAAAATGGCGGATCTGTTCAGAGAGCTTGAATCGATGGCTTCGCAGGTTTTTAAAAAAGTGATTGACGGAATTGATCTGAAAGACGATGTCAATATCGAGACGCTGCAGGATGTTCTTCAATCCCATTATTACTACTATTCGACTCGGTCCATGGGCTACTTTAAGCTTCACCCCGATGCGGGAATCGAAGATATGAGGCCTTTTGTCGATCAGTTCCTGGCGATGCTCTCAATGAGCCTGCGGGGGCTGCTGAAAGATAAGCAGGAATAAGGATAGAAGAACGCTAAAAATATTCGGGAAAAATCAGAAAAAACGATTTGAAAACAAAAGCTGAATAATTGTTAATTGAAGCGGAAATCGAGGCTGATTCAGAAGCGAACCTTTTAATTCAGTCCGACCTTCCGCTTCATTCTTTTGACTTCCTGTTCCGTGTGGAATGCCTGTTCACGCATAATATCGATTTTATCCAGAATATCGAAGTGTTTGTCTTCCATGTCCTGCCTGAGCCCGGCCATTTCCGACTTCGCGCTTTGCTCCAGCGTGTCCATTCTTTGATCGAGTCCGCCCATCCGTCCGGCCAAGCCATCCATTTTTTGATCAAGCCTGTCCATCCGTTTGGTTAAGCCATCCATTTTTTGATTAAGCGATTTCATATCATGATCCAGTTCTTTGAGCGCCTGCATCACCATCTGAAGTTCACTTGACATAAATCGTCATCTCCCGCCATATGTTCTCATTATATCAGCAGAAGCGTCAAGCGCCAATGAGAAGGATGCCGATTTTCAGAACACTGTCGGCCATGCAATCGTCCTAAGCTGGAGAGGATATTAATTTAAATAAGAAGAAAAATGTCTGATCAGAGTATAGAAAATTTGAATGAAATCAGGCAGGGGCGGTGTCGAAGCGAGTGCCGGCAGAATGATTGATAGACATTTCTCATATCCCTGAATCTACCTCCTATTAAGTTAAAGCTCAACTTCTGGAGAATGAAGAGGGCGGCCCTTTGTTCGACTAAACTGAAGAAAGGAGCCACTCGGCCGGTAAAATGTCCGCTGCTCTCTTATCTGAGACATCCGTTTCCGATCGGCTGCCGTTTTTTGCTTCTTTAATACCCTGGACCAGAATGAAAACGTTTCCATATAGTTAAAAATTGCACCTTTGGGATTGAATGATATTGGTCTTTTCCGGCAGCAGATCCGGTCATATACTTGAAATGAAGGGAGGAAGAGCATTGGACAGCAGGTGCGCACAAATACTTGTTCAATTAAGGAATTCCGGAGTTCCTATCACTGTTAAACAATTATCTGCCGATCTTCATGTTAGTCAGAGAACAGTCAGTTATGATTTGAAGAAAATTGATCAATTTTTAATAAGCGAAAAATTGCCGAAACTTATTCGCACGAAAGCGGGAATCAGTACCAATTTTACTGCCCGACATTTGCCGATTCTTAATTATACGTTGTTGAGAATGGATAATTATCAATATGTACTGGCGCCTGAAGAAAGAAAACAGTATATCCTGGCCGATTTGATCGCCAATCGAAATTATACGACGATCCAGCAGCTGGCCGCCGAGCTATGTGTATCCAGAAACACGATTATGTCGGATTTGAAAGAGATAAGAGAATATTTGGGCCCTTTTAACATTTTTATCGATTCGAAGAAACATGAGGGTGTGCGGATTATCGGGGAAGAGAAAAGAATACGCCGGATTCTCTTTTCGATCATCTCGGATCATTTTCAACAGGAGACAATGGTCCAGGATATTCAGAATCGGGTGGTCAATCACAAAGAATTGGGGCTTGAAAAGAAGTTTTTAAATATTTTTACCGATATAGATATTCATTTTATCGAAAAATGCATTCAGGCAGCGGAGCATGAATTGAACCTTCTTTTTTCAGATACGGCTTATTCCGGAATTGTTCTGCATATCGCTATGGCGATTAAAAGAATCCAAGGCGGCAAAGACATTACTATTTCAGCTAATGAATTGGAAACGCTTTCGAAAACGAGAGAGTTTTCAGTTGCATCGAGCATTGCCGGAATGTTGGGAAAACAGTTTCATCTGGAAATTCCCATGGATGAAATCGGTTACATTACAGTGCATCTGCTTGGGGCGAGCAGCATCCAGAATGGCAACGGTCCCTCAAATCCTAAATACGAAATTTTGACACAATCGATCATTGGGTCGATGAGCCGCCTGCTTGGCAACGATTTGTCCGGAGACAGGATTTTATACCAGGGATTAATTGACCATATAGGTCCGGTGCTTTATCGATTGCAGCATGATACACAATTGCGGAATCCGCTCATGAAAGAAATACGGGAAAACTATCAGGAACTTCTCACTAAAATGCAGGCTGCGCTGGCACCTGTTGAGAAGTTCACCGGCGGTAAAGTGACGCACGATGAGGCGGGTTATTTTGTGCTTCATATTGCTGCGGCCCTGGAACGGAAAAAACAGGCAATCATTCAGAAGACTGCCAATGTCCTGGTTATTTGCAGTACAGGGATCGGATCCTCACAGATTCTCTCGACGCGGCTTCAAATGATTTTTAATGTCCATATCGTTGCCTGTATCGGCATACATCGGGCCAATGATTTTCTGAGCCGGCATCCCGTTGATCTTGTCGTCTCGACCATTCCCGCGTCGCACCTAGGTGTGGAAACGATTATTGTCAACCCGCTTCTTAAAGAGAAGGATATTCATAAGCTTCGGCCTTTTCTGAAGCCGAAAAGAATACGGGAAGATAAGCAAATATATTTGAAAATTATGGATGTGGTTACACAGAACTGCAGAATTATCGATGAGAATAAATTGCGGCGGGAACTGAAAGAAGTTCTTGATCAACCTCATGAAAAGGAGGGAAAGGTCCTCATGTTGAAAGAAATTCTGACAAAGGATGTTATTCAAACACAGGTCCGCGTATCGGACTGGGAGGATGCTATTCGGCAATGCGGGCGATTGCTGGTTCGTTCGGATATTGCAGATGAAAGTTACGTCGATGCCATGGTTCAATCGGTGAAAACAATCGGGCCCTATATCGTTGTCGCCCCCGGTATCGCCATGCCGCATGCAAGACCTGAAGCGGGGGCCAAAAAAACAGGATTTAGTTTAATGACCCTTTCCCATCCGGTTCCTTTTGGGAATAAAGAAAACGATCCTGTTGTCATTGTTGTGTGTATCTGTTCGGCGGATCATACAAGCCATATTAAAGCTTTATCGGAGCTGGTCAATTTATTCGGAGACGAAGAAAACGTACAAAAAATCAAAAGTGCTGCTACTCCGGAAGAGGTTGTCAATATTATTCAAAATAGTTCAAACATTATTTAGCTTTTTATTTATCTCAAGGGAGGTTGATTGTGATGCTGAAAATCTATACGGTTTGCCCGCAGGGACTCGGAAGCAGCATGATCGCTAAAATTCACGTACAAAATATTCTGGATACTTTAGGCGTTGATTATGATGTGGAAACGGCCGGAGTAGCTTCCATTGTCGGCGAAAATTTTGATTTCATCATCACTGTCGATGAATTACGGGAATCGCTGTCTCACGTGGATCCGTCGAAAATAATCATTATTAAGAATTTTTTCAAAAAGGATGAGATAGAAGAAAAGCTGAAAAAGAAACTATTTGAAATGAAAATAATAGGGAGTGATCAGCTATGATCGTCTTAAAATTCATTGTTTTCCAAATTCTTTCCGTTCCGGCAATTCTCCTGGGCGTTGTCGCAATGACTGGGCTGATCCTGTTAAAAAAGCATCCGACCAAAATAATAACAGGTACACTGAAAACCATTATCGGTGTGCTGATCATTTCAGGAGGGGCGGGCATTCTCTCCGGTTCATTGACGCCGTTTGGCACGATTATTAATCACGGGCTGAACGTTCAGGGAATTATGCCGACGAATGAAGCAGTGCTTCCCTACGCTCTCAAGAATTTCGGCTCTATGGGCGCGCTGATCATGGTCGGCGGGTTTGCGATTAATATTTTGCTTGCCCGGTTTACCAAATTTAAGTTTATTTATCTGACGGGCCACATCATGCTTTACGTTTCCTTATTTGTTACCGTCATTCTTCAATCCGTCGCCGGCCTGAACGGATTTGTCCTTTTCATTGCGGGGGCCGTCGTCATGGGTCTCTATTTTACCTTTATGCCGACTCTTTTGTACCCTTATTCGAAGAAGATTACGAATGGAGAAAAGTTCACCGTCGGGCATACCGGGGACATCGGCTACTGGTTTTCGGCATGGATCGGAAAATACGTCGGCAACCCGGAAAAAAGCGCTGAAAAATTTAAACTGCCTAAATGGTTAAGCTTTTTCAGCGATTCGACGACAAGTATGGCTGTTACAATGGTCCCGATCTACCTGATCTGCGTGCTGATTGCCGGATACGGCTATGTTGCCAAAAACATCAGCGGAAGCACGGATCCGATCATGTTTGCCGTTCTGCAGGGCTTGACCTTCGCTGCAGGAGTAACCGTCATTCTGGCCGGCGTTCGGATGATGCTGTCCGAGATTATTCCGGCATTTTCCGGCATATCCGGAAAGGTAGTTCCCGGGGCTGTTCCCGCACTGGACTGCCCGGTCATGTTTCCTTATGCACCGACCGCGCTGCTTCTGGGTTTTATCTCGATGTTTATCGGAATGATTATCGGAATGTTCTCGCAAATGGGCTTTCATTCTCTCTATATCATTTTGCCGGGTATTGTACCAGCATTCTTTGCCGGCGGCACGGCAGGGATTTTCGGAAACAGCACCGGCGGCTGGAAGGGGGCAATCGTCGGGCCGTTTATCGTTGGTATCGCATTAGCCATCGGGACCGGTTTCCTGATTCCAAGCACAGGGGCATTGGCAAAAACAGGGAGTACTTTCGGCGACCCGTTCTATGCAACTGCCGGATTGGCCTTTGCAAAATGGACAAAATTGGCAACGACGAATCCACTGTGGGGTCTGCTTGCTTTAATCGCGGTTCTTGCGGTCATCAGTCTGCTGCTTAGACGTCGAACCCTTAAAGAGCATGCAGCAGAAAATATTGAAAATACAGCAAAATAATAGGAGGTGATCAGCTTGGATTTATCAACGCTTCAGCATACGGCAAACCGGCTGAGAATAGATGTTCTTAATGCAGTGTATCATGTGAAATCCGGGCATATCGGCGGCTCCTTTTCTTCGGCGGAGATTGTTTCCTATCTCTATTTTAAAGAGATGAATATTAAAGCAGACGATCCTGAATGGGAGGACAGAGACAGATTTGTATTGAGCAAGGGGCATGCAGCGCCTGTTCTATACAGTGCTCTTGCCGAAAAAGGGTTTTTCCCGCGCGGGGAGCTAGAGACGCTCAGAAAATTCGGCTCAAAACTTCAGGGACATCCGGATATGAAAAAAGCACCGGGCGTTGATATGTCGACGGGTTCTTTAGGACAGGGATTTGCGGCTGCGGCCGGAATGGCCATGGCCGGGAAATTGAATCATAAAGATTATTATGTCTATGTACTTGCCGGGGACGGTGAGATGGAAGAGGGCGAAATCTGGGAAACGTTAATGAGCGCCGCCAAATATAAATTAGATCATTTGATTCTTTTTCTTGATCACAATGGGATTCAGCTTGACGGAACAACCGGTCAAGTCATGAATACCGAACCGATAACCGATAAACTGAGGGCGTTTAATTGGCACGTGATTGAAATTGACGGTCATGATTTTCAGCAGATTGAGGATGCTGTTCAAAATGCAAAAATGATAAAAGAGCAGCCGACGGCCATTGTTGCCAATACCGTTAAAGGCAAGGGGGTTTCCTTCATGGAAAATAAGGCGGCCTGGCACGGCAAGGCGCCTAATGAAGAAGAATACAAAAATGCACTAAGAGAATTGGAGGCATCCGTATGACCGGAGTACAGTCAGAAAGAGTCGCCTTGAGAGATGCCTATGGAGAAGCATTGCTCGAACTTGGTAAAAAGCATCCGGACGTCGTTGTGCTCGATGCCGATCTCTCAGAGTCGACAAAAACCTGTAAATTTGGAACGGCATTTCCGGAACGTTTTTTTAACATGGGCATTGCTGAGCAAAACATGATGGGGGCCGCTGCCGGCCTTGCCGCCTGCAAATTTGTCCCTTTCGCCTCGACTTTTGCATTGTTCGCTACAGAACGGGCTTTTGAACAAATTCGAAATTCCATTGCCTATCCCCGATTGAATGTTAAAATTGCTGCGACTCATGCCGGATTATCTGCCGGGAAAGACGGAGGCAGCCATGAAGCGATTGAAGACATTTCTTTAATGCGGAGTGTGCCGAATATGACTGTTATTGTTCCGTGCGATGCCGTTGAAGTGGAGCAGGCGGTCGAAGCCGCATATGCGTATGACGGGCCTGTCTATCTTCGCCTGAGCAGACTGGAACTGCCGATCATCCATTCAGCCGATTACACCTTTCATATCGGCAAGGGAGAAGTACTGGCAGACGGTGAGGATGCGGCCATCATGGCCACGGGGGCCATGGTTCCCCGCGCATTGGAGGCATCCGAAAGACTGAGACGCGATGGAATTCACGCAGCCGTTCTTAATTTTGCAACGATCAAGCCGATTGATAAAGAATTGATTCTCCATTACGCAAAGAAAACCGGGAAAATAGTGACAGCGGAAGAGCATACGATGTTCGGCGGCCTATTTTCCGCTGTTGCCGAAATTGTTGCCGAACATGATCCGGCGGCTGTCGCAAAAGTCGCCATTGCAGATAGATTCGGTCAGACCGGCAGCCCGGAAGAGCTCTTTCAAGAATACGGGTTAACTGTGGAAAATATTATCAGGAAGGTTAAAGCTCAACTTCCGGGGAACGGAGAGGGCGGTCGTTTGTTCGACTAAACGAAGAACGGAGCTACCCGGCCGGAGTGAGGGCCGGATGGCTTCCAAAATCGGCCGATAGAGCCCCTAATTCGGCTGGTAGAGCGCCTGATTTGGCCGATAGAGCGCCCGAATCGGCTGATAGTCCCACGGATTTGGCTGGTAGAGCGCCCGAATCGGCCGATAGAGCACCTGATTTGGCTGGTAGAGCACCTGATTTGGCTGGTAGAGCGCCTGATTTGGCCGATAGAACCCCTAATTCGGCTGATAGAGCGCCTGATTTGGCCGATAGAGCGCCCGAATCGGCTGATAGTCCCACGGATTCGGCTGGTAGAGCGCCCGAATCGGCCGATAGAGCACCTGATTGGCTGGTAGAGCGCCTGATTTGGCCGATAGAACCCCTAATTCGGCTGGTAGAGCGCCTGAATCGGCCGATAGCTCTCCCGAAATCCGGTGGATAAGGTCATCAGGACTGTCCCGAGCCGGGGAAGCAGGTTGTATCTTCAATAAATCAAGAAGCCTCAAGTAAAAAAACCGGGCAACCATGTGCCCGGTTTTTCACTAACTGGTCTTATTTGTTCATTTTTCTTTGGACGGCGGCTGCACTTGATTTTTGCTTGTTCCTGTCGTTAAAATATCGAGAACGCTGTTCAGGCCGCCTTCGACCATGTTTTGAACGGCTGTTGTTGTGAAAAACCCGACATGGGGGGTCAGGATCACCTGATCCAGATGGATCAGTTTCAACAGCTGCGGATTGTCGATTGTTTCGTGGCTCAGATCCTGATTAATGAAACGTTCATCTTCAAAGGTGTCCAATGCGGCGCCCGCGATCTCCCGGTTTTCAAGTGCCTCTATCAGATCGTCGGTGTTGACGAGGCCGCCGCGTGCCATATTAATCAGGAATGCGCTGCTCTTCATTAATTTCAGTGTATTTTTATTGATCATGTGTGCCGTGGAGTCGAATAGCGGCGTATGCAGCGAAACAATGTCCGACTCGCGAAGGACGTCTTCCATGGAAGAACGGTAGTCGAGGATGTCTGCTAATTTTTCGTTTGGATACTGATCAAATGCGATGACATGGGCCCCCAGCCCCTTAAACAGCCGGGCGGCGATCGCACCGATATGTCCGGTGCCGATGATGCCGACGGTCATGGACCGTATTTCCCGTGAGATCAGGCCGTTCCAGCGAAAATCGTGGCGGGCGATCCGTTCATCGAATTGGGGAATGCGGCGGACAAGACTCAGGGCCTGGGTAACGGCCAGTTCGGCCACTGCATAAGGAGAGTAAGCCGGAACATTCGTGACAGTCAGACCGTTCCGATCTGCTTCTCTTAAGTCGATCATATCGTATCCGGCAGAGCGCGTGGCAATCTGCCGGATTCCGTATTGTTTTAATTTTTGATAAACGGCCGGACCGCCGACGGGCACGGTCTGCTGTATACAAAGGCCGTCGCAGCCTTTGACCTGATCAACCGTCCGGATTGAAAGGACGTCCCGGGAGATGCCGATGTCGATATGATGACGATCCGACCAGCGTTTGACCGCTTCTTCTTCCTCTTTAATAACGTGGAACATAAAAAATTTCATTATTTTGATCCTCCCTTTGAATTCAGTACAAATCCGGATTTCAGCCGTACAGGAGAATACGGTTAAGATCTGCCATGATCTGTGAATCGGTTCACAAATCCATCGTACATGATTTTATCTGCAGTGTAAACGATTCTCATTTAAAGCGTGAGCAGGATGCTGCTTTAATGCACGAAAGAATCATGCATCGGCTGTACATTTTGATAAGCTTTACCCACAGGTTTGATATCATCCTGAATTCACGAACAATTTATAATTCATATACAAAAACGTTCGTAATTTGTTTGACTCTACTCGGCCTCGTTGTTATAATGAATGTGCAAAAAAAGTCGTCCATCTTTATGAGCATTCGTTAAAATTTTTTTCGGTTCCTGCGGCGGTTCATTTATTCTTTATAGGATGCTTCAATGTGTTTTGAAGCTTTTTTTGTTTTTATGCTCTATTTCGTGCTGAAGAGCCGGAGGAATCCATCCGTATCTCCGGGGGAAAATGGACAATGAATGGAAATGGGGACGATTTAAAAAGGGGGATTATTGTGAACAGCAATTGGTTATCACGTTATTTTCAGTTCTCTGAATTGAAAACAACGCTCGGCCGCGAGGTGCTGGCCGGTCTGACAACGTTTATTTCAATGGGGTACATATTGTTTGTCAACCCCAGCGTGCTTGGCGCTTCTGGCATGGACAAGGGTGCGGTCTTCACGGCGACCGCCCTGTCCAGCGCGCTTGGCTGTCTGATTATGGGAATTGTTGCCAAATATCCGATTTCCATCGCGCCCGGCCTGGGTGTCAATGCTTTTTTTGCTTATTCCGTTGTCATTGGCATGAAGGTTCCGTGGCAGACGGCCCTTGCAGGGGTTTTTATTGCCGCGGTTATTTTCTTCATTATTACAATATTTAAAATTCGCGAACTGATCATTAATGCCATTCCGCAAAGCATGAAACTGGCGATGGCTGCCGGCATCGGGATGTTTATCGCTTTTATCGGGCTGAGCGAGGGCGGCCTGATCGTCCCCAGTAAGAGTACGATCGTTTCTTTCGCGATGCTGACGAAGGGAACGACCTGGCTGACCATTTTCGGCCTGATTGTCACAATCATTCTGATGTGCCGGAAGATTCCAGGCTCCATTTTCATCGGCATGGCGCTGACCGCGATTGCCGGCATGATTTTCGGCCTGATTCCGCTGCCGACCCAGATTATTTCGACGGCACCCAGCCTGGCACCGACGTTCGGCGTGGCGATTACCCATGTCGCCGACATTAATACGGTGCAGCTTGCCGTCGTAGTCCTGACCTTCCTGCTTGTCACATTCTTTGATACCGCCGGCACCTTGATCGGCCTTGCCGAACAGGCGGGATTCATCAAAGACAACAAGATGCCCCGTGTCGGCCAGGCACTGCTGGCCGATTCGTCATCCATGCTTGTCGGCTCGGTGCTCGGTACTTCACCGACATCGGCATATATCGAATCCTCTACAGGTATTGCGGTAGGCGGCCGTTCCGGATTGACAGCCGTGGTTACCGGCATCCTGTTCCTGTTCGGCCTTCTGTTCTCGCCGCTGCTGGCCGTTGTGACTTCGCAGGTTACCGCGCCTGCCCTGATCATCGTTGGTGTGCTGATGGCTAGCGCTCTGAAAAAAATTGAATGGGATAAATTCGAAATTGCCGTTCCAGCCTTTTTGACCGTGCTTGGCATGCCGCTGACCTACAGCATTTCCGACGGCATCGCTCTCGGATTTATCGCGTATCCGATCACCATGATTGCTTCCGGACGGGCAAAAGAAATTCATCCGATTGTGTATGGCCTGTTTTTCGTCTTCATTATTTTCTTTGCAGTGATTTTTGGTTAAGTCCGGAACAGATTGAAAAAATTCCTTTTCCTTTTGTACTATCCTAAGTCGAACATCAAAGTCCGGCAGTCCGGGATTGTGCACTTCGAAGAGGAATTTTTTTATGCCGCAGGTATCGCTTTTATTGTATCAGCCGGCGATCAGGTACTGCAATCTGGGCATAAGGACTCCCCGGCTGCCGCGGCTGAAGTTTTCTGATCTGAAGCGAGGCGTGCCGCATAGCGGGGAACAAGCTGAGCCATGATAAAGGATAATCAATCCAAAAGGACGTGAGTACCGATGGTTTCTTTAATTCTGGCTATCCTGTTCTGGCTCGCCGGCATCGCTCTGATGTTTGCCGGTTATATTCTGACACGAAAAATAAAAACGGCAGGAAAAAAATTACTGATCCATGCCGAGCACGAAAAGGGAAAGGACAACTCGGCAAGTATCGCGATGACCATAGAAGGAAAGATGTTGAAGTACACGCCGAGCTTTCTCGTACAGGTTATTACCAATATCTCCGGATCGATACTGATTACCTTCGGATTTGTGGCTTTGGCGTTTTATATTCACTGAATCCTAAGGTGTATCGTCCCGCTCATCCGGCAAAGAATAACGGACATTTGCCCTTTTTTCCGGAATTTAGGAGACAAAAGGCGAACAATACCGTCTCGCTGTTCTTACAATGTTCGATTATTAGGTTGACACAATCCGAACGATGCTGATATGATGAGAGTGTCAAAAAAGAAGAATGTAAACCCTCATATATTTTTGGGAATATGGCCCATCTGTTTCTACCCGGCGACCGGAAATTGCCGGACTATGAAGGGAAATCATAACGTTCTGTCGCTTGAACCGCTGATCTGCGGTTAGGAGACCAGGCGGTTTGTTTTCTCTTTTTTTTGGAGAGGCGGCTGTTCTGGGCTTTTTTTATTCTATAGCACGTACAAATTTTTAGAAGAATCGTGCAGCAGCCGAATGTCCTGTGCGCGCCGCGTTCAGCGGCCTGTTTCGGCATGAGGCTGCCCCCGGCCGGCACAGCGAAGGCTTCGCCTGTGCCAAAGGGTTGGCGGAGTCAGGTTTTCTAATGCCATATGTTCAAAGGAAATCTCTGCCCTTTTAACAAATTGTTTTGGGGAGGCAGCATTGTGAGTAAAGCAACAGTCGGTGTGATCATGGGAAGCAGCTCGGACTGGGAAACGATGAAAAATGCGTGTGATGTTCTGGAGAACATGGAGATCCCGTATGAGAAAAAAGTGATTTCGGCTCACCGTACGCCGGATCTGATGTTTCACTATGCGGAGACGGCAAGGGAGCGCGGCCTGAAAGTGATTATCGCCGGCGCGGGCGGCGCGGCGCACCTGCCGGGAATGGTTGCGGCGAAGACCACCCTGCCCGTGATCGGCGTTCCGGTGCAGTCGAGAGCGCTGCACGGCATCGATTCGCTGCTGTCCATTGTACAGATGCCCGCAGGAATCCCCGTTGCTACAGTGGCGATCGGCGCAAGCGGAGCGACAAACGCCGGGCTTCTGGCCACCCGCTTTCTGTCGGCGTTCGACGAATCGCTGAAAGAACGGCTGGACGGTTACCGTCAATCGCTGGAACAGAAAGTAAAGGAAAGTGATCTAAGTTGAAGCGGAAGATCATTTTGCCGGGACAGACCATCGGCATTCTCGGCGGCGGCCAGCTCGGGCGGATGATGGCGATTGCTGCCAAACAGATGGGCTACCGCATTGCTGTGCTCGATCCAACGGAGGACTGTCCGTGCGCTCAGGCAGCCGATACAGCGATTACGGCGCCATACGATGATCCGGAAGCCGCAAGAAAAATGGCGGAATGTGCGGATGTTGTGACCTATGAGTTTGAAAACGTCGCTGTCGGGACAGCCGATTATCTGCAGGAGCACAGCTATCTCCCGCAGGGCTGGCATTTGCTTGAGATCACGAAAGACAGGCTTAATGAAAAGGCGGCGATCGAAGCGGCCGGTCTTCCGCTGGTTCCTTATTGTCCCGTCAGGAATGAAAGCGAATTGAGATCGGCGATTGCCGAAATCGGCTTTCCTTCCGTACTGAAGACTACAGAAGGCGGCTATGACGGAAAGGGGCAGTATACGCTGCAGTCGGAGGACGATCTGAAGGAAGCGCTTCCACACATCGGCCGCGTGCCGTTCGAACTTGAGAAATGGCTGCCTTTTGAAAAAGAAATTTCCGTAATCGTCGTGCGCAGCACGGCGGGGGAAACATCGGTTTTTCCCGTTGCTGAAAATATACACCGCCATCATATTCTGCATCACACGATTGTGCCGGCGAGAATACCGGGTGCACTCCGCGAAGAAGCCGCCGGCTATGCGCTGCGTCTTGCGGAGACGCTCCATCTCGTCGGCACGCTTGCCGTTGAAATGTTTGTCGGCAAAGACGGCACGGTCTATGTCAATGAAACCGCGCCGCGTCCGCACAATTCCGGCCATTTTTCAATCAATGCCTGCGAGACGTCGCAGTTCGAGCAGCATATTCGGGCGATCTGCGGCCTGCCGCTCGGCCGTCCGGATCTTCTGAAACCGGTGATCATGGTTAATATACTCGGCGAGCATCTGCAGCCGGTACTGGACAACCTTTCACTTTTATCGGATGCGCATTTGCATCTGTACGGCAAGAGTGAGGCGAGAGAAGGCCGGAAAATGGGGCATCTGACGATCCTGGGCGACTCCGTACAGGAAGCCGTAGATAAAGCAGAGAGATTAGGGATATGGAAAATTGAACAGGAAGCGGGTTTAAATTCATGATTGATCGTTACACGCGTCCGGAGATGGGCGCTATCTGGACGGAAGAGAACAAATACAGGGCCTGGCTTGAAGTCGAGCTTCTTGCTTGCGAAGGCTGGTCTGAACTGGGGGAAATTCCGAAGGAGGACGTTAAGAAACTGAGGAGAAACGCAACCTTTACGGTGGAACGCATCCATGAAATTGAACAGATGACGCGCCACGATGTGGTTGCCTTTACTCGCACGGTTTCGGAGTCGCTCGGCGATGAAAAGAAGTGGGTGCACTATGGGCTGACGTCAACGGATGTCGTCGACACGGCACAGTCCTATCTGCTTCGGCAGTGCAATGCTCTTTTACTGAGGGATATTGAACATTTTATCGCTGTCATCCGCGAAAAAGCGAAAAAGTACAAAAACACCGTGATGATGGGCCGGACCCACGGCGTCCATGCCGAACCGACGACATTCGGCCTGGTTATGGCCCTCTGGTACGAAGAGATGAAACGCAATCTTGCTCGGTTCAGGGAAGCCGCCGACGACATCCGCGTCGGCAAGCTTTCGGGAGCGGTCGGCACCTATGCGAATATTGATCCGTCTGTCGAAAAATACGTCTGCGAGCATCTCGGATTAAAGGCTTCGCCGATTTCGACCCAGGTGCTGCAGCGGGACCGGCATGCACATTATATGGCGACGCTGGCTCTGATCGCGACATCGATTGAAAAGTTTGCCGTCGAGATCCGCGGCCTCCAGCGTTCGGAAATCCGCGAGGTCGAGGAAGGTTTTGCAAAAGGCCAGAAAGGTTCGTCATCGATGCCCCATAAGCGCAATCCGATCGGTTCCGAGAACATGTGCGGCATGGCGCGTGTCATCCGCGGCTATATGATGACAGCCTATGAAAATATACCGCTCTGGCATGAACGCGATATCTCGCATTCGTCGGCGGAACGGATCATTCTTCCCGATGCGACAATCGCTCTCGATTATATGCTGCACCGCTTCTCCGGCATTCTTGAGAATCTGACCGTCTTCCCGGAAAATATGCGCCGCAACATGAAACGGACATTCGGCCTCCCGTTTTCTCAGCATGTGCTGCTGGCACTGATTGAAAAGGGCATGAGCCGGGAGCAGGCGTATGATATTGTTCAGCCGAACGCCATGAAGTCATGGGAAACCGAAACACCTTTCAAAAAGCTGATCGAGCAGGATGGGCGCATTACGGATAAGCTGTCCCAGGATGAAATTGACGCCTGCTTCGATGAAACATATCATCTGAAAAACGTTAATCTCATTTTTGAACGTCTCGGTTTGAATGACTGAAACGGGCGTTTATTGACATAAAAGACAGGTTCGGCGAGCCGCTAAAAATCTGATCAGACAAAGGGGAAAAATGATGAGCCAGTTACTGTATGAAGGCAAGGCAAAGAAAATGTTCACGACAGACGATCCGAATGTTCTGCGCGTTGAGTACAAAAATGATGCGACTGCGTTCAACGGCAAGAAGAAAGCCGTTTTTCCCGGCAAGGGGCGGCTAAACAACGCGATCTGCACGCGAATTTTTCATGTGCTGCAGGCACACAATCTCCCGACCCATTTTATTGAAAAAATTTCCGAGACCGAGCAGCTCGTCAAAGCGGTCGATATTATTCCGATCGAAGTGGTTATCCGCAATATCGTTGCCGGCAGCCTGGCAAAACGTCTCGGCCTTGATGAAGGAACGGATCTCGGACGGACGATTATTGAATTTTACTACAAGAGCGATGAGCTGGGCGATCCGATGATCAACGACGACCACGCGCTGGCCGTGAAAATTGCAACGGAGGCGGAATTGACGGAAATTCGCCGCCAGGCGCTCAACGTCAACAAAGTGCTGCAGGCTCTCTTTGCCGAAGCGGGTATTCTGCTGGTCGATTTTAAGCTGGAATTCGGCAAACTGAAGACAGACGGCGGGATTGTTCTTGCCGATGAGATTTCGCCGGATACGTGCCGCCTCTGGGACAAGGAAACTCATGAAAAACTCGACAAGGACGTTTTCCGCCGCAACATTGCCGATCTGCCCGAAACCTATGAAAAACTGCTGAGCCGCCTGGAGGCCGTGCAATGAAAAAGGTGAAGGTGTTTATTACCCTGAAAGAGAGCGTGCTGGATCCTCAGGGCCAGGCCGTGATGCAGTCGCTCCATAATATGGACTATCGCAATGTGAAGGACGTCCGGATCGGCAAATATATCGAACTTGAAATAGAAGACGCGGCGGATCCGGCGGAACAGGTCGATGCGATCTGCAGCAGGCTGCTGGCCAACACAGTGATTGAAAATTATCGTTATGAAATTGAGGAGGAGGAACACCTGTGAAAACCGCGGTCATTGTTTTCCCCGGATCGAACTGTGATCAGGACATGTACTACGCGATCAAGGACGGCCTCGGCGAGGAGGCGGAATACGTCTGGCACGCGGAAACCTCGCTTGACGGCTTCGATGCGGTGATGATTCCAGGGGGCTTTTCGTACGGAGATTACCTCCGTTCCGGCGCGATTGCCCGCTTTGCCGGTATCATGCCTGCTGTCGTCAGGGCAGCCGGGGAGGGCAAGCCGGTGCTCGGCGTGTGCAACGGTTTCCAGATTCTGCTTGAGGCCGGCCTGCTGCCGGGCGCGATGCTGAAAAACAAGCATCTTAAGTTCATCTGCGAGACAGTGAATCTTAGGGTGGAAAATAACCGTACGCTTTTTACTTCATTATATAAGGAAGGCGAAATCATCCGCATTCCGATCGCGCACGGTGAAGGCAACTATTATTGTGATGACGAAACGCTTCGGGAACTGAGGGATCAACAGCGGATCGTTTTCACCTATGCGGGCGAAAATCCGAACGGTTCGCGGGCGGCTATTGCCGGTATCGTCAACCGGAACGGCAACGTGCTCGGCATGATGCCCCATCCCGAGCGGGCGGCGGACGTTCTGCTCGGCAGCGACGACGGGCTTCGGCTTTTTCAGTCAATCTTGAACTACTGGAGGGAATCCGCACATGCCGCTTACACATCTTGAACCGTCACCGGAACAGATTGAACGGGAGAAAATCTACAGAACAATGGGATTGACAGAGGACGAATACCGGGAAGTTGCGCGACTTCTCGGCCGAAAACCGAACTATACGGAAACCGGCCTTTTCTCCGTCATGTGGTCCGAGCATTGCAGCTATAAAACATCAAAACCGCTGCTCAAACTTTTTCCGACGAGCGGAAGCCGCGTACTTCAGGGGCCGGGTGAAGGCGCGGGAATCATTGATATCGGCGACAGCCAGGCTGTCGTGTTCAAGATTGAAAGCCATAACCATCCGTCGGCGATTGAGCCTTATCAGGGTGCGGCTACCGGAGTCGGCGGAATCATCCGCGATGTGTTCTCCATGGGCGCTCGTCCGGTTGCCCTGCTCGATTCGCTCCGCTTCGGCGATCTGAGCGATCCGCACGTCCGCTATCTGTTTGAAGAGGTCGTCAGCGGGATCGCCGGCTACGGCAACTGCATCGGCATTCCGACGGTCGGCGGTGAACTGCAGTTTGACAATTGTTACAATGGCAACCCGCTCGTCAATGCGATGTGCGTCGGGATCATGAATCATGAGGATATCCAGGTCGGCCAGGCGCGCGGAATCGGCAATACGGTGATGTACGTCGGCGCGAGCACGGGCCGCGACGGAATCAACGGCGCGACATTCGCTTCCGAAGAGATTACGGAAAAATCGGATGAGAAACGCTCGGCGGTTCAGGTCGGCGATCCGTTCATGGAAAAACTGCTGGTTGAAGCGTGCCTCGAACTGACCAGGCATGAAGCGCTCGTCGGCATTCAGGACATGGGCGCGGCGGGGCTCGTTTCCTCCGCCAGCGAAATGGCTGCGAAAGCGGGAGTCGGCATCCATATGAATCTCGATCTGATCCCGCAGCGCGAAACGGACATGACCCCCTATGAAATGATGCTGTCCGAGTCTCAGGAACGGATGCTGATCGTTATCAAAAGAGGCAGCGAGACAGAAATCCAAAAGATTTTCGAACGCTGGGGCCTTCATGCGGTTGCCGTCGGGGAAGTCATTGAAAAAGAAGTGCTTCGTCTCGAACATAAGGGCAGAATCGTTGCCGAGGTGCCGTCGGACGCACTTGCCTCCGCTCCGGTGCGCCACATGCCGTCTGCGGTGCCGGCTGAATATACAGCCAATCAATCGGTACCGAACTGGGTACCCGAGATCCAGGACTTTGCCGTAACGATTAAAAAGCTGCTTGCACAGCCGACGCTGGCTTCGAAGGAATGGGTCACCCGCCAGTACGACTATATGGTGCAGACGAATACGGTCGTTGCCCCCGGTTCCGATGCCGCTGTTATCCGCATCAGAGGTACGAAAAAAGGGCTTGCGATGACGACGGACTGCAACGCAAAGTATCTGGCGCTGGATCCAAGGGAAGGCGGGAAGATCGCCGTTGCCGAAGCGGCGCGCAATATTGTCTGTTCGGGCGCTCTTCCGCTCGGCATCACCGACTGCCTGAACTTCGGCAGTCCCGAAAAGCCGGAAGTGTTCTGGGAAATGGAGGAGTCGGTCAAGGGCATGGCGGAAGCGTGCGCAGCGCTGGAGACTCCGGTCATCAGCGGCAATGTTTCTCTCTATAACGAGACGGACCGTGAAGCGATTGATCCGACACCGGTGGTCGGTATGGTCGGCCTTGTTGAGGATCTGGCCCGCGTCATGACTGCTTCTTTTAAACACGAAGGCGATGCAGTTTATGTCATCGGTACGGCGGCGCCTGAATTCGGCGCCGGCGCGCTGCAGATGCTGATCGAGGGCAAAGCAAGCGGCAGGGCGCCGATGCTTGATCTGTCCCTTGAAAAGAAGCGGCAGTCCCAGCTCCTGAAAGCGATCAAAGCGGGCTATCTATCTTCCGCCCATGATATTTCCGAAGGCGGCCTGGCAGCGGCGGTTGCCGAATCCGCTTTCGGGACACCGTTCGGCGTGGACCTGCATTTTGACACTGACCCGGCTGCGGAGCTTTTCTCTGAAACGCAGTCCCGCTTTGTTGTGTCTGTCCCTGAGACGTCCATGAAGGCCTTTGAAGCCGCAGTGGATGACGCCGCGTTTGCCGGGAAGGTTACCCGCGATGAACAGATCCATATTAGCTTTGCATCTGAAAAGGTCTCTTTGAACCGGCCCGAACTTGAAAAAGAATGGAGAGGAGTCCTGTCATGCATGATGTCGGCAGAGAATTAAACGAAGAATGTGCAGTATTCGGAATCTGGGGACATGTCAATGCGGCGAGACTGACTTATTACGGACTTCACAGCATGCAGCACCGCGGCCAGGAGGGGGCGGGTATCGCCGTATCAGACGGAAAGCGCATCTACGATCATAAAGGGCTCGGACTTGTGAACGATGTTTTTGATCATGAAAAACTTGAACAATTAAACAAAGGGCATGCGGCAATCGGCCACGTCCGCTACTCGACTCAGGGCGGAAACAGCTATGCCAACGTCCAGCCGCTTGTGTTCCGCTCCCAGAAGGATACGCTGTCGATTGCCCATAACGGCAACCTTGTTAATGCCCATAAGCTGAAAGGCGAGCTGGAGGAGCGCGGGAGCATTTTTCAGACGACGTCCGATACGGAAGTGATCGCTCATTTGATCAAAAGGGACTTTTCCGATAATTTCATTGAAAGTGTCAAGCATGCGCTTTCCGTTATAAAGGGAGCCTATGCGCTGACCATGCTAACCGAACATCAGCTGATCGCGGCGCTTGATCCGAATGGCCTGCGGCCGCTCTCTCTCGGACGGCTTGGCGAGGCCTGGGTCGTTGCCTCAGAAACCTGTGCATTCGATCTGATCGGAGCGACCTTTGTACGCGACATTCATCCCGGAGAAATTTTGATAATCGACGGTGACGGCCTGCATTCGGAATTCTATACGAATCACTCGACTCCGGCGATCTGCAGCATGGAATATATCTATTTTTCAAGGCCGGACAGCAACATTCAGGGAATCAACGTCCATGCCGCCCGTAAAAATCTCGGCCGGCTGCTGGCGCAGGAAGCTCCGGTTGAGGCCGATGTGGTCACCGGGGTCCCCGATTCAAGCATTTCGGCGGCAATCGGTTATGCGGAAGCAACGGGAATTCCTTATGAACTCGGCATGATCAAGAACCGCTATGTCGGCCGGACGTTTATTCAGCCTTCACAGGAACTACGCGAACAAGGCGTTAAAATGAAACTTTCTCCCGTACGTGCGATTATTGAAGGCAAGCGTGTCGTGATGGTCGATGATTCGATTGTCCGCGGCACGACCAGCAGGCGGATCGTCGGTATGCTGCGGGACGCCGGCGCGACGGAAGTTCACGTGCGGATCAGCTCACCGCCGATTACCCATCCCTGTTTTTACGGGATCGATACATCGACCTCATCCGAACTGATCGCCGCCACACACTCAGTGGAAGAAATCCGGGAAGAAATCGGTGCCGATTCGCTCATTTTTCTGAGCGTCGACGGCCTGATGAAGGCGATCGGCCGCGATCCTGCACTGAAAAACTGCGGCCAGTGCCTGGCCTGCTTTACCGGAAAATATCCGACTGAAATTTATCCGGGCACCGTTCTGCCGCATGAAAAAGAAATGCTTGTCTGAAGGAAGGAAGATAAAAAAATGGCCGATGCGTATAAAAATGCCGGTGTGAACATTGAGGCCGGCTATGAAACGGTGGACCGGATCAGGAAACATGTGCAGCGGACGTTTCGTCCCGAAGTGGTCGGCGCTCTGGGCGGTTTCGGCGGCGCGATCGATCTGTCGAAGATGAATCTTAAGGAACCGGTGCTTGTATCCGGAACAGACGGTGTCGGAACAAAACTGATGGTTGCTTCCGCCACCGGCCGTCATGATACGGTGGGTACGGATGCGGTGGCGATGTGTGTCAATGATATCATCACACAGGGTGCCGAACCGCTCTACTTCCTCGATTATCTGGCCTGCGGATCGCTGGAGCCCGCAAAAGCCGAAGCGATCGTTAAAGGGATCGCCGATGGCTGCGAAGCGGCCGGCTGTGCCCTGATCGGCGGCGAAACGGCGGAGATGCCGGGCATGTATCGGGGAGACGATTACGACATTGCCGGTTTTGCTGTCGGCGTGGTTGAAAAAGCGAAACGGATCACCGGGGAAAACATCAGACCCGGAGACCGGCTGATCGGCCTCGCATCAAACGGTCTTCACAGCAACGGCTTTTCTCTTGTCCGGAGAGTCATCGCCGATGCGTCCCTGAAATTCAGCGATGCGTATAGACCCGATCCGCGCCGGACGATCGCCGATGAACTGCTCAGGCCGACACGGATTTATGTCAAGCCGATTCTCAGCCTGCTGCAGGAAATCACGATCGGCGGGCTGGCCAATATTACGGGCGGCGGCTTTTATGAAAACGTGCCGAGGATGTTTCCGGAAGGCCTCGGCGCCGAAATCGACACGGCCATCTGGCCGGTCCCGGCTGTTTTCCGCTGGCTGAAAGAGCTGGGCGGACTGACGGCACAGGACATGTACCGCACATTTAATATGGGCATCGGCATGGTGATGGCGGTGGCTCCGGCAGACGAAGGCTTCGCGGTCGACCGGCTGAGAGAGCTGGGCGAAACGCCTTATGTGATCGGACAGGTGACCGAAAGACAGGGATTGGCGCTGGTGAATCTGGATGAAGCATAAAATAGCGATTTTTGCCTCGGGTCACGGAACCAATTTTCAGGCAATCGCCGAGGCTGTCCGGCGCGGCGAAATAGCGGCCGTTATCGAGCTGATGATCTGCGATCAGCCGGGTGCCCATGTTATTGACCTGGCGAGAGAAGCCGATGTCAGAACACGAGTGATTGTACGCAAAGATTATCCGAGCAAGCGCGCCTTTGAGGAAGAAATTAAAGAAGCCTGCCGGGCGTGCGGCATTGAGTACATTTTTCTCGCGGGGTATATGCGCATCCTCGGCAAGACATTGCTTGGAGCCTATCCGCACCGGATCGTGAATCTGCATCCCGCGCTGCTCCCGTCCTTCACCGGGCTCGACGCGATCGGCCAGGCTCTGCGAAAGGGAGTCAAGATTACGGGTGTGACGGTGCATTATGTTGACGAAGGGATGGACACCGGACCGATCATTGCCCAGGCTGCCGTTCCGGTTGAAGACGGAGACACGATCGACTCTTTAACAGAACGCGTGCATGCGGCAGAACATGTCCTTTATCCGAAAACAATTGCGAAAATACTTGGAAACTGAGGAAGGGAAGAGTCAAAGTGGCAAAGCGTGCTTTAGTCAGTGTTTCAGATAAGACCGGACTGATTGATTTTGTAAAAAAATTGGTGGATGCAGGTGTTGAAATCATTTCAACGGGCGGAACAAAAAAAGCGATTGAAAATGCAGGCCTTCCAGTGGCCTCGGTCAGCGACGTGACCGGTTTTCCCGAGATCCTCGACGGGCGTGTGAAGACGCTGCATCCGGCTATTCACGGCGGGCTGCTTGCTGTTCGCAGCAAAAAGGCACATATGGATGCCATCGCCGAGCACGGCATTCAGCCGATCGATTTTGTGATCGTTAATCTTTATCCTTTCAAGGAGACCATTTCCAGGCCCGATGCTGCTTATAGTGAGGCCGTTGAAAATATCGATATCGGCGGGCCGAGCATGCTCCGCTCAGCGGCGAAAAACCATGAAAGCGTGACCGTCGTCTGCGATCCTGCCGACTATGATCTGGTGGCGGAGAGTCTGGATGAAAACGGCGAGGTTCCCTTCGAACTGAAACAAAAACTCGCGGCCAAAGTTTTCCGGCATACGGCTGCCTACGACGCCCTGATTGCCGACTACTTCACCAAACAGACGGGCGAAGTTTTCCCGGAAAAACTGACAATCACTTATGAGAAGAAGCAGGCGCTGCGTTACGGCGAAAATCCGCATCAGCGGGCGGCCTTCTACCGTGAACCGATTGAAAATGAATCGACCATTGCCGCGGCCGGGCAGCTTCACGGCAAGGAACTGTCATACAACAATATCCGCGATGCGGATGCCGCGCTCGGTATTGTCAAGGAATTCCGGCAGCCGGCAGCTGTCGCGGTCAAACATATGAATCCGTGCGGCATTGGCATCGGCGAAACGGTCAACGAAGCCTACGACAGAGCTTACGAAACCGATCCCGTCTCGATTTTCGGAGGAATTATCGCACTGAATCGCCCGGTCGACAAGGCGCTGGCCGAGAAACTGCACAGCATTTTTCTGGAAATCGTCATTGCTCCCTCTTATTCGGAAGAAGCGCTTGCCATTCTGGAAAAGAAAAAGAATATTCGGCTGCTGCAGGTTAAACTGACGGATGACAGCCAGGAATTTACACAGTACACGTCGGTGCGCGGCGGGATGCTCGTTCAGGATCTCGATACCAAGGGTTATGAAGACGTCAGGGAAAATCTGAAGGTTGCCACGGAGCGTAAACCGACCGATGATGAACTGAAGAGTCTGGCCTTCGCCTGGACCATTGTCAAACACGTCAAATCCAACGCAATTGCACTTGTCAGAGACGGCCTGATGGTCGGTATGGGCGGCGGACAGACGAACCGTGTCGGGGCGGCGAAAATCGCCCTTGAGGAAGCGGGAGAAAAGACAAAAGGGGCGGTACTGGCGTCGGATGCCTTTTTCCCGATGGGCGATACAGTCGAAGAAGCGGCCAAAGCCGGAATTACAGCGATTATCCAGCCGGGCGGATCAATCCGTGACCAAGAATCGATAGATATGGCGAATAAATTCAACATTGCCATGGTTTTCACGGGCATGCGCCACTTTAAACACTGATCCGCTCTTATCTTCCGCACTTTCGAAAGGAGCCGAAACATGAATGTCCTGATTATCGGCAGCGGCGGCCGCGAACATGCAATGGCATGGAAAGCCGCACAAAGCCCGAAAGTAGATAAGCTTTTTGCGGCACCGGGGAGCGACGGAATAGCGGCCGTCGCCGAATGCGTGCCGATTGATGTCATGGATTTTGAGCAACTTGCCGCCTTTGCCAAAGCACATCGTATCGACTTGACGCTTGTCGGTCCCGAGCAGCCGCTTGTCAGCGGGATCGGCGATTTTTTTGAGAAAGAAGGTCTGAAAATTTTCGGGCCGTCCGCGGCGGCGGCTCAGATTGAGGGAAGCAAGTCCTTTGCCAAGGCGCTGATGGAAAAGTATAATATCCCGACGGCGCATTATCGGACGTTTACGGATTATCAGGCCGCCGGCAATTATCTGCACGAAGTCGGCGCCCCGATCGTTCTGAAGGCCGACGGATTGGCCGCCGGAAAGGGAGTCGTTGTTGCGCCGACGATGGAAGCGGCCGGACAGGGCCTGAAAACATTGATGAAAGATAAAAAATTTGCCGGGGCAGGTGCCCGTGTCGTCATTGAGGAGTATCTGGAGGGCGAAGAATTCTCCTTGATGGCGCTCGTGCACGGCGGGCTGGTCGTTCCGCTCGCGATTGCCCAGGATCATAAGCGGGCCTTTGAAGAAGATAAAGGACCGAATACCGGCGGGATGGGCGCCTATTCGCCGGTTCTGCAGATTGCGCAGACGGTTGTCGCCGAGGCTGTGCGCACCATTGTCGAGCCGGCCGCAGCGGGGCTTGTTCAAGAAGGGCGCCCATTCACGGGTGTGCTTTATGCCGGGCTGATGCTGACTGAAAAAGGCCCGAAAGTGATCGAGTTCAACTGCAGATTCGGCGATCCGGAAACACAGGTTGTTCTGCCGCGCCTGGAATCGGATCTTATTGCGGCCATTCAGGATGTGATGAAAGGAATCCGGCCGCAGCTGCGGTGGACGGACAGGACCGCTGTCGGCACAGTGCTTGCCTCAAGGGGTTATCCCGGTTCATACAAAAAAGGCGAAAAACTCGGCCGCCTTGACGCTCTTTCTGAAAATGCCCTGCTCTTTCATGCAGGAACGAGAAAGTCCGGCACTGACTGGCTGACTAACGGAGGACGGGTACTGCTTGTGACAAGGCTCGGCGACAGCCTCCGCGCTGCCCGCGACGCCGTGAACCGCGATCTGGAAAACATTCAGACAGATGCCGTCTTCTTTCGGAAAGACATCGGCCACCGCGCTTTGGAAGCGGAGGCAAAAAAGGCATAAGACCGCCGTCCGCTGTCAGACTGTAACCCTTTGCAGCGGCAACATGCCGCCCAATAACCAACTGCCGGAGAACCCCGGCAGTTTTTAATAGCACCTTAAAAGAACTCAATACCCATGCGGCTGCTAAGGGCAGCCTGTAAAAAGGCATCAACTGCTTATCTGCGCTACTGATTTTGGATCAATATATTCATACGTTTGCGTAACCGCCCCGCCGCTTCTTGTGTAAAATACGTGGCGGCAGTTTCTTTATTGCGTCCAGCGGTACTCATAGATGAGTCAAGCGCATTAGGAAAACTGCAGAGATAGAATATTAAAACGATCACATCACACAGGGTACCGCCAAAATGGACCTGTATGGGCGGTGCTTCTTTTGTTTGACGGCGGTCACTTCGGGTCATGCCGGCCCGGAGCCGCAGGGTTTGGAACTGACCCGCAACAGGCAGTTTTATGTGATCGTCAGGAGAAATCCATAAAATGTGCAACTGCGGCCACAGCCGCCCTGCCCGCTGCGTATTATCCTGGCCTTTGCATATTTTGTACGAGAGCTGCTGTGGAAGTGTACAGGCCGCAAGATTATTTGAACCGCTTGAAACAGTGCCCCGGCGGGAATAAAAGTCTAAAAGGGTAGGAAAGTTGCCGATAAACGAACCTTTTAGGTCCATTCGCCAGGTCATTAATGGCGGAACGAAATAAAACCAGCGTTTTTTTGGGCGCTGGCTTCGGTTGGTTCCCTGCTAAAAATCGGCAGGAATTTTTTTGTATAATTAAGAATGGCAATTTATGAAAAATGGAGGAATAAAAGTTTTTCCGTTCAAAATTTTAATCCAAATTCTAATTTGATCTTCATCTCCTGAGAGGAATGACTTGTGCAGAATCAAAGTATTCTTTCTTCGGCTGCAGATAGTGGTCAAAGAACCCTCTGTTTAAGCCAAACAAGTTAACAAGAAACATGGGGGTGATATGAAATTCGGATTCTAAATCAGAGATAGAAACAATACACTTATCGAAAAGCAGCTGCAAAAGGGACTTGACCCGGCCCGGACGAATGGGTGGAATCTGGTCGTCAAGGGGTTCAAGCGTTTGATAGCTCTTTTTGTGCCATTGTCCAAAGAAATAGCGATTCTCCTGATAGGTCATTAAACCTAATTTATAAGCTCGGTACGCCAATGCGACAATCGAAACCATATACTTACGTTTCATGTCAATGTAGTAGTCCGGGTTGGAGTGCCTGGGCAGTTCAGCGAAATCACGCTTAAATTCCTCCTCGGGCAGCAGGAAGACAGAGGCAAATTGATTGGCTTGCTGTTCGATCTGCCTGTGCTCCGGTTTGGTCAGTGTTTCCATATCAACGGCAGTGTGAAGCAGAAGATGCCCAAGCTCATGTGCCAGATCAAAGTTTCTGCGAACTGCTGATTTTTTGATGTTTCCTAAGATGATGAATGGGCGGCCGTCATCCGTGATTGTGCTGTAGGCGTCAATTTCCGGACCAAGGTTCTTTTCGACAATGTAGATGCCGCTCATTTCAAGTGTATACATCAAATCTTTGTTGTGCCGGAGCCTGAGAAATTTTCTTGCCAGATCGGCTGTCCGAGTAATTCTTTGATCCATTGACTGATCCGGATCGGACCGCAGCATTTCCGCAGCCCTTTGCCGCAGTGCGGTGATCGCTGAATCAGGTGTTACTAAAAATTTTTCAAAAAAATTGATATAGTAATCGACATAGCTAATATAAGTTAGCTCAAGCTTTGCTTTTTTCCGTGATTCACGATCCTTCGACCGATAAGCAACTCTTTCTTCAGATGCTGTTTGATGCAGAAATGTCTTTGAGAATAAGAATTTTGTGTCCACTGAGAAAAGTTCACGCACTTTGTTTAAAACTTCGATTCTCGGAATCGCTGATTCATTCTCATACTGCCAGACTGCCTGTTCCGAAACGCTGAGCCGAGCTGCAAGTTCTTTTCGGGAGAGACCGTTCAATTCGCGTAATTCTGTTAGTTTCTCGCCGAAGAACATCGCTCATCACCTCTTCTATTATTGAGCACCTTGGTTGTCTTCCTTCTCTTTTCCGGCTACTTCGTAACCGAAGGACTGGCCTTCAGAAGAGTAGACACCTTCAGGGATTTTGTCATTTTTAACTGCCGCTAATTCGTCCTCATTAATAGTAACACCGCTCCCTTTGATGAGGGGTGTCAGATCGGCAATTTCTACCAGACGCATCGTTTCCTGATTAGGCATAGTTAACTTAATGGCGCTGATCATCTTGCTGATATCGTCGATTTCATAAGTCACAATATAGAAACGGTCGAAGCCGGATGGTTTCTCGATAACGCTGTTGCTGTGGATGGCTTCCAATTCCGGAAACGAGAGTTCAAGCTGGATTTGCCGGTTCTTTCTTATTCCCCTTAATTCACCTGATCGGACCGCCGAATTATTGATTCCGGCGTATTCATAGAGATAGTTTTCATGGTTTGCCCGACCGGGCTTGCCGCCAAAATTTCTGTCAGTAGAACGGGTGTTTTTGACAATGATCAGTGCTTTTCCGTCACCATCGTCATAACTGAATTGCAAATATTCCCAAGTATAGCCGGCCTTATCGACGCCGGCAGCGACACTCTCGAGGTCTTGAATACTGTCTTTAACACTCGAGTCAATGTGATTCCCCTTGACCCAGGCGTAAGCGCCGCTGACGGCCAACTCCTCCTGGGCGTTTCTGCGGACGCCAAGATAGGATTTATAGCCGGACATAATACCGTTAACCAACTGCTGTTCCAATGAAGCAGGCAGGTCGAATTTTGACATGGCAATCCCCTCAATTTTCTGGCATTTTCTCTTATTATATTTCTTTTTTTAAAATTTAACAGCAAAAACTGAAAGATTTTTAAAGTGCGGCGATAAACTCTTTAATTAGTTTTTTTTCTATTGAATTTTAATCTGTGGCAGCGAAACGGCCGGGCTGTTCTTAATGAGATACAGCTGCATGACATTCCGGTTATTCGCCGGGCTATTTACTGTTGATCGTTTGCGGATTGCTGAAATTCTATGAACATGACCTTAGATTATCCCGCCGTTACTGCAGATTCCTTTAAACGTACTGACGGTTTCCGAGCGGCACACTCCAGTGAATAGTCAGAGATGGACTTCTTCGGTGCGGGTTTTCAAAAATTGATTTAAAAGTGTACTCCCTTCCGTCCGGATACTTCTTCTTGCCGTTCCATCATCCCGCACGAGAACAACTCTTCAAAAATGTTTTATTCCTGATTTTTTTTTTAACAAAGGCATCAATCGGGTTTCATTAAATGGGGCTATAGTGCACATTTCACTGAAAAAGGCTCCTCATTTGCGAAAAATGTCGATTTTTAGTTCATAAATTTGCCGCAAATTTTTAAAAAAAGGTTCACAAATGCATCTTACTGTTATATAATACATTTACAGTTTTCAAAGCTGTAATATAACAGAAAAGAGGTAAACTCATGGCTACTCAGACAACCGGAATCAAAGTCACTGGTCCGATGCGCCCGGAGTATAACACAATTCTGACGCAAGAGGCTTTGCGGTTTATCGATCGGCTGGAAAGAACGTTCGGCCAGCGACGCATCGAACTGATGAACAAGCGGAGCGAAAGGCAAAAGGATTTTGACAGGGGAGAGAGGCCGGACTTTTTAAAGGAGACCAAGAAAATCAGGGAAGGGAACTGGCAGATCGCTCCGCTTCCGAAAGATCTCCTGGACAGACGGGTAGAAATCACCGGCCCTGCCTCGGACCGGAAGATGGTCATCAATGCGCTGAATTCCGGAGCCAAGTTCTTTATGGCAGATCTGGAAGACGCGATGTCGCCGTCATGGGACAATGTCATTCAGGGACAGATCAACTTGCGTGATGCTGTTCGCAAAACCATTTCTTTTGTCAATGAAAAAGGAAAGCGCTATCAGCTTAAGGATTCTATTTCCGGATTGATGGTGAGACCCCGGGGCTGGCATATGATCGAAAAAAATATCCGGATCAACGAGACGCCGATCTCCGGTTCACTGCTTGATTTTGGCCTTTTCCTTTTTCATAATGCCCGGCAGTTGATTGAGAAAGGCACGGCTCCCTATTTTTATCTGCCGAAGCTTGAGAGCCATTTGGAAGCGCGTCTGTGGAATGACGTATTCTCCTATTCGGAGCAATATATAGGCATCCCGCACGGAACGATCAAAGCCACAGTCCTTCTCGAAACCATTCCGGCAGCTTTTGAAATGGATGAGATCCTCTATGAACTGCGCGATCATTCGGCCGGACTCAATTGCGGCCGCTGGGATTACATTTTCAGTTATATTAAGAAGTTCAGAAATCAGAAGAATGTCATTCTTCCCAATCGTTCGGAAGTGACGATGACGGTGCCGTTTATGAGAGCTTATTCTCTGCTTGCGATCAAAACCTGTCACCGCCGCAAGGCACCGGCCATCGGCGGAATGGCGGCGCAAATACCGGTTAAAGGGAACGAAAAGCTAAACGAAGAAGCGTTTGCAAAGGTCGAAGCCGACAAACAGCGCGAGGTAAACGACGGACACGACGGCACATGGGTCGCTCATCCGGGACTTGTACCGGTTGCTCTGAAAGTCTTTGATCGCGGCATGCCGGAACCTAATCAAATAGAAAAAAAACAGCTGGAAGATATTCACATCACGACGGAGCAATTGCTTGCCGTACCGATCGGCAAGATTACCGAATCGGGCGTCCGTGAAAACATCTGTGTCGGGATTCAGTACATAGCGTCCTGGCTCAGAGGCAACGGCGCCGCCCCAATCAATCATTTGATGGAGGATGCGGCGACGGCGGAAATCTCGAGGGCGCAGATGTGGCAGTGGATCCGCCATCCGAAGGGCATTCTGGAAGACGGACGGAAAGTGACTGTCGAGCTTTATAAACAGATCAGAACGGAGGAAATGCAGAAATTAAAGCAGCAGTACGGAGACGCCGATTTTCAATCGGGCAAGTTCGAAGAAGCGGCCGAACTGTTCGACAAACTGACACTGAGTGATGACTTTGCCGATTTCTTAACAGTGCCCGGATACGAACTCTTATAATTCAGACCTCCATCCGCTGGAAACCGATCATCATTGCATTGACAGGGCCGAAACACAAATGCCATCCATTAAAAAGGAGAGGGAAAAAATGACAGATGCAAGAGTGAGCAAGCTGGAAGAGTCGTGGAAGAGTCCGAGATGGAAAGGGATCAGGCGTCCGTACTCGGCGGAAGATGTCATTAAACTGCGGGGTTCGTTAGATATTGACTATACGCTTGCCCGCCGCGGTGCAGAAAAGCTCTGGAAACTTGTGAACAGTGAAAAATACGTAAACGCGCTGGGTGCGTTAACGGGAAATCAGGCGGTTCAGCAAGTGAAAGCGGGTCTGAAGGCAATCTATTTGAGCGGATGGCAGGTGGCCGCCGACGCCAATCTGGCCGGCCAGATGTATCCGGATCAGGGGCTCTATCCGGCGAACAGCGTGCCGGAGGTGGTGCGCCGCATCAATCATGCGTTCCAGCGTGCCGATCAGATCGATTCGGTCGAGGGCAATCATTCGAAAGACTGGTTTGCTCCGATTGTTGCCGATGCCGAGTCCGGATTCGGCGGGCAGCTGAATGTTTTTGAAATCATGAAAAGCATGATTGAAGCAGGCGCAGCGGCCGTTCATTTCGAAGATCAGTTATCTTCCGAGAAAAAGTGCGGGCACATGGGCGGCAAGGTGCTGCTCCCGACACGGACGGCCATCAGCAACTTAATCTCGGCCCGGCTCGCCGCAGACGCGATGGGCGTGCCGACACTCATTGTCGGCAGAACGGATGCCAATGCGGCCAATCTGCTCACCAGCAATATCGATCCTTACGATGCGCCGTTCATCACCGGAGAAAGAACGGAGGAAGGCTTTTTCCGGACAAAGGCCGGCATCGACCAGGCAATTTCCCGTGCGCTCGCTTATGCGCCTTATGCCGATCTGCTCTGGTGTGAGACGGCGGAACCGAATGTCGAGGAAGCACGGAAATTCGCCGAAAGCATTCATAAACAGTATCCGGGCAAACTGCTCGCTTACAACTGTTCACCGTCCTTTAACTGGAAGCAGAAGCTGGATGAAAAAACGATCGCCGGTTTCCAGGAAATGCTGTCGGAAATGGGCTACAGGTTCCAGTTTGTTACGCTGGCCGGCTTCCATGCGCTCAACTACAGTATGTTCCATCTCGCTCACGGCTATAAGGACCGCGGCATGGCTGCTTATTCCGAACTGCAGCAGCAGGAATTCTCCAGTGAGAAAGACGGCTACTCGGCGACGCGCCACCAGCGCGAAGTCGGCACCGGTTACTTCGATCTGGTCTCGACCATTGTCAGCGGCGGAAAGTCTTCCACGGTAGCACTGAAGGGCTCAACGGAAGAGGCGCAATTCCAGGCCAACTGATCCGCTTGAGCCCGTATTCGCTCGTGTATTTCCCAGACTTTTTCAGGTTTCCCGTTCGTGCCGTTACAAAAGGCGGCGGGATCTATGCCTGAGCCGGGTCCCGTTTTGTCGGGGCCTTTTTTTTTATTTTGCAGAAGGCTTATAATGAAATGGAGAAAAGTCCCATTGTTCTGAATGGGAGTAGTTGATTTCTGTAGTTGATTTCTAATGACGAAACCGGGATCACAGAGAAAAAGGAGAGAGTTGAAATGAGCGAAACAATCAGAAAAGTCGGCATTGTCGGGATAGGCAATGTCGGCAAGGCCGCCGCATCGGCCATTGTCCACGAAAATATAGCGGACGAGCTGTATCTTTCGGATATTGATGCGGAACGTGCGAAGGGGGAAGCGTGGGATTTTGCAGACAGCATTGAACTGACGCCGTCGAGAACGCGCGTTAAGGCCGTCTCTCTTGAAGAGCTGGCTGCCTGTGACGTTATTCTGGTTTCGGTTACAGAGCGGCAGAAAATCATCAGCAATTCGCGCCTCGAGCTGCTTAAAGGATCGGCGGCGATTGCCTATGATATCGTTCCGAGATTAAGAAAGGCGGGATTCGGCGGAATCTACGTGATTGCCACGAATCCTTGCGATATCATTACTTATCTGTTTTACAAACTTTCCGGGCTGCCGAGAAAACAGGTCATCGGGACCGGCACCGCGCTTGACAGCATGCGGCTGCGCAGACAGATCTCCGAAGTGATCGGCGGCATCAATCCGCGCAGCATCGTCGCCTACATGATCGGCGAACACGGTGATTCACAACTTGCGGCCTGGTCCCATGTCACGGTCGGCGGCAAACCGTTAGACGAATACGAAGCGGAAAATCTCGACCGCTTCGGAAAGATAGACCGCGGTAAGGTAGAGGAAGCAGCCCGTCATTTCGGCTGGGAAATCCTGACACGCAAGGGCAACACACAGTTCGGCATCGGCAACGAACTCGCCTTTTTTGCTAAATCAATTTTAAACGATGCCCGCATTGCCACGGCAGCTTCAGCCGTTCAGAAAGGCGAATACGGCCGCGACGGTCTGTCGATCGGTGTCCCGATCGTTCTCGGCCGCGATGGCATTGAAGAAATTATCCATCTGAATCTTAATGAGAACGAACAAGAATTGTTCAATGCATCGGCGGATCTGGTGAAAAAGTACATCGACCAGACATTGGCCGAGCATGGGGAAACAGCCGGGAAATAAGCCAACCTGATCGTCGGGGTGCAGAAAATTATCGTATATTGTAAAAAAACGTCCAGCGGCCGATACCGTCGGGCGTTTTTGGCGCAGGCGGCCGGACCGGATCTTCCGGACAACAACGCCTTGTGAAACGAAACGCTGCTCCGGACATTTTTGGGGCAATAAAAGCGGCGGCAAACGGTTCTGTACACCGCCCGGACAGATTCTGCCGATGTAAGCCCGGGAACAATTGAGAGAGTCCGGCGCTTCTGCTTCAGATTCAGATTATGACCGGATTGCAGAATGCCCTGAATCGTTAGATACAGAGTCGTTTTTTGATAAAAAGCAGCGGATGATTTAAACTTTCTTCATCGAGACAATTGCGGTAAGATAGTAACAGAAATGCTTTCATGGATTAGCGTACGACCACACACAAGAGGAGTGTATCATGAATCAGGAATCTTACTGGACGATCACCCAAATGCGAAGACAGGCGGCGATCATTCGCGGAGAGGAAGCACCGGAGACCGTACTGACTGATGCCCTCTATTTGAATACCTACCTGAAAAGCTGGGAAAAAGCAAATATCTGGATTGACGGCGACCGGATTGTCTATGTCGGAGAGGCTATGCCGGCGAAAGACAGCGAGATAACAAGACGGATTGACTGCAAGGGTTATGTCCTCGTTCCCGGTTATATTGAACCGCATGTCCATCCCGGCCAGCTCTATAATCCGCAGTCATTCGCGGCGTATGCGGCGCAATTCGGAACAACGGCATTGATCTGCGACAACGCGATTTTATTCAAGACGTTGAGCGACGAGGAGGCGTTCGGGCTGATTGACAAGCTCGACCGGCTGCCGGCCACTTTCTACTGGTGGTGCCGCTATGATCCGCAGTCGGCTGTTTTTGATTCTCCGTTTAACGACGAGCGCATCAGAAAATGGCTGAATCATCCGCGCGTCGTCCAGGGCGGCGAGCTGACGGGCTGGCCGCTGGTTGTTCATGGCGACGATCAGATTCTGACATGGATGCGCGAGACGAAACTTCTGAGAAAGCCGATCGAATCCCATCTTCCCGGCGCATCGGAACGTACGCTGACCCAGCTCAAGCTGTTCGGCGCGGATTGCGATCATGAGGCGATGACCGGCGAAGAGGCGATCATGCGTCTGAGACTGGGCTATACGGTATCGCTGCGCTACTCGTCCATCCGCCCCGATCTGCCGAATATCTTAAAGACAATGATGAATGAAGGTGTGCGCGATTTCCAGCATGTGTACATGACACTGGACGGAGCGATGCCGGCCTTTCTGAAAGACGGAGTCGTCGATCGGCTGATCCGCATTGCCCTCGACCAGGGGGTGCCGCCGGAAGACGCTTATATGATGGCGTCCTCCAACATTGCGGTTCATTATAATCTGGCCGACCGTATCGGCCATATCGCCCCGGGAAGACTCGCTAACATCAACTTTCTGCGTTCGCCGTCTGATCCCCGTCCGCTTGCGGTGATGGCAAAGGGACGCCTGGTTTTTCATGACGGTCAAACGGAGAATGATCTCTTTTTCCCGTTCAGCCTCTCCGAAGGCCTGAAAGGCCCGGCCTTTGAATTCTCGCTCACGGCGGAACAGCTTACGGCAAAAACGGCCCTCGGTCTGGATATGATAAACGATGTGATCACCAAACAATATGAGCTGCCGGCTGCCGCATCAGGAAAGCAGCTGCCGGATGATGTGCTCTACATGACGCTTGTCGATAAAAAGGGCAGCTGGATTGTCAATACTTATGTGCGTGGGTTCGCCCGCAGCCTGTCCGGATTTGCCAGCAGTTTTTCCGCAACGGGAGATGTTCTGCTGCTCGGAAGGAAGAAAGAAGATATGATTGCTGCCTTTAACCGGCTGAAAGAGCTCAGAGGCGGGCTGGTCATTGCTGAAGACGGAAAAATAACGAAGGAACTGGCTCTGCCGATACTCGGCTTCATGTCTGCGCTCCCTATGGAACAGCTGATACGCCGGACCGGCGACTTTGAAAATGAGCTGTGCGCTGCAGGTTATCATTTTGGCGATCCTTTTTTCAGCCTGCTTTTTTTTGCGTCGACTCATCTTCCCTACATTCGGATTGCTCCGAAAGGGATTGTCGATGTGATGCACAGAAAACTGCTGGCGGCAAGCGAACCATTAATATAAAATACAGGTGTTCAACAGGTGGAAAGGGCCGGCGAACCCCGGCCCTTTCCGGAATTTTCAAACATCTTCGGGTGTGAAGATAAATACAGATCTATCGGCTACTTTAAGTACATGCTTGTTGCAGAATAGCGAAAGGGAAGGGAATGGACAAGGGTGCAAATCGATAAATTGAGAGGAAAGGCGCTTGACCAGCTGTTTGACGCCATCCTGACACTGAAGGACAGAGAGGAGTGCTATCGCTTCTTTGACGATTTGTGCACAATGGGTGAAATCCAGTCGCTCTCGCAGCGGCTCGAAGTCGCCAGGATGCTGATGGCCGGTCATACGTACCATCGTATCGAAGATGAAACAGGTGCCAGTACAGCGACGATTTCGCGCGTGAAGCGATGCATCAATTTCGGCAACGACGGTTATCAGATGACACTTGAGAGACTGAGCAAATAGGAACAAAAAATACCGGCTGTTATAAGGAAGCAGCCGAATGATCTGAAATCACACATTCGGCCGGCTTGAAAACAGCCGTATTGAGGAAGTGGTAAGATGGACAGCATCTCTCAGCAGCTGCTTGAAGGGCTCAACCCCGAGCAGCTGAAGGCGGTCAAGCATCACGACGGGCCGCTGCTGATCATGGCCGGCGCGGGCAGCGGGAAAACGCGTGTGCTGACACACCGCATGGCCTACCTGATGATTGAAAGAAATGTAGCGCCGTGGAACATCCTGGCGATCACGTTCACAAATAAAGCGGCGAAAGAAATGAGAGAACGGCTTGCCGCTCTGGCGGGACCGCTCGTCGATGACACCTGGGTGTCGACCTTCCACTCGATGTGTGTGCGCGTTCTGCGCCGCGACATCGACCGGCTCGGAATCAGCCGCAATTTTTCAATACTGGATGCGACGGATCAACAGTCCGTCGTCAAAAATATCTTAAAAGATCAGAATCTTGATCCTAAGAAATTCACTCCGCGCAGCATTCTCGGAAAAATCAGCGCGGCAAAAAACGAGCTGAAAACGGCCGCGGATTTCGCCAAAACGGCGAACGGCCCGTTCGATGAAGTTGTCCGCGATGTATATACGGAATATGAGAAGCGACTGCTCAAAAACCAGTCGCTCGACTTTGATGACTTAATCATGACAACGGTGCGCCTTTTCCAGCGTGTACCGGAATCGCTGGCCTTTTATCAGAAAAAGTTTCAATATATTCACGTCGATGAATATCAGGATACGAACCGGGCCCAGTATCTGCTCATTCACCTGCTTGCGGACCGTTTCAAAAACTTGTGTGTTGTCGGTGATTCGGATCAATCGATTTACGGCTGGCGCGGTGCGGACATTCATAACATACTTTCCTTTGAGGAAGACTATCCGGATGCCATGGTGATCAAACTGGAACAGAATTACCGGTCCACAAAGAAGATTCTGGAGGCCGCGAATCATGTCATTGAGCATAATCATGACCGGAAGCCGAAAAACTTGTGGACGGAGAATGCCGATGGCAAGAAAATCGCTTATTACCGGGCCGGGACAGAACATGACGAAGGCTATTACGTTGCCGGGAAAATCCGCGAACTGTCCGAACAGGGATTCAGTTATTCGGATATTGCAGTTCTTTACCGGACAAATGCCCAGTCCCGTGTGATTGAAGAGACGCTGGTTAAATCGAATATTCCGTACCGGATGATCGGCAGCATTAAATTCTATGATCGAAAGGAAATCAAGGATATTCTCTGCTATCTGCGCCTGATTGCCAATCCGGATGACGATATCAGCCTTGCCCGCGTGATTAACGAACCGAAGCGCGGAATCGGCGCGTCATCTATGGACAAGCTGGCGGACCGGGCGATCGGCGGCGACCTGTCCCTGATGAAAGCGATCGGAGAAGCGGAGCAGGCCGGCATCGCTTCGCGAACGGTCCGCAAGATGGAAGCCTTCGCCGAACAGGTCATGAATTGGTCGAAGATGCAGGAGTTTCTGCCGGTGACCGAACTGGTCGAAGAAGTGCTCGACAAATCCGGCTATCGCGAAATGCTGAAGGCGGAGAAAACGCTCGAGGCTCAGAGCCGGATCGAGAACCTTGAGGAATTTTTATCTGTGACGAAAGAATTTGAGGCTAAACATGACGACAAGTCACTGATCGCTTTTCTGACCGAACTGGCCCTGGACGCCGATATCGATGAAGAGGAGGAAGCGGGGACCGATGACGCGGTCATGCTGATGACGCTGCATTCCGCAAAAGGGCTGGAATTTCCGGTCGTTTTTCTCATCGGCATGGAAGAAAGCATTTTCCCGCATCTCCGTTCGCTCGACGATGAAGGGGAAATGGAAGAGGAACGCCGGCTGGCTTATGTCGGCATCACAAGGGCTAAAAAGCGTCTGTTTCTCACGTCCGCGCAGATCCGTACTTTATTCGGGAACACGGCGGTGAATGCTGTTTCTCGTTTTATTAAAGAAATACCGGAAGAATTGCTGGATATAGAGCAGCCGGAACAGCCTTCCGGAGCAGCGCGCTTTTCCGCTTCCGCAGTAAAGAAATCGCCTTTTGCCAGCCGCTTCGCTTCAGCATACAGCAGCCGGCCGGTTCCGATGCTGCAGAAGAGGCCGCACGGGAACGAAGAGTGGCATGCCGGCGACAAAGTGCTTCATAAGAAATGGGGACAGGGAACCGTTGTCGGCATTAAAGGCAGCGGCGACAGTATAGAACTGGATATTGCCTTTCCCAATCCGGTCGGACTGAAACGGCTTCTCGGCGCCTTTGCACCGATCGAGAAAGCCAAATAATCGGTATGGAACATTTTAAAAGAGTCTGTTCAAAAGGGAGAAGATTACAGGCTTGTGGCGCGGGCTTCTCTAACAGGAGCCCTGTTGCCTCGCCGAAGCGTCAAAAGACCGGTACAGTGCCGTTGCGGCTGCCGGGTATTGCCTGGATCCACAGACGGCAGCGGCTTCGATGCCGTGAACGGGACTTGCTGTCACAGACATTTCGGTGTGCTGGTTTTCACAGACTGCGGCGATTCCGGCGTTGTATACAGAACGTGTACGTTTTTAGCCGGAGCCCCTTCCTTACCGGGGGCGGGTCCCTTTACCCGGCCCGGCTGCCGGCCCTCTTTTGAACGGACTTTCTTTACCTTCTTTCGATACTTTTCGAACAGCCTCTTAAATAAAGGAGAAACGGAATTATGGACGACAACCTGCCTAGCCGCGTCCGCGTGCTGCACAGGCAACTGAATCAATACAGTTACGAATACTATGTCAAGGACAATCCGAGCGTCCCGGACAGTGAATACGACCGGCTGATGCAGGAACTGATCAAGCTTGAGGAAGAACATCCGGAACTGATCACGCCGGAATCGCCGACTCAGCGCGTCGGCGGCCAACCGCTCAAGGCCTTCAGAAAGGTCACGCATGACATCCCGATGCTCAGTCTCGGCGATGTATTCAGCAAAGAAGAACTGCTTGATTTTGACCGCCGTGTCCGCCAGGCTGTTGGGCCTGATGTGACTTATGTCTGCGAACTGAAGATTGACGGACTGGCCATCTCGCTGACTTACGAAAAAGGGCGATTTGTTCTTGGCGCGACACGGGGCGACGGGGTAACAGGCGAAGATATTACGAACAATCTGCGCACGGTGCGCAGCCTTCCCCTTGTTCTTCCGGAAGAAGAAGACATCGAAGTGCGCGGCGAATGCTACATGCCGAAAAAATCGTTTGAAAAGCTGAACGAAGCGCGGCGGCAGAACGGCGAGGCGCTGTTTGCCAATCCGCGCAATGCGGCGGCCGGTTCCCTTCGTCAGCTGGATCCGAAGATCACGGCCAAAAGACGGCTTGACGTTTTTCTGTACAGCGCCGGACATTTTGACAGAGATCGGATTCAGACGCATGACGGCCTGCTGGAGTACATCAGGAAGCTCGGACTGCCGGTTAATCCGGAATCGCGCCGCTGCCGGAACATGCAGGATGTGTTTGATTACATCGAGGAGTATACGGAAAAACGCGACTCGCTGACTTACGGTATTGACGGCATTGTCGTGAAAGTCGATTCCATGGCCCAGCAAGCGGAACTCGGACATACAGTCAAGTCGCCCCGCTGGATGATCGCTTATAAATTTCCGGCTGAAGAAGTCGTGTCGACGCTTGAGGATATTGAAGTCCGCGTCGGGCGGACGGGCGCGGTCACGCCGACGGCCGTTCTGACGCCGGTATCCGTTGCGGGTACGACGGTCAAAAGAGCGACACTGCATAACGAAGACTTGATTCGGGAGAAAGATCTGCGGATCGGCGACCGCGTCGTCATCCGCAAAGCGGGCGACATTATTCCCGAGGTCGTTAATGTGCTGACGGATCGGCGGACCGGGGCAGAAAAACCGTTTACGATGCCGACCCGCTGCCCGGAATGCGGCAGCGGGCTGGTCAGGCTTGAAGATGAAGTCGCACTGCGCTGCATCAACCCCAAATGCCCGGCGCTGATCCGCGAGGGACTGATTCATTTTGTCTCGCGCAATGCGATGAACATTGACGGACTAGGCGAAAAGGTTGTGACTCAGCTCTTTGAAAAACAGCTGATTCACGATGTGGCCGATCTGTATCAGTTAAAATATGATGATCTGATTGCCATGGAAAGAATGGGAGAGAAATCAGTTTCCAATCTGCTTGATGCGATCACGCATTCGAAGCAGAACTCCCTGGAGCGGCTTTTATTCGGCCTCGGCATTCGCTATATCGGCTCGAAAGCGGCACTTGTTCTGGCCCGGGCCTTTAAAACAATGGATCGGCTGTCGGAAGCATCGATGGATGACCTAGTGGCTGTCGATGAGATCGGTGAAAAGATGGCGGATTCCCTTGTTGCTTATTTTTCAAAACCGGAAGTTGCCGCGCTGATCGGCGAACTGAAGGCAGCCGGGCTGAACATGAGCTATCTGGGCCCCGATCCGCAGCAGATGAGCGCTGCCGATTCGCCGTTCAGCGGGAAGACGGTTGTACTGACCGGCAAGCTTGAGAGCATGTCGCGTCCGGACGCAAAAAGTGAAATTGAAAAACGGGGCGGCAAGGTCACCGGAAGCGTCAGTGCAAGCACGGACATCGTTGTCGCCGGCGAAGCGGCGGGATCAAAACTCAGTAAAGCCCGGGACCTCGGCGTTGATATCTGGGATGAGACGCGTTTTCTGGAAGCACTTAAGGATTAAGGGGTGTCACGATTGAAAAAAAGAAAACTCGGTGCAGCCGCACTGATCGTTCTGAGCCTTCAGCTTGCCCTTGCAGGCTGCTCGCAGGGCAGTTCACAGAACAGCGTTGTGAAAAAAAACGGAGGAACGCAGACCACCCAGCTGATACCAGGCGCGAACAGTAAGGATTATCAGTCGCTTCGGCCGGTTTCCAACGATCAGATGCGCGGGTATATCAATTACGGCGTCAACAATCGTGTAGATGTCGACCAGCTGGAACTCGGGCTGATGAATATGTCGAAAAGTGTTTTCAGCCCGGATCAATATGTTTTTCAAAGCGGCCAGTATCTGACGGAAAATGACATTAACGGGATGCTCTATCGCCAGGGCCAGGAGAAAAATAAGACGAGCGGCTCGCTGCCGGGACTCAATCCCCCGCTTGGAACAGGCAAAACGGCCGTTCAGCGGGCCCAGAGCAGCCCGAAATATTTAAATTACGTACTCGAACAGGACTATCTGAAAAAGTCGAGTAATGGAAAATATGTACTGGCAGGAGTATCCATCGCCGTTTCGCTTAATTCGGTCTACTCGGACCAGATCATGGATCAAAACCAGAATATCAATTCGATTCAGGAACAGTTGAATTCTGCCACAGTCAAGGCATGGGGAAGAAGCGTCGCACCGAAAATTCTGCAGCGTGTGCGCAGCGTCAAAGGCTTGAGCAAAGTGCCTGTTTTCCTCACCCTTTATATGACTGCCGCTCCGGATTCGCTGATTCCGGGTGATTATTTCGCGAAAACGACGGTTTCGGCCGGTTCGACAACAATCGATAAGTGGACGACGGTGAATGATCAGCATGTCCTGTTTCCGTCTACTGCAGCATCAAGCCAGTATAAAGCGGATCTTGCCAAGTTTAATACATTTAAAAGCGACGTTCAGAAATATTATCCGGATTTTGTAGGCGTCGTCGGAAAAGGCTTTTACGAAAACCAGACGCTTACCGATCTGACAATCGACATCAATCTTCGATTTATGGATGAAACAGAAATCATCGGTTTTACCAATTACGTTGCTTCCATTGTCAACAATGGATTCGGTTTCGGCCGCGAAGTCCCGATTCATATCTCGATCACAAGCAACGATGTCCAGGAAGCTCTGGTCGACAGAACGTCGTCGATGGATACGGCCTATGTACACATCTTCCAGCATTGACCGCAAAAAGAACATGGCAGGACCGAGGGCGCGCAGCGAAAGAACTGCGGGCTCTTTTCTTCCTTTACTCAAGGTGTTGATGGAATCGATGCCCAGGCTCCGATTTCAAGGAATTTTTTTAATCTCAACTCATTTAATCCGGCCGTGCCTGGGGTATCAACCGTCAGGCGGAAAGCTTTATCGGGCGGTGCGGCCGAGTTATCGGTCAGCAGCGGCTGTTTATCGGTCGTTGCGGCCAGATTATCGGTCAGCAGCGGCTGTTTATCGACCGATGCGGCCAGATTATCGGTCAGTAGCAGGCTATCGGTCGTTGCCCGGGTTTTTATCGGTCACCGCCGGAGGTTTATCGGTCGTTGCCGGGGATTTATCGGTCACCGCCGGAGGTTTATCGGTCGTTGCCGGGGATTTATCGGTCATCACCGGGAGTTTATCGGTCAGCAGCAGGCTATCGGTCACCGCCGGGAGTTTATCGGTCGTTGCCGGGGATTTATCGGTCACCGCCGGAGGTTTATCGATCGTTGCCCGGGTTTTATCGATTATCGCCGGGATTGATAGCGGAAAGGCTCTTCGTCTTTCGAGCGATTGCCAGTCTCAGGAAAAGCCGATCATCGTCTGACAGCACAGCAGGAAAATGAGCTAAAAGGATACTCGTATTTTTTTACTCTACTAGAGTATAAAGTTTTAGCGGCTGTATATAAACGATCGATACCAGGCACGGCGGCGAAACCGTTCCCGCTGTCATAAGTGCCGAAGGCTTGGCGGGGCCGGAAGCCTCATTGTCTTCCGTTTTGACGCGCTGCGGCAGCCGGCTCCCGGAAAATCTGAAAGTGCCTTGAATCGCTATACGGAGCCGATGATCGGGCTTCATGCTGCAGCAGGAGCTTTCTTTTTAAAAAAATTCTGCGGATAATCGGCGGGCCTGTCCCGGCAAGAATTCAGGATCCGTACACAAGAGCTGCGGGATTGCGCATTTTTTTACGGAATCGCGTTTTTAAGCGGCCTTCCATTGATTATAGTCGATGGAATTTGATATGATTAAGACATTGTTGGGATTTGCCGCAACCGGCCGAAAATCCCGGATGAATGAGATGGAGATGACTATAATGAGCCGGATAAATGAAGAACAGGTTCGATATGTCGCCAACCTTGCCAGACTGTCGTTTGACGATGCCGCGATTAAAAAGTTCACGACACAGCTGGACGATATTATCGGCTTTGCGGAGCAGCTGAACGAGCTGGATACGGAAGGTGTCGAACCGACGACGCACGTTCTCGACATGTATAATGTCATGCGCGACGATGTCGTCGAACCGTCTCTTCCGCGTGAAGAAGCGCTGAAGAATGCGCCTGTCCAGGAGGACGGGCAGATCAAAGTGCCGCTGATTATGGAAGCGGACTGATCAAAAAGAAGGAGGATAACAAAGATGCCACTTTTTGAAGAAGGTCTTGTGCATCTGAAGAAGAAGATACATAGCAAGGAAATTAAGGCATCCGATCTCATTGACGAGGCCTTTTCCCGGATAAATGAAGTAGACGGCAAAGTGAAGGCTTTTTTAACGCTGAATGAAGAGGCGGCCAGAGAAGAAGCACGGACGATCGATGAAACCGCTGCAGATGAAGATACACTGCTTTTCGGCCTGCCGATCGGCATCAAGGACAACCTCGTAACCAAGGGCCTGCGCACAACCTGTGCGAGCCATATTCTTGAGAATTATGATCCGCTCTATGACGCGACGGTCGTCGAGAAAGTCAAGGCGCAGAAGGGGATCGTGATCGGCAAAATGAATATGGATGAATTCGCCATGGGCTCGTCAACGGAGAATTCGGGGTTTGCGCTGACTCGGAATCCGTGGGACCTGGAAAGAGTGCCGGGCGGTTCAAGCGGAGGCTCGGCTGCCTCCGTCGCTGCCGGAGAAGTGCTGTTCGCACTCGGCTCGGATACCGGCGGTTCGATCAGACAGCCGTCCGCATTCTGCGGAGTCGTCGGCATGAAGCCGACTTACGGCCGCGTTTCCCGCTTCGGTCTGGTCGCCTTTGCTTCATCCCTTGACCAGGTCGGACCGATCACCCGGACAGTTGAAGACAATGCTTATCTGCTGGAGGCGATCGCCGGATTGGACCGCCACGACTCGACCAGTGCCGACATTCCGGTGCCGCATTATTCCGAGGCACTGAACGGAGATATTAAGGGGCTGCGAGTTGCCGTCCCTAAAGAATATCTTGGCGAAGGGATCGATGAAACGGTTAAGGATAGAATCAAGGCGGCGATCCGTCAGCTGGAGAAGCTCGGCGCCGTCTGCGAGGAAGTTTCGCTGCCGCATTCGAAATATGCGGTGCCTGCTTATTATGTCATTGCTTCATCGGAAGCCTCGGCCAATCTGGCCCGCTTCGACGGCGTACGCTACGGCGTACGGGCCGAGTCGAATGACTTGATCGATATGTACAAGAAGTCGAGAAGCGAAGGCTTCGGCGACGAAGTCAAGCGCCGGATTATGCTCGGGACATTTGCTTTAAGCTCGGGCTATTATGACGCTTATTATAAAAAAGCGCAGCAAGTGCGTACACTGATTAAACAGGATTTTGAAAAGGTTCTGGAAAATCATGATATTATCGTCGGACCGGCAACGCCGACAGCAGCGTTCAAGATCGGTGAAAAAGTGGATGATCCGCTGACGATGTATGTCAATGATCTGCTCACCATTCCGGTCAATCTCGCCGGCGTTCCGGCAATCAGCCTGCCTTGCGGATTAGCGGACGGCCTGCCTGTCGGCCTGCAGATGATCGGCAGGCCGTTTGGCGAAGAGACGCTCTATAAGGCGGCATATGCCTATGAACAGACCGCCGGTTTTCAGCTGACGCCGGCATTCAAAGGGGCGAATCAATGATGAGCAATTTTGAAACAATAATCGGCCTTGAAGTCCACGTCGAACTGAAAACGAAGACGAAAGCTTTCTGCGGCTGCGCCAATGAATTCGGTGCACCGCCGAATACGCACACCTGCCCGATCTGTCTCGGCCACCCCGGCGTTCTGCCGATTCTGAACCGCGAGGCTGTCGATTTCGCAATTAAAGCGGCGCTTGCTCTCAACTGTAAAATTTCCCGCGAAACAAAATTTGATCGCAAAAATTATTTTTATCCGGATAACCCGAAGGCCTATCAGATCTCGCAGTTTGATCAGCCGATCGGCAGAAACGGCTTCATTGAAATCGAAGTCGACGGCAAGAAGAAGAAAATCGGCGTACACCGGCTCCATCTCGAGGAAGACGCCGGCAAACTGAACCATCTGGCGGATGGTTCGGGTTCGCTTGTCGACTTCAACCGTGTCGGCACGCCGCTGATCGAAATCGTCTCCGAAGCGGATATGCGTACGCCGAAGGAAGCCTACGCATATCTTGATAAACTGAAAGCAATCATGCAGTACATCGGCGTTTCCGATGTCAAGATGGAGGAAGGCTCGCTGCGCTGCGATGCCAATATCTCCATCCGCCCATACGGCCAGACGGAATTCGGTACAAAGACCGAACTGAAGAACCTGAACTCGTTTGTTTTTGTTGAAAAAGGCCTCGCTTATGAGGAGAAACGCCAGGAAAAAATTCTGCTTTCAGGCGGAGCGATCGAGCAGGAAACACGCCGTTACAACGATGCGACGAAGGCGACGACACTGATGCGCGGCAAGGAAGGTTCCGATGATTACCGCTATTTCCCGGAACCGGATATCATTAAACTGAAAATCGATCAGGACTGGATCGACCGCATCGAGGCCGAGATTCCAGAGCTGCCGGATTCCCGCCAGAAACGCTATGTCGCCGAGCTTGGCCTGCCGGAATACGATGCGATGGTATTGACGCAGACAAAAACGATGTCCGACTTCTTTGAAAGTGCGATCGGCGAAGGAGCCGATCCGAAACTTGTTTCCAACTGGCTGATGGGTGACGTTTCAGCTTATTTGAACAGCAATTACAAGACAATTGATCAGGTGCCGATGACGCCGCAAGGCCTGGCCAAGCTGGTTCAACTGATTGAAAAGGGAACCATTTCAAGCAAGATTGCCAAAAAAGTCTTTAAGACACTGATTGAGAAGGGCGGCGATCCCGAAGAAATCGTCAAGGCCAAGGGGCTTGTTCAAATCTCCGACGAGGGCGCGCTGCACGAATTGATCGATCCGATTCTTGCCGCCAATAAACAATCGATGATCGATTATAAAAACGGCAAGGACCGTGCGCTTGGCTTCCTCGTCGGCCAGGTGATGAAACAGTCACACGGCAAAGCCAATCCGAACGTGGTCAATAAAATTATTCTTGGAGAGATTGAAAAACTTTAAAAGTGCCATGCGTCTTTTCTGAAAAAGCAGCTGTACGTGAACACAGTAAGGTTTTGGTACAACCTCCGACGATTCGCTGCGGCTTTGGCCTGATCCGCTGCGATATTCCGGAATTTCGGTGCAACTGGTTTTTGATCGGGTGAAACGAAGAAAACCGGCTTTTAGACGGTTCCGGCCCCTCTAATAAATAGGAAACATGTGAAAAAGATAGATTGCTGCAGCTAACCGATAGATTCGGGAGACCGGATATTTTTCAATCTGCTGCGCAGCCATCAATAATGTACAGAGGTTTATGAAATTGCAGAGGACGTCTCATCGGCCGATTGTCTGACTTAGAGACGTTCTCTTTTTTATCATAAAGCCTTCCCGGAACCCTGAAAATGTGGCCAATAAAGGACAATAGACGGCTCGAGTTATTAGCATGGATCGTACTCAGTACTCATGATCCGGATCAATCTCTTTTCGTGCGTTATCAAGCACTTTAAAGATGCTCGAAGAAACAGAAAACAGATTTTAGAGACAGAAGGAGGATGAAATGCTTGCGATTCTGCCGATTTTCATTTTTTTGCAGACGGTTTTTGCGTCGTTAAATTTGGGACCGGGCCGTGCGGGATGCCGCTTCCGCTTTTTTGCTTTTAAAATTTGTTTACAATATAATTAAATTAGGTTGAATAGGTAGAATAATCACCGCTTAAACTGCGTTGCAAAGATGTTTTTCAGGAGAAGCGGCTGTTAGATAGATGTTTAGTCGGGTGATAAATCATGAAAAAGGCGCGAATTATTTACAACCCAACATCCGGACGCGAGCTGGCAAAAAAGAACATCGCTTATATTCTGGATCGCCTGGAGGACGCGGGCTATGAAGCATCGGCCTACGCGACAAAAGGAAAGGGCGATGCCACAAAGGGCGCACGGAAAGCAGTCAGAAGAAAATTTGATCTCGTTGTTGCGGCAGGCGGCGACGGCACAATCAATGAAGTGATTAACGGACTGGCCGAAAGAGAATTCCGTCCGAGGCTTGGTGTGCTTCCGCTTGGCACGACGAACGATTTTGCCCGGGCCGTCGGCATTCCCCGCGATATTGTCGGCGCATGCGATGTACTCTGCGACGGATACGAAATACCGATCGATATCGGCAAGGTCAACAATCACTACTTCGTTAATATGGCGGGCGGCGGCAAACTGACGGAGCTGACCTATGATGTCCCGAGCAAACTGAAAACGATGCTGGGGCAGATGGCCTACTATATGAAAGGTATTGAAATGCTTCCTTCCCTCAGGCCGACAAAGGTCAGAATTGATTATGACGACCGGACATTTTCGGGGGACATTATGCTCTTTCTCGTTTCCAACACCAATTCGGTCGGCGGGTTCGAAAGGCTGGCTCCGGAAGCCCAGCTCAACGACGGTGTTTTTGATCTGATTATATTGAAGGAAACCAATCTCGGCGAATTCATCCGCCTGGCTTCCATGGCTATGCGCGGCGAGCACATGAAAGATCCGAAAGTCATCTATGCTCAGGCCAGCCGCATTAAGGTGCAGACGGAAGAAAAAATGCAGCTTAATCTTGACGGAGAATACGGCGGCGATCTTCCCGGCGAAATCGTCAATCTCTATCGGCATCTCTACCTTATGGTTCCGAAAGAACTGGCCGATACACAGCAGACGGACAACAGGCAGGAAATTCAGGCCCCGGTTTAATCCTTTAAACTTGAAATTTTCACATCCGAAAGTATTGATCATCAAGGCGTCTGTAAACTGTTCTAAGAACGCTATTTCTGTGAAAAACAATATGGCCGAGACTGGGAAACGCTGAAAAAACGGTGCCTGACGTGAACTGTTACTGTGTTCTGCGGGGATTATTGGTCGGATCGGGCGTTTAACCGGCGGGGATCCAGGGTTCTATCGGTGGGATCAAGCGCTGTACCAGCCGAATTAGGTGCTCTATCGGCCGGATCGGGCGTTGTACCAGCCGGATTAGGTGCTCTATCGGCCGGATCGGGCGTTCTACCGGCGGGATCTAGGATTTTATCGGCCGGATTAGGCGCTCTATCGGCCGAATTAGGTGCTCTATCGGCCGAATTAGGTGCCCTATCAGCCGGATCGGGCGTTCTACCGGCGGGATCTAGGATTTTATCGGCCGAATCGGGTGTTTTACCAGCCGAATCAGGCGTTTAACCGGCGGGATTCCGGGTTCTATCAGCCGAATCGCACTAGGCAAAATCGGGTGATTCACCGGTTGCTTTGAAGAAAGCGGAAAGTTCGTTCTGAAATCGAAAACTAGTATTGAAGCCTGAAGACTGTGAGTGCTGGACCTCCCGCCAATGAAATCATTAAAATTCTGGAAGGAGAAGGGTTATGCCTGATTCCATACCTGTCCGAAAGAATGATCAAATAGACGTCACATTTTCCGATCTGACGCAGGACGGATCCGCTGTTGCCAAGGTGAATGGCTACACATTGTTTATTCCCGACGGCCTTCCCGGCGAGCAAGCGACGGTCCGGATTTTAAAGACAAAAAAAGGGTACGGTTACGGACGCATTGCGGAGCTGACCAAGATCAGCAATCAGAGAACCAAGGCGCCGTGTCCGTATTATGACCAGTGCGGCGGCTGCGCGATACAGCATATCCGTGCCGAAGGACAGCTGGACTACAAAAGGGAAATTGTCAGAGATGCACTTGAACGGATCGGCGGATTCACAGGCCTTCAGATCAATCCGACGCTTGGTATGGAGGAACCCTGGCGTTATCGGAATAAAATTCAGGTTCCTGTTGCCTGGCAGGACGGGCATTTCGTTTTTGGCTTTTACAAAAAACACAGCCACGACATTGTTGATATGGATCATTGTCTGATCACGGAACCGATCATTGATGAGGTAGTGCAGACTGCCAGACGGGTTGCTGAAGAAAAAGGGATCACTCCCTATGATGAGGCGAAAAACCGTGGTACCCTGCGTCATGTCATGGCACGGTTTGGGAAAAAGACAGGCGAAGTGATAGTCGTGTTCATTACGCGGACAGAGGAATTGCCTTTTCGAAAAGTACTGATCCAAACATTGACAGATGCATATCCGCAGATTAAATCGATTGTGCAAAACGTGAATTCGAAACGGACCAACGCCATCATGGGGGAAAAAACAAAAACGCTCTGGGGCCGCGATGTGATTTACGACCGAATCGGCGGCGTGACATTCGCTATCTCGGCACGTTCCTTTTTCCAGGTCAATCCGATTCAGACGGAAGTGCTTTACGGCAAAGCCCTTGAGTATGCTTCACTGACCGGAGAGGAGACGGTCATCGATGCTTACTGCGGGATCGGGACCATTTCGCTGTTTCTGGCCAAAAAAGCGAAAAAAGTCTACGGGGTCGAGATCGTCCCGGAAGCAATCGACGATGCCCGGCAGAATGCAGAACTGAACAAAATCGCCAACACCCATTTTGAGGCAGGGAAAGCGGAAGCAGTCATTCCCCAATGGCAGAAACAGGGTATTCAGCCGGATGTGATCGTTGTCGATCCGCCGCGCAAAGGATGCGACGGCGCGCTTATTAAAACAATGATCGCGATGCAGCCGAAGCGGATCGTCTATGTTTCCTGCAATCCCGCCACACTTGCCCGCGATCTGAAACTGCTCGCTGCGGGCGGATTTGAAGTTAAAAAAGTGCAGCCGGTCGATATGTTTCCACAGACGATGCACGTCGAATGTTGTGTGTCGCTTGAAAAAAAATAAAAGATAGATGGGGATCTGAGAATCGGTAATAAATTCTCGGGCTGCCATCTTTTTTAATTTCTATTCTTTTGATCAATCTGTGCAGTATCTCATCATTAAGAATTGGATGTTCCATGAATTGCTCGATTTTGTCAAATAAATCATTAAATTGTTGTATGTTAACTTGAGTTGTTGAATCGATGTCTAATTCTTCTTTAGTTGCCATTAAACTAGAAATCTTTGAGTCAGTCTCTCGAACAAGATCTTGGTAAGCTTCGTCAGAAATTTCATGACGAATTTTTAAACGAAGAGCTTCGGTTTTATCACTTTTAAAAGTATCAATTTGCATCTCTAATTGCTGAAGCTTTTTTAAGCGTTTTGATTCGGATGCTTGAAGGCGTTTATCTAGCACATCTCTAAATTTTTTTGATGAGATATGAGTGTAAAGGCTTTTGATGTCGCTTGTTATCACATCGACAAGATCAGATTCACGGATAATATGATCGGAACATAGCACAGAGCCATGTTTATCAAAACTGCCGCACACATAACCTTTTCTGTTGTTTTTATAGTGCATACCCTTCCCACAGTCTGCACAAAACGCTACGCTTGTAAAAAGATGATATTTCGAGTGAGCGTGCTCTCTGGATCTTTGAATTAAAAGTTGTTGAACCAAATCAAAAGTTTGCTTCGAGATAATTGGTTGATGTGTTCCTTCGACTCTAATGATTTTGTCAGAGCTGTTTACTTTTCTCTTAGTAGAGGTTACGCTAATCGACGTTTCACGCTGCTGCACAAGGTTTCCAATGTAATGCTCATTGGAAAGTATCCCTTTGATGGTGGATCCATGCCAAATAGGACTTGCATTCTTTTTATGGGCTACCTGAGAAAGGGTGGGAATCTTCTCTTTCAAAAGTTGCCTGGCGATATGATCAATTCCTTGACCTGCAATGTAGGATTTAAAGATCCGTTGAATAACCTCAACTGTAAAATCATTTCGACTGACTAACTGTTTTTTAATGACTTTATAGCCGTAAGGTGGGATTGACCCGTTAAATTCGCCATTTCGTGCTTTTGCTTCGAATGAGTATTTGATTCGCCGACTCATCGTTTGTGATTCATTCTCATAGACCCACGCATAGAAACCATACATATTTGTCTGTTGTTCAACCGAGTTGATTGCTCCATCCAGCGTTATTATGTCTATTCCACTATTTACTAGAATGCTATTTAAGACTTTGTAGGACAATTCCCCATTCCTAGCGAGACGGGATAATTCCTTCGCAAGGATAACATCGAACTTGTGTGCTTTTGCATCCTCAAGCATTTGTTGAAAACCCGGTCTCTTTATAGCCTTCGTGCCACTCTGCACGTCTGAATAGATCTTGTAAAGATCCCATCCACGCTCCAGAATGTAGTGTTCAAAAATTTCTCTTTGGTTAACTAATGATTTTTTTTGTTCCTCCTTATCTGTTGATACACGAACATAAACAGCACATCGTTTTGTCATGCCACTTCCCCTCCTGAATTAGAAGAGTCAGTGGAATTCACCTTGGCTCTAGAATAGGTCGCTCTAACAATTGTGTCAATTTTATCCTCAATAATTGAATTTAAAATTTCATTAGCAGTAACATCTGAGTCACTATCAAAAATTCTTTCTACTGTCATAAGAGGAACACTCCTCCCTTCCCAAACATTTATTTTCTGTATTTTGAGTCCTCAATAGCACCTAGTGGGGACATTCCTGTCTGATGATTAAATGTAAGCTTTCACGCTAAACATTTTCCTTTTACTTAAAGAATCTTAGGATTTTTCCTTTTGATTTTTGGAGACAATCTTAGTGTAAAAGATTATCAAGTCCCAACCCTAACCAATTTGGTTCGAGCGTGTTCAACCCCAAAATAGTTCAAACATCATTAATCGCATTTTTACTGACCGCTTTTTAACACAATGTCAGTTTAATAGAATGTCAACTCAAACCCCTAGCAGATTTGGTTCGAGCCTGTTCGAACCATTGTGGTGAAATAGTGAATAGCGAAAATAAGCAGCGACGAACTCTTTCACCGTGTACTGCAGTTGCTTATTCATTTATAGATGAAGGTATTTGGTTCAAAGGTGGACTAAGTCCTAGTCAGAGCATTATCCGTTATAATCCGACAGGAGGTGCATAGCATGAGCGGAAAAAAGGCATAATAAAGAGCCCTGAAATCTGCTATCTCCCAGGACTGCTTGTTCAATCGGATCGGGTACATCCGAAGAACTCATAATTTCACTATATAAATCTTGAGTCAAAATATTACAGGAAAAATGTTGAAATGAGTTAATACGTGTACTAGAAAGACTGATCAGTGTGTCAGGAAAGATGATGTTCAATTTTTCTTTTATTGTGCCGGAGAGAAGATGATCGGCATGAACACAATCACCGAAACGAAGTTTATCGTTACTAAATTTCCGCACGGTTTTGAAAATAAGCCGGTTAAGGAGATCGGCAAGATTCAAAATTATTTTAAAGCGTGTCAACTAGGGATCTTTAAGTTACGTTATCTGAATCACTTTGAGCTCACTCAGCAGGTTTTTAAAGCCGGTGTACCACACATGGTCGGCTCATGGATTAATTCGAGCAACAAAAAAAACGAAGTAAAGGGCTATCGAACGAACCTCATGGTTTTTGATATTGATCACCTGGAAAATCTTGAGACTAAAAAGGTCAAATGTGTTGAGAAAAAGCTGAAACGACTATTTCACTTTGTCCAAGAATCTTTTTCGAGTTCATCCGACTACTCGAATAAACGCTATCACTGTTATTTGCTCGTGAGCGAGCTTGGTGACTATGACTACGCTGTCTACAGCTATGTCTATAAACGCTTGAAGGAGGATTTGTCTCAGGAGCTGGGAGTGGGCTTTGACGATAGTCAGCATCTGCTTAAACCGATCTTCGCATCGGGGAAAAATTATTTCGAGAATCAGGCGTTACCAATCAGGGACCTGAAAGGCTATGTCGACGAATTAGAAGTAAAGAAAAGAAATCTGGAACAAAAAATGAAAAAGAAAGTGAACACTCAAACCGCAGTCCGGGAAATTTCGGTGCATGAATTTGACGAAAACTACAAAGTACACAGCGTCGACTACAACAAACTTCTCGAAGCAGTTGTCAAGCTCGATGTCTTTGAATATGAATCCTGGATTCGGATTTTATTGAGCTTTGCGGATCTGCGTAGAAAAGAATACATTGACGAACAGCAAGTGCAACAACTTTGCGAAGCGATCGATGATGGAAATGAGACAAGCTACGACAAATATTTAGACTTAGAACGCCGGGGCTATGACGGCGTGACGATCGGAACACTGATTTATGAACTGTCCGAGGCGGAAATTAACACAAAAGAAATCTTTAAGATTGCCGAGAACTATAAAATGAAAGCTGATCGGGAGTATGAAATTACTGGCTATCTTTCCGAAAATAAGACAATTTGCGATGAAATTGCGAAGTTGATCATGGAAAGTAGAGGGAAAAGAATTTTGCTGGTCGGGGAAACCGGGATCGGGAAATCGGAATTTTTCATGAAGCTAATTGAAGAAATTGACGATTGGCGTGTTCAATTTGAAAAAGCAACACATGAACAGGCGTCAGCTTAATGCGTCATGGCGATTCCACGCCGGAATCTCATCGGTAATTTCGAAAAAAAGTTCAAACAGGCTCCCTGTTCAGAAGTCATTACCGGCTCCGATCAACTTATGAAATACGAACGTGAGCACCTTGTCCAAACAGCCGGGAAAATTTTGACTACGCCTGATCACGCACCAGTATTGATCAAAATGGAGCAAGACAAGGAAGATAGGATAAAAAATAATCATCTACTAACTGAAGACGACAGAAAAGCGTGCAACTCATACACGAAGCTGATGTTACTGGACGAATGTCATTTGCTCGCAAATGATACGAATTTTAAAAGCGAAACGATTGAGGCTTATGTAAAGGCCGAGCAGTCGCACATGGCTCGTGGGGGCGTGGTTGTACATGTGACAGCAACACCAGAGACGCTCTCAAGCAGAAATTACGACTGGATCATTCAGATTAAGCAGAAAGATCGAAAAAATGTATTTCAGCGAGCAGCTTATAAAGTCATTTCTGCTAAAGATCGGAATGAGACGGACAGCAAATTTTTAAAGCTCATCCGTATGGCGGTCCGAGAAAATTCACAGCGAAAGCTTCTGATTTTCGTGGAAAATAAAAATTTGATTCAAAAGTTCATAGATAGATTGAATAACGAAGGGGTACAATGTATCGACGTTGTTGCAAAGCGAGAAAAAGATCGGGGCGAGGAAGAACTTACGATAATTCGTGACGGTAGGATTCCAGATAAGGTTCAAGTCATATTCGCAACAACCGCTTTGTCAGCGGGTGTATCCATCAAAGCAGGATTTGATGAATCTGCTGAAACGTGGATCTATTGCTCAAGCAGCAGTATGAATTACGACTTGTGCCGCATCATTCAGATGTCCCATCGCTTCCGCAAGCAGTACGCAGCTCTCAAACTCTTTATTAAAGAATCAGATGTTGAAAAACAAGATCATGTTTTCCGTTATCATACTTACGTGACTAACGAAATTGAAAGGGCGAAAAAAAGCATTGCTTGCGTGGAACTACTTAGAAAATCAGCAAATGTCGGAGCATTAGACAATATTGAGAAGGCGGCGGGGCTGTATACAAAAGAAGATGGCACCTGCGGGGTCTTTATTCAGAAAGTCGAGTCGGAGGCTATTACGGCACAAATCTATAACAATTACAACAATTATTTGAATCTGCTTTGTCAGCTTGAAGAGAAGTTTGAGTGCAAGTTTATTAATCTTGATGATCAAGTGAAACTTAAAAAATCGGAACTCATTGATCAAAATATTTTGCGTAAAGGTGGCAAGGAAGTCATTTCTGAGATTGCAAAAGATGGAAGATTATACAGTGATATGCTTTACGAGGCGGAACATGATATACAAGATGGGGTTTATGAAAAGGTGCTCAGTATGCTGGATGATCGGACAGCAAAAGATTTGAAATTTTTTGTAGAAAAAGAAGAAAGCTATGTTATCGTGCAGAAAGTGATGCAAGCTCATCTCAAAGAATCACAGACAGAAAAAGTTTGTTTTGTAGATGATCTCAATAAACTTGATGACTTGAATAATCTGTTGAATCGCCCCGATATGACTGTTGAAAAACATCTATTGAAAGCAATTGAAAGAAAAATTGCCGCAGAAGAAAAGTTGGCATTTACTTCATCGAAGGCATTGAAAAAGTACATTGAAGAAACGATGAAAGATGAATTAAAAAAATGCGGTTTTGATCCTGTTTCGACCCGATTCAAAGCCTCATTGGTTAAGAAATATCTAGATATCCACGTGCGGACAAGCAACAGCAAAAAAATTTATGAGATCAAAGGTTTACTGAGCAATAATTCGATTAATGTAAAATACAATCTTGAGAATTTGCCCGATGCCTTAGCGAAAAGATCAGCATGAAAGAAGAAAGTTAACTCTCTTTTGTTTATGCTTCCTGCCGCTTTATTTGCACCCGCCCCACCACTTAGATTTTTGGTAAGAGGGGGCAATAGCGACATTTTTGTAGATGGTGTTTTAAAAGAAGCTTCTTTTTTGTCGCTGAAAAAACGTCTCTGAGTAGATAGAAAAAATGGCAAGTTACCTGTATCATTCTGTTTGCATCAGAATAGAAGCGAAATAATGCTTAGTCTACTAATCGTTTTTTGGGGGCTCGGGTATATTGGTATTTTTCAGATGTGGGTACGGATCAGGGGGGTGATTTTTTTCTATTTCACTCAACGCTGATCAATCAGGGATCTTTTTTCCCCGCAAGCAGTATAGGCTGCTTGCCAAACAAGGTCTGCGTCAATTTTAGATCAACAAATCGTAGATCCTTGCGGTTAAAACTGATGCTCCACGTCTTGTTTAAGCTATTTTTATATAAATCATCAAACTCAAATTGTAATACGGATAGCCGTTCGCTGCTCTCCGTCGCAACCTCGATGATCACTCGGACATTTTGCACCAGCTTGAAGAGATAGTTAAGCGTCTTATCAATCGCATTAATCAGTTGCGTCTTAGTACCCTGACCTGACAGATCAAAGCAAGATAGGACGATTATACGCTTATCACTTGCGGTGCGTAGGATCGCTTTGACGTAAATGCTGGACATGTACATAGACGTAAAATCCCAGTCTCCATCTGTCTCGGACACATGATCCTGCCTGCTACGAAATTGGGCAGCTGTCTGTTCTTGCTCTATTTTTTTTAGCCGGTTAATCTCTCTTTTGCCGACCAGCGTGAGATAATCCTCGCTATCTTGTTTTAAAGTCTCCAAAAAGTGATATCCTGACGGGTATTTTTGTAACCACATGGTTGATTTGTCATTAACAAGCGTCAGGACTTTGTCATAAGTCAATTTGCGGCCAGCAAAGGTCGTCTGCAAAGTCTGCCACAATGACTCGTTCACAAAAGCTGTTTTTCGTCGCATGTAATTTGTAACACGGATCGAGGCAAGCGACTCTCGCGGCTTATTTGTAAGATATGACAAAGCAAATTTACGTAGTTTGATTAGTGTCACATGGGCAACCTTGATTCGTTCAACAAGCTGGAGATCATCCAACGCCTTGATTTGTTTGCCGACATCAATCGGATCCGTACTATAAAAATAGCTCATGTAATTGATCAGATGTTTACGGTAAATTAACCCGTGTCCAAATACATGCACGAGCCGCAACAGTTGATCGTTTTTGGCCACTTTACATGCGGCGAGTTTTTGATCATGAGTAATCATTTTTATCATCTCCTATCCTTTAATTTGTTCAAAATTAATATCAAGCACTTTGGCAAACTCCACTTTGGCCTCAATGTCCGCGGCATCATAACCTCGTGTTATCACCTCTACGCCGACGACTTCGCCGGTCTCCTCACTGACATAGCTCCCATCCAATGAGCTGATTTTGTGATCTGTAATTGCTTGTTGCAACTCGTCGTAACGATCCGGGTCTCGGTTTAACAGCTCGTTGCGGAGATCCGCTTCGGTTTGCCAGGTGTCTCGCTCCGGGAGCGAGAGAGCAAAATATCGCTCGCTGACTGATAAGTCATGCTCCGCTGATGATGACCTGTAAAAATTGCTCATGCCGAGTTGTTTCTCACAAAATTTCCGGCCGGCTGATGTCAACCGGTAGACGGCAAAAGTCTCATGAGTGTGGACATTTAGGTAGCTGCATTTATCGAGGTAATCGTCCCTGCAAAAATTCCGGATACGATTATCTGATTGATCGAGCTCATCCTTAAGATCGGACTGTTTGATGTAACCGACAGCCCGAAAAGCGGCGAGCATGCGGCGATCTTTTGTGGTTAGCGTGTTGATATAAGATGATTTGCGACCTCTTTTACCCATATACATACCCTCCTTTTTTTAATAGATTTGGATGAGTAAGGGGTGGATGGAGCTTTTAATCTTTTGCTCATCGAGCGATTGTCTGCTGATGAGATGTCCGTTAAGGACAGCTCAAAGCAGGCATGAGCTGATGAGAGATACGACAAGATAAAACTTGCCAGGATCATTCGACCTTTTGAGATGGCTGCGTCCGTCAAGGACGCTTGCCGCTCAAATGGGAGAGTTGATCCGTTACACCCCGCAGGGCCGAGCGAGTCCAGGCCGGAAATGAGCAGCTTGCTGCGGGGCGTAGCCACATTTCCGAGCCGTACCTTTGACCCGCAGGGGAAAAGGGGACGAGTGAGGCCTGCGTCCTTGCAAGCTAAAACAAGATCCCGTTGAGAACTTATCTGGCTTGCCATATATACTAGATAAGAGACACCGAAAATATAACGGAAATGGCGAGGCAACGCCCTTTTGATAAAAAAAGGCTGGCTCATGCAGAGCCGGCTAATGGTTTTGAGAGAACGCAACAGACCACCACGCCGAAGCGGAGCGAAGGCTTTGCCGTCTGGTTACCGCACATGGACTCTTTTGACTAGCTGTGCCTGACTCGGTCGCAAGATCGGGGCTGCACGCTGGGCATTAAGTTCATGTGACCTGCTGTTATGATGACTTATTTTTTTTACAGATAGACGTTTCGGTTATTTTCTTGCAACAAATTATTTTCATTGGAATACTTTTGTACCCGAAGGGTACGTTTGAAAATCATCCGGCAGTAAAAATAAATAATTACAGTGGAATTAATCTTAAAATGTCTTGAAATTTGATGCGAGGAGAGAGGAATAAGAAAATGATCAATGCAAAAAAACTATGTTTCAAGACTCTTCTGTGTCCGCCTCTATTACATAGCCCGATTTTTGTAAAACGGGTATATCTGCTACTTTAATTCCGTTGGCATACCCCTTGTTAACTGTAAAATTTCCAGCTTTTTTGATGTCCTTCTCAGTTATATCAAAAAGGAAATGGGTAATAAAATCCCAAGACCCAATACTGTCATTCTCAATTTTGACGTAGCTCTGCGACTCAACTTTACCGAAATCTTTAATGTATTTATTTGTCGTAATAACGTCACCATCATCACTTGCATGAGCAAAAGTACTCATAGACAAATGAATATTATTACCCGATCTGTTTATGAGATAAACCGTGTACACAAACCCATCTGGATCATCTAAATTATCCCGACAAATAGCTAGAAATTGATCTCCCTTTATTTCACATTTGTCTCTTTCTGCGTCAAACTCACACTCCATTTTCCAGCCGTCTTCAATTGCTTTGATGATCCAATCCGTCATGCTCATTCTCAATCGCTCCTTTTCGGATAATTCGCTTTTCATTTAGTCATCTGGTCTTTATCTCGTTACAATATATTTACTGTCAATTTCACTGTCAGTTTATATATTAATTCCTTATTTTAAAAATAAATACATGTCACATCTTCTTCTTTTATTTTCTGAAGCCTCTTATTTCAGGACGGCGGAGTATAAAAAATTAACCTGTTATTAGTGCAGTCGGAACTAGATCGATAGAATTCAAATGGATTGCTAGGTAGAAAAGAAAAAGGAAAAATTGATACTAGAGGTGTCTTGGCAAAAAACGTATGACTTAGAAGAATTGATCAACTGATGCAGAAGAAAGAGTATCAAGGTTATTCAACTTTTAAGCACGATATCGTCGAACATATGATTAATAATTATAGTATAGAACCTAATCAGGCACAAGAAATTGTAGGACGTCCGAAAATCTGGTCTTAGATTACGGACGATATGGATTGCTCTGATCACATGGGAACTAGATTATTAATCAAAGAGGCTTGCTTCACGTCGTTCATCTTTGATGATTGTTTTTTTGATTACGTCGATGGCCTCATCCGGATCTAGACTAGCCAGGTGGTCACGTAGGAATAACCGGTATGGAGCCATTGGGGGGTGATTTTTAACAAAACATTTGAGAACGAAGTGATCAAAACGCCGAGCTAGTCGATCATAAAAGCTGTCATACTTGGGTTCCTCCAGTGATATTTTATCCGTCCGTAGGGCATCAAAAAGTTCCTCAACGCTCTCAAAATGATGAGTGTTAAAGTAAGATACGTCGATCTGAATGAGCCCATCCCCCCTTTCACCGCATGCGTAAGTAGTCTTACAGATGCAGATAATCTGATTATCGATATATGCAATCGCTTGCTCCGTATCAAAGTCTGTCATCGTGATCACCTTGCATCCGAGATAAATTTAACAACATAATCCTGCTGTTGTCGATGAGCGTAATTTTGCCTGAGCAAATCAACATAAGGTGCCGCACTTGTTGATAACAGGAGATTGTCCAAAAATGCGGTGTGTGAAATCAAAAACTCTGCTTGGATATCTATAGAGAGATCGGTAAACTTATCTGCTTTAATGTAATGATCAATACAATGAGTTACAAAAAGATCAGTCATGTACCTGTTTAGGGACGAACATTGTCCATTCAAATCGTAATTGTACGGCAGATAGAGTTGGTGTGTATAGGCATAAAGATCGCTGCTTAAGTTGTGTCTATTGTGGTGAATATAGTCAAGATCTACCTCCGTATAACCACCAAAATCTTTCACAACGTAATCCCTCAAGAAATGGATCTTATCGTTTTGTACGAGCTGTTTGAGGCAGTTTAAAATTAATTTTTCTGATACTGTTTGCATTCGTTTTGGATACCTCCTCTTTTTTTGACATCCTATACTAGATACTTAAGTACAAAAAAATAATTCATTCCTTAGTCAAGGAAGAAGTATCCCTTAATTTCAGCACAAAAAATCGTTATCCTGAGTTTCTGATTGAAGAATAATACCTCATTTTTAAAAAGATAAACAAAAAATTATTTAAGGTATTGCAATTACCTTTAGTACGACTTATGATGAATACATCAAAGGAAGAAGGATATTCAATTGCAACATAATCATTAAGAAAAACAGGCAACCCCAACATAGATGAGTTGGGTAATTTTTAGGCATTATTAATAAAAAGTAAATTAAATACCTTAAAAAATACTGGAGAGATTATAGTGAATGACGAAGAGAAGATGAACTTACTTAGGCAAGGTGCAGATGTATTAAGAGGACAACTACCCGTTTCTCAAATCTTAGAAACTGAGGCAGTTATTCTGACGCACATGTACATTGAGGCCAATGATAAATTAGCGGCACAAATGCCCAAAGAATGGTTATGGTCAAACATTACGCGTACGGGGGGTAACCTCAAAGAAAAGATCAACGAAGCATCTGTGACTGCTGAAGCAACCTTTCCATTTTTAACGGATGTATTTCGCTGGGTTAGAATAACAGAGCACATGGATGATCGCAGTCTTTACCGGCTAATAAATGTCTTTCAGAGCTTTGCAACGATTGACGTAAACGAATACAGTGATCTTTTTGAAAAAATGCTCTATAGATTTGGAGAAGCTGAGGGCAAGCGTGGTGGTGGATTCATTACACCATTGCCTATCGCTAAACTGCTTCTTCAATTATTGGATATAAAAAATGGCGATGTAAACGATGGTGCGGCTGGGATCAACCAGTTTTTGATCGAAGCAAGCCGTTATGCTGAAAAAAGAGGAAATCATGTTAAACTCTTCGGACAGGAAATAAATGCAACAATTTGGGCACTCGGAAAACTTCATTTATTCATGCAAGGGTTAATGGATGCCAAGGTGACATTGGGAGATACTCTATTAGATCCACCAATGAATGTAGATCATGCACTGCAAAAATTTGATTATATATTAATGGATCCACCCTATTCATTAAAGAATTGGGGTTTAGACCAAGTTAAAGGTGAAGTTCTTGGCCAATTTCGTTATGGGGTTCCCAGCAAAGCGAACGCAGATATGACTTTTGTTTCTTACGTTTCAGCTTCTCTTAATGAAAATGGAAAGGCTGCCCTTATCCTGCCGCATGGTGTCCTTTTTAGAGGAGGAGCAGATGGAAAAATCAGAGAAGGCATGATTCGTGATGATTTAATTGAAGCGGTTATCGGCTTACCAGCAAATTTGTTGTATTCTACATCTATACCAGTGATCATCCTAATTCTTAATAAAAACAAATCAAAAGAAAGAAGAAATAAAATTCTACTCATTGATGCAAGTAATGAGTATCAGCCAGGCAAAGGACGAAACATTTTAGAGACTAAGCACGTTGAAAACATTGTGAAGATGTTTCGATCTGGCAAAGAAAATGAAGAAAACTGTCGTTTTGAATCAATAAAGGAAATATTAAAAGCTGATGCAGATTTATCAATTTCTAGATATTTTACTGTGAATGAGGTCCAAGGAAAATTTGGCCTAGTAAAGGTGGATTTGAATAAATTCGAAAAATCATCTACTCCGAAAAAACGTCTCTATGAAGTCGCAGAAACATTCAGAGGAATGAATACACCTTCCCTTTCAAAAGTTACAAGTATGGAAGATGGATATCCTGTCATTCAACTTGTTGATGTGCAAGACGGAGAGATTAATCTCGGCCAATTAAATAAGATGCCGGTTGACGATCCATCAAAAATTCAAAATCATCTTGTTCAAGAAGGTGATGTCATCATTTCGAATCGCGGCAATGTAATCAAAATTGCCATTCTGCCTAAAATCGAAAAGGAAATAATTCTTAGCCACAACTTTCATGCGATTCGGCCCAAAGCTGGAATGAGTTCTCTGTTCATTAAAGCCTATCTGGAAAGCCCTGTTGGTCTGTCTTATATTGAATCGATGCAAAAAGGGACAGCTGTAAAGGTACTTGGATTAAAGGAATTAAATTGCTTGCCGGTGCCGGTGCTGTCCATTGAGCAACAAAAGGTAATAGGTGACGAAGTAGAAAAATCCGAGAAGGAATACAGGAAAGTAATAATACAAGCAACGGAAATTAGAAAGAAAAAATATGAGGATTGCTTTGAAAAAATGGGGGTTAGTGGTGCAATAATTGAAAGACGATGAAGAAATTAGTTTTAATGTTTTAATAAGAAATTGGCACTGGAAACTTTAATAAAATAAGAGTAAAAAATGTCAATTCAGCAATGAACCGTATGGTTTAAAAGTTCTTGAAATGGAAGCAACTTTCCTTTAGTAATAACAGATTAGGGGGGGGAGAAATAATGACAAAACTCAGAGTCGCAGATTTCTACTATGGAGCAGTTCTATCTATGTTATTTAATCAGGGGATTATGAAACCAGCGTTGATTGAAGGTAATGATGACCGGCAGGTTTATGACTTCACGACTAACCCAGGCAACGAATACAGATTATTCATGAAGTATCGTGTAGAGAAACAAGATAAAAAATCACCTGATTACTCTAGTTGGTCGTTTAATATTACAAAAGATCATCAAGAGCTCAAAAACTATATTGAAAAAGGGTATAATGTGGTACTTGCCTTAGTTTGCAGACCTAAGGATCTTGCAAAGAGCGAACTTGTGTTATTAAATAAAGAGCAAATTCTTCAAATTATTAATACCGGCAAGATGACGTTTACGGTCAAATGGAAAAAACATGGGAGATATTATCGGATTCCAAGGATAGGTGAGAATTCATCAGATTTGACTGTAAAATATAACAGTTTCGAAGAGTTATTTAAAACAAGGACATCTTTGAATAATTAAGGGGAATCACAATGGAAAATTTTAATGATAAAGTAAGCTTTATTTGGAGTATTGCTGAATTACTGAGGGGGCCTTACAAGCCTGAGGACTATGGTCTTGTTGTTTTGCCTATGGCCGTATTACGTCGCTTTGACTGTGTTCTTGAACGCACGAAAACAGATGTGCTGGATCAATATGAACAAGTTAAGGAGCTACCAGAAGAAATTCGTGATGAAATATTAAATCGTGTCGCGGGGCAACAATTTAACAATACCAGTCAATATGATTTCCAGAGACTTCAAAGCGATGCGGATAATATTGCCGACAATCTTCGTGATTACATCAATGGTTTTTCCAAGTCAGCTCGAGATATTATTGAGTACTTTGATTTTGAAAAGCAGATTGACAAGATGGAACGGAACAATATGCTCTATTTGGTTGTGCAGCGATTCAGCCAAATTGATTTACACCCGGATCAAGTTTCAAATCGTGAAATGGGTTACATCTTTGAAGAATTGATTCGTCGGTTCTCTGAACATGCTGAAGCCGGTGATCACTACACGCCTAGAGAAGTTATTCGGTTGATGGTTGCCTTACTCTTTATGGACGACGAGGACATTTTAACCAAACCAGGAATTACCCAAACACTTTACGACAGTTGTGCAGGAACTGGCGGCATGGGCTCTGTTGCTCAGGACTACCTTAAAGAATTAAATCCAAAAGCTGATCTGGAGTTTTTTGCTCAGGAATTCAATGAAGAGTCTTATGCAATTTGTCAGGCGGATATGCTCATTAAGGGTGAGAATATTAAAAATATCCAATTCGGTGACACACTTTCGCAAGATGCATTTCCGGCGATGCAATTTGACTATCTAATCACCAATCCCCCATATGGTGTGGATTGGAAAAAAGAAAAAGATGCGGTACAAGCAGAATTTGACGAAAAGGGATTCAATGGTCGGTTTGGTTCAGGCCTGCCACGTATTAGTGATGGTCAGCTTCTATTCCTGCAGAATTTAGTCGCTAAGATGAAGCCCGTAACTGATGAAAATAAAAAGGGATCTCGTGTGGCGATTATTATGAATGGTTCACCGCTCTTTACCGGTGACGCAGGGAGTGGAGAGAGTGAGATTCGTCGCTATTTATTTGAACATGATTTAGTAGAAGGAATTGTGGCTTTGCCTAATGACATGTTCTACAATACAGGAATTTCAACTTATATTTGGATCTTAACCAATCATAAAAGCGTGTTTCGAAAAGGAAAAGTAGAGTTGGTTAATGCTATTGACTTTTATCAAAAAATGAAGAAGAGTATGGGAAACAAACGAAATGAGTTATCAGAAACAAATATCAATGAGATTGTAAGATTATATGGGGATTTTAAAGAGGGAGAAAATATTAAAATTTTTGATAACGAAGACTTCGGTTTTCAGAAGATCACGGTTGAACGACCGTTGCGTCTTAATTTCAAAGTTGATGCGGAACGAATTGAACGGTTAAAGGCTGAGAAAGTTTTTGATGGATTAGCAAAATCCCGAAAAAAGGGATCAGCGGGTATACAGGAAATAGAAGAAGGTAAAAAGCAACAAACACAAATTATCAATGTTTTGCAGGATATGCAATCTGATAACGTATATAAAAATAGAACAGAATTTGAAAAGAAGCTGAAAAATGAATTTAAGAAATTTGATTTGACAGTAGCTTCAACATTACTAAAGGCCATTGTCAATGCACTATCCGAAAAAGACGAAACGGCAGAAATCTGCAAAGATAGAAAAGGGTGTCCAGAAGCCGATCCAGATTTAAGAGACACCGAAAGTGTTCCATTAAAAGAAGACATACACGAATATTTTGAACGGGAAGTATTGCCCCATGTGCCTGATGCTTGGATCGATGAATCAAAAACAAAAATCGGTTATGAAATACCATTTACGAGACATTTTTATAAATACAAGAAACTTAGAGGTTCACAGGAAATTATGGAAGACATCAAGAAACTTGAGGCAAGTATTGCAGATCAATTGAAGAAGGTGATTCAATAAAATGAATAGGAAATACAAAGATAGTGGGATAGAGTGGATCGGTAAAATTCCATATAACTGGATTTACGGTGGATTAACAAAGTTTGTTTCATCTATTATTGATTACCGTGGGAAAACGCCAGAAAAAGTAGAGAGTGGAGTTTTCCTAGTAACGGCGAAAAATATTAAAAATGGGGAAATAGATTATTCGATTTCTAAGGAATATGTAAAAAAAGAAGACTATAAAGAGATAATGCGGAGAGGCCTTCCAGTCATTGGAGATGTTCTATTTACGACAGAAGCCCCATTAGGGCAAGTAGCTAATGTAGATGATGCAAATATAGCATTGGCACAAAGAATCATCAAATTTCGAGGCAAAAAAAATGTTTTAAACAACTATTATTTAAAATATTGGATTTCTTCTTCTGGCTTTCAATATTACCTTCAAACTTTTGCTACAGGATCAACTGCGATGGGTATTAAGGCAAGTAAACTATCCAAATTAATTGTTTTATTACCTCCTTTTAATGATCAGAAAGAAATTGTTGATTTTCTTAACGAAAAAACATTCGAAATTGATTCGCTAATTGCTGCCAAGAAAAAGTTAATTGCTTTGCTAGAAGAACAGAGACAGGCGATCATTACCGAAGCCGTTACAAAAGGACTCGATCCTAATGTGAAAATGAAAGATTCCGGTGTGGAATGGATTGGGGAGATACCGGAGCATTGGAATTTATTAAGGATAAAATATTTAGGTGACGCAATTTTAGGTTTAACATATTCTCCCTCTGATGTGGTTTCAAAAAATGAAGGGAAATTGGTGTTAAGGTCTTCAAATATTAGAAATGGGAAAATAGATTATAATGACACTGTTTATGTGAATTGTGCAGTTCCACCAAAATTAATTACAAAAGAACATGATATTTTAATATGCTCTAGAAACGGAAGTAGAGAGTTGATTGGCAAATGTGCTTTGATAGATAGAAATAGCCAGGACCAAACTTTTGGTGCATTTACGACTGTATTTAGAAGTGAAATAAACGAATTTCTTTTTTATATTTTTCAATCTCAATTATTTAAGTCTCAAATTGGTTCATATCTAACTTCTACGATTAATCAGTTAACAATTAGTAAATTGCGTAACTTTCCAGTTGCTATTCCTAATGACCTTGAGAGAAAGAAGATAACAAATTTTCTACAAAAAAAAGCCCTGGAGTTTGATTCGATAATAAAAAATGAAAAAAACGCAATTGATAATCTAAAAGAATACCGTCAATCTCTAATTTATGAAGCGGTAACCGGAAAAATTGATGTGAGAGATTATAAAAAAGAGGAAGCACTATCTTAAAAAGGGGGGAGTGTCATGGCACTTGATGCATCTGAGAAGGGGTTTGAATCGAATATTGAAAACAGGCTAATCGAATCTGGTTATGTGCAGCGTCCGTTAGTCGGTGAGAGTCTTGATATTTTTAAAAAGTATGCGTTAGATACAGAGATATTCATTCAGTTTCTAGAGAAAACGCAGCACAAGGCACTTGAACGGCTGCATAAAGTGTATAAAGATAATTACAAGCAAAAAATCGTTGATCGTCTGTGCAAAGAATTAAACAAGCGGGGGATGATTGATTGCTTGCGTCATGGCGTTAAAGATTATGGTGTATCGCTCCGACTGGCGTACAACAAACCGGTTAGCACGATGAATCAGACCTTAATTGATGCTTATGAAGAGAACATTTTCACGGTGACGCGTCAGGTGCATTACAGTCTGAAAAACAATAACAGCATTGACATGATGCTCTCTCTGAATGGGCTTCCTCTTGTTGTGATGGAGTTAAAAAATCAATTAACGCATCAGAATGTGGAAAATTCAATGCGGCAATTCAGACGAGATCGCGATCCGCACGAACTGCTCTTTCAATTCAAGAAAAGAGCCGTTGTTTATTTTGCTGTTGATACGGATGAGGTCTATATGACGACCCGACTGGACAAGGACAAAACATACTTTCTTCCTTTTAACAGAGGAAACAGTGGAGGAAAGGGTAATCCCATCATCTACAATAATTATCGAACCGCTTATCTTTGGGATGACATCCTGCAGAAGGACAGCCTGCTTGATATCCTTTTCCAGTTTATTTATATCAAAGAGGATGAAATCAAAGACTCGACGGGGGAAATAATTGATAAAAAAGAGTCGGTTATTTTTCCAAGATACCATCAACTCGATGCAGTCCGGAAAGTTGAGGCAGATGTCCGTAAAAGAGGGATTGGTCATAATTACTTGATTCAGCACAGTGCGGGAAGTGGGAAAACCAACAGTATATCCTGGCTAACCTATCGGCTGGCAAAACTGCACGATTCGAGTAACGAGGCAGTTTTCAATAGTGTGATTGTGATTACTGATCGCCGTGTGCTGGATAAGCAGCTTCAAGATGCGGTTTATCAACTCGAACACAAAGCAGGCATGGTAGCCAAGATTGATAAGGATTCAAACCAGTTAGCAGATGCGATTGTCAATGAAACACGGATTATCATCACTACTCTGCAAAAGTTTCCGTTTATCATGGAGAAGGTCGGACAATTCACGAGAGGGAAATATGCAATTGTTATTGACGAAGCTCACAGCAGTCAAGGCGGCAAAGCGGCTACTGCGATGACTGGAATCCTATCGAGTAAAACGTTAGAAGAAGCTTTTAAGGCCGATCAGTTGGCGGAAGACAATATGGAAGATTATGAAGAAAAAATGCTTGAGACCATCGTTAAGAGCGGGAAACAAGATAATCTCTCTTTCTTCGCTTTTACAGCCACGCCTAAAGCGAAAACGATCGAGCGTTTTGGCACAATAGGAGAGGATGGTCTGCCCCATCCCTTTCATATCTATAGTATGCGACAAGCAATTGAGGAAGGCTTTATTCTCGATGTATTAAAAAATTATACCACATATAAAACATACTATAAGGTCGCAAAGCAGATTGACGATGATCCGGAAGTTGCAGGAAGTAAAGCCACCAAGCAAATTGCGAAGTATGTTTCCCTTCATCCCCACAATATTGCTCAGAAAACGGAGATCATGATCGAACATTTCCGTCGCGTCACACGTCATAAAATTGGTGGTAGAGCAAAAGCGATGGTGGTTACGTCTAGTCGTCTCCATGCCGTCAAATATAAACAGGCCTTTGATAAATATATTAAGGCAAATCACTATGACGAAATGAAGGCGATTGTCGCTTTTTCCGGAACAGTTGAAGAAAAAGGTGTTTCATACACCGAACCGCTGATGAATGGATTCGGTGAAAAAGAGTTGCCCGATAAATTCCATACGGATGAGTATCAGGTCCTGCTTGTAGCTGAAAAATATCAGACGGGCTTTGATGAACCCTTGCTCCATACGATGTATGTAGACAAGCCCCTTGATGGAATAAAAGCGGTGCAGACTTTGTCTAGGCTTAATCGAACATGTAAGGGGAAAAACGATACGTTCGTATTGGACTTTGTCAACGATGCGGAAGACATTCAGAAAGCGTTTGAGCCGTATTATGAGGTGACTGAACTTGAAAGCACAACCGATCCCAATATCCTCTATGATCTGCAGCAAGAATTAGATGCCCTTCAAGTGTATACAGAAAAAGAAATCAATGATGTATGTAAACTGGAATTCAGCGGCAAAAAAATCACTTCAAAAACACAAGAAAAATTAAACGCCTTATTGGATAAAGGGGTTAATCGCTATAATACAGAACTCTCCAAAGAACAGCAAGACGATTTCAAAGGGTCAACCAGTAAATATATAAGGACCTATTCTTTTGTGCTACAGATCGGTCCATTCGCAGATATTAGTCTCCACAAACTTTATATCTATCTCAACTATCTCCTGAGAAAGCTACCGAAAAATGCATCTGAAGGCGTGACATTAGCTGATGACATTGCTCTTGAATATTATCGGAACAATAAAGTGTTTGAAGGCAGTATCTCTCTGTCAGTTGAGGATGAGACAAAATTAAAGCCCACTGCATATGGAAAAGGTACACAAGCTGAAGAAGAAAAAGAAAGACTCTCGTCAATAATCGAGCGAATGAACGAACGCTTTGGAACAGATTTTACAGAGGCAGATAAACTTTCCAGAGATCAAATTAAAGAAGACATGATTCATGATGAAGCATTAGCTCAGAAAGCTCGGAATAATACCAAAGAAAATTTTAAATTTGCCTACGACAATACCTTTATGGATTTTGTCATCAATCGGATGAACGATAAAAGCTTCTTCAATAAGATGCTACAAAATCGAGCAATCTACAATTACGTTAAGGATGAGATGTTTGATGAGGTGTATGAGGGACTTAGAAAGAAGTTATAACTTATAACTCTATAAGTAATGCAGGGAGGTCTTATTTTGATTATGGTGGATGTAATTTTTGGTGTTCAATACGCTGTAACAAAATGTTTGGATTCTTTTCTTGAAAATAGACATGAGAAAAAAATGATTAAAGAAATGTTGATAAGAATAAAGGATTTTAATAGAGCGTTTGATGATACGGAAATAGACACAAATTCTTTTCAAGAATATCTAAATAGCGAAGAATTTAGCATTAAGCTTTTTAAATATATTTTTGGAGGGAATCCAGAAAAGTATGATGAGGTTAGTCTAAGTGATTTACTTACAATGTTAGCGGTTAGAGCAATAAATAAAAATTATATTCAATATCACAGAGCTCCTTTTACCAATGAAAAGATTGTTAGAAAATACATTTCCGATTTAATCATCTACCTTAAAACAGAGAGAGTTCATCTTCTGTCATTAGGGAACCAAGCAGAGCTCTCAATTATTAATGAGGGTTTATCTGAAATTATCAAAGAATTAAAATTTAAAAAAAACAACGAATTTGAATTAAGTGATGATTTTCTCTCAAAAAATTTACATAGTACGATCCGCTCGCTTGGTCAAAGGTACACGCCTGGTTTTAATGTTGAAACTGATAATGTTATGCCATTTGAAACGATCACTGAAAGTGACCAATTTTTTAATGATATATCAAAGAAAGTAAATAAATTAAATAAATCCTTAACGAGTTTAAAAAATAGCACCTTACAGTGATAAATCAAAGGATTATTTGAAAGATTTCCAGGATAAAACAGAATCCGAGTCTGACTTTTTAATAAAACTTACCATAGATAAAAATACTGATTTCGAAAATGTTATTTTGATTTTACGAAGGATAGAAAGTCAGATTATAGATGATTATTCTGACCCTGCAATAAATTGGCAGGACAGACAGAAACTAAATAGATATTTCTACAACATCTCTTCAAATATTAGTGCCATTGAAGACTACTTAGAAAATAGCTGTTACAAGACAATTGGTAATCCATATTTGCTCTTATATGGGGAAGGTGGAATAGGAAAATCTCATTTATTAGCAGATGTCGCAAAAAATAAATTCGAACAAGGATATGCTGTAATACTTTTACTGGGACAACATTTTTCAACAATTCGTGATCCATGGAGACAGATAATTGAAGGATTTGGGTTAGATATATCTACAAATGAATTCTTACAACAGCTTAATAAAAGATATGAAGAAAATAAAAAGAGGCCATTGTTAATCATAGATGCACTAAATGAGGGTGAAGGGAAAAGGTTATGGAAGAAATATATCCAAAAATTTGTTGATGAATTAAAGGATTTTCCCAATATTGGTTTTGTTTTTTCAGTAAGAAGTCAATTTTTAAAAAAGATTATTCCTGAAGGATTTTTAGAAACTAATAATATATCAAAGTTTGAGCATAAGGGATTTGCGGGTAAAGAGTATGATGCAATAGAAGCTTTTTGTGATTTTTATCATTTAGAAGAGCCTTCGTTTCCTGTCTTAGATTCAGAGTATTCGAACCCACTTTTTTTAAAACTAGTTTGTAAACTGATTGCAGAAGAGAAACAATCAACATTAAATATACATAGCAGAAGTTTGGAGTCTATTTTCTCTTCCTATCTTAAAAAAACAAATAGTGTAATTTCAACAAGTGATCGTTTGAATTATGATGAAAATTTGAATGTAGTTTCAAAGGTTATTGAAGGCATTACAGAAGTCCTATTTGAATCTAGTTCATACATTATGAATTATTTCGATGTTTATAAGGTAGTCAATCAAATTGCATCCTCTTATACCTTAAATAGCAATTTGTTTCTCAAAGGTTTAATTGATGAAGGAATTTTAATAGTGGACGTTAATTATCGAGACGAAAAAGTGACATATTTCACTTATGAAAGAATGGCAGACTATTTACTGGCAGACTATATATACAAGAAATGCTTTACTAATTGTGAAGATTGGAAAAAAATTGGGAATAACGATAAATTTGAAAAATACTTTGGTTCAGTCGATAAACTGAATCAAAACAAGGGTATTCTAGATTCTCTTGCAACAATTTTGCCTGAAAGAAAAAACATTGAGATATTCGATTTATTAAATGATTATTATGAAAATGAAGATGTTATTGATTCTTTTATTAATAGTCTCGTTTGGAGACATCCAAGTTTTATAACGGAAAATACCATCATATATGTCAATGAAGTGATTTTTAAAAATATTAATACTACTAAGGAGTTTTTCAGTAAACAACTTCAGATCTGCGGTTTTTCAAAAAACAAATTAAATGCTAATTGGTTACACGATAAGTTAATGGATATGCAGCTTGGTGAAAGGGATTATATTTGGACAACTTTTATCTCAAATCGATTTAATGGAAGAATTCTGAATTTTGTCAATTGGTTTTGGAAACATGGTGAAAACTGTGATAAAGAATCTGTAGACTTAATAATGATTGAGATTTCATGGTGTCTTACATCGACAAATAGAAAATTAAGGGATATGAGCACTAAGGTACTTACTAAACTTATGATTAAATATCCTCAAAACATAATTCCGCTTATTAATAAATTTATTATAGTTAACGATCCTTATGTTGTAGAAAGGCTTTGTGCATCTGTATTTGGGGCGATTACTCGAATTGACGTTAAGGAGTTCGGGAGAGATATTGCCATTTTGCTTTACTCTAAAGTATTTGATAAAAATGAAATTTATCCGCATGTTCTATTAAGGGATTATGTAAGAGAAACAATAGAGTTCATTTATTATAAAAATCGGGATCTGATCCCAGAAATAGAAATGAGTAAAGTTAGACCTCCATATAAGAGCAAATGGTATACAGAAATACCATCCAATGAAGAGATTGATAGTATTGAAGAAAGATATATTAAAGCTGGTGGAAAATATTCTAGTGCTATTTCTGCAATTACTCGCTCAATGACAACTGAATATGGGCGTGGTGTTAGTGGATACGGTGACTTTGGAAGGTACACTTTTGGTTCCGCTGTTAGCGATTGGAGTAATCAATTTAATGATCAGGACTTAAGTAATATTGCTGTAAAACGAATCTTTCAATTAGGATATCAGCCAAACTTTCACGGGGAGTTTGATAGAATGGGTGGTACCTATTATGATAGGGCAAATAACCAAATTGAGAGAATAGGGAAAAAGTACCAGTGGATGGCGTTTCATGAAGTATTTGCTAAATTAGCAGACAACTTTCCTACTTTCAAAGAGGAAACTATTTATGATCAACAATATGAAGAATATAGATCCAACCTATGGAAAAAATTCATACCAAATATGGATTTATACTCAAAAGGGTTGAGTAATGATTCGGATAGTAGTGAAGAGATGAAGGAAAAAGATCACATTGTAGATGTGAAAAAGATAAAAGTTAAGCAATACACAGGTCCATGGGAACCCTTACTACGTGATATTGATCCAACATTATTGATTGAAAATGTACCACACAAGAATAAATCTCTATTTAAAATACATTTACCGGATTATCCAACAAAATCTTGGGTGATGGATGATACTCTTTTTGAAGACACTTCTTTATTTTTAGAAGCAGAATATCAAGGTGAGAAATATCTAATTTTATATTCATCATTTGACGAATCTTGCCAGAAGAAAGAAACAAAATATTATCAAAGAGATTCTATTGCTTTTCTTGGAGGTGCTTTTTTTATTCGGCAAAACGACAAAAAAGAACTATTAAGTCAAAGAAAGCACATTGAAGGAAATGGAGTTCCAAACCCCTCAAGCTATAGTATCTTTCTTCATGAATATTATTGGAGCCAAGCTTATCTTGATTTAGAAGAACAATACAATGAAGAAAGCGAAGAAAAAGTATTTTCAATTCCTGCCACCTTTAATTATTCATGGGAAACGGGTAATGATTATTCTAAAAAGGAGGGGAGTATTTCATTTAATATCCCATGCAAAGAGCTAGTTGATTATTTTGGATTGCATTCAGATAAAGAAGGGGTATGGAAAGATAAGGAAGGAAATCTTATTTGTTTTGATTCCTCCTTATTAGGATATGAAAGAGCTCTATTATTTAACAAAGAGAAAATTTTAAAATTTATGAATGAAAAAAAGATGCTGTTAATGTGGGGATCATATACAGAAAAAGTATCTAATGGATATTGGCATGAATGGTGGTGCACAGTTGATTATAATGAGGGCAAGTTTACAAAGTATATTACTGACCAAAAAGAAGGAGAGTATTCTAATGACATGTTATGAGAGTTGTTACGACTTGCTTTTCAGTTAATATTCAAATTTTAGTGATTGTGGAGGGCTTGAATTTGTCGCAAATAAACTCTGCGGTCTTTGCTATCAGAAATAAAGAGACGAACTTTAAAAATAATAACAATCATAAACACCAGAAAGGATAGTTCAAACTCACTTGTTGTTTATTGGAAGAAAAGAACATCGTGATAAGATGTCTTTTAAATTTATTAGTTACACAAAAGTTACACAAGTCATCTACAAAACTTATTACATGTTTTGACAGTTAATTCGACGACGATCACCAGAAATAAAAAACTAGAAAATTCAAAATAATATTTATTACAAAGTTTGTTTTTAGTGACAAAAAAATGACACCTCTCACTGTATCAAAAGGTGCCATAAAAAAGGTGAATTCCACTAACTCATATTGACTATTTAGCTACACACTGTACTCTACGCACGTGGAATGTTCATGTTTGCTAACAAGAAAATAAAAAGTTCTTGTCAACATCGATAGGATTCTCTCGAGATTTTCTTAATGCGTGAACATGGCTCTATCCTTATAAGCGTCAACGGCCAGTCACACGCACAAAGCAATCGGGCGAATGAGAGCCTGAATAGAGCACCGAAAACCGCGCCGAGAATGTCGACAAAATCTATCATTCTTTTCAGGTAAAGGCATTATGGCAGATCAAACGCTTCGTAATCGCGTTCACAAGATCCGTCAACTGGACATGGAGGGAATTGTCGCAAAAATATTGACAGTTCCGATTGAAACGGGTATAAGAATGTGAACCGGCGAAAGATCAAAAATTATAAAGATGTGTTACGGCATGTATTACGACCGTTGCTTGGGTCTTCTCTCTTATCGGGAGGGTAGCGTCGAGCCTGACGTGCGTCACAATAGGCTCCTGCCGGTCCATTAAAAGACTAATGGTATCATAAGCAATCTTTGCCAAAACTATAGATTTGGCAAAGCGAGGAGAAGTCGAGCTCTGTCGTGGCCAGTTGTTTTTGATAATTGGATTTTGAGCCACTCTGATAACATCATCGTGAGCCATCCTTGACTTGTAAATTGGAAATTATGGGATGTCTTGACATGGAGCCTCTAGAGGCATGACTGCTCTCGAAAAGCGTCGCACCCAGGTTTTTCGAGCAGCGGCAAGTTTATCATGCCTCCCTCTCCATGTAAAGACGATGCTCCAACTGGAAATGGAGTGGCTCACGGTTGTATGAGCGAGATGGCGCTATTTCAATTATCAAAAACACCAGTTAATATGAACATATCCATATTTATCAGCTTTGGTCTGCTGATACTGGACATATGTTTTCATTGTACCTGCCATACATGCAAGCAACCTCTTAAACCAATTTGATACGGACTTAGCTCAGAAATTTAACTGGGAAGAGAATGTAAAATTTAAAAAGATAGGCACAGTGATTATAGGTGAGCATGCATGTCCATTTACTTGGATGACCGTAATATTAGATAGAGTCGCTGATTGGATGCTGGCATATAAAAAGAATCCCGGATTAGCGGTTACGTTTACTTATCATTCGACAAAAAAATAGACCTCTCTTGTACAATAATGGCTTAGAGATTTTGCTTAAGGGAAAATTATTATTAAAAATGAGGAATGTTAGAAAGTTTTACAAAGCTAGAAACATAGGTGATAAATATTATTTTCAGAGAGGATTTATAAAGAGCATCAGAATCGTTTAACCTAACTTTTTGATGTACTTTAAGTAAATTTCCATCAATAAATCAGAAAATATCATTAAAAAAGATCTGGATGTGATGTCATAGCCTTCATATATATTTGAGGGAACATTGCTACTGATATTCCTGTTCATCAATGATGCCAATTCGCTGCTTCCATTATTTGTAATTGCAAACTGAAAGGCATTTGTATATCTAATCTTTTTGGCGGCATTGATCAGAGTTTTTGTCTGACCACTCATTGAAATGAAAAGTACAGTATCCTTAGGTTTTAAAAGATTTGGCAGTAGATCCAAAAGATGTGATTCGTATGCATAAATTGCTGGTTTGTTAAATTGCATCAATCGATCACTAATATATTCCGCTATCGGTTTACTAAGACCGACTCCTGAAATAATAACCGTGCCAGCCTCATAAATTTTTCTAACAATATATTCCATATCATTAATATGTACTTTCATTAATGCGTCCGAAAAAAATTGCTGGTATTGCTTTAGCAATATACGTTCGTTTATTACTTTTGTTTCCTTAATTAATTGGGCAACGAAAAATTTAAATTCAGAGAATCCCTTCAAACCAAGTCTTTGGCACATTCTGATAATTGTTGTGGTAGAAATAGAGAGGTCATCGCTCAAGTTAGAAATGTTCATTTTGGGTACACCTTCAATGTGGTTATCCAAATAATACAGAACATATTTCTCACCGTGACTTAGTTTATCTACTTTGTTTGAAAAGCTGTCGATGAGCATTCCCACTAATCTTCATCTCCGTAATGAAAACGTATTATAAATATACCATAATGATGAAATATCGTACATATGTACACAAACTGAACAATAATGTAATCGCTTTTATTGTATACCAATAGTGTAGAAATGATTATTAGATTATCTCATTTAAGGAGTGAGAAGAATGAATCTTCAACACATGACTGACCGTAGTCTGATTGTGTTTAGCGACTCTTGGACTACGAAAAAAGAAATTCTTGACGGCTTAATTAATCAATTCGTCAAAGGGGGGTATGTCACAGATAGAGATTCGTATAAACAATCAGTTCTCGAGAGGGAAAAGATTTCGGCAACCGGACTTGAAAATGGATTTGCTATTCCACATGGAAAATCTGCGGGTGTAGTCAAAGCAGGTTTTGCAATTGCGCGCTTAGCTAAGCCGCTTCCAGCCGATGCATGGGCATCTATCCGATCGGATAATCAAGTTGAGCTGATTTTTTTACTCGCGATTCCTGATAAGCAGGCGGGAACAACTCATCTTAAGCTGTTGCAACAATTAAGTACAAAATTAATGAACGAAGATTTTGTTAATCAACTAAAAACTGCTAGGAACCCTGATGAACTTTTTAACTCTTTAAATCTGGATGAAGCTGACTCAAAAGATAATCGGCTAACGTGTAATCACGGGAAAAATCTAATCGCAGTTACTGCGTGTGCTACTGGGATCGCTCATACTTACATGGCGGCCGAGGCTTTGAAAAAATCAGCTAAAAAGATGGGTGTCAGTCTGATTGTTGAAAAACAGGGAGCAAATGGATTGGAAGATTCGCCTACGCCGGAACAAATAAAAAATGCCGATGGTGTTCTCTTTGCGGTAGACACAAAGATCAAGGGCTTGAACCGTTTTAACGGTAAGCCATATATAGAGGTCAATGTTGCGGAACCTCTAAAAAATGGTGAGGCCTTAATTGATAGAGCTTTAAATCATCCACAGGGAATTTTAAGGAAACAAATTGAGAATGACTCTGATACCCTTCTGACATCAAAAGAGATTACAAAAGGATTTTCTTGGAAGAGATGGGGCACTGAGTTAGGCAAAGCCGTGATGACCGGTATTTCCTACATGATCCCGGTTATGGTCGCCGCAGGTATTATGCTTGGTATTGCAAAATTGACCTGGCTGTATATCATGCATCTGCCAATTGCAGATATTGATCTTCCAAAGTATAACAGCTTTGGTGGCTTCGCTCAGTTAATTCACTATTTAGACCTGTTTGGTGGGATGACACTTAACTTTATGTATCCGATATTTGCGATGTTTGTTGCCTATGCTATTGCTGACCGTGTTGGTCTGATTTCCGGATTCCTGGGCGGTATCTTTGCTGCAGGATTAAATTACACCCTATGGGGAATTACGACAGGTCTGCCTAGCGGCTTCCTTGGAGCACTTGTATTCGGTTTAGCGGCTGGATATATTGCACGTTTCTTAAACACAAAGATTCACTTATCAAAGAATTTGCAGGCAATGAAACCAATGCTTATTATTCCTGGAATAAGTGTACTCGCTATTTTTCTTCTAAATATATATATCGTTTCTCCGGTATTTGGCGGTTTAAACCTGTTAATATCCGACTGGATTAAGAGTATGGCGAATGGTGGTAAAATTGGATTATCCTCCATCATTGCTGCTGCTACCGCTTTTGATTTGGGCGGACCAGTTAATAAGGCCGCCGGCGCTGTTGCGATTGGCCTTGCGGCGGATAAGATTTTTCCTTTGACACCACGGGTCCTTGCAATTGTCATTCCGCCAATCGGAATGGGCATCTCAACACTAATTGACAAGTGGGTTGTCGGTCGTCACGTGTACCCGGCGGATCTTCGCGTTGCCGGAAACACTTCATTTTTACTTGGTTTCTTAGCGATTTCCGAAGGAGCCATTCCATTTATGCTGAGGAATCCGCTCATTACCGTCCCTCTAAATATCATCGGCGCTATAGCCGGATCTGTAACAGCAGTAATGCTGGGCGCTGTCCAATGGCTGCCGCTGCCGGCTATTTGGGGATGGCCTCTTGTTTCTAATCTACCAGCGTACTTGATCGGCTTATTTGTAGGAGTGCTGATTATTGCACTGTGCAATATCTTCATTCGATACCATCTGATTAAGAAAAAAGAGGCTCAGGGCGAAAAAATAGACTATTAATTTTTACTAATAAATGTAGGGATGTTGGTTTATGACGAAAAAAACTGTTTATGTCGTACCGCATACGCACTGGGATCATGAGTGGTATTTTTCTGAAGATGATTCTATATCGCTGTTATTTGAAGCGTTGGGCTATGCACTGGATGTACTGAAAAAAGATACTGACACTATTCGTTTTACATTTGATGGCCAAACGTCTCTAATAGACGATTATCTGAAGCTGCGACCGGATCAGGAAAAATGTTTGAAGGACGTTATTTCAAAGAAGAAAATGCTTGTAGGGCCTTGGTATACTCAGACGGATACTTTACATGTAGAGACAGAATCAATTATAAGAAATTTATTAATCGGAACGCGCGAGGCGCTTGGCTTTGGCCATTGTATGGGTATTGGCTACCTTCCCGATATTTTTGGACAAAATGCCTATCTTCCCACACTATTTAATGGATTTGGAATTAGGACAAGTATTCTTCAGAGAGGGGTATACAATGATCAGGTTAAGGATGATCTGAATTTTGTATGGCGTTCACCCAGTGGTGATTCTGTTTATGCTAACAATCTCTATTTTGGATATGGACCGGGCAAGTTTTTATCCACGGATCCCAATTATTTACAAAAATCTCTGTATCCTATTTTGAAAATATTAGCGGAAATGAACAAGCACTCTGACTTTTTATTGTTACCTGCAGGTGGAGATCAGGTACTGATTCGTGAAGAGCTTCCTGACTTGATCGATAGACTAAACAGCGTGCAATGTGACTACCAATTTTTGCTTTCGGACTATGAGACCTTTGTTCGAGATACCTTGGGGAAATATAGGCATCAAATAACCAAAGTTATAACAGGAGAACTTATTGCCTGTCAGAAGTCTCGAATTCATCAGACGATAGGTTCTCAACGGGTAGACATTAAATTAGCTGTAAGCCGAATCGAAGAAAAATTGTATCACCAGCTTGAGCCTTTAGCGGTTCTGGCAAATCAGTTCGGGAAACCTTATCCCGGAACGCAGATCGAGTCAGCTCTGAAACTTGTGTTACAGTCAGAAGCCCATGATTCCATTGCCGGATGTAATTCTGATGAGACTAATCGAACAATTCTGGAGCGGTTAAAAAAGTCAGAAAGAATCATTGACAGCCAGATTAATATTATTGAAAAGCAAATGGCGAGGGCAGTGATTGGCGATGATCAGGAAGATTCCGTTATTGCTTTCAACTTGTTGCCCAAAACAGTGGATAAACCATTGAAATTTGTCATCTTTACCCGAACCCCCGAAATAGCATTGACACAAAAAGATGGAAGAATGATTCCTCAAACTATCATTGAGCAAAATTTTATAAGTGGAGGAAAAAAAGTTATTGTCACTGCTCTGGGAGAAAAACAAGTTGAGATTCCCGGTTACTATCGCTCACTTATTCTGGCAAAGATATCTTTCAGTGGGTTTGGCTATCAGAGCTATTTTATTAAAGAGAATGTCCGACAACAAAGGTTAGTTCCAGTAAAAAGTAATTATTTAGAAAATAAGTTTTATCGCATATTTATTGAAAATGATCACATAAAAATTCTCAATCGCCTGAACAACAGCGAACGAAACTTCTTTTATTTTGAGGATCAGCCCGACGCGGGTGACTCGTATGATTTTTCACCTTTGGACTCGGATCAACCAGTATGTTTCAGTAAGACGGTTAAATTGCAGAAAATTGAGAAATCAGAGTTATGTCAATCCATGACCGTTACAAACGAATGGAAGGTTTCATCTGATCTGAATAAAAATAAAGCGACTCGGTTTGACAAAATACTAACTGTAACAACAAAAATAACTTTGATTAAGGATTCAAATCTGGTTTATTTGAATCATCAATTGAATAACACTGCCAAAGACCACAGAGTACGGATAATCTTTCCAAATAAAAATAACGGTTACAGTTATGCGGATCAAGGATACAGCATTATAAAAAGGAAGAACACTAATCCCTATCTATCATATTGGAAGGAAAGTCACTTTGCAGAGGCTCCGCAATCCTTTTATCCGATGGAAAACTTTGCGTATACAACGGATACTGTTTCGTCTACAGGTGTCATCACGTGTGGCCTGAAAGAATATCAGAGTACTGACTCCGAACTAATTTTAACATTGTTTCGGAGTGTCGGGCTTCTTGGCCGGGATGATCTAGCATGGCGGCCGGGACGTGCCTCAGGTATCAACAACAAAGTTGTTGATACACCTGATGCTCAAATGCAGGGCCAGCTTTCTTTTCATTATGTTTATCGATGGGATCATACGGCGAACGAGCACGGTTGGTTTAACGCAGTGGAGCAGGCAAAGAAAAGCCAGCTCACATATCAATTACAGACCCTCAACTCTTTTGAACAGCGTTTGGAACGATTTGAATTACCTCAGCCGACTGAGCTGCATCATTTGCCGCAGGACATCAATCTTCTTTCAGTCAATCCAAACATTTATGTAGCAGCTTTAAAAAAAGCAGAAGATCATGATTGCACAGTATTAAGGGTATTTAATCCGGACTCCAAGGCAGTAGAGTTGAACAAGACAATTTCAATTATGAAACGAATGAACTTGGATGAAACAGAACAACCAAACTTTGATACAACGATTTTACCAAAAGATGTGGGAACCTTTGAAATTAGATTGTAAAGGTGATTAAATTGGATACTCACTTATTGCTATCAACTGTAAATCAGCATCTGGGTCGTATATACACTGGAAGTAAGTTAAACGAATCTATAAAAATATTTGATGACTTTTTTAAAACGTATAAAACACCTGTACATCGTAACACTTCTTTATCTGAGAAAAATGCTTACCTGATCACTTATGGTGATGCGTTTTTCAATGACGACAAAGCAGGCCTGCAAGTATTAAAAGATGTTGTCGACAAGCAACTGAAGGGTATCATTACGGATATTCATCTTTTGCCGATGTTTCCGTTTACTTCAGATGATGGATTCGCAGTCTCTGATTATCTCAAAATAAATCCGATACTTGGCGATTGGGAGGACATTGATGATCTGTCCCATGAGATACGTTTAATGTTTGATTTTGTTGCCAATCACTCGTCAAAGTCAAGCGAATGGTTTCAAAAGTTTCTTGAACAGGCATCGGAATTTGAAAATGCGTATATTCGGGAGAGTGCAAACTTTGATGCATCTAAGGTCACTCGCCCGAGAACTTCACCACTGTTTCATCACTATAAAAATGATGAAGGGAAAGATTATTCAGTCTGGACAACCTTCAGCGAAGATCAGGTCGACAATAACGTAGGAGATCCGAAAACGCTTCTGAGACTGACTGAAGTTCTATTGACATATATTGAACGCGGTGCTTCATCAATAAGGCTGGATGCCATTGGATTTTTGTGGAAAGAGTCAGGCACAGCATGTATGCATTTGCGACAAACGCATCAAATTGTTAAGATGTGGCGGAGCATTCTGAATGAAGTAGCACCAGGGACACAGATTATTACCGAAACAAATGTACCAGAACAAGAAAATCTTAGTTATTTTGGTAACGGATCGGACGAAGCGAATCAAGTATACCAATTCCCTTTGCCTCCTCTTGTGCTTTTTAGTCTGACTGTAAATAATAGTAAGGTTTTAAGTAACTGGGCAAAGCATGTTAAGCCGATATCGAGTACAGGGACATACTTTAATTTTCTGGCGTCTCATGATGGTATTGGCATGAGACCAGTTGAGGATATTCTGTCGCGAAATTATTGGGATTTATTAGCGCGCAAAGTTGAGAAGAATGGAGGCAGGATTTCTTACAAAACGAACCAGGATGGAAGTCGGTCAATTTATGAGCTGAACATCAATTACAGTGATGCATTGAGGAACGATGGTGAGAATGATCAAGTAGCTGCAGGAAAGATGGTAGCTGCACATCATATATTACTTTCTTTTCTTGGTGTACCGGCAATTTACTATCATTCACTCTTTGGTTCGCAAAATGACGTAGCCGGTATGAGAAAATCCGGTAATAGTCGTCAGATTAACCGCGAAAAACTGGATGAGAACAAATTATTTTATGAACTGAAACACAATCCATATCGTCGGACCATCTTTGAGGGAATCAAAAGATTACTGAAAATCCGACAACATGTGAAAGCTTTCAATCCATATGGCGTTCAAAATGTGTTGGACATCTCAAATGATATTTTTTCTCTTCAAAGAACGGATCCCGTTAGTGGGGACATATGTTTGACGTATACAAATCTTACACCCTATGAAAAGGATTTGAACGTCATGAATGGTATTGAACTAATCTCCGATCAGAATATCCGGCATAACAGACTTCACCTTGGACCTTACGGAATCGCTTGGATTAAACCTAAAAAGTGAGTGAAACGCATGAATATTTTTATCGGAATTGATTCATTTAAGGGGAGCGCAGACTCTCTTGAACTTGGCCGGGCGGCTGAAAAAGGGATAAAAACAGTAATGCCAGCAGCAGGAGTTCATGTTCTTTGTGTTGCTGATGGCGGAGAAGGAAGTGCCGTTGCTGTTTGTCATGCTATTGGGGGCAAGTGGCAGCATACAGAAAGCGTAGATCCATTTTTCAATAAGATTCAGGCCAGCTATTTATTAACTCATGTTAATGGTGAACCTGTTGCGATCATAGAATGCGCAAGTACGATCGGTATTCAGTTTCTCCAGAATAATCCTTCAAACAGTTCTTATACTGCAACAAGTTATGGTTTGGGATTAATGATCAGAGATGCGCTATCAAGAAATATTAAACATATTATTATAACATTGGGCGGAAGTGCTACCACAGATGGCGGCCTGGGTCTTCTTCAGGCACTGGGTGCAAAACTGTTCGATCAAAATCACAAAGTCCTTCCCTCGACGTGCAATCCGTTGATAAAAACTAGGGCTATTGATTTTGAACCAGCTATACAATTGTTTAAAGGATTGAGGGTGGAAATAGCGGTAGATGTAAAAAGTCCGTATTGCGGAGCTGCAGGTGCTGCTCATGTATATGGTCCTCAAAAAGGTTTGAGACCTTCTGAAATTACTTATTTGGAGGATAAATTACAAGTTATTAGAAAACTGGTTATGAATCTTTATGGTAGTGACCTTCAGAAGATTCCTGGGGCTGGCGCTGCAGGTGGGTTAGGTGGGGCATTTGCTTTGCTTCGCTCAAAGTTAATGCCCGGTTTTGAGCTTCTCTCAGGGTTAACTGATTTGAAAAAAATATTGCGGGATTCTGATCTTGTCATTACTGGTGAAGGGAGTTTAGATGCTCAATCTTTGTATGGAAAAGTACCATATGAAATTGCAAAATTATCAAGATCCTATAACATTCCCTGCGTTGCGCTATGTGGAAGACGGGATCCTGAATTGGGTGAACTCGAAGGTATGTTTAACGGGATATTCTCAGTTCAGCTTGAAGCTAATTCTCTTGCCAATGCCATGAAAAAAAACACTGCGCTGTCGGGTGCTGAGATTGTCAGCAGGGAAATTATAAAGCTGATCAATAGCAAAAAGGAACAAATGTAGATTGTTAGGAAAGGCAGGTATCATAAAAAATTTTGTTCGAGAACTCAAATTTCCGTTTGAAAATCAATACGGATGGGGCTATAAGTACTCTTGCCATAAAAAAATGCTGCGCTATGCGTTTTTTTAGGACAATGCTTCCACAATCACAATCGGGAAAATGAAACGGAAAAATCGATACAATTGCTTTCCGAAATGCTGGTTGGGATGAAATAACATGAAGATATACTGGTTAAGATTTATAAAAATGACATCTGATCTGGACTTGGATGACCAATGATCCAACCATAAAAACATATTGACCTTAGTGATGTAAAAAGTACAATGGTACTTTCTACTTTCTACACCATTTAAGGTTAGTATGTATATATTCAGTATGGAATGCGTTGGAAATGTGGTCACAAAAATTCTTCCCAAACTTATCCAGACATATATACATCTTACCTGCTTGTTTTAATAGGCCTAAAAAAACAATGTGATACGTAAAATACGGATTGAAATAAGCTATGTGGGTTTCCTAAACCGTGCGTCGGCACTAATGCTGAGTGCTCTCTAATCGACAGCTTACCTGTTACTTTACTATGCACGTGGAAACGATAGTAATGATGACAAATAGTGGTTTAAAGGGCAAATAAAGCAGTTCTGCCACTCTATTTATGTCTAGTAATTTTGAGCAAGAACGAACAAAAAAGTACGAATTTTGGTCCGCTTTTTGGGCCGCTTCCATAGATGCCACCCCATAATGAATAGCAGACAGTTTATTGCATGAGGTATAGATTGCATTTATACTAATTAAAAGCTATAGAATTTTATAAGTAAATGTCAATACATAGGAGGAGGCCGCCAAATGAAAAAGCCTATGAAAGTGAGGCCGTGGCATTTTTGGCTGGTTGCCGCGTTTTTTCTGTTTCTATATGGGATGGGCATTTATGATTTTATTATGATTCACAGCGGCAGTGCGGAAGAATATATACTTGATAAATTTGAACCGCCAGCTGTTGCCTATTTCGCGAACTACCCGATTCTGCCGCTTTTCTTTTGGGCGGCTAACCTCGCGGCGGGTGCTGCTGCTCCGCTATTCCTGTTGCTGCGTCAAAGGATTGCGGTATGGCTTGCCCTTGTTTCAGCGATATCGGATCTGGTTTTGATGTTCATAACGTTTACCTTTATGAATCGCTGGAACGCAATCGGTGTGGGAAATTCCGCCTTTGATATTGGAATAGCAATTCTGACATTTGCAGAGTTCGCTTATTGCAAATGGTATTTCAGACGAAAAACATAAAAAATATTCATCCTGCGTGACGATTAATTGAAAGAGGTGGATCAGAGTTCATCAACTTCTTTCATTTTTATTTGGTCGGTTGGCGAGTGATGGTTCGGATGTTTTTCGGATTTTTAAAGGGTTGGCTGTACAAGCCGGATGTCGGCATGAACATGAGATGACAGTGGGGATATTATCGATATCTGAATTCATGAAGGATGAGAACAAATGAATGGTCAAATGTATCAGATTTGCTGTATTACTGCAGCAGTAAAAAAAGCATTAAAAGAGAAATCCGTACTATCATATACTCCGCTTAAATATGAAAATAGGGTTGAATTTCAGTTTCTGCCGGAAAAGAAACTGTTCAGTACGAAGAAATACAAAGCAGAAGATGCATCGGCATGGTATAAATATTGCTTAAAAAAAGGGCTCCGGGATATTAAATTTCTTGCTCCCGTTGCCGTTCAGGACCGCAATCTTCTTGGTTTTTCAAATACAACACAAAGCTCTATAGTATGTTTTTACAGAGGAAGCAAAGTGACTTATTTTACTGCAAACTGGGAATTTGATTCCGCCCAAAAGGCATGGAATATTCTTTATACGGAACAAGAATGGAATAAAGCTCCTAAGGGAAAACCGCATTTTGAAAATAATAGCGACAGTTTCAAAAGTGTTTTAACCGAAATAAAGGAATTTGCTCAAAGGATTGATTGTGACAGTTTTGCCGAAGTGTTTCAAAAGGCTCTCGACATTTTGTTAGGTTCGACTGATTATACTGACATCAAATATAATAGGCCCCTTCCGGGAATCCCAAAACAAAATCTACATCTTTTTGAGGCGGCCAGTACTGCCGATGTTTTTGGCGCAATGGGTTCCTGGAACGACAGTCCGCCATATATGGCATATAAAAAAGGGATGGATAAAGAGTACGATTCTTTATCCGCTGAATTGCTCAAACAAGTCAGACTCGCAATGTTATATGCAATTAATGAATGGTAATTTTCTTACCATCAATTTTTGAAAATAAATTCAGACGACTTATCTAAGCTCTATATCTGGCGTATATTTGCAATGATATCACAAACCGCTTAGCTTCTTGAAATGCAGCGCAAAAAAGATATGTTTAAAATTCTGTTATGCCAAATAAAATTTCTGAACTTAAAGTAATAGTAATTCCCGTAGCTGTGGGCACCTGTAAAAGAGCGGCGATTGACTGACGTGTCGGCGCAACGCAATGAACTCAAGAGAAAAATCTGGATTTCATCTGTGAGAGGAGACACCCGGATGGCAGCAAAACAAGAAATACACGGTTTTGCCGTGCGCTGGCTTGAAAAGTATCGCACGAAACGGTAACGGAAGAAGATGTTTCAAAAGGCTTTGCCGAAGAGTGCTTTTCTCTTGGTTTTGAAATGGACGGCGGTAATTCTTTCATGGAAGCATTCCCGGATACAGGGGCATTTCAGGATTATCGGTCTCTGGATCAAATCATCGATCAAGTGCAGACCTTTTGACCTCTGCCATTTTTTCAAAATGGCGGTATATTACTCATTGGTCGTATGGTGACAGCCTGCTTTCGCCGGAGAACAGGCCCTGGTTCATCATTGCGTTCGCACGTTTGGCATGGCTGGCCGGAACAATCGGCTTGTTTCAAGAGGCCGGGTCTTATCATCAGAATTCAGTATAAGTGTGTTGGATATAAGGACATTAAATTAAAGAGCCGCTCCGTTGCTTGGCATTGGGACGGTCCTTTTCTTACTGAGATATGAAGGCTGAAAACTATCAAGTAAAATTTGGTATTCAAGAGGATGAACTCGCTTATTTCTTCAAATTGTGATACACTAACAAAATGTAATTTAGTTAAAAAGGCGGGCATAGAATGACACGGCGTGAAAGAGTTTTAGCATATCTGGAAAAGCGCGCACTGAGTATGGCTCAAAGTGTTACAACTAGCGAAATATCCGAGGCTATCGGTGTGCTTCGCCCGAATGTCAGCAGGGAATTAAATCGGCTTGTCAGAGAGGAAAGAATAAAGAAGACAAATGGCCGGCCGGTTCGTTATTTTGTGAATAATGCAGCCGGGAAACGTAAAAACAGGATACAGCAGAAACCCAACGTCGGGTTTGCAGGGGATGCTCGTATCGCTGATCAAAGCATTAATGAGAAATATACTGCAAATAAGGACGAAGTGGATGTTTTTAAGAACATGATCGGCAGTCGCGGCAGCCTGAAGAATCAAGTCGAACAGGCTAAAGCAGCTTTGCTTTATCCGCCGCACGGACTGAATACGCTGATTATTGGGCCGACAGGATCCGGTAAAACGTATTTCGCTAATAAAATGTATCATTTTGCTCTGGATAGGGAGATCATTTCCAAAAAGGGATTTACTATATTCAATTGTGCGGATTATGCACACAATCCGCAGTTATTGATGTCGCATCTGTTTGGCTATGTCAAGGGGGCTTTTACCGGCGCCAACGAGGATAAAGGCGGCCTGATTCAGGAAGCCGACGGCGGAATACTTTTTCTTGATGAAGTACATCGCCTGCCTCCTGAAGGGCAGGAAATGATTTTTTATTTTATGGATCATGGAACGTACAGCCGTTTAGGCGAAACTGCCAAAGTTCATCATGCGGACGTCAGACTTGTTTACGCAACGACTGAAGATCCGGAAAGTTCATTGCTGCAGACTTTTGTCCGCCGTATCCCGATCATCATTCAACTGCCGGGCTTTAACCAAAGAAGTGCACGTGAAAAGCTGCAATTATTAGAACAATTATTAACGCTTGAAGCTAATCGTATTCATAAAAATATTCGTTTAAGTGAGGATGTCGTTCAGGCATTGCTGGGGAGTGTAACCTACGGTAATGTCGGGCAGTTGAAGTCTAATATTCAATTAGTGTGTGCTCAAGGTTTCTTAAATAGCATGCATGATAAGGATGAAATTACCCTGCTTTTCAGCCAGCTGCCGCCTAATATCAAAGACGGGCTTTCCAACCTGGCTAATAATCGGCAGGAACTGGGGAATCTGAGCCGTCTGCTTGAACCGACGATGGTGATCAAGCCCGATGCCAAGCGCGGCCTGCCCGACATCGACAGTTATGAACTGCCTTATAATCTGTATGAAATCATCGGTGATAAAGCTGCGCTGCTGAAAGACGAAGGACTGGATCAGGCAGCGATCAATAACTTCATTATGACCGATATCAATCTGCATTTAAAATCTTTTTATCGTCAGGGAAAGTTGGAAAAAACAATCAGCAGTCTGAATGAGATCGTTGATCAGGAAATTATTGACTTAACAGAGCAGATCCAGCGGCTGCTTCAGGAAAAAGAGAATTATCCGGTCAGGGATAATTTCATTTATGCGATGAGCTTGCACATTAGCTCTTTTATTAAACGGGTCCAGTCAGGGAAACCGTTGCGCAATATTTCGGCTGATTTGATTTCAATGGTCCATGATTATCCGACCGGACTCAAAATTGCCGAGCGAGTGAAAGACTTGATCGAGGATCATTATCGATTTCCTATTCCTGAGTCTGAAGTTTATTACATGGCGATCCTTTTGGTCTCTTTAAAATCAGAATCTAAAACTGGAAAAGTTGGAATCGTTGTGGCAGCCCACGGTAACAGTACCGCATCCTCCATGGTGCAGGTTGTCTCGCAACTGCTGTCTGTCGATAATATTGCCGCATATGATATGCCGCTTGAAATGAGTCCTAAAGTCGCATTGGACGGCATTGCGTCACAAGTTAAAAATATCGATCAGGGCAACGGCGTTTTACTCTTGGTCGATATGGGATCTCTCAGTACATTCAGCAGTAAACTGAGAGAGAAAACGAATATCCCTGTCAAAACGATTGATATGGTGACTACGGCGATGGTGCTGGAAGCAGCCCGCAAAACAGCATTGATCGATAGTGACCTTGAAACAGTGCATCGGGAATTGCGTGAATTTGACGGCTATTCACGAACGATCGGCAAAGTCCGGAAGAAGAAGAATCCTGTTCAGAAAATATCGGATCAGAGAGCGAAGGCTATTATTGCGATTTGTTCGACTGGTGAGGGAACAGCGAGGAGAATTAAGGATCTGTTAGATAAGATATTAGTCGATAATCTGATCGATGATATCACCGTGATCACGGTTTCAGTCGTAAATATGAAAGAGCAAATTGCTAAGATTCAGGAAAATTATCAAATCGTGGCCACAACCGGTGTTGTGAAACCCAAAGTTTCAGCTCCGTTTGTTTCATTAGAGAATCTGCTGCAGGGCGGCGGCGAGAGTTTTGTCAGTCTGATTGAAGAAATAAACAACAATCATACGGCACGTGAAACAGAGACTCTGGAACATTCGGAGTTGTTAACGGAAGAAATGAGTCGGAAATATTTGGGACAGTACTTTACATTCATTAACCCCGCAAAAATTGTAAGGATATTGTGGAATTATTGCGATTTTATTCAGCAGCGCAGTCAGTCCAGAATGTCAAATGCTTTCAGAATTAGTTTGATCATGCATATGGCAGGGGCGCTTGAGCGTTATCTGACCCGCTCGGAAATGAGCGTCGATGAGCAGAGGCTGTCCAGAGTCAGAACGGAAAAACTATTTCCTATCGTTAAACAGGCGAATGAGTTTCTGAATGAAACACTTAATATCAATCTTTCAGATACAGAAACGTATTATATCGTCGAATTATTTAACACAGAAAAAGAGAAAACGACACACAAAACAATTGACACACTATGAAAGTGTGTCAATTGTTTTTTTATCAGCGGAGAAAACCGGTTGTACCAGCTCTTTTATATGACACACAAAAATGGCACGTAATTTGCTTAGGGTAAAGTGTGGTTGTTCTCTGAGACGTTTGTGCCCTTCGTAATTTGAAACCCGAATCATGAAAGCGTTATGGCGTACTCAGGGTGATGTACTTAGATGACTTACTTGGCGAAGGTGGAGGGTGATAGTGGCTGTTTTGGCAGCACTGGAAATGATGGTGAATGGTTATGACGATGGATGTTCGTTTATTACGTATTGACAGCCGCCTGCTGCATGGACAGGTTACGACTAACTGGGCTAAAACTCTCCATGTGAATCGGATCTTGGTTGTGTCGGATCGTGTGGCGCGCGATCTGATCCGCAAGACATTGATTGTGCAAGCCGCACCTCTTGGAATCAGGGCAAATGTCATCACGGTGGAGAAAATGATAAGACTCTATCATGATCCGCGTTTTGACGTTTTGAAACCTATGATTCTGGTTGAGGATCCGGTTGATGCAAAATCTGTTGTCGAAGGCGGCATAAAGATTGATTCTATCAATATTGGTGCCATTAGTTTTGACAATACACGGGTAATGGTTACCGATACGATAGCTGTTAATGCAGCCGATGTGGAAGCTTTCAAGTGGTTTCATGACCGCGGTATCAGGCTTGATGTCCGCAAGGTTTCCAATGATAGTTCTAAAAATCTTTGGAAATCGCTTTCCGAAAAAGGCTTGGTGTAAATCAAACAATTTTTAGATTTTCTGCATGCTTTGCTGCGTTCTTCCCTGACCATGAAAGGTGGTGAGAAGCGTTTCGGCGCGGCAAATCGGTCCGGTATGTTGTTTCAATTTTTTAAAGTGATAACAGAACTGGATGCTTTAGTTCATGTACTAAAGCAAAAATATTGATATAGGAGGTATTAAACAATGGTTGGTATTATCCTAGCAAGCCACGGCGGTTTTGCTGAAGGCATTTTCCAATCCGGCTCAATGATTTTTGGAGAGCAGGAGAATGTCAAAGCTGTTACTTTAATGCCAAACGAGGGTCCTAATGACGTTAAGGCAAAGATGAAAGAAGCCATTGCCTCTTTCGACGATCAGGAAGAAGTCCTGTTTTTAGTCGATCTTTGGGGCGGTACACCTTTCAACCAAGCCAACAGCTTGTTTGAAGAGCACAAAGACAAATGGGCAATCGTTGCTGGCATGAACTTACCGATGTTGATCGAAGCATATGCTTCACGTTCATCAATGAACACAGCGCGTGAAATTGCTGCGCATATTCTTGGCACAGCTAAAGATGGGGTCAAAATAAGACCTGAAGAATTGGAGCCGGCCAAGGCAACCGCTGCAGCCGCTGCTCAACAATCAAAGAAAGGCGCTCCCGGTAAATTTAAATACGTGTTAGCACGTATCGACTCTCGTTTACTTCATGGACAAGTAGCGACCGCCTGGACCAAAACGACACAGCCTACACGTATCATCGTTGTATCTGATGCAGTGGCCAAGGATGACCTTCGTAAAAAATTGATCCAGCAGGCCGCTCCGCCAGGCGTTAAAGCACATGTTGTTCCCGTTGAGCAAATGATCAGACTTGCGAAAGATGATCAGCACTTCGGCGGCCAGCGCGCGCTGCTCCTTTTTGAAAATCCGCAGGATGCACTTCAGGCGGTTGAAGGCGGCGTTCCATTGAAGACAATCAACGTTGGTTCTATGGCGCACTCAGTTGGTAAAGTTCAGCCGAACAAGGTACTGGCCTTTGACCAGAATGATATTGATACGTTTGCTAAGTTAAAAGAAGCCGGTGTGGACTTTGATGTACGTAAGGTTCCAGCCGATTCGAAAGCCGACATGGATGAAATCATCAAGAGAGCCCAGGATGAGTTAAATAAAATAAGACACTCTTAAGTATCAGGAGAAAAGGAGGATTACCAATTATGGATTTGAATGTTATTCAAATAATATTAGTCGCTATCATAGCATTTCTTGCCGGTATGGAAGGAATCCTGGATGAATTTCAATTCCACCAGCCGATCGTCGCCTGTACGTTAATCGGCTTAGTTACAGGAAACCTGGTCCCCTGCCTTATCTTAGGCGGTACGCTTCAAATGATTGCGCTGGGCTGGGCAAATATCGGTGCCGCTGTAGCGCCTGATGCCGCATTGGCTTCAGTTGCATCTGCAATTATTTTAGTTCTCAGCGGGCAAGGCAGTGCCGGTGTATCTTCTGCGATTGCGATTGCCATTCCGCTTGCCGTTGCCGGTTTATTATTAACCATCATCGCCCGTACGATTGCGACCGCATTTGTACACTTTATGGATGCTGCGGCTAATGAAGGAAACTTCAGGAAAGTTGAATTATGGCACATCATCGCTATCTGCATGCAAGGGGTACGTATTGCCATCCCGGCTGCATTAATTTTAGCCGTTGGTGCCGGCCCTGTTAAGGCTTTACTGGCGTCTATGCCGACATGGCTGACAGCCGGATTGGCCATCGGCGGCGGCATGGTCGTAGCTGTTGGTTATGCAATGGTTATTAACATGATGGCGACAAGAGAAGTATGGCCATTCTTCGCGATTGGTTTTGTATTAGCGACGATTTCACAAATCACACTTATCGGCCTTGGTGCTATCGGTGTTGGCCTTGCCCTTATCTATTTAGCGCTTTCCAAACGGGGCGGCGGTTCAGGTAATGGCGGAAACTCAAACACTGGTGATCCGCTAGGCGATATTATTGATAATTACTGAGAAGGAGGGGGACAAAATGGCAGAAAAACTGAAACTATCAAAGAAAGATCGTCTGTCTGTTTGCTGGCGTTCAACATTCATTCAGGGTTCCTGGAACTATGAACGGATGCAAAACGGTGGCTGGGTATACTCACTGATTCCCGCAATCAAAAAATTGTATAAATCTAAAGAAGATCGTTCGGCCGCGCTGAAACGTCACCTGGAATTCTTTAATACGCACCCTTATCTGGCGTCGCCTGTCCTTGGTGTTACTTTAGCGCTTGAAGAAGACCGCGCCAATGGTGCGCCGGTTGACGACGTAACCATTCAAGGGGTTAAGGTCGGTATGATGGGGCCTTTTGCAGGTATCGGCGATCCGGTCTTCTGGTTCACGGTCAGACCTATCCTGGGTGCGCTGGGGGCTTCTCTGGCGATGACCGGCAACATACTCGGACCGATTATTTTCTTCTTAGGATGGAATATCATTCGTATGGCCTTCATGTGGTATACACAGGAATTCGGCTACAAAGCCGGTACGAGAATTACTGAAGATTTATCCGGAGGATTGCTTCAGGATATTACTAAAGGTGCATCAATCCTTGGTATGTTCATCCTTGGTGCATTGGTCAACCGCTGGGTAGCTGTAAAATTCACGCCGGTTGTCTCTCAAGTGAAGCTTTCTAAGGGTGCCTATATTGATTGGAACAGTTTACCTGCCGGAGCGCAGGGAATTAAAACTGCGCTGGAACAGCAAGCCTCCGGTCTTTCGCTGGACGCGACGAAAATAACGACTTTGCAGAACAACTTGGATAGCTTAATTCCCGGCTTAGCTGGACTGGCATTAACATTTCTCTGCATGTGGCTGCTTAAGAAGAAAGTTTCTCCAATCATTATGATTCTTGGGTTGTTCGTGGTCGGTATCGTCTTCCACTTAATCAACTTAATGTAATTGTGTGTAATTTAGTATACATGTCACAGCTAATTGATTTATTCTAATCTACTTGATCGCTCGGGAATACCCGGGCGATATTGCTTAATTATAGGAAAAAAAGTATGATAAATAAATATGACTAAAAGGAATGGAGCAAAGAAAATGGTTCAATCCATTAATACCAAAGTCGATTTTGTAACCGATGCGACCTCTTTTATGGGACTGACTGATTATGGTAAAATCATGATTGGCGATAAAGGATTTGAGTTTTATAATGACCGGGATACTCGAAAATACATCCAGATCCCCTGGGATGAACTCGATTATGTCGTTGCTTCAGTTATGTTCAGGGGCAAGTGGATTCCCCGCTATGCAATACGAACGAAGAAAAATGGAACCTACTCTTTTTCTTCTAAACATCCGAAAAAAGTTTTGCGTGCAATCCGTAAATATGTTAATCCGGAACGGATGGTTAAATCGCTGACGTTCTTCCAAGTCCTCAAGCGCGGCCTGAAATTCAAGCTTGGCCGAAAAAGAAGTAATTAATGTCCTGCAGCGGACATTTGCGAAGACTATCCATTACCGTCAGCCGAAAATTTTTCTTACAGAAAGCTTTAAAAACTCATGGCTGTTGTCGTGAATGATTTCTTTCTAAGTAAATAAATGAGTGTTTTCAGCCAAGTTCGCATCAAAATCGGATAGTATAGATCAAGTAAATTTTAAGGAAATATTGTTTTTTAGAGATTATGAACACCATGCTTGTCATTTGTTTTAAAATTACTTTGAAGGTCAGGAAGAGAGTGTATGTTTGGAATTGTTGAGGTAAAAGAAAGGCACAATATTCAATATTATTTTGCGGACGTCATGATTGTGAGCAATCGTTTTCTATTGATCAATTCTTTGGACCAGGACTTAAAACCTTTTAAAGAACAAATAAATTTATTAAAGATAATGGATAGCATTCGAGTGTCGTTTGTTGATCAAATAAAAACTTTAGCATTTACTTTACAGGAAATTCAATATTTATTCACGGATTCAGGCGAGGCACTGGCGACTTACATTGAAAAGGAGATCAAAAGAATAAAAAGAGAGGCTCTGTCTTAGTTCCATTGTCTGGGAGATTGATGCTTTGTGTGGAGAAATTAAAAAAAAGGGGAAAACTGAGGCTTTGTGAATTAAGTGTTCAAAAAGCGGCGGAAAAATGATAGAAATCCCAATAATTATTTCCGGCATTGAAAAAATGATGATTTGCTTTTAACTTTATCCTAAAACAGAAAAACGTTCTGAATTACTTTTTCTGCCGGAAACACTCTGTGTGCACATTGAATGTTCACGTTTACTTACAAGAAAATAAAAATTTTTTATCTATCGCCGGCCATCATTGCATCTTATGCTGGATACTTTGCCTCTCTCAGGAGTCCAAATTCCTTCGATCTCAGTGCCCCAGGCGGTCTCAGCAGCTTTTTCATAGGCTGCGCGAGGCATATTATTTGAGGAATCAACGCTCAATATTTTACCGTTTCCGTTTGCCTCAATATCAAATAAACGTGGATTAACAATAACGTTTGCAGTTCCCTTTTTACATTTATATGAACTTCAGAAACTTGCATGGTTAAGTTCAGCTTATCTGATTCCTGAGTTATTGCTGGAGCTGATGACAATGGAGATAATGAACATATTAAAGAGAAGGAGTTTGCTGCACAATCCAGTAAACATTCTATCCTTCTTACTTCCCGTTTTATTACATACCCCGTGCCCCGTATTCGTACGTATGGAAACGTCGGATTTCAGCTGTTTCAATTTTTTTCGTAAAAGCGATACATGGTTTTCTACTCTTATGATAAGCTCCCTGCCCTTAGCGTTGAATATTTATCATCAAGATCCGTTGAGTATAATAGAATAATGAGCCATATCGCGCTGGAGCAATAAACCCAATCGAAGATTTTCAATTCACTCATATTTTGATAAAATGATCATGTTCGATGGGGATATCTCCGGTGGACTGCAGACTTGTGCGGCCCGTGTGTGAAACTATTTTCAAAATCGCGGCAATACTAATATGGTTCGACAGAGTCGATAAAGAGGAATGATCCCTGTACCCATTTTGGCATAACGATACCACAGTACAAAGAGGAGTTCCATTTGGAGGCAAAATCAAAACTCATCCTCATAAAGCTTTTACACACGGCAATATGGCTGTTTTATGTTTTTATCATACTATATACTCTCTATGCGGCAATCATCGATAGAATTGATTCCTATTTTTTAATTGCCGTTTGCTTGGTCCTGATTGAGGGCGTAATTTTACTTATAAATGGCTGGCGCTGTCCCCTCACCCGGATCGGAGAACAGTATAGTAAAGACATTTCGGCCGGCTTTGATATTTTTCTTCCCCGATGGTTGGCGAAGCACAACAAAACAATCTTTACGATCATATTCTCTGCCAGCATAATCCTTGCTGTATATAGAATTTTGACTTGATGTTTATGATTTGCTTTTTTCTGTTTTCGTTTAGGGGCAATTCTTTTGTACTGCAAAGGATGCGGCAGGGAACAGTTCTTTTGTCGCACCTATTCCGTAAGGTGCAAAGCATGTTTAAAAAATGCGGGCCAATCTATTCAACAATCAGGCTGTTCTATGGAGTAACGAAAAAATCCGATTTTCCGCATTAAATTAAGAAAATCGGATTTTTATTTGGGAATTTGCTTTAATGTTGTAAATTTCTTATTTGTTGATTCTGTGAGCTTATTCAGCAAACTGTTTCAGCTCGCTTATTATTTGCTTATCCAAGGAAACCCTATCAATCGGAGTGTATTTTTAATGCCTACACCCCTCCATTTTAATTATAACATGTAAAAAATCAAAATGGCAGACTGTTTGTTCTTATTTGTCAATGCTATAATGCAATAGCCCGCTGAAGTATGGTTGCGGGGGCGTTATGGAATTCAAAAAAGGATTGCCGGGGAGGTAGCCATATGGGTTCCTATGTATTTGGCTTTCAGGACATTGACAAAACGAAACGGATGGTTGTCGGGGGGAAAGGCGCGAATCTGGGGGAGCTTGCCAAAATTGAAGGGATAAGCGTGCCGGACGGCTTTTGTATTTCTACGGAAGCCTTTAAAAGAATCATTGGAGAAACGGCAGCGCTTGACGGGTTACTCGGACAGCTATCGTTTCTCAAGGCGGCAGACCGGGATAAAATCGCTGAACTTAGCGGTGAGATACGCAGAGCTATCGAAGAGGCGGCTATCCCTGAAGACATGGCGGAAGAGATCACCCGTTTCCTCACCGGACTGGGTGAAAAAGAAGCCTATGCCGTACGATCCAGTGCAACGGCAGAAGATTTAGCGGCGGCCTCCTTTGCCGGTCAGCAGGATACGTATTTGAACGTTATCGGCAGGGCGGCCGTTCTCAGGCATATCCGCAAGTGCTGGGCCTCCCTGTTTACCGAAAGGGCAGTCACTTACCGTCTGCAAAACGGCTTCGACTCTCGTAAAATCCGCTTGTCTGTGGTTGTTCAGAAGATGGTTTTCCCGCAGGCGGCAGGAATTTTGTTTACAGCCGACCCCGTCACGTTCAACAGAAAGGTCTTGTCCATTGATGCCGGTTTCGGACTGGGTGAGGCCCTGGTCTCCGGTCTCGTGAATGCCGATCTCTATAAAGTGCGCAACGGCCAGGTGATCGCTAAGAAGACAGCCGCCAAGAAGCTGGCTGTTTATGCTCGAAAGGACGGCGGCACAAAAGCACAGGAGGTTGAACCCAGGCGGCAGAACAGGCAAGTGCTGACAGATGAACGGATTTTGCGGCTTGAGCGCCTGGGCAGAAGGATCGAGGCGCATTTCGGCCGCCCCCAGGACATCGAATGGTGTTTGGCTGATGATACATTTTATATTGTCCAGAGCCGGCCAATTACTACTTTGTACCCCACACCTGAAGCGCATGATCAGGAGAATCACGTGTATGTATCTGTGGGTCACCAACAAATGATGACCGACGCCATGAAACCATTGGGATTGTCTTTTTTCCTGTTGACGACCCGTGCACCCATGCATAAAGCCGGCGGCAGGTTGTTTGTTGATGTGACACATATGCTTGCTTCGCCGGACAGCAGAGAGATTTTATTAAATACCATGGGACAACACGATCCGCTTATGAAAGACGCACTCACGGTCCTGATAGAGCGGGGAGATTTTATAAAAATATTGCCGGATGATAGAAAAGAATTGAATTCGGATAAAAACAATAAAGGCATGCTGTCTCCGGATTTTCGAGCACAGATTGAAAACAATCCGGCTATCGTTTCTGATCTGGTTAAGCGCAGTCAAACATCAATCGCAGAGTTAAAACAAAACATCCGGACGAAATCGGGCCCGGATTTATTTGATTTTATTCTGGAAGATATTCAGGAGTTAAGAAGGATTTTATTTGACCCGCAGAGTTCGCGTGTGTTTATGGCTGCTATGGATGCTTCATTATGGATCAATGAAAAAATGAATAAGTGGCTGGGCGAAAAAAATGCGGCAGACACGCTTTCCCAGTCTGTGCCGAATAATATTACCTCGGAAATGGGTCTGGCGCTGTTAGATGTCGCCGATGTGATTCGTCCTTATCCGGAAGTCATTGATTATTTACGCCATGTAAAAGGTGATAACTTTTTGGATGAACTGGATAAGTTTGACGGTGGACGGGAAACCCGGGATGCCATCCATGCTTATCTCAACAAATACGGGATGCGATGCAGCGGGGAAATCGATATGACGAAACCTCGCTGGAGCGAAAAGCCTGCCGCACTGGTTCCGATGATTCTCAGTGATATCAAAAATTTTGAACCGAAGGCCGGTCGTCGGAAGTTTGAGCAAGGGCGGCGCGCTGCTTTGCAAAAAGAACAAGCGTTACTCGATCGATTGAAGCAATTGCCGGATGGTGAGCGAAAAGCCGAGGAAACAAAACGAATGATCGATCTGATCCGGAATTTCATCGGTTATCGCGAATATCCAAAATACGGCATGGTCCACCGCTACTTCATTTACAAGCAGGCCTTGCTGAAAGAAGCCGAACAGCTTGTACAAGCAGGCGTTATTCGTGAAAAGGAAGATATTTACTATCTCACTTTTTCAGAACTTCGCGAAGTCGTCTGCACAAATCAACTGGATGATCAAATCATCGGCCAACGAAAAGACGAGTACACATTATATGAAAAACTGACGCCGCCACGTGTGATCACATCCGACGGTGAGGTCATTGCCGGTGCGTACAAACGGGAAAATCTCCCAACCGATGCGATTGCGGGTCTGCCTGTTTCTGCCGGAGTGATCGAGGGACGGGCACGTGTCATCTTAAATATGGAAGATGCCGATCTGGAGGATGGCGATATATTGGTCACGTCTTTTACCGACCCGAGCTGGACGCCGCTGTTTGTATCCATAAAGGGTCTGGTCACCGAAGTCGGCGGGCTGATGACCCATGGAGCAGTCATTGCACGTGAGTACGGCTTACCGGCGGTTGTCGGGGTAGAAAATGCGACCAAATTGATCAATGACGGACAGAGAATCCGGGTCAATGGAACGGAAGGCTATGTAGAAGTTTTATAATAAGGAAGATGCTTCCATTTTACCTGAGAGTTAAATAGAAAGATTAAGAAGGCGGCCCGATCAGGGTAGCTTTCTTAGAAGGAGAACATTTTTTGCATGGGGAGATGCAGAATGCGCAAGATCAAAAAGAAGGAGACAGTCAACCACATAAAAATTTGCCTGGGCGAATGAGCAGAGCTATAAAATTCGATAAGACATAGACAGAAGCGACATTGTGATCCGCTTATGTTTTATATAATGGGTATCCCCTCAACTCATGTATCCAGTCAGGCTGCGGCGTGAAAGCGCCGTCTGTTCCTCTGAACTTTCATGCGAACGTTTTGGAGCGATACTTTGCCAAAACAGGGCGAATAGCGGCCATATTGGGGCGATAGTCCGCTGCTTTAGGGCGATTCATTCTTTTTTCAGGGCGATACACTCCTGGCAGGGCGATACTTTGCCGGAACAGGGCGAATGGCGATCATATTGGGGCGATAGTCCGCTGCTTTAGGGTGATTCATTCTTTTTTCGGGGCGATAAACTCTTGACGGGGCGATACTTTGCCGGAACAGGGCGAATGGCGGCCATATTGGGGCGATAGTCCGCTGCTTTAGGGTGATTCATTCTTTTTTCAGGGCGATAAACTCCTGACGGGGCGATACTCCTTCGGAACAGGGCGAATGGCGACCATATTGGGGCAGTAGTCCGCTGCTTTAGGGCGATAAACTTATAACAGGGCGATACTCCGCCGGAACAGGGCGAATAGCGGCCATATTGGGGCGATAGTCCGCTGCTTTAGGGCGATTCATTCTTTTTTCAGGGCGATAAACTCCTGAGGGGGCGATACTCCGCCGGAACAGGGCGAATAGCGGCCATATTGGGGCGATAGTCCGCTGCTTTAGAGCGATTCATTCTTTTTTCAGGGCGATAAACTTATAACAGGGCGATACTCCGCCGGAACAGGGCGAATGGCGACCATCTTAGGGCGATAGTCCGTTGCTTTAGGGCGATACATTCTTTTTTCGGGGCGATAAACTCCTGACAGGGCGATACTGCCGGCGGCCCGGCTGTATGGATTGGATTTCAGTTTCCTATCGGCCGTCGACGGTGTTTAATCGATCATCAGCAGGTACACCCGATTTATCAGCCAGGACAGAAATTTATCGACTATCGCAGAAGTTTAGTAATCGCGGAAACGTTCCGCCTTTCAAGAGATAGTTTCAGGAAGAGTCGATTAATAATTGACGGCAGGCACAGCAGGACACTCATATTTTATATTAAATGAAGGAGGGGCTGCCCGACAGCAGAACGATACTTTCGGATCAGCCCCTGTAAGAAGTTTATTTTTTTAATAGCTATCCATTAATCTACAAATTTGCTCAGAACATTGACAAACAGTTCCGGTTCCTCTCTAAAAAGAGCATGTCCGCATTTGGGGAAAGCAAAGGTCTCGGCACTATTAATGGATTCCTTCAGAAATTGACTGTTATCCGCATTATAGAGGCAGCTCTCTGCCCCATAGGTGATCAATGTCGGCACCGTTATTTTCGGAAGCACATCCCTATAATCCTTGGAAGTCATGGATATCCACATCCGTACCATGACATTGGGAGAATTTTTATAGGCCTCCTCTAAACACCAGGTATAGTCTTCCTGATCCCTGACGCCCGACTTTGCAAAAATGGCCCGAATAAAACCGTCTGAAAAGGCATGCCAATTTTCATTCATGGCTACCAAAACATTAAAATTATCTTCCGTGCTGTATTTTCCATACAAACCTTTCGTCCATTTATCGTCTGTAATCAACTTAGGCGACATATCGATAAAAACAATCTTATCCAGCTTATTACAGTCAAATTGTTTAATATAGTCAAAAATAATATGCGTTCCCATTGACCAGCCGACAAGTGTAACATTATTTAAATTAAGATAGTCTAAAAGGTTTTTTAGATCCTGAGAATATCTGTCAATTGTGTAGCCGTCGTCAGGAACTTCAGATCGTCCATGACCTCTTAAATCATACGTAATGATCCTGTACTTTTTCTTTAGTTCCGGCGTAACTTTGTTAAAGTGCTCATGATGACAGGACCAGCCATGTATTAATACGATCGGCTTTCCTGTTCCTTCATCGGTGTAGAAAATCTTGGCATTGTCATCGGTTAAAAAATAACTCATATAAAAAACCACCTTTGTCATAAATGATTGATCATGAATGTTGCATAAAAATATGGACAAACTGTTTATAAGCGAATGTTATTTCCCGGCAGAATTTATTTTACAGCCTTTACAATCTGCCCATATTGTTATTTTTTTCACAATAAAGAGCAGTATTTTCTCCTTTCCGATGATTTTGCCAACAGTCATCAGCTCATCATGTAAACGTTTACAAATTGAGTGTAATCTTAGTTAGATATTAAGGCAAATACATAAAATTCATACATAAAATTACCTTTTGTTATAAAACTCTTTTTCCACAAAACGGATGAATGCTCTCATGGCATAAGTCACATAGTGTCCCTTTTTCAGGATCATTATCACCTTCCATTTAAAAATCGGATCATCAATAATCACTTCTTTAATCGAAGGAATAGAGGCTTTGAATTCTTTAAGAATAGGCCGAGGCAGGATAGAAATTCCCTGATTATACGAAACCATTCGAACGATTAAATCCCATTGCGAAGTCTGAAAATCTACATTGGCCTCGAATCCCGCTTTGCGGCAGGCGTAAAGAATATGATGATGAAGCATATAACTATCATCCAAAAGGATAAATCTCTCATTTTTTAAGTCTTTTGTATTAATTTTTTGTCTGCAGGCAAGAGGGTGATCTTTATTCACGAGTAGAACACTCAGATCATGCGTGACTGGATAAACGTCGACTCTTTTCTCATCAACCGGCATGATAACAAATCCAATATCAATGAGTCCATTCAGAATCTTTTCCTGAACTTCCTCAGCTCCAGCTTCTACAACGTTCAATTTAATATCCGGGAACATACTTTGAAATCCGGAAATCACTTTGGGAAAATAGACGGTGCTGATTACTGGAGGTATTCCTACCGCGACGTTGCCCTTTTTTAGATTAATGGTATCTTCGATCGACTTTGACAGATTTTCAACAGATTCCAATATCTTGCAAGATTCTTCAACGATGCTCTTGCCGATATCTGTAAGCTCGGGATTCCTTCTCGAATGAATGAAAATGGGAACGCCGAGTTCTATCTCAAGATTTTTAATCATTTTACTTAAAGCAGGTTGTGAAACATGTAACTTTTGGGCAGCAACAGTATAACTTTTTTCTTTTGCAATTTGAGTTAAGTACATCAATTGCCGAATTTCCATCTTGACCCCTCCATTCATTGATAAATATTAATCTTAAGCACTCGACTTTTTGCAGAGTAAAAATTTTGAAGAATTTCTTCATCGGCATCTGCGAATGGAAGGCTAGACGAGATAAAAGACACTTCATTTTTTGCATGTGCCGCAACGCACTTCCAAATAAGATGAGGCCTTCTTTGGATAATAGAGAATAATCTCCAAAAGGAGTCGACAAGACCGGTGAATTTACGGCCAATGTCTGTCGTGATGCCGTGAGACACTTGATCCAATAAAGAACCGTTTCGATCCTCCGATTGTTTCATCGTATACTCTGCCGAATTCGGATTCTTGCCGTTAATCTTTTTAGGAAGATCATGAAGCGGGAATTGAATTCTGCCAGCGCCGGGAGCACATCATCTTCGTTATACCTAACTTATTTGATCTTACAACCGGGCACAAAAAAACAATGTGTTCTCTTGCACAGCTTCATGCCTGAAACAGCGGATTCAATTTCCAGTTTTCAGGTCTCCTGAAGACGGGCGTATAAATACTCCAATTTTGGGCTTCCTTCGGCTTCACGGCGCCTGCAGCTTTCCCCCGCTGGGTATGCTGAGCCGCCCATCACCGTGAGCTTAAATTTGGGTGCGGAGCTTTCTTTAAAAATTTGCTGAGAGGATGGATAAAGTTATAAAATCAGATCAGGACTTCTGTCTAATGTTTGGATTATCTTGCCTGCCGAACTGCCGGCACAGCAATGTTTGTCATAAAAGTCAATGGAGGTAAACAGTATGAAAATCATTGTTACCAGTATTTTCGTCGAAAATCAGGACAAGGCACTGGCGTTTTATTCGGAAAAGCTGGGGTTTGTAAAAAAGGAAGACATTCCCGCCGGAGAATATCGGTGGATCACGGTTGTTCCGTCCGATGATCAGGACGGCACCGAGCTTGTACTTGAACCGAATGACCATCCTGCCGCAAAGGAATATCAGAAAAGGATATTTGCCGACGGCATCCCGGCAACAATGTTCGGCGTTGCGGATGTCCGCAGGGAATACAAACGATTAATGGAAAAAGGCGTGAAGTTTACGATGGAGCCGACGGAAATGGGTGAAGTCACACTGGCTGTTTTTGACGATACATGCGGCAACCTTATTCAGATCGTGCAGAAGTAACGCCATGGCCGGTTCTAAACGACTTTGCCGGCAGTTTTCTGGCGAAGTGTTTTTTATCAAAAACTAAAATAACGTTCTTTATTGGCCCTGTCCGATTATTAGGATGGGGTTCTATACCTCTTTAAGGCCTGAAAAGGTCTGTCAGTCAACAATAAAAATATAATATCGCGAACACGCCTAAACTAACGGACATTGAGGCTGCTCAATGATAGTTACTCATTGTAGAAAAAATCGACAGCAGTTATCAACAAAGCTTACTTTAAACTCCCTGAGAATAAGCAGATCAATGACTGCCCTTCCGGTTTGTTCTATATTCTGATTCAATAGATCGCGGAAGTGGATTGATCCGGCGTTCAGCTGTGAATCAAGGAACGATTTCAAAAACAGTGCCTTGGTTAAAATCAGTCACTTTCATAGAACCATAAACCCCGAGGTAGAGTTTAGTCTGCTCCTGATTCGCTCCTAAACTCACGTAATAAGCCGGTTGGGGCCCAAAGTTATCATCAGTTTCAATCACGCCAAAATCATTTAATTTACCATCTGTTCTGGCTCTGGTATAGGCTAGGACACCTCTAGCCGGAGATTGAGATTCCTGACTCCGGGCCAGATCGGTAAACACAAGGTTCCCCGATAAATCAGGAATTTCATTTCCTGTATATGGCTGGAGCCCTGTAAGTGCCGTCGCGCTGAACTTGTCAGGCCGGCGATCTTCATGAAAATAACTGGTTAAAGGCGAAAGACGCCGTGCGGAAGTTTTTACTGCTTCATCGTAGTAAGCAATTATTTTCTCATTCAAATGCGGGTCTGCAGAGCCATTTCTTAGTGTCGAAGTAGGAAAAGCCCCTTCCCATCCCCGCCAGCCAAAGTTAATCAATCCCTGCTGATCGGGTTCGGATTTTATTAAAAAAGCTTGAATGAGCTGAGCAATCGGTATCGGCTTATAATCAACGAAGGAGAAGATCGATTCGGTCAGGTCCTGTCCGACATTCGCCGCGTATTTAATATACTGTTTATAATAGCTTTGAAATGAGATACCCGGTATATTGCGAACCCCTTTGGCCATGACCGACAGCATTTCCTGAATCGGTGCCGGAAGTTCATTGAAACGCGTCACTGCGGGCGGATTATCGATAAAAGTTTGCTTAACGACGTCAATTTCAATGATTTTACCAGCGATCTCCATATCAGCCTGGCTCAGATTAAAGGGATCATAGCCTGATCCGCCGTCTCCGGTTGTTAAAACAAGTTTTCCTGTTTCCGGTGAAAAGTTTAAACTATTGACGCCGTTATGATTTAAAAAGGGTCTTCTTAAATTAAGTAATGTCCGTCGTTTTTGGGATTGGCCGTTCGATTGTAGGGCCCATTCCTCGACGGTATCAATATGATCGTATTGACTTTCTCTGTTTATCCATTTTAGGTTTAAGGTTCCGGGATCGCGCGGGTCAGGCTTAAAGGGGTCTGAAAGAGCGCCCGGGCCCTGTGTTCCGGCTGCTGAATAATGAAGATAGAACAACCCGTTATAGTAAAATTGAGGATGGAATGCCAGCCCCAGCAGTCCCCGTTCATCATATCCGCCGCTGGAAGCTCCCAGTTTTAAGATTCGCGGGCGAATATCTAAAAAGGTTCTGATAACGCCATTTCCTATGCAGAAGATCTCCCCCGCCTGGGTGGCAATAAATAATCTTTCGATTGAATCGCCCGGAAGTCTTGTCGTTTTTAAAACAGTGGGCAGATTTATCTTACTGACAATCGGCCGCAAACCGACTTTAACTTTGATCAACTCACGTTATCCTCCCTGCAGTGTTTTCTTAAAAGCATATGATGGAAAGCATTCCGTTAGTATTCCATTGAAATCGGGTGATGCGAGTATTCGAAGGCGCTTTTGTTTCCTGTTATCTCATGCCGGTTCTTCAGCGGCTGCTCAGGCATTTCTTTTATAGAAAGGGCGGCATTACGGCCGGGGCAGTACCGCAGAGATTATATTCGGGGAAATGGCCGTCAAAACCTGTTATACAAAAATTAACCTAAAGGAGTTGGTTATTATAAAGGATAAGGACTCACTATTAAGGTGAAAGGGGGAGCGGGATGAACATACGCTTACCAGGGCCAAACTATCGGCCTCTTCAAGCCCCGTTCCCGCGATTGGCGGAGAAACGATCTTACGCTTTTTCATACCCCCCTATCCCGCCGGTTTGCCGTCGCAGAATACACGATATCTGATTTTTCCGATGAATAAAAGAATCTTGCGGCATAAAAATTCCCCTTCAGATGAACAGATTTTATGATTTCATCTGTCAACCCAGAGGGGGAACTTATCACAGTTGGGCAATCAGCCGATGAGACAGACAGCCTCTGCAGCTTAGAAAATCTCCTGCTTCCTGTTTTGATTAAAAAGGAGCCATCCGCTTCCGCGTATAAAAGAGGATGATGCCCCCTTTTCACTCTGAATGATTTTTCGCTAAATTCTCCAGCTTCCAGTAATTAGGCTTTCCGCTGCCCAGCAGAGGAACCTCCGATAAATGGTCAATTCTTGACGGCGTGTATAATAATGATAATTTTTTGCTCTTGATAAACTTTTTAAATTCCCTTAATGAAACATCGGACAGGGTCGTGAACATCACAATTTGCTCGCCCTTTCGGGTGTCGGGGATGCTGACGGCATAAAAGACGGACTCACCGAAGCAATCTAATGCTAATTCCTCAACCTTATTCAGGGAGATCATTTCACCGGCAATTTTGGCAAACCGTTTTAATCTTGATATGATCCGAATAAATCCATCTTGATCGATTTCAGCAATATCGCCGGTATTATACCATTCGCCGCAGGGAACAAAGCCTTTTTTGTGGATTAAATAGCCTTTCATCACGTTCGGTCCCTTAAGCAGCAAATTTCCGCCTTCTTTAACGCCCTCCACTTTGGCAATCTTCGCTTCCATCAACGGCATTAATTGGCCGACCGTTCCTTCTTTATAATGCTGAGGCGTATTCAGGGAAATGATCGGCGATGTTTCCGTTGACCCATAGCCCTCTAAAATGGTAATTCCGAATTTATTGTGATAGAGCTCCCTGACATCTTTCTGCAGCCTTTCGCCGCCTGCGACAACAATTCTTAACGTCTGTAATTGTTCTTTTGTCGCGAACTTGGCGTAATTCTCGAAAAATGTGTTGGTGGCAACAAAGATCGTACTTTTATCTTTTTGGATCGCTTTCGGAATCTCTCTGTAACTAAGCGGAGAGGGATAGAGAAACGTCTTAACACTTGTGATAAGAGGAAGCACTGAGCCGACCGTCATGCCGAACGAGTGAAACAACGGCAGCGGATTGAAAATGCGATCGCTCTCTCTGACCTCGATATGTTTGAAAACTTGCTTGATATTGGCAAAAATGTTCCGATGGGTCAGAACGACGCCTTTCGGTTTTGACTCTGTCCCGGAAGTGAACAGGATAATCTCTCCCTCCTCTCTTTTTTTAAGGCCGGATACTCTTGACTCGATCAATCCGGATATTTTGTGAAAGACGGAGATTCCGTTTGCTAAATCTTCCAGGTAAACAATTTTGACCTGTTTCTCCATCTCTTCAATCACATAGCCTAAATCTGCCTTTTTAACAAACTGTCTGGATGTGATAACAGTCTCTAAGGAAGCCGTTTCAATACAGTCGATAATGTTTTGCGTTCCCATCGTAAAGTTTAAAATACAGGGGTCCTGTTCATTTTTAAACAAAGAAAAGAGTACAACTACCTGGCCGACGACATTTGGCAAATAGATACCGACCCTTTTTTCACTTTTGAGGAGTTCGTTTATTTTTTTACTCATGATATTTACGGCAATAAGAAATTTTTTATAGGTGAAAGGGCCATTGGTGTCTTCGATAACGACTTTTTTAGGATGCAACTTGACTTGTTTGACCATTTCATCGAATAAATTAACTGAATCCGGTATCTCTAATGTCAAAATCTTCACTCCCAGTAAAAACATTCATTTTCTTAATTATAGTACCATTTACTAAAGCAAGGACATGCCAAACAGCACTTTTCGGACAATATCATGATCGTAAAAAGGCGACTACAGTTGAAAAGTACGAAAAAAGCATAAAAAATGTTTCATTGATCTCCAGCCGGCTATCGTATGGAGAAAAGCAGAGGCAGCCATCGGATTTGTTCTCCCTTGGAAAAACCGGAAAAGAAGCGGATGCCGGTCTGCACCGCTGAAAAAGATGAACTCAATGGATATTTTCACCAATAAAAATGCAGTGAACCGACCCGATGATCGGCGATAAATTCTGTTTCCGGTTTGCGGGATTACGGTATTCGGGAAAAACCGATCATTTGAATAAGGCGGGGAAGACGATGTCGAATCGTAAACAGGGATCTTTATTATTGAGAGGCCATCGTATCCGGCATGAATCGTTTTCAAAGGCCGGATGTGCCGGCGATGTATAAGTTTTGTACGTTGACAGATCGAGCCAGGGACAGAGCTTGATTATTCTCTGTCCTCGATTTTGGCAGGCTGTTAAGGCACAGGGTGCTATAAGAAAGAGAATCTTTAAAGCCGAAACGCCGCATCCGCCAAGGCTGTTACGAGGCTCTGTCTGTGCCGAAAATCTGACGGAACCGACGGCATGTCGCGAATCACACGTTTGCTCCTGCAAGATTCCGATACGGAAACAGTGCTTTATTTTTTTGTGAATATGAGGCCGAAATGATAGGGCGGCAGATCAAAAGAATCGAGCAGAGAGAATCCTTCCTGTTCCGCCCATTCACTGATCTTTTCGGGTGTCGGCCTGATCTCGAGTGAGGGTCCCCGCGGGGTGTCCCCGTATTTCCAGTGAATGACGCCCGCTTTACCGCTACTGCCCAGCAAATCGTAAGCCCCTTTCAGCAAGTCGAGCGGTCTTTCACAATGAAGAATATTAAAAAGCGTGATGTAGTCAACGTTTCCTATATATTTTCCAAGCCATTCGGCGCGATCCGCGGCGGACACATCCCCGCGGACGAGCGTGACATTTTTCAGCGTTTGCTCCAGTGCTTTTGCCCTGCAGGACTCAATCATTTCCGGATCGATATCGATGCCTACGGCCTGTCCGCCGATCCGTTTGGCAGCCGGTATTAAAAAAGTTCCGTATCCGCAGCCGACATCCATCAGTGTATGAATATCCCGCCCAATGCCCATCTGTTCAAGGATCTGATCCGGATCGAAAAAAGTTTTCCATAAATGTTCATCCGGCATGCCGGATTCTCTGTATTTCATCTCGATACACCACTTCTGTTTTTTATAGAGGCATTCACGATAAAATTTTTCCAATCTTAAATATAGCATATTGAGATGCCGGATTAGATCATTTATGCTTACCGTAAAAGATAAGCTTTTGCTCGTCCAGGGAATACGATTGATCACATCGGCATTAAATCTGCGTGTGGATTAAGAGGCTGAACGAGAGGGATTTAAAACAGCTGAATAAGACTTAAGGGGGGCATCCGTCATGGAGGACGGCAGAATGACATTTCCATCAATCGATGCATACATTTTACAATTTCCATCCGAAGTTCAGGACACACTGAGAACACTGCGAAAAGTGATCAAAGAGTCGGCACCGCTGGCAGACGAAAAGATCAGCTATCAAATGCCCGCTTTTGCTTTGCACGGAATTCTGGTATACTTTGCTGCCTATAAAAAGCACATAGGCTTTTATCCGACCTCCAGCGGAATCACTGCCTTTAAGCGTGAACTGTCGGCCTATAAAACGTCAAAAGGGGCGGTGCAGTTTCCGATCGGAAAGCCGCTGCCTTACGAATTAATCAGCAGGATTGTGAAATACAGAGTTGCCGAGAATAAAAAACGGGCAGAAGACAGATTGAAAAAGAGGCAGTCACATTGACCCGGAGAAAAAATTGTCTTCGGAAATTACAGTGAGAGCATGAGCAGGATGCCAGTCCCGCTTTTTGCAGATACGCCTGTCTCCCATTCAGACTGAATGCTGTAATAGCCAGGGGAAGGATGCCGGCTGATCCGAAACGAATCGCTGCAGCTGTTACAGGAGGGATCTGGTGATCACGAGACACGGGGATTTGATTTTTCCTGGACGCTCATTTAGCATTTTCTCTTCATTTGCAGGGTTCAATTTCTAATTGAATTATCGATGCAGAAAAATCCCTTTCATTATTTCTCAGCGGCTTTTTGCAGACGTTTATGGCTATGCTAAAATCTGTCGTATTGGAGCCGGTCCCGGCCTTTAAACGGCCGAATCATTTCCGGTGCAGACATTTACGATTCTAGATATTTGATTGATTAGAAATATATCAATTATTCTCTATGGATGGCATTCCATCCGGAAAATAAATCTGTCCCGAGATAATGATTAGGACGTATATTTTTAATCCGGACCACGCTGAAGGGAAACCGCCGGAGCGGTCCGGCAGCCAGTCCGCAGATCAAGGCAAAAAATAATCCATCTTGCGCCTAACAAAGGATGGAAGACGGAATCGGACTTTCACATTTTGGAATGAATCCACAGCTGGGAAAGATGCCGTGGCCTTTTGTCTTTCTAATAGGGTATGTCGGATGCATGAACCTGGTTCAAAGATTATATTGGCATTAGCCGTGGCGCGCACGGCCAGGTTCACTATTTTTAAAAGCAATGCCTTCATGACCTGAAACACTTCCGCCGTTTCTGCGCGCCGGTTCACCGCTTCTTTTGAAAGAAAGCGCTCGCATGCTGCCGGCTGCTGCGTAGCATTGGACGTATCGGGAAAGTTTGCCCTATAATGATTTTATGAATAATTTGTGAAATCTACATGCTGAGAAAAGGGGAAACCAAGATGGATGCAAAAGCAAAGAAAACGGCTCTGCGCGGTATTACGTACGGTTTGTATCTTGTGGGGACAAAAGATGAAAAAGGAATCAACGCTTTCACAGGAAACTGGCTGACACAGACCTCTTTTGAACCGCCGCTGGTCGCCCTTGCCGTCAAAGCGGGCACACGTTCCCAGGAACAAATTGCGGCCGCCGGCGTGTTCAGCGTCAATATTCTGGAAACCGGACAGAAGGATATGGCTACCGCATTTTTCCGGGCTTTGGAACCGGAAGGCAATAAGCTGGCCGGATATGAATTTTATACCGAAGAAACGGGCTGCCCGATCTTCAAGGATGCGCTCAGTTATTTTGAATGCAAAGTTGTCGAGAAGGTGGAAAAGGGCGACCACTATCTATACATCGGCGAAGTAATCGGTGCCGGTGTGCATCGCGAAGGCGATCCGCTGACGATGAAGGAGACCGGCTTTTATTACGGCGGCTGATCATATCCTTATTTTCTGATTTTAGAAAAGGGGGTACAATGGTATAAAAACCTGAGGTGGAGGCAGCGAATGTACAGCTTTAAGAATGATTACAGCGAAGGGGCACATCCAAGAATTCTCAATGCGTTAATTGAATCAAATCTGGAGCAGGAAGAGGGCTATGGGGAAGACCATTATTCATTAAAGGCGATCGATCTGCTTAAGCAGAGACTTGGGCGGCAGGATGCTGCCGTTCATCTGATCCCGGGCGGAACGCAGACGAACCTGATTGCGATATCCGCTTTTTTGCGGCCGCATGAAGCTGCCATTGCGGCAAAAACCGGCCACATCAACGTGCACGAGACCGGTGCTATTGAGGCGACGGGGCACAAAGTGCTCATCGCCGAATCGGATGAAGGCGGGAAACTGACCCCTGAAGCGGTTCAGAAGGTACTCGATGCGCATCCCGATGAGCACATGGTGAAACCAAAGCTGGTCTACATTTCCGATACGACCGAAATAGGAGCCGTCTATACGAAGAGCGAATTGGAGCAGCTAAGCGAATTTTGCCGTACACATCATCTGATTCTGTATATGGACGGCGCCAGGATCGGATCGGCACTCTGTTCAAAGGGCAACGACCTGGAACTGGCCGATCTGCCCGGGCTTCTCGACGCTTTCTATATCGGCGGCACCAAGAACGGCGCTCTGCTCGGCGAGGCCCTGATCATTTGCCGCGAGGCACTGAAAGAAGACTTCCGGTACTACATAAAGCAAAAAGGGGCACTGCTTGCCAAAGGAAGGATCCTCGGGATTCAGTTTCTCGAACTGTTCAAGGACAACCTGTTCTTTAAGCTGGCAGCGCACGCCAATCAGATGGCGGACAGACTCAGAGCCGGGCTGTCGGAAGCGCATTTTGCTTTTCTGGCAGATTCTCCGTCCAATCAGATCTTCCCGATCCTGCCCGATTCACTGATCGCCGAGCTCCAGCGCAGCTATGAATTTATTATCTGGGAAAGGGTCGATGCGGCTCACTCTGCCATTCGCCTCGTCACCTCCTGGGCAACGAAAGAAGATCAAGTCTCGGCATTTCTGGAAAATATCAAAAAAGGCCTGCAAGACGCCGGTCGAAAATAAATATCGATTGTTGGAGAAGCAGAGGCCGGGCTTTTCCGATAAAGTGATGATCCGGGGAACAATCGCTTTCCGGATTTTTTTGCTGCAATCATCCGGAGTATCTTTCGGCCTTCCGGCGATGGGGGTGATTACATAAAAATGACCGGATCAATCAGTTTTACATGCTTTGTTAATTTCAATCGGAATGATACGCTCTAAAAGAATCAGGAAGCAAGCTGAAAATACCAAAATAAGAATAAAGGTCAGAAACAGCGGAACAGCCAGATGCATATTCAATCCGGCACCTGCCAGAACAGGTCCGAGAATCGAGCCGGTCTGCCATGCGGCATTGATGACACCGTTATATCGCCCCCGGGTCTGTTCAAGAGCAAGATCGTTAGCCAGCGCAGGGAGATCTGAGAACAGAACGGTTTCTCCGACGGCAGTAATTGCAAATGAAGAGACGAGGCTCAACGAGGAAAGTTTCGGCTTCAGAAAACCGGAAATAAAGATAATGAAACATCCCACAGCGAAAAATAGTGCGGCAGCGGCTATGGCACGGGTTCTGCGTACATTTTTAATCGATTTCAGGATAAAGGCCTGTCCTAAGATGATGACAAGGCTATTCACAAAGAAAGCATCACCGATAATATGAACCGATGCATGAGCCTGATCGGTTGTCCATTGAGGGAAGGCTGTTGTTGTCAGTCCGGACATGACTATTGCGATCAATGAATAAACGAGTGACAGCCCACTAAGGACTTTATCGTTGCCCGCTTTGTCGAGACCGAAAAAATGATGAATTTGTTTTTCAGAATGGTGAACCTGTACATTTTTGAAATCGTTCATCAGCCATTTTTGTCCGGACAGAGCAAAGAGAATAAAAGTTGCCGCATCGAAAATGAAGATGGACTGAAAAGAAAAGAGAGAATAAGAATGAATTACCGTGCCGCCCAGCGCTGCGCCGAGACCCGAGCCGAGATTTTGCAAGGCAAAGGCGATGCCGAAGATGCTGCTTTTTGCTGTATCCCCGGCGGAATCAGCCAATATCACAGAGAGGGTATTCCACGATCCTGCAGCACCGGCTCCCGACAGCATACTCGCAAGAAATGCCGTCTCTTCATTCGAAGCAAAGGCAAACAGTATCCGGCCTGCGGCGTCAAGGATCAACGTGCAAAGGAAAACGCGTTTTATGCCGGCCCGATCGGCCAGGATTCCCGATAACGGCACAGCTATAACGCCTGCAAGACCGCCTGAACCGACGATCATACCGGAAAGTGACAGCGGAATGTCCCGTAATTGATGCAGATAAAGAATGAGATAAGGCTCGGTCATCCCCGTCCCAAACAGAGAAAGAGTATACCCCGATAGAATCTGCCACGTCCCTTTTTCAAAAGGGAGAAGAGCGCGCTTTGACCTGAACAATCTATGGTCTTCCTTTCTTTTTATTTTAACTGTCTGAGTTCCATCTTAATGAAAAATCCTGACATCTTCTGTCATCTATTAGTGTTATACTTATAAAAAAACAGAACAGGGCGGGATTCCATGCGTGCGGACAGATTGTTGTCGATTCTTTTGTCTCTGCGGGCCGGGGGTGTGACATCTGCAAAAACATTGGCGGAAAAACTGGAGGTTTCGGAACGCACGATTTACAGAGATATCGATGCTCTGAGTTTCTCGGGATTTCCAGTCTATGCCGTGCGGGGAGTGCAGGGCGGTTATGCTTTAGACAAACATTTTCGTATGGATCTAACGGATGTTACTTTGTCGGAAGTAAAAAATCTGCTCATTGTCCGATCGCCGCGCCCTCTTTCTGATCTTGGATTCGGCTCAAATCAACGAACGATTCATAAATTAATCATGAATCTCCCCGGCTCCCGCCGGGCGGAGATCAACCAATTCAGCAAACGGATTTATCTTGATTCTGCCTGCTGGTTCGGCATACATGATAAGGTCCCCTGCTTAACGGCGATAGAGTCGGCCATGAAGAGGAATCTGCAGATTCATATTGATTATCAAAAAGGGAATGGGAAAATCATCTCAAGAGAAATCGCTCCCTATGGTCTGGCTGCGAAAACAGATTCCTGGTACCTGATCGCCAAACATGAAAATGTATTGAGGGTCTACCGCGTGTCCAGAGTCCAGAATGTAAAACCAACCGGACAATCATTCCTTTTTCCAAAGGACTTTAATGTTGCCCGGTTTTGGAAGGACTGGTGCCGCGAGTTTGAAGAGAGCCGGCCGATCTATTCGGTTATTTTGCGGATGAATCCGGAAAATGTGCCGGAATTGCAGATAAATAAAAGCAGAATTCAAGACTTGAATCAAGGGGAACGGTCGCTCTTCAGGATACAATTTGAAACGTTCAAACAGGCAGAACGGGAAATATTAAGCCTGGGCCCAAAGGCTGAAGTGATACAACCGGCCGATTTACGTGAGAGGATCCGGGAGAAAATCTTACAGTCGGCAGAAATATATCGAGAAAAGGCTGCTGATCGAAAGTAGGCAAATTCAATCGGTGAAAGCTAAGTTTTATTCTTGAGACATCTAATAAACGGTGCTTCCTGTATCATCTTTTCATAAATCCACGACAACAAATTAAAATAAGAACCTTTCTAACGTTCGAAACCAAGGGTGATCTCAATAACGGTAATGGGTTTCGATAGAGTGTACCGATTATTCACACTTATTAATTTTCAGAAGTCGACTGCAGATTTCCCACCCTTCAGGGACGATTCCTGACAGCTTACTGATTCTTTAACTGTAACTGTTGATATTGAACAGTTCACTGACGATTTTTTCGACTTTGCTGATGATATGCCGACGTGACTGCCGATTTTCAGCACCGTTCATGTGAATCTGCGGCAAACCGAAGAAAAACATCGGGCGCTCTCGAATTTTGCACCTGTCCGCGCATGATATCGCCTTTCAGACCGCTTGCACAAATGTTTTGCCCTTCAAAAGCATAGAGATTGCCTTTCAGAGGAGGGCATGACGCATTCATGCCACGACTGGCTAGATGAACTGAGAATTTTTCATCTAAATTGTATTTCGTTTATTGATTTCGGGCTGTTTACGGCTTTTTGAAAGTGGAAATCAGTGTTGTGCATGATTGATCACCGACCCGGTGTCGATTTTCAGGTGAGCTCCCAGACTAACAAACTTATTTACATAACTAATATTATTAGCTATAATACTAATGAGAATAGTGAAAGGGAGTCTTGTACAATGAAAATTACGCAGGAAGGTTCCGTTTATCAGCTTACTTTCTTTCCGTCCTGGTTTCCTGTCAATTGTTATTTAGTGGATGAGGGGAATGGATTGACGCTCATCGATGCCGCCTTGCCGTTTAGCTATAAAGGAATCCTGAAGGCTGCAGAAAATATCGGCAAACCGATCACGAGGATTCTGCTGACACATGCGCACAGCGATCATATCGGATCCCTGGACAGACTTAAAAAACTGCTCCCTGACTGCGAAGTGGTGATTTCCGCGCGGGATGCGAAACTGCTGAGAGGCGACGCGGCATTGGAGGCGGATGAACCGCAGACGCCTGTCAAAGGCGGCGTACCGAAACCGGGTCAGATTGAAACGACTCCCGATACTCTCGTTTCCGAAGGCGATATTGTCGGATCTTTTCAAGTCATTGCATCCCCAGGGCATACGCCCGGACACATCGCCCTCTACAATGAAAAAACGAAAGCGCTGATTGCCGGCGATGCCTTTCAGGTAAGGGGAGGGGTCGCTGTTTCAGGAAATCTAAGGCCCCTGTTTCCTTTCCCGGCCTGGGCTACCTGGAATAAAGAAGTTGCTGTTCAAAGTGCGTTGAAACTAAAAAAATTGTCTCCAAGCTTATTAGCTGTCGGGCACGGAAAACTGCTGCATCATCCTGAAAAAATCATGGCGCGCGCCATTCAGCAGGCTGAAAAAGCTTTGAAAGGGGGAACGAAATGAGAGAAAAGGTTACTAGGCAAATGATTCTCCAAGTCAGCGAGGAAATCGTCAATCAAGAAGGATATGAAAACCTGACGCTCGCAAAAGTGGCAAAGGCATTGGAAATTAAGACGCCGTCACTGTACAATCATATTTCGGGCCTGAACGATCTGCGAAAAGCCCTGGCCCTGCGTGCTCTGAAACGGTTTAATCATCAGATCATGACCGCAGCCGTCGGCAGGTCGGGTGAGGAAGCGCTGAAAGCCATCGGCTTCGCGTACATTCATTTTATGAAAGATAATCCCGGATTATATGGGACGGCTTTAAACATGCTTGATTCGCAGGATACGGAAATCGATCAAGCGGGTTCGGACGTCATCGCCATTATTCTGCGGGTGCTGGAGCCGTATCATCTGAGTAAAGAGCAGGCGATTCATTTCGTCAGAGGACTGCGTGCGCTGTCACACGGTTTTGGGACACTTGAGAGACAGGGCGGGTTCAATATCGACGTGCCTCTCGATCAATCGATTTCCATCGCCTTTGATATCTTTATAAAAGGCATGGTTGCGCTGTCGAAGGTGTAAATGGAAGCAGAGCGGAAAAAAGAAAAAACATGGCCGGTGGATCTATCGCTGCTGATAATTGCCATGGCCCGGGATTTCAGCTGGTCAGACCGGCCGAAATATATGCTGACGTTCTTCCTCGCACTATTATCCTTAACGGAATCGAAGAAAAACCGGCATCTATATTTTGAAGGCTGAAAAAGTTCAGGATCACTTTGCAAATTGGAAAGAAATAATGCCGGTTCGGGCCGGAATGACCCATCGTGGAAATTTCCAATGAACAGTCTGTTCATGTCCCTTTACTGAATTCCCGTATTTTCAGACGTTCCGTTCTCTGTAGATTGTTTTTGTCATACTTGTTCCCGATAATAACGGCTGAGAAAAGCCCCGAATAGAAAGAGCATGTTTCAAAAAATGGATTGAAGCATGCTCTTTTATTGATGGTCGGACCTTTCTATTATATATAAAAGTGGAACATTTTTATTTTTCTTGTTCAAATCGACTGTTTTTAGTCTCCTTTTTTATTTCCCTAAAACAGACCAATGTTGCGGGCGGGCAAGCCGGTGCGGCAGTTCAGTGTGTACATCGCCTTCAGCCGAATTGATCTGCGCCTGGGTAAGAAAGATACTGCCGCTGAGATCGGCACCGCTGAGGTCGGCGTCTCGTAAATCGGCACCGATGAAATCGGCCGCCCGCAAATCGGCGCCCCGGAGATCGGCGGCGATTTGCGGGCGCCTCTTAAGTCGGCTCCTTTGAGATCGGCCCCTCTAAGCTGTGCGCCGATAAGATCGGCACCGCGCCGGTTGATTCGTTTATTTTTCAGCTGCCGGCATGACTTCGCCCATACGCGTTCGCTTGTTTCTAAAAGCAGAGTGTTAATTTTTGACCGGTGAGCGGGAACGTCGAGTTTCAGGAGCGAATCGGGATTCAGCTGAGCCAATTGCTGCGTTTCATCGAGTGCGAGGCGAAGTTCTCCATGAAGCGGCAGCGATGTTTTTAAGGCAAGAGCTTCCGTCAGATAGCGGAGCATCTCGTGAAGCTGCAGCATAACCGGAAATACATCGAACATTCTCCCGGCTGTTTTCTGATTGTCATGCCAATCGATCCCTTTGAATGTAATTTGAGAAACCTGTTGTCCGGCACCGAAACAATCGAAAGCGGTACATCCTTTAAACCCCTTATGTCTGAGATCTTTATGGATGCTGCAGCGAAAGTCCGTCTGCAGATTCGGGCAGGGCTTGCCGGACTTTTTTTCAATCGCGAAATCCGCTGATGCCGCGAAAGACAGTGCGACACAGCACAGGCCGAAGCAGTGCCTGCAGTCGGGGCGCAGGCTGCCGCCGCTTCTATCACGTCTGCAATTTGGCTCATCATCATTCTCAAACAATGGGTGCTGCTCCCTTTTTACAAATTAATATCGCCGTCGGCCAGGGTCAGAAACCGATGGTTCCAGACAGATTCATGATGGGCGATGATCTCCTGCGCTTTCAGAACGGAACTGTCCAGGGTACTGTGCGTGTGCCGAAATAACCTGTTATGCTGCAAGCCCAGGCTGTATGCCGCCCGGATGGTCGTATCCAGGCAGAATTCGGTCTGCGCGCCTGCGAAAGTTAACCGGTCGATTTTATTTTTCTGTAAATAGTTCAGAAGATCCGTCCGGTAAAATGCATCCCAGCTCGTTTTTCTGATCACGGGGTCCGATTCCGACCGGTTTAAATTCTGATGGAGCTGCCAGCCGGGTGTCCCTTCAAAGAGTTCATCGTCGGGATCCTGGCTTGTGTGCTGGATAAAGATCACCGGGACATCCTGGTCGTGGGCCTGATCGATTAAGCAATTGATATTTTTCAGTACACGTTCTTTTTCATACAGATCGTTTTCCGGGCTATTAAAAAAGATTTCCTGCATGTCGATGACAATCAATGCCTGTTTCATACAGCCGGTACCTCCCCAGTTTTATCAGGTAAAACCGCTTATTTACAACAGTAGGCTGCTGCCGATTCCACTTCGGAAAAACCGGACAAAGCTGAAAGGAAAGCGTTCTGCACATCCGCCGCGGATACTGTGGATCGGCCGAACGAAAGATCGCGCGTCGCGCACGCGTCGGAAATCAGTTTGACTGGATAGCCCAGTTCTTTAGCCTGCCGCGTCGTCGAATCGATACACATATGAGTCATCATACCACAGATGACCAGCCGATTGACTCCCTGCTCCTGTAATTTTTCCTGAAGGACTGTTTGTAGAAAGCTGTTTGGATAGGCTTTTTCAATAATATACGCATGCGGACCGGATAAGAAAGGGTCCAATGACGCATGGAACCGGGCGCCGTCTGTGTCCGCCAGAAAGAAGGCGGCATCTTTTGAACGGCTGATATGCCGGATAAAAAAGACGGGACGATCTTCGCTATTAAATTTTTTTATTAAGAGAAGAATATTTGCCAGTGCTTTTTCCGGCTGATGGAGCGGATAGGCTCCGCCTTCAAAATAATCATTCTGTACATCGATAATGATTAGCGCTTCCTGCATGGATGGCCCTCCCTTGTATTGCTTATCCTTAATGATAGCGATTGATAGACGGAAAAAGAAGATGCTGATGAAAAAAGATTCTGCGGAATCACTTTCACGATGGAAGGATGATCGGATTTGGATGCGATCGATAAAAAAATAGTCGGGAATAAAAGAAAACAGCCGTTTGACCTGGAAAGAACTTGGCGAAAGGGTGCATTTGACCGGTCAGCCAGTCAGGGCACGCGTCGAACGGCTCGTTGAGGGAAAGAAGATCCGGAGGTTCACGATGCATGACGAAACAGCATTTATCACGATGTATGGGTTCTCAGAATGACGGCATTTTTGAAAGCACAATGGCCGCCGATCCGTATGTCGAATCGCTGTACATAATTTCTGGAGACGGATGCTGCCTGCTGGCCGTGCATTTTTCACCCGGTGAACCGGACCATTTTTGCAAAAAGTTGTTGAACTATGGACGCTGCAAGGTTAACATTTCCATAAAGCAAGTCAAGCAGGTTGAAGCTGACCGCTGGTGGTGAACGGAATAAGAAGCTTATTCAGACCGGGGAGGCGCAGAATGAATTTAGCAGAGATTTTGAAAGACACGCAATATAGATATGAAATCATTCAACATGAGAAGCCCATCCTGACTCGGGAAGAAGGCTCGGATTTTTTGGGTATTGAAGTCGGCCAGACGGCTCCGACGCTGATTCTTAAAACAGATCAAGGATTTTTAGGAGCCATTATTTCGGGAAGCCGCGAAAAAATCAATTTTGATAAATTGGCTGATCTGCTGAATTACAGTAAGGTAGAATTAGCATCTCCGAAGGAAGTTCGGAAAACAACGGGATTTGATGTTGGGAGTGTTGCCCTGATAGGGTTCGGTTTACCTTGTGTGGCAGACAGGCGTCTGTTCGGCTATGACTTTATTTATGGCGGAACAGGGCAATCAACGTCTACATTAAAAATCGAGCCGCAGGCTTTAACTGAACTAAATCAAGTGCTTTTGATGTTTGATTAAGAGGCAGAAAATTATTCATCCGTCCGCAAGCGGCCTATAGCAAGTGATAGGTACAGGCTAAATGGCTTTCAGTAACAAAATCCAAAGAATAATTGACAGGATATGAGGGGGGCAGGGCCTAGTGGATTCATTCAGAATAGCGATTGTACAAAGTAAACGCGATCCCTATAATTGCCGGCTGAACACAGAAAAAGGGTTAAAGATCGTCAGGGAAGCAAAACGGCGCGAAGCAGACATTGTCTTGTTTCCCGAATGCTGGATTACAGGCTATGAATTTCCCGATTTTGATAAAGACCTGCCGTTGAAAGAAATCGAGAGAATGCCAGAATATCAGCAATGGTTTTCCCGCTCTCTGGATGAGGGAAGCCCGTATATCTGCAGATTTTGCGAACTTGCGAAAGACCTGCAGATAGGTGTTGTGATTACCGGATTCACACGGGGCCGTTCAAGACCGCAAAATTCCGCTTTCGTCATCAATAGGAATGGGAAAATCATCCTGAAATACAGCAAAGTACATACGTGTGATTCTGCGGGTGAAAGGCTGCTGGAAAGCGGCAGTGACTTTAAGGTCTGCGACTTCGACGGCGTAAAAATCGGGATCATGATCTGCTATGACAGAGAGTACCCTGAAAGTGCAAGAATCCTCATGTTGAAAGGCGCTGAGCTGATCTTGGTGCCGAATGACTGCGGGGCGATGTTTCCGCGGGTACAGGCCTTGTCAACGAGGGCGTATGAAAATATGACGGGTGTCGCGATGGCCAATCCGCCCGGAGAAAACGCGGGCTGTTCCTGTGCATTCAGTCCGATTGTCTGGGATGAAAAGGGCTTGCCCGTCGATAACAGGATCGTGCTGGCGGACGGCATGACCGAAGCTGTTTACATTGCCGAATACGATCTTAGACGGTTAAGAAACTATCGCAGCCATGAAATGATGGGAAATACATTCCGTAAAGTGGAAGCGTATGCTGAATTGCTCAATGACGAAATAAAAGAGCCGTTTATACGGAAAATTTGATGCTGCTTCAAGTTCCCATGCAGCCATTTCCACAGCATATCATAAGCACGAAAGAGGAAGAGCTGCCATCAAATCTGGATGTACCACTTTACAAGGAAGAGTCACCATCAAATCTGGATGCATCAATTTACAAAGAGGAGTCACCATCAAGTTTTGGCGTACCACTTTACAAGGAAGAGTCACCATCAAATCTGGACGCGCCACTTTACAAGGAAGAGTCACCATCAAATCTGGGCGTGCCACTTTACAAGGAAGAGTCACCATCAAATCTGGATGCACCACTTCACAAAGAAGAGTCACCATCAAGTTTTGGCGTACCACTTTACAAAGAAGAGTTACCATCAAATCTGGATGCACCACTTTACAAGATACTGTTACGTACACATCTGTACGATGAAGATTTCACGCTCTTAATCAATCGCTAAGGAGATGACTAGAATGCCAAAGGGTTTTTTAATGGCTTTCAGGATAATTACAGTTATATGCTTAATTTTATCTCTTAAAGTATTTCCTGACAGTGAGTGGATGTCACTTGTCCTTGTAATCCTATTCTTTGTCAGTTTTTTCATCGATAAATTCAAAACAAAGGATGAAACAGATAAAAAAAAGAATAAAAAAATAAAAGTCAGCCTCCGCATAAAGCGCAGCTGATTTTTTGACGATATATCACATACTTTTTTAAGTCCATATTCCAATACGTCATTGCTTCAATTCGCTGTTTTCGTCACAGGCAAAGGAGTTTTCCGGTTGCCTCTTGTGTTCACCGCGAAAGAGCTGCCGCTCATTCAGAACCTGTAAAACGCCATAAGGAGATCATTCCGGAATTTCTATTTTACTGATGCTGCCGGGCTGTCTATAATGAGGTTTACAGAGAAAAAAGGCGGAATGTTCTTTTTTATTCGGGACAGAAGCGATCCGCCTTATTTTATCGCTTGATCTTAAAAGAGGTCTGTTTGCCATGAATAAATCTGCGTTTATTAAGTTGAGTATTGCCATGGTGATTTTCGGCTCAATCGGCTTCTTCTCGCGGATGACCGGACTCCCGTCATTGGAGCTCGTCTTCGTCCGCTGCGTCAGCGCGTCTGTTTTTCTTGCCGTCTACTGGCTGGCCAGCGGACAATACAAGAAGGAAACGTGGCAGCTCAGGGAGCTGGCTGCAATTGCCGGCGGCGGGGTGCTGCTTGTTCTCAACTGGATATTATTCTTTGCTTCATTTGAAAAAACATCGATCACGGTTGCCATTTCAATCTACAATCTGGCTCCGGTTATTGTCCTGATCATCGGCTGGATTTTTTTCAAAGAGCGCGCCAAGCTGCTCGGCATCGCGGCAGTTATCCTGGCTTTTATCGGTACGATTCTCGTTTCAGGCCTCAATCCTGAAACTCTGCATCATGGACTGTCTGAAGGACCGTTTTATGCGCTGATGGCAGCATGCCTCTATGCATCCGTAATCATTGCCGGAAAATATATAAAACAGGCGAGCCCTTATTTGGTGACCCTGATCCAGACTCTTGTCGGCGTGATCATGCTGCTGCCTTTTATCCGTTTTTCCTACTATGCCCACTTAACCGCGGCCAACTGGTTTTACAGCGTGTTCACGGGTGTCGTGCATACCGGCTTTGTCTATCTGCTCTTCTACGGAAGCATCCGCCTGCTTCCGACACCCACTATCGCGGCACTTCTCTATCTGGATCCGCTCGTTGCCATCCTGCTCGACGTGTTCGTAACCGGTTTTATACCGACGTATCTGCAAATTGCCGGCATTCTGCTGATTTTCATCGCTGTGTCCTATACGTCCCTGCAAAAATCTGGACCGGCGGATTCTCAAACCGAAAAACCATGTCGGGCTTCATCATGATTTCATGAAATGGAATTTGGTTCTAATCATATTTTTTACGGAAATCCGGCGTTTCAAAAAAGATCTCATAAAATAAGGCCGGGGCCCAAATTTTTAAGTGCATCCCTTTAACTCATGAATAGAACCGACTATGAAGTGAATTCATTAACAACCTTTTGGCCGGCCGATAGCCTGCTACTAGCGTCGGCACCGACCGATAAACCGAACGTTATGACCGATAACCTGGCCGCATTGGTCGATAAACAGCCGTAGCTGACCGATAACTCGGCCGTACCGACCGATAAAGCTCTTCGTTTGACCGATAAACTCTCAAGACCGGTTGATAGCCTGCTACTGACCGATAACCTGGCCGCATCGATCGATAAACAGCCGTAGCTGACCGATAACTCAGCCGCCCCGACCGATAAAGCTCTCCGTTTGACCGATAAACTCTCATGGCCGACCGATAGCCTGCTACTGACCGATAACCTGGCCGCATCGGTCGATAAACAGCCGTAGCTGACCGATAACTCAGCCGCCCCGACCGATAAAGCTCTCCGCCTGACCGATAAACTCTCATGGCCGGCCGATAGCCTGCTACTGACCGATAATCTGACCGCATTGGTCGATAAACAGCCGTAGCTGACCGATAACTCGGCCGTACCGACCGATAAAGCTCTCCGCCTGACCGATAAACTCTCATGGCCGACCGATAGCCTGCTACTGACCGATAATCTGACCGCATTGGTCGATAAACAGCCGTAGCTGACCGATAACTCAACCGCACCGACCGATAAAGCTCTTCAAATGATCGATAAAGATCCTAAGTAATTTATCGGCAGTCAGGAAAACGGCGGTTGAGATGGCATCAGGTCGGCCGCAATTAAATAAGAAACATATATTCGGAAAAAATGAAAAAAAGGGAAATGAATCCTGTCGGGATCAGATTCATCTCCCTTTTTATCCTGGTCATATGTTTCGTCAATAAAAATAGCGGGCACAGATTCATTGAATTCGTTTAATCGTGAGCCGTTTTGCTCGGATCAATTTGTTTTTTCCTTTTTTTAAAGTTATTTCTTCCGACAATGCCGGTCAGTACCAAGGCGATGATTGCCAGGATCAGGCCTGCCACATCAACGGCCAGTCCGAACGGGCCGCTTTGAAAATTTCTTGCTCCCCCCATTTCACCAAACGCGCGTCCTCCGCCTTGAAAGTTGCTGCTGCCGGACTGAGAAGCATTGGATCCCGAAGTGGAGTTTCCGGAATTTGAAAAGGTATTCGGCATATTCTGCGAAAAAGTCCCGGACTGAAAGGACCTCTGACTTCTTTGGTAGTACGTATAAAGGCCATAACCTGATTCAATCAATAAGACAATAGAAACAAGGATGCCAACCCAGAAATTGAATTGTTTCACACGTTCCACGTTAAGCTGTCTCCTTTCATATTTTTAAGAGTCCACTTACGCAAGTATAGGTGCCAATTCTTAAAGAATGATTAATACCTTCAAAAAGTCAGTGAAGTGACCGGTTTTCGAAACGGTGTAATTTCAGGACGATCGTTGTACAGGGCGGGCCAGATCTCCGGACCGAGCACGATCGTCCACTATGATAGATGAAAGGTCTTTTGCTGTAAAAATTTTTTGTTGGATGCAAATCCTGCTTGGAATCATTTACAAATCATTTTTTAGTAGATCGAAAATCTGCTGCTGCAGGAATTATATTGACGTATGGTGTTTATACTGATAATATCAAATATGATCAGTAAGCTAAATATTATCCTATTTGGAGCGATTTATATTTGCGTATTATTATTACAAATACATCAGGAAAGCCTATTTATGAGCAGATAGAAGAACAGATCAAAGAGGCGATCTTCAGTGATGAAGTGAAAGAAGGCGATGCGCTGCCTTCGATCCGTCAGCTTGCGAGAGAGCTGAAAATCAGTGTGATCACCACGACCAGAGCCTACACGGATCTGGAGCAGGAAGGATTCATTGCGATCCAGCAGGGCAGGGGCTGTTTTGTGTTGCCCAAAGATAGCGAGCTCGTACGGGAGCAGTTGCTGCGCAAGATTGAGGAAAGTTTTGGGGCGGCTGTAAAGGCGGGCAGAATTGCAAAGTTATCGCGGCAAGAGCTGATGGATATGCTTCAATTTATCATGGAGGAAAGCCATTATGAATAATGCTCTGGAAGTATCTAATTTGCGTAAAGAATTTAGGGATTTTACTTTAAATAATGTCTCTTTTTCCCTGCCGATGGGCTATATCATGGGATTTGTCGGACAAAACGGAGCCGGCAAGACCACTGCGATTAGCCTGATCCTGAATATGACCGGGCGGGATGGCGGTGAAGTCAAAATATTCGGCCTTGATAATATCAGGGATGAGAAAAAGATTAAGCAGGATATCGCCGTCGTATTTGATGATATCTATTTTGTTGACAGTTGGAGAGTCCGGGAAGTTGAAAAAGCCCTCAAAAATTTTTACAACGGCTGGAGCAGCGAGTTATACAGCCGCTATATAAAGAACTTCAATCTTCCCGTCAATAAAAGGGTGAAGGAATTATCCCGCGGCATGAAAATGAAGCTGATGCTCGCGGTCGCCATGTCGCACGGGGCAAAGCTGCTGATTCTCGATGAACCGACGAGTGGGCTTGACCCGGTCGCCCGTGATGAACTGCTCGAAATATTGGGCGCCTATATTGAAGACGGCAAAAAGAGCATCCTTTTTTCAACCCACATTACGTCGGATCTCGAAAGAATTGCCGATTATATTACAGTGATTGATCACGGGAACATCTTCTATACCGGGACGAAGGATGATCTGCTCGAAGGCTACAGTATCGTCAAAGGCGGCCCTAATGACCTGTCCGGACCGCTGCAGAAAAAGTTAATCGGGCTCTCGAAGACCAGCACGGGTTTTTCAGGTTTAATCCGTTCTTCGGAAAAAGGCCTGGTATCTTCAGAAATGATTACAGAACAGCCTTCTATAGACGAAATTCTGGTATTCATCAGCAAGGGAGGCGTGCGGTATGAGTGACGTATTAAAATCAGTCAGGCTCGATTACTACATTCTGAAATCATCTTACAAGGCATTTGTTCCGCTTTATGTTATTGCGGCAGTGATCGGCATGCTGACGCGCAAACCGGCTATAACGATTGCGGTTGTCATGATCATCACGGCGCCCTTTATCGGCACATATTTCTCACTGTATGAAAAAAACAATCTTAACCGGCTTTATGGAATTCTGCCATTGGGTAAACTCGAAACTGTGGCCGGCAGATATCTGTATGCTTTGCTTCTTGGTGTTGTCAGCGGCATCATTGCAGGAATTCTGGCAACTGTTTTTTCGTTGTTTACGGGAAATGTAATGAGTTATCTCGATTATTTGGATTATTTATCTTTGTCTTTCCTCGGCTTTTGCCTGTTTATCAGCATCGTGTTTCCAATATATTTTAAATTTCCCTTTTCAAAAGTTTACATTTTGGCCAATCTGCCGCTCTATCTCTGCGGTGTGATTGGCCTTTTTATCATAAGAAAGACAAACTTTTTAAAATACGTGGGACTGATTGTTTACTATTTCTCGTCTCATCAATATATGATCTGGATATTGGGATTCGGCCTGGGGCTGGGGCTGCTTTTTATCTCGTTCCTTTTATCCTATGCTGTAAGCAGCGAAATACAGAAGACGGATCTGCCGGCCGGCAAGCCGGGCAGGCGTCTGTTTTTTGCCGACAACCTGCGTACGGCGCTGATTGTCCTTGTGATTTTGCATCATTTATCTGTCATCTATGCGGCAAACACACCTTTCTACTATTTGGAGCCTTCAAAAGATATTACGGCAATCGTTCTATTAATTTTATTCCAGTTATTCAATCAAGCCTATTTTATGGGGTTCTTCTTTCTCCTCTCGGGTTATTTTACACCGGGCTCTTTTGACCGGAAAGGGCCTGTTTCCTTCCTGAAAAACAGGCTTCTCCGTCTCGGCATTCCGATCATTGTTTTCGCCTTTGTCCTCAATCCGCTGACATCCATTCGGATTTATCAAAAGCCGGTGTCGCTCACCCACATGGCGATGCCGTTTACCTGGGATCAATATTTCAGCCGGGTCAGGATGGGGCCGGTATGGTTCCTGGTCATGCTGCTCGTTTTCGACCTGTGCTACTGGCTGTGGCGGCTTGCAACAAAGAATCGTGAGAAAAAGACGGCTGCTGGAAACGATTCTCTGCTTACATTTCGTACCATGGTTATCTTTATTCTTGCATTGGCGCTGGCCAGCTACTTCATACGGATCGTGCTTCCGTTCAGCAAATATGTCCTTGGTTTCCCCTCACTCGCTTATCTCCCGCAATACATCAGTTTCTTTCTGATTGGGATTGCGGCCGATCGGCGGAACTGGCTGCGTAAAATTTCCGACCCGCTCGGCGCGCTGGGATTTGTATTGGCAGCAATCGCGACACTCACCCTGTTCCCCGGTGCGATCATCGGTTCCGGCGCCGCTTATCTTGGCGGCGGGACATGGCAGTCGGCTATTTATGCACTTTGGGATTCGATCTTTTCGGTTGGAGTCTGCCTTGCCGCCCTGACATTTTTCCGCCGTTTCTTCGATCATCAAAATAAACTCAGCCGGTTTTTGTCCCAGCACTCATTTACCGTTTATATTATTCATGCGCCGGTCATTGTCTTCCTTGCCCTCGCACTGCGCGGCGTACAAATTGAGCAGCTGTTAAAATTTGGGCTGATGGCTGTTGTCGGCGTCCCGCTCTGCTTTGGAGTTGCATATCTCGTGCGAAAAATACCGTATGCGAAAAGGATTCTTTAAATTATATGTATAGGATTCATCTGAAACGGGTGGAGTAAAATGATAAAAGATACCCACCGTGAATGGAAAAATGCAATTGAAAAAATTTTATTGCAAGACATTAATATTCGCCGCAGGAAATCGACTGATGGCGTAAAGAGCAGCCTCAGTCGCATCGGTACGTTTACAAGAACGGTGCATGTCATGATTTCGGATCTGCGCTCAATTCTGCGCATCCGGGAATCGTGATTTTATCGCTGCCTGATTGGGCGCGTGCTTTTTAAAATCTTTCATATCTACTCACCGTTTTCGGAAGCTGCCCTGACGATCCGGGTCACCTGACGCAGTCCGCTGTTGATCAGCACGAGAACAAAGAGCCAGCCGATGCAGATCAGGACGGCCGGTTTCAGGACGGGCGAGTTGAAGACCGGCATATCCCAGACAGCATGGAGGGCGACAGCTACGGCGAAGAATTTAAGAAAGCGCGGCTGTTTCAGCATTCCGACGCTGAACGGCCGCTCCTGCTTAACAATGACGAGCGCCGCACCGGCGATGGCTGTCCAAATCGTGTGAGTACCGACGCTGGTCCAGGCGCGGTTAAAGATCACTTCCAGAAATGTTCCGTCCTGAAGCGCTCTAAGAGCGTATCCGGCGGATTCAAAAGCGGCAAACCCGGCGCCGATAACGGCACCGATCAACAGCCCGTTCAAGATAAATTTTACATCCATCCGGCTGACAAACCAGGCGACAATCAGCAGTTTCCCGGTTTCTTCGATCAGGCCGATTTTCAAGGCGCTCGTTACGGTAATCTGGTTGAATGACACCGTGCTGTAGAGAAAAAGTGTAACGAGAATTGCAGCCGCTCCTCCGATGAAGAACATCCGGACAACGCTGAAAATACTGATGTTTCGCGGTGCGTTGGTTTCGAAGAAAAAAATGACCAGTGAAAACGGAACGGCGAAGGATCCGGCAAAGATCAGACCGGCGAGAGAAAAATAATTTCCCAAATACGCTGCAAAATAAAGCAGCGCATAGACGAGCAAAAATACCATAAAAACTCTGAAAAACAGCCACGGTTTCGGCCATTCCGAAGATATATCTTTTATATCAGGCGTTGTCTTAGCCGTTCCGACAATAAAAATCTGTTCACTTTCTTTTTTACTGTGCTTTTTCAAGACTTCTGAGAAGATGTCTCCGAGGCTCAGTTTGACCGGGCCTTCATCTCCGGCCATCGCACTGATTTTCTCCGCGGCGCTGCCGACAAAGCTTCTCGTTTCCCGCACGGTCTGCCGGGCTGCCTCTTTATTTCTCTCATTTTCAAACAGTTCCTGAAGCGGCGAATCTTTGAAAATCACCCATTCCGTCATGCCCCGCCCGATCACAGGCGTTTCTCGGCCAATCTGCTTCGCCTCAGCCATTCTGAGCATTTCTGCAACCGGAAAGGGTCCGTAAGTTTCCCGGCCCTCCGCATAAAACCATTGCGTCTCCAAACGCTCCATCCCCTAAAATGTCCACCTTAACTATCTATAATTATACAATATTTTGAAACTATCGAGGGAACACGTGCTTCAGGCCGACCAATCAGAAAAACCGAACATCTGAAAAAGGATGATCCATCGGGTGCGACAATTCGAACGTGCTGCCACGTTCAGCAAATTTGATCGGTTGATAATTGAAACGATAAAAAACCCGGCGCCGACCGAAAAACCATGAGCGCCGACCGATAAATCGTCGGCATTGACCGAAAAACTGTTGCTGCCGACCGAAAAATCGTTGGCATTGACCGAAAAACTGTTGCTGCCGACCGATAAATCGTTGACATTGACCGAAAAACTAGTGCCGCCGACCGAAAACTTGCCTGCAATTGATAAACTCAGCGCAGTGACTGATAACTTGCTGGCACCGATCGATAAATGTTGCAAGCGGCGATCACCGCTGCATCCTTCAGGCACGCGTCAATCCGTGAGCAACGGGTTGGAAAATCAAATCATCTGGGTTACGATACTGGTGTTAAGCATTCAGACGGGAGAAGAGAAAATGGAGATCAGATATTGTAAGGTCGAGGTACTGATACCTGAAGAGTTTATTGTTAAACTGAGAAACGGATTAAATGAAATGGGTGTTCTTACCGTAGGCCGTTATGATCATGTCGTCTCATATTCAAGAGTGCGGGGCTACTGGAGGCCATTGCAGGGAGCCAATCCTTATGATGGAGAAGTCGGCGGTCTTTCATCGGGATCGGAATGCAAACTGGAATTCAGATGCCGTTATGATGAGATAGCCGACGTGAAAAAGGTGATCAGGGGGATCCATCCTTATGAAGAACCGATAATCAATGTGCCGCCTTTACTGTAGGGCCGGGATTGGTATAACTATGAAAGGGGAGCGGAAGTCATGGAACTGAATTGGAAAATCAGGAAATTCTCACAGTTGACTGTACGGGAATTATATGAAATATACAAAATAAGGGAAGCTGTCTTTGTTGTTGAACAAAACTGCCCCTATCATGAAGTGGACGAAAACGATTTGAAAAGCATCCATGTGTATGCCCTGGATGATCGCCGGGAGATCATTGCCTACGCACGTATTTTTCAGGCAGAGGATGCTGTCACGTTCGGGCGTGTCTTAATCAATCGAAAATACAGGGGAAAAGGCCTTGGCAAAGAGCTGGTTTCAAAACTTATAGAAGTCATCGGAGACACAGCTCCCGGAGCAAAAGTGGTCATTGAGGCTCAGGAGTATATACAGCCGCTTTATGCATCGTTTGGTTTTAAAAGAACCTCGGAGGTTTATCTGATCGACAATATTCCTCACGTTACGATGGAACGCGTTCAGAGCCGTTGATGATTCATTCGCGAATTTATCCGGAAGGTGATCATGAAGTCTGTTTTGAACGGCCGGAAGCAATCTGTGTCCGCATCATCTGTGGTGTTATGCCTTTTTGCCGCTTGAATACGCGGCTGAAGTAGTTGGCGTCATTAAATCCGACAGCGAGGGCGATCTCTGTGATGTTTAACGGGCTGTTCTTCAGCAGTTCGCCGGCCTTATCGATTCTTAACGAATTAATATAATTAACGACGGTCTTGCCGTATATTTTTTTAAACGTGCGGCAGAAATGCGATTCGCTCATTAATGCCCGACCGGCAAGCTCGGCAACAGTCAGCGATTTCTGATAGTGCTCGTTCATATAGAGGATGACCGACTTCAGCCGGCTGAGGCTATTCATCCGTGTGTCGAACCGCTTTTTTGTGTAAATTTTGCTGACATAACTGCGCAGAAGCAGAACAAACAGTTCGAGAACGGAAGACTGAACGGCAAGTTCGAAACCGCCCCTGCGCTCCTCGTCTTCCTGAATCAGGCTGCGGATGCAGCTCTGGATCTGTCTGTCTCCTCTTACCAGATGGCTGAAGCAGACCAATTGCTGTGAAAGCAATACGGCAAACTTAAGGGTGCTTAAGCCGGGCATCAGGCTGAACATCGCCGCCGGATCAATTCGGATCACATAGCAGCTCAAACTGCTGGATCTGCTTTCCAGGACGTGCAGTTCATTACTGTTGATCAGCGCGACGTCGCCGGGGCACATGTCCATTTGCTCTGAGTCGCATCGAAGCAGCCCCGTCCCGGAAGTCAGATAGTACAATTGGAACTCTTCATGCCAGTTTTCTTTGAAAGTCGGTCCGGATCCGAGATGCACACGTTTTTGGATATCAACATATGGGTGCACGTCCGGTTTGGGCTTGCTGTAGTGATTGGCTTCGCTCTTTATCATCCGAAACCCTCCCGATCAAAATTGTGCTATAGATGAGCAAAATCGTTCATGAGCTTTATGGATTCTTCTGATAGTATAGAAGTATTCATCTTTTGTGTAAAAGAATGCGGCTTATCGGGAGGCCTGAATAATGAGTATGGCAATGCAAACGGTTAAGGCGGGGGCCAAAAGGCATCTTGCTTCGAAAAAAGCACTGGCCGGTCTCAGCCTGACACATTTTCTGAATGATGTAATGACGACCGGTATTGTACCGGCACTTCTGCCGCTTTATAAACAGGCGTTTCATCTTAATTATCTGCAGGCCGGGGTGATTTTACTGGTCTCGATGCTCACGTCTTCGATCTCACAGCCATTGTTCGGTATTCTTACCGATAAAAAACCGAAGTCGTGGTTCCTGCCGGTCGGCATTTGCCTGACCGGCCTCGGCCTGACGGCTTCAGGTTTTGCGCCCGTTTACTGGCTATTGCTTGTTCTGGTTGGTCTGTCTGGAATCGGCTCCGGCATTTTCCATCCTGAAGCGATGCGCGGTGCTTACATGGCAGCCGGCAACGCCCGGGGAACGGCGCAGGCGATCTTTCAGGTCGGCGGCAACTTCGGCCAGGCCGTCGGGCCGCTGCTCCTGCCGCTTTTTTTGATCGCAACCGGTCTGCGCGGACTTGGCTGGTTTATCCTGGCGACTATCCTCGGCTTCATGATTGTGCTGACGATCCTGCCCTGGTACCGGCGGAGTCTGGTACGGCACCAAGCGCGCCAGGCGAATATTAAAGGGCGGAATCATCCGGGCGGTCTTATTCTGCTGACAGTCGTGGTTATTCTCCGCTCCTGGACACAGATCGGCGTCGCCGGGTTCCTGCCCTTTTTGTACCTGCATCAGGGCATTGCGCTGAAGTACGGCGACCTGCTGACCTTTTTGTTTCTTGCTGCGGGAGCCGCGGGGACTTTCCTGGGCGGAAGGCTTTCCGACACAGTCAGCCGCAAGTGGCTGCTGTTCGTTTCGATGGCCGTTACCGTTCCGTTCGCCTGGCTGCTGCCGCACGTTCACGGCATTTTCTCGGTCATCGTGCTGTTTGTCTTCGGCCTTTTTGTTCTGTCTTCATTCGCCGTCACAGTTGTTTACGGACAGATGATGTTTCCGAAAAACATCGGTCTTGTTTCCGGGCTGATGGTCGGCTTCGGAATCGGTGCCGGCGGAATCGGCGCAACGGTCATCGGCTGGCTTTCCGACCTGTACGGCGTGTACGCTATCTTCAATCTGTTCGCAATCCTGCCGTTGCTGGCAGCGGTCCTCACACTTTTCCTGCCGAGCGAACGCGTGCTTCTTCGCACAGAAAAATAGAAGAAGCCGCGAATAAAACGGCAGTAACGCATTCCGCACCTTTTCAGGTGCTTTTTTTCGGACAAAGTTTGGAAACAGACTACAGCGGCAGAGGCATAAAGCGGCTGTGCAGCATCCAGGTGCGAGGCGATGATGGAGGGAAGAGCTGGCGGGTGTTTCTCCATAGAAAATCCGCTACTTAATATAAAAAATACGCTCCGTCTGCAGGGCGAAGCGTATTGCTGAGTTTCTATTCTTATGTGCATGCGCTGTTACTTGCCCGGCAAGAGACCTGTTTTTTCATTCAATGCGGCTGCCGATGCCGTGAAAAAGCGGTATTTTGCTTTTAGTTTTAAGAGTATTCTTTTAGCTCATTTTCCTGCTGTACTGTCAGATGATGATCGCTTTTTTCCTGAGACTGTCAATCGCTCGAAAAAGTATAGTAAAAAAGTTTAATTGATTTAAATTTTTTTTGATATATATAATTTTATACGTGTTCAAGCGCTTTTTAACTAGAATATCCCTGTGATTCTTTAAATATTGATTAGTACAGTAGATTTATCTACCAACTTGAGATCCAAACATCGTAAAGGTGTACACGCATCAGCGTCTGAATTTATGCAGGCGTCGTTGTCTCACCCCAATCTTTATTATCTCCTCTAACGTCTCTGTAAATTAATGGATAGAAAGAAAAAACATATAATAACAGAATAATGCCATTCGCGATAAAAATATATGTACCGTTCAGTGTGCTTTGAAATAAAAATGTGTAAAATAATGTCCCTATCGGCATTATTGAAGATACGGCAGTAGTTAAGGTGGCCATTACCCTTCCCAGAATATGAGTTGGTACGGTAGATTGTAACCGTACATTGATCGATATATTTAAAATGGCGTTCATAAATCCTGATAATGTCATAATAAGGAACCCGTATAAACCAATCCTTAAAGGATCATGAAACAGATATACCAAAAATCCTAATAAAACCATACAAATACCCATGATGGATAAGGGTAGAAAAAGTTTTAAAGAAAAGTGTTTCTTGCTGGGTAAAATGGTCATTAACAAGCCTCCAATTAACAGGCCAACCGAAAAACCAGTCTCAATATATCCAATGGGACTATTTCCTGCATGAAGACGGTTGATTATCATAAAAGGCATACCAATAGTAACAGCTGTAAAGAGAAAATTGATGACAACAGCCATAATAATGATATCTCTGATAAGATGACGCTTTTTCATGTATGCTACTCCATTTTTGAAGTTTGAGAATTGTGTTGATAAGGTATTTGTTTTTATGTCAGGAGTAGCATTATTGCTTTCATAGTAAAAATGCATCGTTAATAATATTAAGAAAGAAATAGCGGTGGCTATTATTTCGATGAAGATAAATGCATTAAAACCTGTTAGAGCATATAAAGCGACACCTAACATTGGAGCTAAAACAGAAGAAAGGGCTGAGGCTGATTGTGTTAATGAACTCAGTTTTTGAATATTCCTATCGTTAACCAGTTCATGAACAGAAGCTGAATATGCAGTGGTACTAAAACTGTTTGAAATAGAATCCACCAACACAAAAATAGCTACTGGAATAAGCTTATAAATACCAGAAACTAAATTAATGGAAAGAGCAAAAATGAGCAAAAAAACTAGTCTGGTTAGGATACTAAACATTAAAATATTTTTATGCCGATATTTATCAACTAAGTTGCCAACGGGTATCAAAAACAACACATTCACAAGAGGTGAAATAATAATTGCAAGTCCAAAACTAAGGGGAGACTTTGTGTCATGCATAAGCATCAACCCCATGGCCATTGAAAACATCCCAGCACTTAAGGCACTAATTAAGTTACTGGACACATCTTTTATTATTTGAATATTAGATTGATGATCTGTGATTTTAGTTTGTTCATTTGTGGCTGCCGATGTTGTAGTTAAAGAATTATTATTTGCCGTAACAAAGCCTCCAATTATTGGATATTTATATAAAATAAAATATAATCAATTAAATTTATTTAGTCGATATGCAAAATATAACCAATTGATTTCATTCTGTCAAGACTTTATGATAATTATCATGGGGTGAATAGAAATGATGAAAAACGTAATCTCACAATTGGCGAAACTAATGGCAGATGAGAAAATTATTGCTATTTTGAAGGCAACAAAGGACAAAAAAGGGTTGACTTCAAAGGAAATTTCTAAAAAGGTTAACATCCCCACGAATCAACTTTACTATTCAGTTAAAAAAATGGTGGATGAAGGATTATTAGAGGTTACTCAAAAGAAAAACATAAAAAATTTTCAGGAGTTTTATTATTCCAGTTATAAAATGACTCATCACAGTTCAAAAACACTTTCCGATACCATTGACGGTATTGAAGATGGCGTAAATATCTCGGCAAAATGGGTCGAGCAACATAGCAAAGAAGTTGCACAATGGATTTTATATGAAACCCAGCAGTTTTTAGAATCGATGCAAGCAGACATTAAAGAGTATGGAAGTGATCCTCAACAGGAAGTTAATATTCATGCTGGGGCTTTTAGCAGTTCTCCAAAATTATCAAGAGAGGCCGAAACAAAGCTTTTGGAAGACATACTGCTGTTAATTGAAAATGCCCCCAAAAATGATCAGGGGAAAGATAAGAAAACGATCAACCTATTAGTTGAAAAATGGTCACAAAAATAATATAAATCCTGCATTCCCGTGTTTTTATACTAAGGTCATGAGAATCCTTGATTTAAAGGGATTTATCGACCAAGAGCTTCTTGTATAATGATACCCATGAGAAAACGGCATTAGGCTAAAGATCCTTTACTAATGCGGACTTGGGGGCACCTTGGTATAATTTTCCGGGAATCTAGGATAATTGCACAATGTTTGGAGGTGAGTTTGCAAATATGGAAAATTGGAACTCAAGGAATTCAAAAGGGCTCAGAAAAGATTAAATAATAAAATTATCTGATTATCCCGTTAGCTCAGGTTCCTCGATAAATGCTTTAGCGTTGGAGATAGACGCAAGCAGCCAGTGTGCAGATGATCGGGATTGTTTTTCAGATCAAATTTTATGCCCTGAACCTCAGACCCCTTCTCTGACAAAGCGTGATAGGAACTTAAGTCATCCGTATGGATCACGGCATCGGGTGCCAATACTTTTTCCGCCAACCCCTTGAGGGTTTGGCCTTTAACATCGGGAACGACCCGCATCCTGGCATACTTGGAGTGACCTTTAGTATTGAAGGAAATGCCCACAACGACCGTTGCCTTCTCAGTACCCCGTCCGCATTTCCCGCCTTCAGTGGGTCACCCAAAAGGGCATCATCCCGTGCGGACATCGCACGCCGGATCTTGTGAAGCATCAGCCAGGCCGTTTTATGAGTCACACCGTTCTGATAGGAAAGCATCACGGCAGAGAGCCCCCCCCTTTATTCTGACACGTCATGTAGAGAGCCCAGAACCACTTTCTCACAATGGCAGAGGAGCGTTCCATCACGGCCGTTGTCTGGCGGCCACAGTGCTTGCACGTATAAAGCGGAAGCCGTTTCTGACGGTGAAAAAAGCTCATCGAATTCTGGTTTTCCATAATGAATCGCCCCCGAACATACACTCTCTATAATTCAATGATATCGAATATATGTTCGTGAATCAAAAAGGAAATAAGTCAAGGGGATAATCAGATTATTTTTTTATAAGCGTCGAATCTTTTAACGTATCTTTGAACATTTCGATATATTTTTCCGGTCTCCAGTCGGTTCCCCCGACTGACGCGTTGTATTTGAACAGAGACCGGGAAGCGAGGGACAGGTCAATGGTCGCAGTGAACATCTCCGACTCGCCGGCGACATCATCCGTAAATTTGTGCCCTGCAAAGTAGTACGGTTCCCATGTCTTCCGGCTCGGCCCGATAATGCTGCTGCCTCCCCAGAAGTCATTATACAGATCCCTGCCGCCCAGGTTGGCAGACGCGATATAAATGCCTTCGCGGATCACCCCGGCTTCCAGCGTTGTCGTGCCCAATCCTTTGCCGTGGCATTTGGCAAGCGCCGTACTATTGATATAAAGCCGGCAGCCTTTGGCAGCGTAATAGCGCATCAGTTCGGGGAAACAGTAGGAGTCGTAACAGATGGCGCAGCCGACGGGCCCCCAGGGTGTATCTAATATAAAAGGCCGATCGCCGCGGGCCGCCCAATTAGGCTCCGGGGCCGGAAGATGCATTTTCCGGTAAGAACCGACCAGTCCTTCCGGTGAGAAAACGGCCAGAGCGTTATAGAGCCTGGACGGATCCGCCGTGTCTTTTTCAGGCATGCCGAAAACTGTGTAGATGCCGTATTTTTTCGTCAGACCGGCGATTTCATAAGTGGACTCGCCCGGTATCGTCTCGGAAAGCTTAAACTGCATTTTTTCTTCAAGAGGTTTTTCAGCTTCGTCGTCATAACCCGTCAGAGCCATTTCAGGAAAAACAATAAAATCGCTGCCTCTTTTGGCGGCACTCTCGATGTACCCTTTTATACGATTCAGGTTCTTTTCCTTATCTCCCCAGACAGCGTTAAAGGTGACAACGGACAGGTTCATCACATCTTTGAACATGTGTTACCTCTTCTTCCTGTAGTAAATTTTGTACATATAAATGATATCATTATATTATGAAATGTCAGTTTATTTGTCAGATAATGTTCCATAAAAAATCTGAATCAATAAAAGAGAAATCCCTTCTTTAGATCGGAAAAGATTCCCCAGTGTGCAAGGGTTAATTAACCCTTACAGAAAATGTTTGCAGAGCAGCATATAGATAATGTAGAGCACTGCAGCAATAAACGCGGCATATACCGGCTTGAACCAGTTGGTCAGGATAAAAACAGAAAGAATCAAAACAACAGCACCAACAGCGCCAAAGACCGCATTAAATTCAGTCGCCCGGAATTCTTTCAAATCCATGTATTTCATCTGCATGCGCATATTTATCAGTGTCATGACCGGTATAAAGGTGATGACTCCTGATAAAAACAAAAATTTGGACTTACTAAAATAGGACATGAGTACAAAAAGCGTGCCGCCGATAATAAACTTTAAACCGTCGTCCAAAACCGTCTGCAATCACATTCACCTTATCAAAAAAGAGATTTTTCTCATTATAATTCAGATTCTGGTTCTTGGGCTGGAAATCAGACGAACTTCTGATGGAATTTGTGTGAATTAGTTTTCTGCAGACTAACGAATTGGAGATATCGGCCGCCTTGCGGTCATAAAAGGAACAACCGTCCGGTGAAAGAAATTTGAATCAGCCCTCATTAGCCTTTTCATAGGCTCTTCTTGTTTCGTCATCAAAGCACACCATCATCACTTTTTCGACATGGTTCGAATGATCCAGAAATCCGCGAATCGCCTGAACGGCAATGGGGGCCGCCTGTTCCAGCGGAAAATGATAAACCCCTGTGCTGATAGAAGGAAAGGCAACTGTCCGGCATCCATAGCTGTCGGCCAATTTCAGGCTGTTGACATAACTGTTTCTCAGCAGATCGGGTTCATGACGGTTGCCGCCCTGCCACACCGGGCCGGGAGTATGGATCACATATTTTGCCGGCAAACGATAGCCCTTGGTGATTTTTGCCTCGCCGGTCGCACATCCATGCAGCGTCCTGCACTCTTCCAACAGCTGCGGCCCGGCTGCGCGGTGAATGGCACCGTCTACACCGCCGCCGCCGAGCAGCGTTGTGTTTGCGGCGTTGACAATGGCATCCGCCTTGACCGTTGTAATATTTCCGAGAACGATAGCGAATGATTTCATAGATCGTGCCTCCCGAGTATCATGATTAAGTCTATTATAAAGCACAGAGAAAAACAGTGTTTAACCAGCGGGCGCGGAACTCAGGGAGGATGGGACGTTCGTCAAACAAGCAGGAAACGCACGCCAGTAAATCGGCGGACAGTGTGAAAACGTAATATTTTGCCGTTCGTGTATCTGCCTTTCTTAAGTCCGCAACTGGATACCGGACATACAAAATGCACCTTGCAAAGGGCGTTTTTTTAATGATGAAAAGGCCGTAAAATAACCATGCATATCAAAAGTGCGAGACTAGATGGGGATATATATTCTTGCTTTTAGGTTAAACTTTTTATTCCAATCGTATCGCTAACCTGCTTTCGCTGAATTTTTCTCCTTTACCAAAATTATTTTTGCCTTTTTTTTCCCAATGGATTGCCGCATGTTCAAGGCGGACATCATTTCTGCTTTTCCTTGAGAAATGATCCTTTTCTTTTAAAAATGTGAGCATCTCAATCAGCCCATCGAGATATGGACTTTTTAAAAAATAATATTGCCCGGGACAATCTTCTTCGAACCTCAGTAATCGTCTCTAAGATCGAAGCAATTTTCCCCCTGATTCTCGGATGATCGTTTTCGAACCCGAGGTGAGTGTCTCTGAGTTTAAGGCTGACAGGAGTTTCAGCATTTGCCTATCGGCTGTGCAGCGACAGTGACTGTTAAGATCATCCATTAAAAAAATGTTTAAAGCAATAATTTGGCGAACATAATCGTCAAAATAGGAGAAAATCAGGAACAGATCAGACGAAAATGTCGATTTACAATAATTTAATAGAGGACCTATTGATTTTGCAACGCTTACATATAAAATAGGTTTGTACCTATAAAATTATTAGTAACAGGGGAGACGTAACTAATGAATCAATTACAACCTCCAATTCACGCGGGCTGGGCTTGGCATTTCAGTTGGTTGAATCTATCTGTCGCTGACATCGTCGTTGTCGCTCTCATGCTGATCATATTTGTTCTGGCGCTTGTTATTCCGTTTCCTGGGGGACGAGAAAAATGAGCAAAAATATGACACGCGGTGTTCGGAATTGGATTGACAGAAATCTGCCGATGAAGCATTTGCTTCCCGACACTATGCCCGCTTATGTAAACTCATACGTCTATTTGTTCGGCATTCTGACACTTGGATCATTTGTCTGGCTGATTGTGACGGGAACGGTACTGGCTATTTTCGGACCGCAGTGGTGGCACCTGTCGGCTGTCGGCCATTTTTTCAACAGTATGCATTTCTGGTGCGTGCAGGCATTCTTTTTCTTTATGGTACTGCACTTGTGGGCCCAGTTCTTAATGGCTTCCTGGCGCGGCGGACGTCACTGGATCTGGATCGGCGGCTGGTTAATGTTTCTCGTATCCCTCGTTGCCGGACTGACCGGCTATCTGTCGCAAAACAATTTTGATTCGCAGTGGATCGGCGTTCAGGGCAAAGATGCGATCAACTCAACGGGGTTCGGAGGATTCTTCAATGTACTGAACTTTGGCCAGATGTACGGACTGCACATCTTTGTCATTCCATTCGTGCTCTTTTTACTGCTGACTTTCCATATTCTGCTTATTCGGATACATGGCGTTGTTGAGCCGATGGCGGGCAAGAAGGGGGACGAAATACGTGGAAAAGCCAATTCGTGATTATCCGAACGACCGCTATCCGCAGATTCAGTACGACCTGGTTCGTGAAATGCTGATTGCGCTCGGTGTGGTCGGTGTATTGATTATTATCCTTGCAGCGCTCTTTTCTTCTCCGGACGTTCCGGCCCTGACGTCGAAACAAGTCACCCAGCAGGCGCCGAAACTGCTGGTACAGACGGCACTTGACGATTTATCAGGACAGGATCCGATTTCTTCATACGGACCTCCGTATAATAATACGCCGGACGCCTCTCAAAAATTGGGATTTTTCTCCCCGCAGTCATGGGCGGGCGTCCGGATTCCGGTCAATTCGGCCAAAACAGAAGTCCTCGGGCCTCTTGAAAAAATTGTTCCGTTTAAACCGGCCTTGAAAAATTCACTCGATATGTGGAACACGGCTTCGTCCAAACAGCAGACAGCCTGGACGACGGCCGCCTCCAAAGGCCTGGACAAGGCGTCCGTCACGTCTGCCAGCATTCACTGGGCCGGGAATCAGTCGGACTACGGGCCTCTGCCGCAGATCATCAATGAATATCTGCTGCTTGGTCATAGCGGTCTTCTCGAATCTGCTGTTGACAGTTCCGGATCGCCGATGCCTGAGACCGACCGGACGATTTCCCTGCTGCTCTTGCAGGATCAGCCCGACGCACAGTATGCCGATCAGCTGGACATGATGGGAGACCAGTGGGGCATTATCAAAGAAACCGGAAATTACCCGGGAGCTGTGTGGCTGTGGTTTTACACGCTTTTGTACCAAATTCCTCCATTTAATGGATCCAGCTCGGCCGATTTGCTGGTTGTCATGACAGTGGTCATTGTGACACTGATCCTTATGCTCATTCCGTTTATTCCGGGTCTTAGATCACTGCCCCGCCGACTTGGTCTGTACCGTCTGATCTGGGGCCGCTATTACCGGGAAACAGCGGCGGAAAGCGTAAAGAAATGAAACGGCGTTCGGTATTTTTGCCGCCGATCTGGCTGGCCTTACTTTTGTCTGCTGTCGGGATCGTCGGTATGAATCTACTCTACACAAGTATCACAGACGGCGGATTGATAAAAGGGATGATCGGCGCGGTTCTTCTTGTTACAGCAATGGTTGCAGTGGGGACACCGCTTGCATTTGCCCGAATGCTTCGCAAAGAGATTCGCGAAAAGCGCAAGCTGTAAAAGTCGTTTGAACAAGTTCCCCACTTATAATTTAAATATTCGAAGCATTTTAAAAGGCATTCGACGCACGTTAAAGCGCCGGGTGCCTCTGTTTTAGACGGATGATTCTGCCTGCTCATGACTCGGCCGCTGCCCTATTGTGATACAACCGAAAAGCGGATGATGAAAAGGTTTCGAAGCGTTCCTATTCAGGGCTGAACGTCATGACTAGTAATGAGAAGCGGATCTAATCAAAGGATCGACTATCATTTATAATAGTTTATTATCGAACAGTCTATTTCTAAACTATCTAACGGGGGCGATTGGCATGGACTTAAATTTTAACGATCCAAAGGTCAAACAGGCAATAGACGTTTATCAATCGTTTTGGGCTATAAATAAAACGACAGCTCGAAAGACGGAGAACGTTGCACGATTGATAAACCAGGCGTGACAACCGGTAAACGGTTGCTAACAGTCGATAAACCAGGCATCGCTCCGAAAAAAGAATGAATCGCCCTAAAACAGTGAACGATCGCCCCGAAATGGTCTCGATTCGCCCTATTCTGGCAAAGTATCGCCTCATCAAGGGTTTATCGCTCCGAAAAAAGAATGAATCGCCCTAAAACAGTGAACGATCGCCCCGAAATGGTCTCGATTCGCCCTATTCTGGCAAAGTATCGCCTCATCAAGAGTTTATAGTTCCGAAAAAAGAATGAATCGCCCTAAAACAGTAAACTATCGCCCCGAAATGGTCTCGATTTGCCCTATTCTGGCAAAGTATCGCCTCATCAAGAGTTTATCGTTCCGAAAAAAGAATAAATCGCCCTAAAGTAGTGAACTATCGCTCCGAAATGGTCTCGATTCGCCCTGTTCCGGCAAAGTAACGCCCCATCAAGAGTTTAAACCGAAAAGCTCCCCGTAATGGTTGATTGAATCAATCTGATAGAGCCTTCTGTTCTGATTATTTTCACTTATCCGTTTACTGCCGATTCTTTGACCGTTACTGCCGATATTCTGCTAATTACTGTTGATATTCTGCTAATTACTGTTGATATTTTGCTTTTTGCTGATGATACACCATCGTTTCCCGGCGATTTTCACCACGATTTACAGGAATACACGGGCAGGCTGAAGAAAAAGATCGGGCCGTTTCCGCCATTTAACGCCTGTCCACGCAGGATATCCCCCTTTTCAGAAGAATAAACCGCCGGCCACGTGAACATTCAGAGGAATAGATTGCCGCTCGTGCAAACCGATCGCTTTTCAGAAGAATGGACAGCGCCTTCACGCCGCGGCCCGGCTGGATACATGAACCGAGGGGATAATCGAGTAAATAATTAACAGAACCACTAAAAAGATAGATGAATCACAAATGGTGCCTGCCTATTCAGTTGAATAAAACAGAGATTACGGATCTAACGGTTGTTTTGCCGTTAAGTCTGAATCAGTAAATAGTTGTCGTCCTTCAGCTTTTTGCATTTTTTCTTCAATTGGGCCAGCTTTTCCGTTAAATCCGGCACGCTGGCAAAGTCCCGGCTTTGCACACGGATTCCGGCGACAGAAGTGGTGATCAGTGAGAATCTTTCAATGACGCCCCAGCGGTTTTCGGCGATAATATAGCCGTTTGCTTTGTCGCTCGGGTTATAATAATGCAGAACTTTCCGCTGAAATTCTGAACTGACAGCGTCGCAATAACCTTTCAGATCCTTGTCATCGAGAATGGCGACGAAATCGTCCCCTCCTACATGTCCGACAAACTGGCCGGGAGGAAGGTGAAGCACAAGAATATCGGCCAGAAGCTTGATCACACAATCGCCGTTTTCAAAACCGTAGATATCGTTGTATTCTTTAAAGTGGTTAATATCGAGATAGAGGATACCGAAAGTCTTTTTCTCGGAAAGACACATTCTTATTTTTTGCTCGATCACGAGATTGCCGGGGAGACCGGTCAGCGGATTTTCATATTTAGCCTTGACGACTTCTATCTCCGTCGTCTTCTGCAGAAGGTTCTTGATCGTCACCGTCCCGAGATATTTGTCGTCCTTAGTCACGACAATGAAATCGTACAGTTTTTCCTGCGGACGCGACATGGCCGCCTTCGATACTTCGTTAATCGGCGTCTGATAGTCGACCGCTATAAATTCAGTGTCCATAAGCAGCGATACCGGCTGATTCTGATACAGACTGAATCCGAATTGCCCGCTTAATTGCAGGGTCAGATGCGATTTGGTGATGATGCCGATGACGTGCCCGTTTTCTACGACGCAGAATCCGAAAGCATCCGGATTTGCCTTTAATTTATTATAAATGTCCTCCACTTTCGTGTCTCTTGAGACGATCTCGGATTGTGTGCAGATGTTTGAAATGTAGCTATTTGCGCTTGGCGACCCGAAAACATTATTTTTTCTTTTATGGCAATCGATAATCAGAACTCTGATATCGTCGTCGACAGCTTTAAGCTGTTCGTCCGGTTTCCGCAGAAAAAATCCCTGTGCATAAGGAACCCCCAAATCAATCAAAATCGTCAGTTCCGATTCCGTTTCAATTCCTTCGGCAATCAGATGGATATTCGAAAGGCGGCAGAATTCGGTCATGCCTTTGATTAAAGCAAAGTTAAGCCCGCCGAGGTCGATGTCGTGAATCAGGCGCCGATCCAGTTTAATATAATGGGGGTGAATTGCGTTTATTAAATTTAAACCGGAGTACATTGCCCCTGCGTCGTCAATGGCGATCTGGAATTGTTCCGATTTAGAATGGTCAATGGCTGCTTTGAATTTTTCAATATCCGAGATGGAGTTGCGCTCTGTGATTTCAAAAACAATCCGGTTCGGTTCGAGGCCGTATTGTTTCAGATAGTGCCTGGTAAAGCTGAGAGAAAACTGCTCATGACTGATGATGATCGGGCTGACATTAAGAAAAAGTTTCGAATCACCGGAGAATGCCTGCTTGTCGCGGAAACTCTGCAAGGCTGCCGATCGGCACAGCTGATCCAGTTTCCATAAGCGGTTGCATGTCCGTGCTGCGCGAAACAAATCTTCGGGATTCGTCAAATCCGTCGGGCAGGTGACCCGGCTCAGTGCCTCGTAACCGTATACCTCTCCGTTACGTAAAGAAACAATCGGCTGGAAAACTGTTTTGATGTGTTTCCCGCGAATGATTTTATCCAATTCTCCGACAAATTTTTGCTTCATGGTTCATCATTCCCGATCTTTCCCCTTTTTTAATCATAATTATACCCCAGTAAGTAAAATTTACTAATACGAAAGATGTTAATTTTATGTAAACTGGGCCATCACTTTCGGTTCGCCATGTGTGAGGAACCAGATCGCTTCGGTCATTGTACTCATCGGATCATTGAGTCGGATATTTAACAGTCGAATATTGGAGAATCATTTGACAGGGGTCATGGTTCCTGAAATTTTGAAACCTACTGATTCATTCGATCGTTTTTAAAAAGGCACGGTCGTAGGTAATCGTTTTCTGATTCGATGAAGAAAGCTGATGCCATCCGTTTTTTCGTTCTGTAAAGGCGGAATTCGGTTTACGGTAATCGTGATGAAAATTTTAGAATACTTTTGGGGAAAATAGCCGGGATGCCGATTCACGGGTATGCCGTCCCAGATCCGCTGCTTCTAAATCTCACTCAATTTAAACCTGAACGCTTTAGTGCTATGATGACATTAACCATTTAAAATTGGGGATGATACATAATGAAACAGGGAACAACGATCCTAACCCTGGATAACGGCTACCACCTTTGGACAAATACTCAGGGGAACGGCGATATCCATTTGCTTTGTCTGCATGGAGGCCCGGGCGGCACGCATGAATACTATGAAAATTTTGCCCGGAAACTGGCGGAACAGGGTCTGAACATTCAGGTTCACATGTATGACCAGCTCGGCTCTTTTTATTCCGATCAACCCGACTATTCCGATCCCGGGACTGCCGGGAAATATTTAACCTATGATTACTTTTTGGGCGAAGTCGAAGAAGTCCGGCAAAAAATGGGCCTGGATCACTTTTACCTGATCGGCCAAAGCTGGGGCGGCCTGCTTGTTCAACTGTACGCTTTAAAATACGGCTCGCATCTCAAAGGTGCGATCATTTCATCGATGACGGATAACATCGACGAATATGTTGCAAACATCAACAGGATCCGGGAAGAAGCCCTGCCCGCCGATGCCGTCGCGTTTATGAAACAATGTGAGGCAACAAATGACTATGATAACGAGCGTTACCAGGGCTACGTTGACATTCTTAACCGGGGCTACGTCGACCGCCGCCAGCCGCCGGCCATTTCCCATCTGATTGATACGATGGCGGCCCCTGTCTACAACGTTTTCCAGGGCGACAACGAATTTGTAGTTACCGGGAAACTGCGGGAATGGGACGTACGCGATCGGCTGAAAAACATAACCGTTCCCACACTGGTAACATTCGGAGAGCACGAAACGATGCCTCTTTCTGCCGCCCGGCGGATGGCTGAAACGATTCCCCACGCCCGGCTTGCCACCACACCGGATGGCGGGCACCACCATATGATCGACAACGCTCCGGTCTATTTCGATCACCTGGCCCAGTTCATTAAAGATGTCGAGGCGGACCGCTTTAACGACTGACGGATAGCTGAAAGAAGAGGCTGTCCCCAAAGGGCGGCCGCCGACGGGATTCAAAAGGCCGGCCGGTCCGTGTTTTAAAAAATTAACGACACTGCCTCATCGTTGATAGATTTCCCTTTAAGATTGACAGATGAATCATAAAATCTGCTCATCTAAAGGGAAATTTTTATGTTCACAAGAATTTTTTATCCATGCGAAGAAAGATCAGGCCCCGTGCTCCGTGTATTCTGCTGAGCGGTTAAGCCGTTGGCAGGGGAATTAGGAATGCGGTGGAAAAATACAGCCTTTTAGGAAACTATCGGCCATCAAGTCGCCTTAAAAAAAAGCCATGCTGCGGTTTGCTTAGAAAAGTTTGCAGCCGGTCCCGGGGATTCTTCAATAAGCTGTTCCATTAAAAAAGGAAGATCGGCAGGCTTTTTATTTTATCTCGTGATCTTTATTCCAGACGTAAGGACAGAATAATGCCGGATTTCCGGGAGAAACATAAGCGCAGATTTCATTTGCCTCCTTTTTCGATATAGTTCTGTTAAAATGCTGAGACAGCCATTTCTCCATATGTGTATCGAATAATACCGAACTTTCTTCTGTATTTTTAAATGAATAATGGAAGTCCAGTGATAATGTCAGAAAAAGAAAATTTGCTTTTTTGTCGCTGATTCCCGAAACTTCTTTAACATTGGCGACAAAAACGTGATAATCCATCGAGCTTCTCAACAGGCCGGCTGCAGAAGAGTACTTGTTTTCTATGATCGTCGACAGTGAAAAAATGTAATCGGTCATCTTTTGCGGGAAACGGTGAAGCGCCGGTTTTTGTGCAATCGCATCTTTGACCTTTTCACTATTCCGTGTGATCCATTGCGGATGAAGACGCTCCATCCCGATTCTCTTTCCAAGCTCATAAGGCAGATTCCAGGCTACTTCCATTTTTACCGACTGATCGGCAACAATGGCTATCAGTAGTGCAAAACTGTTATTTTCCACTAATTTCCTGCTTTCCGGGGACATGTGAATATGATTCAGCAGGGATTCAGGCTTGTCCCTTTCAAAGCTTTTCTTAAGTTCCTCTAATTCAATGGACGGGATCGCACGATTTTCTTCTGATCTTTGATTTGTTTTCACATGATTGCCTCTGATCGAAAAATCTCTTCAAGTCAGTAAGGAACAGATAAAATTGAAAAAATCCGAGGGCCGGCGGCTGTGCCGCAGCAGCGATTCAGTCATCGGTTGAAATAACGGGCTTTGCATGGCTGCCCGTCGCGGAAAGATATCTTCCGTCGTGAGACTGAATCGGCTTTTGTGAAAAGATTCTGCCGCCGGCCGCCGCAAGAATTGTTGGCTTTCATATAGGGACGTTTTAGAAGTCGGTCAGCCTTCCCGGCAAGATACCGGCCGTTGAGAGAATAGATCCGGTCTTCGCGGAAATGTATGAACCGCCCCAGGAATAGATCCGTCTCTGCGGCGTCCGTTTAATGATACAGAATCCATCTTCAATACCGGCAAATGGTTCTTTAACTGCCGCTCCATCCGATCAGCGAAGCAGTAAGAATGCGACAAGGACAAACAGCAGCCAGTAGGGGAACCAAAGCACTGCGTACAGAGAAACGGCCAGTGCCGCTTTCCAATCATGCGGTTTTTGTTCGGCCAGGCGCGGCATGAACCCCATATAAAGCACGACTGATAAAATGGCCGCCCAGAAAAATCCCTTGGAAATCCATTCAACCGGTACACGCAGCAGGATTGCCGCCCTATAAGGCTGAAAAATCATAAACGTCATCACAAACAGAAGAAAGCCGTACAGGCAACTAAACAAATTGAGCTTCAGCAATGATTTCCGGTGCATGGTAGATGCTCCTTGAAAACATACTTAGATTCATATTGGTTCTCATACCAAGAGTATACCCGATAGTTAATGGCTTGCATAAATAAGAAAGAATAAAGCGGAATCTAAAGAAATTATGCAGGGAAAAGAGAACCCACTCAAGTTTACAACTTAATCCGAACATGCTGCTGAGATGCTTCTTTGCGCAGCCGATCCAGAATAGAAGAAAGGCTTCATGTCGTGCTGAATAAACCGAGGCTTCATGTGACATTAGAAAATTATAAATATCTTCAAGCATTGGATATTATTGAAAATGAAGGCAAGTTTTATCTGAATGATGAAGATCTTCAACAAAAGGTCAACCCATTTATGATCGATAATCATATGGATTTTGGAAAACTGGTTGGGCTGGCGAGCAAAGGGTATCCCAAATATCTTCTTAACCCTAGCTGTGGAGACACGCGTATGAAGCTTCATCTGGATAAAGGGTATTCAGGAAAACGAGTAGATGGTACGGAATCAAGTTTTCTTCACAAACAATAACCCAAAATGCAATGAAAAGCTCAAAAGGACTCGGCGAAGAGTCCTTCTGAGCCTTTCTATTTTTTATTTAGGGATGGATGTCGAATCACCGACATTTTTCTGAAGTAAGGAAAAAATTGCAGCGAGAATGGCCAGGACGAAGGCCGGGAGTGCCAGAAACATCGTAATCAGAAAGCAACCCATACCGATGATACCAAGAACGTGACCGACAAGCGAAATACCGGATTTTCTGGATCGAATGAGTGCAATAACATGAATGATCAGAGCAATTGCGGCGCAGATATAGAAAAATGTTCCGACGCCCCCGGTTGCATGCGTCCCTGTTGTCGCGTCGCCGAAAGCGGCAAAGATGACGGCGAACCAGGAAATCATAATTAAGAAAGCCATGACTATGTCGACAACTCCGGCTAATACATTAATTTTTAATTTTCTTTTCAATTTCGTTCCCTCCAAGATTAAAAATTGATGGCGACAGAATAATGTTCCTGCGTCACCATTTCGTCTCCGGCCGTGACGTCGAATTTAAAAGCGCCCTTTTTAAATTTCCGGGCCTGATCTTCTTTTAATGGAAAGACGACGTATCCCGATTTTGTTGCCCCATTGGCCACTTCTCCATCTTTAAACGCATCGTCAATACCGGCGTCCGCACCAATCAGTCCGTCGATCTGCGTACCGTCATCCAGGACAACGTGTCCCTGGGAAGGGTACGTTTGGGCAGGCTGCGTCGCACTGTTTGAGACGCTCATGTGGATAAGGAGCGCATATTTAATGGCATCAAACTGGTTATCCGCGAGATTCAGATCAGAGACATCTTTGATCTCAGCTGAATCTATCTTCGTTGTTTGTTGAGCAGATGTGTTGGAGAAGTTCAACTTTGCCTGTTTATGAATCGCCTCTTTCGCTGCGGGACTGCTCGTCGGATTGGATGTCGCTGCGGAACTTGATACTCCGCTTCCAACATTCACATCCCCGGAACAAGCGCTTACGGCGATTAGAAGAATAAGAACAAAAGGCAGGAATAGCAGCTTTTTCATAAGGATCCCCCTATAGTGAGCAAATTTAATGATTTTTACCGAACCAAATTTATTGATAAGTCAATGTATGTCCTGTTAGGGCTATGGCCATTTTCATCCCTTTCAGCTGCTCGATGATCACGATCTTCTTTGCTTCGTCGAGAGCCAGCTCGGATCCTTTTAGGCGGTCGATCTCAAGTTCCATATGTTCGATCGTTTTCAATAAATCTTTTTTTGTGCGATTCGTAAGTGCGGATGTCTGTTTACTTTGATTGAGTGGAACAATGGTCAGCTGCATATTCATTCATGCCTCCTTCTTGAATTGCCTGGATTTAATGTTCGTCTGATCACCCGAACGCTATTTTAACCGGCCAATCGGCAGGGCGAACCGGGCAGGCAGATTGGAATCAGAAGTCCTTTCAGATAAAAAATCTGACCCGCCGTGTTGAGTCTTATCGGCATTTTGACCATAATAGAGTTAAGTCTGTGCTCACTTGCAGCTAAGTAACCAAGATGATTCGGGATTGCTAATTTTGCCATAGAGCTTTCGAAGAATAACCCCGGCAGCCTCTCAACACAATAAAAATAGCAGAAAATATTGACTCAGTCAATAAGCAGAATTAAAATAATATTAACCGAGACAATATATGATGCCCGTGGGTGGTGATGGATTGATAGGCTTGGAATATATTCTCGGGCTATACAATATGCAGCAGCTGGAGCTCGCTGAACGATTGGGAATTAAGAAACAAAATATAAATTTATGGATCAAAGGCAAGCAGCATATACCGAAAAAATATTTGCCTGTACTTGAGAAATTATTTCATGTCAACGGTGCGTATTTCTCAAAAGAATTGACCGACATTGAAAAACTGGAAATTCAAAAAGAAAAATTGAAGCATGAACTGCAGCCGATTATTAAGCGGCATGAACAGGTGCTCGGCCAGGGAGGTGAAAAACTGGAATCTGTGCCGGTTTACGACCGGGAAGAGATGAATAAAATTGAGCGGGCTATTGAAAAAGAGAAACTGATCCAACGGTTTAAAGCAACGCTGGAACGGGCCGATAAGCTTCCTTACATGGACACTTATCGAATCATCCTGGAACTGCTCGAACAGGCCGGATCGGAAATTATTTTGCAAAAAACGATTCAAGGTCTCGCTCACTATTTGAATGTGCTGCCCGGCGACATTACGACCGGATCAGAACAGGAAGAATTCGAAGCGGCGCTTTTTGAAGTGCTGGATGATTACAATTACTAAGAGGGGAAAACAGATATGGACGAGTCAACGGCGAACATCGGTTTTGAAGAAACATTATGGAAAGCGGCGGACAAGCTTCGCGGCAGTATGGATGCGAGCGAATACAAGCATGTCGTGCTCGGTTTGATCTTTTTAAAATACATATCGGATAAATTCGAGATGAAATACAATGCGCTCGTCGCCGAGGGAGAAGGTTTTGAGGAAGAGATTGACGAGTACCTTGCCGAGAATATTTTCTGGGTGCCGAAAGAAGCCCGCTGGAGCCATATCCGCGATAACGCCAAAAGTGAAAAAATCGGTCAGATCATTGACGACGCAATGATCCTGATCGAAAAAGATAATGAAACGCTGAAAAATGTACTCGAAAAGCGCTATGCCCGGCCGGAAATTGACAAACGAAGGTTAGGCGAACTCGTCGATCTTGTTTCGACAATCAAATTGTACACGAATGAAGAAAAAGATCTGCTCGGCCGTGTCTACGAATATTTCCTGGGAAAATTTGCCGAAGCGGAAGGTAAAGGCGGCGGTGAATTCTATACGCCGACCGGCGTCGTTAAAACGCTCGTGTCGATGATTGAACCATTTAAGGGCCGCGTTTATGATCCGTGCTGCGGTTCCGGCGGCATGTTCGTCCAGAGTGAAAAGTTTGTCGCAGAACATCAGGGGAGGCTGACCGATCTGGCTATTTACGGGCAGGAGCTGAATGCGACCACCTGGAAAATCTGCAAAATGAACCTGGCGATCCGCGGCTTGTCCGGTGATATCGGCTCCCACCATGACGACACCTTCCACAACGATCTTCACAAAAACCTGAAGGCGGATTTCATTCTAGCCAATCCGCCGTTCAACATCAGCGACTGGGGCGGCGGCCAGCTGACGGAAGATGTCCGCTGGTCCTATGGCATTCCCCCGGAAGGCAACGCCAACTATGCCTGGCTTGAGCACATGATTTATCATCTGTCTCCGAATGGAGTGGCCGGGGTCGTGCTTGCCAACGGTTCGCTCAGTACGAATACGTCGAATGAGGGTGAAATCCGCAAAAATTTGTTAGAAGCCGATCTTGTCGACTGCATTGTTGCCATGCCGGACAAGCTCTTCTATTCCGTCAGCATTCCCGTTTCTTTATGGATCCTCAACCGGAATAAAAACGGCAGTGCAAAACAGCGGAGCAGAGCACATGAAATCCTGTTTCTCGATGCCCGTCATCTCGGCGGCATGATCGACCGCCGCCATCGCGAACTCAGTCAGGAAGATATTGATAAAATTGCCGGTACTTATCATCAGTGGCGCGACCGTGACGGAAAATATGAAGATGTCAAGGGCTTCTGCAAATCGGCAACTCTGGATGAGGTCAAGGCTAATGACTCTATTCTGACACCCGGCCGTTACGTCGGTATCGAAGAAGAAAAAGATGACGGCATTCCATTCGATCAGAAAATGGAACAGCTGACCAGTGAACTGAGTGGACTATTCGACCAATCTCACAAACTTGAAGAAGAGATAAAAAAGAATCTTGGGGGGATTGGGTATGGGGTTTAAAGAAATGAGAATAGTGAGATTGGCAGATCTTTCTATTGATGGAAAGGGTAATTATGGGATACCTGCACCAGCAGTTGAGTACTCAAATAATCTTTTTACCTATTTGAGAATATCAGATATTAGTGATGATGGGACCCTCTTAAAAGATAACTTAAAATCAGTAGATAGTGAAAACGCTGGAAAATATTTGTTAAAGCCCAATGATATTGTTTTCGCAAGAACTGGAAACAGCACTGGTAGAAGCTATTTCTATGATAAAAGTGATGGGGAATTAGTATACGCTGGTTTTTTAATTAAATTTAGTTTGGATCCACATAAAATTAATCCAAAGTTTATGAGATATTATACAATATCAGATAAGTATAAAAATTGGGTTGCTTCCTTTTCAACTGGAAGTACAAGAAAAAATATGAATGCGAAAACGTATGGAGATATGACAATTGAACTTCCTCCAAGACATCAACAAGACTTTATGGTTAATATTTTATCTGCATTAGACAAAAAATTTGAAGTCGACGCTAAGATAAATCACAATTTGGATGATGTGAGAGATGTGGTTGAATCTAAGTCTGAAATAGCAGCATAAATCACAATTTAGAAGAAATGGCTCAGACAATTTTCCAACATTGGTTTGTCGATTTTGAATTTCCTGATGAAGAAGGAAATCCGTACAAATCAAGCGGCGGCGAGATGGTTGAAAGTGAACTTGGGTTGATTCCAAAAGGGTGGGAAGTTGGAACAATTTCCGACATGGGAAAAGTTATAGGTGGTGCAACACCATTAAAAAAGAATGAATGCTTTTATTCTAAAAATGATATCCCATGGATTACCCCAAAAGATTTATCCCAAAATAAAAATCGATATATAAGCCATGGATCGGTGGATATTTCTGAAGAAGGATTTAATCATTCAAGTATAAAAATGCTGCCTGAGGGTTCAATTTTATTTACTTCAAGAGCACCAATCGGATATATTGCAATTGCGAAAAACAAAGTAACGACAAATCAAGGATTTAAGTCAATTGTGCCAGATATAAAACAGGGCTTTGGAAGTGAGTTCATTTATTGTTGGTTAAAAGATAATTTAAGGGCTATTGTAAACAGGGCATCGGGTTCAACTTTTAAAGAAATTTCAGGTTCTGAAATGAAACAAATAAAAGCTATTGTGCCAGACATGAGAGTGCTAACTTCTTTTAGAATTAAGGTGTTCAATTTTTTTAGAGTGATAGAAGTCAAAGAGACGGAAAATGCAGTATTGGAAAACATTCGTGACACCCTTCTCCCCAAACTGATGTCCGGAGAGATTCGGGTGCCGACGGAAAAAACAGTAGGCTAAATTATTATTTTCCTCCATTATTATGCAGAATAAATTAAAATTATAGAAAATGCATACGGGAGGAAATCATGAAAAACGAAATGATCAATGATGTATTAAACAGAATGGCGTCTCATCTTGATAACTATCAAATGTTAACATTGAAGAATGTTTTACTAGAGTGTTTTGCAGGTGTTTCTTTAGAAATAGAGGCAAGTAGTAAGACAGATGATTTCATTTTAAATAACGCGACTAAGGTGAATAATTTCCTGTCCTCTAAGAAAGTGGAAGGTTGCTCAAACAAATCGTTAGGATATTATAAGAAGACAATTGATCACTTGCTTCAATCAATTGCAAAAGACATTACGCGTATTACTACTGAAGACTTAAGAACATATTTGGCAGAGTATCATGATTCTCGGAAAGTCAGTAAAGTAACGATTGACAACATCAGAAGAATCTTCTCGAGCTTCTTTTCCTGGTTGGAGGATGAAGAATTAATTATGAAAAGTCCGGTCAGGAGAATTCACAAGGTGAAGACAAATAAACTTGTTAAAGAAACATACTCTGATGAAATGTTAGAAAAAATGAGAGACTCTTGTGTGAATACGAGAGATCTGGCATTAATTGATATGCTCGCATCAACCGGAATGCGAGTTGGCGAATTAGTCAAATTGAATAAAACAGACGTTAATTTTAATGAGCGTGAATGTGTTGTTTTGGGCAAGGGCAGCAAAGAACGGCTTGTTTATTTTGATGCGCGGTCAAAAATTCATTTGATGAACTACCTCAATGAAAGGCATGATAATGATCCGGCATTATTTGTTTCAATAAATTCACCCCATCGTCGCTTGGAAATCGGTGGTGTGGAAGCTAGATTAAAAAAGATCGGGAAAACCGTGACCGATGAAAGAGTGTATCCTCATAAGTTTAGAAGAACTCTAGCAACTGCGGCAATAGATAAGGGCATGCCGATAGAACAGGTTCAGCACTTATTAGGACATCAGCGAATCGACACAACGCTGCAATATGCGATGGTTAATCAGGTCAATGTGAAAAATGCGCATCGTAAATATATAGGTTAGATAGCATCAAGAAGTACTTTAAATTGATTTAGCGAGTGAATAGAGGTGCAATAGAGTGAGTCTTAGCGCATGGCGAAAGGTCAAGGTCTCGGATTTTATTAAATTTAATCCAAAAGAAATATTGGAGAAGAAATACGTAGGGAAAAAAATAGGAATGGATAAATTAGCACCTTTCACAAGAAAGATAGAAGGATTTGAAATTGCTAAATTTAGTGGAGGATCTAAGTTTAGAAATGGCGATACCCTCGTAGCAAGGATATCGCCATGTTTAGAGAATGGGAAAACGGCACAAGTTTCTATTTTAGATCGAAATGAAGTGGGATTTGGTTCAACAGAGTATATTGTGTTAAGAAAAAAGGATGGACTTTCTGATGAAAATTATATTTATTATTTCGCAATAAGTCCTTATTTTAGAAATACTGCCATAAAATCAATGTCTGGAACTTCAGGAAGACAAAGAGTACAGCAAAGTGAACTTGAAAATATTGTGGTTTCGATTCCGAATCTTAGTGAACAACGGTCGATAGCAGCGACACTTTCTTGCCTTGACGATAAAATTGAGGTTAATGCTAAGATAAATCACAATTTAGAAGAAATGGCTCAGACAATTTTCAAGTCATGGTTTATAGATTTTGAACCTTGGAATGGAGAAAGGCCAACAAATTGGTTTCAAGGTCGATTAGGTGATTATGTTGATGTTAGGAGAGGTGGGTCACCTCGACCGATTCAAGCATATTTATCAGAAACTGGCTTCCGATGGCTCAAAATTTCGGATGTTACGAGGTTAGAAACTCCATTTGTACTTAGAATAAAAGAACACATAAAAAAATCAGGATTAAAGAAAACAGTTTTTTTAAAAGCTGGTTCATTAGTCCTTTCAAATAGTGCAACACCAGGGATTCCTAAAATACTTTGTGTTGATACTTGCGTGCATGATGGATGGCTCTATTTTCCTACTTCAATATTTTCTAATGAGTTTCTATATCTGTTATTCAAACATATCAGACAAGACTTGCTTTCTCTTGGAAATGGCAGTATTTTTACCAATCTTAAAACAGATATTTTGAAGAATTATATGATCTTGGTTCCTGAAAAATCCGTACTGTTTCGATTTAATAAACTAGTTTTACCATTATTCCAAGCTATGGAAAAATCAACTAGAGAAATGGCAATGCTTGAAGATATTCGCAACGTACTCTTACCCAAACTGATGTCCGGCGAGATTCGGGTGCCGACGGAAAAAACAGTAGGCTAAATTATTATTTATCTTTTTATCCACAGGATATAGCTTTGTATGCTGAAATGCTGCACTCAAAATAAACAATGCACTATAAATTTTCAGTAAAATTGAAAATGATCCGATAAAGAGGATGGAGTGCAATTGAATTTGGAATGCGAAAGCCGAAATTTAATAAGCAGATTGTGGTATGGACAAGCATTAAGCGCTAGATCATCCAATGGGTGGGACTGAAGATGCCTAGAGACTGCGGCTGGGACAGAAATCTGAAAAAGTACGTTTAAAACAAGGTTTATCACAAAACTACTTTTGAAATTTTTTTCTTTTTAAGAAATTATTCAAGTGAGACTGCGATAGGGGGAAGGTACCCATGAGTGCGGCGGAAAGTTTTACAGAAGATGTTTTGGAAAGGGCTTGCATTGAGATATGCCAGGAGCTTGGCTATGACTATCAGTTCGGGCCGGATATTGCCTGCGACGGCGGAAGCCCGGAACGTGGAGACTATAAAGAGGTCATTCTTGATCATCGGCTTAGGGATGCGCTGTTTCGTCTCAATCCGGAAATCCCGCGTGAAGCGCTGGATGATGCTTATCGTCAGGTGATGACGTTCAATAACCCATCGTTGATCGAGAATAATCACCATTTCCATCGGCTGCTGACCGAAGGCGTTGAAGTTTCTTTTAAGGAAAATGGTTTGATCCGGACGAAACGGGTTTATCTGGTTGATACCGCTCATCCTGAGAAGAATGATTTTCTTGTCGCCAATCAGTTTACCATTCTCGGGATTGAGAATCGGCGGCCGGATCTGATCCTATTCATTAATGGCCTGCCGCTGGTTGTCGTGGAACTGAAATCTGCTTCTGACGACAATGTCGGGATTGAAAATGCCTACAATCAGATTCAGACCTATAAAAAGGACATTGAGGATCTTTTTAATTACAATGCCTTCTGTATTATTTCCGACGGAATCAATGCCAAAGCGGGGACCATTACCTCTAATCTCGAACGGTTTATGAACTGGCGCAGCGCGGACGGGGAACATATTGAACCGTTGTCGATGCCGCAGTATGAAACGCTGTTCCGCGGCATGCTGGATCCATCACGCCTTCTGGATATCGTTACTCACTTTATTCTCTTTCAGACTTCTAGCTCGGAAAACTACGACCGTAACGGAAAAAAGCTTGGCGTCGGGAAGTCGTTGATCAAAATTCTGGCTGCTTATCATCAATATTTTGCTGTGAAGAAAGCCATCGAGAAGACGAAAATGGCGACCAGTGCCACAGGCAACCGGAAAATAGGAGTTGTCTGGCATACCCAGGGATCCGGGAAAAGTTTTACGATGGTCTTCTATGCGGCGGCACTGGTCCGACAGCTGAACAACCCGACAATTATCGTGATCACCGACCGCAATGATCTCGATGATCAGCTCTACACAACATTCGCTAAATCCCAGGAAATTCTGAGACAGGAGCCGAAACAGGCAGATGTGCGAAAACTCAGTGGGGAGCAGAAGAGGGCTCAGACCGGTGAGAATGCACATGAGGTGAATGGACTTTATGATCTGCTCAATGACCGGGTGTCGGGTGGGATCATTTTTACAACCATTCAAAAATTCAAGCCGGAGGACGGCGATATGCCGGTGCTGACCGACCGGCGCAATGTGATCATCATTGCTGATGAAGCTCATCGCAGCCAGTATGGACTCGAAGCTAAGACAAACCTGAAAACAGGGCATGTAAAATTCGGCTATGCCAAGTACATGCGTGACGCGCTGCCGAATGCCTCCTATATCGGTTTCACGGGGACACCGATTGAATATGAAGATAAATCGACTCCGGCGGTATTTGGTAACTACATAGATGTTTACGACATGACCCGTTCGGTTGAAGATAAAGCAACAGTCAAAATTTATTATGAAAACCGGATTATCAAACTTGAGGCCGACGATGATGTACTGAAGAGTCTGGATGACGAATTCGACGAGATTACCGAAGGGCAGGAAGAAGCCGAACGAGAACGGACCAAAGCGAAATGGTCCCGTCTTGAAGCGGTCGTCGGCTCGCCGAACCGAGTCAAAAAGCTGGCTGCGGACATTGTTCGGCACTTTGAAGCCAAGGAAAAAGAGATGGCTGGAAAAGCAATGATCGTCTGCATGAGCCGGCGCATTTGCGTCGATCTTTATGATGCCATTGTCAAACTGCGTCCGGAGTGGCACAGCGATGACGTGGATAAGGGAAAGATCAAAGTTGTCATGACAGGAAGTGCGGCCGACGCCGAACGGTTTCAGAAGCATGTCGGCGGCAAGCAGCGCCGCGACACACTGGCCAAGCGGATGAAGGATGTGAACGATCCGCTGAAAATCGTGATTGTCCGCGATATGTGGCTGACCGGGTTTGATGTGCCGTCGCTGAATACGATGTATATCGACAAGCCGATGAAGGGGCATAACCTGATGCAGGCAATTGCCCGTGTTAACCGCGTGTTCAAAGATAAGGAGGGCGGTGTCGTTGTCGATTATATTGGAATCCTTGAAAGCCTGAAAAAGGCCTTGAATCAATATACGGATAGCGACCGAAAAAATACCGGGATTGATACAGCGGCGGCGATTGCAGTCATGGAAGAAAAGTTTGAGATTATCAAAGGCATGTTTCATGGCTTTGATTACAGCGGTTATTTTGAAAAATCACCCGTGAAACGCCTCCGGACGATTACCGGCGGTATGGATTTTATCCTGGAAAAAGGCGAACAGGATCAGAAGGAGTACATTCAGTTTGCGACTGAACTGGGCAAGGCGCACGGACTTTGTGCGGCCACGGAACAGGGGAAGAAGATCGCTCTGGAAGTCGGCTACTTCAAAGCAGTAAAGGCCAGCCTCGTGAAGTTGAAACAGCGGGATTCAAGTGATCTGGCGAAGAAGACCGTTGAGCAGCGCGTGAACCAGATGCTCGAGCGATCGATTATTTCGGAGGAAGTTATTGATGTATTCGATACACTCGGCTTGAAACAGCCGGAGATCTCCCTGCTTGATGAGCAGTTTCTGCAAGAAGTCAAGACGATGAAGACGAAGAATCTCGCCCGCGAAATGCTGAAGAAGCTGCTCGAAGGCGAAATCAAAACCATGGCTCGGACGAACCTAGTCAAATCCGAACTCTTTTCGGAGAAACTGAGAAAATCACTCAACAAATATCGCAACCAATCAATCACCAATGCCGAGGTTATCGAAGAGCTGATCAACCTGGCCAAACAAATCCAACAAATGAGTGAAGATGAAGAAAAACTTGGCCTCAACAGGGATGAAATTGCTTTTTATTATGCTCTCTCCAAAGATAAGGTTGCCAGAGATTTTTACGACGACGATACCCTGAAGAAGATTGCTCAGGAACTAACCACTGCCATCCGCAGCAACGTCACTGTTGACTTCAACGTCCGTGTCCAGGCACAGGCCATGATGCGCCGCACCATCCGCCGGCTCCTGAAAAAGTACAACTATCCGCCGGATCAGGCCAAAGACGCACTGGAAATCGTTATGAAACAGGTCAACCTGATGTCAAGCCATGAAGCATCCGAAGGAGAGACGTATGATGGGATGCTCGGGGCACAGACGGCGGCGGAGGAGAAGGGAAAATATCGTTTTTAAGACGAATCCATTTTTACTAATATTTTTCATTTAACACAAATTATATATATGGACGATAAAGATTGAGGCTTTTCGGGAGGTGTAAAATATATGTCAAGATTGACTGAAATAAAGCAGAGAATTCTTCAACTTGATGGTGGACAATTTCAGAATTTATGCGACGCTTATCTTTCTCAATCAGGATATAAAGATATTTTGTCTTTCGGCATGCATCCTGGAACAGAAAAAACAAAAAAAGGAATCCCAGACACCTATTTTAGAGACCAAGAAGGAAAATATATATTTGTGATGTATACAACACAACATGATAGGCTTTATCAAAAGATAGAGAAAGATATTCTAGATTGTTTTGATTTCGAAAAAGTCAAAGTGCCAACAAGCGACATATCAGAGATAATCTATTGTCATACGTCATCTAATTTATCCGCAGGCGAGGATAAGCATCTAAGAGAGATCTGTGAAAAAAATAAGGTGCTTTTAAGACTAAACGGTCTTGATAAGATTGCAGATGACATTTACAAGAATTATCATGAAATTGCTAGTGATTTTTTAAATATGCCTTTAGATACAGGTCAAATCTTTAACATTAAGGATTTTGTAAGGTATCACGATTCAAATCCTATGGCTGCGCCGTTATCTACGACATTTCATTTTAGGGAAAAAGAAGTCCAAGAAGTTCTGTCATCGTTGAAGAAAAATAATGTCACAATGATCATAGGCAATGCAGGCGTTGGTAAAACGAGACTGGCTCTTGAATGTTGTGAAAAATTTGCTAATATAAATAACTATAAATTGTTATGTATTAAAAGTAATGAGTTACCAATCTATGAAGACCTTAGACAAATCCTAGACGTATCAGCCAATTATCTATTGATGATTGATGATGCGAATGAACTAACTGGATTAAAAAATATATTTCAGTATCTTATAGTACATCAGAAAAATTTCAATATTAAAATAGTACTTACCGTCAGAGAATATGCCAAAAATAGTGTTTTTCGAAGTGTTTATGAGTTTTCAGAACCAAAAATAATTAAAGTAGTTGGATTTAAAGATACTGAGATTATAGATATCTTAAAGAATAATTTAGGTATTATGAACCCAGATTATTTAAACCAGATTGTTAACATAGCTGAAGGGAATGTGCGAATTGCTTTAATGGCAGGAAAGCTAGCTATTAAAACGGAATCTTTAGGAACAATCGCTGATGCAACTCATCTATATGAAAAATATTATGGAAACTTTCTTAGCGAAAATGAACTTAACAAGAATCATGAGTTGTGTGCAGTTGCAGGTGTGATTGCATTCCTTTCCACGATTAATCTTGAAAATGTAGAAGATTCATGCCCTTTTATTAAGATAACCGGATTATCAAGAGAAAGATTTATTGAATGCGTTAATAAATTGCATGAATTGGAAATAGTTGATATTTATTATAACAAAGTTGTTAAAATTTCTGATCAATGTTTTGGAAATTATTTGATTTATTTTGTTTTTATAAAAAAGAGAATAATCGCCTATTCGAATATTATACTTAATTGTTTTAAAGACTATGAATCGAGAGTAATAAATGCAACAAATATATTAGGAAACGTATTCGCTTCAGAAAGTTTGTATAATCAACTAAAACAAGAAATCGGCATTGTTTGGGAACAGTTTGAAAAAACAAATGACCCACTGTTTCCTAAATTTGTAAAGGCATTTCATTTTTTCAGACCCACTGAAACATTATTAATGCTAGAATCCCAAATAGAAAAATTATCGCAAAACGAAATAGATATTAGTCGAAAAGATTTTAGTGAAAAGAGCAGCATAGTAAACGATGATATCTTAAGCATTTTGGGACAATTTTCTTATAATGAGAATTACCCAGCAGCATTAGATCTGCTCTTGAAATATTTTATTAAGCAGCCTAATAAGTTTATGGAATGTTACCAAACCATAATCAATTCGTATAGTATTACAAAGCAATCCGAGTCCGAGAATTATTGTATTCAGGTTGAACTTGTGAACAAATTTATTGAGTATTCTAATCATTGGACAAACAATAATGCTTGTAAATTATTTATCGAAGTCGGGAAACAATTGTTGAAACTTATTTTTTCACCAGCAGAAACAGGAAGAGGAAATCAGATTATCTTATATCGAATTCCTGTTCAATTTAAGGATGGATCAAAAAAATATCGTGAATCAATATGGAGTAGTCTTCTAGAAATATACAAATTAAATAAGTTCAATTTGGAAATTGAGAATTTAATAAAAGGTTATGGTAATGACTTTGATGAATTGATTGATAAAAAAATCATTGAATTTGATCTCCAAAACATTTGTAAATTTTTTACTGATGCATTTACACCAACCAACTTAGCTAATTGTATCGTAGGAGATTACGTTTCGGTCATTGCTAAAAGAGAAGAGATAAATCTGGATCATGAATTTAATAGCTATTTTTGTAACTCAGATTATAAAATTTATCAAATATTAAAGGGACAAGATAATCTCAACGTTAATTGGGAGAAAGAAGAAGAATTAAAGAAAATAAATATCCAAAATTTTCTAGAAGACATTGACTCAAGAAAAATAAATCAAATAATTAACGTATGTAAACAGGTTGAGACGTGTGACAAAAGTAACTCAGGGAGAATTCGAGATGGATTAATTACAGTTTTTGATAATCTTTCATCAAAGCCTCAGAAATATCAATATTTAGTTAAAACTTATCTTTTATATAACACACCTCTAGATCTTAATCCGAATTTTATAATAGTGACTTTATTTAAAACGATAGGGGCTAAAGACATTAAGCTTATTATAAATAATGTTGATTACCTTCGAAAAAATTCTTGGCAGTTTTCTTATTTTGCTAATTTGCCCTCAGTTTATATTACAAATAAAACATTAAATGAATTATATGAGTATTTATCAATGGATAATCGTGGTGAAGTATATTGCAGGAATCTTGAATTTCTAATGGCATACGAGGATCTTGATAAAGATGTATTTCTGAAATGCTGTAAAATCATCGATAAGCACTCCAATGATCAAATGTTTATTGCATATTTTGTTTCATTGTTTAGAATCGATTCAAAACCGGATAAACTAATTGATCTTTTTAAAGATGATTTGTATTTTTTGAAAAAGGTATATTTGAAATTGATATCATTAGCAAAAAATGTTGACATTAAAGGAAATTACTTAATATATTTCTCTGAATATATTTCTACAATAATTGAAGATTATATTCAACTATTCACTTGTGATCAAAATCAACTATATTTACCGGATAGTGCTAGCCGCTTTTCCGTTATTTGGAATCAAAAAAATTATCTTCAGTTGGCTGACAAGATATTCAGAACACTTTTTGAGAATACAAAACAGAAATCATGGATTGCAGCTCACACTGTCCAGTATATATTTAATAACCCATATCGAAATATTGAGAGTAAAGATCGTCAGGATAAGTGGATATCAAATTTTATTGATAATAATTTTAATAAGAATAACTTGATGGTATTTTTATTTAAATCCATTATCATGATTTCGTCTGATCGAAGAAGGAATCATATCTTACATCTAATAAAACTTAATAAGGATCCTAAACTTTTTAATGAACTAGAACTTGTTTCTACTAGTTGGGGTGGAGTCAATGGCAGTTTTGTATCACAAATGGGTGATAAAATATCATTTTTAAAATCCCTACTTCCTCATTTAAGTGGTTTAACCTATTTAGCACAGAAGAAGAATGTAGAAGACAGAATTGATTGGTGGAAACATGAAATAGAGCAACAGCAGATAAATGATCTGTTAATAAGCCCTCTTCTGATGATGAATTAATTAGATAGTTTGAGTTATCTTGATATCAACAAGCATCTATTATCTGAGATCACTTATATACTATAAATCACTGTGAGATAAGAGGAAATTAGAACAATACATTATGATTAGTCCCACTAAACTCATCACCAACTCCAATGGACAAACATTTCTATATGAACTGCAGCAGGCATTTTCCCAATGCAGGCGGTTCTATTTCAGTGTGGCTTTTATTAACTATAGCGGGCTTCAGCTGCTGCTGGATAATCTGAAAGAATTGCGCGATCGTGGGGTCCGAGGAAAGATTATGACTTCCACCTACCTTAATTTTACAGAACCAAAAGCGCTCAAAAAAATCAGGACGTTTGATAACGTGGCACTTAAGGTGTTTGAGACGAATCGTGCTAAGGGGTTTCATTCGAAGGCGTACATTTTTGAGAACGATGAGGATTATACGATCATGATTGGTTCTTCAAATATTACCCAAAGTGCGCTGAAAAGCAATGTCGAATGGAATATTGAGATCGTATCAAAGGATGAAGACGCATTAGTTCATCGGGTCAGAAAAGAATATCAGGAATTGTGGGATCAATGCACGGTGGCCGATGATCTTTTTCTGCAAAACTATCAGCGATTTATTGAAAATCTGAGATTCCATTCAGCACATGTCAGTGAGCCCGCATTCAGTTATGGCGATGCGGCAATGCAGCATATCGTTCCGAATCAGATGCAGATACAGGCAATGGAAAATCTGCAGCGGCTGAGGCGTCATGGCGAGAAGCGGGCTTTGGTTATTTCGGCAACCGGTACCGGCAAAACCTATATGGCGGCGTTTGATGTCCGGCAGTTGCATCCGGATACCCTGCTCTACATTGTGCATCGGGAAGAAATCCTGGTGAGGGCAAAAGAAACTTTTGAACGTTTGCTTGGCCGTGGAAACATGGGCCTTTTCACGGGCAACGAGAAGAATTACAAAGGCAAGAAATACATTTTTACGACCATCCAGACGATCAAAGATCATTTTAGTGATTTTCCTCCGGACTATTTTAAGTATCTGATCGTCGACGAAGCCCATCATGCGACCAGTCCGAGTTATTCAAAGGTGTTGGCTTACTTTAAACCCGATTTTTTGCTGGGCATGACGGCAACACCTGAACGGTGTGACAATGGCGACATCTTCGGTCTGTTTGACAATAACATTGCTGTTGAGGTCCGGCTCAACGAAGCGTTGAAAGAAGATTTGGTGCTTCCCTTTCACTATTTCGGGATTACAGATGTGGAAGGAATAGATCTTTCAGATATATCCATAGATGACGTTGCCGAGGTGGCGAAACGTCTGAAAATTAATCGGCGGGTCGATTTCATCATCAAAAAGATGAACTTCTATGGCTACGATGGAGAAACATGCAAATGTCTCGGATATTGTGTGACAAGGGATCACGCTCAATATATGGCAGATGAATTTAATAAACGAGGGATCAAGAGTGTCTGTTTGACGGGTGACGATTCTCAGCAGTGCCGCCGGGAAATGATCCGCCGCCTTGAGGACGATTTTGATCCGCTTCAAGTGATTTTTACGGTTGATATTTTTAACGAAGGCGTTGATATTCCATCGGTTAATCTGGTGCTGATGCTTCGTCCGACAAACTCGCCGATTATTTTTATGCAGCAGCTGGGACGCGGTCTGCGCAAGTATCAGGGACAGTCATTTCTTACTGTTCTCGATTTTATTGGCAATCACAGCAAAACCTTTCTCATTGCGATCGCACTGAGCGGAAAACGTTTCTATGATAAAGACAGCCTGAAAGTAGCGGTTAAAAGAGGTTTCCCTGACTTGCCCGGGGCGACGCATATTCATATGGATAAAATCTCACAGGAACAGATTATCAAACAGCTGGACTTGGAGAATTTCCGTACAATGAAATATTTGAAAGACGAGTATTTTGAATTCAAAAAGGAATATATCAGGGCTGCAAAGCGTGATATTCCTTACTATTTGATGGATTATGTCCCCTTTGAGAATGCACCGGATCCTGTAAAATTCATTGATAATAAGAAAAGTTACCTGGCTTTTCTCTCATCAGTGGAGAAAACGGATGAATTAAAACGCTTAAATAAAGCAGAACCGTTTGAGCAGTTATTGCGTCAGTTATCCGCTTTACTGCCGATTAAAAGGCCGCATGAATTCAGCATTTTACGTTACTTGGCCTCTCATAAGACGATCTCTTGGGAAACAGCTGAGAACGAACTCCTTAAAATAATGGATTCAGTCACAAAGGAAACACTGCTCCATGCTTTCGAGAGATTGAATCAAACCTTTGATGATCGGGCACAGATTGCACGGGAGATAAAATTATGTGCCTATGACCGGTCACGTCATCAATTAATTCGTTCGCAGACTTTTAATGAGATATGCGGAGATGCAACGCAGAAATCATCTATCATGGATGTGCTGAATTACGGGCTTTACCGTTACAGCCGGCAATTCGGATCTGAAAATTATGGCATTCCCTTTTTGAAATTGTACGAACAATATAGCACGAGAGATTTAGGACCGTTGATTAATTTTGAGAAAAAATTAAGTGCCTTCAGAGGATCCACGATTCCAAGTGGAAACAACTATTATCTTTTTATTGATTTAAATAAGGATGAAAACCTAAAAGACAGTATGAAATATAAAGACAAGTTTATCAGTCCAATGGTTTTTCAATGGGAAACGCCGAATTCAAACAGTCAGGAGAGCAAACAGGGACAGAGGATCATCAATAATAAAAAATACGGGATCAATCTTTATCTTTTCGTTCGAAAGTTTAAAGTCATTGATAACAATACTGAGCCGTTCATTTATCTTGGCAGGGGCGATATCACGGCTTACCATGGCAATAAGCCGATCACGACAGAAATTACACTGCATCATGAAGTGCCAATGTCCTTATATCTGGAATTTACTACAAAAGTATAATGGATGAATTGATATCCATGATAATTTGCAACTGAACAGATCGGTGAAGATCCCGGAATTGGGGGCTTAAGAGATAGGGTGATAACATTTCAGGCAATGCCCCCCATGATTCCTTTTAGAGCGCCGGCGCGAAGTGATCGGTTTGATAGCTGATGTCCTTAAATGGTTGCTGCTTCCCGTTCATGTGATATTAATTGACTGAAGCCGTTCGGCATGATTGTGGCAGCGGAATATTCAAAAGGATTAAACGAGATTTTGGATACCAAACAGAATAGTATTTATTTCTGCAGATGTTGGAATTAATGATGCCTGCTTTTATTCGTTAAAAAAACGGTTTTTTCGATAATATTAAATAAAAAATAGATAATGGAATAAATAATTGTACAGAAGTTACGGAAATATCGTTTTTATGGATTGTATTTTAAACGAATTGTGGATATACTGTGAATGAAGAAGCATTGGATACGACGGAGGCCTTTCTATGCTGATTATGTTTAAAGTAAAAAATTACATGTCTTTTAAGAACGATGTCATCCTCGATATGCGGGCGACTTCGTACAAACAACACCCAGGCCATGTTTTAAATATTTCACCGAATCTTAAGCTGTTGAAAACGGTTGCCGTTTATGGTGCTAATGCCTCGGGAAAATCCAATCTGATTTCAGCGCTGTTCTTTTTTGAACAATACATTTTTGAACAATTCATTAATAGCCAGGAAAATGAGAAAGTTGATTTTGCAGAAAAAAAATTAAAAGTAAAGATGGAACCGTTTCTTTTGGCTGATAAAATAAATGCTGCTTCTGAATTTGACATTATTTTCTGCCACAATGGAAAACGGATTCAATATGGGTTTGAATGCACCTCAAAGGAAGTACTGGAAGAATGGTATTACATTAATGACAAGAAAGTATTTGAAAGAAAAAAGGATAAGCTTACGTTCGGAAAAAGTTATGAAAAAATGTTGAATATTTATTCACGGGTACCCTCTGAACGACTGTATCTTTCAGTGCTCGATTACTTTTTGGAAAAACAGGAGAAAGAGCGAGTTCTTAAAGATTTTATTGACTTTTTTATGAATGAATACAATGTCTATTTAGAAATCTTATTTGAAGCAAGTGTAAAAAAGGTTGCCGGTGTGGTTCGTTTAAATAAAAAGTTAGTGAATAGTCCTGAATTCAGAGCGAAAGTAGAAAACTACCTGAGAAAAATTGATGTCGGCATCCGCGGGCTTGATGTTCAGACAAAAACGATTCTGGATGAGAACAGTGGAAAAGAAAAAAAGGAAAAAGTGATTAAAACCATTCATAACGTTTTTAACGAGGAAGGACAGATTGTCGGAAGGCGGTGCTTTGATTTGCTTCAGGAATCGACCGGTACCCTTCGCTTCCTTTCCTATATACAGAATGTCATAGAAATGACAGAACAAGGCGGTGTATTTATAGTAGATGAAATGTCCGCCCGTCTACATCCGTTATTAACAAAACTCATTGTTGATATTTATCAATCCGGTCAGAATACAAAGGCCCAGTTAATTTTTACAACGCATGATATTTCATTAATGAATAAAGAACAATTTCGAAGAGATGAAATATTTTTTGTAGAAAAAAATGAGAAAGGTGAATCTTCACTTCATGCTTTATCTGATTTAAAAAATGTCCGTGAAGATGCGGCTTTTAATAAAGCATATTTACAGGGAAAATACGGCGGAATTCCTGTATTTCATTATGATGAAATCTTAGGCGGTGAAAGAGATGGGAAGAACTCGACTTTCTCGGGAACGTCTGACTGAAATAAAGAGGGTAAACATCGGACGCATTATCATTTTTTGTGAAGGGGTGACCGAAAAGCTATATCTGGATTATTTTGCGAAGATTATTAATGGAAATAAATTCACTGATATTCGTATTGAGACGCAGTCGGCTGATGGTAACTCAAGGACCGTCTATAAATATGCTGAGGAATTTTTAGAAGAAGAAGAGCATAATCGAGAATACAGTAATTATCAAAAATATCTTGTTTTCGATTGTGATGATCCACCGGACATCCAGCAGGTTATTTTAGATATGCAAGGATCAGACAAGGGTTATTCGCTTATAGTATCAAACTTGTTATTCGAGCTATGGTTACTCATGCATTTTGAAAGCATCCAGGAAAGAATGGGAAAGAAGGCTATTTATGAACGTCTGAGTGATCATTTAAATGAGAAATATAAAAAGGCGGATTCAGGTATCATTCGAGAAATTATCAATAATGGAAATCTAGAGGATGCCATAAAAAATGGCGATCAATTGGCAAAAAAGTATCGCAGAATGAAGAAGAGAATATATACAAATATCGAAGAAATGAATCCATATACAAATATTTATACCCTCATTGAACAGTTTTTAGCAGAGATGTCTTGAGATGATACTCTGTATTATTTGGTCGCCAATAATTTAAGCCACACAAATCTCAGCGAGACCGAACCCAGGCACCGACACTTATGCTCTCTCTTGAAACATCGGTGTTTTTGTTGTCAAGAAACAAAAACGATCCGCTTCATATCCTCACCGGATGCTGAGACAGATCATTCATCTAAAGACTTTGTAAAGCACTGATTCCGCTCAATGCAGATATTGCCTGACTTAAGCGGTTGTGTGTAGTTGTAATCCTGTTTAGACAGCATTTATTTTACGTATTTTCATTATTATCACACACATTGATCAGAGGAAAAGGCCGAAATTTTACTGCTTTTCTTTTACAAGCCGTTCCATGGCAGGAATATCGGCCGGTGCCCACTTTAATGAATCCAAGTTTTCTCTTTTTAACCATAGGAGCTTTGAATGTTCATGAGTTTCAGGGAATCCGGACGACAGCCTGCATTTAATAGCCGTAAGATCAATTGAAAAGGTTTCATAGTCATAGTGGCTTTTATAGAATGGTTTTTCGGCGCTGATGGTACATTTAAGTTCTTCATTGATTTCCCGTTCGATGGCCTGAGCGGGATTTTCGCCCTTTTGAATCTTGCCGCCCGGAAATTCCCAGTGATTAGGTATCGACATAGTCGGCGAACGCAGGGCGCATAATATTTCGCGGTTCTCGTTTTCGATAATTGCCGCGACAACTGAAAGTGTTTTCCTCATCATTATCACCTCGAAGTATAGGATACACGTTTGATTATACCGCATTTTTCAGCTCTTCTATCTGCATTCGATCGTCAATGAAGCCTATCGCGCAACCAGTCCGAGTTATTTTAAGGTGCTGGATTAACTTTAGTCTGTTTTTTACTCGGCATGACGGCAGCGCCCTGAACGGTGCAATCATCCTGGATTCCCGCATCTCCACACTATGATTTGTCAAAAGTGGTTGGAAAAAATGATTTTACAGGCGTTTTTGAGTTTTCTCATTGCCTCCTCGCCTAGTGACGTATACAGTTACATCACTAGGCGAGGTTCTGCCCGACAGAAAATATGTTGCCGATGAAATACGAATATAAGTATAAAATTTAATAACATTGTTCGCATTTAAGACTATAATCAATTGGGAATATGAATTTGCAACCTCTTTTATGGCTATTCCTAAAAGAACCTTGTTTCGTCGGCAGACTCATAGTGATGTATAACGGGAATCTAGGAATCATGGCGACATTTTTGGCCTGCTTGACAATAACATTGCTGTTGAGGTCCGGCTCATCCGTTCCTTTTTCCGAAAACGAAAAAGGGAAGTGCTATGCATCAAAGCGGTAACCGGCACCCCAGACTGTGATGATATACTGCGGATTTGACGGATCGGTTTCGATTTTTTCTCTGAGTATATGGACCGTGACAGTTGTCAGATCGCCCATGGAATCAAGGCCCCAGATTCGCTCAAATAAGTGTTCCTTGCTGAAGATATGATTTGGATGCATGACAATGAAGAGAAGCAGATCAAATTCCTTGGCTGTCAGCTCGATTTCCTTTCCGTTAACGTAAGCTTGCCGGGAATCCTTATTTATTTTCAGGCCGCGTACACTGATCGTGTGCGTTTGTTTTCTGCCCTGACAGCCTTTCATATCTGGCCAGATAAGCCTTCACTCGGGCTATGAGTTCTCCCGGGCTGAACGGCTTGACGATGTAGTCATCGGCACCGAGACTGAAACCGCGGATTTTTATCGATGTCTTCTTTCCTGGTCGTAACTAAGATGATCGGGATTTCTCCCGTTTTTCGGATCGTCCTGCATGTTTCAAAACCGTTCGTCTCCGGCAGCATCAAATCGAGGATGAGCAATTGATAGTCCCCGTCCAATGCGCTCGTCAGACCGCCGTCTCCCGTTGTTTCAATGTCTGTTTCGAATCCGTTGATTTCCAGATAGTCCCGTTTCATTGCGGATCCCCTTTTTGAATCTGGTCTTTCTTGATCATGAAACAGATTCTTGTCCCTTCGTCGACGGTACTTTCCGCCCATACTTTCCCGCCATGATCTTCCACAATCCGTCTGACGATGGCAAGGCCGGGTCCGCTTCTGCCTGTTCCGCTGTTTCGGGCCGGGTCCGCCCGGTAAAAACAGTCGAAAATAAACGGAAGCGCCTCTTTTGATATGCCTGAACCATTGTCCTCAATCACGACTTTGGCATCATCCTCGGTTTCGCTGAGATCTATCTGAATTTTTTCTGCTTTTTATGGTTGTATTTTACACTGTTTCCGCTCATATTGCTGACTGCTCGTTTTAGTTTTTCCCTGCCCGCCCATACCGAATAGTCTCCGTTCCCTGTGTGAAGAGCCAGAGAGACACCCTGCCTTTCAAGATCAAATCGTATCTCTTCAGTCAGGTCTGATAAAAATGCCTTCAGATCCAGCTGTTCAAAGTGATAGGGCAGGCGATTCATGTCCAGTTTCGAATACAGGGACAGCTCATCGATCAGCCGATCCATATCGATCGATTTTTTGTAGATCGTCGTAAAATAGCGTTCCATCTTCTCGGGCGAATTGGCTACTCCGTCGCGGAATCCCTTGACATAGCCTTTAATAGAGGTGATCGGAGTTTTTAAATCATGTGAGATGCTGGCGATTAATTTGCTCCGATTTTCCTCATACCGGATCTGCGGTTCAATAGAACTTTTTAATTGACGCCGCATTATTTCAAAGCTCCGGGAAAGTTTGCCCAGTTCATCATGTGTGCCCGAATTAATATGAAAGCCGAGATTCCCTCCTCCGATTTCTCAGCTGCACGCATTAATGTGTTCACAGGTCTGATGATGCTTCCCGATACAAAATAAGTCAGCATTCCATTGGTTATAATTAATATTAGGAGAAGGACAGGGAGCAGGATCGGGAGACGATGAAGGACGGTCCGCCTGCTTCCTGCATATTTCGGACAATAAACAATGTTGCAGCAGTTCCGTCCGGATAATAAAAATCGCAGGACAGGACGCGAAAAGGGCGGTGGTTTATCCATATACCCTCACGGATTCGTCGTTTCCGAGCCAAAGGCGGTAAGACGATTCAGAGAGTTGAAAATGATAAAAGCAATGATTAGAAAGAACAGAGAACCGAACAGCGGGAATGGAAAAAATACTGTGTGATACATATCGGTCACCCCTAAACATTTATTTGAACTTATCTTCACATAAAAGAATAAACCGGACGCCTTAACGGCCGCTAAAATAGATATTAAATAATTCTTAAATCGTGCCTCTGTACGGGTTTTTCGTTTGTGGCGCCGATCGAAATCGTTGGAAAACAGAGCCGGTGCACGCACGCTAACAGTTCGTGCCGGTTCCCGGGAGAGCAATAAGATCGGAATGCTTATCGGAGAAGAGATTTTTATCTCCGAGCCGTTCGCACCATCTTCAGGAAAGGAGGAAAAACAGGTGCCCGAACGCCAGGTACTTAATCTTTCCCGGCTTTCATTCTCAGAAGCTGATGCCTCTCCTTTGTTTTTCTAAAAATGTAATAACGAGGCAATGACCGGGAGAGGAAAAAAGAATGGGTAATTTCTCGCTCTTTAACCGTTTACGAACATTTAATTTATTACTGCTTTATATCAATTTTACTCTGGTATTGTACGCTCTTGTTAGTATTTTATGAATTGTCTATTAAACGGCTGATATTATTCTGACATATTCACAGCGTCATTGTTAATTCCTAATCATCCTTGTACAAACCATGTTTTCTCATTTTTCCTTTTTCATTTGTTAAGTGGAAAACGGAACTGTACTTATCCGGGGGAGTTCAGAGCCCATCTGGAAGATCCGGATTCGATCGGAAATTCTTCCGGATTGAGTGCTCACTACTATATACTGAGGAGTGAATTGAAACGTTATGAATGTCAGAGGAGCGGCAAAAAGAATGATTATTCTTTCCCTCGTCGTCGCGATGTTTTTCAGCGGGACCTTAATAACCGATGCAACGGCACCGAGAACAACATCGAATGAGATGACTGCTCCCTATTTAATGATTACCGAACTCAAAACGGCTAATGGGCAAGGCGGAAAGTTCATTGAAATTTATAACAACAGCAATGAAGAGATCAATTTATCCAACTATGTGCTCACGATCCGGCCGAAAAGCGTAACGGATCAAACGAGTTCAATCCCCTTTCCCGAAGATTCAATTATAAAAGCGGGCGCAGTCAAAATATTAAGCGGGACCAATACCGATTACAAGAAAATAAATCAGATTTATGGGACACGTTTATCTAAGGATGACGTCGTTCCAATGATAACGGCTGATGCCTTGAACGCAAGGGGTTTTTCCATCTCGAAAACAGATACTCATGAAACGGTTGTTGCTGCAGCCAGTGCTAATACAGCGCAGGGACAATCGGTTGCGTACCATTATACGAATCAAAAAGATAATGGGGGGGCTCCGCTTATGTCTGTCTGGAAGGACCAGCAAAAAGCTACGCCCGGTACTGTCGATCCTGGGCAAATTCCTTCAGCGAAAACGAATCTTCCTGAATCCCTATTGATGCCTGTCCTGCAAATGACTTCGGTTCACTCCGTTTCTCCGGCGAATGCGCAATTCGAAGCGATGGTGTCCAGAGAAGCCGCCTCAGATCATGCCGCCCCACTGAAACTGACCGTGTACTATCGTACTCAGCAGGGCACGCCCTATCAAAGCCAGGCGGTGACTCTCGTAAACGAAACCGGCAGTCCGTATAATCCTTTGGGCACTTATAAATATTCAGCCACTCTGAAAAAAGATGTTGTCAGCGATGCCGCTCAGGTAGAATATTACGCAGTGGCGAGTGACGGAACGCATACGGTAAGAGCGCCTTCGGGAGAGGCCGCCTATAAAGCAAAAGTCATCAATGCAAATCTTATTGCACCGGCAACGAAAGCTGTTGCGGCTGCGTCGGGAACGGGCATACCAAAGCTGAATGCTTCAAATGGTACCGCACCTTATCTCATGATTACTGAGGCTGAAATAAATAATACGGCCGGGAAAAAGTTCGTCGAGATCTACAATAACAGTCCGTCAGATATCAATCTCTCCGATTATGAACTGCGTTACTGGTGCGGCAGTGCGACGCGCGGTTACAACGCCATGCCGTTTCCAAAGGGAACAATCATCAAGTCGGGAGGTTTTAAGATCCTGTCTGATCCTAATGCGGATTATGCGAAACTGAATCAATTTTACGGTTCGCATTTGACAGTGAATGATGTAATACCCATGGTCAGTGCCGGACTGGCGTTTAATAACAGAGGATTCGCCATAGCCAGAACCGGTACCGGCGATGTGGTGGTTACCTCGGTATATTCCGGCGGCGATGCGGTAAACGGGCAATCGGTGATGTTTAACTATGCTGGTGGGAAAGATGCGCTCGGAAACCTGATGCTGTCGCACTGGAAGGAGAAACAGACGCCGACACCGGGTATTGTGGATCCGCAACAGATCCCCCAGGCGAAAACAGATCTTCCGGATTCTCTGTTTTTCCCGAAAATTGAGTTCACGCCGAGTCCATATATCAAACCGGCAGATACTGCATTAACGGCAACTGTTTCAAAAATCGCTGCTGCGGGCAATAGCCGGCCATTGAAAGTAACGATGTTTTATCGCACCCGGTCCTATGCATCTTACAGCAGTCAGACGATGAATCTCTCAAGCACTGACACGGGCACGTCCGACCCTCTTTCACCTCAAGAATATACGGCAACACTGAAAAAAGATGTGTTAAGCCATGCCTCACAGATTGAATACTATATTGAAGCAAGCGACGGGACACATCTTTCGAGATCTCCATCAGGGCAGAATACTTATAAGACCGGAATTGTCGTCAATGAAAAACCGGCGGTCAGCGACCTGATGATTATGGAGCTCGTTCCGCGGAGCAAGGATAACAAATACAGCTATATCGAACTCTATAATAATTCAAACAGGGATATTAACTTAAAGTACTACAGGATCATTGATCAGGAACGGAATGGAACCAGTCACAGGTGGGATATCAGCCAGGACAAAATCATTAAATCCAAATCCACAATGATTGTCTGGGTTAAATCGAGTGCCTCCTGGAATGAGGGAATTGATAAATTTAATGCTGCCTATGGCACACATCTCACCCATTCCCAGATCGTCACTTTGGCGGCACCCGAAACAATGTATGATGCACAACAGGAAGAAAGACGGATCTTAATCGCGACCGACAGCGGGGATATTAATAACAGAAGGCAGGGACCGGCTGACGGCGTCAGTTCGGCTGCATGGTACGGCGTCAAACAGCCGGAAGCCTTATTGGGCAGAAGTATTATCTACAGAGCCCCGTTTGACGGCACGAACCGGATGCTGGAACTCAATTATAATCAAGATCCGACGCCCGGCACATTGCTGCCTGAACAGATTCCGGGTAATACAATGGCACTGGTAAATGATACGGCTGCACCGGCAATTTTTCACCGTCCCTTTGCCGGGGCACAGAATTCTAGTCATTTGGCAAGTTTACAATTTCGGGCACAAGTAACCGACCATCAAGCTGTCAAACAGGTTTTACTTCACTATAAAGCCAACGATGCAGCGAATTACCAGATAGTCAACATGATTTTAGCTTCAGATATGAACGCCGGCCTTCCTGCCGGCACATACATCAACGATGCATCGTTAGCTGCCAATCAGCTGGTAGGTGCGAATTCCGTGGATTACTATTTTACCGCCTCTGATGGGTACAATGTGACAAAGAGTAAGAATTATATAATGAATTTTCAAGAAGACACAAGAAAACCGCTGGGATTCAATCTTCAAGATAATCAGGCCTTCGCAGCAAACTCTGCGATTCCCGGTCTGCTGATTACGGAAGTAGAAGTGAACAACAGCAGGGGGCAGAAATTTGTAGAGATTTACAATGCGAGTCATGCCGATATCGATCTGTCCAAATATGAACTCCGTTATTGGTGGGGAAGCGCCGCGAGCAGCTATAATTCAATGCCGCTGCCGCAAAATACCCTCATAAAATCGGGGGGTGTTAAGGTCCTGAGCGACTCCAATGCGGACTATCAGAAGTTTAATCAGCTGTATGGGACGAACCTGAATGCAGCGGATGTCCTTCCGGTTATTACTGCCGGCTTTGCCTACAGCAACAGAGGCGTTGCCATCGCAAGGACCGATACGAACCAGGCTATTTCAACCGCGGCTTTCAGCGGTACCGACGCAGTTGCCGGAAAATCGCTGATGTATCATTATGCCCTTGAAAAAGATTCAACCGGTGTTCCATTGATGTCGCACTGGAAAGAGCAGCAAATCCCGACACCGGGCGCTGTAACACCTGAGCAAGTGCCTAAGGCAATTGTACCGATTATTGCGAACGGTACAGGGGACGTTTCCAATCCGGTTACGATCAAGATTGACGGAAAAGCCGTTGATGCACTCCCCAAAGCAAGGCAGAATGCGTATATTTCCCTTGAACTGGATGGGACCCATGTAAGTGCACAGAATCGCCTGTCTGTTAACGGTTATGATTTAGGCTCTCTGGGGAGCCGTAGCAATTACACGCCGTTTATGATGCCGATCCCTGTAAATTATTTAAAGCCGGGTACCAATACAATCAGAATTACAAGCGGAACAAACGATTCGCCGATCGATATTGCCGGAGACCATGATGACTTTACCCTCCAGAATCCTTTCGCCATTTTGCCTGATGGCAAGAATGTAAATTTTACCGATGCAAAGGTTAAAATCGGTCCTGATGCGGCGACCTATGAAAATGTCGATCCGGAGGCTAAGATCAGCCTGGGAGACGGGAGCGGTAAAAATCCGGCAACGGCCAGAAGATGGCTGGATATGACCTTAACGATCCCGGAAGCACTTTTTGTTGATAAAATGTACAACCTGGATCTTACATCGTTAAGCGATGGAATCCATTTGATCTCTGTTTCTTCAGCGAACGGCCGGAGCAACTCAATCAGGATCACTGTTGATAACTCGGCACCGATCATCAATAATATTTCAGTTAAGGAGGGCACCCTCTATAACGGAAATGTATCGTTTAATGCCGATATAAAAGATGACGTTTCAGGTATAGGCAAAGAGGAAGCTTCACTTGACGGAATTCCAATTAAACCGGGAACGACGAAAAAGAGCAGTGGGCTGTCGGAGGGCGGCCACATATTTCTGGTCACCGCCACCGACAAGGCAGGGAATACAACAAGTAAAGCAGTACATTTTACAACTGCAAAAAATAAAATCACAATCGGAAATCTGTCTCAGCCGGCAGATGGAGCAGAAGGCGTCGGTCAATCGGCCAAGCTAAGTGTTTCCGTCAGCTCAAATGCAAAAATACCGATGAATGTAACCTATTACAAGGCTTATCAATATGACTTTTCGAACAGCAGTAACATTAGCGGTTACACCCATTCGCTTAGCAGAGAGATTCCGTCACAGTTGAATCCGGCCGGAGAAACGAAGATAGGCAATGCTGCCCGGAACAATTTGAAAGCCGTTGATGGCAGATATCTCTCCAACAGCTCGACGGATAAATTTCCATATCAGCGCTTTGATTTTCGGGTCGCAAAAGATCTGAAAGCGAATGATTCGGTTGAGGTTCAATGGAGGGGCCATACGCTGAATGGCAGAAATATTATTCTTTATGCATGGAATTATAAAACTGAAAGCTGGCAGGAGCAGGCAAGAGGAAGCGGGTCGAAAGATTTTAATTTAATAGCAAAGGTCAGCGCCGGAGATATGGTGAAAAACGGCATTGTCCATGTACTGATCGAAGATCCGATTGCGCAGGCAGCGGCAGCGCAGACAACGGATCCTGCATTCACGTTTGCCTGGTTTTCCGATCCGCAATATTATGCCGAAAGCTACCCGGATATTTATTCTTCGATTGTCAACTATATTACCGGTCCCGCCAGACAGCAGAAGAATATTGTCTATACAATGAACACCGGCGATTTAGTCGATGAGTATAACCTTCCTTATCAATGGGCAACAGTGGACCAGAGTTTTAAAGTTCTTGAAAATGCCGGTATGCCTTATGGTGTGTTAGCCGGCAATCATGATGTCAATCATCAGAACGTGAATTACACCGATTTCTGGAAGTATTTCGGAGGGGACAGGGTAGCCAGGCAAACCGTTTTCGGAGGGGATTACCAGAATAATCGTGATCATTACGACCTTGTTTCGGTCGGCGGCTATGATTTTATTATCTTATACCTCGGATGGGATGTCGAACAGGATTCGATCGACTGGGCAAATAAGATTCTGAAACAGTATCCTGACAGATATGCCATCGTAGCAGCGCATGAATATCTTTCAACGGATGGAAAGTCCTACTCAGGAGACGGACAAAAGATCTGGAAAAATATCGTAGATCCGAATTCAAACGTATTCCTGGTTTTATGCGGCCACCTGCATGGTGTTGCCTACAACCAGGTTACTGCTTCAGACGGCCGCAAAGTTTCACAGATGCTGGCGGATTACCAGGATGCGCGTGAAGGCGGAAGCGGGTATATGAGATTCCTGCAGTTCGATATGGCTCAAAAGAAAATTCATGTGCAAACCTATTCTCCTTATTTAAACAGTGACCACTACTTTGATCCCGGTCAGGAGAATTTTGATATTGATATTTCAGGAATACTGAAATCACCTGAAAAGTCGGTCAATACGGACTATGTCGGACTCAATGTCTACACAAACCAGAAGATCGCAAGTATAAACAATGCAGCCGATGGAGCCCGGGCGGAAGTTCAGTGGAACGGTCTTCAAGGCAGCAGCCGTTATTCCTGGTATGCAAAAGCAGAAGACGCCAATGGAAATATTGCCTATTCAGGCATTCAGAGTTTTGTTACAACAGCTGCTCCGAAATCGGAGAATCCGGTTCCGGCTGCGGAAAAGGCTGTTGCGAAAGCAGAACGAAGCCATGCGCAAATCGATGTTGACGAAGCTCTTGTTCTAGTCGAAATTTTGCCTGAAGGTGAAGCAAAAACTGCTATGATGAAACGGCTTAGCGCCGTTCAGGTCCTAATTGATGAAAAACGGAGCCATTGAATCGGCAACCTCGGCTGTAAAGACAGCAGAAACAAGCCGGGCCCAGGTAAATGTTGATGCCGCCCGGATACTTGTCTGACAGCCGGAATAAATCGGAATTGATGAAACGGCTGGACGCAATTAAGGTTAAAACAGAGAATAACCAATCACAGAATCCGGTTTCCAAAATCAACAATGCCGGCGGGAACCGTACAAATCAGACGATGGGTAACACGGGCAATAATAATTCTGATCAGTAACTCGATTAAAAATACGTCGTCTCTGCCGATTACCGGCGACGGACGAAACTTCTGGACGATCACACCCGGCGGTTTTCTGATAGTGATTGCGGTCGCCGTGCAGAGAAGAAGGGTCCATTAATCAATCAAATCGTTTCACGAAAAAGATAGGAAAATTTTTGAGCCCTGTTTCCAGCGTCGCAGATAAAAGTTTTGCGGCGCTTTTATGATCTGCCCGCGGATAAGAAAACCGGGAGGGCGGATCTTTAAAGCTGAATCGGATAGGTACTTTTCTATCATGCGCTATCAGTAGAGCAGATTCTTGTTTTTCTCACTTTTAAAGTTCGATTTTAGATTCTTCCGGACTTATGCCTTTCTTAACGCGGAGAGGAAATGGAGTGCATGTAACGCTTTGATAGGTAGTGGAGGATGGACGAATTTGCCCGACCTGAAGTTTCCCGTTTTCTGTCCAATTTTGCCGGCGGACTGACGCTTCATAGTATAATAAAGAAAATAGGTATCCTCTCAACCCATGTATCCAATCGGGCCGCGGCGCAAAAACGTCATCGATTCTTCCGGAAAGCGATCGGTTGGCACGGGTGCATGGGCGGCAGCCTATTCCTTTGAAGATTCACGTGAACGGCGGTTTATTCCTCTGAAAAAGAGGGATATCTTGCGCGGACAGGCGTTATCTGGCGGAAACGTCTGATTTTTCTCCGGTCCGCCGGGATTCCTGCAAATCGTGGCCAAAACAGTAAAAAAAACAAAATAGAAAGTAACGAGCTGTCCGGGCCGCCCGAAGCAGCAGGTGCCGGGCGCGTAACGGCCGTAATGCGCGGAAAATCGACAGCAAGCGGATTGGAATCAATGAGCGTGAATAATCAGAACAGAAAAATGGTCTCTGATTGATGGATCAACCGCTGCATCGGTTTACTCCTGACGGGGCGATATTCCGCCGGAACAGGGCGAATCGAAGCCAATTTAGGGTGATAGCTCGCTGTTTCAGGGCGATTCGTTCTTTTTTCGGGGCGATAAACTCCTGATGGAGTGATGCTTTGCCGGAACAGGGCGAATCGAGGCCAATTCAGGGCGATAGCTCGCTGTTTCAGGGCGATTCGTTCTTTTTTCGGGGCGATAAACTCTTGAGAGGGTGATACTTCGCCGGAACAGGGCGAATCGCGACCAATTTAGGGCGATAGCTCGCTGTTTCAGGGCGATTCGTTCTTTTTTCGGGGCGATAAACTCTTGAGAGGGCGATACTCCGCCGGAACAGGGTGAATCGAGGCCAATTTAGGGCGATAGGTCATTGCTTTAGGGCGATTCGTTCTTTTTTCGGGGCGATAAACTCTTGAGAGGGCGATACTCCGCCGGAACAGGGCGAATCGAAGCCAATTTAGGGCGATAGCTCGCTGTTTCAGGGCGATTCGTTCTTTTTTCGGGGCGATAAACTCTTGAGAGGGCGATACTCCGCCGGAGCAGGGTGAATCGAAGCCAATTTAGGGCGATAGCTCGCTGCTTTCGGGTGATTCATTCTTTTTTCGGGGCGATAAACTCTTGAGAGGGCGATACTCCGCCGGAGTAGGGCGAATCGCGACCAATTTAGGGCGATAGGTCGCTGTTTTGGGGCGATTTTTCGGGACGAGGATTACCGGACCGATACTGGTCGGCGGCCTGACTGTATGGATTGGATTTCAGTCCCATTATCGACCGTTAGTAGCTGTTTATCGGTCGTCTCGTCCGGTTTAACGACCGTGACAATGAGTTTATCGACCCTCGCTGAAGTTTATGGATCGCGGAAACGCTCTCCGTCTTTCGAGAGATTGACGGTCTCAGGAAAAGTCGATCATCATTTGACAACCCGGCAGGAAAATGAGCTGAAGAGATACTCATAATAAGAATATGAGTTATCGCCTTGAGTTTATTGTGGAGGCTACGCTTTGCCGTGAACGGATGATCGACGCTTTTGAAGCCATCCATTTCCTCGAAGGGCGATATTCTTTCAGCCGATAAGTTCTCGAGAGCAGCTGATCTTTCGGGCACAACGATTGATAAACTAACGGCAGCAGTTGATTTAACAGGCGACAGACGCGGCGGACGGTTAATCATAAACCGGCCGTCAGCTGGGATCGATATAGCGGCAGCGGCAAATGAGCAAAGGGATTCAAATTGTGCAGATAATGCTGAATTGACCTGTTCCACCATATGATATCAACATAGGGAGCGCTCGCTTTGAACTTAAAAGATTTTGAGGATGAAATCGATCCGATTATTCTGGAACGCGGTATGGATTATTATGATTCGGGAAATGTGGGGCGGATAGTAGAACGGATAGAGGAAGGAAAGCCTGATCATTATACTGTTTTGGTTTCCGGAGGCTCGGATTATACGGTCGATGTTATGCTGGACAAAAACAACGAGATTGTCGAAACGTCCTGCGACTGTCCGTACGACTGGGGCCCGTACTGCAAACATCAGGCAGCAGCTTTTTACGCACTCAGAAACAGTCTGGCCGGCGATCGGAGAAAACCTGAGCCGCACAAACATAAAAGAAAACCTCAATCTGATCTGTATGAGGAATTAAATCTGCTTTCGAAAGAAGAGCTGCTTTCGATTATTATCGACCTGGCCAATGAAAATGAGGATATCAAGGAAAGACTGCTCTATCAGCATACTCAGGAGGAAACACTTCTTCGGGAAAGCCGCAAACTTGTTGCCGGCTCTATCCGGCGGGCTGAAGGAAGGAACGGTTTTATTGAATGGAACCGCGCAGATCAGGCGCTTGAGGGTGCCGAAATGGTTCTCGGACAGGTTCAAAGTCAGCTGGAAAATGGAAAAGGCGAGCTGGCTGCTTCATTGTGCCTGATCGTACTCCCGCAAGTGGTGGACATGCTGCAGTACTGCGATGACTCGGATGGCGGACCGGGAGCGGTCATCAATCAGAGCCTGAATATGCTGGCTGAAGCCGTTTCCTCTGCCGAACAGAGCAGCCAGTCCGTGAAAAGGGCTATTTTTAATAAAATTATGAATGAGCTGCAGAACGAGCGGTATGACGGTTGGTCCGATTGGCGCAACCAAATGCTTGATGCACTGATTCCCCTGTGCCGCACCGGCAGTCTGAGGAAGAAGTGGGAAGAAGCGGTTGACCATCTGATTGCGGTGCCGCAAACGGATTCATGGAGTTTACATTATGAGAGGGAGAGACTGCTCTATCTCAAGCTGAAATTGATGGAATTTCTTGAAGAAAAGCAGGATGCCCGTCAATTTCTCTATCAACATATCCGGCTGGCCTCTTTCAGAGAGCGGGCGATCCGGCTGGCGGTCAGCCGCGATGACTGGAAAGAAGTGCTGAGGCTGTGCAAGGATGGCGAAAAGTCGGACAGGAAAGACAGTCCGGAATATGTTGAGAAATGGATGAGATACAGGCTGCAGGCATACGAGCATCTCGGAAATACAAACGGTGAAAAAGAACTGATGCTCCGCTTTTTATACGCAGGAGACTACAGCTATTATGAAATACTTGCCGGTTTATATTCGGCGGAGGAATGGGGCAAAGTCTCAGAAGAAATTATCGCTCATTTCGAGCAGAGTTCCCATCTGCCGGCGGCCTATGTCAAGATCCTGATTCATGAGAAGAGGTATGAGAGGCTGCTTGATTATTGTAAAAACCGTCCGTATGAAATTAAAACGCTGTACGTATATCTGGCCAAACCCTATCCTAACGAGGTCGAGAAGATCTTTGCAGCGTACATCGAAAATGAGGCGGAAACCAGCCGCAACCGCAGCCAGTACCGTCAGGTTTGCTCTATAATCAGAACATTTAAGAAGGCATGCGGAAACCAGGCGGCCGGTGTCTTAATCGGGAGATTGAAACAGCAGTATGCCCGCCGTCCGGCTTTTGTCGATGAACTGAACAAAGTCGGATAAATGTGTTTTTTTCATACTCAGCACATCCGGAACATTCGCAGCGTGTGCCACCGGAAGAATAAAAGCAAAAAAGCATCTCATTGTCAAAAAATTGATTGATGAGGTGTTTTCTTTTTGATAGTGAAGGATGTCAAAATATAGAAGGGCAGATCGGAAAGAGTTGATTTCTCAATCTCCATTTTTGTTTTAATTTAAGTGAATGCTAACGAACATTAATTAAAGTAAGGGAGATTTTATCGATAAGCATCCATGACTCTATCGTCCTTGACCCTGTAAAAATAGATTGATTTTATTCTGAAGGTACTTTGATTTTAGGCAGTTAAATTATCAAAGGTAATTTGACAGGGCACTCTATGTGCATAAACAGTAAAAGAATTGAATCCGCATTTAATGGCTAACGTTTTGGCTAAATCGACATGATTTCCTATTTTATCAGAAGTATGTGAATCTGAACCGATTGTTAATAATGTACCGCCTAATTCCTTATAAAGACAAAGAATATTCGTAGAAGGCATTGTTTCGTGAAGTTTTTCAAAGGTTGAAGTATTGATCTCAATTCCTATTTTCCGTTCTATGGAAATTTTAAGTATCTCTCTGATTATTTGATAATAGCTTGTGAAATCAGCATTAGAAAATGGTTCATTGCTATATCGCTTGACTAGATCAAAATGAGACAGGATATCTATGTCGGCATGCTGAATCATTTTTAACATCTCTTGAAAGTAAGCGCAATATCCTTTCTTTTTTCCGCTTCTTTTTAGTAGTGTTCTCAATTTAACGTTATTGACATTGTGAACAGATCCAAGAATAAAATCTAGGTTTTTATCAGCCAGTTCATTTTTGTATTCATTTGAAAACAAATGGGGTTCGCATATTTCGAGCCCCTTTTTAATTATGAGAAATTGTGAATATTTTTTCCTATTTGTATCTATATTTTTCTGATATTTTTTCCAGTTCATATATCCAAATGTGGGTGCCTTTGGGTTCAATGAAAAGTGTTCAGTGAAACAGATTTCTTTCAGATATCTTAACACGGCTGTTTCGCATGTGTGCATCATTTCTGCTTTTGAATCAAATGAGTTGTTCGTGTGGATATGATAATCAAAAGAAAACACGGCAGCCCCTCCAATGAGCTAATCATTTTAATTCAATTATTGCACACATTATGGGACAGGAAATGTATCAATTTTTCTGTTAACTTACTGAACAATTTTGGAATTTATTCAGTCTGCCAACGAATGTTACGATATTTTTGTAGAGGATAACCAAAGGGAGAAGTGGTTCAAATGATTATTCTAACTTCTCGACAGGCTCATTTACTGAAACTGTTAAATGCTGAGGAAGATTACCGAACGACATCCTACTTTGCGAAACAAATGGGTGTCTCAGGAAGAACCGTTCATTCTGACCTGCTTATAATAGAGGATTACTTAGCGACGAAGCGTAATGTAATTATTGAGAAAAAAAGAGGTACTGGCATTCGGCTAGATGGCAACCAGAATGAGAAGCTGAAACTTATAGCTGCCATTTCAAGCGAAAACTGTGTGAACGTGGGATCAACGCGGGAGAGAAGAGAAAGTATTATTGCGCGTTTATTAAGAAATGAAAGCGCAACCAATTTCAGGAAGCTCGCAGAACATTTTTATGTAGGAATTAGTTCGATTACAAACGATATGCAGAAAGTGGAACATTGGCTTTCTCGTTTTGGACTCATTTTGAATAAAAACAATCATGGTACTTCCATTTCAGGGACTGAGTCATCTATTCGAAAGGCTTTAGCATCACTAATACAGGAAAAAATTAATCGTATAACAGATTCTGTTGAATTAGGCAAAAATGTCGGGACTGAGAAAAAGAAACAGATTATCAACATAATAACCCTTTTTTTGGCTAAAGATAGCCTGGATCAGGCCGAAAAAATGATTTATTTTATTGAAAAGGAATTGAACTGTCATTTTAATAATATCTATTATGTTAATATGATAATTTATGTCGCCATAATGATAGAACGTCAGGCAAAAGGAAAATATTTAAGGCAGAATGCTGCTGAAGAACATTTAATAAATAATCTGCACATTTTAAAGACATATATTGTGGCCAAAGAAACATTGATAAAGTTTTGCAAGTTAACAGAAAGCGATGCGTTAGAAGGCGAAGTTCAATATCTAAATCATTGCATTATGGGTTCAGGAATCGATGAGGATATAGGCAAGGAAAATATTAGAAAATATGCTCCAGAAGTCCAACAACTGGCTCGGAAACTGTGCTTACTTGCCAGCGATGCCCTGAAAGTCGACTTTGACGGTGACTCTATCCTTTACAAAGGATTATTAGTCCATCTGGGACCAATGCTTAATCGAATGAAATATGGAATCGTTATCAGAAATCCACTTTTGAAACAAATTAAGGAACAGTACTCCGCAATGTTTGGATTAGCAACCTTTTTGGGTACTTTTATTGAGAATGAGACCAACTTAAAAATAAACGAGAATGAAATTGGTTTTCTCATGGTTCATTTTCAGGCGGCATTGGAAAGAAATGGGGCGACTACAAAAATTATCATTGTATGTCCGGGAGGAATTGGTACTTCTGAGTTAATTGCAAATCGAGTGAGGAGGTTGATGCCGAATTTGGACATATTCGGAGTTTACTCGATCAGAGACATAGGTCATGCAAATATTGACGATATTGATTTTATTGTTTCTACTGTGCCATTAAAAAATATGAGAAAGCCTAGCATCATTGTCTCGCCAATGATGGGGATATCAGATGTAAAAGCGATTAATAATTTTTATTTGGAATATATGTTCAAAAATAAAAAAGCAATTTCATATTTTAATCATTTATCTGCTGTAGTAAAAGATGAGTTTATATTTCCAAAACTAAATATTGATGATAAAAACGATCTAATAGATTTTATTACTAAAAGAATAGAAGATAAGGGCTTTGTTTCTTCAAAATTTGCTGATTCAGTAAAAGAACGCGAGAGAATTTCGACAACTGATTTAGGAAACGGCGTTGCTATTCCCCATGGTCAGGGCAGATATGTGAATCAGTCGGTAATTGCCATTGCCACGTTATCCATTCCTATTGACTGGGGAAAAAATAAAGTATCGGTCGTCATTCTCATTGCGATGCGTATCAATGACAAAAAAGAAACGAAATCCATTATGGGAGATCTATATAACCTTTTTGATTCCGAAAGTATTTTAGAAAGAATTGTTAAGGCAAATTCAAAAGCAAAAATAAGAAATATACTTGGAAAATAAATAATTTTCTAAGAAAATCGATGTGAGATGAATGGCCTTGTATTCTGTATTAATATTTTTATCACAAACTGTTAAATCTTCTGTTTTGATGACACGAAAAGTGAGGCCACAAATTACTTTAGCGGAGGGGGGGCAGTTGATCGGAAAAGACTGCTCCCCCTCTATCTTCACGTACGCATCTCATTCCCCTCTTCATTTTCGCTTCTTATTTTGCTTTAACTGATTGAAATTTGCCTGAGCGATGGATGGGACAACGGCATGTCAGTGTCAAAAGCGCTGCCTTCATTTTCCCTTTACTGAAAAGCTAATCTGCTTACCAAATTCCGGATCCGTGGATCTATTAAGCTTTCAGATCGTGCCAAGATTTCCGTTACGCTCTTGAAATGACTTGATATTTACGCAAGTGCATACGCTCCCTATACTTTGAAGTGTAAGAAGTATTCCATGAAGAACTTGGCCAAAGTTCTCGATTTGCTTAATTTATAATCAATACTCTAGTTGGACTGACTCTCATCATGAATTCCGGTATTAAAAGAAAGGAGAGACTAGAAATAAAGAATCTGATTGATTCGATACATTAATTTTGGAAAATAAATTAATTAAAAATTTATCTGACATTTATTAAAACCAAATGAGAGGCGGTTCAAATGCTAATTGACAAAAACATGGTTCTGACAAATGTTCATGCAGACAACGAAATTGATTTAATTACTATTTTAGCACAGCGTGCCTTTGAGATGGGCTATCTTTCAAATGTAAATGAGTATATATCTGCTGTATTAAAGCGAGAGAAGGAATTTTCAACAGCATTCGGTTATGGTGTGGCTATTCCCCATGGTGAAACAGAGGTAGTAAAATCTTCATTCTTAGGATTTTGTAAGCCTTTTCGCGAGGTCTTATGGGGGACAAATAAAACTCCAGTTTCTATGGTATTCATGATTGGTGTCCCAAAGAAGCAAAAATCAACTTTACATCTAAAAATATTGGCTGATCTTAGCAGACATCTTCTTGATTCGGAATTCAGAGATCAGATCAGTAAAAGCAAAACGGCTGCTGACATTTACAATCTCCTTATATCAATAGAGAAAGGAATAAAAATACCTTAAAAAGTTGAGGAGGGTTTTGCAATGATATCCGTGCTAAAAAATATGAAAACCCATTTAATGACCGGTGTGTCTTACATGATTCCATTTGTAGTAGCCGGTGGTGTTTTACTGGCACTTTCTGTGATGCTTTCTGGAAAAACAGCTGTTCCTGCTCATGGTATTCTAGGCAATATTGCCACAATTGGCAATGCAGGAATGGCCCTCTACGTTCCTATTCTAGGGGGATTCATTGCTTATTCTATGGCTGAAAAGCCTGCGATTGGTCCAGGCATGATTTCTGCATTTCTTGCTTACCAGACAAAAGGCGGTTTCTTGGGTGGAATGATTGCCGGTATTGTTGCTGGCATCGTTGTTTATTATTTGAAAAAAATTAAAGGACCAAAACATGTTGGTCAGGTAATGCCTATCTTTATTATTCCATTATTAGGCTCTCTAATCTCAGGAATGATTATATTACTGCTTCTTGCGAATCCCATCGCGTCTTTTATGGCTATTCTTAACCATTGGCTGTTAGGAATGCAAGGTGGGTCAAAGATTCTGTTAGCAATTATTCTGGGCGGGATGATTGCCTTTGATATGGGCGGCCCGTTCAATAAAACCGCGTTTTTCTTTGCTGTAGCAGTTATGACAACTTATCCGCAACTGATGGCGGTCGTTGCGGTGGCTGATTGTACACCGCCGCTTGGTTTAGCCATTGCAACGTTTATCGCAAAGAAAAAATTTAATCAGGAAGAAATTGAAGCAGGTAAAGCTGCACTGATTATGGGCTGCATTGGGATTACTGAGGGGGCTATTCCTTTTGCAGCTGCCGATCCAATAAGAGTAATACCGTCGATCATGATTGGCAGTGCTTCCGCCGGTGTAACGTCAATACTTCTGAATGCTACAAATCATGCACCTTGGGGCGGATTGATTGTTCTGCCTGTGACGGGCAATTGGCTGGGTTATTTCTTTGCGGCTATTGTAGGCACAGTGGTCACTACACTTTGCATCATTTTGGTTAAGCGACCTGTAAATCTAAAGGAGAAGAAAGAGAAGGCAATTAAAGAAGACGATCTGGAATTGAATTTTTAATATGATATTTTCCAAAGGGAGGTTACCAATATGTATGTTGTAGGTGTTTCCGCATGTCCGACGGGGGTTGCCCATACCTATCTGGCTGCAGAGGCCTTAACTAAGGCATTCAAGGCAAAAAATCATCAGGTTAAAATTGAAACTCAAGGTGCAAGTGGAATTGAAAACGAAATTACTCCGGAGGATGTAGAAAAAGCTGATTTTGTAATTCTAACAAAAGATATAGCAATTAAAGGGGAAAAACGATTTGAAGGTAAAAAAATTGTCAGAGTGATGTCAGGTGTAGCCATTCAGAAGGCGAACGGAATCGTTAAAAAACTTGAAGAAATCCAGAACAATCAAAATAAATAAGGGATGGATGCAATAATGACAAAATTGATGACAAAAATGCCAATAAAAACAATGGTTCATAATCTGATAAAACTTTCAAAAAAGGGACAAGGCGCGACTCTTATAGGTATTGGTCCGATGTCGTCACGTGTACTGAAAGCGAGTTTTGAGTTGGCAAGGGACAAAGATTTTCCGCTCCTTTTTATTGCAAGCCGCAATCAAGTCGATGCGGATGAATTGGGCGGAGGATATGTCAACGGGTGGAATCAAAGGACGTTTATAAAGGCAATTCGTGATATTGCAGAAAAAACAAATTTCGATGGTCTCTATTATGTATGCCGGGATCATGGAGGCCCTTGGCAAAGAGATAAGGAACGTAATGATCATCTTCCGGAGAAAGAAGCTATGGAACTTGGGGAAAAGTCCTATTTGGAAGACATCAAAGCTGGATTCGATTTATTGATGCTTGATCCGACAAAAGATCCATTTGTTATTGGAAAGGTCATTCCACTGGATCGAGCTTTGCAATTAACAGTAGATCTATATCAATATTGTGAAGATAAGCGTAAAGAACTTAGACTACCTCCTGTTGGGTATGAAGTTGGGACAGAGGAAACGAATGGAGGATTAACTACTCCGGAAACCTATGTGGAATTTCTTGACGAATTAGAGAATGAACTAAAGAAGCGTCACTTACCGCTGCCGACATTTATGGTTGGTCAAACGGGGACGTTAACTCGTTATACAGAGCAGGTTGGAAAGTTTGATTTCAAAAATGCTCATTCTTTAGCACAACTTGCCAATAAATATGATATTGGCCTAAAAGAACATAATGGAGATTATATGAATGATTTTCAGTTGCTGCAACATATCCCGGCCCAAATTGCTGCAACGAATGTGGCTCCGCAATTTGGCACTGAAGAAACCCGTGCCTATCTCATACTTGCAGATGTGGAGAAAGAACTGAAGAAACAGGGAGTCATTCAAGGTCCTGTATCGAATACGAAAGCCGTTCTCCAGGAACATGCGATTGATTGTCAGCGCTGGCGCAAATGGATGGAGGGCGATCAGAGAAATATTTCTGTGGAAGCAGTGAAATCCGATCCGGAGCTTTCAGCGAAAATTCTTGACAATGCCGGACATTATACCTTTAATGACGCAGAGGTAAAGCAGGAAATCAATAAAATGCTTGCTAATTTATCTTGCGCTCACATTGACGGTGATCGTTTCATCGTGGATCGGATTAAAAGATCAATTAATCAATTTGTCGAAGCATATAACTTAACGGGAGTTACGTCACGGATAAAAAATTATCAGGATTAAATCTTATGTCTATAGGAATTCATGCAATGAAATGAGCGTGAATTCCTATATATTATTGGTTGGTGATTTTATGAAAATTGTAATCGATTCTGATTATGCAGAATTTGATCCATATTATAAGAAGATGTGGATTCATGATTGAAAAGAAAGAGTTTCGGCGCTTGTTTCGTAATCCGGCTCATGAGAAAAATACTTTCTCATTCACGAACGATCAGTCTGATTGACAAATGGACATTGATAAGTGTCAAGTCATTCTTCAAGTGAAATATTATTTTAAAGATAAAGAAGTGCCAGGGCATTTGGTGATGGATTATAAAAAGGAGCGATCAACAGATGAGCCATTTAAATGTTAAGGTGAAGATTTATGCGGATGGGGCCGTCATCAGCGATATGCTGGCCGCTTACCGGACCGGTTTTGTCTCCGGATTCACAACCAACCCGAGTTTAATGAAGAAAGCCGGCGTGACGGACTATGTCGCATTCGCCGCGAAAGTGGTCCGGGCGATCCCGGATCTCCCGCTTTCCTTCGAAGTGTTCGCCGATGACTTCGCAACGATGGAGAAAGAAGCGGAAAAAATCCATGCACTGGGGAAAAACGTCTTCATCAAAATCCCGATTACGAATACGAAGGGCGAATCGTCCGTGCCGCTGATTCAGAAGCTGGAGGACCAAGGCTATTCGCTCAACGTCACGGCGATCTTCACGACGAAACAGGTGGAAGAGACGGTCGCGGCGCTCAATCCGGACGTTGAAAATATTGTCTCCGTCTTTGCCGGGCGGATCGCCGACTCGGGGGCGGACCCGATTCCTTATATGAAGAAAGCCGTCGGGATCTGCCGGACGAAAAAGGGAGCGAAGCTGCTTTGGGCCAGCACTCGGGAAGTGTTCAACGTCTATGAGGCCGACCGGCTCGGGGTGGACATCATCACCTGCCCGCCCGCCGTCATTGAAAAGCTGAAGAGGGTCGGCAAGACGCCGGAGCAGTTATCGCTGGACACGGTGATCGGCTTTAATCAGGATATTAAGAAACTGGGTTTTTCCATTTTAACGGAATGAACGCCCGCCGAATGGGCCGGTAAAACGGGCTACGGGACGTGAACTTCGTTTTTGCACGATAAACGGTCATGATGGATGGACAGGCCGTTTGTCGGAAAGGGTCCACCCGACGACTGATGGACGACTGTTTAAAGGAGATGCAGATGTATGACCACACAGATTGAACAATTATCCATTGATACGATTCGCACGCTGTCGATCGACGCGATCGAGAAAGCAAACTCCGGCCATCCGGGGCTGCCGATGGGGGCGGCGCCGATGGCCTATACCCTTTGGGCGAAAGTGATGAACCATAATCCGGCGCATCCGAACTGGTTCAACCGCGACCGCTTCGTCCTGTCGGCGGGCCACGGCTCGATGCTGCTCTACAGCCTGCTGCACCTGTTCGGCTACGGGCTGCCGCTTGAGGAACTGAAGCAGTTCCGCCAGTGGGGCAGCCGGACGCC
>NZ_JARAJZ010000011.1 GCF_028765345.1 Sporolactobacillus sp. CQH2019
TCTTGAGTCAGCAGCAGTGCTGCTTTTTGGCGTTTGAATGGCATCGTATCCTCTCCCCAGAATCTTCTTGTTTCAAGGATACCATAAACCATCTATATAAACACTAATTTTGAATCGATCTACTAGTAAGGATTTAAGGGACTGACCGGCTGTTTTGGTTCCGACCGCATCTCGACTAAACAGAAAATCATTCGGATTTGTGGTATGAGACGGGATTCTCTGAGCTTTTTATTAAGGGCAGCCGGGGGGTTGTCAGCCTTTCTCAGACCGATCATACGACTTTCTGATCAATCGCATAATTCAAATCTTCTAAACTAATGACTTGATTCTCGCTAATTAAATTAGTAGACAGTTTATATAAAAAGCGAACTTACGAAATGGATAGTAACCTTACCTAATCAAAGCTCACCCACTCAAACCAGTGTGCGAAAGTTGAGCAATTACGATAGCATGCCTATGAATTCTTCGAGGCTTTTAGCAGTGAAATAAATCATAGGATCCAACTCTCCTGATTCTTCGTGGTCCCATACACAAACAGTTGGATGATTTTTTGAGATCCTATAATCCAGGCATAGATAATCCCCAGCAAACAGTATCGCAATTGGCAGTAAATCTACTCCAATCAGATCCTCATTATCTGTAAGGCGCTCCTCGATACGAGTTAAAGTCACATCGATATCATACATGCCAAACTCATTGTTTTCTGTTTCTTCTAAAACACATAAAAATCTATCTATCTATCGCATAAAAATGATTTTGAGTATAAAAAGACTTATGCTCAGGGGTACCCCCATTGTATTTTTTTAAAAAATCTTTATAGCTTTTTGGAAGAGCTACTCTCCACATTTTTTCTTCTTTTTCAAGAAGTGTATCTGTGGGTAATGGAAGTACTATTCAATCAACTATATCCATATAATAACAATCATTTTTAGTTAGTTTTTCTAAAAATTCGGTCAAGGAATCAGCGATCTTATACTCATCATAATAAATCGCCCCACAATCTTCATTACTAAAGCTTATTAACATCAATGTACTTTCGTTAGCTTCAAAAAAAACTAACTTACCATCTTCTAATTCTTCATATGCTTCAATATCCGGATATAATTCAAAATCATTTTCTCTCAATCGGAAATCTCTTAATGAGAGAGGATCCATTAATCGATTTATATTATTGCTTGAACTCTTAATAAATCCGTACCCGATCTCATTATAAAATTGTACTAATTCACTCGGAATTTTCAAATTTAGTTCTTTTTCAACATCGCCTATTTCTTCTTTAGAAACTGGAAAAAATCGATTATCAGGATCCTTTTTTAAAAAATCAAATTTCATCTTTTATCATCTCCTTTAAATAGTACAGTAGCAGGTGAATCCTTCCCATGAATACCCAACTGATGTTCGTCAGGAAATTTTGCGGGATGAATGTTCCACCAGGTACTGTCTCCACCATATGTGTTTTCAATTATATGATGAGCATCATATTGGTCTCCTTTACTTCTAATAATTTTTCCTGTTTTCCCCGAGATTACATCCTCTGAATATGTTGGCCATTTTTGGTCTGTCTGAGTTTCCCATTCTGAGATTAATTTATTTTTTATCTTATTAAAATCTCTTCTAAGTTTTCTTGTTTCAGCAGGTGTTTTTTTTATATATTGATTGTTTCTTAATGCATTTTTTAGTTCATCGATTTGATTTTGGGGCAACTTCCTTCCTGTTTTTGCCTCAATATCTCTAATGTAACTCCTTACCAAATTTGAGTCTAACTTACCCGTTACGCTAGCTCCACTTTCCCCCTGAACATCCTCTATTTTACTATAATTGATCTGGGGATTGACACTTTCCTTAGATGCCATCTGCCGGAATGTGTTTTTGACATTCTGAGTCAGACTCTCCCCGCCGCCTGCACCGCCAACCCCCGAAGCGCCGGCAAACTCCGGCTGCAGGCCGCTCAGGGAAAGCCGGTCTCCCGCGTTGGCCGCGGCTTGTTTCACGCTGTCTATCCCTGCACGGCTGATCTGTTTCAGCTGGATCAGCCGCCTTCCGGATGCCCGGCCCATCGTTTTCGTCAGATCGCACAGGGTCGTCACGCCCTTTGTGCCCATCCGGCCGATCGCACTGAAAGCGCCGCCGGCGGCCTTGAAAGCGGGGATCACGTCCAGCACGCCGAAGACGCCTTCCGTGACCCGCTCTTCCGTGCTCAGCTTCCGCCCGGAGATCAGGCTCGTCCCGGTGGCCGGTCGGCCAGCTGCATCGCCCCGTAGGCGGCACCCGCCGCGATCCCGGCCGGCGGGCAGGCGATCGTCAGGATGACAACCGCTGCTCCGATGCCGAGGTTCCCCTGGGAGTCTTAGGATTGTGCTTTAGTCGACCTTCATGATTTTTAGTTTAAGGACGTATTATTGAAATTAAAAGAGTCATTCACTTTGATGTGGTAGGAACGATCGATATGACAGTTGATCTTTACCGATGAAGCGTGCAAATGAAAAAAGCACCTATCATCACAATAGACAATAAGATGCTCTAAATTATTTCATTCACTCAATTGTTAAAGGCATTACGTTTGAGAGGTCATTAAAAAAAAGAACGGTGTTTCTTTATACAAATTAAATGGGATTATCTGGATATCCGATTAAATATCTATTAATGATCGCAGTTAGGCAACCGTTTCAAGGCTATCTTTTTCCCACGATTTAGTTGATTGACACGGACTCCGTATTTGGACAACAATTCGTTTAAATATTGTTCCGCCTTCAGGATCTCGAGTGAAGTTTTAGCTTTAAAGGGTTGTTAGAATATGATTCCCTTTTTATAAATTCACTTTACCATTTCTTCATTTTTGTCCAAAACTTTGGGTTCATTATACCCGTGACCGTCTTAACTGGCGAGCTATATTACTATAATTCTTATAACCTTGATATTTTGAAGATTGCATACCTTACTAAAAAGCACGAGCAAACATTTCCATTGTGGAAAGCTTACATTTTTCTAATCAGTTATAAAACTATTCAAATTTTTTGATTTGCCCTAATTTCTTCAAACCAACTATTAAAAATATCATTGGGCAATAAATCTTCCGTCTGAGAATACACCAAATCATATTGATATTTACCTTGTAATTTATTCAATTTGACATCGTAGTACAGTTTCATTTCAGCTGGCATTTCTCTTTTATATTCTTTACATATATCATGAATTCTTTCTAAATCTTCTCTTCCAATTTTCATTAAAGCTTTTTGCCTTTCAATAGAAATATCATATTCTTCTTTCGAAATATTATTTAACTCATGTTTATGAACTAATTGTCCATTAATTCTGTAAAACACATTAAAATAATATGCTTCTGGTTCATAAGAACAATATATATATATATTGTCCACTTTGTTATTTACATACTCCAACGAAATTGATACCATGTCTGTTTGTAATTCAGCAAAATAGTCCTCAAATTGTTTCATATCTACCACCTCTTTACATTTAATTTTTGATGGTTATAGAATCAAAAATGCCATCAATTGTATACTCCACATCAAAACTATCTGGCCTTAGGCTAGTATCTTTATAATTAACTTTTACATTAACCGACACTTTTTTACCTTCTTCCAGCGCCTTAGCCCGCTGATTCTCTATTTTCTTATACTTGCTCAAATTTACTTTGCTAGACTGTGAAACCATATTATCTAAATCCGGAGAGCCACCAAACCTATCTCCTGCTATGTGTCCTGCATGATCTCCTGGTTGCTTGCCAGCTGTATTAGAATTGTGTGGAAGTCTATCTTCTCTTGTAGTTAGTTGCAACTCATCTGCATTAAAATCAGTTAATCGACCTAACCCATCTGTTTCATAAAGATATTCATATTCACCTGTTTGATATTTACTATTTGGTTTTAGGTGTCCTAACTTATCAATATGACTACCATCACGTATAATGTCGTCTACAGCTTTACCAGTTCCCTTAGCACCCTGAACATCCTCTATCTTACTATAACTGACTTCCTGAGTATGCTTTTGACATCCTGAATCAGACTCTCTCTGCCGCCTGCACCAACCCCCGAAGCCCCGGCAAACTCCGGCTGCAGGCCGCTCAGGGAAAGCCGGTCTCCCGCGTTGGCCGCGGCTTGTTTCACGCTGTCTATCCCTGCACGGCTGATCTGTTTCAGCTGGATCAGCCGCCTTCCGGACGCCTGGCCCATCGTTTTCGTCAGGTCGTCCAGGGGCGTAACGTCCCTTGTGCCCATCCTGCCGATCATGCTGAAAGCGCCGGCGGCCTTGAAAGCGGGGATCACGTCCAGCACGCCGAAGACGCCTTCTGTGACCCGTTCTTCCGTGCTCAGCTTCCGCCCGGAGATCAGGCTCGTCCCGGTGGCCGGTCGGCCAACTGCATCGCCCCGTAAGCGGCACCCGCGGCGATCCCGGCCGGCGATGGCGGGGATGATGATGGATGATGATGCCTGCTGTGATGGCGAGATTGGCCCAGAATTCCGTGTCCATTTACCTACATTGTGGTTAGCTAATCGCGTCTCCGGCCGATATTAATGTAAATAAAAACGCACCAAAAGAATGATTGGCACGTGAACTCCAGTACTATCGGAAACTGGCAAGATAGCATGCATAGATGATTAAAGTGCTGTCAATATCACTGCTTTCGTGAGGCTTTAGCCAAGATAATGTAGAGAGTCGTATTTAATGTTATTTACAAATAATCTATTAGGTAGTTTCTCGTTGAATTAAGTAGAAAATCAATTTATTTTTGTAAGCTATGATCTAAACCTATCAGGCTTCCCCAAATCGTCCACTTATTGCTAATAAACAATTCTAAACATTTATAGCGAATCGCCATAATATTCTCTGACTAATTTGTCTCCCCTTAATCTTTTAACGAAATCTTCTAATGCATCACTTTCATTATTATATATTTGCTCTCCTATCTTAGCTGCTCTCTCATCACACGTATACACTGCCCATTTTTTCCCTGATTTTTGAATAACTACCTCTCTCTCGTTTGGAGATCTATCGCAAAAAAAGCAATAGTTCTTCAGGCCTTCTTTTTGAATGATCATTTTTGTTTCTTCTACATTCATTCTCTTTTCCCCCTTGTATGGATCAAAATAATTTTTCTATCATACCCAAATTCTCTAACATTTTTATAGGCAAAGGTAATTGATATTGTATCCCGCCTCCTATCGAGCCAAAACCCGGAGCTATTTCTCCCTTTTCAATAACTAAATCATCAACTGTTAATGAATATTTTGACATATATCCTTCAATAGCAGCTTTTAGTTTTTCATTTGAACAATTCTCTATATACGATTTAATATTATTAAAGTCTCTAGTAATTTTATATTGATGATATTTCGACTCATCTTCCAAATAAGGTAATGAGCGTTGTTCATAAGAGTATGGTTTTCCATCAATAACTGGCGAAGTAAATCTCCCGTCAGCCGGACCATATCTATCAATGACTTCTCCAACTTTAGGTATATAAGGCTTTTTGATGGGATTCCCTTTTTCATTAAGTTTAAATCCATCGTTTGGTACCTGTGACCAATCAATCCTGCCATTAGGTTTTAATACTTCTGGTGACTTAGGAATTTGTACTTTCTCTGGCCATTTTCCCATCTTTAAATATTCATCTGCTAAATCACTATTAATACTCTTTAAATAAACCTGTAAATCCGAATTTGTACACTTTGTTTTTCGTAAAATATTATCTACTGTAGTACTAGCTTTCTCAGCCCCCTGAACATCCTCTATTTTACTATAATTGATCTGGGGATTGACACCTTCCTTAGACGCCATTTGCCGGAATGTGCTTTTGACATTCTGAATCAAGCTCTCTCCGCCGCCTGCACCGCCAACCCCCGGAGCCCCGGCAAACTCCGGCTGCAGGCCGCTCAGGGAAAGCCGGTCTCCCGCGTTGGCCGCGGCTTGTTTCACGCTGTCTATCCCTGCACGGCTGATCTGTTTCAGCTGGATCAGCCGCCTTCCGGATGCCCGGCCCATCGTTTTCGTCAGGTCGCCCAGAGTCGTCACGCCCTTTGTACCTAGACGGCCGATTGCGCTGAAAGCACCGGCGGCCTTGAAAGCGGGGATCACGTCCAGCACGCCGAAGACGCCCTCCGTGACCCGCTCTTCCGCGCTCAGTTTCCGCCCGGAGATCAGGCTCGTTCCGGTGGCCGCATCGGCCAGCTGCATCGCCCCATAGGCGGCACCCGCGGCGATCCCGGCCGGCGGGCAGGCGATCGTCAGGATGACAACCGCCGCTCCGATGCCGAGGTTCACCCAGAACTCCTGGTCCATCTGCTTGTCTTTGATCGATTGGTAGTCGAAGCCGCGGCTGTACTGGATGCTCTCTTTGTACTGGTCGAAAGTCACGTCTCCCGCCTGTTTTCCGGCCGCGGCCCGGTAGGACTCGTATTCCTTTTTCAGCGAGGCAGCCATCAGGCTGCTGCTGTTAAAGAGATCGTCGAACGTAATCGACTGTTTCGTCACTGGCTCATAGGCGGCGACGGAGGCGAGCGGACTGGCTGCTTGGTATTCCTTAACGTTCAGCGTGTTCCGGGTGTGATACTGGCTGATCGAAACCTGCGCCATTTCCGCGGCAAAGGCGTCCATCTGCTTGTAAAAGGGATCATCGATCTGGCGGTTAACCGCGTCGCCTGCTTCACCCGTAAACGTGCCCAACTTCCGGTAGTCCTGGCCCAGTTTGTCGAGCGCCCCAGCCTGGCTTTTGTACGAAAACCAGAGGCGCCGGTCCTCGTCCAGATCGTCGATCGCCTTCTGGATCTGCTGAAGGGTCCGGTCCACCTGGCGCATGCGCTCCAGCGCGCCGCCCCAGCCTGAAATTTGAGCGATCGCCCGGCCCATGTCGTCCCATGAAGCGCTCCGGTAGGAAACATCCTCTCCCATGCTTTCCGTCACCGCCCTTCATTGATTGCGGCGGCCAGCGCCTCGTCCTGGCCGCTCATGATTTCCGCTACGAGCGCCAGTATCTGCGCCGCCCGATAGTAGAAGTCGCCGACATCCATCATTTTCTCCAGCGCCTGCCGGTAGTGGGCAAACGCGTCGGCAGCCTCTCCCTGAGTATAATATCCGAGACCGCTCAGCCGTTCGATCTCCGGCCGGATCCGATTTTGAAAAAGACCGCCGATCGACTGGGCCCGTTCGGCAAAGCGCTGCAGTTCATCGGGATTCAGGGAGATCTCTCCGCCCCCGCCTTCCGCCATCATCGTCATCGGGCATGCGCCTCCTGTCCGTAAGGAATGTCCAGCCAGTCAAACAGCTCCTTGTAGAGATAAAACAGGCTGGCCTTTCGTGTCTTCTGGCTGACAACATCTGTCCGGAAGAGCTGATTTTCAACCGGTACATAGAGAAAGTGGGAATAGGGCCTCAGATAGCCCGATTTTTCCTTCGGCATCCATTCCATCGCTAAAAGATCGGTTTGATTCACAGAGATGGATGCCCACAGCTTTTTTTCCTCGGCTGTGATTTCCTTCAGTAAAAACCGCTGTTCTTCCTCAGTCGGTTTGCGGTTCAGGAAGGGATGCGCCTGAAAAAGCCCGGTAACAAGCAGGCTTTTCGGCAGGATCTCCAGCCGGTAACTGCGCCACGGTTCCTGCTCGGTCAGCACAATCAGATCCCTGCTCCTCTCTTTTCTGAACGCCGCCATCTGATCGTTGATCCGGACATAGGCCGGACTGTCCGCATAGATTTTCAGCATTTCAATGAGTAAAACCGCCTGCTCAGTCAGCCCGCCCGCATCCGTCAGGATCTTCTTCCTCTGCAGCGATCTTTTGGCCTTGATAAAAATCTTCATATCAAGCATCGCCAGCAGTTCCTGTTCCGGAAGGCCGAATAAATCATGCACATCCGCAGCCGTTCCGAGCACATAGAGCTCGGCCGGTGTCAGTCCGTCAAGCGTCAGCCGTTGATCTCCCATATTCACAGCCCCTTTATTTTCGACACTTCATCCGTTCCGGAAAAAGCGGCAATATCTTTTTGCAGAGACTGGAGGGACGCTGCATGCTGCGAAGCAATCTTCGTGACTTGGCGCTGATACTGCAGCAGAATATCCATGAAGGCTGAAAAAGCCAGTTTATTTTTCCCAGTCCAGTCGGGCTGTCCGTCAATATCCGACTTCAGTGCCTCACCCTGCGAAAGTGCGGTGTGCAGCGCGGCGTCGATCGTTTTCATGCATTTTATCGCTTCTCCCAGTTGCGGACCTCTGATTTCCACTTGATTATTGCCGGCTTTTCCCATCGTTTTATGTCACCCCTTCTTCTTGTCTTCTTCCGCGGCTAAATATTTGTAATGAGCATAGGCCCTTTCCGCCCCCGCTCTGGCTTCCTTCGCCTCATCCAGTTTTGTCCTCAAAGTATGCAGTTTCGCCTGCAGCCGCTCGTCCGTCCTTTCCCGCGCGGCACTGAATTCGATTCCCGGGATCTTGGTTTTCGGCACAGGATGTACGCCCATGTAGCTGCCTGTATGCCCGGAGATCTGATGAAGATCGTCTTCCGCCCGGCTGATATAAGCATCTAATTGCTGGCGAAGCTGATCATATTTCGCGCGCTTGCGCTCGGCATCCGTCACGCCGATTCCCAAAAAATTGCCGATCGAATCCCATATTGATTCTCCCAATGGAACGCCTCCTCATCTCCGTTTTCCCTATATCATTTAAACAGCTTGGCGGCCGCTGTTTTAACGTCCGCTTTCTGATTTTTATCCGGCGTCAAAAACAGATTCTTGACAAGGTTATCTCTTTGGCGTGGCTCAGTAAATGTCAGTTTTCTGACCTCCGCCGGTATTTTCCGGTAGGGCCCGTCGATTGTCACATCGATCTCGCTCGGGTTGATCTGCGTCTGCGGTTTGCTGAGACGGTTCGGCGTGACCTTGTCCTGCCTGATATTTTCATTCCCGTAGCCGGAAACAACAATAAATGACAGCAGGACAGCACTCGCCGGCAGCAGCATTTTAAAAAATTTCAGTCTCATGCGCCTTCTCCTCTCTTACGTGGCGTATGATCGCTCTCGTTCCGATCACGGCAAATACCGGAACCGTCAAAAGTGCAATTGCCAGAATCCCTTTCAGGAACGGAAGATAGCCCTGACTGTTTGCGATCGAGAGGTACACGTCGGCGGCCGGATTCTGAAAAGCGAAACCGTCCATGCTGTTTTTCAGCAAAGGCAGCGTAAAGAAAACGACCAGCGCCGATGTAAGCAGAACGCCGGCAATCTCAGACAGCCGGTAAGCCTCCCCGATCCATGCGGACATAAGCGCGATCAGCCCGAATGTGAAGACGCTCCACATGATCGTCGCCGCACCGGTCAGCCCGTACTGCACCGCGCCGTAGTAGATGATGGCGGCGGAACTGATCAGTGCGAGCAGAGTCGTAATCAGTCCGTTCGTCATCTTGCCCAGGCTGCGGTAATGATAGCTGAAATAACCGGTCAAAATACTGGCGATCAGCACGGCAAGCAGGGTAAGAAAAGGCTGCTGAACGGGAGACGCAGGTGTACTGCTGTCGGCCGCCGCCGATTGCTGAGCCGGGCCGGGTGAAACGTTGTTCACATTCCCGGCAGCCAGTCCGGCGAGACCGACCGGACTCGACAGCTGCTGGTAAACATTCTGATTGCGGTTGCCGGGCTCGCCCGTATTGCCGAGCGTCTGAGCAACCGCGTTTTTCAGCTCAGCGGTCGCCGTGACATTCTGCCCCCATGAGTTGCTCAGCCGGCCGGCGCTGCCCTGAACGCCGTTGACCATCGACTGCACGTCTTTTGAATCCTTCAGAATCAGCGTTTCATTGTCTGAGATGTTCTGGATGCCCTGATCAATCATATTCAGCTGATCAAAATTATTATCCTGAAGCGTCACGGCGATGCCGCTGCCGGTATCGGCAATGCTGATGTCCGGATTGGAAGTCTGAAGCGGCTTGATAATGTCCGCCGTCAGTTGCTGCGTGTTGGCCATGTTATTCGCCAGCACATTCTCCGCTGTTTGCAGATCTGCTTTTTGCTGCTGTGTCACGCTGTAAAAATTTTGAATGACTCCGTCCTTGCTTTTAATGGATCCGGTAATCGATCCGGTTGCGTTATTCAACTGTCCCAGATCTGTGTTCAGCCCCGAGACGGTTCCGTTTACGGCACTTGCATTGCTGTCAAGTGCCTGACCCAATTTTTTAGCATTATCATACTGAACATTAAGATTTGTGAGATCATTTTGAACTTTTTCATCCGTGTTGATGGCATCACTCGTCGTATTGTTATCAAATGCGGATTGCATATCGCTGCCGTTCAATTGAACATAAATGTCCATACCATCAGCAACTGCACTCAGTGTCTTGTAATAGTTCAATAGATTGTCTTCCGAGTAGGTTGTACCGCCGGAGAAATCTATTCCATTAATTGTGGCTGTAATTGAAGAAAAATCGGGAATGCTTGCATATGTCGTATTTTTTGTAATTTCAGTCTGTAAATCCGTAATCGCCTTGACGACTTTATCATATGCCGCTTGATCATTATTAGATGGATTGTCTGTCGAACTGCCTGTCCCATTCCCAGCCGATCCGCCTGTCGGGCTTCCCGTACCGGTTGAATCGCCTGCAGAACTGCCCGTCCCATTCCCGGTCGATCCGTTTGTCGGGCTTCCCGTACCGGCCCCGGTCGAATCGCCTGCAGAACTGCCCGTTCCGCTCCCGGATGAAACGCCTGTTTGCTCCAGGGCTGTCTTCGCGTCACTCAATTTATTTTCTCCGTTCGACAGAATCTGGCCTGCCAGATTATTAGTAACCTGACGGAAAGTATCAAGAGCTATTTGCCGGTATATATTTTGAGTATATGTTTTCGTGCCATTAAAGACAGCCGTGATTTGATCTTCGTTATCTTGACCTAAATTCTGAAAGTTATTAAACAGCTGTGTCCCGTCCGTAAAATAACTGTTCAATTGATCCAGCTGAGTAAGTTCCGGCGTTAGAGAAAGATCCCCTGCTCCAGCCGTTTGATTTCCTAAACCGGACACTCCCTGCTGATACTGGGCAAGCATATCGTTCAGACTGGTCTGAGTTTTGGTCGAGGCATCCGTTACCAGTTTCTCATTTTCCATTCGCGTCTGATCCATCGTCTGAATCTGTTTCTTGAGCTGGTCATTGAATGTGTTCAGTGCGTCCAGCTGCCGGCTGATTTGTGCCTTTGTATCGGTCAGCGTCAGCTGTTTGCCGGCCGTCGTTTTTTCCGCCTGGCCGGTTTCGGCAAGCAGCTGATTGATTTCGTCCAGCTGCGTGTTAAAGATCTGCGCCATATTCAGGGACGACGGTTTATAAAAATCGGACATGGCCTGCAGGTACTGCTGTTCCTTCTGCAGGACGCCCGCAAAATTTCCGTTTATGTAATTGATCCGGTCTGAAATGAACCGCCAGTATATTTTGGAAAACTGCTGGTTCAGGGTCCCCCTGACCTTTTCAAACTCGGTCTGGACTTTCGCGGCGTCTGCGGCGGTCAGTTTCGGATCCGCCCGATAGGAAATGATTGCCGTGCTTGGCTTTTGATTCTCAAATGTCAGGATATTCTTAGTGAAATTCGAAGGAATATAGAAAACAGCCTGATAGCTGCCTTGACTTAATCCGCTGTCGGCGACACTGCGGTCGACGGTTTCCCACTGATAATTGTCCTGATCGGAAAAGAGCGGCACGATCTGATTGCCGAGATCCAGTTTCTGGCCGTTGAAATCGGCACCCTGATCCTCATTGACCAGCGCGATATGGCCGGTTTTCGGCACGGAAGGCACGATTGTCTGCGCCGCCTTTCCCTTCTTCACGGCAGGCTGCTGCGGCGACGGCGTCAGGTAGCGCGGCAGCGCGGCCGAAATGCCGACGATGAGCACAAAAGCGAGAATCAGCGACCCCCATTTTATCCAGCGGCTTTTTCTATTCTCGTCCATCCTGAAGAGCTCCTTTTTAATGAAATCGCGATGCGACCGTTTATTTTCAAAATTTCATCTGTTCGCTGTATCAAAGGCGGGCGCGTCCGTCCGCGGGATCATCACGCGGCGGTCCTGTCCCTGATGCAGCAAATAACCGAATCCGGTCTCAAGCACGGGTTCCTTGTTCGCAAAAGGCAATGTAAATAGGGACTGATCGCTTTTCCGAATGAGCAGGAGCGCGTCCTTTGTATTCTTCAGTTCGGCAACGATCGGATCATAGCCCTTCCATTCCGTCTGATTGCCGGCAGCAATCACGTAAAAGCCGAGCGAGGCAAAACGCTTGATCAGTTGAACGATTCTTGTCTGCAAACGGCTGTCTATCCTGCGGAGAAATGTGTCCAGACCGTCAATTAATAAATAATAGGGGGAATAGGCCTCTGCGATTTCCGCACGCGTCTGCCCCGTTTCCAGCATTTTTTCCCTGACTTCCCTTTCCCTCGCAGCAAACGCATTCTCCAGCTGATCGGCATACAGCTCAATCGATGCGGCATCTTCCAGATACATCCAGCCATGGCGTTCGGCCGCCTTGGCAAAGGCCAGTTCCTCGGAATCGCTGACTGCGATCACTGTCCGGCCGGAACGCGCGATCTGCTTGAGAAAGAGCCGGATTGCATTGGTCTTGCCCTTGCCCGGGTCGCCGACAATCATGAAGGTAGTCAATTGCCGGCCGGAAATGCCGAGCGGTTCGACGGATTCCGCATCCAGACCGAGGTAAATACGGTCCGCCTGCATTTTTTTATCCTGAAGGAATTGAGAGACTTCCAAAGTTTCCGGCAGCATCGGCACACGGTAGATCGTCCCGCTCTCCGGATGAATCCGGTTGCATGCATCAACTTCTTCCCGTACTGCCTTCAGCTGCGCACCGGCCGTGCCGGCTTCGAACAGCAGATAGGCCTGGATGCTCTCCAGCTCTTCCGTCATGATCAGAGCACGTCCGGGGATGGCATCAACCGTTTTCTTGACTGAGCCGCTGAATATTGTATAGAATTCCGATTGATCCACCATATAATGAGACAGGCGGACGGGCAGACTGGTCAGCAGATTCGGCCGAATACCGTTGGCGCGCGAGACGGACAGGATGAACTGGAAACCGAGGCTGCCGCCCTCCCGAGCCCAGCGGATGAAGGATTCCTCCAATTCGGACGCTTCCTCTCTCAGTGCTTCAAAATTGTCGACGATTATTTTCAGGTACGGCAGTTTTTCCGTCCCCTGCCCGTTGTAGAGTTCGACATTCGGCACGCCCGTGCGACGCAGCAGATCTTTGCGCCGCTGAATTTCCTGATTCAGCCATTTGGCGAACTTCCCGGTCTTTTCCTCTTCATCAAGCCGGAAGTAATCGCCGGTATGGTGAAGCTTCTTAAGAGGCAGCAGGCCGCCGCTGCCGAAATCGAACAGATAAAATTGCACGTCGTCCGCTGAATAGCGCCTGGCGGCCGCCAGCAGATAAGAGGAAATAGTGGTCGTTTTCCCAAACCCGGACGCACCGAATATCGCCATATTTTTCGCTTTTTGCAGGTGCAGGTATACGGGCGTCTGTTTCTGCGTTTCCGGATGGTCCGCCAGGCCGACGGCGTACAGATCGCCTTCTTCTTTTAATGCTGCCGGCCGGACAAGATGAACAGGCAGCGGCGCAAGCCACGGACTCGGCAGCCGTTTCAGGCCCATCTCGGCGCAAAGCCCGGCGATTGCCTGCACGACTGCTTCAAGCTCCGTTTCCTTTTTCGCCTGGACCTGCGATTTCGCGTGCACCTCGGAAATCGGATACAGGCCGGTGTCCTTGACATAGAAGACGTCATCCTCGGATGTATAGATATTTTTCTCATAAGGCGCCCCGCTCCAGGCGGACTGAAAAAGTTCATACATCTCGTTGTTTCCGACCTGCAGGTAGCCGCGGCCGACCTGTTTCAATTCAGCCGCGTCGCTGTTGCCCAGTATGTCATTGCTGTCGGCCGCATCCTGCACGCGCAGGGCTATTTTAAACCGCGAGTTGCTGCGGATCTGATCATCCACGACTCCGGCAGGCTTCTGCGTCGCCAGAATCAGGTGAATCCCCAGGCTGCGGCCGATCCGCGCTGTCGTCACCAGCTCGCGGATAAAGTCCGGCTCCTCCTTCTTAAGTTCCGCAAACTCATCGGAAATAATGAACAGGTGAGGCATCGGCACCTGGACTTTCCCCTGCTTATACAGCAGCTTATAGTCGTCAATATGATTAATGTTATATTGGGAAAACAGCTTCTGCCGCCGGCGCGATTCACTTTTCACCGCTGCCAGCGCCCGTTCGCTGAAGTTCTTTTCATCGTTGATATTTGTCATCGTTCCGAGCAGATGCGGCAGTTTTTCAAAAAGCCGGGCCATGCCGCCGCCCTTGAAGTCGATCAAAAGGAAGGCCACATCATACGGATGAAAATTGACAGCCAGCGACAGAATGTAAGACTGCAGCAGCTCGCTTTTTCCGGATCCCGTCGTACCCGCCAGCAGCCCGTGCGGTCCGTGCGCCTTTTCATGAAGGTTCAGTTCCAGCCGATCATTCCTGCCGCGCAGGCCGATCGGCACGGCAAGCGACTGAATCGGGTCGTGTTCGGCCCAGCGCCGGCGGATTTGCAGATCGCCGACGTCCTCCGCATGCATCATTTCCAGAAAGGATACACTTCCCGGAATCGAATTGGTGAATCGGGTCGTGTGCTTGAGCGAAGCCAGAAAACGGGAAAACCGTTCATTTCCGTCTTTAGTAAACGGATCCAGCTTGAACTTCTGACCGTTCGCCACTTTGTCCAGAATCATCACGTCTCCCTCATGCTCGTTTACACAGCGGACGACCGTATTCACGTTCTCATTCAGATCATCTTTGCTGTTGGCCAGAAAAATGGAACCGGCTCCGATCTCCGTAAAATCCTTGTTGAGGAACTCCACGATTTCATGTTCGTGAATCAGCCGGTCCGACGCGACGATAAAGACGATATGCGGCAAAAAAAGTCTCTTTTCCTTATTTTCCGTATGCTGCCGCTCTTTCAGCAGCTCATAGATACCCGAGAGCAGCAGATCCCTCGTCTGCTCGCTGTAGATCATGTTCCGTCCCCGGGTGCTCAGGCTTTTCAGATGCGGCAGCCATTTCAGCCAGGCCCATTCCGCGTACTCCTCTTCATCAAAAAAAACAACAAAACGCAGGTCATGGTAGCTGTGAAAAAAAGCCAGCTGCAGCATCATCTGCTGGACGGCCTTGCGGATGATCGAATGTTTTCCGACAATCCCGACCGGCCCGTCCAGCAGCCGGATGGTCAGCGGCACATCGTCAACCCGGCGATAGTGATCCACAATCGTCTTCGCTTCCAGATAAAGTTCGTCAAACGAGCGGTTGGAAAGCTCCTGATCGCTGCCCTGAATTTCATAATCAGCAGGCAGAGTCGTGCTGCCCAGCCTCATTTCCAGAAAATCATCGTCTGTCCGGCTGCGCTCCCAGATCCGCGGGCTCAGCCGGAAGGCAAGTTCTTTCAGCTTAGCGCTGTCCGGGAACTGGTAACGCAGCACAGATCTCTGCTTTTCGTACAGCCGATTCAGTTCTTCCCGCTTTTCCCGAAGGTAGCCGGTATAGTTGGCCTTCCGTTCTTTCTGATGCTCCTTCGCGTGCTTCGATTCTCTCATATATTGATAACCGGACGTGAAGATTGTCGAAAGAAACATGACGATCGAGAGGAGCATATAAATGCCGGTTGGCTGAACAATCAGCACGATCGACATCACGATGAGCATAACAAGAGGCGGCAGAATCGTTATCCACAGATTATGGCGGCCGTTTTTCTCCAAATCCGCCGGCCAGGAAAACTTGACTTTGACCTTCGGGCGTTCATAGATGAGTCTCGGCATCCTCTGATAGTTCGGATACTTTTCAGCTAACAGGGTCTGCGGGCTGCGGGCGGGGACAAGCTCTGTCTGACAGGCTTCTCCCGAAGTCAGGACGATTAAATCCGGCGACTTCAGCGTCCATTCGTTCAATCCCCATGAAACGACGTCGCCTGTCTGTAAAAGCGCACTGCCGTGTACCCTTTCCCCGTTGACAAACACGGGACGGATTTCGGAATCCGGCCGTGCACGCCATCTGTCCCTCTCTCTGATCAAAAGAAAACCGGCTTCGCCTTCATACTGCGGGAAGGAAAAATCAGCACCTTCCCCGGCAGCCGACACTTGAAGTCTGTGCCCGATGTAATAGCCGGCGGATTCCGGATCCGCATTCTGATAGACCAGCTCCAGCCGCTCATCCGCTTCATTGCGGACAATCTCGCGGCGATCGGCAGTCAGGTACGACCGTGAGTCCTGATTGATCAGCATCCACATTTTTTCCCCGCCATCCCACTTCACCGTCATTTTTTGGCTGAATCGGACCGGAATGGTGATCGTATCTTTCAATTCGTCGCCGATAACCACGTCTTTCTTATGAAAAAGCTGCAGGTTAATCAGCTGATAGTGTTCTTTTGTAAAAAGCCATAGCCTTTCCAAAGGGCTTCCTCCTCCTTTCAGCAAATTTTCATTTTTCAGACCCGATGCCCTTGCCTGAAGCTAATGGCTGCCGGTCTGCGTCTTGCCGGATGATCCGCCGCTGCTTTGTGTATTCTGCGTGCTTTTTTGATTCTTCGCCGGCTGGTTCGGCGATGACGTTCCGCTTTGCGTGCTTGCGCCCTGCTGGCTGCTGCCGGCGGCAGAAACGTTCGCGGAACTGCTCCCGCTCCCTGAAGTGCTGCTTCCCGACGTACTTTTCTGCCCTTGCGTTATATCCTTATACTGGGACAGTTCGGAATTAATCGTCTGCAGCTGCTGTGCCTTGGCACTGCCGCTCATCGACATATTGTTCTGAACCGCCAGTTTTTCTTTAATTAGTGCGTAAGCCGTCAGCGTACGGTCATTGAGCGATTTCGCCGTATTCAGCGCACCGGCCGTATCGCCGCGTCCGACCTGAATCCAGTACTGATAGTAGAGCGTGTTGCTTTGGAGGGTCAGGTTATTCAAAATATTGGTGTGCTGCGTATCCGTCAGCGGTTCGTTTTTCACATAAGAAACGGCCAATTCATAACGGACAACATTCGGCATATGATTATAGGCAACCGGACTTAAGACCGTCACAACATCGCTGTAGCGGTTCTGCAGGAAAAACTCATGGCCTTGCTCGAAAAGGCTCTCCCGTGGGAGCTGAATGAAGAATGCATAAATCGTCAAAATAAGAAGAGGAATAAGGACGGCTATGCCGCCGATCAAAAGTCCGTTTTTGATCGTATTCTTTTTTTTAGGTATTCTCGTGCTCTTTTTTTCCAGCAGCAGTTCTTTTTTCCGCTCATTTTCCACCAGGCCGGCCAGCGCGTGAAATGTTTTGCAGCGGAAAAGGTCCTTTACAAACCGTGTTGATTTTGTTGCAAAATCAAATTTGACATATGTATCAAAACTGTTTGACGGGTCAAACAATAATGCGATGACCGCCCTGACATGCTGAAGCGTCTTCTCCTCATCGAATGCAACCGGCGGCAGGCTGTCCCTGACGCCGTAATGAAGAAAGGCCGGCTGAAATCCGGGAGAAAAAAAGAGATTTTCCGGGAAACAAATCGGAACGATCCGGGAGTGCCCGCCATTTTCAAAGAAACGAATCAGGTTGCTGGAAAAAATCAGCCGTTCAACCGTCGTTTCTGTTTCCAGTTCGGAAAAGCTCCGCAGTTCCGAATCTTTCTCGGCTGTGATCACGACTTCATCTTCGGTCGTTTCCGCTTCTCTTTTGAAACCGTCCTCAATACTCTGCAGAACGCCCAATTCTTCCACATGCCGCAGCGGAATCTTGACCCGTTGAAAGGTCAGCCTGTACAGATTGTCCTTTTGCTCCGCCTCCGCGTCCAGTACGGATTGAAAAAAGCTGTTCGAAAGTGCCATAATCGTTCTCCTTCACAATACAGTGAGCTTATCGCCGTCCGAGATTCTTTTATCTCCTAAGATATCAAAACCGCGAATCATTTGTTCTTTATTTTCGACGCGCACCCAGTATCCGCTTCGCGGCGCCTTCTGAATGCCGGCAATCGTCCAGACCGTCCGTATCAGCTGTTTGACCGGCTGCCGGTCCGAGACTCTCAGGTCCAGCGTCTTCCTTTGATAACGAGACAAATCGACTGTAATATTGATGTACATTTTATTTCACTCCATTGGAAAAAAACCGAAACTCTGCCGAGAGCTCCGGTTTCCGACTTTTCCTCACCCGTTGATTTGTCCGGCAATGCGCTGGTCGGTTTCTTCGAGCACGCTCGCCGTCTGCGCCAACTGCCGGTCGATGTCCTCAAGAAGCTGCCGCATCTGCTGAAAAGACGGGCGCAGCCTCTCATACTGATCCTTGAACGCCCGGCTTGAGGCACCCTCCCAGACCTGCTCCAACTGATTGATCATCCCGTCCAGCCGCCCGATCAGCTCGCCCGTGTTCGACGACTCCTGCCCGTACTTCGCCGCGTAACTCCGCAGTTCTTCCGGAGTCAGCCTGATTTGTCCTGCCATGAATAAAGCCTCCTCGTTTTTGGCAAACGCTTGCCGGAAAATGCAGGGTCCAATCCGCGCAGCAGCGGATCGCCGCTGAAAGCAAAAGGCCCCGAGTTCCAAGTCCCGAGAAAATTGATAGATACTCATGAACAGCCGAAGACCCGGATTTCTTGTTTTTCGGAAAAGTAAGCCTTTCCCCGCCATTCACTCGTATTATAAATAAATGTGACAGATTATTGAACAGGGAAAAGTTCCTAAATTTCCGTCAATTTTTGCGCCATTCCCCACTCATTCGACAGACTTCGACAAAAAATTGCAGGCCTTTTTTACCATCTCTTTTTTAAATTATCCTATTCTATCGGCATTTCCTGTCCATTCGGCAGCAATCCTCCGCCGCTAACGGGAAGATGAATTTCCGCATACCATTCTCCGTAAACCGCGATCATGACATGATAGAATACAGACGAACAGGAGAAACCATGTTCGCGCGCAAACGCCTGCAGTTCCCGGTGCGAGGCGGAGAACGGTTTGCCCTCCTCGTCGTGGCGGAGAAACAGCGTATGCTCCAGCATGAGAGACGGCTGAAAAACGAATCCGGCTTCGGGATCTGTATTCAATGACCCGTTCAGCGGCAGATAAAATGTGAACGTAGCCCGATCGGAAAGCGGATCCATCCGGTCAATCGTCATGACAGGCGGTCCGACCGGATACAAGCCGTGTCGGACTGCCTCAATTTTCAAAGATCCCGCCCGGTCGAGCCACATCGCTTTCTCAATAGTTTCCGTTCGGCTCAGCACGTTGAACAGAATAAGCGATGACTCTTTAATGCGGCTGTGCTTCTGTTTTTCTGCCGGCATCATTGAACCCCCACTTTCAATTCGACATATTGAAAATTCAGGTCTCCCCTAAAAAAATGGAAGAACGGAGACGCCATCTCCAGTTCATTTTCTTCTAAAAATTGAAGCAGTTCCGCGTATGCCCATTCCGTCCGTTTTTCAATATTTCCGGAATAATAGGTCATGATCATGTTTTTCACGGTAAAGTAGCTGTGAAAAGAAAAGATGTCGTTTTCAGGAACATAGTTTTCTTCAACAGCGGCAAACACTTCAACAGCCATCTGTTCATCGGCCGGAACATTGTTCAATGAATAGAAAAGCGTCCCCGTCGGTGTCAGATTCTTCTCCTCGAGTATCCGGCAGAAGTCTTCCAGCGCCTCCGGAAACTGCGAATAGTGAAGGCTGTACCGTCCGGACACGACATTTCTAAGCTCAATCGAATCATTTTCGATAACCATCAGGCAGCACTTCCTTTTATGGGAGCGTGTATATCAAAGAACCGTTCTCCATTGACTTCCAGGCAGACATGGTAAAAGGGCCGTTCAAGAATAATCCCCCGCCTGTACGCGACGTTCTCCAGTTCCCGGTATGACGCTGCAAACGGTTCATCCGCTTCATAATGGCGAATGGCTGCCGTTTTTTTGAAATAAAGACGGCTGCGAAAGCCGAGTGCCCGCTCGGCGGGTCCTTCGACAGGCGAACTGAGCGGCAGAAATAATCCGTACTCCCGCAGTTCAGGCTCGTTTTTCACTTCGCCGATTGTCATCACGAGCGGTCCGTTCGGATAAACACCGCTTTCAAGCGCCAGCTTTCTCAGTTCCTCCCCCTCTTCATGCCAGCGGTCCATCCCGCAGATAACCGAACGGCTCAGCAGATTGAGAAGGACCAGCGAACTTTGCTTAACCCTCATCATCAGGACTCCTTTCATTCTTTCAATTGTTCATGCGTTCTTTTATAATTGTCAGCACAGATGAGGATGAGCAAAAACCAATGATTAACGGTATGATCCGTGTCGCCCTTTTTTTTCACGTTCCGGCCGTTTCATGGCTTCTTTTTTCTCCTTTTCTAACCGATTAATCTGTTTTAAAAGAATCTTATTCTTCCTGTCGATTCCTACTTGTTGTTCGGCTGTGACATTAAACGACGGAAAGCGGAGCTTGCAATAGAATACAAAAATAAATTCAGTCGATACAACCGTGTACATCAAAAACGACATGACAAGCATTATAGAAAGAATCATTATGTCCTGTCCCATGTTTCCAAGGAAGCTCATTACTATGCCTCCTAAAATGACGATCGGAAATATAATACTAAACATCGATGAAAAACTATTTACTCGTTCACCATACTGTTTTCCCATAAGTCCACGACCGTTCTCTTTAAATTCTCCTTTCTGAAGAAGATGATAGGCTCTTAATAGAGAAAGGCCAAAAATGAATATGCTTCCTAGAGCATAAAAAATTAGCGTATTGAAAAAAGGAAATGTCAGAAAATCCATTTTAGTTTTAACTAAAAAAAACAATGTCATTTCGAATGACATTTTTGGTGCACTTAATAAAAGAATCAACATTTGGAACTTTTGATATTTTAAACTAAGTCTCTTAGAAATAAATAACAGAGTAACTAAAAATAATATGCAGGCAGTCAATTCTTGAAAAAAGAAAAAAGGAAACCAAAATTGGCTGAAATTTGAACTTACCGATTGTGACGCTGCATATGCACCAAAAACCATCAACAAAGACAAAAACGGATATATAAAAACCATTTTACCTAGCCTTACCGGATTAAGCCGTCCCGACGAAACGCCATTTCGGAAAAACTCGAAATCTTGTTCAGAAAAGCTGCTTAATACCCTCACACTAACCCCGCCAATCTTTGTCCGCAGAATGGATGGCCTATCTCACCCGCGAAGATTTTTTGAGTTTTTCCTTTTGGTATGATTTTGCTGTTTCAAGGCTTCTTTTTTCTCCTTTTCTAATCGATTAATCTGTTTTAAAAGAATCTTATTCTTCCTATCGATTCCTACTTGTTGTTCAGCTGTGATATTAAATGACGGAAAACGAAGCTTGCAGTACAGCACAAAAATAAATTCTGTGACACCGACGGAATAAATGATGGCGGATAACACAAACATGGCAAAAGTAATAACAACATACATCCCAGTCTCTCCGAACAAAACGGTGCCCGCTCCCCCTCCCAAGAAAGAAGCAACCAAAGCGTAAACAGCTATATTCGAAAATTTCGATGTGCTTTCACTATATTGTTTACCTAATAGCCCGCGACCGTTTTCTCTGAATTTTCCTTTTTTAAGCAGGCGATAAGCTCTAATCAACGACAGACAAAAAATAAGAATACTTCCCAGGATGTAAAGAAGCAATGAAACTGTAAATGAAAATGACGCGATACGTTCCGATAATACAATAAGAAAAAAGAAGGTCATATTAAATGCCATGGAAACCGAACTGATAATCAAAACTGCCATCTGTATTTTTTGAAATTTTAAACTTATCCATTTGAAAAAAAACAACAGCGATGATAGGCTCATAATTATTAGCAAAGCCCATTGAAACATAAGCAGCGGTGACCAAATCTCATATAGATTTGTTATCACGCTTAACTCTGCGGTGCTTCCAAACAAAGAAAGTAAAGAAAGCAATGGAAAAACAAAAAGACGCTTTCCCATATTGGCCGGATTTAATCGTCTTGATGAAACACCTTTACGAAAAAATTCGAAATCTTGTTCAGAAAAGCTGCTTAATGCCTTCATGCTAATCCCGCCAATCTTTGTCCATAAAACTATCCTAGCATCACACTTTGCCAGTTCACCCACGAAAATTTTTTGAGTTTTTTCTTTTCCCGTGCTTTTGCCGCTTTATGGCTTCCTTTTCCTCTTTTTCTAACCGATTAATATGTTCCAAAAAAAGCTTATCATCCTTGTCGATCTTCACTTGTTGTTCGGCTGTGATATTAAACGACGGAAAGCGGAGCTTGCAGTACAGCACGAAAATAAATTCTGTGATACCGACGGAATAAATGATGACAGACACCACAAACATAACAAACATGGTGACAATATCCTGGCCCACCAGACCGAAAAGAGAAACAACAATGGCACCTAAAAAAGCCGCAATTATAGCGAAAACAGCAATATTGGAAAATCTGGACAGGCTTTCACTATATTGTTTACCTAACAGCCCACGACCGTTTTCCCTGAATTCTCCTCCTTTAAGCCGACGATAAGCTCTAATCAGTGACAAACAAAAAACAAGAAAACCAGCTATCACATAACTGATTAAGACAATAGTAAATGGAAATGATGAGAAATCCATTTTTGTTTTTACTAGGAACACTAAACTAAGATTGAACGCCATTTGAGGTGCACTTAAAGTCAATATAAACATTTGAAATCTCTGGTATTTCAAACTGATCTTTTTAAAGAAAAACGAGATAGACAAAAGCAAAAGGAGCAATGAACTAATTCCTTGAAAGGTGAAAAATGGAAACCAGAATTCGGTAAAATTAGGACTTACTGACCTAGAAGCTGAATAAGCACCAAGGGCAGTGCATAGGGACAGCAAAGGAAAAATAAACAACGCCTTGCCCATACTGACGGGGTTTAGCCGCCCCGATAAAACGCCATTTCTAAAAAACTCAAAGTCTCGTTCCGTAAATTTTTTAAGTGACGTCATTCGTTGCATCCTCTCATGCTGTATTTATTTAAACCACGAAGCAGAATCCTTTCCCAACGTATTAACACCTATTTTTGCCCAATCCACAGCACTTTTTCCACCCCATATATCTGCATTGGCAAACACATTTGTTCCGAATCCCACACCGGCCCCTACTACAGTTCCCAGTGGCGGCAAGAAGAAAGAGCCGGCGAAGGCCCCCGCACCGGCTGCCGCAGCCGAAGCGCCGAGATCCACACCAATATCTTCTGTAATATTGGCAACTTTTTCCACGCTCATTTTTTCATTTTTATGAGCCTCAATATCGGAATATACAGTCAAACCGACACCGGCAATGCCGGCAGCCTTTCCGAATTTCCCCATGCTGCCCAGCTTTGTCCAACTGCCTTTTTTGACGAAATCCCAGTTGCTGCTCAGGCTGCTTTTCACACCGCCGTTTAAAACTTTTAATTTGCCTGCCATGCTTTTCTTATTCAATAAATAATTTTTCACATCAGAGGACTCAGTGATCAGACCATCCCCAGCAAGACTCGGCCCTTTTTCCCCGCCGATTCTGATCGGATCACCGTTTGTTAACTTCATATTAAACGTATAGTTTTGCGGCAGTTTGCCCCAACGTCCTAGGTACAGCTCCATCCACTTTTTATCACCGGTAATGTAAATATAATTGCCCTTCTTTACTATTTTCAGGCCCTTCATCGCAGCTAGACCCGCAGGCAGAGTTTTTGCCGTCAGTGCCGAGAGCGTGATCGTATATTTTGCGCCGTTTTTTACGAGCACAAGATTACCGTTCTGCCCCGTTTTAGGAACATCGCCGGCATAGGCGGTTTCCACGGCCTCCGTTCTCCGAATCAGTTCTTTGCCGATCGCTGTTTGCGCGAAAGTGCCTCCCAGATAAAAGGACTCGGTGCCTAGATGAGGGCTGTAATCTTTCTTTATCTTGGTCATCGCCCGCTCGATTGCTGTCAGGAGCGGCATCAGGTCGCCGGTAAAATCAGCCGAAACAAAAGACATGAACTGGTCATTCAATTGGCCGGTTTCCCGGTCCTGCAGTTCGACGTCCGACGAGAACGCCATTGTGGAAGGGACATTGAAAAAGGAGACATCACTGACGGCACGGACGTCCGCCGCCAGCTGGCTTTCAATTCCGTCAAAATGGCTTTTCAGCTGTCTCAGCTGTCTACGGACGTCATCCAGATGCTCCGAACGGATTACTGCATTGGAGGCGCTGTCGACCTGCCGGTCAAACTGCTGCAGCATTTTCTTATACACCTGCTGCAGCCGCTCCCCCGCCTGAATCAGGCTTTTAATCAGCGTCAGATGAACTTCGCCGAAATAGGCGCGGATGCTGTCCGCAGCCGCCCCTTCAAAAGACTGAAGCGCGTTGAATTCCCTGATTTCAGATTGAACTCTTTGCAGCGCATCCGCAGCCGTGGCCTCTTGAGGCGCCAGTTGGCTTTCTATTCTTCTCGGTTCTGCAATTCGGACTTTCGGCATCGAACCGCCTCGCTTTTCGTCATCATTTAACGTGTGCAGAGAGATAGTGTGCCAGTTTCTGATCGGTTTGCTCGATTTCGTCCCCGATTTTTTTCAGTTTCGAAACTTCGGAATGAAGCGACGACTGATAATCGCGCAGCAGGCGCTGCCACTGTTCAATTGCCTTGCTGAGTTCCCTGATCGATCGGGCATCGGTCTCGTGAAGACTTGTGTCGACAGGACGGCCGGCCCCCAGATTGGCAGCCGCCCGATCAAGCTGCGAGACTTTGCTGAAATACGCACGCGCATTGAATTCAATTGTTATCATCTTAATCACACCTACTTGGTTTTTAATGCGGCAAGAGACGAATGAATCGACGTGATGTCGGAGCGGCAGAGATTCAGGCTGCCGTTCAAATGTCCGATCTGATCCTGGACGTCTTCTCTTAGATGATGAACGGAAGTGATATAGAATTGATAATCCGCCAGGGTTTCCGAATTCAATCGGTTGTCAAAAATTCTCCGATGGGCACCGTCCCATTCGTTTTGCGGATTATACAGCGAATGAAATTTATTGCGGTTGTCCACAAATGAAGACAGATGCTGATCGATTTTTGCAAGCAGCGCATGCAGCCTGTTGATTTTTGCTGTCAATACCGATTCTTCCCCATAAAGGGATGAAAGGTTATGATTCAGATTCTGCCGGATTTGATCGGCAAGGCTCGCCGGCATCGGTCTTCCCTCCCTCTTGCAGGCTATTAATGAATCGCAAGTGATGCTGAATCCGCTTCAGGCGCAAAATTCCATGAACTTGAAAAAACCGAAACTCCTGTCGGAGCCTCGGCATGATCGAAACAATTATCCGTTGATTTGTCCGGCAATATGCTGGTCGGTCTCTTCGAGGACGTTCGCCGCCTGCGCCAGCTGCCGGTCGATGTCCTCAAGAAGCTGCCGCATCTGCTGAAAAGACGGGCGCAGCCTCTCGTACTGATCCTTGAACGCCCGGCTTGAGGCGCCTTCCCAGACCTGCTCCAACTGATTGATCATCCCGTCCAGCCGCCCGATCAGCTCGCCCGTATTCGACGACTCCTGCCCGTACTTCGCTGCATAGCTCCGAAGTTCTTCCGGAGTCAGCCTGATTTGTCCTGCCATCAATAAAGCCTCCTCGTTTTTGGCAAATGCTTGCCGGAAAATGTAGGGTCCAATCCGCGCCGCGGCGGATTGGCCGCTGAAAGCAAAGAATTCTGTTTAAAAAATAGCTGCAGAATCAGATTCGTGTTTTCAGGAAAGCAAGCCCTTTCCCATTTCTAATTAATATTATAGAAAAATGTGACAAAATATTGAACGGGAAAAAGTTCCTAAATTTCCGTCGATTTTTGCGCGATTCAACACTTATTCGACTGATTTCGACAGGAAATTGCGGGCCTTTTTTACCGGTGGCCTTAATCCGTTCATCGATAAGCTGCCTTTAAATTTTTTCCCGTCTGTGAAATTTACGCTTGACTGTTTTCGCCTGTCTACCGTCCGCTTCCCGATCGCCCCTTTCTATCATGGCGAAAGGGACATAAAGCAAGACGAATTCAAGAAGCATCAGTGCTTCAAGCGAGAGAAGATGCCACGGCTGCGGTCCGAGAAAATCCATGACGGAGGACGTTTTCGGCCTGTTCACGAGATACAGATAATTGGCGTCCGTCAGCCGATCGAGGAAAAAGATACCTGCCCCGTATGCGGTAACAATCAGAAAAGTCGTCCACAATGAACGAAATGACGGCCGGTAATGCTCTACCGCAATCATCAACAGGCAGGCGAGAATCATGCCGCCGTGTGCCGTGAAAAATTCGATGAAGAGAAAATGGGGAAACGCATAGCTGCTCAGATCCGGCGTCAGCAGCGCCTGCAGCGAGCTGCCGATGCCCGCAAAATAGAGGAAGGAAAAAAGATAACGGTTTCCATTGATCAGCAGCAGGATTGCCAGCAGTGCAGAAAGATCGCTCAGCTCAAGCGGAAGCGATGATCTCAGCGACCATTTGCCGGAATAAATGAGCCAGGCCTGATAGCTGATTTCCGCGAGAAGCAGTAAGGCGGCAAGCAGATAACGCAGCCCGTTCCGCCACGGCGCCGAACGGCGAATGCGTTTCCGAAAAACAAACAGAAGGATCGCCGCCAAAGCGATCACGGCAAGAGCCGCCAGATGTTCCGGTGAAAAAAGACGGAACGGTGTTTCATAAGGTTTTGTCTGAAAAAATTTTCCCATATTAATAACACCCCGATGCAAACGAATCGATCTTAGTCTGCCGCAGGGTGCCCTGTTTCATGTATTGTTCATCTGAAAATGCGGTCCGGATTTTTCTGCAAATTTACTCTTCCGTCCGTTGTTCTTTCGGCGCATGCGTCCGCTTCAAAAACAGCGAAAGAATAAATGAAGCGGCAGCGACAATCATCGCCGCCATAAACGCCCGATCCATGCCCGACACCAGTGCTTTCAGCGCCTGTTCGGGTGCCGCTGGGTCGGAGGCGCCTTTCAAATAAGCCTGCTGACCGGAAACCATGATGCCGACGAACAGCGCCGTTCCGATGCCTGCGGATACCTGCTGCAACGTGTTCATGATCGCTGTTCCGTGCGGGTACAGAGCTTTCGGCAGCTCGTTCAGTCCCGTTGTCGATACCGGCATCATCACCATCGCCATCCCGATCAGCAGTACGCTGTATAGGATTACTATGTACAGCGTGCTTTCCGAGGCCGTCAGCCGGCTGAAAAGCCAGACAATCGCACCGATGATCAACAGCCCGGGAATGACCAGCCGTCTCGGGCCGAATGTATCGAACAGGCGGCCCATTAGCGGCGAAAGCAGCCCGTTGATCAGGCCTCCCGGTAAAAGAATCAGACCGGCGCTGAACGAAGTCAGCAAAAGCGCCTTCTGCAAGTAAAGAGGCAAAAGAATCATCGTCGAAAACAGAGTCATCATGACCAGGATCAGGATGACTGTCGCCAGTGAAAACATTGGGTATTTAAAAGCACGAAGGTCAAGAATCGGCTCCGCAATCGTCAGCTGGCGCCAGATAAAAAGGAGAAGAGCTGCCAGACCGACGGCCAGGAAGATCAGGCCGGCCCGGCTGTTCTCAGCACTCGCACCAAGCCCGTATACCAGCCCGCCGAACCCGACCGTCGATAGCAGAATTGAAAGAATCTCTACTTTCGGCCGGGTCACTTCCGAGACATTTTTTAAATAGGCGATCGCAAACAAGATAGAAAAGAACGCCAGGGGGAACACCAGGATAAACAGCCAGCGCCAGGACAATATGGAAAGGATCAGCCCCGAAAGAGTCGGTCCGATCGCCGGTGCGAACATGATCACTAGCCCGATCGTGCCCATTGCACCCCCTCTTTTTTCCGGAGGATAGATCAGCAGAATTGTGTCCATCATGACGGGCAGCAAAAGGCCTGAACCGACAGCCTGAATCATTCTTCCGACCAGAAGAAAGCTGAAATTCGCCGATACGGCACAAATCACCGTGCCGATCAGAAAGAACGACATCGCACTGAGGAACATCTGCCGCGTCGTCAGCCAGCCGGCAATCAGCGCAGTGACAGGCATCAGCATGCCGACCACCAGCATATAGGCCGTCGCCAGCCATTGCACCGTCGCTGCCGAAACATGAAAAGTCCGCATTAAATCGACCAGTGCAATATTCAGAAAGGTTTCATTAAGAATGGCGACGAAAGCGCCGATAATCAGTGCCACAGTAATGGGGCCCCTTTTGATTTCCCGTTCAGAAAGTGTCCCGATGTTTGTCATTTTATAGACTCCTCTTGTCGGAAATAATTATAGAGCTGAAAAAAGTTTGGCGAAACGGGGATGCTGAGCCGGCAATAAGCCTGACGGAAGCGAAAGGGAGCAGGGCCCGTCTCTTCGCCGGCTGACTGAGCGGACGCTGTTTTAGTAAAGATGTGCGCCCGTCACGATACGCTTTTATCGACGTTCAGTGCATCCATTTGATCCATCGTTTCGAAAGACAGTTCAAAATCAAAGATGTCCGCATTAGCGACAATGTGCTCCTCCTTTGTTGAACGCGGGATGGCAATCATCTCGTTTTGTATATTCCAGCGCAGGAGCACTTGAGCGACCGACTTATGATATTCTTCCGCAATCCTGTTTAAAACCGGATGGTCGAGCAGCGCTCCGCTGCCGAGCGGTGAATAGGATTCCACCCGGATCCCTTTTGCATAGCAATAATTTCTGAGCCCTATCTGCGTCTGCAGCGGATGCACCTCAATTTGGTTCACTGCCGGTACAACCGCCGCTTCCTGAAGGAGAGTTTCCAGATGATGCTGTCCGAAATTGCTGACGCCGATCGCCCGTACCCGGCCGTCTCTATACAACCGTTCCATTGCTTTCCAGGTTTCCAAATAGTGATCCCCTATCGGCCAGTGGATCAGATAGAGGTCGATCGTATCGATGCCGAGTTTCGCTGTGCTGTCTTCAAATGCCCTCAGCGTCGCATCATAACCCTGATCAACAACTTTAGTTGTAACAAACAGGGATTTTCTGAGGAGCCCCGACCGGCGAATTGCTTCGCCGACGCCGCCTTCGTTTCGATAAACGGCGGCCGTATCAATCATTCGGTAGCCTGCCTGCAGAGCGTACTGAACGGAATCAATGACCTCTTTGCCGTCGCGGATCTGCCAGACACCGAGGCCGAATCCCGGCATGCTCACACTATTATTCAATGTCACTGTATCGCTCAAAGATTTTATCATTTCGCCCTCCCCCTTCTTAATGAAATTTTCTCATAGATTAAGCAAGGAGAAAAGAAATAAACTCTTATAAATTTTGCATGATTAGAAATAAATTTTATCGAATATTCCTCAGCTCATGTATCCAGTCAGGCCGCGGCATGAAGAAGGCACGGATTCTCCCGAAAAGCGATCGTTTGGCACGAGCGCCAGTCTGTTCTTTTGAATGTTCATGCGAACGGCGCTTGATTCCGTTGAAGAAGAGGGATATTCTGCACGGACAGGCGTTTCCTGTCGGAAGCACCCGATCTTTTTCTTCGGACCGCTGTGTATCCCTGCGATCGTTGGCTAAAACCACCGGGAATTGCCGGCTTGTCATCAGAAAAAAGCAAAATATCAACAGTGACGTGCAGAAAATCTACAGCAGCAGCCAAAGAATCGACAGTAAACGGACTGAAATCAATAATTGTGAATAATCAGAACAGCAAGATCGTCCCTGATCAATGGCTCAGCCGCGTACGGAGAGTTTTATTAATTTCCGGCCGGATTCGCGGTTCTTCCAGCCAAATTCAAGGTCCTACCGGGTTCCTCCGACCGGTTTTCAGACTCTTCCGGCCAAACTCAAGGCCCTATCGGCCGATTTCAAAACTCTTCCGGCCAAATTCGGGGTTCCTCCGGCCGGTTCCGGGCGCTCCTTCCGGCCGAATTCAAGGTCCTATCGGCCGGTTTCAGAACTCTTCCAGCCGGTTCCCGGTGCTGGCACAGTTTTTCGACCATTGCACAAGTTTATTGATCGCGGAAATGCTCTCCGCCTTTCGAGAGATTGACGGTCTCAGGAAAAGCCGATCATTTTTTGATGACACAGCAGGAAAAAGAGCTCAAGAGACACTCATATAATTTTTTATCACGCATAAAAATATCGGGAAAGACTTTATGAGGATCAAAGCCGGGCCGACAGACGCTAGGACGGGCCAGCGGGCACAAGAGCCTTGACGGAACAAAAAAGAGCGGCCGATTATCAATCTATTTCGGACGCTCTTTCATATAATAACTGACAATTTTTTATTCTTCATCGCTGAGCCGGCCAGAACCACGAACTGGATCGTGAAGACGAATCCTTACCGGAGTCCTCGTTCATCCCGACCAGCTGCGACGACAGGTCCATGAACCAGTCGCGGTCATAGGTAACCAGAGCGAGGTCGGCCATACTGCGTAACTGACCGCCCGTCGGCGGCAGGACCGGGAAGGGTTTGATCAGATAACCGAGCGTCTCAATTGTCCGTCCCACGGTCGATTCACGGTCGCAGGCAACGACGTGGACTTTTACCGTTCCTGTACCGGCGTTGTAATCGACAATATAGCCGTGCATGAGTTCCCCGTTTACCGTTCTTCCCTTTACCCAGTCGCCTTTTTTCCACTTCAGTTCCTGTTGCATCATCCTTCACCACCGATCCTGTTATTTATATAGTATATTTATTCAACTTGTCCTTGTGAGCCGAAACCGAAAAATGATCCGAAAATGAGGTATCCGGCCCACTCATTGTGCGCCTGATCTGTTCCAAGAGGGAATCAATGGTCCATCGCTCCAAATACGTTTCGAGCATTTCCTCGGCTTTGAGGAAAGCCTGATCCATCACCGACCGGACGCTCGCCAGTTCGGGATCGTCCGCCTCTTCTTCCGAACACCAGTTCAGTTTCAGCGCCTCGCACGAAACAGTCCGGTAAACATGCGCAAGCGTAACGTCCGCGGGAGAGAATCCGAGGCGATAGCCGCCGCGCAGCCCTTCTTTTGTCGTGACCAGCCCATTCTTCCGAAGAACGCTCATAATCTTGCGGACTCTCGCCGGATTGGTATGAACCTTTCTGGACAGCGATCCGCTGCTCCAGACATGATCCGGAGCACTCGCCAGCACAATCAGGCAATGCACCGCTATCGTAAACTCGCTATTCATACTATCGATTCCTCTATAAGAAGATTAATGTAATTATAATAGATACAGTTTATAAAATCAATTGTTCTGTTTGAAAAAAGTACAGTTGGAAGTCATTTACTGATTGAATTCCGGAAAGTTCAGAAATGGATCGCCCGGAAACGCTTAAAACTCAGTAAAAAGCCGGAAGGCCCTTCTTTTCGGCACAGGCTTTTCTTTTCATACAGAGGACCTGCGCAAAATGAGAAAGCGCAGTCAGCGGTGGCCGATCCGTTCACCCTGCACATTCACCAGTCTGTCCCTTTGCCGGATCCGTACGTCCTCTTTGCTCTCCGTGTCAGTTATTCAGCATCTTCCTGCCAGCCCTTGCAGACGTCCACCCACTTTTTCGCCCGGGCGAAGGTATACAGCTCGTCGATTTTCAGCTCAATCGCCGAATTGCCGCTGCCGCACGCAGGGAACACAGTTTCGAACCGTTTCAGCGACTCGTCCATAAATACCGGCCACTCATTCTTCAGTCCGAACGGGCAGACACCGCCGACGGCATGGCCGATCAATTCTAATGTTTCATCCGAAGACAGCATGTGCGCCTTGAAACCGAAAGTGCCACGGAATTTCTTGTTGTCGATTTTCCCGTCACCGGCCATAACAACGAGCATGGCGCCTTCCTTATTTTCTCCGCGAAAAGCGAGTGTTTTAGCGATACGTTCCGGTTCGACATGAAGATGTTCGGCCGCCAGGTTTACAGTCGCACTGGAGTCTTCCAACTCAATAATATCCTTGTCCCGGCCGAATTGTCGGAAATAGGATCTGACATCATCAACAGACATGGCCCGTCCTCCTTATCCAATCAATAGTTTTGGCGTATCCTGCAGGTTTGCCTGCATCCTATGTAAATTTTTTGCTTAATGAACAGTCTAACAAATTCACTGACCCTGTCAATAAAAGCCGGCTGGCAGAATTTGAGACAGCCGTTATTTTATATTTATTCCCAATCATTTGGCCGGCAGGACCCGCCGGCCTTCAAATTCGAAAAAAGCGGCGGCTCCTGAGAAAAGTTCCGGGAGATCCGAGACATGTTTCGTACAAAATTCAAAATTTTTCGGATCAGCATCCCCTTTTGCAAATTGCCGGGATATATAATAAATTAAGTGTATAATCAGTGTCCGCTTTATCGTGATAAAAATTTTTGACTAGCCGAGAAGGGACGGTATCATGACAACGTATTACACAGGAAAAGAAATCTGCGGCAAGTACAGCGACATTGAAAATGACGACTTTGGGACGGATGCCCATCGATTCATTTTAACTGCAGTAGCCAAAGAAACATTGTATGAAGTGCCCTGCCCGTTCAGCAGCAACGGACGAAATCTCCTGACCTTTAAAGAATGGGAGGAGCACCCGGAAAACTATGATGGTTATCATACCGACAGCATTCAGAAAATGATCGAGTATATAAAAAAGGGCGGAACGATGCCGCCGATGATTGTTAATAAAAATCTGGGCCTCTACGACGGCCAGCACAGACTCACCGCCTACAGTATGATCCCCGAAATAAAGGAAGTTCAGATCTACAAGGAGGTGTGATCCGTATCGGAAACGCGGGAAAAAGGCAGTCCGTCGTTCCCGATCTGAAAAAACGGAGCTGAAATATGCTTCGCTTTTTTCTGCGCGGCCGAGATAATTATTTTCAGCCTGGACAGACTCATTTTCCGTTCCTTATTACAATGACAGCCTCTCTTAGGAAGAATAATTCCATCGGTGCCGGCAAATAGTAATTCCTGTAATCATTAAAAGGAGGTATGAGGATGGACGCACATCGTGCTCAGGAAATTGCCGGGTCGCCGATTATGGTGAATGTGACTCATAACGGGACCCCCGTTTATATTCAGCACGTCGATGAGAGCATGCAGACCGCCCGGATTTATCCGCTTGACAATCCGGGAAATGAGCGTGAAGTTTCTGTCGCAAACCTGCAGGAACATGAATAAATGAAAAGCACCCGCCGCCGCGATTTTGGCTGCGGAAAGTTATAGAAACCCTGCAGGCCGGCTTCCTGCCGAATGCCTTTTAACATTTGTCGGTCCAAAAGACAAATAAAACACATATTTTTAGTATGAATGTGTATTGACATAACGGCGGCCAGTGGTATGATATTAATCAACAAATTAATAAAGTGAATTCTTATCCAGAGCGGCGGAGGGACTGGCCCTATGAAACCCGACAACCAGCACATGATTGTGTATGGTGTTAATTCCAGGAGCACGGATCCGTGTTCAGAAGATGAGAAGGAATAAAAAGCAGGCCTTCTTCATCTTGACGGCTTGTTTTTTTATTTTAAATTACAAATGAGTTAAAGGAGGCGGATGGCAGCAATTCACTTCAAACAAAAAAAATCGGAAAAGGAGGTGAACCGCACGATGCTGGCATTGAAAAACATCCATAAGTCGTTCAACGATCATGAAGTCCTGAAAGGCATCGATTTAGACATTAACAAAGGCGACGTCGTGACCATCATCGGTCCGAGCGGCACCGGCAAAACGACCTTGCTGAGATGCGTCAATTATCTGGAAAAACCCGACGAAGGAGAAATCGCCTTCACAGATTTCCAGCTGAACTGCCGGTCCGTCAAAAAAAAGGACATTCTTCGGCTCCGAAGAAAAACGGCAATGGTTTTTCAGCAGTACAATCTATTTAAAAACAAAACAGCCATTGAAAACGTCATGGAAGCACAGATCGTTGTCCGGAAAAAAAGTAAAAAAGCCGCTTATGAAAGGAGTCTGGAAGAATTAAACAGAGTCGGGCTCGCCGACAAACTGGACGCCTATCCTTCCCAGCTTTCCGGCGGCCAGCAGCAGAGAGTCAGCATTGCCAGAGCCCTGGCAATGGAACCGGAAATCATTCTTTTCGACGAACCGACGTCGGCGCTTGATCCGGAACTGGTCGGCGAAGTATTAAACGTGATTGATAGTATTGCAAATTCGGGCGTGACGATTCTGCTTGTTACTCACGAAATGGCCTTTGCCCGGACCATTTCGACAAAGGTCGTGTTTATGGATCGGGGGAAAATCGTTGAAGAAGGGCCGCCTTCTCAGATTTTCAACCATTCTAAAGAAAAAAGGACCCGGGAATTTCTCAGTCATTTTAACAACAGCTACAAAAAAATTATAACAGCAAAGTGAGTGGAAGAACAATGAAAAAGATTTCAGCCGCCGTACTTGTTTTCATCCTTTTATTTACACTGGGCGCTTGTTCGAACAGTTCATCCGGCGCAAACCAGTCCTCATCTTCATCGAAGTCGTCCAGCGTAAAAACCGTTCAAATTGCCGTCCCGACGGCCGAAAAACCGCTGAGCTATACGGAAAACGGAAAACTGATAGGCTATGAGGTTGAGATATTAAGAAAAATCGATACAAAGCTGAAAGACTACAGTTTCAATATTCAAAGCGTCTCTTCGAACGCTCAGCAGATCGGCCTCGATACAGGCAAATACGATTTGATTGCCGAAGGATTTTTTAAAAATTCCGTGCGTGAACAAAAGTATCTGATTCCGAATGAAAGCGACGGAGCAAGCTTGATCAAAATTTATACGAATGACGCCAATCAATCCATTACGAACTTTTCGGATCTGGTCGGCAAAAAAATCGCTCCGGTCGACGCCAACGGGGGCATATACAATATTTTAACGGCCTACAATACTCAGAATCCTTCGAAAAAAATCGACATTCCGACATCGGACACCGGTCTTTCGACAGCCGACCGGCTTAAAGAAGTAGCTGCCGGAAAATATGACGCCTCGGTTCTTCCGTCCAATTTGGGTGAGGCTCAGATTATTAAACAACTGAACTTAAAGATTCATACTTCTGCCCCGGTAAAAGTAATCCCGACCTACTTCCTGCTCTCGAAAAAGAACGAAAAGCTTAAAGAAGCCGTTGATTCAGCCTTAAAGCAGCTGAAGAGCGATGGGACGCTTTCCGCACTGTCGAAGAAGTATTACGGAGAAGATGTTTTTCAATACAAAATAACCAACTAATTATATCGAATTACATTGCAATAGGTAACGGAAATCTGTCACTATTTTATTGAACATTCTCACAGCTTCAGAAGGGATACAAGCGAAGATGGATATTGGCTACATGATCAAAATACTGCCCGGTTTTATTGACGCCCTTCCATTAACGCTCGCCGTTATTGTCTGTTCCGGGTTAATCGGATTATTATTAAGCATACTTGTCACAGGTATCCGAATTAAAAAAGTCAAATTTTTCAGTCCTCTGATGGAACTATATATTTCTTTCACAAGAAGCACGCCTATTCTGCTTCAGATGCTTCTTGTTTATTACGGGCTGCCGGTTGTCCTGTCTTTAATCGGCATGAACATCAATTATTGGAGCGGCATATTTTTTGCCATAGTGACCCTTGTCTTTCATTACGGCGCCTATCTTTCGGAAATTCTCAGGCCTGCCTATCTGGCCGTCGATAAGGGGCAGAAAGAGGCCGCTGACAGTCTCGGTTTTACGCCTTTTCAGACACAAATCCGGATCATATTCCCCCAGGTTCTGCCGATCGCATTGCCGGGTTTGGGAAATGCTTTGATTTATTTGATCCAGGATACATCCATCTTATTCATTATCGGCGTGGTCGACATTATGGGTACGGCAAATAATCTGATCTCCAACGATTTCGGCTCAAGGCAGATTGAAGTCTTTCTGACCGTCGCCTTAATCTATTGGGCCATTTCTTATCTAGCGGACAGGTTTATCAATTTTTTTGAAGCCAGAACGGCAAAGTATCATCTGGAAAACGGAATAAAACGATAAGGAGAAAAGTCTTGTTCGAACCCAACATCTTTTTTCAGGACTTTTCAGGGATATTGACTATTGTCCCTTATACATTAGGGCTTGCACTTTTGATTTTATTTTTCGCAATCCTGATCGGAGGCATTTTGTCGCTCATTGATCAATATAAGGTCCCTGTCCTGTCCCGGGTCACAGCCGTGTGCATTTCTTTTTTAAGAGGAACGCCGCTGCTTGTCCAATTATATTTAGCGTACTACGGCCTGCCGAAAATTTTTCTTTATTTTGCGGAATTGTTGAATCTTAGGTTCGATCCCAATCAATTTAATCCGGTCATTACGGTGATTGTCTCTTATTCCATCTGTTTTTCGGCTTTTCAGTCGGAAATCATACGAGGAGCATTTATGGCGGTCAGCTACGGACAGATAGAAGCCGCCCAATCCCTCGGATTCAGCTCCGTTCAGACCTTAAGAAGAATTGTCGTCCCGCAGGCCGTCATTGAAGCACTGCCCAACTTTTTAAACTCATACCTATCGATTATAAAGTCTCTGTCTTTGGCTTTCATGGTTTCCGTTGTCGATATATTGGCGAAAGCAAAACTTGAATCCGCGTTAAACTTTCGCTATCTGGAATCTTATGCCGCAGCCGCTGCCGTTTATTGGCTGCTATGCGTGTTCCTGACTGTTGTTTTCAGAAAATATGAAAAAACGTTAAGAAAAGAAGCCTGATTTCTTATAAAAGGGAGGACAAGAGCATGAACCGATTCGAACGTATTAAAGCCGCGTTAAACTTTGAAGATGTGGACCGTATTCCCGTAAATTTATGGATGCATTTTTCCGCTTATGATCAGAATCCAAAACTGCTGGCTGAGAAACAAGTGGCATATGCCAGAAAATATGATTTTGATTTTATTAAACTGGCTCCGTTCGGTTTATACGGAGTGGAAGACTGGGGCGTCGAAATTGAATATTTTAACAAAATTAACCAACCGCCCACTGTCAGACGTTATGCAATTGAGTCGGCCGACGACTGGAAAAGGCTTGAAGTGCTTCCTGCCATTTACGGAACGTATGGAAAGCAGCTGCAGCTTTCCCAGCATGTCAGCAAACTGGCGAAGAGAGAATTCCCGTTTGTCCAGACGATTTTCAGCCCACTGACGACCGCCCATAAACTGGCGGGAGACCGGCTGTTCCTTGATATTAAGGAAAATCCCGCAGTTGTCAAACAGGCGCTCGATGTGATTACGGAAACGACGATCAATTTTGTTAAAGCCAACATTGAAGCCGGTGTCAGCGGATTTTTCTTTGCCACGAAATCTGCGACCAAAGATCTGTTCACGGAGGACGAATACAAAGAATTCGGTGTGCCTTACGACTTGAAAGTGATTAACAGTTATAACAAACAGACGTTCTTCAATATTGCGCACATTCACGGACCGAACAATCTGTTTCATCTGATCGCAGCCTATCCGGTGAATTGTCTGAACTGGCATGACCGCTGGGTTTCTCCTTCGCTTGCAGAAGCGAGAAAAATAACAGACAAGTGCCTTCTGGGCGGCATTCGGGAGGTTCCGTATTTCGATGAGAATAACCGGATCGTCCGAAAAAGCCTGCTTGTGAACGGTACCGTCAGTGAAGTGGAGAATCATGTGAAAGAAGCGATTCGTGAAGTAAACGGCAAGGGGCTCATTCTGGGACCCGGCTGTGTTGCCGATCAGGAAGCGTCCGAAAAAAATATTTATGCCGTGAGAAGGGCTGCCGTGCCCGGCAAAGCGAAACCCGCATCCGAGGCCACGACTGCCTGATGCCGATTAACCGGCAGCTTTGGTTAAAAGAAACCGTAAAGGAGCACGGTAAAAATGGCACATACACACGGCGGGCCTATATATTCTTACGGAAGCGCGGGCGAAAACATTTCTGGAAATAAGGAGGCAAGGACAAGGAGCGGACTGATTATTTCCCTGATCGGGCTGCTGGCCATAGCACTTTTTCAGGCGGCGGTTGCTGCGATATCGGACAGCACGGCGTTGCTGGCCGATACGATTTACAATTTCGGCAATCTGCTGACATCGATTCTATTATGGGTCGCTTTTTCACTCAGCCGCCGCCGGCCGACAAAGCGTTTCACATTCGGTTTTAGGCGTAGTGAAAATCTCGCGGGCTCAATGATCGTTCTTGTAATCTTTTTCAGCGCCGTACTTGCCGGCTATGAATCGATCGGAGGATTATTCGCCGGATCTTCTCCATCGCACCTCGGCGCAGCAGCCATTGCCGCCGCTGCCGGATTTATCGGCAACGAAGCAGCCGCTGTCTGCCGCATCCGGGCGGGAAAACGGATCGGAAGCGCGGTGCTGATCGCGGACGGCCGCCGTGTGCGGATTAACGGCTGGACTTCTCTCGCCGTATTGGCGGGGATTTTGGCGACATGGCTGGGCTATCCCGTCATTGATCCGATCATCGGCCTGATCATCGCTTTCATGATTCTGGTTACTGTTAAAAATGCAGCACGGACCGTTTTCACACAATGGCTGAACGGAATTGATCCGAAATACATTGAAACCATTGAAAAGACGGCCGCCCGGGTCGACGGCGTCCGGCATGTAAGAGATGTTAAGGCGCGCCGCCAGCTGGGCCATCGAATCGTTGCCGAACTGAGCATCACGCTTCCGTCCGATTCTTCCGTCAGAGAAGGGCATGCCATTGTACGGCAGATCATCCATCGTCTGCGGCATGAAATTGAACACCTGTCTGCCGTGCAGATTCATGTTGAACCTGCCGAAGAGCAGGGCGTATCCTTTCATACTCATAAATGATCGTCCGCGGACACGATCACACGGCGCGTCCTGTTTATCAGAGGAGCACCCCAATGTCTAAGGGTGCAGCCGAAAAAACGGGCTAGGCATGGTTTATCCGTCCGTTTGCTGGCCCGGCAAGCCGGCGTGATGAAAACAAATACCTTAAGGGGGCAAACGGCTGGTGCCTGAAATTAAAAAAAGCGGCAGGAAAAAAGCAGGCGAATCCGGGTTTGACGCATTGCTGAGGCAGGTCCGGAAAAAATATTCTTATGATCCGCAAAGACAGATCGAATTTTTCAGAAGTGAACAAAGCAGCGCCCGATTTGAATTAATCGGCCTGTTAAAAGTGCTGGAAATGCATCTGGGCGAGGAACATAAAACTTTTGAAATCAGCAGTGAAAGTATGGACTGTATCTTCCGCTCATTAATTGATCTGGCAGTCCATCTGAAGGAAGGCCTGCCCGACGGAGTCTATGAGTATACCCTCGGTAACTTAAAAGAGATAACCGATTCTATTTTAAAACAAGGCACAGATGCCGACGCCGTCAGACGCTTCTCCAAAAAATGCCTCCCGGCATCCGCTCTGCCCGGATCTAATCTGTTCCTTTAAGGAACAAACCGGCCTGATCCGCATTTGCATGCAGAAAAGATGGTCCCGATAAAACGGGATCATCTTTTCTGCGCTATCGGACACTATCATCGGTACCACGGGAGCGCAGGAAACTGTGCACACGGCCGGAACCATTGAGGCGTTGCGGCGGCGGACATTCCCGGCGAACCTTCTTCTCTTCCCGTCCCGGGCTCTTCCGGCCCCAGATCGATCATTCCAAGTATCCTGCTGCAGTGCTCACGATAATAAGTCCATTGTTTTGACCGGGGATCGTATACGTTCATGCCGACCCTATCCGTCGCAGGATTAAGAGACAGCAGCCTGATCGTCAGCATTTCTGCAGAACCGGCGAGCCCCACTCGATAATAATGGCCCGTTCTTCCGAGATTGATTTCGTTTTGAACGGCTGCGGACGGCCGCAGATCAGCCGGCCGCCTGCAAAAATAATTCCGATCCCGAAACCTGCCGCGGCAGTTATTCACGCAAACGTCACCTACCTACCCATTTTTTACTAATGTATGCCGGACAGATTCACGGGCATGGGCGCCTGTTCCCGATATCAATCAAGAGCCGGAATTTTACAAGAAAGTGGCTGCTCATAGGCAACCGGGAGCGGCATCCCGCATTCAGTGCATGTTTGCCCCCCATAGAATACGGATTTCTCCAAGCATATTTTTAACACGTTTTGGAGCACTGCCGGACCGCGCAAATAAAATGAATGATACGTCACAAACAGCGTCCTAAGGGCATCGGTCGTCTAAAACGTTCCGCGAAATTTAACAGTACAAACTATGAGCTTGCTTTATCCATGCACCAGCCTTTTTGGATTATGTTATCGATTTTTGAATTTTCTGTTCTTATTTCAAGAACTCATTTTTTTTAGAAAAACTGTGAAAGAGTTAACAGGCTTTCTCCTTTGCGGCTCATAGGCCGTGCTCATGAAAGCGATTAAAAGTAAAGCAGTACGCAAAATGTCTATCGGGACGAATACCTTTTGTCATTTTTTTAAAATAGCAATCTTTTCCTTTAAAAACTGCTCCATTCAGAACGATTTTTGGCATTGAGCATCACTTTTTTTAAATTTGCCATTCTCGCGATTTTCTGATGATCAGGGTACTGTTAAAGAGTATTGTAATTTGAATTAAGGAAGTGATCTCCAGTTGATTGTAAAGGAAAGAAATCCACCCCGAATTCTCCAGCAGATACGCGCTTTAAAAAGCCGAATTCCCAGCCATCATCCTCAATTTACTGAAATCAGTCGCAATGAAACAAGAAGGTCAAGTGGGTTTAAAGGTGAAGAATCCCTCGATTATTTTTTTACTGATCTGGCAACTGAAAAAGATTATTTTATCTTTCACGACCTCCGCCTTTCCTTAAACAATACTTTTTTCCAAATGGACACTCTTATTATGACTCGCTGTTTTCTATTAATTATTGAAGTGAAGAACATGGCGGGTACACTCTACTTCGATCCGGTCTTCAAACAGTTGATCCGGACGCTTAATGGCAGAGAGGAAGGGTTTTTCGATCCTATTGCACAGGTCGAGCGGCAAAAAATGCAGCTGACCCGCTGGATGAATTTACACCAACTGCCACCGATCCCGATTGAATTTATGGTTGTCATAAGCAATCCCTCTACAATTATCAGAACTGAACCTGGAAATTCCGCAGTTCCTCAGCGAGTCGCTCATATACATCAAGTACCTGAAAGAATTAAAACGATCAGATCCACGTATTCGGAAGAAAAAATGACTTTGGCCGAACAAAAAAGAATCAGTCATTATTTAATAAAATATCACACTCCTTCCGATATCAATATTCTGAAAATGTATCAGATTACTGAAGCTGATTTAATCGCAGGCGTCCATTGTCCTTCTTGCCGTGCAATTCCGATGCAACGAACCAATGGGACCTGGCACTGTCCCTCCTGCGGCTGCAAATCGAAAAATGCACATGTGCAGGCACTACACGACTACTTTCTGCTTATCTGCCCTGCAATAACTAATGAAGAATTCCGAAAATGGACATACTTAAAGTCCAGTAAAACTGCTTATGAACTCTTGCAAAAAATGAACCTTCCTGTATCGGGAAACAATCGACGTCGATTATATCATCAACCGATCGGTTTCGATAAATGATCTTGCTTATATCATTTATGCTTCAAAACAACTTCCTTTTTTCATTAGAGCAATTCTCGATTCTTTCCGGGCGATTCTCCCTGCACAAGGCGATTTCAACTCTGATTAGGGCGATTCTTCTCTTTTTTAGGGCGATTGAACTTCTTTTCGGGGCGATTCCTGTTTCTTTCCGGGCGATTCTCCCTGCACAAGGCGATTCCTACTCTGATTAAGGCGATTCTTCTCTTTTTCAGGGCGATTGAACTTCTTTTCGGGGCGATTCCTGTTTCTTTCCGGGCGATTCTCTCTGCACAAGGCGATTTCAACTCTGATCGGGGCGATTCTTCTCTTTTTCAGAGCGATTGAACTTCTTTTCGGGGCGATTCCTACTCTAATTAAGGCGATTCTTCTCTTTTTCAGGGCGATTGAACTTCTTTTCCGGGCGATTCTCCCTGCAAAGGCGATTCCTACTCTGATTAGGGCGATTCTTCTCTTTTTCAGGGCGATTGAACTTCTTTTCGGGGCGATTCCTGATTCTTTCCGGGCGATTCTCTCTGCACAAGGCGATTTCAACTCTGATCGGGGCGATTCTTTTCTTTTTCAGGGCGATTGAACTTCTTTTCGGGGCGATTCCTGATTCTTTCCGGGCGATTCTCCCTGCAAAGGCGATTCCTACTCTGATTAGGGCGATTCTTCTCTTTTTCAGGGCGATTGAACTTCTTTTCGGGGCGATTCCTGTTTCTTTCCAGGCGATTCTCTCTGCACAAGGCGATTTCAACTCTGATCGGGGCGATTCTTTTCTTTTTCAGGGCGATTGAACTTCTTTTCGGGGCGATTCCTGATTCTTTCCGGGGCAATTCCTGTTTCTTTCCGGGCGATTCTCTCTGCACAAGGCGATTTCAACTCTGATCGGGGCAATTCTTCTCTTTTCTAGGGCGATTAGACTTCTTTTCGGGGCGATTCCTGTTTCTTTCCGGGCGATTCTCCCTGCACAAGGCGATTCCTACTCTGATCGGGGCGATTCTTCTCTTTTTCAGGGCGATTGAACTTCTTTTCGGGGCGATTCTCGATTTTTTCCGGGCGATTCTGTCATCAACACGGCGGACGAAGAACCCGTTCCCGCGGCTCTGCAGCTGATTGTCGACGAGCTGCGCCATTATCCGGCCTATGTTATAGATTCGCGTCTGACGATCGTCGCCTGGAATGCGCTGGCATCCGAAGTATTCGGACATTTTGAAGAATTTGAGCGCATTAGAGCGGAATATTGTCTGGCGGATGTTTACAAGAGAAGATTACCGGCAATCCTTTGTTCACTGGGAATACATGGCCAGAGTCCTGCTTGTACAGTTCAGAGGCCTCTATGGAAAATACACAAACGATCCCTGGCTGAGCCTTCTGGCCGACAGATTAATGAAAGAAAGCAAAGAATTCAATGCATGGTGGCCGCAGCACGATGTCAATGGAATTCCTGACGGCAGCAAAGTAATGAACCATCCGAAATTAGGGCTTCTGAAAATGAACTATACGAATTTATTGCCGGCTGAAAATCAAAACATGGTTTTGACTGTGTTTACCCCGCAGCCTGATATGGGAACCCGGGAAAAATTAAATAGGTTGCTATAATATCGTTATTGCCATGAAACACCTGAATGCCTGATCGGCGATACTTAGGAGACGATCAGCGTATATGAGAAAAATAAAGCCTGAACCATTGACCTGCAAACTGCGACACGATGACACAGCGAAAGGCCTGCCGAACCTGGGCAGGCCTCTTTATTCGTCATTCGGTTAAAGCACCTTGCTCAGAAACGCCTTGGTCCGTTCCTCCCGTGGATGACTGAACAGTTCATGCGGTTCATTTTCTTCTACTATATAACCGCCGTCCATGAAAAGAACACGGTCGCCGACTTCACGGGCAAAGCCCATTTCGTGTGTCACCACAACCATGGTCATTCCGTCCCTGGCCAGCTGTTTCATGACGTCGAGCACTTCGCCGACCATTTCGGGATCCAGCGCCGATGTCGGTTCATCAAACAGCATCATTTTCGGCTCCATCGCCAGTGCCCGGGCAATCGCAATCCGCTGTTTCTGGCCGCCGGAGAGTGAATCCGGATAGGCATCCGCTTTTTCTTCCAAGCCTACCTTCTTCAGCAGTTCAAGCGCTTTTTCCCGTGCCTTCTCTTTCGCTACTTTTTTAACTTTCATAGGAGCCAGCATGATATTATCCAGAACCTTCATATGCGGAAAGAGATTGAATTGCTGGAAAACCATGCCGACTTCTGCGCGGATTTTGTTAATATCCGTTTTTTTGTCGGTGATATCGACGCCCTCGATAAAGACATGGCCGGATGTGATGCTGTCCAGCAGGTTGACGCATCTGAGAAAAGTCGACTTGCCGGCGCCGGAAGGGCCAATAATGACGACCACTTCCTGTTTTTTCACTTCAACGTTAATATCTTTCAGCACTTCATTATCGCCAAAATTTTTCTTCAGGTTCTCCACTTTAATCATTCTGTAGCCATCCTTCTTTCCAGACGATTCACCACTGTGCTAAGAGAAAGTGTGAGAATAAGATAAATCAGCGAAATCGTCAGATAGGGCTCCCACACTTTGAAGTATTCGGCGCCCATCTGCTGTGCCCAGTATGTCAGTTCGGGAGCCGCAATCGTGGACACGAGAGAAGAATCCTTGAGTAAAGCAATAAACTCGTTTCCGAGCGGAGGCAGGATTCTCTTGAAAGCCTGGGGCAGGATAATATACCTCATGGCCTGGGCGTGCGTCAAACCGAGTGAACGCGCCGCTTCCATCTGCCCGCGGTCGATGGACTGAATGCCCGACCGGAATACTTCGGCGATATAGGCCGCTGCATTCAGGGAGAGCGCGATAATTCCGGCGACAATACCGTTGGACTGCCCCAGCAGAAGGGGAACGACCCCAAAGTGAACAATCAGAATCTGTACAAACAGCGGCGTCCCCCGGAAAAAGCCGATATAACAAACAAACGGTAAAGACAGCCATTTATTCCTCATCATTTTTCCAAAAGCAATCAATAATCCGAAAAGTGTCCCGATCAGAATCCCCGCGACAGAAAGCCCGATAGTCAACAGTGTTCCGCTCAGAAAGAACGGGGCATAGCTCCAAATAAGATCAAATCGAAAATCCAATCCGCTTTCCTCCTTATAACCCAAAAAATTGCGCAACATGTATCGAGTTGCGCAATTTTCGGTAGGCACTCACCTTGTGACCGTTTTTTATTTTTGCTGCGCTTTTAATTCATTAATGTCCGGTGAGGCCTTAAACCATTTTTTGTAGATTTTTTCATAAGTGCCGTTCGCATACAAAGTGTTGACGGCCTTGTCAAAGACCGGTCTCAGCTTGCTTCCTTTCGGATACATCAGGCCGTAAAATTCGGGGGCAAATGCCTTTTTATCAGCAATCACTTTCAGATTCTGGCCCGGATTGTTTTTCGCATATTCTTCAATCACCGTATTATCTGCCACGACCGCGCTCGCTCCGCCGTTAAGCAGTTCCATGATAGCCAGATTGATTGTTTTAAACTTCTTCACGTTCGGATTATTCTGGCCGACTATTTTTTCAACCGCGGCCTGTCCGGTTGTTGCCGTTTGCACCGCGATCACCTTGCCTTTCAGATCGGCGGCGGATTTAATACTGCTGTTTTTCTTAACCAGAATTTTGTTCGTTGACAAAAAGTACGGAACAGAGAAATCATACGTCTGCTTTCTCTGGCTGTTGATGGTTATTGCCGAAATGCTCATGTCCGCCGTTTTATTTTTCAATTCGACAAACAAAGGATCCCAGCCGACATTGACGAGCTGAACCTTATAGCCTGTCTCTTTGGACAGCGCATTAAGAATGTCGACGTCAAAACCGACGATCTTACCATTGCTCATGTACTCAAAAGGTGCATAAGTTGCATCATCCACGACCCTTAACGTCTTTTTTTGCGTGCCTGAAGAAGCGGCCGGACTACTGCCGGATGCACAGGCGGAGAGAACCAGAACAAGTGCCAACACCAGAGAAAAAACGGACAGCATCTTTTTCATTTATAAATTTCCCCCTGTTTTTTCTGAAAACATATTTTTTATTTTAAATTAAGAATAATTATACCCTTGTTTTTTGCGTTCTGGCAAGATTATCAAAAAAATTTAAACTATTTTTTCGATTAAATAAATTGCATGGTATTACGCATGATTTTGCAACCGACCGTCTCTCTAAATAAACAAGCGTCATACTTTTTTTCTAGCAAAGAGGAGAGACAGGTTCCCCGCTGCGCCGGCCTTTAAGTATGCTTTCAGCCGTAAAAAAGGGCGGTTCATCCCGTTAAACGAAGATGATCGCCCCGTACACACAAAAAAAGAGTGAGTCTCTTAACGATCCTGCACCCTTTTCTTTTTCGAAGTATGCTCTTAAACGGGCAAGCCCCGGCGAACAGCCGATTTGGCTGCCCCTTTCAGCCCCAAACCTTGACTCTGGATTCAATAGGCGCGAATTCCTTGTCACGCGCAGGAGCAGTAATATTTCCAAACGGCATTTCGGCTCTTAAATTCCAATTTTCCGGGATATCGAATGCCTTGCCGACTGCTTCGTCTATCAGCGGATTGTAATGCTGCAGGGAGCCGCCGAGGCCGATGTTCGCCAGCGCCGTCCAGACAGCAAACTGATTAATTCCTGTACTCTGTTCCGACCAGACCGGAAAGTTATCGGCATAAAGTGTAAACTTCTCCTGTAAATCCTTGACAATCTGCGTATCCTCAAAAAAAAGTACTGTACCGAGCCCGGCATTGAAAGAGGCCAGTTTTTCAGCGGTCGGTGCAAATTTGTCATCAGGAACGACTTTGTGCAGCGCCTGTTCGACGATGCCGCCGATGCCCCACAGTTTTTCATTTTCTTCGCCGAACAAAATAACGGCGCGCGCCGTTTGAGAATTGAACGCAGAAGGCACATATTTAACGGCTTCCTCAATCGTTGCGACAATCTCCTGTTTCGAAGCCTTGGCGTTTTTATCAAGTCCGTAGATCGAGCGGCGCTGCTTGATCGAATCCAGAAATGCGTTTGACATGAACACAACACTCCCTAGCTTATCTTTTTTCCCATGCTTACATAAGTATAGTTTCGATGCACGGAAAAGTAAACTAACTCGTTTCAGTCTTGCCCTGTTCACCAGACTCTGCGGTAAACCAGCATTCTGCCCAACGATGCACTTCAACCAATATCGGCTCAATTCCTTGCCCTTTTTTCGTCAGCCGATAGGTGACCTGTACCGGATAGCCCGTTCCGACATGACGCTCGACAATCCCCAGCCCTTCCAATTCTTTTAGCCGGGCAGCAAGCATCCGGTCGCTCAGCTCAGGGATTGCGGCTGAAATCGTGCTGAAGCGGCATTCCCCGCTCAATAAAACTTCTATAATCAGTCCGTTCCATTTTTTCCCAAGTACCTGGAAAGCCTTTTCAAATTTAGGGCAGATCGATAAATCTCTTTTCATGATCATCACTTCCATCTTTATTGTACTATAATATAACATGGATGTGTTTACCCCTCTTGCAAAATCTATGCCGCCTTCCGGTAACGGAATCCCTTATGAATGATTGGAAAGAAAGGGCATTCAGACAAATTTATTGACTGCCATGTTAAAAAACGGTTCCCCGGCGGTCTGCCTCAACATCTTTTTACAGCAGACGCTCGTGATCTCAGGGTACAGCCGATCCTGTTTTTCCGCCGGCTTTGGACGTGCCCGGTAAAATTTTCTCAAGTCCCGGGTTATAAAGATTCTTATACTTTTTATCGTATTTTAACAAATCATACAGTGTTTCAAACCGGTATCCCTGTTTTTCCAGAGCCGGAATGATTATTTTCAGTGCAGCTATTGTCTGTTTCCGGTTTCCGCCTGAATCGTGCAACAAAATGATATGGCCGGTCTTAATATTTTTCAGAACGTGCCTGACGATGTGAGCAACCCCCGGGTTCGACCAGTCTTTCGGATCCTGCTGCCAGGACCAGAGAATCACCTCAAAATGGCTTTTTTCGGAAAAATCGACCGTATCCGGGTTAACTCTTCCTCCGGGCGGACGAAGAAGCTTAATGCGCGGCGGTTTCTGGTACTGGTTGATCAGTGTCTGGGTTTTATAAACTTCATTAGAAAAAATCGAGCGGGGCTTCCCGGAAAGAGTCACATGGGAAAAGGTGTGATTGCCCAGTTCGTGACCTTCCCGGACTTCACGCTGCACCAGGTCCGGATAAGCCTCCATTCTCTTGCCGATCAGGAAAAAAGTGGCTTTGGCATGATATTCCCGGAGCAGATCTAAGACTTGCGGAGTATAAACCGGATTGGGACCGTCATCAAAAGTCAGGGCAACGACTTTTTGATTATTGGGCACCTCCCAGACGACACTTCCCCTGGCCTCATATTTTGGCCGGCTGACCCCGGCTACAGCTGCTCCGCCCAAAGTACAAAATGAAAGGGCTACGGCAGCAGCAGAAAAAATTAAGTGTCTGAACACATTCATTTGCGGTCTCCCGTACCATCGAATTTAATTTTAGTATCTGCATTTTTCCTGCTGTCATGCAGGATGAAGTACAGGCAGAGCAACCGGAAGTCCCGCCTAATAATACAGAATTATCTGCTTATTTCACAGAACCGATTGCTGCTTTCGCTCAGCTGCAGGGCAGAGAGCCGGAAGCATGTTTTACTAAAAAATAATGTATAATAATATCAAATGCGGCCGGCGTTTTCCGCAGATAAACCGGAAGAAGCCGGTCGGCATACGTTTTCCAGCCACGATTTTCCAGGAGGTCGAAGCGATGAGTGCATTGAAACAGGGCGAAATCACCCACGGTTTTAAGCTTGTACATACCGATGACGTCGATGAAATCAGATCAAGGGCGTATGTATTCGAACATGTGAAAAGCGGTGCGAAACTTTTATATCTGCAGAATGACGACGACAACAAAGTGTTCACAATCAGTTTCCGGACACCGCCGAAAGACAATACAGGGGTTTTCCACATTCTTGAACACTCCGTGCTCTGCGGTTCCGACAAATATCCGGTCAAAGAACCGTTTGTTGAACTGCTGAAGGGATCGCTCAATACATTTTTGAACGCATTCACATTCAGCGATAAAACCATGTATCCGGTCGCCAGCAAGAATGACAAGGATTTTCTGAACCTCATCGACGTCTACATGGACGCAGTCTTTCATCCCAATATTTATAAGTACAAAGAGATACTGGAACAGGAAGGCTGGCATTATGAGCTGACCGACGCGAAAGAAGCAATCAATTACAAAGGGGTCGTCTACAATGAAATGAAGGGCGTTTTTTCCTCGCCGGAGGGGCTGCTTGAACGAATCAACCAGAACTCGCTCTTCCCTGATACGGCCTACGGCTTTGAATCGGGCGGCGACCCGCTGAACATTCCCGACCTGACTTACGATCAGTTTATTCACACCCACCAAAAATACTACAGTCCTGCCAACAGTTATATCTATCTGTACGGCGCCATGGACATCGGCGAAAAATTAGCGTATCTGGATCGGAACTACTTAAGTGCCTTTAACAAGATCGACGCAGACTCCTCTATTGCAGCTCAGCCGCCAATCGGCAGCTCGGTGGAAATTGTTAAAGATTATCCGATTCTGCCCGGGGAAGATGGCAAAGATAAAACATACATGAGCATCAACTTTGTCATTTCAGAAGCGACGGACGCGGAAACCAGCCTCGCTTTCGAAATTTTGGACTACCTGCTCCTGGACAGCCCGGCCGCCCCGCTTAAAAAAGCGATTCTGGATGCCGGCATCGGCCAGGATGTATTCGGTTCCTATGACAACAGCACGCTGCAGCCGCACTTCTCTATCAACGTGAAGAATTCAAACATGGAGAAAAAGGAAGCGTTTAGAAAGGTCGTCTTCGACACGCTGCGCCGTCTCATCGGCAGCGGCCTTGATAAAAAACAGATCGAAGCAGCGATCAACGTCAAGGAATTCCAGCTTCGCGAAGCCGATTACGGCTCTATGCCGAAGGGGCTTGTCTACAGCATGGCGGTCATGGACAGCTGGCTGTACGGCGGCGATCCGCTGATTCACCTGAAGTTCGAGAACACTCTGGCAAAAGTCAAACAGGCGCTCACCGGCGACTATTTCGAAACCTTGATTGATCACTATCTGCTGAACAGCCGCCACCGGTCGTTTGTAACGATCAGGCCGTCCCGGACCCTTGCTGAAGAAGAAGCCGGCCGGACAACGAAAAAACTGGCTGATTATAAGAAGAGCCTGAGTGAAGACGCGGTCGCTCAGCTCGCCGCGTCGACCAAAAAATTGAAGGAACGCCAGTCCGGCAAAGACCGTCCGGAAGACCTGCGGAAAATCCCTCTGCTGTCACTGAACGATATTGACAAAAAAGCGGAAGAGATTCCGCGATCGGAGACGGAAATCGACGGAGCCAAGACGCTGTTCCATGACCTCGCGACAAATAAGATCGCTTATGTCAGCCTCTATTTCGATACATCGGCCGTCTCTGAGGCGCATATTCCCTATCTCTCGCTGCTTCAGGAAGTTCTGGGCAAAGTCGATACGCAAAAGTATCCGTACAGCGACCTTGTCAGCGAGATCAATATCCGCACCGGCGGAATCGGATTCGACAATCAGACTTTTGCCGATAAAGACAGCGATCAGATTTACAAGCCCAGATTCGCGGTCAGAACGAAGATATTGGCGGACAAACTGCCCGAAGCATTCGATCTGCTTCATGAGATCCTGTTCCGCAGCCGTTTCGAAAATTCTTCCCGGCTGAAAGAAATCATCCGGGAGATCAAGTCGAGGCTGGAGATGGCTTTCAACCAGGGCGGTCAGGCCGTCGCCGCGAGAAGGCTGGCTTCGTATTTCTCAAAAGCCGCCCGCTACAGGGAACAGCTTAAAGGACTCCGCTTTTATCAGTTCATTTGCGAACTGAATAAAAACCCGGACCGGTACATGGACGAAATCCGCGCGACACTGGCCGGGCTGACCGCTCAGCTGTTCACCAAAGACCGGCTGATTGTCAGCATAACCGGGGATCAGCCGATCCTTCAGGCCGTCCGCGAGCATTGCAGCCGCCTGAATATCCCGAAGTCCGGCACAGTTGAGAAGCAGGCAGCCGAATCCGGGCAGGGCGGCGGTCCTGCCGTACAAAATGAAGGGCTGATGACATCAAGCAAAGTCCAGTATGTCACCAAGGGCGCGAATTTCAAAACGCTCGGCTTCGGCTTCAGCGGAAAAATGCATGTTCTGAAACGGATTCTGACGCTCGATTATCTGTGGAACCATGTCCGGGTAATGGGCGGCGCCTACGGCTGTGGCATCATGATTGAGTCATCCGGAAACGTCATCTACTGGTCCTATCGTGATCCGAATCTTGATGATACCCTGAAAATTTATGACCAGGCCGGTGCCTATGTGAAATCCTTTGAGGCGGACGAGCGCGAGATGACTAAGTATATTATCGGCACCATTTCCAGTCTCGACGCGCCGCTGACTCCGAGGGACAAAGCCGATCAGTCCGACGCCGAATATTTCCGGCGGGTCACTCAGGCAGATATCCAGCGCGTCCGTAACGATGTGCTGGCAACGACTAAAGAAGATATCCGGCAGTTCGCTCCGCTTCTGAATGCCGTCGCCGCTGAAAACCATATCTGCGTTTTCGGCAGCGAGACGGCAATCAAGGAGAACGAGAACCTGTTCGGCCAATGCATCCATGTTTTTCAATGAACCTGCCATTAAAGAAATAAAACGGGGCTGTCTTAAAGAGCAGCTCAGATGAACGGCGGGAGGGATCGTTTCTCCCTCTTTCCACCTCTTGTCGGAACCGCATCCTGCGGTTCCGTTTTATGTTGCGCGCCTCCGCCGGAAAAACGGCCCGGAGGCAGATTTTTTGCCGGAACTGCCTGTTCATTCGTATGGGCCGGAAAGTATACCGGACAGAGAACCGGCCTTAAAATGCAGAGAATTGATAAAACTGATCGGCTATTATGGCAAAGTCCGAAATATCAACAGGAATCGCTGCTTCACTAATATGCAAAGAATCAACAGTATCAGTAAACTGAAAAATATTGACAGTAGACCATCCGGAATCAGTAAGTGGCAATAGTCAGAATCGGTTCCCGCATTTCAGCAGATTTTCCGTCCATTTGGCTAAAAGCAGCCCGGATTAATCGACCAGGAAGGAGTCGGATGACAACCGCCGCTCAAAAAAGCCGAAACAATCAGAGGACAAGTGGTAGAATATGATCATATGGGGCAACAGAAATGTTTCGGATAGCGGCGGAGCATTGTCTCTTTCACGTCATAAAGAAGGGGTGATCGAATGAACCAGGCCAAAGCTTTCGGATCGTTTGTCCTGCGCTATGAAGCAACGTTCAGAACGTCGGCATACCTGCAATGGGGAAAATCGAAAAAATCCCTCGGAGCGGTGCTTTTGCTGAATCCCGGTTCGGCAAATCCGGACGAACAGGATCCGGATTTGAATGCCCGTCTGAAAGCATCGGGGGCCGCAATGGGCCGCATCCGGACAGATGCCGTCATGGAACAGCTAATCCGGCTGATCGAAAAGATCCACAATGACCGTCCGGTGATTGAAGGCCGATTTCGGATCTATCATTTATTTAATTTACAGGAAACGAATGCGGAAAGAGCCGTCAATGCATTCGAACGGCTGGCCGACAGCCGAAAGATTATCGTGACCGAATCCCTGGTCACTCCCCGCGAATTGCAGGCCCATCCGTGGATTCTGCTCGGATGGGGCATCAATCACCGAAGAAGCTGGCGCCATCTTCGCGAGATTAAAGATTTATGGCGGCAGCAGATCGAAGCATCCGGAGTCCCGAAGTTCGGAAAAATGAACAAGAACGGCGATTATTATCCCCCGTGCCCGCAAGTCGTTTCCGAACGTCCGATCATGCTCGATGAACTGTTCAACCAGTATAACAGAGTCATCAAACCGCTTCTCCCTGCGGAAAAGCCGATTCGTCTGAAAAATTATACACTGCTCAGATGGAACCGGAAACCAGGCAGAGAAGCCCGGGCAATTTTGCGGGATAACCGGACCGGCCTGCAGTGTCTTTTTACACCCGGATCGGCGCAGGATCTAATCTGGTTCCATGCCGATCTTGCCGGAGACCCGTCGCTTTCAGACTGGGAACCGTTTCATGACCGAAGTTTCGATCATCTATCGTCGATTGCTTTTGGAGAAGAAAAGGAATGAGATTTAAATCTGCCGTCAATCAGGGAAGCAGGCAGGCAGCCGCTGAGGCGGGAACATCGGCATACGCAGCGTATGTTAATGGTTAACCGCGATACGATCTTCAAATCGTTCGGGGTTCAATTTCCCCGGGATTTCCCCATATTTTCCAGGCCCTTATCGTTGAAAAAAGGCTCTTCCGTTTTTCGGAAAGAGCCTTTCAGCAAATAAAGATTATTCAAGACAGAAATCCTTTATTTTCTTGCGCACGTCGGACGTAATGCCGAATTCGATCATCAGATAGCGGTCAAACGTTTCATACGTGTCAGTAATCGAATCCATTGAAGCCTCAAGGAATTCTTCATGAAGCGAAAAGTCCTCTTCAAACTGCTTGAGCGCCCTGTCGGTAAGATAGTGCGAAGCTTCTTCAAAAAGTTCCCTGTGATAATCGACAAGCGTCAGATTCGAAAGCATATAATCGTCCATGATCGTTTCAAAAGGCACACCCAGCGTTGTTAAAATAAGCATGGCTCCGACACCCGTCCGGTCGCGCCCGCCCGCACAATGATGGACAAACGGAAGATTTTTCTCCGGCCGTGCTACCAGGCTCATCAATCTCCGATAGGACGCGTTTCGAATCGGCATTTGTTTATAAACCTGAGTAAATTTCTCACGTGAAAATGTTTTATAGAAAATCTCCGGCGCCCATTCGGAATGAGCGGTTGTCTTATCTTCGCCGTTTACTGCCACACGTTCGTGGCGCTCCCAGCCGATCTGCGGATCCGGCCTCTGCTCGGCTTCCATTTTATCCCGGTAATCATAGATCAGCCGGAAATCAAATGCTTTCAAATACTGAATATCTTCTTCCGTAAGATCCGTCAAGTCGGCCGACCGGAAAATCAGCCCCTTCTTTACTTTTCTCCCGTCTCTTGTTTTCAGTCCGCCCATATCGCGAAAATTATAGGCTCCCTTCAAAGGCAGCAGCTGTTCCGACAATACCGTGCTTTCCATTGGCATCCCCCTCACATACGGACATCGATCGGATTAGATTAAACCAGCGGTTCCTATTCATCATAGCATAATTTTTTACTGCGTCGCTCGTTTCCGGATCTCGACCTTCGACCAAGTCCTTTTTCATCATAGCATAATTTTTTATTTCTTTTATTGCGGCTTTGTTAATCATAGGTCAAGCTTTGTGCCCTGCACTGACCGGCTATGTTGCTTATGGGGCGGCTTTAAATCTTGTTCCTCCCCTTCTTTGAAGAACGCACCGTTTGGCGGTACAGCTATCCCCTCGTTCAAAAACCTTTACAAAATGCGGCTCTTAAATGATTTATAATGTGGATGAATGTTCCTTTTTATCGGAAATATTATAAAAAAGAGGTGCCGCGATGCCGATAAGACGTATTCTATTATCCTCAACACTGAACACTCGGGATCTGGGCGGCTACCCTGCCGCGGATGGCAGGGCGACGCAGTTCGGCCGGATTATCCGCAGCGATGCACCGCTTGCTCTGACTTCAGATGATCGGATACTTTTGAAGCAGCTGGGTGTGACCGCCGCCATTGATTTTCGTTCGGACCGAGAAATCGTCAGCGATGTGAGCGCCTTTGAACAGGCGCCTGATTTTGACTATTACCATTGCCCGTTTGCGATCGGCAACCGCGATCCGGGATCAAAGGAAGGTGTTCCTCCGCTGTACGCCGAAATCATGACGGATATTCCGGTCATGCAGCGGATTATGCGGATCATCGCAGGACAGAGGGGCGGAGTTCTGATCCACTGTGCGGCCGGCAAAGACCGGACAGGGGTGGTTTCCGCGCTGCTTTTGCTGACGGCCGGAGTCAGTGTCAGCGATATTCTGAGCGATTACCAGGTTTCATATACCTATCTTCGTTTGAAAATAAGGAAAGGTTTGAAAGAACATCCGGAACGCCCTTCCTATTACGGCCGCTCAGATATGGAATATATGGAGAAAACGCTGGATCATTTTTTTGAAACCTACGGAAATGTTACGAACTATCTGCAGACGATCGATCTGAATCCCGTTGAAATATCGGCTCTCAGGGAAAAGCTCTTGTCCCGAAGCGCTGAAGATCCTCTTGCCTGAAAAAATGATGGGAGTGCTGCATGTGTCAAACTTAGAAAAGTTTACCGGAAAGGCGGATATCTACGCCAGATTCAGGCCCGATTATCCCGAAGCGCTGATCCGTGATCTGATCCATGAAAATGACCTTGACGGCTCCTCGGCAGTCGCCGACATCGGTTCGGGAACGGGAATCCTGACCGGGCAGCTGCTGGATAACGGGCTGAACGTTACGGCGGTCGAACCGAACGCAGACATGCGCCATGTCGCGGAAACAAGGCTGAGACGCAATCCCCGGTTCACATCCGTCACGGGTACTGCCGAACAAACGGGGCTAAAAAGCGGAACCATCGATCTAATTACCGTCGCTCAGGCTTTTCACTGGTTCGACCCCGATAAATTCGGGAAAGAATGCCGGCGCGTTCTAAAAAACGGAAAAAGAGTTGCGCTGATCTGGAACAGCCGGGTCGCGGAGGATCCGCTGACTCGGGAAAGTGAAACTGTCTGCCGCCGGTTTTGTCCTGAATTTGATGGATTCTCAGGGGGAACCGGCGATGAATCTTTACGATTGGACTCCTTTTTCCGGAACGGATATGTCGTCAAAACATATGATCACCCGCTTAAATACAATTTGAAAACCTTCATCGGCAGGTACCTCTCGGCTTCATATGCACCGAAACCGGCCGATCGGAATTATCGGCTCTATATTGAAGCACTGAATCGGCTGTTTCAGAAATTCAGCCGAGAAGGGCTGATCGCTTTTCCAAACGTGGCCGAATGCTTCAGCGGCCGGATTTAAAAAACGCTCGTTCATTCTTTCAGCAGCGGAAGAACTCCTGATAACTGAAAAAGAAGCTGAAATAATAAAAAGCGTTAACATTTTCTACTTATCTCCATCCGAAAAATCATTATATAATAATAAGGGCGGCAAGAAGCAAAAGTAAGCAGCTTCTTTAAAATACCCTCTCTACTACGTTCAGGAAAAGAGATGACAGAAATGAATGAAGAAGCCATTCGTCTCATCACCGGAAGAAAATCGATCAGAAAGTACGATGAGGCCCAAAAAATCAGCCGGGACGAGATGACCCGGATGCTTGAAGAAGCCTGCCGGGCTCCGTCAGCCTTGAATCTGCAGCCCTGGCGCTTTCTGGTCATCCAAAGCCATGAAGGAAAAGAAAAACTCAAACCGCTTTTTTATAATAATCCGCTGCTGCTGGACTCCTGTTCGGCAATGATCGCTGTTCTGGGAGATTTTGCCGCATCGGATTACAAAGATCAGATTTACGACAAGGCGGTAACCGGCGGAACGATGTCCAAAGAAGAACGCGACAAAGAAGTCCGGCTTATTTCCGATCTTTACGACGGCATGCCGCACGACGAGCAGCTGACCGACGTTTCTTTTAACAGTGCGCTGGCAGCAATGCAGCTCATGTTAGTGGCCCGGGCCCACGGTTATGAGACCTGCCCGCTCGGCGGTTTCGACAAGAAACGTTTCAGTGAGGTGTTCGATTATGACCGCTCCCGTTACCTGCCGCTTGTTCTGATTGCGATCGGGAAACCGGCGGAAGAAGGATTTGATACCGTGCGTCTCGGCGTTGACGAGATTACAAAATGGATTTAATCTGTGCAATCCTGATATCGGACGTGCCCCGCTTTGGATGGGGGGCCGTCCGTTTTATTTTATGCTGTAAGGAAGCCGGCCGGCCCGCCATAAAACCGGTTCCGCCCCCGCAAGAAAGGCTTCGCCTGCGCTGAAAGCCGGGCGAAGCCATATTTTCTGACCTATTGCACTGGCGCCATCGCAACGGACTCTTTTTTTACATGGCGGCGGATAGATGCCTGCCGCCGGAGTCACATCTGCCTCAGCCGCTCGATCCGGTTCTCGATCGGAGGATGGGTCGCAAACCAATTCATTTTTTTGCGTTTCCGGCCAAAAGGGCTGGCAATGTACATAGACGCCGTCGCTTCCTTTACATCTTTCAGGCCCTTTGTATCGCTGCCGATCTTGGTCAAGGCATTGATCAGCCCCTGCGGATCGCGCGTAATCTCGACCGCCGACGCATCGGCGAGATACTCCCGATTGCGGGAAACGGCCAGCTGGACAAACCGGGCGGCAAGAGGAGCAAGAATAATCAGGACCAGGGCGACAACCATCATGATTGGGTTGGACTTGCTGTTGTCGCGCTTATTAGCGCGGCCGCCTCCCCAGAAAAATATGCGCTGGCCGAAGTCGGCAATAATCACAATCACGCCGACCAGTGCGATACAAAGCGTCATTAAACGAATGTCGTAGTTGCGAATATGCGAAAATTCATGGGCGGCAACACCGGCTATTTCCTCACGGTTAAGCTGTTCCAATAATCCTGTGGTAAACGCAATGACGCTTGACTCCGGTTTCATGCCGGTGGCAAACGCATTGGGGGACGGGTCATCCACGACATAAATTTTCGGCATCGGAACATGGGCGACGATCGATAATTCGTCAACAATGTGAAACAGCATCGGATTGTCTGCTTCTTTGATTTCCCGGGCACCCGACATGCCGAGCACCTGCGCTTTCGCACTGGCAAACGTCACGGGAATATAAAAAGCCAGGACAACCGCTGCGATGACCAGACCGGCAATGGAATCACTGCCGGCAAAATAACCGACCGCCCATCCGATCGCCAGGACGAGCAGACAGAAAAACACGAGGAGCGCCAAAGTCTTCCGCTTGTTTTGCTGGATCTGCTGATAAAGCATGGCCGGCCTCCTTTAAAAAGTGACCTTCGGAACATCACGGTCAGCCTCCGGAATGGTTAACAGCTCTTCTTTCTTAAATCCGAACAGGCCGGCCAGAATATTGGTGGGAAAAGATTCCCGCTTAATGTTGTAGTCCTTAACCGTTTTATTGTAAAGCTGGCGTGAATAGGCAACCTTATTTTCGGTCGTCGCCAATTCTTCCTGAAGTTGCAGAAAATTCTGGTTGGCTTTCAGGTCGGGATAGGACTCTGCCAAGGCGAAAATCGATTTCAGAGCCTCTTCAATCTGATTGTCTGCCGCAATCCGCTGCTGCGGCGTCCCGCTGACCAGCCGATTCCGCGCTTCGACCACCCGGGAAAGCGTCTCCCTTTCATGTTTGGCATAGCCCTTGACTGTTTCGACCAGATTGGGAATCAGATCATGGCGCCGTTTCAGCTGAACATCGATCTGGCTGAAAGACTCCTGGACCCAGTTGCGATACTTGATCAGGCCGTTATACGACACAATGAAATAAATCACAATGACGGCGATGACGGCGATAATGATAATGGTAGCCATAAGATGCGAAACATCCCTTCTGTTTTAGGTGGCCAAAAAATCCTTACAGCTAAAGTATAGCATCATTTTTCATGAAATAAGACGGCTTTTTTGGATCGAATGTTCTGCTTATCTTTTGTTAAAATACCTGTAAAAATACGAAGCCGTTCATGTCCGGATCTCCGCCGTCTTGCCCCGGGCACCGCCATTACACAGCATGGCAAAGCCCCCGCTTCCGCATCCGATTTCCGAGAAATGCACAGATCTTATACGGGAGCGGACTCTTTCTCCAGATACAGTACTTTGGCTTCCTCATCGTAGGCAAACAACTCCGCATAGCGTCCCCAATCAATTAAAATATCCAGCTGATGATCGGCTTCGATCGTTCCGAAATGCTTCTCAAAAATTTCAACAAAGAATTCACGTTCCATTTTATTATTGGATTTGGAGCGCAGAATGCGGACAATATTTTCTATAATCGGCACATATTTCCGTACCTGTGCCTTAAATATCTCTTTTCTTTCAAGGACGCTGGCATCGGCAAATTGATGGCCGATGTCCGTTAGGTCGATATCCCCCTGACGAATGGTCGCAAATCCGAAAATCTGGGCTGTTTCAACAATAGGCAGAAAATCTTCCAGGTAGAGATTAAACTGGTCGGCCAGCTTGTAAAGATCGACTTTGTTTCCGAGATCGTCAATCAATTCAATAAAACCGGTCAGCGCACCCGCGGGGACTTCCGGAAATTTTTCTATTTTCTTTCTGTTTTCTCCGGGAACGCTCACCGGTTTCACTTCGCGTTTCGTCATAATCGAATAGATCTGGTCGACGAATTCTGTAAACCGGTATTCCGTTTTGTCGCGCCAGTGCGGCAGAGGAATAGAAATATCGGAAATGACGCGGGCAGGATCACGCGAGAGAATGATCGCCCGATCGGACATATAAACGGCTTCCTCGATGCTGTGAGTCACCATGATGATGCTTTTAGTCGGGATTTTCTTCTCGATCCACAGTTCAAGCAAGTCGCGCTTTAAGTTTTCCGCAGTCAGGACGTCGAGTGCCGAAAACGGCTCATCCATCAGCAGAATGTCCGGTTCCATGACTAAAGCGCGCCCGATGCCGACACGCTGACGCATGCCGCCGGACAGCTCTTTCGGATAGGCTCCTTCAAACCCGTCAAGCCCGATCATATCAATAGCGGAAAGCGCCCGGCGCATTTTTTCATCCTCCCGGAGCGGACGATTATCAAGTCCGAGTTTCACATTTTCGAGGACCGTCAACCAGGGAAACAGGGCGAATGACTGAAAGACCATACCGACACCCGGATTCGTGCCGACGATCTTTTTGCCGTTATAGAGAACCGAACCCTCCGATGGAGAAACCAATCCGGCGATGATCCGCAGCAAGGTCGATTTCCCGGAGCCCGACGGACCGAGAATCGAAATCAGTTCGCCTTCTTTAATGCTGATGCTGATATCTTCCAGAATCCTGACGTTGCCCTGATTCGGCAGATCGTACCGTTTGCTGACGTGCTGTAATTCAATCAGTTCTTTTTCCATGCCCAATCACGCCCCTAATCCAGATGATATTTTTTCTCCGCCAGTGCAAACAGCCTGCGCCATAATAAACGATTGATGATCACGACAAGCAGGCACATAACAAGGATGCCCCAGATGATTTCCGGCCAGTTGCCCAGTTTTGTTGCCTGGGCGATATAGGAACCCAGCCCGGATGCCTGCAGATTATTTGTTTTCCACGATACAATTTCGGAGACGATGCTGGCATTCCAGGCACCTCCGCTTGCCGTAATACAGCCGGTTAAGAGAAAGGGGAAGACCGCAGGGAGGATCAGCGTTTTCCACGTCTGCCAGCGTGTCAGCTTCAAAATGACGGCTGCTTCCCTGAGATCGGACGGAATGGCCGCGGCACCGGCGATCACATTGAATAGAACATACCACTGTGTGCCCAGCATCATAAGCGGAACAGCGCCGATTTCCATCGAAATTCCAAGCTTCAGGTAGAGTATGATGACAATCGGGAACACCATGTTAGCCGGAAAAGAGGCCAGCACCTGAACCATCGGCTGTACAAAGCGGGCGATCCGCGGATTCGTTCCAATATAAACGCCGACGGGCAGTGTCCAGATAACTGCCAGAAGCGTTGAAACAAACACGCGCAGGGCCGTCAGCAATCCGAGGATGACGGCATGGATCAGTTCCCCCCAGCTGAGCCTGGCGATTTCCAGAACACCCGCGTACATGTAACGCAGAGCAAACACCGCCACCAGAATCAGAATCAGCCACTTCAGAAGGCTTCTGATCCGCCGCATTGATTCGGGAAGACTGATTCCGGATCCTTTTGAAGAAACGTAAACGAGCAGATCGTGAAAAAATCTCCGGATATTCTGATTGATCCAATGGACAAATCGCGCCCTTTTGAGAATGTCGTAAACCCAGGAAGACGGAACTTCCTTTGCTTCCGTCTGCTCATTTTTAAATTTCTGGCTCCAGGCAATGATCGGGCGCCAGAATAACTGATCCACGGCAATGACGACCACAATCATCGTGATAATCGCGTAAACAATGTCTTTGATATTTCCCTCCGCGGTCGCCTGGGCCATGTAGGAGCCGATTCCCGGCAGATGGATGTTCTGATTCAAAACGCTGATCGACTCGCTGGCCGCCAGGAAGAACCAGCCGCCGCCGAAAGACATCATGCTGTTCCAGACCAGCCCGATCATGGAAAACGGCACTTCCAGCTTGCCGAACCGCTGCCAGCTGTTCAGCCGGTTCATTTTGGCCGCCTCATTCAGGTCGCGGGGGATCGTCGTCAGCGAGTGGTAGAAGCTGAACGTCATATTCCACACCTGGCCCGTGAAGATGGCGAAAATCGACGCGCACTCCACACCGAGCAGGCTGCCGGGGAAAAGGGCCATGAAAGCCAGTACGGTTGCCGACAGAAAGCCGAGGACGGGCACGGACTGCAGAATATCGATCGCCGGTATCATAATTTTTTCCGCTGTCCGGTTATATGCCGCAACGCGTCCGTAAATAAAAGTAAAGATCAGGGACGCCGCAAAAGCGATGAACATGCGAAGCAGCGATCGGCCGGCATAATAAGGAAGCCACACAGGATCAAGATTTAAGGCCGTCTGCTGCTTCGGAGAAAAAGGGGCATGCATACCCGACCCCAGTTTTGTTAATAAATAAAGAAGAGATAATAACAGAAAAATGACCAGCAGATCGGCCCAGCCGAATCGAATTTTTTTATCGGCACTATCAAAAAGGTTCCATCGCATCGGTGTCCTCCCTTTCCTGTAAATTAAAAACAAAAACTCTCCGCTGTCAGACAGGGAGAGTTCCAATTTCCTTCTTTGTTCATCATTTGCCGCATAAAAGACTGCTTCTAATAGGTGAAATCGGTGACGCGACAGTCCGTGGGAATAACCGGAAACGGACAGTCTTTGTCTCCTTGAAGGAATACAACGTTTCCTGCCGGAGCGGCAGCGTGCTTATTTTTCAGCACCGCACTCATTATTCTTTCCTCAAAAGTGAAGAGAGATATACCGTTTAAAAAAACGCATAATCGACTACTGCCACCGTCCATTCCAGTTTCCCCCCTTATCAAATAAATATAAAAAGCCCCACAGGACGGATCCCCGGGGGCATGAAGTCAAGGCACAATTACCGGTTCCCCCTGGTCCAGTTTTAGCACTATACAACGTAAAGGTTATCCTTAGCCACCTTAAGAAAAGCCTTAGTCCGGCAATTCCTGTTCTACCCATTGGCATCTTTCGATCTTTCCGGGCAGTGGCCTTTGTTCGTATAGGAGCCTCACCTAACGAGGGCTATTCATCTAACCACAAAAATACTCCTGAACCTATGGATTGTCAACACTTATATTTCATGGTGCTGTCACTAAGAACCGCAGTGACCCGGAAACGGACGCCGCTGCATTTAACCCGTCAGGTCAAACAAGGGCGATTCACTCACATAAAAATTTCTCCCCTTGATTTCACAAAGCAAGCTTTCGCCCCATCCCCGACGGAGGTTTTAAAATACCCAAAGGAAGAAGCGCGGTTCGCAGAAAGTTCAGGTTGTGCATGATCGCAAAATTTTTACATATTTCTACAATTAATTCCGCTTACATTGTATGATGACGGAAAAACAGAGAACTCAGCAGATTAAATGAGAATCAGACAGGGGAAAAACATCATGCTTTTCAAAAAAACGCTTTTTGTCATTCTAACCGCGATACTTGTGCTTGCAGTGGCCCATATATTTATAAAGAGCAGGGCCGGAGCAGACGATCTGCAGATCTTTGCCGACAGGAAAACCGTTAACGTGTACAGCAATCCGCAAACGCAGAACGGCGGCAGAGTTCTCGAAAAAATAGACGGCGGACAGACGCTTGAAGCGGCTCCGATGAATGCCGACTGGGACAGAACGGTGAAAAAAATCGACGGCCGGTACGGCTATGTCGGCAGTCACGACGTTCTGAAGGATAAGACCGGTGCTCCTCAAAAAGTTTACAGCATCGGTAAAACAACAAACATTTATACAACGCCGTACCCCTCTGGGGAAAAAGATTCTATATACAAAACAATCAAAGGGATCAAATCATTCATTGTCCATAAAATGGATAAAAACTGGTACAAAACATTTATCCGCATCGACGGGAAGGAATATACAGGCTATGTATCCAGAGACGATTTTGATTTCGCCGTTCCCCCGAAAAGCCATCAGTACCGGGCGCTGAAGCCGGACTCCGATGTGTATGCCGATATTTCCGGCAGTGACCGAACGACGATCAAGGCATTAACGCAAAACGATATCATCTACGGGCAAAGCTTCAGCGTCAGCTGGGATAAAGTAACTGTCGACGGACAAACAGGGTTTATCAATGATCATGATTTTGCGCAAGACGATTCATTTAAAGGAGATTCTCTTGCAGCTTTTGGCGACAGCATGACCCGGGGAGCCGAAGCCGACACGGATCGAGGAACGACAAAATATTCATGGACAACGTATCTCCCGGAGGAGATCGGCGTATCCAGAGTTTACAACTACGGCGTCAGCGGTTCCGCCGTAGCCGTAAGAAGCACCCGTAAAGATTCTTTTCAGGAGCGGGAGAGCTGGATCAACAAAGACGGCAAGCATCCCGATGTCATTCTTGTTCTGGTCAGTATCAACGACTTCCGCCATGACGTTCCGCTCGGCAGTTTTAAGGTGAGAAACCGGACGACGTTTTACGGGGGATTAAGGAATTTCACCGAATATCTTCTGAGCAATGACCCCAAATCCAAGATTATTTATATGACGCCGCTGATTGAAAATCGGCCGCCGGTCACAACCTACCAGCCTAATATTTTCGGCCTCAATCAGACCGACTACGCCGAGGCCATCAAAAAAGTCGCGTCTTATTACGGCATTGAATGCATTGATATGCAGACCTGGACAGGCCTTGATCCGTTTAATCCCGCGATTAAACAAACGTTTTACATCGACGGCCTGCACATGAACAAAGCGGGATACAGAATCATGTCGGCTGAGATATCCAGACGGCTGCTTAGCGGCTGACGCACTTAAAATGCAGACAAAAAGTAAAAGAAGCATCGGCAGCGGGACTCCGGGCAGTTCCGTTACCGGTGCTTTCATCTATTATTTTGAATCTAGCCCCTGAGCATGCGAAGTCCGTTCAGAATAACGAGGATCGTGCTTCCCTCATGACCGACAACGCCCAGAGGCATGGAAATAAACTGCAGAAGATTGGCGCACATCAGCAATCCGATCATCGAAAGAGCAAAGACAATGTTGGTCTTAATGATCCGGTTCATCCTTTTCGACAGCCGGACCGAGTCGGCAATCCTCTGCAAATCGTTTTTCATCAGGATGATGTCGGCGGTTTCCAGCGCCGCATCGTTTCCGCCGCCCATGGCAATGCCAACCGACGCCTGGGCAAGAGCCGGCGTATCATTGATGCCGTCGCCGACCATGCCGACAGGGCCGTATTTTTCGCTCAGTTTTTTGATCTCACTGACCTTGTTTTCCGGCAGACAGTTGGCGATAAAGGAACTGACACCGGTTTCCTTTTGAATCGCTTCGGCCGTTTTTTCGTTATCCCCCGTCAGCATAATCGTTTGAATGCCAAAACGGTGAAGGATTTTAACGGCCTCGACGGACGATTCCCTGACCTGATCTTTCAGAGCGAAGGCACCGATGACTCGGCCTTCCGATTCCACGTAGACCAGGGTACGGCCCTCAGGCAGTTCGCTCTTATGTGTACCGATAAAGGCCTGCACGGCCGCGGGATCGAGCATATCCGCTTTCCCGATCGCATAAGTGCGGCCTGCGACCTCTCCCGTCACCCCGAACCCCGGTTTCACTTTGACATGCTCGGCTTCCGGCAATGTCCGGGCCGCTGTCTGAGTATAAGCGACAAGCGCCTTCCCAAGCGGATGCGAAGCGTTATTTTCTATAGCGGCGACGGCGGCCGTAAATGCGGCATCGTCAGACCCGCTGACATTCAGCATATGCGTGACTTCCGGCCGGCCTTTTGTCAGCGTTCCGGTTTTATCAAAAGCAAGGGCTTTGACGGCAGCCAGCTGTTCCAGATGCACGCCGCCTTTAATCAGGATCCCTTTGCGCGCTCCGTTGGCCACTGCGGACAGAACGGCCGGCATCGTCGAAGCGACAAGCGCGCAGGGCGAGGCGACAACGAGCATGACCATCGCGCGGTAGATCGTGTCGCTCCACGACCAGCCGAAAACAAAATGCGGCAGGAAAAGCATCAATAAGGTTATGCCGATGACAACCTTAACGTAAGTCGTTTCAAACCGTTCAATGAAGAGCTGGGACGGAGCCTTCTCACTCTGCGCCCTCTGGACCAGATCAACGATTTTGCTGAAAAGAGAGTCCTCGTTTCTTTTTGCGACACGGACAAGCAGATTGCCGTCCATGTTGACCGTTCCGGCCAGGACAGCATCCTTTACTTTTTTCAGCACCGGTATCGATTCACCTGTCATAGACGACTCGTCAACCGTCGTTTCCCCTTTAATAATCGTTCCGTCGGCCGGGATCCTCTCACCCGGTCTGATACGGATCGTATCTCCGGGATTCAGCTGACCGACCGACACCGGCCGCTCCTGATTATCAATAACAAGCCTTGCCGTTTCCGGCTGCAGATCCATCAGCGACGAAATGGCGGAAGAACTTTTGGCCATTGAGTACGTTTCAAGAGCGCCGCTGAGCGCGAAAATAAAAATCAGGACGGCGCCTTCCAGCCAATGGTCAATGCCGGCCGCGCCGACCGCCGCAATGCCCATAAGCAGTTCGACATTCAGCTGTCTGTTTTTCATCGTGTCCAAAATGCCCGCCTTGATTTGATAATAACCGCCAATGACGTAGGCAAGCAGATAAATATACCAATAACTGAGGCCGGTCAGCTGACCGAGAACGTAACCGAGTAATGTTAAAAAACCGCCCGTCAGTGCCGCGATCAGTTCACCGTGTTTTAGCAAAAGCTGCCGCACCCTCCCGGGGAACGAAGAGCGGCCGCTTTCGATTTTCAAATCCGTTTCCTCAAGCACATGCATCATCCCCTCTACTCAATTGATAAATATTATCATTTAATAATTGATCTTGCACTATATACCGCTTTATCAGCAAAAAAAGAAGCGGCGGTTATTATTTTTATAATCATTATTAATTTGTATTATCATACTACCATGTATTGCGGCTGTTTCAAATACATTTTTATCATTTATTTTTTATAATTGATAATGATAATTACATTCACCGAGGCTTTTAACAAAGGATATTTTTATAAAAGGTTGCATCTTCAACTACACTTTTTTTAAAAAGTTTATATTAATCATTAAATGATATTCATTATTAATCAAAATGCTCATTGCAATGGAATAAAAAATACCGGCAGCAGCATTTTATGCCGGAGTCGGCCATTTGCGATTTTCCGGCAGAGGATCCTCCGGAGAACGAGACTGTGAATTGAAGAGATTGGTGAATGACGGAGAGTGAAGCAGGTTTGACCTGACGAATTTCAGTTGAGAGATTTCTAATGAGAGGAACCGGCCGATAACAGAGAAAAGCGGGGCGGAAGCAATGCTGAAACCTTTATTGATCGGAGGATACGGGATTTCAAGCGCACAGCCGAAGGCAATGGCGGGCTGGGTTCTATCATTAAATATAATCTAAATCGTGAGCAAGCGGTGTCTGAATCATTTTTTTAACGGCCTTTACATCCGATGTCTGGGAAAGAATCCACATCAGTTTTGTGACAATAGCCTCCGTATTCATATCGCCGGCCGTGATGCCTCCCGCATCGGCGACCCGTTTGCCTACTTCGTACAGCTGAATATCCTGCCCTTCTTGAAGGCACTGAGTCGTAATAATCACGGGAATGCCCTTCCGGACCAGTTCTCTGACACCGGAAATCAAGCTTCTCTTTTCAAAAGGCAGTCCGCCGTTGCCGAAGCTCTCGATGATCAGCCCTCTGGTATGCTCTTTTATAAAATCAAAAAACACGGGCGAAAGCCCCGGAAATACTTTCAGCAAGAATACATCGGGACAAATGCCGATATGAGATTTTAAAACGGCTTTCTCGGTCTCGGGACGAAAATTGATTCGGATCATTCGGTCATCAATAAAAGCGACATAAGGATAATTGATGCTTTCAAATGCATCGTAGCTCTTCGTTCGTATCTTCACAGCCCGCGTGCCCTGAATAGCCTTTCCGTCGAAAACAACGAAAACGCCGGGGAGGCCGGCCTTTTGCGCAAATGTCAGCGCATCCTGTATGTTTTTTTTCGCGTCCGTCCTCTTGAAACTTACCGGTACCTGCGATCCCGTCACAACCACCGTCTTTTTAATGCCGAGAAGCAGATAGGAAAGAGCCGAAGCCGTAAAAGCCATGGTATCTGTACCGTGCGTGATTATGAAACTATCATATTGACTTTGGTGCTCATGAATGACTCGGGCCATCGTCAGCCAGTCTTCAGGCTGCATATTGGTACTGTCCTTATTCATCAGAACTTTGAAATCCACGGATACTTCCCGGCTGTGAGTAAAATAGCGAGCCAGCTGATCGATCGTCAGTCCAGGTGCCAGCCCACCTTCATGGCAGGTTGAAACAATCGTCCCGCCCGTAGCGATCACTAAGATTTTTTTCAACAGTTTATCCCCAATACGTGCATTTATAAACCAAATTATAGCCGTTATTCGATTATTAGCAACACAAAAGTTTACTTTACGTGTACTATAATATAGACTAATTTAAGGAGGGAGACATGTTCTTGCCGGATAAATTGATTGAACTTCGAAAAAGAAAAAATCTAACCATCCAAAACATGGCCGATGCCATCGGAATAGCGAAAAGCACGTATGCCAGCTATGAAACAGGTTATCGCCAGCCCCCGATCGACGTGCTGATCAAAATCGCAGATTTTTTCGCTGTCTCTCTTGATACATTGGTCAACCGGCACCATACAGCGGCCATTCATCTCGACGGGGCAAACAGCGGAGATTACAGAGTATATATTGATAACTTAGAGCTGAAGAATGATGAGATCAAAGAAATCATTGCGTATGTTAAAGTGAAAAGGAAATTGCCGTTGTGATAAGTTATTAAAAAAGGGGATATCCTCAACTCATGTATCCAGTCAGTCCGCGGTGTGAAAGCACCGTCGATTCCGCTGAAAAGCGATCACGTGGCAGTCTATAGCTCTGAAATGTTCATGTGAACAGCGATGTATCCCGCTGAAAAAGGGGATATCCGGCACGGACATGGCGGAAACGTTCGATCTTTTTTCGACCCGCTGCATATCCCTGTAAATCGTGGTGAAAATCACCGGGAAAAATGCCGACTATCTACTGTAAAGTGCAAAATATCAACAGTGAAGTGCGAAAAATCGATAGTAAACAGGCCGGGATTAATAAGTGCAAATAATCGGAACAGCAAGTTGTATCCGATTGGTTTAAACTCTTGAGAAGGCGATACTCCGCCGGAACAGAGCGAATCAAGCCCATTTCGGGGCGATCGTTCACTGCTTTAGGGCGATTCATCCTTTTTTCGGGGCGATTGTTCACTGTTTTAGGGCGATTCATCTTTTTTCAGAGCGATAAACTCTTGATGGGGCGATACTCCGCCGGAACAGGGCGAATCAAGCCCATTTTGGGGCGATTGTTCACTGTTTTAGGGCAATTCATCTTTTTTTCAGGGCGATAAACTCTTGACAGGGTGATACTCCGCCGGAACAGGGCGAATTGAGACTTTTTTAGAGTGATCGTTCACTGTTTTAGGGCGATTCATCTCTTTTTCGGGGCGATAAACTCTTGACGGGGCGATACTCCGCCGGAACAGGGCGAATTGAGACTTTTTTAGAGCGATCGTTCACTGTTTTAGGGTGATTCATCCTTTTTTCAGGGCGATAAACTCTTGACGGGGCGATACTCCGCCGGAACAGGGCGAATCAAGCCCATTTTGGGGCGATTGTTCACTGTTTTAGGGCGATTCATCTTTTTTTAGGGCGATAAACTCTTGATGGGGCGATACTCCGCCAAAATAGGGCGAATCAAGCCCATTTCGGGGCGATCGTTCACTGCTTTAGGGCGATTCATCCTTTTTTCAGGGCGATAAACTCTTGACGGGGCGATACTGGCCGGCGGCCCGGCTGTATGGATCAGATTTCAGTCTATTATCGACCGTTAGTAGCTGTTTATCGGTCATCGCAAGGAGTTTTTCGGTCGTCGACGGTGCTTAATCGGTCTTCAGCAGGTATACCCGATTTATCAACCTATCAATTGTGACAGAAGTTTATCGACCCTTGCAGAAGTTTATGGATCGCGAAAACGTTCTCAGTCTTTAGAGATTGGCGATCTCAGGAAGAGTCGATCAATTGACGGCAGGCACAGCCGGACAATGAGCTAAGGGGATACTCATATTAAAAGATAAAATTAGTCGTGACCTGTTTCTAACTCGACCGCCGGATCAGGAAAAACGGACGTTCAATGGCAGATCCGATTAACCTTGTCTTGAATGAAATGAAGAAAAAGTTGAGCGGTCCTATCTATAATGGATGGTTTCCGGCTGCAGCCAGGCCTTGGAACATCGGACAGACTTACGCCGAAACGGTTTCGGGCCTGCTTCCGGCTTGAAACCGCCGTCGCGCAGCGCCATGCTGCAGTGCTTATGAGCTGTTAACTTTTTACTTATGGAGGTCTCTTTATGAATCAACGATATAAGCTCGATTACAAATCTCCGATAGGCGTCATCGAAATCATTGGCACGAAGGATGCGGTCTGCTCCGTTACGTTTTCCGAGCGGACGGAACCGCTGAATTTAAGGACAGAGGATACGCCTGCCGTTTTAACCGATGGCTTCAATCAGCTTGACGAATATTTTAAGGGCACACGGCGTCAATTTTCCGTGCCTTTCCTGTTTGAGGGTACCGATTTTCAAAAAAAAGTCTGGACGGCTTTAACAAAAATACCGTACGCTGAAACACGTTCTTACAAAGATATAGCCGCCTCCATCGGCAACGAAAAAGCCGTTCGGGCCGTCGGCATGACAAACAGTAAAAATAAGATAAGCATTATCGTGCCCTGCCATCGCGTGATCGGTGCAAACGGGAATTTAACCGGCTATGCGGGCGGCTTATGGCGTAAAGAATGGCTACTTGAACATGAACGATCGGGAATTCATTTTTTGGACTGAATAGTTTCCCCGGTTCATGTATAAGCTGCTCAGGAATGCAGGATCGGCGATCATATCCTCAAGCGCGGCATGTGCGGACGGGGCTGAAAAACATCCGATACTTTTCGACCGGCCGCAGATTTATATGAACCTAAGTCATGTTGTTAGACGCGGATGGCGGTGAATGCTACACTGAAGCTGTTTAAAGAAGGGGGAGAACGATTTATCATGAAAATCGGATTTATCGGCAGCGGCCATATCGGACAAGCCGTTGCAGCAAGCGCTATTCAAGCCGGATACTCCGTTGTGATGTCGAACTCACGCGGACCGGAAACACTGGCTGAACTGGTGCGGAAGCTCGGTCCGAATGCAAAAGCGGCGGCATCGGAACAGGCGGCACGCGAAGGCGATATTGTGGTCGTCACAGTTCCGCTGCGCGCACTGCCCCAGCTTCCGACTTCCGGACTGGCCGGAAAGACGGTCATTGATACAATGAATTACTATCCTTCGCGCGACGGCCGGATCGAAGCTCTCGATCATGGATCAACGACAACCAGTGAGCTCACGGCCGAACATTTCCCCGATGCCCATGTGGTCAAGGCATTTAATTCAATCTTTGCGACCGATATCGGACCAACGGCCAAACCGAAAGGCGATCCAAGGCGGCGGACTCTGCCGATCGCCGGGGATGACGCAGAAGCAAAGAAAGCTGTGACGGAATTAATCGAGTCAATCGGCTTCGATGTCTATGACGCCGGACCCCTGCATGAAGGGTTTCGCTTTCAGAATGGCACACCTGCCTACTGCGCACGCGCCAATCGGACAGATCTGATTGATTTATTAAATCAGGCAAAAAAATGATGTGCATCCACCCAGTTCTGTTTAAATCAAACATAAATAGCTGAACAGATCAGTTTTTTCTGAACTGTTCAGCCTTTTCACATAGTGCTCCTTAGCGTCTATCGTGCTCTGAAACAGGCAGAGAAACATTATTATGAAAAACCCGACAAATAAAAAATACTTTTTAAAGTGAGTAAGAAATTCAGATTTGCTATGAAATAATCATTCCACTCCTTTGATGGCTTCAACCATATCCAGTTTCCTGATTCGTCGACCAATTAAGATAGTCGTGGTCAAGGCACAACTGATAGTAATAATTGAAGCAAATGCTAGATTTAATCGACTGATTAATGGATAATACTTAATTTGATAAGTAGAAAACGTGCTTACATACTTGTCCAAAAACCAGAAACCAAACGGTAACCCGATAATCCAACCGATTAGAGTAGTAACCACGTTTTCGCGTACAGTCAGTAAACGAATTTCATTGCGATGGAACCCAAGTACCCTGAGTGTCGCATAATCCCTGCTTCTTTCTGCAAAGCTCAGTGAACCCAGATTGTAAAGAACGACAACTACCAGTAAGATTCCAAAAACCTGAATCAAAAGGAAAATACTTTGAAAATTATTAACAAGGTCAATAGCGTTAGCCTTTTGTTTTTCTATAGTGACCAGTTGACTACTCACGTCGTGTGTTTTCAGAAGCTCTTTGTTCTTATTAGACAGTACTCCTTTCATCAGCAAGGTTTGAGGTAAGAAGTTTCCGCCATGATTTTGCCAAGTTTTTTGTGTCAAGTAAACCCCTTGAGGAATACTCGATTTTAAAATGCCTTTGACTTTCATTTGGTAAGATTTTTGACTTGTTGAGACATTAGTTAGCTTGATCGTTTGTCCAAACTTAATGCGGGCTGATTGAGCTAGTCCCTCAGTAACATAGATTCCGCCATCGTTAATTTGCTTACCATCAGTAGTTTTAATATTGACCAAATTTCCCTTACCAATAATATTAACAATATGGTTTATACCATCATCCGGGCTTATTCTCGCCGTTAAGGTTTCCAGCCATTGCCCATTTACACTGGTTAGTAACCTGCGGATGTTTAACAGATGGCGAGTCGAAGTAAAAGTATAACGCTCTTGATATTTGAAATCTTGACCATAAGACTGTGATACTTGACCGTACATTGAATCGTGGACACCAAAGCCGGCAATTAAAAGTGCCATACCTCCACAAACTCCGACAATTCCCATCAAAATCCGTATTGGATTAGCTAAGCTATCCCGCCATGTCCAGCGACTACCATAACTTATCCGTTTCCAAAAGACTGGGAATATTTTTTCCACACTGATCTGATGCGTCTGTTTAATTTTATTACCCCGCAGATAAACAGCTGGTAATCCACTTCGGGCATTATGTGAAGCAATAAAGGCTGAAATAGTACTGATTAAAATGACTAAAGCAACGATGCCGAAAGAATTCCATGTATAGGCGATCTGCCAATTGGGCAGAGAAAACATTGTTTTTTGAGTCTGCAAAACAAAAAGAGACATGACGGGTGAAGCCGCCGTTCCGATTAAGGCTCCCAGAGCACTAACAAGGAGCCCATAAGAGGCGTAGTGCCGACTAATTGACCGATTAGAATACCCCAAAGCTTTTAATAGCGCAATTTCTTGAGTTTGTGATTCAATTAAACGACGAATGGTTGTATACATGGCTAAGATTGCTAAAAGGATGAAGAGTGTCGAAAACATAATTGATAAATTACGAATCTGACCGACTCGATCTAAAGCGGTTGATACTTCCGGTAAGGTCTGGCGATTGTAATAGGCAAGATAACGTGAACCAAGAATCTTTGGCACTTCTTCTCTAATCTTTTGATTATTAGAGTCGCTGATTTCTAGCAGGTTGGCTTGACCCAAGTAATGAAAATCATTCTTTAAAGTCTGTTGGGTAATTGTTCCAAAACCATAACTCCGGTAATTTGGAGCGACAAAGTCATTAGTGCCGGTGTAATAAATTCGACTTGGCGACCTGATCAGGCCGATAATTTTAAGGATAATCATCCGTTGATTATAAGAAACAGTAAGATGATCACCAACTGTTAAATTGTGTGATTTGGCATATTCGGTATTTAGGTACATGCCGTCCCTTTGGGAATCAAGTTCTTTGCCCGATACAAGAACTGGTTTACTCAAGCTTTTAGATCCCGGTGTTTCGAGGGTCAGGTAGCTTTGGTTATTGTAACCATCTGAAGTTGTGACTTGAATCGTAGTTTTTAAAGAAGTCTGACTGACAACACCGCTGATCTTTTTAATTTTATTAACATCGTTTGCAGTCAAGTTTACAGCGCTAATCCAAGAATCGGCTAAATGGCTGCTTTTCATATACGCATTTAGGCTGACATCCATCCCATGCCAAACACCTTCTAAACCTGTGTAAATCAGAACACTTAAAAAAGCCATGAGAAACACAGAAAAAAATTGAGTCCATTGCGATAAAATATCCCGTCGCAATTTTCGACTGAGAAATTTCATTACCAGGCCACCTTTTTCGGATCCACTGGGGCAGCATTGTCAACGATTTTAGCAATTTTACCGTCGTGCAGATAAATAACCCGGTCAGCAATCGGGGCAATCGCAGCGTTGTGCGTCACTAAAATTACCGAAGTTTCTTGGTTACTTGCTTCTTTAAGTAGTTGAATGATTTTTCGGCCAGTCTGCGAGTCCAATGCTCCGGTTGGCTCATCACATAATAATAACTTTGGCTTTTTAGCCAAAGCCCGGGCAATGGCCACTCGCTGCATCTCTCCTCCTGAGAGCTGGCTAGGGAAATTATCTCTGCGGCTAGTTAAACTGACTGCTTCTAAATATTTTTTAGAGCTGGCATCATTTTTAGTAAGGTTGGCAGCAATTCCGATATTCTCTAAAGCTGTCAGACTGGGAATTAGATTATAAAATTGAAAAACGAAGCCGACGATCTTTCTTCGATAATCGGATAGTTGATGATCATTCAACTTAGTTAAATTAGTATCATTGATTTCTACGATTCCTTTGGAAGCTCGATCCATTCCTCCTAATAAATTCAAAGCAGTACTTTTACCTGAACCAGACGGGCCTAAAATTACTGTGACCTTACCCGTTTCAATTTCAAAACTGACATCATTTAAAGCAAGGACCTCTTGTTCACCTAAATTGTATATTTTACTGACATTTTGAAATTTAATCATTTTTGCCATGTCACTCCAATTATTTAGTACTTTGATAAGATTTTGATTTTTTCTCGTAAATTTGGTTCATGATATTGTTCTATTATTCTTTTAGAAACGGATTCCCGATTGGTAGCGATAATTTCCTTTGCCTGTTCTATTGCCTCTGGCACTGGAACAACAATCTGCAAATTAAGCAGGCTAATTATTTTTTGTAATCTCGATTCTAGTGAACCTCCAACAATATAGAAGGGTATTCCATATGTTAAAAATATTTGCTTCAGTTCAATATCAGATAATCTGCGGTATCGTTCGGAAACAGGACGATGTCCGTCCGGATCCATTTTGAATTCAACGGGTAAATGAACAACATGGTTGTACCAGTATTTAGCGTGGAGACTAACCACCTGTCCATAAGCGGACATATATTTCTTTAGAAAACTTTTTGATGGCACGCCTAAAAAAGCCTTTATCAATTGGTGTATAAAAGGAGCACCGGGATTAATGCCAATTTTTAACCTGACAGTTCCATAAATCCATTCATTTAAAACTGAACCGTCAGAAATAAAACTGCCATATTTGGAAAATAAGGTTGCCTCGGTTTTGATTCTTTCTTCTAAGCGTTTCAATCCCAAAGCCATTAGTTCAGTTAAATTCATATCTTGAAATCTTCTTCCTGGGTATAGATCCGTTAAAATTTCTCTGGCCGATAATGCATCAATTTTCGGTATTCCTGTAGCAATGGACAGGGCCGTTGTTGTTGTCTTACCTGTCGAATAAGTTCCAGAAATAACTAAATGGAGGTCTTCCACTTTATGATTATTCCCAGTACTCATTTCGAGCCCCCCTGCCTTGTTAACTTTTTAGGAAGTTTATGAGCAACCTTTGCTACAAAAACAATTGTTTTGGCATTGTTATAGCCAGCCATAGAAAAAGTACGCCATTCTTCACGATTTAGCTTAATCATATTGGTATCAGTTATTTCGGCAAACACAGGGATATTATCACCGATTTTCGGCAGTGTGTTTGTCAGGAATTTCGCTTTGATTTTCCGCATCCAAAAATTTCCGGATTCATCTCGTTTAAGATTATCGTAATGATAAGCCAGTATTTCCCCCATTTGGGCGAAAACGACTAACCAGTCAAGAAGAGAAGTTAAATATTGATGGTTGCTCTGAAGTCCAGTAAAAATAGATTTCTGACCGTCTTCAAAGATATGCGCAAGAGCCTGAAGTTGCAGACGGCTTAAAAATTCTATTTGTTTGATATCATGAGCTTTATTGTTTAGATGATTTTCTGTATAATTAGTAAATATATTAGTGGAAATCGGAACGATGGCAGTCGGCCTGAGATTTACAAAGTATAACTTGACATTCATATCTTCTTCAACTATCTCGGCCTTAAATGACGAAGATTCTAACTGTATACTTTTTATGTAGATTTGAATGGAATCAATGTTTTCTACCGGTTTACTGCCAGCCTTGATTTCAAAAGCGTATAAAAACCAATTTTTCACTTCCATTAGTGGATTTTGTTGGAGAACTTTTTCAACTAAAAGCATTCCTAAGATTAGCCCATCAATACTACTTAGATGCTGGGATAATATTAGTGAGTTTTTTTTAGACCAGTCTTTACCCGTTTAACTTGACCAAAGCACTCCCAAATACCATTGCTTAATCGTAACTGACATAGTTTGTGGGTCACTTTTTTATAACCGTTTCCAAAGTAACGTTTTTCATGGTCACCTAATAGCTGATCAACTGTGTAATTTGTCATCATAGTCCCATTTCTTTCCTCCTGTATTTTTTCTAATTAACTGCATTTTAGTCTGGTTTATTTCATAATTAAAGTAGGGTAATAAAGTAAAGAAACGGTACAAAAAAACGGATTTATGGAGCATGTAGCTATGACGACAGATAAAAATATTTTAGATTGTCCAATTGAACCAGTGGTTAATATCTTAAGTGGTAAATGGACACCTTTAATTTTATGGGAAATATCGATTGGCAATAATCGCTATGGCAGCATTCATAAGCGTTTACCAGAGATGAGTACAAGAACGTTATCACAACGCCTGCGTATGCTTGAGAAAAGTGGCATAGTCAATAGGAAAGTATTACCGACAATGCCGCCCACGGTGAAATATGAGCCTACTGAAAAAGGCTGGGCTTTAAAGCCGATTTTACTTGCTATGAGATCTTGGTCAGAAAAATACTGTAATTAATGGCAGATAAATCGCCATATATTTCAAATTATTGAACGCCATTTAAAAAATGATATTTGATTAATTACAGTGCCCAACTTTGCTTGTAAAGTTTTTCCTTTGAAACAAAGGCCGAACACGATCAGACTTTTTCCTGAACTGTTCAGCCTTTTTACATATCTCTTTTAAATGTCTCTCCTCCTCGGAATGGGCAGCCGCCCGAAAAAATGCGCCCTATTTTTTATCAGGAAAGGAGATTGCGAACTCATTCTGAACGCAAAGTTCATCGGATTTGAAAATAAGAGACCCGTCTTACACCGGGAGGGCCCTGGAAAGATGAGCGGATCCATAATCGGGATTTTAACGGGGACATAAGTTCGATAATTTGATGCAGAATCAAATAAAAGAAACCTTTCGCCTCTTCATCGGCTTTCCGAATCGTGCACGCCCCTTTAGCATTACATCGTTTTTGGAACCTGACCGGCCGTTAAAACAGCGTCCGCCGCTCACCGCTTTTTTCGGTCGAGAGCCGGACAGGATCAGGGACGAATCCTGGCTTTCAACTTTGAAACGTGAAACAGGCAGCAAAACAGCAACATCTTGTCCCGGCTTCGCATTTACGATTCCCCCAAATATAACTCAAAGGCTTCATTCGGATCTTTACGCGGAGATATTTGCACAAAATCATTATATGAGCTAAAGGGTTGTACTCTTCCTTTATTCAGCAGGAAAATATGACTCGGCATCGATTCATAATCTCTTAATTCATGAGTGGATACGATCACGATTCTTTTGGGAGACTGGGCGATAACGTTCAATCTATCTAATATTTGCCGGCGGGAAGTTGGATCGACACCGCTTGTAGGCTCATCAAATAAAAACAGCTGCTTGTCTAAATGGGTCTCAAATAATGTCAATAACCAGCGCCTTTCTCCGACAGACATAACGCTGATTTTTTTATTTAATAGATTATAATACAGATTCTGAAGGCGATCAGATAATAGGCGGATGTCGATCGGCGTATATCCGTTAGAAATTCCGAAAATAAAACGTTCGAGATCCTTACCCGTTAACGCTCCAAAAAGGGCAGGAGTCTGGGTTTGATAAAGAATTTTTTCTTTTTTGGGAAGCCCGTTTATTTCACCTGACTGAGGCGTGCTTAAACCCGTCAGAATATCAAAGAGTGTTGTTTTGCCCGCTCCATTATAGCCAATCAACAAATTTAACATTCCGGATTCCGGCTTCATATTGAGATTTTTAAATAGAGAAGTTTTTGTATATGAAAAATCAATATTTTTTAACTCGATTTGCATTTAAATCACCTTAGTTCCGCATATAGAACGAATTAACCTGTATTTTAGAAAGCGACAGGATGCCGATCACTATGTATAGCGCTATGATTGTCATTAATACGATTAGCCGATCCAAGGTGAAAATTCCCTGGAACAAATGAACAACAAACATATCTACCTGGGTAACAAAGTCATTGGGGATCAGTCCATATAACAATTCTCCCCAAAAAGTGCCGGTGTCTTTACGAACAGCCGAAATCCATATAAATAGAATTAATGATATATTTGAAATCGTTATCATCGTATTTGCCCGTACTTTCAGAACTCCAATAAAGAGGACGAATAAGGCAATCGGGACACTTGAAATAATATAGATGGACAGAGAGGCAAATACGATAAAGAAAAATGAACGAAAATTATACATAGCGATAACAAATGCAAAAATCGAACTGCATATTAATCCGAATAATAACTCGCTCAAAATCAAACCCACGACGACTAAATGTTTATCGCCGCCGGAAATCATCGTAAATGTTTTAAAAGTGCCGTTTTCCCGATAATTCAATAACTGCAGTGAAATGCCATTCAACATAACGCTGACGACAATATAGCCAAGATAATTGCCTATTTTCAATATCAATTGATTTTTATCGATATCTCTGCCCTCGAATAACGGCAAATTTGAAAAAACGAAAAATAAAGTCGGAGCAATAACAGTGTAAATAAAGGGGATTTTTTCCGACCAGATTATTTTATTAAATACTTTAAAATAATTATAAATAATTTTTGTATTCGTTTTCATTGTTTGTTTTCCCCCCCTTCTTTAAGGAAACAGAATTTGTTTCCCTTTATTCAGGAACTCATTCATATTTAATATTTTGCAAATCTTATATTGTTCTGGAAACTCTTGCCGTATTTCGATAAACAAGCTGCCGACCAGAAACATCTGACAAAAGCGGCAGCTGGAACCGATTTGTTCATAAAAATAAAAGCAGCAGTGCTGACAAGGAATTGAGTCACTCCAGGTTTAGTTATTGACTATCAGTATAATATAAATATTTTGTAAAACATGTCGTTTTTTGTCGATTAACGATTCTTCACATACCCGCTCAATATGATTGCTCTGATAAACGACATTTCTACATTCCATATAGTTTCGATAAAACGCAAACTTCCGATGACATTATCGGCGTTCAACGCCTGATTTAACTGCAGCAAGCAGGCGGATCTATAAAACGTATTTCACTGTTCGGCAGTCTGAGTCCTAATCGGTTTCCGTTCCACCGGCGAAGACAAAACAATTAACGTTGTCGGTTTGCCGTACTCCAGGCAGGCATCGATGTAGTCTTCCAAAGTGTGGACCGATTCGGTCACGACTTTGGTTAAGTAGCTGTACATACCGGCGATTCGATGGCACTCGATGACATCCGGATAACCGGCAGCAAACTGTGCATATTTTTTACAGTCCCTGGGCTCCATTAAAATAAAAGCAGTCACATGCTTGTTTAATTTTTCCGGTGAAACGAGAGCGCAGTATTTTTTGATCACGCCCTGCTCTTCCAATCTTCTTACCCGTTCAGTGACGGACGGAGAAGTCAGCCCCACTTTTTTGCCCAATTCAATCATGGTCAGGCGTGCATTTTCCTGCAATTGAGAAAGGATATCAAGATCGATTTCATCCATAGAAGCCGTCTCCTTAATTATTAAAATAGATTTTATATCTTCCTTAATTATATATGAATATATCAACCATTTGCTTAAATGTGCCATGTCATTTTCTCGTAAAGCCCTATAAAATGATTAAAAAATACATAGATGCAAAGAGGGGGATTATCTTGGCTGAACATTCATTAAAACGGTCGATCACCTGGGTTCAGGGAACAGCGCTCACCATTGGCGCCGTTCTCGGCTGCGGCATTCTTGTGCTGCCCTCCATTACCGCAAACAACGCAGGACCGGCTTCTCTTTTATCATGGATTCTCATGTCTCTTATATCTTTCCCGATTGTTCTGACCATTGCGCATCTGGCACAGATCATGCCGAGTGCCGGAGGAATCGCCGCCTATGTCGAAAGGGCTTTCGGGCCGATGACGAGTTCCGTGTTAAGCTGGATTATGCTCGGCTCTATCCCTGTAGGTGTGCCGATCGTCGCGCTGACAGGCGCCTTTTATGTAAATGACATTCTGCCGGTAAACATATGGGAAGTAATCGGCATGGCTGCCCTGATTCTGGCTGTTTCTTTATTTTTGCATGTCAGGGGGATTGAACTTTCAGCCAAAGTCGGTCTGGGGGTTATCTGCGGAATCCTGGGTTTATTAATCACGGCTGTCGCTGTCTCTGCCCCTTACATCCGCCGCGATGCCTTTACTCCGTTCGTGCCTGACGGCTGGCTGTCCGTCGGTTCAGCATCCGTCATCATTTTTTTCTCGTTTGTCGGTTGGGAAATGATTGTGCCTCTTGCGGAAGAATTTAAGAACCCTGAAAAAGATATCTTCGTCAGCTTATTATTAGGCGCCTTTTGCATTGCCATTTTATACATATCCGTTTCATTTGTGACCGTAGGCACCCATTCCTACGGAGGCAAAAAAGAGATCGCTTCATTGAGTATTCTTATCTCAAAAGGGCTGGGAACCGCAGGGGCTGCTCTGACAACTGTCCTCGCTTTATTTATCACATTCAGCAGCGTTCACGCAAACATTGCCGGATTTTCAAGGATGGTTTATGCTCAGGCAAGAGGGGGAAATTTTCCGGCTTTCTTTGCGGCTCTGCATCCGCAGCACCGGACTCCGGTCAGAGTCTTAGCCGCTTTAGGCGCGATTTTCGGCATCGTTTTAATTCTGTACGGTTGGGTCCGGCCCGATCTGGGGACGCTTTTAAAAGGACCCAGTGCCGTTTTTATTACTTCCTATATACTGACTATGCTGGCCGCCTTAAAAATCCTAAGACCTCTGACCATCGGCTGGCTGATGGCATTTCTTTCACTGACGTTCAGCGTCATCCTGTTATTTTTCAGCGGCTGGGCAATCCTGTATCCTGCTGCCCTGTCTGCTCTTGGCGTGCTCTATCTTCGAAAGAGAACCCGGCAGTTAAAAGCAGGGGGATCAGTCTGACTTATAAAGAGAGCGGGTTTGAAAATATCCGTGCACTAATTGCCGATGAATTTGTACCGCCGTATAAGACCTTGAAAACAACGGACAGCCATTCCAACATCGGCCATAACGCATCCGGGGCCGAAACTCTTTACATGCTGTTTTCTAAATTTGAGCGGGCCCATAAGCCGGATAAAAATAATCTTCCGTCCTCACAGCGGCAATGAAAAGCATACCTCGGTACCGCTGCCGAGCACACTGTCGCATTCAATGCGCCCCCCGTGGCGTTCCACGATATCTTTCGCAATGCACAGGCCCAGGCCGGAACCGGGGACATCCTGTCTTCGTGCTGCGTCGCCGCGGTAAAATCTGTTGAAAACAAAGGGGATGTCATTTGCCGCGATGCCGCTGCCGGTGTCTTTGACGCAGACAATCAGTCCGGCGGCTTCCAGCTTAAAATGAATGTTTATCCTGCAGCCGTGCTGCCTGTATTTAATGCTGTTGGATACAAGATTCTGCATAACCTGTGTGATCCGTTTACGATCGACCGTGATCAGCACATTCGGAACCTCGTCAACGGAGAAGGCCACACCCGAGTGCGCCGCGTCAAGTGACAGCTCCCCGCAGACCTCTTTAAAAAAAGGCCGCGCATAAATTTCCTCTAAAACAATAGGCAGTTCGCCAAGCTGTGCCTTTGTTTCTTCAAGAATGTCGTCTATAAGCCCTGTCAAAAGCCGGACCTTTCTCAGCATCAGGCCGGAAAGGTCATGGATCCGCGCAGGGCTGTCGGCAATGCCGTCACGGATTTCTTCCGCATAGCCGGAAATGGCGGCAAGCGGTGTTTTCAAATCATGGGATACACAGGCAAAAAGCAGCCTGTCGGCATTAAGCAGATCGTTCTCACGCCGGAACGCAGCTGAAAGCTCATCACGCATGGCCTCAAAATCATGGCACAGTGAACCTATTTCGCCGGTGTCGTCATAGAGCAGCCGCGTATCCAGATCGCCCCGCAGCATCCGCCGGGTCGAGCCGTGCAGCAAAGCAATCGGAGCGAAAAGGTCATTTTTCAGAAGATGTGCGACAAAGAAAAGCAACAGACATACACCCGCCATCAAGAGAAAAAGCGATAAGATAACCGGCCATGCTGCCTTCGGAGAACTGTAATTCTTTTTATCGGCCGTCACATACAGCATGCCGCTGATTGTGCCGTTACGGACAATCGGAGAGGCAAAAGTAAGCATTCGCCCATTATTTTTTATACCATTGAGACCGGAGAGGGTATGCAGATCGACAGTATCCCCTTTTCGATACGCAGCAACGGTCGATTCAAGCACCCGGCCGTCGGTGCCGAAAAGGGCATAGTGTGCCTTGTTTCCGACGTGAAGCGCGCCTTTCTCCGCCTGAACCACAAGAGCGTTAAAATCGACACGCATCCGCCGGTCATCAAATGTATCGGAGACGATGCTGTACCAAGTAAAAGCCGCAAGAACAGCCAGCCCGAAACAAAGGGCGCCTGCCAAAAAAAGCAGGCGCCCTATCCGGCGGCGGATTCCGCCGTCTTTTTGTTTCCGCCGCATGAAAGAAGTCACTTTTCCCATTTATAGCCCACTCCCCAAACGGTTTTGACAAATTGTACGTTGGCTTTGGCGAGTTTTTCACGAAGCCGGCCGACAGTTACCGCCACAGTGTTATCATCCACATAATCCGTGGTGCCCCAGAGAGCTGCAAGCAGCTGCTCCCGGGAAAAAACCTGCGAAGGGTGGGCACAGAAATAGTCAAGCAGGCGAAACTCCTTTGCCGTAAGCGGCAGTTTTTCAGCGCCCACCGACGCCGTAAAAGAAGCCGGATCGACGACCAGTGCCCCGCAGATTATTTTCGCGCCGGCGCCGGCAGCCGGCCGCGCAGCAAAGGCTACATATCGGCGGATGTGCGATTTTACGCGGGCAACCAGTTCGACCAGCGAAAAAGGTTTCGTGAGGTAATCGTCGGCTCCCATACCGAGCGAAACCAGCTTATCAAGATCGGAACTTTTGGCAGAGATGATGACGATAGGAACAAACGAGGCCTGCCGTATTTGCCGGCAGACCTCGATGCCGTCCATCTTCGGCAGCATGATATCGAGGATGACAAGCGAAGGCTCAAAGCTGCGCGCCTCTGAAACAGCCGACTCGCCATCATAGGCATGCCGCACGGCAAATCCCTCTTTTTTCAGATAATCTTCCATAATACCTGCAAGATCGAGGTCATCTTCCACAACAAGCACTTTCTCGTTTGCCATCGCACCGCCCCCTCAGATGATCTTATTGTCGCACAGCAGCGGACAGGCGGCAAAGGCTATTCGCTAAATCACCAGCCATGCTGCTGTAAGAAAGCAAAAATGGTTTCTTCACGCCTTGCCTGCTCCTCTTTATCATAGCTGCCGAGCTGCAGATCGCCTTCAATGCGCCCGTCTGAGAGATAAACAAGACGGGAGGCACGTCCCGCGGCCTTAAGGTCGTGTGTCACCATCACAATGGACTGTCCTCCCTGCGCTAACTGAGAGAGAATGTCGAGCACTTCAAGTCCCGAAGCGGAGTTGAGTGCTCCTGTCGGCTCATCGCAAAATATGATTTGCGGTTTGCCGATCAGGGCACGTGCAATCGCCACACGCTGCTGCTGCCCTCCGGACATTTCCGAAGGATATTTATCACGTTCCTCTGCAAGGCCGAAGCGAGTCAGAAGCGCCATCGCTTTCTCGTTAACCTCTGTTTTGGGTACTCTGCCGTATCCGCAATAGGCAACATTTTCAAATGCAGTCAGATCGGGAAGCAGGTTGGCGCTCTGGAATACAAAAGAGATATCATTCTTGCGGATAGCCGGAATTTCCTTCTCCGGAATCTGCCTGATATTGCGGCCCAAAATTTCCACTGTGCCGCTCGTCGGCCGGTCCATTGTGGAAATCGAGTATAAAAGTGTGGATTTCCCGCTTCCGCTCGGTCCCATGATGACCGTGAAATCTCCTTTGTAAATTTCAAGGTCCAGATTTTTTAGTACATTGACGCCCTGTTTGCCGAGAATATAGTTTTTGCAAAGCTTAACTGTTTTGATAATTGCTTTTTTCATATGTCGATCCTCCATGCATTTCGTGTTTTCGTTTTCCTGCTCCGGCCCTATTCTTCCATCAGTTCAACCGGAGAAATTTTTCTCAGCGGAATGCAGAAGAGCAGCGTCAGTGCAAGTATGCCCGCAAAGATCGATCCGATCAGTATGGTTAATTCCTGCGGACTGTTCACCAGCCCAGGAATACCCATCATCGAATAAAATATGAAGGGCGAAAGCGTCAAATGGAGTGTGACGGCCAGTGCAGCGCCGAGCAGTGACAGCAGCAGAGTTTTAAACAGATTTTGCAGGCTGATATAGGTATTCGTGAAGCCCATCGCCTTAAGGATCCCGAACTTTCGGCGATCGTCGAGCTGTGTGGTCATCAGCAGATTGAAGATATTGAGCAGGCTGAAAGTGATAAAAACCGTGACAAGCATGACGGTTACCGGATTCATGATCTCTTCGACTGCTGTGATTGGTTCCTCTACATCCTTCTGCATCCGATCCGCAGTAAGACCGAGATCATGCTTCATGCGTGCGACAAAGGCGGCCCGATCCGTTCCGCTTTTGAGCTTAACAGCCATCGAAGCCGGCCGATAGGGGAGGCCGGTCTCTTTCAGCGACTGATCGGTCATCTCAATCGTTTTGCTCGTGTGTACCATATTGTCATAAATGCCTGTAACAAGATAGGACTTTTTACTGTTCCCAATGGTCAATGTAATATAGTCTCCGATACCGATGGAAGAGCCCTTAACCGTGCCGCTGCTCACGGCAATTTCATTCACGTATTTTGGGGGCCGCCCAATTTTAATGGCATTGAAAAAGTCCCTGTCTGATAGATCATTCCAGCTGATGACAGAGCTGTTATTAAAGTTTGCGCCATAACTGTTCTTTTCTGTTTTGATACTGGCAAGGATAAAGGGTGAGCCGTACACACTGTTCAAAACCGCCGGATCGTTTTGGACCGCTGCGATTTTTTCCGGTGTCAGGCCGCCGCTGACATAGTAGTCTGCGCGCGGTGTGCCAAACCAGACATCCGTATTTTCTGCAATATGGTCAACCGTGTAGTTGATGCTTATAAAAAAGGTACTCAGATAGAAACTGACTGTGAGGATCACCACAAACATGACGCTGAACGAACGATGCTTCCATACATCGTTGATGGCCGTTGCCAGCGGAGAAAAAGCGTGAGGAATCAGCGAACGCCTGAGCTTTTTCGGTGAGGAACTGATGCCGATCTGGAGAGCCTGAACCGGCGTGATGCGCCGGATACGCCGGTGGGCCTGCCAGACAGATAAAAGCAGCAGCATGAAAAGCGCTGCGGCCCCCCCCAAAGCGAGCAGCACCGACGTAAAGGAAAGCCGAAATCCGCCGATGTATCGCGTGATCGTCGTTCCGACAGCATAGCCGACCGGCAGACCCACTGCCGATCCGAGCGTAATCCCGACGGCTCCGACGAGTGCATAGCACTTGAGATAAAAGCCGGCGATCTGCCTGTCTGTGAAACCCATCGCCTTATAAATTCCGATAGAGCGGTATTCCTTAATGAGATTGTTTTTAATCAGAAAACGGATAATCACAATCGACACCACGAAGATCAGAATCGCAGAAAGCATGCCGATACTGCCCAGGATCAGTGTGAGCATGGTAAAGCTGAGCAGCAGCTGAGAAACGTTAAAACTAGTGAACAGGGCACTTGTTATCGAGGATGGCAGGTTGTGCAGCCAGGTTTCCGCATCAGAATAATCTTTTTTAGAATTGATGGCAAGGAAAACAGTGGATTCCCCGCCCTTCAGCGAGGAGAGCGTCGACTCGGAAACATAAAACGGATAGATCCCGAACATGCCTGACGGACAAGTGGCATCGTTAATGAGTCCGGAAACCGTAAGCGTTCTGTTCGAGGTGCCCTGCAAGGTGATTTTGTCACCGGTCCTGATCCCCTTCTGGTCGGCAAAAACACCGGGTAACCAAATCTCGCCCGGCGCCGGCCCTGTTTTATTCTGAATTCCCGTCTGAGGCGTGATTTTCCAAGAGACCGCACGGTAGTCCGGCAACGCGTAAAATGAAAACAAACCGGGTGTGATATCACGGCCTCCGAACATCAGCTTGTCAGCGACGATACGGCCGTCGAGTGTTGCAACACGTGTAAAATCTTTGTTGTTTCCCGCCTGAGCAAGCAGCCGCTCGGCCGGGGCACCCCGGCTGACGTTGACAAACAAATCAGGGGAATTTTTCTTTGAATAATAGTCTGCCGCATAGTTGCTTGTTTCCACAGTGAAAATGAGGCAGGCACTGAAAATCGCCGAGGCAAAAAAGAGGATAATTCCTATAAGAGTGAACTGAAGTTTCTTCTTTCGCAGCTTATGAATCCACATCGTACGGCCAACTTCCCTTCCTGAACTTTCTTTATTCTAGAAGAAAAACCTGACAGTGCATCAACAAAAGGATAACAAAACAATAACGCAGATCTGACCGAAAAAACGGCTGTGCGAAAAACACAGGAGCGGCGGACAGAAACCACTGTATCGGTTCCCATTTTTCGCCTGTCCGAATGGCCCTTTTTAAATAGTTCCCTTCCATCAGCCGGATATTTTCTCCTTACTTTTTAGATGCCGTCACACGGCGGGTATCCTTGCCTGAAGGCCCGGTTCTTGCCGGGTCCGGCAGCGGGCTTTTATCATCCGGCTGCCGCTTATGTACCGGGCGCAAAAAAGGCCGGCCATGATCAAATGATTGATCGGCCGGCCTGTGTTTCACTGCTTTTACTTTTCGGTTAGCTTTTCTTTCAGCTCTTCTGCTCCAACCGGAACACACCGAAGCAATTCTTCTTTAAGAAAAAACAGCTGGCTGGATCCGGCAATTTAACAGGGACAGACATTCTGAATAACCTTGTCTTTAGCTTTCTCTATAGCGGTCAGTGCTAATCTATTTACACTTCTTTATCTGTATAAGAAAAAACAGGAGCATACTTCCGGCTTCCGCTGTTCATCATATCTTTGTCCGTCCGTTTGAACTTTTTTCGAGAATCATTTGACCGGTTCAAAGGTCCTGCAATCTGTCTCTTCATGATCGGAAGCCTGTTTGCCTTTATGGCTGACAACATAAATGGTATCGGCCGCACATTTGTTCCCGCTATCCCAAAATGTGCAGTTGCTCACTTCACAAAGTACGTCTTTAGCCAAGTTTCTCACCTCCTCGGCGCTTAGTATAAGCCGGGCCGGGAAGATTGATTCTTTAAAAGCTATAAAAAGCACTCGAACCGTTGCGGCGTTCCGAACATTTGCATCAATAACTGAGCCCGTGCCGATGATGGTTATGTTCTATATGCCGGTGTTTCAGAGAAGGAAAAATACATTTATCAAAAATGCCGACCAGCGGGCCCTGAAACAAGAGCGAAAAAATGGTGCCCACATTAACTGCAAAAAGATGGTACGTCGTGATCCAGCAAACGATAATCACCAGGATAGGCGGTACAAAAGTAACTAACTGAGCAGCAGGCGCACTTCCCCTCAAGTACTTAAAACGGACAATCTGCATGAGATCGTCACACGGATGAAGCAGCCAATTAACCCGCTGATAAATCGAAACGGCCAGGGAAATAAGACATATACCTGCGACATCCAAAATAATCCGCACAGTAAGAGGCAGTGCATCGATGCCCAGACCGTTTAAGAAGACGCTGAACATCCCGATCAGATAGCTGAACGGGCCTAAAAAAACAAGATTACCCAAAACGCGGCGCCAATCAAATCTGCCGATGATCAGCACGTTGATCAAGATAACGATAAGGCCGTAAACAAAAAGAACTAAGTCCAGGGGAACGCCTGTCATTTGCGTAAAATTAACTGCCGAAGCGGTCCATAACGCACTTCCCAAATTTAACGAAACCGTCAATGCATTTCCCAAAGCATTGAAGAAAATTGACATCGTAAAATAAGCGATGTTCTCAACGTTTCCCATTTGTACAGAATGTTTAGCTAACACGCCTATTTCCTTTCCGTATCAAAAAATATTTCAAGCTGCCTTTCCGTTTTCTGCAACCTTTTTATAGTTTAATCCTTTTCCCTTGAACCGTTCAATACTTGATTCCGCAAAATTATCCGCTCCGACTACGGCCGCCCGCTAACCCCTTTAAAAATCGATACACAAAACGCCCGCTTGATTCTCTGCGGCCGTTTCAGAAACAGCATGCATACTGATTGAAAATGAAGTATCGGCCGTTTGTTTTTTTCAGGCAAAATAAATTTTTACAAAGGGGAAAACGTACTCGGCTTGACGGTGTCGCAATGAAGCACATTTTTCTGACACACAGCTTCGAACCAGTTGACAAGATTAAGCGGGCATTATACCATAGTTCTATGAATATAGAACAGCAAGATAAGAACCAAGTACTCGTGCCTTTATTTAAGGCTTTGGCTGACGAAACACGATTAAATATTGTTCGAACGCTACGCGACACGACTGGAGAATTAAGCTGCGGTGACATCGGCGAAAGGATGAACATTGCAAAATCGACCGCCTCCTATCACTTCCGGACGCTGAGAGAAGCCGGACTGATCAGCACACGTAAAGACGTCCGAACCAAATATGTCAGCCTGCGCCGCGATGTTTTTGATGCTTGCCTGCCGGGTTTCCTGGATTCCTTGTGAATCCGGGTATTTATTTATTCGTTAGTTCCATTATTGTAGAACAATGAAATAATAAGGGAGATCCTAATGAAAAAAATTCCGCTGCTATTTTTTACGACCACATTTATCATCGGAACTGACACATTCCTCATTTCACCGCTCTTACCGGTACTTAGCCATATATATCATACGCCGTCCAATCTCGCGGGCTGGATGGTCAGCGCCTATGCATTAGGCTACGCTCTATTTGCATTGATTGCCGGTCCGTTATCCGACGGTATGGACCGCAAAAAAGTCATGATCTTCGGTTTGTCTGGTTTCACCCTGGCTACCTTCTTATGTGCCGTCTCCCCCAGTTTCCCGACAATGATTCTTTTCAGGTTCCTGGCCGGCATTAGTGCCGCTTTTGTCACTCCGCAAATCTGGGCAGCCATCCCGCAGCTTGTCGCGCCAAAATCAATCATAAAAACAATGGGCGTCGCGACGGCCGGACTTTCTGTTTCCCAAATGATCGGTCTTCCCGCAGGCAGCTATCTTGCCGTCTTTTCATGGCGGGCCCCTTTTCTGGCCCTTTCTTTTTCTGCACTGCTTCTCAACTTTGCGATTGGGTCCCTTCTGCCTTCCCTTTCGACCGTTCGAACAAATAGGAACAGGCACATCGACCGGATTTATAACTCTGTTATGAAGGCGCCTCACGTCTTTAACTATTTTGCAGGCTATTTCATGTTTCAAACCGGTTTTTTTACCTCATACGCTTTTTTAGGCATCTGGTTCACTCAGGATTTTTCTCTGAATGTCGCTTCTATCGGCACGAACATGATCCTGCTTGGGCTTGGCAACTTAATCGGATCGCTTTTCGGCAGCAGACTCGTCGCCAGAGCGGGCGTGGCAAAATCCGTCCTTTTTTCCTTGATTTTCCTATCCATCACTTACGTACTCCTTCCGCTCTCGGGATCACTGTGGATCGCCGAAGGCCTGTTCCTCCTCATTTTCTTAGTCGGCGGCTTTATTTTCCCCGTGCTGATGAGTACTCTTCAATCGCTCGCTCCATCGGCCCGAGGCACAATTTCTGCCTTAGCAAGCGCCGTGATGTACGCCGGCACTACAGTCGGAGGCGTTATCGGCGGGTTCTTGTTTGACTGGTTTCACGGTTTTATCGGAATCGGACTTTTTGCTGCAGCAATGAATGTGATCCCTCTCCTTTTCTTTCAAAGAGCAGGGCTGTTTCATGATAAGAAAGAAAAAGGCATGCGCCGATAGTGCCGGCGGCATCCCATTTGACATTCCGCTGCTTCCGGTAGTTAAATGTTTTGTAGAGAGCGCTGTTAATGATCCGGGCGGCACAGCTTTACCCTCCCTGCCAGTGTCCCTTTCATACCGTTCATGATGCGGATCAACAATCTGTTAAGCCGCGTTCAGGCGGCGTTTCCCGTTATCGCGATACATATCAAAGCAATCATTATTACAATTAGGAAAGGAAATTATATCTTGGCAACTTATCTGCGCAGAACGACCGACAATGATCTACCCGAGATCGGCAGAATTATTGAGAGTGCTAAATTACTGCTGAAAGCAAACGGTATTAATCAATGGCAGGACGGTTATCCGGACGAGACAGCTTTACAGAACGATATTAGGCAGCAAGTCAGTTACGTGTTGATCATCGACGGTCAAATCGCCGGTACCGGCGTCATCCTGAACCAAGTAGACCCGTCCTATGAAGAAATTGAAGAAGGCAGCTGGGCGGGGCCTGAAAAATCCGCTTACAGCTCAATTCACAGGACCGCCATGTCTCCTGAATTCCGCGGCCGCCACTTATCCTCGCTATTGATGGGATACCTGATCTCCGCAGCCGGATTAACAGGGCACGCTGATATCCGGATTGACACGCATCCTGACAATCAGGCGATGCAGCGTGTGATCAGAAATGCCGGATTTGATTACCGGGGCATTATTTATCTAAATAAGCCCGATGGCAAACGCCGGGCCTACCAGCTCTTATTGCCTTAATTCCGAAACAGGAAGGCACCCGGATCGGGCATCGTTCCATTCATCAAAAGCATACTGCTCCGGAATTGAAAAATGCAAAACATGTACACGAGACCGATTCTCTGCGACATCCGCACCGATCGAAAAACTGCGCTCAACGACCGATGAATCGAGCGTGACGGCCGATAAGCTCCCGGCGGCGACCGATACCGGGCATATAATGACCGATAAACTGTTCAGAACGACCGATAGACTCCGGTGATGATCGATAAACTTCCGGAAGGCGATCAATAAACGGTCCTTAACGACCGATGAATCGGGCACACTGGCAGTCTATTCAGATCTGCAGGTTGAAAACTAACTAACGTTAGTTTATAATTGGTATTAGCAATAATAGAAGGTGAAAAGTTGAGTACAAAGCAGGATATTTTTGATTGTGCACTGGCTCTTTTTTCAAAAAGCGGTTATAACGGCGTATCGATGCGGGACATTGCAGGCAAAGTCGGTATTAAAGGCAGTTCAATCTATAACCACTATGCGGGAAAAGAGGCGATCATGGATGACATTTGCCAGGCTTTTGTAAGAACGCTTGCCGTTTCGCGCCCTCCTTTGGAGAAAGTGGCCGAGAGTATAGATAAGACGAACGCCGCAGATGTATTCAAATCTTTAATCGTCGCTTATGGCAGACGGATCAATGAACAGTGGACACAGATGGCACGCTTAGTCTTTTCGGAGCATTTCTACAACCAAAAGGCCGGGGACATATTTGTCAGAGAAATTCTTGAAAATAATGTTTCCTATTATGTATCCGTTCTGGCAGAGATGGAACGTAAAGGAAAAATCAAGAAGATCGACAAGCCATTCATCGCGGCTCTGTTCAATAATGAGCAAGTCATGCTTTCCATGCAGTATGCACACTGTCAAACGGATGAACAGAAAAAAAAGGTCGCTGAACTGATGATGAAAAGTGCGGATTATTTCTTTCAGAGATTGGAGACGAAAAAAGATGCAGGCAGCAGGCAATAAAAAATCGGCATCCTGTTATGTATTGATCCTTTTACATTTTTTACTGGGCATCGGGGCATTGATAGGCGGGGGATTATTAATTTTAGCTCCGGACGGATCGCTTCTCAGCATGCCGCTCTCGCTTTTAAAATACAGTACATTTCACTCTTTTTTAATCCCGGGAATGATCTTATTCCTTGCGCTGGGCTGTTACCCCCTGGTGGTCGCCTTGTTTCTGATCAATGAAAAACCGTTCCGTCTTGCAGAGATATTCAATTTATATAAAAATACGCATTGGGCCTGGATGCATTCGCTGTATGTCGGTTTCACGCTCATTATTTGGCTGACCATTGAGATTTATATACTGCAGGGAATTGGCATCGTTCATCTTGTTTATATGTTTCTTGCGCTGGCTATTCTGGCCGTTACCCTGCTTCCTTCAGTAAAAAGATATTACACGCATTCCTGATTCCGGGCGGCGGAAATACAATCATACTGAAATTATAGAAGAGGACGTCTCAAGAGTTGATGGATCAACGATGGGACGCCCTCATTTTATACCCTCATTTTATAAACAGCGGTCAATCAAAGATTTTGATCGTCCATCTCATTCATCAACGGCTCTATTCGGCAGAACAGCACCGCATTCTGCCGTTGAAAAAAGCGGCCGCAGCTATTAAAAATTCACTTGCTCACGATCCGTTAATCTATTTTTAATTTACAACATGTATCTTTAAGAAGATTTATTTGTATTGTCCATTTTAGGAGGATAAAACACCCGATCGTTTTTAAATTCGTCTATGCCGCCTTTTTTACTTTCAATCAAGAATTCCGAGGGTGGTCTTATCACTTAGCATTCCTGCAGGGCCTCCGGCTTCCGTTCTGTCCATCTTCAGGGTACATGGCGAAGTTGGCCTGTTCCTGCAGAAAACCGTCGCAGAATTTCCGGGTTTTGTTTCTCAATCGCTGACTTCCATCAGCTATGTTTGCTTTCAATTCACTATTGTGTTCCTTATGCTTTATCCGTTCATAATGAGCACACGTTGAAAATCCGATCCTTCTGTAAAATCTTGTCGGAACATGATCGGAGGCGTCCGGGCATAAGCTTTAATCTATGTATAAGGGGAAGATCTGAAATTCACAAATGAACAAAACGGCATTTTTCAATGAATGGCGGTGATCGGAACCATAAACGCTTCCCTCTTAACGGCCGGATCTCCTTTTCCGTGAGAAGAAAGACGGCAAATAGAGGAAACGGGCATCGGCTCGGCGTTAACGACACTGAGGAGACCTGTATACCAATTTCTTATATCGCCTAACAGAATTCAGGAAAAAACGAAACATTCCGAGGGGAAGTGAGATTATGAAAAAATACCGCCGGGTCATGTGGCGGAAACTGCTGATTGCTTCGATGATTATCGCTGTCCTAATCGGACTGCTCTGGGCAGGCGGATCAGGCGTGTGGAATGTTGCCCTGACTGTATTAAACTTAGTGTTCCAGCTGTTTTTTGCCGTACTGATGATTATTATCCAATTTTCCGCGCTTTTTTGGTTCCTGGCCAGAGGCCGGACATACTGGATCATGCCCGGCGAAACCGGATCAAACTGGAATGATTACCGGGGCAATCCTGAAATCGTTGAGAATGCCAAACGAATTGTCACCTTGCTTAAAGGGGTCAGAGACTTTAAGAAAATGGGAGGCGAAGCGATACGGGGTATGCTGTTGTGCGGATCTCCGGGGACCGGCAAATCCTATCTTGCCCAAGTGATCGCCAATGAAGCCCAGATCCCTTTTGCTTACGCATCGGCTCCAAGTTTTCAAAACATGTTTTTTGGCGTCGGCAATTTAAAAGTCATGAGCCTTTATAGAAAAGCGAGGAAACTGGCCAGGACATACGGTGCCTGCATCATTTTCATCGATGAAATCGATGCGATCGGCATGTCGCGGCAATCAAGCGGCGGCAGCGGCGGTCTCGGAGCGCTGTTCGGCATGGGCGGTTCCGGTTTGCTTAACGAATTGCTTCTGCAGATGGATCCGCCGAATCTCGATCATTCACGTTTCGCCAAATTTCTCCGTTCGCTTGGGCTCCGCCATAAAAAAGCGGAACGGAGCGCCGTTCTGACAATCGGCGCCACGAATCTGCCCGACGTGCTGGATCCGGCCCTGCTTCGTCCCGGCCGGTTTGACCGCAAACTCTGGGTTTATCCCCCGGACTATGACGGCCGGGTGGATGTGTTCGACTATTATCTTAAAAAGGTGAATCGCAATCATACATTAACTCCGCAAAAGGCGGCACTGGACACGATCGGCTACAGTCCGGCGCAGATTAAACATATTGTCAATGAAACGATTATCATTGCCCACCAGCGCGGTTCCAAAGACGCCGGCTATAATGACTTCCGGGCGGCCATGGAAACTTATGAGTGGGGTCTTCAGCAGCCTCTTCGTTCCATGAGTGCCGACGAGCGGCGCAACGTAGCCTATCATGAGGCGGGCCACGCGGTTGCCCAATATCTGCTGAAACCCCATGAGCGTGTCTGGAAAGTGACCATTATCCGCCGGGGCGGTGCGCTCGGCATTGCTGCAACAAAGCCGACACAGGAGCGGTACAATCAAAGTGACAGCGAAATGCTGGCAGAAATTCAGGTCTGCCTTGCTTCACGGGCGTCCGAAGAGCTTTTTCTGGGGAAAAAGCTAAATGGCGTCACGTCCGATCTGCAGCAGGCGACTCTGCTTGCAGGCGCCTACCTCGGCGCGGTCGGAATGGGCGATGAATTATTCAGCTGGCTGTCCATAGGTTCACAGACCGATGCGCTCAAACAGTTGCGTCCGAAGATCAATGTCCTGTTAAAGGATCAAATGAATCAGGTGAAAATTTTAATTAACGAACAAACGGATTTCGTTCATGCCATTGCCGAAGAATTACTGAAACGCGGAGGGCTCACGGGAGAAGAAATTGACGAAATCTACGTCGGGCTGAACGGCCACTCGCGGCCTGAAGTACCTGAAATTGCATGGGTCGATAGCGCCGATACGGAAGCGCCGTCTGAAAAAGTCGCCGATCGGGAATAGCGGCAAGGGCGATCATTTCTCAAAGCCGGAGAAATGATCGCCCTTTTTTGCTTGAATTTTTCCTCGCCTTGCGGCACGCCGCCCGGATCCGCTGTCCATTCTCTCATGTCTTCCGCATTCAGGATCGATCCCGATTTCTTTTTTCTTTCAAAAGGTTTTGAAACTCCATTTCCAATTCTTCAGACGGCTCGATGCTTAAGCGGCTGAGCACTTCTGTTATTTTGGTCTCGAGTAAAAGCCGCCGGTCATTCTGATTATCCTGATTCTTTTTCGGCTGATCCTGCTTATATTGCCGATAGGTGCCCTCAAATAAATGGATCTTCTGATCGCGGATTTCCAGAATGCGTGTCGCAAGCCCGTCAATGAAGCGGCGATCATGGGAAACGAAGAGCACGCTCCCCTCATACTCTTTGAGAAGCGACTCTAATGCGCGGGCAGCCTCTATATCAAGATAATTCGTCGGTTCATCTAAAATCAGCATATTAACGTCACTTAAAAAGAGTTTGGCAAGCGCCGCCCTTACTCGCTCACCGCCGCTCAAAACCGCAACAGGTTTAAAGACATCCTCTCTAAAAAAATGCATGCGTGCAAGAACCGTCCGCACCGTCGATTCGTCCTGCTTTGAAGTCGAGCGGACGTTCTCAATAATCGTCTTTTCTTTATCCAATATGTTTAGATTTTGGCTGAAATAGCCTGGTTTCAATGATGGTGAGCATGTGATGCCGGGCGCCCGGCCGACGATCTTTCTGACCAACGTCGTCTTTCCGCTGCCGTTGGGGCCGATAATCGCAAGCTTCTCGCCGCCGCGGACAAAAAAGCTTGTTTTTTCCCAAAGTACCCGTTTGCCGATTCGTCCGGATATATCCTCCGCACGAAGAATGATCCGATGCTTAAATGTTTCTGCATTCGGCAGATCCATCTTCAGCGGCTGAATCTCTTTCACTTTTTCTGCCTGTTCAAGTTTTTCCAATCGCGTTTCCATTGCATTCGCCGTTTTCTGCAGCTTCTTTTGTTTCTTGGCATAGTAAGGTTTGGCCGCCCCTGATTCCACATGACCGGGCCTCTTTGCGGCCCGTTCTGCTCTTCTCTCCTTTAACTTCAGTGCTTCTTCCAGCTGCCTCTTCTTTTTCACATAAGTTTCATAAGCGATTTGTTCCTGATGACGTCCGGCTTCTTTTTGTTTTTCATAATCGCTGTAGTTGCCGGCATACGTGTTTATCCTGCCTTCATCGATTTCCCAGATCGTTGTGCACAGGGCATCCAGAAAAGCACGGTCATGGGAAACGAGGACAAATGCTCCCTGCCGCTCATTCAGTTTCTTTTCCAGCCATTCGATATGGTCCGCATCAAGATTGGTTGTCGGTTCGTCTGCAAGCAAAAGTTCCGGATTTTTAGCAAGCACCTCCTGAATGTATTTCTGCGTCACTTCACCGCCGCTTTTTGCTGCCGCCGTCCGCTTCAGCTGCGGCAGCAGCTCACATGATACATGCCGGATCACGTTTCCCTCTTCAGACGGACTTTTTCCCGCCAAAATGCGAAGCAGCGTCGTTTTCCCGCTTCCATTCCGGCCGATAAGGCCAACCCGGTCATTTTTATGAACCCGTAATTGATCGACAGCAAACAGCAAACGGTCTCTAACGTACTGTTTTATATTCAATGCTTCTAACAAGATCATCGAATCATCCCCGCTTTTTCATTTTTCAGGGACGCAAAAAGTCCCCCATCCGTTCTTTCAGAATAGGAGGCACCTATAGGCAAATACCAAAAGAAGAACGCCCTTTTGGCTCAGCCGCCGAAAACCCATCCTATCCTGAAAACTCCGATTGAAGACATGGAAACAGACTTACTCCTTTTCTTCCAGACGCCTTCAATAATCGGATTTCAAACATAGGATCAGTTTTTCATTGGCCTTGATTCACCCTTCCGTTCGTTCGATTACATTTACTGTATGCGATTAATAAGGCATTGTCAAATGCTGCAGGAGAGACAGGCCGCTTCATCCCAATGGGGACAGTCATTCTCCGAAAGACGTTTTATGCATAAAAGCGGTACCTGGCAGTTTGAATGCTTTCACACATGCCAATCTTAAGACAAAGTTACTGTGATAAAGCTTAGACTGATTTACAATAAACGGATATTGCGCAACAGCCCGGATCGGATTCTGGACCCAAGCATTGAAAAAGCGTCCGAACATGAGCGGTCGCTCCGATCTGATCAAGGGCGTCCGAATTGCTGGATAGTCGCTCCGAACCGTCGGAAAGTTGGGACCAGAATCCGGGCAGCCGCTCCGAAGCATCGAAAAGTGGCGCCGGAATTTTGAAATGCTGTACCGAATAGGAGCAATCGTTCGGTTTGATTCGATCGGCAGGCTTGATCGTTAAGCCAGCCGGTTTCGATTTCTTTGAAGACACTCTGTGCTACCTGATCGAAAAAAGACTGAAAGATTAAGAACTATTGTATGCCTTCCAGAAAACAAAACGGGAAGGGCTTTCTGTCCTGTTTTATCTCCCATTCACACCACCTTCTTTATCTGTTACCTCTTGTAATAGGATAATCCGTGATGTATTAATAAAATAACAGATCAGAGGAGGCACTAGAATTGCAAAGAGTTGTTATCACGGGAATGGGAATCATTTCACCGCTCGGAAACGATGTCCGTACGTTTTGGAACAACTTAATTGCCGGGAAATCAGGTATTCGAAAAATTGATACATTCGATACAGAACCATTTAAAACAAAAATTGCCGGCCTTGTAAGAGACTTCGATCCAGCGGACTGGATTGGAAAAAAGAATGCAAGGAGGCTCGATCCCTTCTGTCATTATGCACTGGCTGCCGCACAGCAGGCCTGGGACGATGCTCAGCTGAACAGTACCGGGATCAGCTCCGATCGCTTCGGCATTTTTGTAGGTTCGGGAATCGGCGGAATTCAAACTCTGCTCAACAATGCCGAGAAGCTGCGCGCCCGTGGTCCGCGGAGGGTGAGTCCGATGCTTATCCCGACAATGATCGCCAATATGGCGGCTGCCGAAATGAGTATCAAATGGCATGCGACAGGGCCTACTATGGCCCCTATTACTGCCTGTGCAATCGGCAATACTTCAATCGGAGAAGCCTTTAAGCTCATTCACAGCGATGAAGCAGATGTCATGTTCGCCGGCGGAACAGAAGCTGCGGTAACAGAACTTTCGTTGGCCGGTTTCGAAAATGCGACTGCCTTGTCAACAAGAAATGAACAGCCCGGAAAGGCGAGCAGGCCCTTTGATGCGGGCAGAGATGGATTCGTTATGGCCGAAGGGGCAGGAATTATTATTCTGGAATCACTGACCCATGCCTTGAACAGGCAGGCATCCATTCATGCAGAGATCATTGGCTATGGGGCCAGCTCGGATGCTTATAACAGAGTCGCTCCCGATCCGGAAGGTAAGGGAGCATACTCGGCTATGAAAAAAGCACTTGACGACGCAAGAATATCTACCGGCGAAGTAGACGTAATCAGCGCGCACGCAACCAGCACAAAATCGGGTGATTTATCGGAAACTGCGGCTATTAAACATCTGTTTGGGAAAAGAGCATACGACATCCCGATTACAGCCAACAAATCAATGACCGGCCATATGTTCGGTGCAACCGGCGGTGCAGAAGCCATTGCGCTTGTAAAAAGTCTACAGAATGACATTATTCCTCCGACCATTAATCAGGAAGAGGCAGACCCCGAATGCGATTTGGATTATACTCCGAACATCGCTCGAAAGCAGAAACTGAATATAGGCCTCTCCAATTCTTTTGGATTCGGCGGACACAATGCTGTTATCGTCTTAAAGAAATATTCCGTATAAATGAAGCTTCATACGTTTAAACAATTTTAAAAGCTGCCTTTAAAAGGGCAACTTTTTTAATGACTTATCGCAGTACTGCGGCTATATTAAACTAATTAAATAAACAATTGTTTAATACGCGGTTATTTCAATTCCGCACATAAAATCCTGTACTGAAAACACAGCAATCGGCTGAAGATCGACAGTAAACGGACCGGAATCAATAATTGCAAATAATCAGAGCAGTAAGATCGCCCTTGATTGATGGATCAACTGCGGCTGGAATTTTATTAACTTTCGGCTGAATTCGCAAGGTTATCGGCCGTTGCCCCGCTCCTTCCGGCCAAATTCAGGGTCCTATCGGCCATTGCCCAGTCTCTTCCGGCCAAATTCAGAGTTCTATCGGCCGTTGCAGGGAGTTTATCAGTCGTTGCGTCCGATTCCGTAGCACCCGATCAAATCATTGCAGAAGTTTGATCGCGGACACGCTCTTCGTCTCTCAAGAGATTGATGGTCTCAGGGAAAGTCGATCATTATCTGACGGCCCGGCAGGAAAATGAACTGAAGAGAGATATCCGCATTACTGAATTTTATCGGTCATTCTGAGATGGTATCGATCTTCAAACAAATATATTAACCATTATGGACATTGCCTGTCCCACAATATTCAGTTCTTTTACAGCATAGCTTTTTTTATTCTCTCTTCCTAACATTCTTTTCCCTGCTCATAACGTAAAGGGCAGATGCCGTCAAAACAAGAGGATCCATATACCCGGGCCTTTTCTTGCCCCGAAAAACTTTATGAACCGGGACAGCTATTGCCGTTCTAAAATAATGATTGATAAGAAAATTCGGCATTTATATTGACAAGAAACATTTCTGCAGGTATATTATTTAATTGATAATGATTATCGTTACCAAATAAAACTGTAGGAGGTTTCTAACTTGTCTCGACGACTGAATATAAAATCCGTCCTTGTTCTTGCAGGCGCTTTGATCATCATAGGTATTTTGACTTGGCAGGGCATTATTTACGGAGGAAATCCGCCGGATCCGTCGGAACAGCATATGAGTGAAACTGCGGGTATTGTCAATACAGGCATTCTTGTTTTTCGTGAGGGCCTGGAAGCAATCCTTGTACTCTCCGCGCTTACCGCAGGCCTGATGCGTACAAAACAAGTATTCTGGAAACCGATTGCTTTCGGATCCGGTGTCGGCTTTGCGGCTGTACTGACAACTTGGTTTGTTTTGGTCGGCATTATTTCGCTTGTTGCCGCGACGACATCGGAATATACTATTCAGGCTGCTACAGGATTATTAGCCATTGCCGTACTTTTACTGGTCATGAACTGGTTTTTCCATAAAATTTACTGGACGGTCTGGATCGGCGCACACAATAAGAAAAAGAGTGAACTGATCAGATCTTCTTCTTCCAAGAGTGCGTCGGCTACATACATGGGCCTGGCAATGCTCGGCTTCTCAGCTATTTATCGTGAGGGATTTGAAGTGGACCTCTTTCTCCAGACAATCCGCATGCAGGCAGGAGGAGAAATTGTTTTACTTGGTGCCATTGCCGGCCTTTTCCTGACGCTCATTGTCGCAGCGCTTACTTTCGTTGCTCAGCGAAAATTACCCTACAAAAAAATGCTGGTATTTACAGGTATTATGCTCGGCATGGTTTTGATCGTCATGGTCGGTGAGAATATACAGGAAATGCAGCAGGCCGGCTGGATCGGGACGACCGGTATCGGATTCTCACTTCCTTCCTGGTTAGGCATGTGGTTTGCCGTTTTCCCGAACTTCGAAGGGATTACCGCTCAGATTCTGGCTGCCTTCTTTGTGATTGCTTCTTATTTTGTCGCAGAATACATGCGGTCATGGAGGCCGCGGAAACAGGCCAGGCTTAATCAGGCCCATTAATGCATCGTCAGGAGTGCACAGTGCTTTTTCGTCCTGCTTTTTGATTGATTGTCAGCAGCGGGCGTACAGATTATCGCTTAGTGACCGGCTCGCCTCTGCTCAGCAGGCCTAAGCCTCCATGATCCTGCGGAAAAGGTAAAATTTGATTTTTAGGTTGAGGTTAATTCTCATAGATTGATAATTGATGGAAACAAAAAGGTGTCATTCAAATGGCAGAATGACATCAAAAAAGAAGAACCGAAGAGGAATTTTCTACAAATTTCTCCGGTTCTTGAGTTTTAAAAGGCTTTTAAGGAAGCTTCTTTTGCAACAAAACAGGTTCACACTATCAAATTGGCCATTTTATGTTCAAATTTTCAATAATCGATATAGATGGCCAACCCGAAGCTTAGTTAATTTTACTGAACGGCAGCCGCTTTGCCAATGACCGCGCCGTTTTCAACCATGCCTTTGGACGCATCGACTCTCAATTCTTTGAGTGCCTCGGAATTTGTAAAAACAATCATGACCGTGTCTTCTTTTTTCGCCGCCCTGACTTGATCCAAATCCATGAAGGCCAATTTGTCGCCGCCCTTAACCGGCTGCCCCTCTTTAACAAAGACTTCAAAGGGAGCCCCCTTTAAATCAACCGTGTTAATGCCCAGGTGGACCAACACCTCGAGCCCGTTTTCCATTTTTATGCCGATGGCGTGTTTTGTCTCAAAGACGGTCATGATCCTGCCGGAGACGGGACTTGCAATCGACCCATCAGCAGGTATGATGGCAAATCCATCTCCCATCATTTTAGATGAAAACACCGGATCATTCACTTCTGCCAATTGGATGAGTCTTCCGCTGGCAGGAGCGTATATTTGATCATCCGCAACAGCCGTTTTACGAAAAAGTTTAAACATGAAGATATCTCCTATACTTTGCCGATTTTTCTGCAGAAAATGTGTTTCATCTGATTGGGGCCGGACCTTTTCTGAGGCCTGAATGTATCCCTATCCGGTTTATTTTACCCCGGCGTGCCTTTTTTTGCGATCATCCGTAAAAAGCCGATCTTCCCTCATCCGCTCGCTGCCGGAGATCGAAAGCTTCCTCCCCAACGATTATGCGGCACAGAACCTGTATCAATGCCGCCCGCTTCTTAAAAAGTGAATGGATCAGCTGTTTTCTTTATGAAAAAAAGTTTGAATATTAATTTTCGACTCTCTGAGCATATTCATGATTTTCTTGGAATGCCGATTCGCATAAGCGTAATACAAAACGTCAACCGTGAACAATTGTGATACCAAAGAAGTCGTCGCGGCACTTCTTAGCATGACCGCTTCACCGCCGCTGTGAATAATAGGCAGATCCACCAGTTTGGCCAAAGTGCTGTTTCTGTTTTGCGAAATGCCGACCGTGCAGAATTTTTTTTGTTTAGCAATCTGTGTCAGTTTGACCGCTTCATTGGTTTCTCCTGAATTTGATATGGCGACAAACATGTTGCGGCCTTCAGCACTGATTAATGAAGAACTGAGCAAATGATGATCAAGCATATTCACAACGGGTTTGCCGATTCTGGAAAATTTCTGCATGAAATCTTCGGCAACGACGTGTGAAGCCCCCAGTCCATAAACATAGATGGTTTTACATATATCAATCATTTCTGCCATTTTTTTGATGCTGTCTGTATCCAGATTATTGGATGTTTGCGAAATAGACTGATTGAACCGCAGGGCCAGTTTGTCTACGATCACCCGTTCATCCTCATCCGGTGTGATATCGGTGTACAGTCCTTCATTTACATCGGAAGCGTCGGCATACAGGCGGATTTTCAATTGGGAAAAACCCGATAAGCCGATCGAGCGGCAAAAGCGCACCACTGTGGCCGGACTGACACCTGCTTTTTTCGCCAGTTCGCTCGTATTATCGCTGACGGTTTCCACCGAATGACGAAGAACATATTCGCCGATTTTTTTTTCTGTCTTGGAAAGTTCGTTTAATTTCGATTTGATTTGCAGAATAATATTTTCTTCCACAATGATCCATCCACTCGTTTACTTTGATTCTTCAATAGCATCCTTTGGAATGCCAAAGAAGTAAGTGACAACAAAACCGCCGACATACCCGGCCAGCAGACCGATGACATAGCCCAGCCAGTGCCCGTTCGCAATAAGCGGGATTAAGGGAATGCCGCTCGGGCCGATGGCAATCGCGCCGATATTGCCGATGCCGCCGACAACGGCACCGCCGATCCCGCCGCCGATGCACGCGGTGATGAACGGACGGCCGAGCGGCAGCGTAACCCCATAGATCAACGGTTCTCCGATCCCAAGGATGCCGACCGGCAGAGCCCCTTTAATCAACTGAACCAGTTTTTTATTTTTTCTGCATCTGATCCATAATGCGAAAGCCGCTCCGACCTGACCGGCACCGGCCATCGCCAAAATAGGCAAAAGGGGCGTCGCACCGGTTTTATTAATCATTTCAATATGGATCGGAGTTAAAATCTGATGCAATCCGAACATGACCATCGGCAAGAATAAGAGACCTAATATAAACCCGGAGAAGGCACCGCCGACATGCAGCACCCAAGTAATCGATCCGACCAAGGCACTGGACACGACGCCCGCAACCGGCATGACAATGAAGATAGTAAAGAGTCCGACAACGAGCAGGGCAACGGTGGGCGTGACAATCATATCAATTGAATCGGGAATGATCTTGTGCAGTCTTTTTTCAATAATTGCCAATATCCACACTGCAAAAATAACACCAATAATGCCACCCTGTCCAGCCGTCAGGGCGTTGCCGTTAAAAATATTGATCAATGGGGCCTTCAGATCCATTCCTGTCAGCAGAACGGAGGCGCCGATAACCCCGCCCAGGCCCGGTGTTGCGCCGAATTCATTGGCGCTGTTTATGCCGACGTAAATAACCAAAAATGAAAACAGTCCGTTTTTAATCACGTTTAATGTGGTGACGGTGCCCGCCCAGTTCTGCCCAATGCTGCCGGCAGTCATCAGGTTGGACAGGATCGCTGCAATACCGGCAATCATACCGGCACCGACGAAGGCAGGAATCAGCGGAACAAATATATTTGAAATCGACTTTAATATCCTTTTAAAGGAAGAATTGTTATTATGTTTCGCTTTCTCGCGTGCTTTTACCTTTGCGGCGATCGCTTCTACCTGCTGACGGTCCGTTAATGCCGGCCCGTTCTCCGGCTGTCCGGCCGGATGATCGGGGAAGGGTTCTCCCAGCTTAACGCCTGCTTCGGCAACCATAATGTTGGCTACTTTATTGACAATGCCCGGGCCTAAAACAACTTGTAAAGTTTCATCCTCGACAATGCCCAAGACGCCGTCCACCGCTTTAAGGCCATCCATATCTACTTTATGATCATCCTGAATGGTCATGCGGACCCGCGTCATGCAGTGAATCAGCTTGGTGACATTATCGATACCGCCTACATTCGCATAGATTTGCCGGGCTAATCTTTGTTCTTTAGATTCCGCCATTTTGTTCTCCCCCTCAAACGATTTTCCTGATGAAGCCCTTAGCTTTATTTAGTCTCTGCTCTGCTTCTTCTTTTGAAAGATCTGTCAGCACCATCACAATCGCCAGTTTAACGTTTTCATCGGCCGCGTGAAATGCTTGATCAGCCGTGGCATAATCGCACTCTGCGGCCTGCATAATAATCGATTTGGCCCGTTCCACCAGTTTTTCGTTTGTCGGTTTAACGTCAACCATTAGATTTTTATACACTTTGCCGATGCCGATCATTGCGGCCGTGGAAATCATATTTAAGACTAATTTTTGTGCGGTTCCGGATTTCAGCCGTGTCGATCCGGTTAAAACCTCAGGACCGACCGGTATCTCTATAGCCGTGTCCGCATGTTTGCTTATTTCGGCATTTTCATTGCAGGCAAGACTGGCCGTTGCCGCGCCGATCTGGCACGCGTAATCCAGAGCCCCGATCACGTACGGTGTCCTGCCGCTCGCAGCTATGCCGAGTACAGTATCTTTTTCCGTCAAATGAATATTTTTCAAATCCTCCGCGCCCAAAATCGGAGAATCCTCTGCTCCCTCGACAGCTGCAGTCATCGCACGAGGGCCGCCGGCAATTAATCCCTGTACCATGGAAGGATCCGCACTGAAAGTCGGCACACACTCAGCCGCATCCAGTATTCCCAGACGGCCGCTTGTCCCCGCACCGACATAGATCAAGTGCGCACCGCTGTTAAAGGACTGTTCAGCCGCTTCAACGACCTGTTCAATTTGCGGCAAAGCCTTTCTTACACTCAAAGGAACGCTCTGATCTTCTTCGTTCATAAGGCGCAGTACATCAAGGGCCGATAAGGTGTCCAGGTTCATGGTGCTTTCGTTGCGCTGTTCGGTTGTAAGCTCTTCTAAATTCATGGTTCGTCCTCCTGGAATGTCGGTTATCTTAAATTTTGTACCGGATTGTATCAATTCGAGAAGCGGAAGGTCGCTGTCAATGATCTGCCCGATGACATTGACCCTGATATCGGAAGGCAGTTCTTTCTTTACAATTTGCAGTTCGCCCTTATACCTCTTGTAAAGATTATTATCGATTGTGATGCTTCCTTTTCTTCTGAGCTCCGTATTTTCCGGCTGAATATCTTCATGTCTGTTCCTCATCCTCGACGTTTCGCTGCGTATGACATATTTGCCCGGATCTGTTCTGTTCCGATGTTCTCTGTACATGTACGGATCCCATTTTTTACAGACAGAAGCGGCATGCAGAAGCAGGACGTTATGGTCAAGATACTCGCGGAATTGACCACGCGATACATTGGATAGATCCGGATCGCCGATATAGACACTGTCAACCTGATAATTGTTCATCAGCGACAATGCCGAAGCCAGCGGGCTCCGATGTCTGTGGATCTCTAAAGTAGGGAGCGTCTCATAAAGCGGCAGACGCAGCGCCCCGTCACCTGGTGCGAACGCGGTAATTTTAAAATGCCTGCTTTTCAGCCGGCGATTTTTTTCCAAGAACCATGTTTCATCCAGTCCTGTCTCGGGTCTCGGATAGTAATTATGCCAGGCTTCAATATTGTTAAAATCGGCATGGTATTGCACGAGCTGATGATAATCGTTTTCGGTTAATGTACTGGCATTTAAGCCGACGGTCAGACGGTTTGAAAGTCCGGCAATCGCTTTCCAGCTAATGCCGCCATCCATTCTCAAGCCATTGATTCCGCTTTCAAGGACATGCAGAGGATTATCGATTGAAAGACCGATATGCTTCAGCGCATCCCCGGAAATGTCGATCATCAGTTTTAAATCTCTTCTTTTTGCAATTTCCAACAGATGGGTCAAACGATCAAGATATTTCGAAACATCGTCTTCCGGGATATGAAGGGAAGTAAAAATCCCCTTGAATCCACAATCAGCCATTTTGTGAATATACTTTTCTTTCTCTTGTGACCAGTCATTAAGATATACGGAAAAACCAAACACATTCTCACCCCCCTTTTAAGCGTTTTCATTATAGCATGTATGAAATATAGTTTCAATAAAAAGATAATATTATATCATTTATAGAAATATGATTTCAAAAACAAATTGATACTGCTGCTCATTCAATACAAACCATTTAAAATGGTCCGCCCAGTTTCTTTTATCTCTTGAGATACTGAATTTCATGCAGCCTGATAAAAAATGATCCGTTTCATCGACCGTTGCGAATCACCGCGCCGGCTGAAACGGACTGGGAAAAACTTATTTGTCTGTCAAGTGCTGCTCTGCTTAATACAGATATTGTCTTTTTTAAGCCGTTTGATTGCGGAGGCTGCCGGATCGAACGATTTTTTCGTTTCATTTATGATATCTGCAGAGCACGGCTCTCGCCGATCGCGGACACAGATCCAGACGGGGAACACCCCTTAAAAGATGTCTGGATACAGTAAAAACCAGCGCTTTTTTTAAGCGCCGGCCATAGAAATTTATCGTGTTAGGACAGATCGGCAAAAGACGTTCGGATTGTTGCTGTTCAGCAATTTTTTATTCTGCCGCTTTTTTTGAATCGTCTTTTATAAAGAAAGACCAGATAATAACGATAACCAGGAAGGAAAGGATTCCTATGGTGATGCCCAGCTGGCCAAGGTGCCCGATATTACCGAGGATGATGCCGCCGAACAAATAATCAGTATCGGCAAACGTCGAAGCCGCCAGTCTTAAGCTTCCCAGTACCGGGAGAATAAACAGAGGCAGCCAGCTGATGAGCAGGCTGTTAACAGCCGAGCCGATGACTGCCCCCCGACGGCCTCCGGTTGCGTTTCCGTAGATTCCCGATGCTGCGCCGCAGAAAAAGTGACCGACGACGCCCGGTATGATTACGACGGTCTTGAGAGCAATCATGACAAACATGCTCAAAGTCCCGACGATAAAGCTTACAAAAAAGCCGATCAGAATGGCATTCTGCGCATAGGGAAAGATAATCGGCACATCCAGAGCAGGTTTGGCATTGGGCACGATTTTGGTAGCGATACCCTGAAAAGCCGGGATGATTTCACCGAGGATCATCCGGACGCCTGCCAGGACAACATAGAATCCGGCGGCAAAAGTACCGGCCTGAGTGAGCGAATAAACAAGATAATTCGTGCCGGCGCTCAGTTTGGATTCAATAAACTGCGGACCCGTGACCAGCGCCAGTATCAGGTAAACGACACCCATAACTAAAGTGATGGAAACCGTTGAATCCCGGAGAAAACCAAGATTTTTAGGAAATTTGATGTTCTCTGTAGATTTGCTTGCATCACCGAACCATTTTCCTATTAAACCGGCTGTTGCATAGCCGATATTGCCCGTATGTCCCATCGCAACCTGATCGCTTTTCGTAATTTTTCTCATGAACGGCTGGCAAATGGCAGGCGTAACGGTCAACAATGTTCCTTCAAAAATTCCGCCGAGAATGATTGTCCAGGGATTAACCTTCATGCCGGTAGAAATGAGAACGACGGCTGTGAGACAGGACATATATAACATAGCCTGGCCCGTCAGGAAAATATACTTGAATTTTGTAAATCTGGCCAGCAGCACGTTAACGATCATACCGGCCAACATGATCAGGGCCGTCGGTGTGCCGTACTGCTGCAGGGCAATAGCAACGACGGCTTCGTTCGAAGGAACGACGCCTTGAACGTGAAGAGCGAATTTAAACATGGCCGCAAATGGATTCAATGCATTCACAAGAATTCCCGCGCCGCCAACAAGCACCAAAAAACCAACAAATGTCTTAATCGTTCCTTCAACAATCTTCGTTGCCGGTTTTTTTTGAATCCATAATCCCAATAACGCAATTAATCCGACAAGCAGTGCAGGGGTACTCGCGATTGAAACAAAGAAATTCAGAATGGCCTGCATAGTATTCACCACCTATTTTTTTCATTCATCAGGAATGTGGGATGTTTTCTTTATCGAGTATCTCATTCACCTTTCCTCTGAGTTCCTCTTTGTCGATCAGGCTCTTGAGCAGATAAACCCGATCCTTGGGAAGGCCCGAAGCCCGATCTTCCAAGTCGCTGCCAAGGAAAAAATAATCGGCAGCCTGTTCGTTTAATCCGCCCGTATCAAAATGAACCACTTCAATATCGCCGGTATCTACATTTTCTTCTTTTAAAACATTTTCGATATTCATCTGAACCATAAAACTGGAACCTAATCCGGATTGGCAAATCGCGGCAATTTTCATTTTTGGGCTTCCTCCTTAAATTGTTCAGCCATTTCAGCAACCGATGCGGCATTTTCAAGCTTCTGTACGTTATTTGAATCTTCGAGTAAAGTAAGCAGTTCTCTTAACGCCTGTAAGTGTTTCGTATTATCCACAGCTGCCAATACGAAAAACAGCTTAATGGGGTGATCCGCATTGACAAGATTAACAGCCGGTTCGACCTTCATGAGGGACATACCCATTTCATTGACCCCATTTTCAGGGCGGGCATGAGCAAGGGCAATATAGGGCCCGATATTAATGTACGGGCCATTTTTTTCAACCAATGAAATCATTGTCTGAACGTACGACTTCTCGATTTTGCCTGTGTCGAGCAATGGTTTGGCCGCTTCCTTAATAGCCTCGCGCCAATCAAGATGATGTGCACGCTGAATTTGGATGGTCCGTTCGGTTAAAAGGCTGGATAACATATCTGCTCCTCCCTTCTCCTTTTTCGTTACAAGATGATCATACAAACTACATAGAACGCTTACAAGTAAAGCCGGTTCATTCAGATCAGTGCAAGTATTGAACCCCTTCGGTAAAAGAATTATTATTAATTTGAAAGTGTCTTTGTATGACCCTTCCTTTCGCCAGTGAATCGGAAATGTCCCGTCCCAGACCGGATCCTGTTTTTTAACCTCGGATGGGCGGATTCATGGCTCAATCGTATTCTTCCTTATGAAAGGTGCGGTGACTTCCAATATGCTTAATATTAGTAAAAAACAACAAATTAATGCGTTAGTCTCCATCCTGCACAGGGAAACAACTTATAAGAGTCTCTCTGACCTGGAAAACGAACTGCATCTGTCACGGCGGAGTGTCTTTTACTGGCTGAAACAGTTAAATAACCGACTTGAGAAAATGGATTTAGACCCGGTTCAGCATCTCATACAGGGCGGATATTTCTTAACAAAACGGACTGAAAAAGCACTGATCAAGTTCACAGATGCGGATTATTTCAGTCAACTAAACGGAGACGAACGGCGGGCAGCCATGACCTGGCTGCTGATCCAGCATGTTCCGCGGCTCTCATTAACCGATTTATGTAACCGTTTCAGCATCTCCAGGAACACAGTGATCAGAGATTTAAGGATGATTAATTCTGCACTGCCGGACCCTGTGTGTATTGAAAATACGCCTCATGGAAAAGTTTTAACCGGGGATGAAAAATTACAGCGCAGGTGGGTATATGCGCAAATTCTTAAAAGAAATCCGGCGGTTCTTCACGATCTCGAGAAACTGCCGCAACTGCAAGAGACGGAACAAGCGCTTTATTGGCTTCAGCAGCAGACAAAGAATTTATACAGTGAAGATTCTGCAAAAACGCTAACCTGCTACATTTCCTGGTTACTCGCGCGTGTCAGCAGTCTGGGCCCCCTTCCGGCAGATGTTCAGGGCTGCCGGACAGACACGATCGGTCTGTGGTGCCGGCACTTGTTTCATCGATACGTAAAAGTAACGAGTGGTGAAGCAGCCCATTTGCGTGAAGTGCTGCTGACGGCTCAGCTTCAGAGTACCGGCAGTCAGGCACCGATTATGAAACGATTAGTTGCCCTTTCCAGGCAGGTGGTGAACAGATTCCATATTATCTCCGGCGTCGATATTTCATCACCTGGGCTGATCCAGTCGCTTGCCACTCATTTGCTGCCCACTTACTACCGCTTTCAATATGGGGTGCTTTACCGCTACCCCAATTTATCCGGCATCAAGACCAAATACGCCTACTTAACGCAATTAACCAAGTACGCGATCTATCCTTTTGAAAAATATATCGGCAAACCATTAACCGATGACGAGCTTGCATTGATTACAGTCTATTTTGGCGGTGAGCTTAAAAAAATGCCCGCATCACTGATTACCTCTGAGCCTGACGTTTTTCTAGTCTGTACGAGCGGCATTGGCACATCAAGGCTTTTATTTCAACAGCTGTCCGTACAATATCCGGAAATTATCTTTACAAAACCAATGAGCATTAAAGATTTTCAAGCCTGTCATTTAACGGAACAGGCTCCCAAGGCGATCATAACAACAACGCCTTTAGAATCTGATCATGATATTCCCGTGATTCATGTGCAACCCATTCTTTCAGATTATGATTTTCATAAATTGGATCTGGCATTCAGGAAAATCGGCCTTCTTCATCTTAATAAAAAAAGTGTTCAGAACACGGTTAAGGATATATTAAATATTGTTTTTGATTATGCCAGAATTGAAGATTTCAACGGTCTGACAAAAAGTCTGACCAACTATCTAGCCGCGGATGCAAAGGTCGATAGTTCAACCGTTCTTCCCAATCTTTCAATTTCCGAGCTTATTCCTTTAAGCAACATTAAGATCATCGACAAAGTCAATGACTGGAAGGACGCGGTTTATCAATCATTTGAACCGCTGATTGTCCATCAGGATGTAGGCCTTAGATATGTTAGAAAAATCATCGAGTTAACTGAACAAAAGGGGCCTTATATGGTTGTACAGGATCCAGTGATGCTTGCGCACGCTACCCAACAGGAGGGAGTGAACAATCTGGCCATGTCACTGCTGCTTTTGCATCATTCAGCGATCATTCAACACTCAAATGTCCAGAAGGAAATTAAAGTTATATTTTGTCTCGCTCCGATTGATAATGTTTCCCATGTTAAGGCGTTAAGCCAACTACTCAATCTTCTGCAGAATAATGAGTTGTATGAACAGTTGATGGATGCGGACACTCCGCGTGAAGCTCATTTAATTCTTGAAAAACTTGGGAAAGCAGAGAAAGTTTAACGGGGATTAATCCATTCGAATTCCGAAATTGTCATTGGAGGCATCAGGGAATTCCTGAAAACCTTTCTTGTAAAAATCCACGTCCATGTATATAGGCTGCGAGGCTGACGAATGTCCTTGGGGGCGATATAACGTATGTCCCGGCCAGCAGTAACAGTCTGTCCCGGACAAATCTTCCGCTGTTAGCTGGAAAGGCTTGTAAAAATGATGGCGGAAATTCCTATTTATTTTTTGCATGCGGCCGGCCTGCCGTCAGCACCTTCATGATGCCGCTCTAAATGTTGCTCAGAGCTGATGGCCAACCGCCCTGACGGCGATTTTATGAGATTTCAAATTTCTTTTTCTGCTTATCCCATAGGCTTAGGCTGAATTCCTGTCCGCTTTTAGACAGAATGAAAAAGCGGTCGAATACCAGGCTAGCTCCGCAACCATTTTGTCCCGTCCATCAACGCGTCTCATTGTCAGAACCGTTTATACATGATAATGTATAAACATTAGAACATATGAATAAAATAAGAGAAAAAAGCAATGGAGGGCCTTCATATGATGCGCAACTACAGAAAAATCGTCAAGATGGGAAACAGCTACGGATCTACAATCCCCCCAAAAACATTAAGCCACCTTGGAGTTAAACCGGGAGATGAAATCAGTTTTGAAAATATGAAAGACGGGACCGTCCGGATCAAAAGAAAAACCACTCGCCTCCCAAGCGGAATCGATGAAGACTTCGTTTCCATGGTCGATGGCATCATCCAGGACAACGACGCCGTTTTCAAAGGACTCGTCAATCGATGACCTGCTATCTCGCCAAAAACCAGGTCATCTTCCTCAATGCGCTGCTCATTCAGACCTATTCGCCAACTGAAGATATTGGAATCAAAAATCCGGCTTTGTTAGACAGCGCCGTGAACCGGCCCCGGCAGTCCGCCTTCGGCAAAGACGCCTATCCGACGCTTTTCGAAAAGGCGGCGGCGCTCTTCCAAAGCCTGGTCCAGAACCATCCATTTTACAGCGCCAACAAACGGACGGCCTATGCGGCTCTCGAAGCCCTTCTGAGGATCAACGGTTTTAAAATCCAGACGGACGACAGGGAAAAAGAAGATTTCACCGTCAGAATCTCCGATCAGGAAAACCGAATCGCCCTTGCAGAAATCCGGACCTGGATCGAAAACCATTCCATCCCCTTTTTACAACCGTAAATCATCCGGAATTAAAAAAGGACAGGAACGCATTGGGACACGAAAGCGGGCAGGCCCTGATGGAACACGGCCATGACATCCAACTGGAATGCAAAGGAAAAGGCTGCATTAGGGGTTTTAAATGTACGGTGCTCCTTCGTAAAAAAAAGTGTATGCGGCGTTCTGTTATTTGCGGCGCGGTTTTGACATATACATTTTTCATCCGTTCATTTACGAGGTGCAGCATGGACAATCCGACTAATCAGCCCGTTCCGTTTCAATCAGTTCCGCAGCCGACTCGCAGCGACGGAGCGGGCAACATCGACAGAGGTCCCAGAGACCTGGAAAGGGATAGGCAGAATCTTGATTTATTGGTCCCTCCGGTAACAGACGCCCGACTTATTCCCAATTGCCGGTTTTCATTTTCCGATACACATATGGTCTTGAAACCGGGCGGCTGGTCAAGAGAAATTACCATCCGCGAGCTTCCGATCGCTACGACATTGGCAGGCGTCAATATGAGTCTGACGCCGGGAGGAGTACGCGAACTGCACTGGCATCAGCAGGCAGAATGGTCGTACATGCTGCTCGGACATGCGAGAATAACAGCTGTCGATCAAAATGGGCGCAATTTTATCGACGATGTCGGGCCGGGAGATCTGTGGTACTTCCCTGCAGGAATTCCTCATTCGATACAGGGACTGGAGGATGGATGCGAATTTTTACTTGTTTTCGATGACGGCCATTTTTCGGATTTTAATACGCTGAGTATTTCGGATTATTTGGCTCATACACCGCGGGACGTGTTATCGGCAAATTTCGGTGTGCCGGCGGATGCGTTCAGGAATATTCCGACCGAACAGGTTTATATCTATCAAGGAAAAGTTCCGGGAACGATTGACTCGCAGAAGGTACAATCTCCTTATGGGATCGTGCCGCAAAGTTTTAAGCATCGGCTGCTGGCACAAACCCCATTAAAAACGACCGGCGGCAGTGTACGGATTGTGGATTCATCGAATTTTCCTGTATCCAGAACGATCGCGGCCGCTCTTGTCGAAATTGAACCCGGCGCGATGCGGGAACTGCACTGGCATCCCAATAATGACGAATGGCAGTATTATCTGGCAGGGCAGGGACGAATGACGGTCGCGGCGACAAACGGCACGGCAAGAACCTTCGATTACCGGGCAGGAGATGTCGGCTACGTGCCGTTCGCGTTCGGTCATTATGTCCAGAATACCGGCACGGAAACATTATGGTATCTCGAAGTGTTCAAAAGCGACCGCTTCCAGGATGTATCACTCAATAACTGGATGGCACTGACCCCGGCCGAATTAGTTCAGAGTAATTTAAATATCGGCCCCGAGCTGCTTTATGCCCTGAGAAAGAAAAAATGGCCGGTTGTGAAGTATACCGGTTACTCTTATTACCCGAGGTGATATTTTAGAGGAGAGCGTACATCTCCGATATACTTTTATATCGCAAAGTCTGTAGTAAAGCCCGTTCTCTCCTAAGATACATACAAAGAAGCCACTCAATTGCCCGGTATACTTTTTTTACGATCTATTTTTCTTATGCTATTATTTCTCTTTCTCTTCAGATAAAATGGACTGCCTGGCCATTGCCGAGGCAAGACAAAAAAACTGTTACTATGATCTACTCGCATAGCAACAGTCTCAGCAGAAATTTATTTTTTGCAAAGGTTCATTGAATAACGGTTAAAAAGCAACGTTAAATTTAGTCTGCGGCTTGAGCCTGATACCTGGATTCTCCGTTTAAATAAGTTTCGCTTAGGCTCATATCATCATTTAACACCAAAAAATCTGCATCGCGATTAGGCAGAATACTTCCACAGACGTCTGCAATATTTGAACTGCGTGCAGGGACATAGCTTGCCATCAATACAGCTTCTTCAGGAGTTGCAATATTCCAATCGACAACATTCTTAACTGCATTCTTTAATTCCAAAATACTGCCGGCTAAACTATTACCAGCCTTCATTCGCGCCATACCATTCTGAACATAAACCGGAAATTCTCCCAATACATAATCACCGCATGGCATCATACCGGCCCGCATGCAATCAGTGATCAGAATAATATGCTCAGGTGTTTTATTTTCAATCAATGACCGTACAGCAAACGGATCGACATGATGTCCGTCACATATTAATTCATCATCAACTAAGTTCATGCTCAATGCAGCCCCTACCATCCCAAGGGCTCGATGATTCAGCCCACTCATACCGTTGAATGTATGTGTAAAGACCGTAGCACCCGCTTCAACACACCTTTTCGCCTGTTCAAAGGTCGCGTCGCTGTGGCCAAGAGCTACTACAGTTCCTGTCTGAACAACAGCTTTTGTAAAATCGGCGGCTCCCTGGCGCTCTGGTGCAATTGCTATCTTTTTCAGCAAGCCATGTGCCGACTCCTGCCAATCCCTGAACTCTCTAATATCCGGATCCTTGAAATATTTTGGATTCTGCGCACCTTTATGCTTTTCGGTGAAGTACGGACCTTCAAAATAAATTCCTTGAATCTTAGCACCCCGAGCTTCCTTATAATGTTCGCCTATTGTCTTGCACACAGCATTCAGCTGATCGAATGAAGCCGTTAATGTTGTTGGCAGCCAGGAGGTTACGCCGGCTTTCAATAAGCCTATGGACATTTCCTGAATCTCATTCCAATCATTGTCCATAAGATCATAATTCAACAGCCCGTGGATATGCGTGTCAACGAGACCGGGTGCAATCCATTTGCCGGTGTAATCAATAATTTTTCCAGCCGGCCTCTGTCCTTCACCTAAATATTCGCCAAACTTTCCATCGCTCGTTACTTCGAGGTATCCGCCATTTTCAGTCGTATTGTGTAGAAAAAACTTTGCCGCATGCAAATAATAAGACATTGAACCATTAACCTCCCCACTTTACAAGCATTTCGAAGATTTCCCCTGCAAAAATTTTCATAACAATTGTTGCGTTTAGAAAGCAAACAAATGGGTACCGGCCCCAACAAGTCCGATCACGACAGTTATAATGATCAAAGTCAGCGGCGAACGCCCCTTCTTTAGCATCCAAAAGCAAAACAAAGTATACAGCAATGGCAGCAATTTCGGCATGATCTTGTCAATCACGCCTGCTTGCAATGCAACTTTAACACCGCCGGCATTGATCTGTGCCAATGAACCGTCCAATTTAAAAGTGATGTAAGTTGCCACCAATGCCCCGACAACCATCAGCCCGACAATGGAAGCAGCACGAGAAATCTTTTTTGTGTTTTCCCGCATGGCCGCTATAGCCCTTGTACCTGTGTTATATCCATAATTCATTAACCAGAACAATAAACTAAAATGAACGGCGTTGAAAAGAATTAAAAATAGAATGGGGCCAAAAACATTACCCTGCATCGATAGTGAAACACCGATACCAGCCGTGATCGGCAGCAGAGTCAGCCAAAACAGAGCATCGCCAATTCCTCCCAGGGGACCCATTAAGGCAACCTTGACACCACGAATCGTGGAACGGTTTTCCTTGTTTTCCTCCATTGCCAGGATAACTCCCTGAATGAAGGTTACCAGAAATGGATGCGTGTTATAGAATTGTAAGTTATCCAATAAGGAATAGCTCAGATCTTTTTTGTTAGTATGAATTTTCTTCAACCCGGGGATCAGACTGTAAGTCCATCCCCCGCCCTGCATTCGTTCATAGTTAAAAGATGACTGCAGTAACAGTGAACGCCATACCATGTTATGAAGATTTTTCTTTGTCAGCACCTTTCTTGGCGTGGGATCTTCATAGGTATCAGGAATCTGAAGTTGATTAATATCCTTTGCTGTTTGTTCTTCAGATGCCATTGCTGTAGCCCCCTTCATCATTATCTGTATTCACTGCAGGCACAGCCTGAGGTGTATTTCCATCATGACTTGAACCTTTGAAGTAATCATATACAGCGATGCCCACTCCAATAATCGCGACCGCCAGAATCGGCAGACCGGCATAAGCTGCCATAACAAGTCCGAATGCAAAGAATGGCACGTACTCATTTTTCCACATGATCTTCAGCAGCATGGCAAAGCCAACAGCGGGCATCATTCCACCGGCAACCTGCAATCCTCCGAGGATCCATTTAGGAACTTCCTGAACCCAGACAGCAGCTTTGTCTGCGCCAAAGAATATGGGTAAAAATGAAATAATAAAATATCCGACAAACAGAATAGCGGGTTGGATCCAGGCCATGCGATCCAATTTTCTTGTATCGGCTGCAGCAGCAGCTTTGTCCATAGTGTGCATGACAGGAGAAAAAGCTGTGAACAGCAAGGTTATAATCCCTTGAACGGCAACCGCGAAAGGAACGGCGATCCCAACAGCAACCGTTGGTTTAACTCCTGTCAATATGGCAAATGCCGTTCCAATGATACCGCCGATAACCACATTAGGCGGCTGTGCCCCCGCAAGCGGCACCATTCCTGCCCAAACAAGCTCTAATGTCCCGCCGACAATCAGCCCTGTTTGAAAATCCCCAAGAATTAAACCAATAACAGCCCCGGTGACAATCGGCCGATGGATGTGAAATAATCCATTGTACAGATCAATTCCTGCAATACCGGCCCAGACGGCTATTAGTATTATCTGAATCACTGTGACATGCATTTTTCCAGCCTCCCAAACCAAAATCTAGCTCTACCTGTAAAGTTCACTGCACCTTTTTAAGCAAAGTCATCAGATCTGTCGCGTGTTCATTTGGAATTCCTTGAACTTCCAGTCGGATTCCCATGCTGTGCAAGCGATTGAATATTTCAACATCCTCTTCTGAAACTGATACAGTTGCCGACAATTGCTTCTTACCTTCCGCAAAATGAAGATTGCCGATATTAAGCTTTTTGATCGGGACACCGCCTTTAATCAGCGTAAAGGCGTCTTGAGGAGTTTTCATGACCAGTAAAATTTTTTGAAACGGTGCGGCTTTGCTTATGATTCGGATCGTCTTGTCCAAGTGAAAAAGCGAATGCCTACTGTGTCCGGAATCACCATTTCCATCAGATTCTGCTGAACTTCATCCTTAGCCACCGCATCGTTGGCGACTATAAGCAAATTTGCACCGATCGTGTTGACCCAGGTCATGCCGACCTGGCCGTGCACTAATCGATTGTCAATTCTTGCGACTAAAATATTTGGTGTTCCCACGCCGAAGCCCCCCATAATTGATTTCTATGCCCGCACCTTTGCAGCCGGCCGGTCATTCCGCTGAATACGGATACAGAGTTACACCCTTCACAACCCGATTAACCGTTCCATTTGAAGACGGTGTATCCGGTTTGTTGCCCACCTTAATAGAACTGAGCAGAGCTAAAGTCTGTGCAAATAAGATGTCCGGCAATGCCAGATAAACGTCAGGAAGATCCGGGTCGCCTGTTTCAAAAATAAAACTGTCGCCCGTGAAATTCTTACCCTTCCTGATACCGACAGCTACAGTACGCTTAGCAATCTGATCCTTACGGATCTCTTCCAAAATATCGATATCATACTGGCGGGTATAACGATCATTGCTAAGAAAGTCGAATACTAAGGTCTGTTGATTGATAAAAGATTTTGGCCCATGCCTAAATCCCATGGAAGAATCGAAGATCGTCGCTAACTTTCCCGCGGTCAACTCTAATACCTTCAACTGAGCCTCACGTGTGAGTCCGGCTAAACTTCCCGAACCCAAATAAGCAATTCTATTAAAGTCTTCATCTACCAAAGCCTGAATTTCAGATTCACGATCAATCAGTTCATGGGCCATTTCAACGAGTGTGTCAATATATTTTTTCTTCTTTTCCATATCGAGCTGATCAAAAACGAGCAGCGCCGTCAGGGTCATGCATGAAAAACTGCCCGTCATAGCAAAGCCCTGATCATTCGCTTCAGGCTGTAACAGAATTAAATTCTCAGCTTTGTTCTCCATCCGCTGAACTAACTTTCCTCCCGCATAACAAGTGATTGTAAGCTGGTACAGCTGCTTGACAATTTGCTCGGCCAGTTCAACAGCCGCTACACTTTCCGGAGAATTTCCGCTTCGCGCAAATGAAACCAAGAGTGTAGGCGTATCGGCCTCAAGGTAATCGTAGGGGGCAGAAACAATACTAGTCGATGGTATTGATTCGAAACTAAAGTGGCTCCGATCGCCATTTTTTGTTAAATAAGGTACTATTGTGTCTCCGACATAAGCAGACGTACCTGCCCCAGTAAAGATTACTCGAACACAGCCACTCGTTTCGGCTTTAATCTTATCTATAAAATTAGCAATATTTGAATTATTTTTGACGAAGTTCTGGAATGTTTCCTGCCAAAGCTCCGGCTGCTGTTTAATCTCTCTTGTCGTTATTTGTGCACCCATCGTGGTGAGTTCTGTCTCATCTGTATCAAACATTGATATATTCCTCCCAGTTTTTAATTTATCTATTAATGGGTAAATAATATTCAGCTCGTTACCCTTTCAAAAAGTGACGGGAATTCCTGTTTCTAGGATTTGCCCTTATCCGCGCTGTCTTTCTATGACCAAATCGATACCCACCTTTTTTCACACTTAAACTGACTCTGCAAACTATCACAACCAGCTAAAACAAGAATTGAATTGAATTTCTTTCTGAAGGGAGTCATTTGTACAAATCAAGAACAACTTTGTACATAAAATCATTCAAATGCCCTCTTTGCCCTCTTCTTCATTGTTTTGTTTCTTATTGCAGCGTTGATGAAAGCGGACAATACCGCCTTGGCCTGCAGTAACGGCAACCTTGATGAATCGTTCCATATTCAGGCTGCGCTGAAAAACTATTTCCATGAGCATTGGAATATTAGTTCCGGACAGAATTTCAATGTTCTGATGTTTAAACTTACTCGCCGCAGCCTGATTAAATGGAGTCCCTCCCGGAATGTCGGTGAAAAAGATTATGCCTTCACACGAATCCATTCTCTGAATCGCTGTTTCAAATTTCTGATGCAATTCGTCCGCGGTCATCCCCTTTGTAAAATCAATCGGAACAAATTTTTCTTGCTCACCTCCCAACAATTGGATTGTTGAATAGATACCGCTCGCAAAGTTTCCGTGTCCTGTTAAAACAATGCCTATCATTTTCATGGCTCCTTAAGGATCATTAAAAAGTCTGTAAAGAATGGATCTGTATTCTATGCTTATTGGTACCAACCACAGTACCATTGTAAGCGCAATTATAGTATGTGTCAACTTGATCATTAAAAATATATAGCAACCATTTTATCGAGAAATGATGATTATTGAATGAACATCTCTTATTTATCAGTAATTTAAAGGCTTGATTCTTAACAGGTCTATCTTTTTTAAATCATTTTTCAATACTTCCAGTACTCATTAAATATGTTTTCATTTGGTACCAGTTATCCCATTCTACACTGATGTACCTAAAAGTGTAAGAAACAAATTTATAAACGAGCGGTTGCATGCGGATTACTCAAAAATCAATCTTTGACATAACATCCGCGGCTATTTTCAAGTTATTAAGATCATTGAAAGCTTAATCAAATATTTTCGGAAAATATAACAAGTGAGCCAAAACGCCGCATCAGACCTCATTGGTATAATTATACAATGGCTCAAAAAGGCCTTAACGTCAGGATTTCTCATGGCCCTCGGTATAAGGACATGGGAATGCCGGTTTAATGAGATTGATCAAGTAGGTGAAATTGATGAATATTGATAATGAAGCAATGGTACATCGACAGCCCTCAGGCCCAATCGGGCACACGGATTGCAGCTATTTTATTAAAATCCTGGATTGACGGCCATCTTAATGTTGAGGCGTTCTCACTAATTGTTGCATTCGGGCAGAAACTATCGGAGAAAAAACGTTTGCTGTATTCTTTTAATATCAAACATGAGGATTAATTTTAGAAAAAAGCATTTGAAAATTGACAGAAATACAAGAGCATATTTTTTCATTGGTTACGCTCTTAAAAAATTATTGATCAGGCATGTGACGAACACTATAAACGAATTGATCGCTCCGAGCTACACTCAGTGTATACTCAATGATCTGGTTTTTTTGATCAAATGAAGTACGTGTTAACTTTAAACAAGGAGAGCCATCGGGTACCTCTAACAATTTCGCATCGTTCCCGCTGACAATACTGGCACGAAAAGTTTCATCCGCTATGTGAACTTTCTCCCCATAGTCTTCTTCAAAAACCTTATAGAGCGCACGATAAGCCAATTTATCAACCGAAAGGCCTAAAAATAGATGCTGCGGCGAGTACGTCCGCTCAACCATCATAGGCTGATCATCAGCAATCCTGACACGTTTTAATTTATAGATACGTTGGCCCAATGAAACGTTCAGCTTCTCAGCAAAAAACTTATTTGCAACGATCGATTTAAGATACAAATTTTTCGTTTTGGGTTCATGTCCCAAACTGCGCATCTGTTCGCTGAAACTATAAGCAGCGCTTAAGTTAGTCATCTGCCGATTCTGATTCGATACAAAGGTCCCTTTACCGTGACGACGGTAAATATATCCCATAATTTCCAGCTCATGCAGAGCCTGCCGTACGGTGTTACGGCTCAGTCCATATTGTTTAGAAAGATCACGTTCTGAAGGAAGCTTTTCATTGGGCTGCATTTCATTATCAATTTTCTTCCGCAGCAAATTGACTAACTGATCATATAAAGGACTTATCATATGCATATTAACCTTTCTTTTAGTGGTACCAACCACAGCTATTGTAGACACATCTCAATAGTATGTCAACAGGGCTCTACTCAATGCTGACAATTAATCTTACTTTGAGGATGTTATAATACCAGTACTGATGCAGAGGGGGCGTCTCATGCTTGGGAAACCTTATTTCCCCACTGATCTAATCGAATACTGTTAAAAACACGTCCGTTATTCAGATCCACTTCAATTTGCAAAATGACATTAACCATATAAAAATTGATCGGCCTGTTAGAGCGATGCAGGAATTTAATTTGATGATTCGAGATGACATAAATGTTCGTAATTGAGGCGGTCAGGCTACTAGAAAAATCCTTTATTATCCTGAATTTCCGAAATTTATAACGAGGGAATTCAGGTTGTAAAAGGTATCGTCGATCTGGTGGTTGACCGCATCGCCGGTCTCTTGTTTTTGATAATTGGATTTTGAGCCACTCTGATAACATCATCGTGAGCCATCCTTGACTTGTAAATTGGAAATTATGGGATGTCTTGACATGGAGCCTCTAGAGGCATGACTGCTCTCGAAAAGCGTCGCACAAAGGTTTTTCGAGCAGCGGCAAGTTTATCATGCCTCCCTCTCCATGTAAAGACGATGCTCCAACTGGAAATGGAGTGGCTCACGGTTGTATGAGCGAGATGGCGCTATTTCAATTATCAAAAACATCTCTACCGTAGAGGTGTTGGTTTCTGGTAATTGTGGTCCAATTTGTCTAGTTTGCCAATTATTTGTTTTTAATTGAATTCTTTTTTCGGTGCAAACTCCCACCGTTGATTCATTCTAAAAAATAAATATGAGTATCCCTTTAGCTCATTTTCCTGCTGTGCCGTCAAATGATGATCGACTTTTCCTGAGACCGTCAATCGCTCGAAAGACGAAGAGTCCTTTCTCAATCAATAAACTTACAATTTGATAGATCAGGTGCAACGGAATCGGGCGTAACGATCGATAAACGGCGCCTGACGGTTTATAAGCCAGGTACGGCCGGATACATAAGTTGAAGGGATCCCCATTAAAATAAATGGGACTGTCTCATAGGTCAATTTTTTTACTATGAGACATCCTCATTAAATGTTTTCGCCATTGAATAAAGGACAAACAGTCTCAGGATATGGTTTACCGATCTTACTTACCATGACAAGCTGAAAAAGTTGAATAACAACATTGCGATTAAAAAAGGGCAAATAAGTTGAAACTTTTGCTCGACCCTTTTGCTGAACAGCTTTAATTCAATTTATTTTTTAAATAATTTTTTCTCTGTCATTGCTCTTTTTATAAAATTATCTAACGCTTTTTCTTGACTATCAAATTTTTTTACTGAGCCCGTGACTACACTCGCTCTTTCATCAGTTACATATACATACCAATTTTTCCCTTCTCCTTTAATTCCTACTTGGTTTTCTTTCAAGTGTTTTTCATCAAACCAATTCACATGTTTTAATTTCTCATCAGCAATAACTTTTTTTGCTTCATTTTCTAACATAATTTAATGTTACCTCCTAGTTAATTTCTCTTAATAAACCAAGTTTTTCTAAGTAATCCACAGTCAAAGGAAGTTCATATTGGACAGCTCCACCCTTGGCTGCAAACCCGGAAGCCACTTGTCCACTTTGGGGGATCAATTTACTGTAGTCCCCATTATAATACCTAAAAACCATAGTATCGATAGAATCTTTGAGTTCTTGATCTTTACAATTCGAAATTATTTTCTCTATATCACTGAAATTTCCAGTAACTTCATATTGATGATACTTAGCTGCATCTTCAATATATGGCAATGATCTTTGATCATAACTGTACGGTACTCAATCTTGGACTGGCGAAGTATATCTCCCATCATTCGGTCCATATCTATCAACTACTTCTCCTAGTTTTGGAATGTAGGGTTCTTTTATTGCATTCCCTGACTCGTCTAAGACATATCCACCATTTGGAACTTGCGACCAATCAATACTTCCATCAGGGGTTAAAACGTTGGAATCCTTTGGGATCCGTATTTCTTCCGGCCATTTTCCTGTCTGTCTAAATTCTTTTGCTAATTTACTATCTATATGACTCAGGTATGCGTCAAGTTCTTTTGATGAACATTTCGATCGACTTAAAAGTTTCTCTGTGTGAGTTCCAGCTTCACTAACGCCATTAACACCCTGAACGTCCTCTATCTTACTATAATTAATCTAAGGATTGACACTTTCCTTAGACGCCGTCTGCCGGAATGTACTTTTGACATCCTGAATTATACTCTCTGCGCCGGCAAATTCCGGCTGCAGGTCGCCCAGAGTCGTCACGCCCTTTGTGCCCATACGGTCGATCGCGCTGAAAGCACCGGCGGCCTTGAAAGCAGGGATTACGTCTAGCACGCCGAAGACGCCCTTCGTGACCCGCTCTTCCGTGCTCAGATTTCGCCCGGAGATCAGGCTCATCCCGGTGGCCGCGTCGGTCAGCTGCACCCGCGGCGATTCCGGCCGGCGGGCAGGCGATCGTCAGGATGACAGGAAATGGCAGGCCTTTTGAACCCCCTGCTTTTTAAATGATCCGATTCTTCGCATTCAAGTAATTCTGGATAATCATCCAGCCCATGCTTCAAAAGAAACGCCTGCTTACCTAGAAGCCGTACCGAATCGATTTAAGTTTGTTTTCACCCCAACGCACGCTTCATGGCTGGACATCATTGAATCCTTTTTCGCGAAAATGAGCAAAAGCTGCCTGCGTCCTATTCGTTCAGAGTAGAGCGTATATTTTCGCTTGGGAGCAGCGTGAGTTGGGAGAATTGATCGAAGAATATACTGAAGTAGTACCTGGAACTACAGGCATTCCCGTCGCTACATCATCCAGAAAGGGATTATTTTTGCAGGATGAGTACTTCAATGGGGGACGAACAGGAATAGATGAATCGGTCGATTTTCATCGTGTACCGCAAGGATATATCACCTATCGGCATATGTCAGATGATTCAATTTTCCACTTTAATCAAAATGGCTTGGGGACTGACGTGTTAGTATCTAAAGAATATCCAGTGTTCAAGTCAAATGATTTATCTGACCAACGTTTTATTCTTGCCAATCTAAATAATTCATCATCATTTTTAAACTTCTCAATGATGCAAAAGAAGGGCGGAACTCGTGTCCGTTTGTATTTCGAAATATTAAAAAAGTACGGTCTAAAAATTCCAATAATTGAAGAACAAACTAAAATCGGCACCTTCTTCGAGAAACTTGACAGCCTTATCGCTACAAATCAACGGAAATTGAAAAAGACCAAAGCACTAAAATCTGCTTACCTTTCTGAAATGTTTCCCTCAAAAGATGAAAATAAGCCAAAACTGAGATTTGCTGGATTCACTAATGCGTGGGAACAGCGGAGGCTCGATGCGGTGTTTGCCCCTATACCCAATAACACGCTTTCAAGAGCGAACTTAAATTATACAATTGGTAAGATTAAAAACGTTCACTATGGGGACATTCTCATCAAATATGGGGCTGTGACAGATTGTAGAAGAGATGAGATTCCTTTCATAACAGGGGGAGAAATTTTTGATTATCGGAGCCAACTTCTCCAAGAAGGAGATATTTTAATAGCCGACGCTGCCGAAGATGAAACAGTCGGGAAAGCTACTGAAATAGCAGGAATTTCCAACATTCCCGTGGTATCGGGACTGCATACTATCGCTTGCAGACCAAAAGTGAAAATGCAACCTTGCTATTTGGGATACTATATGAACTCGCCCTCATATCATCAGCAATTATTACCGCTAATGCAGGGAATCAAAGTGCTTTCGATTAGCAGAACGAATCTTGCCAAGACTACAGTATTCTATCCGATTTCAGAGCAGGAGCAGTCGCAAATCGGAAGACTTTTTGCTGGTTTAGACCACCTCATCACCCTTCATCAGCGTAAACTAGAAGAATTGCAAGAACTGAAAAAAGCTTACTTACAGCAGATGTTCATATGATTGTGATTTGGATTAAACTTGTTTCCGCGTTTGTGTCATCTTCTTTATACTAAAATAGCGGCTTATGTCGCTATTTTTATTTGGAGGTGTGCGGATGGCACATAAGAATCAGTTTTTCCATGCATATTTTCAGGAATGGATGCGGCTTTATAAGCAAGGCGCAGTTCGAGATGTAACGTATCGAAAGTATGAAATGTCGCACAAACACCTGAAGGCCCTAGCGCCTGATTTGAAACTTTCCAATTTGAATCGGCAGTCCTATCAGGCGTTATTAAATGATTTTGCACTTAATCATGAGCGGCAGACCACGATGGATTTTCACCATCATTTGAAGGCAGCCATTCTGGACGCTATTGATGAAAGCTTAATTAAGCGTGATCCCACGCGTAAAGCAGTTATTAAAGGGACTGTGCAGCGATCACACAAAGTAAAATTCCTTCACCAGCGTGAATTAACACAACTGCTTGAGAAGCTTGAATTAAATCAAAATGTTTCGTGGGATTATTTTATTCTACTAATTGCTAAAACCGGCCTGCGATTTGGCGAAGCGCTTGGCATTACGCCCTCAGATTTTGACTTTTCGAAGCAACAATTAATCATCAATAAAACATGGGATTATAAATCCGAACAAGGTGGTTTCGCGCCAACCAAGAATCGTTCATCAATGCGAAAAGTCCCTCTGGATTGGCAAGCAGCAATGCAGTTTTCACAGCTTATCCGGCATTTACCAGAAGATCAACCTATTTTTATACGAGAGGGACAACGGGTTTATAATGAAACAGCCAACGACTATCTCGAAAGGTTATGCAAACGTGCAAAAATTCCGATCATCAGTATCCATGGCTTACGCCATACCCACGCATCGCTTTTACTCTATGCCGGCGTATCCGTTGTCTCTGTGGCAAGACGTTTGGGACATGCCAACATGAGCACTACACAGAATACTTATTTACACATTATTCAAGAACTGGAGAGCCAGGACAACGACAAAATTATGCGTTACCTTACTTCATTGATATAACAGAAAAAGCACAGATACATACTTTTATGTGTACCTGTGCTTTTAACTAAAACTTGAAAATGGAAAAAGCGAATGCATTTAATTCCTTACAACATTTGCATTTATCCATCATGGTGGGCTTTTGATTACTCCGTTTTTAGAGTGATTTATTACTTAACATTTCACTCGTTCATGTGTATAATTCATATGAAAAGCAAATAATAAGGGAAGATGAGAGCAAAAATGGAGGGTTCAACAATGATCAAGCCAAAGTTCAGTGAGGATCAGATTGTTCCGGCTTCCGTCGCTTCCAAAACCCTGGGAACTGTTCGCAGAAAAGCAAAACAGGCTCCGCAGTTCATTTCCGAAAATAATAAAATCGAATCAGTCATACTGGACTATCATCAGTATGAAGATCTGATTGTCCGGCTGCACAAATTAGAAGATGACCTGTTTTACCAGGAAGTGCTTAGGCGTATTGAAGACGCAGACTCTGGTAAGACGAAGCCAATCCCGTTAAAAGACAGTATGTCTAAAAAAGAATATGAAGCCTATCAAAAGATGGATCCGGATGATATTCCTGACAGCGAGTTGTTTGAGGACTAATAATGGCTAGGTTCAAGATCGAGTATATCAATGCACAGGCGGAAAAAGAATTCTATAATCTTGACGGTTCTGTGCGCATAATCATTCAGAAGGCTTATCGACGATTAGAATACAGGGCAGATGAAATAGGAAAACCATTATCCGGCAATCTTTATCAGTGTAAGGAAATAAAACTCAGACATATCGGCATTCGGATTGTTTTTCGATTAATTGGCTGGCAGATACAGGTTGTGCAGATCATTGCCATCAACAAACGGGAAGATGATCAGGTGTTCGGGATAGCTGAGGATCGAATAAAAAATAGATTAAATTTTCCGACTACTAACTTAAGAGATGATTGAGGGTTTTCCTGCCCATTTTTTATCCGGACTGTAGCAGCAGCACACTTTGCTGTGATTAAATACCAAGAGCACAAGCACGCTATCTTTTAAAGTGCTTGTGCTCTTAATCAAATAAACATCTGTTGCAGATAGGCTTTCTTTAATTTTTTAAGATGATCGAGTTTATGTTGGTTTGCAATGATAAGATTGTCGAATTTTTGAAATAGCTGTCCAATCTTGTGTTGCTCAGATATTGATGGGATATTAATTGAAATTCCAAAGAAGGCGGACTTGTTAATATTTAATAATCCATCCATTCGTGCTCCTGAAGTAACTAGCCTTCCTAATTGGCGATCCGGGAGTTTAGACGAGAATAGATAATCAATAAATGTTGCATCTGATTGATCTGTAGTTTCAAAACTATGATAAATTCTAGGAACCAGTGCTTTAGCGTACTCTTTTAATTCAAAGACAGCTCCGAATTTTGCCAACTTTGAATTACCGTGATTATAGGAAAGCTGTCCCTTGGAAAGTAATGTATAGTTCTTTAACTCCAAACCAGCAATCACTTGTGAAAAACGATCTTTTTGATTCATCCAACCATTTTCAGCAGAAATTGTAAGTATAGGTAAATTAGTTTTACCGTTATTGCCCGATACTTCACGGACGACTTCTCCCAACTTACGCCGCTCCCATGGTGCAGAGTATCCTTTAAATCGAAGTTTTTGCTCAAAAATTTGTTGTAAATAGCCCTTTTTCAGTAACTTCAGCTTATCAAGTCTTCGCTGATTTGTAGCGATAAGGCTGTCAAGCTTCTCGAAGAAGGCGCCTATTTTGGCCTGTTCATCTTTTAAAGGCGTGATATTAATAGGCGTCTTTTTACCACGTTCAATGGTGTAATGAGAAATTGTCCCAATATGTGCCGTCTTCTTAATATAGTCTTGAACTAGGTCACTTATGAACGAATAAAACAAAAAATTACCGTTAAGTGCGCCTTTATTTTTAAACCAAATTAGATCAGCATCTTTGAAATATAGTGGTTTATCGGTCTTTACAAGCATAGGAACACCGATAGACCCACCACCAGTGACCAACAAGTCTCCTATTCTCAACTTACCACTTTGTGCAACCAGCACATCATAATGTTCTTGAGAAATAAAGACCTTTTCATTTTCTTTATGATTGAAAGCTGCTACGACATCGCTAGAGCGTAAAAATGGAACTCCAGATTCTGTCCATTCTGAGCGATGTACTCGCTTAGCAGATGAAACTTCCATCAATTCTCCCAACTCACGCTGCTCCCAAGCGTTCGTAAAGCCTTTAAAACGGAGTTTTGGATAGTTTTTCTTCGGCATGTTTACTTCTCCGTCCCCTTGTCTGTTTCGACTAATTGAGCCTCCATGGCAGCGAATTCTTTCTCTAGTTTGGCAATTTCCGTGTCAATGTCGGCTATGTCTGCCTTCACTTGCGCCAAGTCAATCGGTTCTTCTTCTTCAAATGTATCGACGTAACGCGGAATGTTCAAATTGAATTCATTTTCCTTGATTTCATCCAATGTGGCCACGTGTGCATATTTTTCAATATCTATACGGTTTTTGTAGGCTTCGACAATCTTGCTAATATCTTCATCGCGCAAGATATTCTGTTTCTTTCCTTTTTCAAAATCCTTACTGGCATCGATAAAAAAGATATCCTTAGTTTTGCGGCTTTTCTTGAATACTAGAACCGTTGTCGGAATACCTGTTGAATAAAACAGACCTGCCGGCAGGCCGACTACGGCGTCTAGCTGATTTTTTTCGATAATCGTTTTTCGTATCTTGCCCTCGGCCGCACCGCGGAACAGAACACCGTGCGGCAAGACAATGGCCATTGTCCCGTTATCGTTCAAATGGTAAATGCCGTGTAAGACAAAAGCAAAATCAGCTTTACTAGCCGGAGCCAATGCGCCATAATCCTTGAAACGCGGATCCTTGAGCTTTTTAGGATTATTATCCCACTTCATTGAATAGGGCGGATTCGCAACAACAGCGTCAAAGCTGCGCGGATGATCAACACCATGTGCATCCGTTCCGTCCGGCCAGTCTTCTTCTAATGTATCCGCGTTACTCAAAGTCATATTCTGATAATCAATCCCATGCATCATCAGGTTCATTCTTGCGAGATTATAAGTCGTCGTATTTAATTCTTGTCCGTGAAAACGGACCTTACCCGGCTTCTCTCCATGCGGCAGTTCACTCTTGACTGTCAGCAATAGCGAACCCGAGCCCATGGTTGGATCATATACGGTAAAGGGCTCGTCATCATCCGGCGCGCCCAGGGCTACGAGTTTAGCCAATACTTTAGAAACCTGGTGCGGCGTATAGAATTCACCGGCCTTTTTACCGGAATTACCGGCAAATTGAGCGATTAGATATTCATAAACGTCACCCAGGATGTCGTGCCCCGCTTCATCGTTATAGTCAAAACGGTCTACTAATTCAACGATACCGCTCAGAGCCTTTGCACGAGCCGTTGTGCTGTTCCCGAGACGCGTATTGCCGAGATTGACATCGGTAAAAATTTCACGAAAGTCATTCTCGGCACGAACGTTGATCACAGCATTCCTGTTGAAATCATCAAACATATCCTGAAAATCAGAAGGAGCAATTTTATCATTATGTACTTTTTCAACAATAGTTGCCCAAGTGTTCTCCGGTGAAATTGCGTAGCCCAGGACACCGGCGATATCTTCCAGATAATCTTGCAAATCTTCTCCGGCCGCTTCCGAACGATAGGCGTCATTGACAGTCTGCCCGTCCTCAGGTGACAGGATATCTTCTGACACTAAATAGGTTTCCTGGTGTTCGGACAGATAGCGGTAAAACATAAATCCTAGAATATAGTTGCGGAACTCGCTGGCATCCATGTTTCCCCGCAGTTTATTGGCCATCGACCACAATTCACTCGTAATATCACGTGCTCTATCAGCTGTACCCATACTTACCTTCTCCTAGTGTAAAAAATCTAGAAGTCTTCCAATTAGTTATAGACTTCCAATTATTTAGTATATACTATCTGATAATCTGTAAAGAGATTTAGCCAAAAATTTAGTTGGCATACTACCGGACTCGCTGTTCGCATTTCTCCGAACAGAAGTGTTAAAGAAGTACCCCAAGGTCATAAAGTGACGCTGAGGCACCCCGGTTTGGTCAATATTAAAGAAACTTTTCTGCTCATCAAGGCCTCTTAGTATTTTTTCTTGATTTTATCGGCGAACGTTGTAAATGCATGACGCAATTCATTGCGGTATTTGACTTTGCTTAAATGATGCACCTCATCAAGCTCCGCATCTTCCTGATAAAATGCCTGCCCTTCCCGGATGATCGTATTGAGCTCTCCGGTCTGGTTTAAATCATCAGCCCCCTGTGTGTGCTTATCAATCAGTTCATTTATTAACTGAGTATTCTTAATGTCGACAAGCCCCCATTGCCGTTTAAATCCTAATATTTCAGCACGTTCATGACGGGCCGTATTACTACGGATCAGCTGTTTGACATGGGACACCTGAACGGGATATTCAGAAACCTCTGCTGAGCCGTCAACCAAGGCGCTTGTTGTTGCCTTAATCTGTTGCGCGTATTTTTGATCCTCCAATTGATCGGCCAGCTTATCAACTTCTTGGCGCGTTGACTGAGCGCCTACAAGATCATTGATATGTACCTGATTAGCCAGTTGGGCAATGAGCTCCTCAAGATAGTCGTAATTGACTTCAACGTCTTTCACGTGCTCCATGCGAAGCGTTAGGTCTTCAATATCGAGATGGCGTTTCTTCGCGATATGCTCCTTCAACTCGTTGGCAAAAGTGGTTGTCAGTTTAATTTCATCATCACCGCTTATGCCCAGTTCTTGTAATAAGGCTTCCGGATTCTGATCATCATACCGGTCATCCTGCTTTAATTTAGCCATCGTCCGGTTATAATGATGCAATAGTTCATACATACGTTCTTGTTGGGATTCACTGCGCGGCAGATTTTCAAAACCATTAGATAAATCATTTAAATCTGAAACTATTTGTTTCATTTCCGACATCAATTCATCAAAAGGTTTTTCCAGAATACCGTCACCGTCATCAATATCCAGTTCTGTCTGAACGTTGGCTGAATTTCGATTGGCATATTTGGCCAGCGCCTCTTTCATCAGCTTTTCCGAATTTTGGGGCCAGCGATAGTTTACAATTCGGCCAAACGGCTTATCTTGCATGTTCTGAACACGATTGGTTCGCGAATAAGCCTGAATTAAAGCAGCGCCTTTAAGTGTTCGATCCACATACAATGTGTTTAATTCCGGAGCATTAAACCCTGTCAATAATTGATCCACAACAATGACCAAGTCCAGGTAACGACCGTCGTCAGCCGTTTTGTTTAAACGCGAGACGACACTTTCTGTATATTCCTTAACCTGGCGATCATCAAAATGGCTGCCGAATGTTTCGTTATAATCCTGTGTCGCGCGGTGCAGCGATTCATTCGTTTCCAGCTGATGATCCCCATTCGAAGTATCCTGACTAAATGTAATCCCGATCTTCAGCGGACGTTCCATGGCTGCGTTCTGCTTTTTAAATTCATCGTAATACATCATCGCCATCGGCGTAGAGGCTTTACCGCCGCCGACATGTGTTGTAAACAACGCATTGTATTTATAATTATTGGAACGTTTCTTCCAATTTTTCAGTACATCCGCAACGACCAGACTGACGTGTTTCGGATTCATATCATAGACACTTGGCACGATGGTGTCGTCCATATCTTCCGGCGCCAAATGCGCAATGCGCACCTGGACTTCTTCATCATTCCATTGCGGATAACGGTATTGAAAATATTGAGGCAGATAGTCTTGGCGCATGACCTCATCGGATAAAGTCGTTTCAAAATCAACTTTAAAACCTAACACATTGCGATCGGCAATCGCATCGCGAATGGTATACGCATGCAGTAAATCTCCGAAAATTTGCCGGGTAGTCGGACCATTGTTCGTATCAAAGACCGGAGTCCCCGTATAGCCAATCCATGCGGATTTGGGAAAGGCTTCTTTAATGCGCTTTAACATGTCGCCAGACGTCGAACGATGGGCTTCGTCGACTATAAAAACAACATTCTTATCTAATTTTGGGAAGCTTTCACGGCGAACCAGACCGTCCATTTTCTGAGTCGATGTGACAATAATACCGGATTTCTTGGATTTCAGTTTTTGCGCCAGGACTCTTTTATTAGCGGTTTCGTCAACAACACCGTTTTTGCCGTCTTCACCGGAATCAGGATCATAAGCCTTGTACTCATCGACTGTTTGATTCGTCAGCGCAATACGATCCACTAAGAATACGACTTTATCAACATTAGGCAGACGTGATGCCAGCCAGGCGGCTTTAAAGGAACTAATCGTTTTACCTGAACCTGTTGTATGCCAAATATAGCCGACTTCCTTAGCGTCCATACCAAATTGATGTTCGCGCAATTTTTGAATGACACGACGTGTCGCATATACCTGATAAGGTCGCATCACCTTAATCATTTGCCGATTCTTGGTACCGTCCAGAATCATGTAATTCGTCGCCATCCGGTGCGCCATCGGAATGGACAACATCTTATTAGCAAACTCTCGCCAATCACGAACGGGAACGTTATCCTCTTCTCGTTGCCATCGGAAGGCAAAATCCGTATTAAACCGGTCAGCCGTTGTATTTGCCATGTAACGTGCATCGTGCGGTGTTATCGCGACTAAAATTTGGACAGTCGAAAAAATATCAGTATATTGTTTTTCCTGAATATACTGGTGCATCTGATTTAGGGCCTCTTTGGCGTCATGACCATCGGCTTTTTCTTCAATTTGGATAATCGGTAAACCATTAATCAGTAAAGTGACGTCAAAACGCCGTTCCTTCTTCCCTGATACGACAGCTGGTCGCTTAATTTGTGTTACGATTTGATAAACCGTATTTCCGGCACCGATTTGATCTTGATCAAATACTGTCAGGAATACGTGCCGTCCGTCATCCAGATCCACTTCGATTTGCGAAACGCCGTTCAAACCATATAGAAATTGACCGGCCTGATAGGGCGTCATTAAACTGATAATCTCGGACTTAACCTGACCGAATTCCGTTTCAGATAACGGTTGATTTAGTTTGTCAGGGTTATTTTTTTCAAGAATTTGTTTAAAGTTAATCCATAATTGCGCAGTCGTTTTAATTTCAGGAGTAAAACGCCACTGTTTCGTACCGCCCAGGTTAGCGAGATGTTCTACTAACTTACTTTCAAAGACTTGTTCGTTATGTTCTGCCGACATTTTTTCTCCCCATTTATCTGTTTTGAGTAATAATTACTTACTTTAATTGTAAATGATAGACGGATCATTTTCAGCACTAAAATTACAGAAAATTACTATTTAAAGAATATGCCCCTTGGCATAAAATCTGATATTTTCAGTTATAAAGATTCAAATAGCGGCATTCGAAATAGTGCATGTCCGCATTGATTTATCGGTCGTCGGTAAGTTTATCGATCGTTATACACGATTTTTCGGTCGTAATGCACGGCTTATCGGTCGTCACAGCAAGTTTTTCGGTCGTCGTGCATGGGTTATCCGTCGACATGCATGGTTTACCGGCTTGCCCAGGCGGCCGATCACGTTGAAAGTCGTCGTTTTTTCTAGCTCATTTCTTAAGGCCTTATTTTCGTACGGGTAAAGTACCTTATTAGTAAAAGGGACATCAAGATCAAGTTTTTGAACTCAATCTCAATGTCCTTTTTACTTTTCAAATACGACGAATCATGAAGAATGCTCTCTCTCATACTCCTCCATCTTTTTCATCATTTGCATATCAATGTTGTTTGCATCGACATTACCAATCTTTTTATATTGAAAATAATCTTTTCTGTCAGTTGTGCCAAATTCTGATTGGCTCCAGTCCGCATAATCATATGATGCTTTCATTTTCCCTTTAAAGTCTACTATCATTGAAAATGAATACCACAGTTGTTGCTGATTTTCTTTAAAAACATCTTGGAGATTTACTAATAAATCGAACAGTCTGTCTTCCAGTTTTTCATAAATTTTTCTATCCACATTAAAATCATCCGGTATAAAATAGCAATAAAAATATTTGTCAGGATTATCAAGTAATGTATAAAAGAAATACACTTCCCCTTCCCCGTTTTTAAGTTCTCCATTAAAATAAAATTTTCCCCAATTTGCTGGTATCATATTATTAATTAAAGCAGCTATTTCTCTATAAATTTCATTTAATTTTAATTCAAATCCCACTTTAGAACCTCATTCATTTTTTATTCGCCTAATTGGTAGTTTACCATCAATGTTATATGACACTTTAAACATATCAGGCCTTTTTGAATTGCCAGGATATCCTATATCTATCTGGACATTTCTAACAGATTTATTATCTTTTATTGTATTGGCCCATTCTTGTTCCATGCTGTACCAGTCGCCACCAGACCGGTTAATATTTTTACTCTGAGGCAAAAGATTATCGATATCACCTGAGCCTCTAAATTGTGAAGCAATTAAGTGTCCACCATCATCTGTTGGTAATCTATCACTTCCTCCAACACTTCTCTGTGCATATGGATTTCTTTTTGCTGCTCCATATTCTAATTTATCTACCTCTACATTCTTGATTCTTCCTAAACTACCTGTTTTATAATTATATCCGACTTCTGTTGCATATTTAGAATTAGACAAAAGTTTCTTTTTACCATTTTTTCCTTTAATAATGTGCTTACCATATTGTACTTCTTTAATTTGTGGAACATCATCCGACTGCTTGGAAATTCCGCTAACTTTTTTAACACCCTGAACATCCTCTATCTTACTATAATTAATCTGAGGATTGACACGTTCCTTAGACGCCATCTGCCGGAATGTGCTTTTGACATCCTAAATCAGACTTTCTCCGCTACCTGTATCACTGACCCCTGAAGCGCCGCAAATTCCGGCTGCAGGCCACTCAGGGAAATCTGGTCTCCCGCCGCGTCTTGTTTCACGCTGTCTATCCCTAACGGCTTACCTGTTTTAGATGGATCAGCCGCCTTCCGGACGCCTGGCCCATCGTTTTCGTCAGGCCGCCCAGGGTCGTCACGCCCTTTGTGCCCATCCGGCCGATCACGCTGAAAGCGCCGGGGCGGCCTTGAAAGCGGGGATCACGTCCAGCACGCCGAAGACGCCCTCCCTGACCCGTTCTTCCGTGCTCAGCTTCCGCCCGGAGATCAGGCCCGCATCGGTCAGCTACATCGCCCCATAGGCGGCACCCGCGGCGATTCCGGCCGGCGGCCCGGAAGGCTTCGTATTTTTTTTCAGTGAAACAGCCATCAGGCCGCTGCTGTTAAAGAGATCTTCGAACGTGATCGACTGTTTCGTCACCTGCACATAGGCGGCGACGGAGGCAGGCGGCCGGCCCGCCTGGCATTCTTTGACGTTCAGCGTGTTTGGGGTGTGATACCGGTGATCGACAGCTGCGATATTTCCGCGACAAACGCGTCCATTTGTTTGTAAAAGGGATCGTCAATCTGGCGGCTGACCGCGTCGCCTATCCATTGGGGTCACTTGCTGACCATTCTTAGTACTGACTGCATCCTGGTGAAACGAAAAATCATTTGGATCTGCGGTATGAGGTGGGACATTGAGCACGTCTTTAGGGCAAGTCAAACTCTTTCGCAGGCTTCAAAAAGAGTTTTAGAACTGGTTGTATGCTCTCTTGAATAGTGTAGGCGCTAAATAATAGACCTTCTCATGATTATGGAGTCAGAAGATAATTGCCTCTATCAATTCATCAGGAGAATAACCCATGATAAGAGCGGAGCGGACAATCCATCTGGAAAAAATGAATGAATGATTTCGAATCGAGTGGGCTAACGGGTGTCCAGTGATGCACGGATCAGCAGATTCCCCTAAGTGAATTGGCTGCACTAGTTGCTTTCAATGCGGCATTCTGCGCATTCAAACGCTCAATGGATGACCGATGATGTGAAAAATCAGGAAATGAATGTTCTATTCATTCACTTGGACCCGTCGAAAATTGAACCTTATGCCGGATTCGACCCGGATCTGTTTACGGATGCCATCCGTGCTTCGTGCCTTGTGATTTGGAAATCCGCGATCAAAACCGTCTATCTGCCAAAGGGAAGTTACAGATAACGGCCATTATCTTTTCAAGGCTCATCCTCTTTGCACAACGCGACCGTTGCAATTCAGGGAAACGGATATTGGGTACCCAGTTCCACGAGTTTTGTGACCAAATATGCGAACTGGATTAGGCTGCTTGCACTGACTCAATTTGCAGATCTTCTTCAGAATGCTTTATCAGGAACAAAAAAAGAGATCAGAAAATAGGTCACACGCTAACTCCGCCAGTGGATTTCAGGATTACCCACTATGTCAAATCCACCCGCCTGAACTGAGCTTTCGACAGTTAAGAATAATCCAAACATAATTAGTATCTATATCTTATTGAAATACACACATTACCACTCTTAGGGTCAACATATGATGTTACCTTACCCCATTGTAAATTGTATATTACCTCATTATCTCTAATAATGTCTGGAAAACCTAATAATTTCTTTAACCAATTATCATGACTATCTTTTTTTAATTTAACCTTATAATTTGACCAATTAGCATAACTATTACTTAAATTTTCATCTGCATTTTCAAGTTCTACATATTGAATATTCTCTTTTTTAAACCCTACTATTATCCAAAATTCTATATCATAAATGCTATATTTTTTACTAAATATGAATAGATCTTCATTGCTATTATATGGCATTAAATCATCTTTAAAATAGTTAATAAATGAATTTTTATCTAATTGCTTATCAATACTTATATTATTTACAGGCAATTTTTCTTCTATTCTATTCAATGCACTTTCTCCTTTCCTTAAAATCCTCTTCCACCTAATGCTTTGATTTTTTCAATAATTTTTTTATACTCACTAAATGGCATTTCTGTATTAGTCAACTTTATTTCTGTCTCAGACAATCTTTTTAAGTACTTATTATGAATCATTTCTTTTAAATCTGGCATAAAAATCTGTTCTAATCCACCTCCCCCAAACTGGGTATTATTTTTCGCTATCCCATTGGCACCAGTAATATCCACCTTTAATTCATAACCAACCATCTTATCCCTAAATACAGCATTAGACATTCCTTTCCCCCAATAGGGTTTAACCTGCAAGCCTTCAAATACTTTATGTGCATCAACCCCAACATTATCTAAAACTTCTTTGGTTGTAAAATATCCTGTAGGAAATGGCTCGCCAGCATATAAAACACTGCCTTTTGGATATATTTTATCAGTACAAGCATCTATCCCAAAATATGGATCTCCGCCCTGCCATTCTGCAGCTTTTTTTGATGGACTATAATCCTCTAACATCCTACGTAACTTAGGAGTATTAATTCTTTGATGTAACTCTTCTGAACTAAGCTTACCAAATTTATTTCTTAAATAATCGATTCTACCTATTTCGGAATCACTTTCTTTAATACCACTGCCCATGCCCTTGGTTATACTACTTATATTTTTGGAAGAGATGTATTGAACTGGCTGTTTAATGTTTCTTAGATTATCGACGAAGCTCTCTCCGTCGCCTGCGCTTCCAACCCCCGAAGCCCCCGTAAACTCCGGTTGCAGGCCGCTCAGGGAAAGCTGGTCTCCCGCGTTGGCCGCGGCTTGTTTCAAGCAGTCTATCCCTGCACAGCTTACCTGTTTCAGCTGGATCAGCCGCCTTCCGGACGCCCGGCCCATCGTTTTCGTTAGATCGCCCAGGGTCGTCACGCTCTTTGTGCCTATCCGGCCGATTGCGCTGAAAGCGCCGGCGGCCTTGAAAGCGGGGATCACGTCCAGCACGCCGAAGACGCCTTCCGTGACCCGCTCTTCCGTGCTCAGCTTCCGCCCGGAGATCAGGCTCGTCCCGGTGGCCGCGTCGGTCAGCTGCATCGCCCCGTAGGCAGCACCCGCGGCGATCCCGGCCGGCGGGCAGGCGATCGTCAGGATGACGACTGCCGCTCCGATGCCGAGGTTCACCCAGAATTCTTGGTCCATCTGCTTGTCTTTGATCGACCGGTAGTCGAAGCCGCGGCTGTACTGGATGCTCTCTTTGTACTGATCGAAAGTCACGTCTCCCGCCTGTTTTCCGGCCGCGGCCCGGTAGATTTCGTATTCCTTTTTCAGCGAGGCGGCCATCAGGCTGCTGCTGTTCAAGAGATCGTCGAACGTGATCGACTGTTTGGTCACTGGCTCATAGGCGGCGACGGAGGCGAGCGGACTGGCTGCTTGGTATTCCTTAACGTTCAGCGTGTTTGGGATGTGATACTGGCTGATCGAAACCTGCGCCATTTCCGCAATAAAGGCGTCCATCTGTTTGTAAAAGGGATCGTCGATCTGGCGGCTGACCGCATTGCCGGCCTCACCCGTAAACGTGTCCAGTTTCCGGTAGTCCTGACCCAGTTTGTCGAGCGCCCCAGCCTGGCTTTTGTACGAAAACCAGAGGCGCCGGTCCTCGTCCAGATCATCAATCGCATTTTGGATCTGCTGAAAGGTCCGGTCCACCTGGCGCATGCGCTCCAGTACGCCGCCCCAGGATGAAATTTGAGCGATCGCCCGGCCCATGTCGTCCCATGAACCGCTCCGGTAGGAAACATCCTCTCCCATGCTTTCCGTCACCGCCCTTCATTGATCGAGACGGCGAGCATCAACCATTGATTGTCCATCTTTACCGCCCCTTTATTTTGGGTACTTCGTTCGTTCCGAAAAAGCGGCTCTATTGTTTTGCAGAGACGATTTCATTTCACCTGAAAAAAAAACCGAAACTCTGCCAAGAGCTTCGATTTCTGATTTCTCTTCAAGCATTCATTTGTATTATAGAAAAGTGTGACAAAATATTGAACAGGGAAAAGTTCCTGGATTTTCATCTCTTTTCACGCTATTCAAACCTTATTCGACAGGTTCCGACAGGAAATGGCAGGCCTTTTGAACCCCTGCTTTTTAAACGATCCGGTTCTTCGCATTCAAGTGATTCTGGATAATCATCCAGCCCATACTTTAAAAAAAACGCCTGCTTACTTAGAAACCGTTCCAAATCGATTGGAGTTTGTTTTCACCCCAACACATGGTTCTGGCTGGACATCATTGAATCCTTTTTCGCGAAAATGAGCAAAAGCTGCCTGCGCCAAATTCGTGTTGCTTCTAAAGACGAATTAAAGCAGCGCATTGAACTTCATCTTCAGGAGATCAGCCATAATCTCGTTCCTTCGATGGAAGTATAAAATGGAATCCATCACCCAATGAGAACCGTATATTAATATTATTTAAGAAACGATCTGCTAGTAAAAATCACCCATCTATATAAGTTGCGACACAACCCGCCTTTTCCCTTTGCTAAACACTTGGTATTTTCACTATCAAAGCTTATTGCATATATACCCGTATGTTTTATTTAATGTAAATACTTGAAAATACAGAAAGCTTTTATCACAATCATGTTTCAGATTTAAGGTTAAGGGACAGTTTGCCGATAGGGCAGACTGTCCCTTGGATATTCTTTAAAGACTCGGGGAATTTATTGCTTAAAACACTTGCCATTGACAAAATTGATATTTTATATTTGTGTGTAAAGGGCTGTCAGTATTGCGATATTCAGAAAATCTTAAGATATTAATAAGTAAAAAACTATAAAATGAATTTTTGCTTCGCGGTATGACAATTATGGGGATATGTTCTTAAAAGAAAGAAGATGGCGCTTTTGGCTGCAAATATTTTAATCGTTGATGATGAACAGGCTATTGCCGATTTGGTTGAAGTTTATTTGAAAAATGAGAATTATAATGTCTTTAAATTTTATAACGGCAAGGATGCCCTTAACTGTATTGAAAATGAAAAACTGGATCTCGCCATTCTGGATGTCATGCTTCCCGATGCAGACGGTTTTTCTATCTGTCAGCAAATCCGGGAAAAGCATAATTTTCCGGTTATCATGCTGACAGCCAAAGAAGAAGAAATCGATAAGATTACCGGGCTGACTTTGGGTGCGGACGACTATGTCACGAAACCGTTCCTCCCTTTGGAACTTATTGCCCGTGTCAAGGCGCAGCTGCGGAGATTTACTAAATATAATTCTTCGGAGCCGAATCAGGAAGAACACTTGATTGCCTTTTCCGGCCTGGTATTGGACATGGCTACCCATGAATGTATGCTGAATGAAAAAAAGCTGTCTCTCACTCCTACAGAGTTTTCTATTCTTTGGGTCCTTTGTTCCAATCGCGGACGGGTGGTCAGTTCGGAAGAATTGTTCCATGAAGTATGGGGAGACAAGTATTTCACCAACAGCAACAATACAGTCATGGTTCATATCCGGCATTTAAGAGAAAAAATGCACGACAGCGCAGAACATTCCAAATATATCAAAACGGTATGGGGGATTGGCTATAAAATTGAAAAGTAACAAAAAGAGTAATTACACAAACCTAAAAAGAAAGGTTTTTTTGCAAATGGTTCTGATGACAGCTGCCACCGTCGTGACTGTTTATCTATTGCGTAATATCCTGCGTGGGCAGATTGGAGATCAGATCGTTCGATTTTTAGTCACCGCTTTTCATTTTAACAATCCAGACGCACTGACAATTTACCAGCTGGTGATTCGCAACAATATGGACATGATCTTTTTTGTCGTAACCCTAATATTTTTAGTTATCCTTTTTCGACTTTCCGTTTCCTGGTTCACAAAATATTTCGATGAAGTCAGTGCTGGAATAGATAAACTTACTGAGGAATCCGATGATGAAATTACATTATCGCCGGAATTGGATTTTATGGAAAACAAGCTTAATCAGATAAAAAGCACCTTGGAAAAACAAAAGAAAGCCGTACTTGATGCCGAGCAGCGCAAGAATGATTTGGTCGTTTACCTGGCGCATGATATCAAGACACCGCTGACCTCCGTTATCGGATACTTAAGCCTTCTGGATGAAGCCCCTGATATGCCTCCTGAACAGAAGGCGAAATATGTCGGCATTACCTTGGAAAAAGCTTATCGATTGGAGCAGCTTATCAATGAGTTTTTTGAGATCACAAGATTTAATCTTCAAACGATTGTTTTGAATAAAGAAAAAATCAATTTACTGTTCATGCTCCAGCAGATGGCCGATGAATTCTATCCCATGCTGGCTCCGCAAGGAAAACAGGTGTCCGTCAATGTGCCTGACACATTCACTTTGTGGGGAGATGCAGACAAACTGGCCCGTGTGTTCAACAACATTCTGAAAAATGCGATAGCCTATAGTTATGAAAACAGCATGATTGACATTTCCGCTCAGCAGCAGGATAAAAATATTATGATAACTTTTACGGATCAAGGGAATCCTATCCCGCAGGAAAAACTGGAAACGATATTTGAGCGTTTTTTTCGGCTGGACACATCCCGTTCTACCCATACAGGCGGCGCCGGGCTCGGACTGGCTATTGCCAAAGAAATCGTAAACGCGCATGGAGGCAATATTTTCGTGCAAAGTAATACAGAAAAAACAGTCTTTACTGTCATACTTCCGCAAAAGCAGGAAAAGGATGCTTAAGTCAGATAGCTTGCCATTATAAATTAAAGTAGAGATCTTAAAAATGGGTAATACACAAAGAACATACCGGCAAATGCGCCAGCCATATAAAAACATGCCTCTTCACGAAGGAGCGAGGAAATTCTTTCGGTACCGGTACTTTGGACAGAAACCTTGTCCTGCAATTTTGATAAATGGCCTTTCAGCAGCCTGAAAATCACCCATCCGATGAATGCTCCGAGCGTATTCATCAGTAGATCATCAATATCCGTTATTCTTCCATTGAACAATTGACTCAATTCTATGATAAGAGAGAATGCAATACCGACTAATACTGTCTTCCGTAACACTCCATACTTTTTCCAAATACATGGAAGCATGAATCCAAGAGGTACAAAAAGCAATATATTTTCAATGTACGGGCGGACACCCTCTGTAATCCAGCGAAACGGAATCAGGTTAATCTCATCCGCCGGGACAGCCAGCCCCTTTGTTGTTATGATTCCAAAGCTGTTATAAACAATATCCCTTATGGAAGGAATTTGAGTAAAACTGAGCACACCGGTCAGATAGTACACAAAGATATATACGATGACAATATGTCCGATTGACAATTTATAGCCGATTTTTTTGCTTTGAGCGGCCAGCAGTATCTGGTATGGAATCAAGAATGGCAGAGTGCTGATCAGCCATGTAATCGACATTTTAATAAATATTAGATTAATGATCATTCAATTCATCTCTGTTGTAATCATTTATTGTAGGAATTGTTCTGAAGCGCTGTAATCGGCAAACGGCCCCTTAGCTTTAAACCTGAAGTTTTATTATGATATAAGTTTTCTTAAGTGTTTTACATTTTTGACCATTTCTTTGGCCGGCTCAGCTATGTGATGGGAAAATTAAAATAAGTGTTTGGATAAGGTTCGTGTTTCAGTGTGTAATGCCACCACTCGCGATCGTATGGGACAAAACCGCAGGCCTCCATAATAGAGCGAAGGCATTGGCGGTTTCTCGCTTCGACTGGCGTGATGCCTTTTGCTCCGTGATGTGAGACTGAATCCATCAAATCAAAGCCGCCGCCCATTGGAACAAGTGTGCCGGCAGCTAAATGATAAAGCGTTAAGTCAATGGCACTGCCCCGGCTGTGGGCCGACTTAGCGGCCGCATATCCTTTTTCAACGGTCTCGGTTTTGTCAATATTCGGATAATGTTTTTGTTTCGTCCGGCCGTCTTCCGGCTGTTTTGACCCGCGCAGAAAACAATCTGCGGCGCATTGCGGGCGATAGCCATCCCAGAGAAGCAAGCCAAAACCGAAAAGTGCAGCGTTTTCCCGTGCTTTTTTCAGGGCTGCACCAAAGCTTTCGTACCGACGATTCGACTGGCTGCATAGCCGCCGCCGGTTTGCCGGTAAAATTATCCCACGCGGCGTATTTAGCATCCCAACGGATTCCTGATATAAATTCGTCTGCAAAGACAAAATTATTTTTCATCGTCTTTTTCCTTTCAATGTCAAGGACACAATCCGGTCGATCACTTCGGTAAACGGCAGGCCCGCGGCCGCCATCATTCTCGGATAACGGCTGTACGCGGTCATACCGGGCAAGATATTCACCTCGTTAAGTATAATTTCCCCATCTTCCTTCAGGAACATATCCACCCGCGAAAGTCCTCTGCACCTCAAGGCGCCATATACGGCTTTGGCTGTCTCCTGAACGAGCAGGCGCGCCTCTGCCGGGATGCCGGCGGGAACGATGACTGCTGCGTTTTCGGAACCGTTTTCAGGCTTATACTCCTGATGGATTTTGAAAAAACCGTGAGATAGACAAATTTGATCGACCTCGCCTGCAATCAAACCCATACCGTCTCCCAATATCGCACAGCCTACCTCGCTGCCGGTGACAGCCTCTTCAATCAGCACCTTCGGGTATACTGTCTTGCGGTTTCCAGCGCGCTCAGCAATTCTTCTTTTCGGTGTACCTTACTGACGCCGAAAGATGAACCCGAACGGGCCGGCTTTACAAAAACGGGATAAGTAAGCCGGTCGGCATCACTAGTCTCGTCCGCCATGATAGTCCGGAAATCGGGTGTGGCGATTCCCGCGCTTCCAGCGACGATATAAGTAAGAGATTTGTCCATACACAGAGCAGAACTTTGGACATCACAGCCTGCATAAGGAATACCGGAAAGCTCCAGCAAACCTTGCACCGCACCATCCTCGCCAAGTCTGCCATGCAGAACGGGAAACACCATATCCAAATGGATCGTTTTATATTGTCCCTGCTCCAGAACAAGCAATCCGTGTACGCTTCTGTCCGGTGACAGCATTGCCGGACGGCAGCTGCCTTTTTCCCAATTTTCATCAGGACGGCGGCAAAGCTTCCAAACACCCTTTTTCGTAATCCCGATAAAGAACGGTTCATATTTTTCGATATCAAGGTTTTCTGCAACCTCTTGCGCAGATTTAACGGAAATGGGATGTTCTTCGGAACAGCCTCCGAATATAATTGCGATCTTCAGCCTATCCATGCTGCTTTCTCCTTTCAGATTCAGGCGATTGATAATAGTATCCAGAAACAGGCGGCGTGCGGAGTAATAAGCCTGTCCGATGCGGCAAGTTCATCTTATCGGAATCAGGCAGGCGATGTTGAAATTTTGGCTTATCAAAATCTTAATGAATTCTTATGAAGAACTTGTTATTTCCCTATGCTGTCGTATACAGTTAATGCATCGGTAATATCATACTGCTGCGAATGATGATTTCCTTTCGCACCGGCTGAAATCAGGATATATTCTTGGTTACCCACTTGAGCGAGGCTTGCAAGACACAGACCTGCTTCATCGGTGTAGCCGGTTTTCCCTCCTAAGATTTTTCCGCCCGCGATGCTCTGATTGTTCAGTTCTTCAAACAAGGTACTGTAAAGGGTTATTCCGTCAGGGTGCTTATTCGTTGGCGGCACGAAATGGCGTGATGAAGTAAAAATCTCGCGGAAAGTATCATTTTGCAGAGCATGGCTTAGAAGAATAGCCAGATCTTTGACTGTTGTGTAATGGTTTTTATTCTGAAGTCCTGTTACATTCGCAAAATGGGTGTTGTGCATGCCGAGCTCTGCCGCTTTTTGATTCATCATCTCTGCAAAGTTCTTCTCCGACCCTGCAATGTAATCGGCGAGTCCAACACAGGATTCTGCCCCGCTGGGAAGCAGAGCCCCATATAAAAGGTCAATCGCCCTTACATTCTCATCTGGCTGGAACCCCGCCATAGATGCATCTGCTTCTGACAGGCCCTGAAACACAGAATCGGTCAGTGTGATTTTTTTCTTCAAGTCAGGTAAATTTTCTATCGCAACAATAGCCGTCATCATTTTCGTCAAAGAAGCCGGATAGATTTTTTCCTCACTATTTTTCTGCATTAAAAGGGTATGATCTTTTAAACGAATCAGAATCACATTAGGGCTGTTCAGCGTGTTGAGAGATAAAGAAACAGAGGAATCAGAATAATCGTATGCTATCTTTAAAGAAGGATATGACAAAGTTTTATCGTCATATCCTTTCTCAAATATTTGCCGGTTTCCCGGAATAATGATGGATTTATAAACAAAAGCAGCAATAACAGCCATCAGCAGAAGTGCTACAAATATGCGTATTCCTGACTTTTTCCTTTTTACTTTTCGTCTCATAATAACCAGCTCCTTATTCTGTGCAGATATTATTCAACCACAGAACAAGGAGCTATGTTGGAATTCCATCTTATGGACTTCTTAAGATTTTCCTGAAATGTTTATGAATCATCAATTAGCCGGTTTTCAGACGGTGATTTTCTTCAAAAAACAATGATTTCGACTTAGGTCCGATCATCATGGATCGATAGTTATTTTCCTCTGTCCTGCAAACAGGCGACTGATCCTGCGTCCCTTTGGATAAGCCTTTGATTTTATGAGATTTTCGGCCGGATCCTGGCCTCGTGCCGGTAATCGATGTGACATGCCGCAATGTCTGTCAGAAGGCAATGATTTCAATGAGCATACAGTTGAAGATAACTTCTTTGTGTTCATGATACTTTAGTAACTCTTGCGATGATTTATGGCAAAGTTTCATCCGATAAGCAGCTTTTTTGCAAGTAAAAACTTTTTATTCGTCGAGGTCACAGCGGGCATGACTTAAATCCGGATTTAAGAGGGCTTCATTGTAGTGGTTAATTTTATAATCAATAATTTTCTGTGTCGCCAGTAATCGCGAGATGTCGATCTGAATTCTTTCCTTCTGTTGCTTTAAAATCGTCATTCTCTTTGGGATTGACGCCGGTCCTGCTTCAGCAAGTCGGAGGTAACGCTTAATCTCTTCTAACTTCATTCCGGTTGTTTTCAACCTTGTCAAAAATATCATGCCTTCCAGCTGTTGTTTGCTGTAGATCCGATGTCCGTTCGGCTTTCGATCCGCATAAGGAATCAGGCCGATTTTTTCATAATAACGGATCGTCGCTTCCGACAGGCCAGAAAATTCAGATGCCTGCCTGATGTTGAACGTTTCGGATGCTCTTTCCATGATAGGCCTCCTCAACCAAGGTTCACGCTGCTTTCCGCGTACAATCCCTTCGTCAACGTTATCATCCTTTTGTGATATAAGGGAAGAGGGGATCGCGCAATTCAAATTGATTGGTTTCCCCATTCACGAGTCCGACGGCTTTATCGCTATCATAGAGATCAAGCAGAAATTGAGCCACCCTTTCCGGAGTATGAATCTGACCGAAGCTCGCTTTGTAATCGAAGGTCTCAACATTCATGGCCCTATGCGCAAATTCCGTTTCAGTGACGGCCGGAGCCAGTACTTTCGCCCTCATCGGGCTTCCCTCGGCCAGCAGCTCTTGCGCCAGCCCCTCCGTAAAAGCACTCACGAAGAATTTCGTCGCACAATAAGTGACGAAATTCCCCACCATTGTGTACCCTCCGTCCGAAGAAACATTGATTAATTGTGTCCCCTCTTTAGCAGCATAATCCCTGACAAACAAAGACGACAAAATGGTCGGGGCCAAGTCATTCAATTTTAACATATTCTCAACTTTCGCCAAATCTTGTTCAGCAACGGAAGCATACTCTCCAAATCCGGCATTGTTAATCCACGTTTCTAATTCGTACGCCTTCGTACGTGCATATAAATGGCGGACTTCGTCACTATCAGATAAATCCGCAGTGAAAACAACGACATCAATATTGGGATTAATTTCATGAATCGTTGATTTTAACTCTTCCAGCTTCTGCTTTCTCCTTGCGGTCAGGATGAGATCCTTGTTTCTTCCGGCAAAGGCTAAAGCCGACGCATAACCGATCCCGGAACTTGCTCCCGTAATGACGACATAAGGCATGATACACCCTCCTCATGATTAATGATGTTATACCAATCATCCTAACACTTCAAGTTGACTTTAATTCAAGTGATTCGGCGAAAAAATTAATTGTATGAATCCTGCTCTTATTTTTGGGGGCAACGAAAGTCGGATGATTATGGAAAACCAAATCGTGTTATTAATGAAGCAACATCAATTGTGTTATATCAAAAATGGGGACATGAAAATGCAAAGGCGCGAAAACTTTCCGGAAAGCCGTAAAACTATTGTCCTTCATGCCCTATGGATAAGGTAGGGAACGCGCTGTTACAGCAGCAAGGGAATCGCCTCATGGTGGATGGCAGGTTTCGTTGATTCACCATGTAAAGCCACTAAAATTGATCCGAAAAGCCGAAAGAGAAACTCGGTACAAAATTCGGCCGGTTGAAATAATGACCCCTCTTCTTTGATTAATACTGGGATATGAAATTGTCAGGTTTAACCATGCTTATAATTTGTTAATCCACCGCCGTCTCGATTCTCAGCGCAATATCGTGCAATTTTATCTTCCGCCCATTGATTCGTTCGCTTCGGTAAACAATCACCCTCTGAACAGAAAAAAACTGCTGCTATGATTCACTCATAGTAACAGTCTCAGTAGACAACTTTTTTGTCCGATGCAATAAATATTATATATTGATAAATACAAATAAAGTTGTTTAATTTCGGAGTTCCCAACCCGCAATACTTTACTGTTTAACTTTCCCGTTATTAAATAAAGTTGTTTAAAAATAGCTATTAAAAATTGTAATAAGTTCTAAAATCATTATAAAAGTTGATTTTCCCGGCATCTTGCGATAGGCTACCGGCAGACTGGAGATTTCCCCGTAAAGGAGCGCCAGGCTGATCTGCGGCAACGGATTATGATCCTTGTTTTTTTCCGTACTTGACCTGTTTCAGCACTTTGGAATAGGACAAAACGGAGGTTGTATCGTAAGCCAAAACTCTTCAGGGACGCGCCGTTTGCTTTGGAGAAGAAAAAATGGTGTTTGGCGTTCTCAGTGATGGATCCAAGCAGTTCACTATTTCTCTGGGAGGGCAGATTTTTCTCATAAGGATGCACATGGGTCTTCACCCAACGGGGGAAAACGACTCATCGGATTGCGATCCTCCAGAGCCAGATAATAGGCTGGGGAGAGAATCTGTTGGTACGATTCTGGAAAGCATTGGGCCGAGTCATCTGTGATTCCAAGTTCGGCGCTGATGGCGTCAAACAGGCAGGTCGCCCCCAAAAAACGGCGCTGATAAGATGTCGACGGTATCGGATCGTGTTTCTTGTTTTTTTAGCTGATGATCTCTTTCAGGCCATCGGCATATTTTTTGGACGGAATGAATTCGCCCGTTACCGGGTCCAGTTTGCCGATGCATTTCCGACGACTCCGTGTCTGTTTTTTTCCTTTATTCCAATACCGATTCATATACATAAGTGATGCCGTGTTTTTTGTTCTTCAAATGGACCCATGACATCTGTATCCCTCCAAAACATGGTATAATTATATCGCGTTTTGGCAAAAAAGCCTGAATTCCTTGATTTAAAAGGAATCAGACTCGGTTATCGGTATAAATGTCTACGCCGTACAGAACGAACCACGATGGAACAATTGAACCTGATCCGAATTTTCAGACGTTAATCGGATTCAGCGCTAATTGCGCTCTTGGCGTGACGATAAGCAACTGTGTGCCAGCTTCGAGATTACCTGAATCTTCTTTTATGTTAACCTCTCCAAGATCCTTTTGGTTCGTAACAACAACGATGACTGTTGGGTCGTAGCCCGATTTTTGTATTGCATCAATGTCGATGTTTTCCAGGAGCTGTCCTTTCTTTATTTTATCTTGGGCCTGAACATGCATATCAAACGGGGTACCCTTGAGTTCAACAGTGTCCAATCCAATGTGAATGAGAAGTTCTACTCCTGAATCCGAACGAAGGCCGATCGCATGTTTAGTAGGAAAGACAGAGACCACAGTTCCATCAAATGGAGCAACCACTTCACCTTTAGAAGGTACGATTGCGACGCCCGGCCCCATGAGACCCTTTGAGAAAACCTCATCATTGACCTTTTGAAGTGCTTCAACTGTGCCGGCAACTGGTGAATCGATAGAAATATCCTCATCAATATTCACCTTTGGTTTCTCAGCAGCAGGTTCCTTTGCTTTTACACTTGGAACCGTAATCAGGGTAAGTACCAAAGCCACAGAGAAGGCTATGACCAAGGAAAGTACGAACCCGATGAACTCAGAATTAATACCGGACTTATTGATGAACATCGGAATCCCGAAGACACCACCAGTTGCAAAGCCACCATACATTTTAGCGCCTGCCCAACCGGCTATGGCACCACCAAAGGCGGATCCGATGGAAGCCATTACAAATGATTTTTTGTGTGGAATAGTAACACCGTAAATAATAGGCTCAGTGATCCCAAGAAAGCCCGAAATGACGGCAGTGAGCGACAATTCTTTGAATTTTCTATCCTTCGCCTTAATGAACATTGCCAATGCTGCACCAACTTGCCCAAAGACTGTGCAATACAGCATAGCGTTGATCGGATCAAATCCCTTCGTAGCAATGTTGTTTAAGAAGATAGGGATGAATGCCCAGTGCAAGCCAAGAAGAACAGCACCCTGCCAAATACCGGCAAGCAGGAAACCTGCCAGTGCTGGGAAGACTCCATAGATAGCCAAAACGGCATCGGCAAGCCATTGACTAAGTATACTTGTGACAGGACCAACAACAAGGTAAGCGACCGGAACCACGATCACTAAACTCAGCAGTGGAACAAAAATCAATTTCAAAGCTTTTGGTACAATTCGATTCAGTATCTTATCCACGACGGAGAGGAAATACACCGCAGCAATGATAGGAATAAGGGTTTGTGCATAGCTCATTAAAACAACTGGGATTCCGAGAAATGTCAGGTGTGTGCCTGCGTTGTAAGCTGCTACCATTGTTGGATAGACCAAAGCACATCCGACGATTGCCCCCATGTACTGATTTGTCTTGAAGACCTTTGCCGCAGAAAAGCCAAGTAACACAGGTAGAAAATAGAAGAGGGCATCGGCAGTTGCGTAAAGGATCATGTATGTGCCAGACTTTTCGGTCAAAGCGTGAGTAAGCGTCAAGAGGACTAAGAAGCCCTTCAAAATACCCGCTGCAGCTAAAGGACCTAAAATCGGCGTGAAAAGGGAAGACAATAGCTGAACTGCAGAATTGAAGAAAGATGTTTTTTCTTTTGGCTGGTCTGATTCAGTGCTTTGCTCTGCCTCTACTGCTGCAGTGTCAAGATGCGGGGTGATCTTATCAAAGATGTTTGTAACATTATCACCAATAACCACTTGGTACTGGCCACCGCTTTGAACTACAGTCATAACTCCGTCAAGATTTTTGATCTCATCGGTTTTGGCTTTCGACTTGTCCTTTAAGCGAAACCTCAAACGGGTGACACAGTGGATCAAACTTCGAACGTTTTGCTTGCCGCCGACATCCTCCAGAATCTTATTTGCAAGTTTTTGGTCGTCCATGGCTAATTTACCTCCTTTATTTTGCTGAGAATAATAAGTGAGTCTGCTTCTGCTCTGCTCATATTCAACACCGACTCATCTTTGAAACTGAGATTTGAAATCTGGCGCGTTTGAAGATCCACACTCTGTGCGCAATAGTGAGCTGAATCGATCCCTAAGTTATTCAACTTGAGGGTGGCATTAGTTGGTACATAGATAACGAACAGCGCTTTTTCTCTGTTTGAAGCTACTCGAATACTTGGCTCATCGTTGACATTTTGGGATACCGGAATGATCTCACTCCCCTCAAAAAGGCTACTGACGGTTTCTTTTAAAAATGAAATGTCATTAGCGCCCTTAAAGTGCAAGGCATCACGCCAATCGAAAGGAGTTAGAAAGCCTTCACCTTCGACGATGCCAAATGACTGTCCATGCCTATGCCAGCTCCAGATCCCATGCGCACCATAAGTGAGACCGGCGTCAGCCCCCGACAATATGGAACTCCAGGATGCCTTTCTTACATCGCGAGCAGAATATCGGCCATATTTGTTGCGACTATAGCTAATGTTTTCATAACATGGTTCGGCGTTGACAATGGGACCAGCAAAACCTTTTTCGCGTAATTGAACAGGAATCTGATAAGCGGTCGCCTGTCCGTCAAGATTGTGGCCTGATTGATAGCTGAAAAAATCGACACTATTTAAAAATTCTTCGGGAAGATCGATGAATCGACCTTTGATGTGAAAAGAATATATTGCTGAAGGGTCATTCTCTTTTACTACTTTGAAAGCTTTTGAATAATAACGAACAGTTTCGTCAGTCGGAAAGTCAGCGTCGCCGCTGACAAAGTAGATTGGCTGGAATTTCTTGAACCGCTTTGTTACGTAGGATGCGTACTGTCCGATGTCCTTATAGGGGATCTGATTATTCAGAGCAAGAGCACTCGCCCATGTACCCGGAACGTAGTTTGCCCAGAGCAATACCAGAGCTGGAATCATGTCATGGTCTCGCACCATCTGCAACATTAGATCGGCCCTATCGAAATATTCTTCATTTAACTGGCTAAAATCATAATTGTATTGATTTCCCTCGTGGGTGACGGGGAAGGGTTCATAACCAAGATCTGAGCCACTGGCATCCCATTGTCTGAGAATGTTGATCTGAACCGCATTAAATCCTTGGGCTGCTCGGAAATCTAGATAGTAGTTCCATTCATCCAACGTGATGTTCGTAAAGGCGCTCCAGCAGGTGTCTGCAAGATAGAAGAAAGGTTTTCCATCTTTTACAAAATTGGTTCTTTCTACTGTGAGCATAATTGTCACCTCCAAGTCGATTTTGACAAAAAACAATTTGTAATTCATGTATTCGCTTTCTTGATCGACTTAAAATTAACACACTATTTTGCTCTAGTCAATCTAATTTTACTAAACAATTAATAAACTAAAAAGAGAGGCCGCTGACCCCTCTTTTTTAAATATTGTGGCAATGAGCTGGTTACAAGGACTCGCGTTTTACCAAAGTCGTTGCAATCAACGTTTTTTGTGGATACCAAGCTGCATTGGATTGCTGTTTGAGCAACTGATGCAAGGCCTGATCGGCGATTTGCTCAATTTCAACGTGGATGGTTGAAAGTTCAGGCGAGATCAGGCGTGCTTCTTGAATGTCATCAAAGCCCATTACCGCCAAGTCTCTTGGAATATTTAAACCAGCTTTTTGAGCGGCTTTGATCAGACGGATCGCAATGTAGTCATCTTCGCAAAAAATGGCTTCAGGCATATCATCACCCAACGCGTTGAGATTTAACCCCTTTGGATCTACGTTGGTGGGGGGAACAAGATAGAAATGCTGATTGGCCACAATGACACCAGCTTCCAGAAGTGCCTCCCGGAACCCGCGCCGTCGCTCGTTGAAGTTCGACATGGGTTTATCGGAAGCAAAATAGCCGATATTTCGATACCCCTGATCCAGCATATATTTTCCTGCCAATCGGGCGCCTTGATAATTGTCCATCGTGACGAAATCAGCAACAACATCTTCAAAGTAAGTGTCGAGAAAGACCACTTTTTGCAACCGTCGCTTGATCATCAGTGTTTGTTCCCGCGTCAGATCCGTTCCTAGTACGAGTACACCGCTATTGCTGGCTGCAGCGACCTCATCAAGCTTTTTAGGCAACTGGTTCCCTTGAATGGTCATGGTACGGAGGCTGCTATTCATCTGGCTTACAGTGGCCGATAGGGCGGAGATCAAGCTATTGAAAAAGGGAAGACTACGATAATTGTCTTGAACGACTCCACTGGTTGTCACGACCAAAAACGTGACTTCCCCGATCGTGTTGTCAGGGGTGCGGCGCGTCTTACGGAGTGGAGTGTATCCTTGTTCTGTAATGATGCTGATGATTTTGTTCCGAGTTTCTTCACTGATCCCGGGCTTGCCATTGATTGCCAGCGAAACAGCCGACTTTGATACGTTGGCCATCCTGGCGATGTCGCTCATTTTCAATCTCATACTCATCCCTCCGCTTATTGCAACTAGAATAATACTAAATTAAGACGAATTTTGCAAAACATCTTGTGTTAAGCTAAATAAACAAATACAATAGTTTTGTAAACTAAATAATAAAGTTTAGGAGGAATCATGATGACTGACAAGATCAAGCTTGGCTTTGCTCCCACCCGTCGAAATATTTTTTCTGCAGACGCGGCGATCGAATTCGCTGACCTTACCCGAAATAAACTAAATGCCATGGATGTTGATTTTGTTGATATCAAAGACATTAACGAGGACGGCTTGTTATATGACGATGCGGGGATGAAAAAAATTGCCGCCAAATTCAAAAAAGCAGGCATCGACGGTTTATTTTTGGCCAATGAAAACTTTGGAACGGAATATGAATGCGCACGTCTAGCTAAACAATTTGATGTACCGGTTTTGCTTTGGGGACCAAAAGACGAAGCACCAGCAACTGACGGTTCCCGTTTGCGGGACACACAGTGCGGTTTGTTTGCAATCGGGAAAGTTCTTAGACGATTCAAGGTACCATTTACTTACTTGGTCAATGCTGATATCGGGGATTCAAAATTTGAACAAGGTGTTCTGGATTTCATCAAAGTTTGCAATGTCGTGAAGACCTTCAAAGAAACTCGTATCTTGCAGGTCGGCCCCCGGCCTTTTGACTTCTGGTCAACTATGGTCAATGAAGGAGAGTTATTGGAACGATTTAACATCTCATTATCGCCAATACCTCTGACAGAGCTTGTTGAAAAAATTCATGAATTGCAATCAAACAATGACTCTGAGATCGCTGAGACAGAGCAAAAACTGCGGTCGATTGCCGATGTGGAAATAAGTGATAAGGATTTGAATATGGTATCATCATTAAAGGTTGCCTTGAGCCGAAAGATGAAAGAATACGGTTGTAATGCAGGTGCCATCCAGTGCTGGACCGCACTTCAAGACGAGATCGGGATTCTGCCTTATGCTTCTGAATCCTTGTTGCAAGATGAAGGCACGCCGGTCACCTGCGAGACAGACATCCATGGTGTGATCTCAGAGCTTCTTGTCGAGGCCGCGACGATGGGTCAGGAACGTGCGGTTTTCGCCGATGTCAATTGCCGACATCCTGAAAATCCAAATGGGGAATTGCTCCAACATCTGGGCGTTTTTCCGTATTCGACAGCAAGGAACAAACCGAAGCTTCCGAAATCTCACTTCGTCTTTGACTATCCGGGCAGTGTTGGCTTTCAGGCCAAAGACGGCACATATACGCTCTGCCGCTTTGATGGAGACAATGGAAACTACTCACTGCTGCTGGGTAACGCGAAAACTTGTGACGGACCATACGAACAAGGTACGTATCTCTGGCTACAATTTGTCAATTTGAACCGCTTTGAGACCAAGCTGGTTTATGGCCCATACATTCATCACATTGCCGCAGTGCGGTCAGACGTTGTGCCAATTTTATATGAAGCATGCAAATATTTGGATATTTCACCAGATTTTTATGATCCGATCGAAGATGATGTCAAAGCTTATTTGCGCGGTGACATTAAGAGCATCGTGAAATAATGGGAGGTGATCAAGTTGATCAATGAAAAGGCATCACTAGATATTCAATCCTTGAAGTTAAAAGCTGCACAGATGAGGTTAGCAACTTGGAATATGATTTTTCAAGCTAAGACCGGTCATACAGGCAGCGATCTTTCTTGCACTGATATTTTGGTTGCGTTGTACTACGGCGTGCTGAATCAAACTCCAAAAACATTCAGTGATCCTGATCGAGATCGTTACATTCAATCAAAAGGTCATGCAGTCGAGATCTTATACAACGTCTTGGCAGACCGGGGGTACTTCCCAAAAAGCGACTTATTTCGGTACTCACAGTTTGATTCTCCTTATATCGGTCATCCAACCAATCATATCAACGGGATTGAAATGAACACTGGATCACTGGGACATGGGCTGGGTCTAAGTGTCGGAATCGCAGTTGCAGGAAAGCTGGATAAGCGAGACTACCATGTCTATACCTTGATGGGGGATGGTGAACAAGCCGAGGGGTCAGTCTGGGAAGCTGCGATGGCTGCTGGCAACTATCAACTTGATAATCTGACCGCAATCATTGACCACAACCGACTGCAGATCAGTGGCCCAACCACCGACGTTATGAACAGCGAACCATTAGCCGATAAGTATGAGGCTTTCGGATTTTCAGTCACGGAAATCGATGGGAATGACATGACGGCGTTGGTCGATGCTTTAACTGTCCCTAACGAAACCGGCAAACCAAGACTTATTCTAGCCGATACAGTAAAAGGCAAAGGGATCAGCTTTGCGGAAAATCAGGCAGGGTGGCATCATCGAGTGCCTGACGAAGCCCAGTATAAACAGGGCGTTCAAGAGCTGGAAGCAGTGATCGGAGGTTTGGAAAAATGATGAATCAAGCAAAGATTGGTGAAGTGATTTGTGACGAAATGATTACTGCTGCGAGTCGTGATCATAATCTTTTAGCGGTAACCAGTGATTCTCGCGGTTCAGCTTCGTTGACGCCATTTGCCAAGGAACGGCCAAAACAACTAATCGAAATGGGGATCGCCGAGCAAAACGCCGTGACCGTAGCAGCTGGTCTTGCTCATAGCGGCAAACGACCTTTTGTATTCTCTCCGGCAGCTTTTTTGACAATGCGCAGTATAGAACAAGTCAAAGTCGACGTGGCTTATTCAAATAGTAACGTCAAACTGATTGGCATCTCCGGCGGCAACTCTTACAGTGTCTTAGGTGCCACGCATCATTCTCTTCAAGATCTGGCGATTACACGAGCGATACCAGATTTAGAAGTGTACATGCCAGCAGATCAAGCACAAACGCGTGGTTTAATGCAGTATCTGGTCCAATCTGATCGGCCAGCTTATGTGCGAATCGGGAAAAGGGCGCTACCCAACATCTACGACAATGAAAAACGTGCCTTTTCAAGGCCGGGCCAAGCTAATATCTTGTTCGATCATGGCCATGATGTTGCGCTGGTTGCAATGGGGGAGACCCTCAGCATAGCAGTTGATACTGCTAAGATGCTCAATCAGCAAGGCATCCATGCCAAAGTTGTCGATCTGGTTTCCTTAAAACCGCTCGATCATCGTTTATTGAGTCGCGTAGCCACTCAGGTGGATCTGATCGTGACCATTGAAGAACACAGCATATATGGTGGCATTGGTTCAGCAGTAGCGGAATCTTTAGCCTCGCACCAACATGCCCCAATCCAGATTGTCGGGTTTCCCGATGAACTAGTAATTGCCGGTACTCAAGATGAAGTGTTTGCTTATTATGGAATGGATGCCCAATCGCTTACACGAAGGATTTCGGATTGGATGAAGTAGGTGGAAAACATGACTGAATTGACGCTTGCAATCGATCAAAGCACCCAAGGAACCAAAGTATTGCTGATCGATCACAAGGGAACCATCAAGTACAAAACCACACGAACTCACCGCCAATTGATCAGTCCAGAGGGCTGGATCAGCCACGACCTTACTGAAATTCAGGCAAACCTTAAGGCATTGGTTCATCTAGCTTTAGCTCATGCTAAGGGAGCGACTGTCACCAGTGTTGCTATCAGCAATCAGCGTGAGACAGCAGCTGCTTGGTCAAGAAGTTCCGGAGAGCCGCTCGCTTTGGCCATTGTCTGGCAAGATAACCGCGCGAAAGAACTAGTGGATGAGTTGGTTGCTAAACCTGAATCAGGAACGATCAAGATGAAGACAGGCCTAAATTTATCACCCTACTTTACGGGCGCCAAGTTTGCCTGGCTGCTTATACACAACGCTATGGTACGGACTGCCCAGAGTCGAGGAGATCTTTGTTTCGGGACGATTGATAGTTGGCTAGTTAGTGTCTTGACCAATGGAGATTCTTTCAAGACAGAGCCAAGCAATGCTTGCAGGACGCAATTGATGGATTTGAATACAGGGACATGGGATCAATCTCTTTGTGATTTATTCGGCATTGACCAGAACGAGCTACCCCAAATCATTGATTCTGATGGTATCTTTGGAAAGACTGATCTTTTCGGTGAACTCAATCATTCGATTCCAATCACTAGCGTTCTGGGAGATTCTCAAGCCGCCCTTTACGCAGAAGGCTGTCACTCGCCTGGCCAATTTAAGGTGACCTTTGGAACCGGTAGTTCAATCATGTTAAATACTGGCGAAGAGAAGATACGCTCCGAAACGGGCCTTAACACTTCAATTGCATGGCGCAAGCGTGGTCAGACCACCTATGTCCTGGAAGGTAACGTGAATTATTCTGGGGCAGTGATAACCTGGCTAAAAAATAACCTGGCGATCATTGGCGACCCAGCTGAGACTGATTGCATGGCGCAGGCGGCAGATCCAAACGACACCACCTGTCTTGTCCCAGCCTTCAGCGGACTGGCGGCACCGTATAATAGGCCAGAAATGAAAGCGGCTTTTGTCGGCATGACAATGCTGACTGGAAAGAATGAATTAGTCCGAGCCAGTCTTGATGCTGTTGTTTTTCAGATCGCCGATATCGTTCAATTACTTCAAGATCAGTCTCCAGATCTCGAGCCGATCATCCACGTTGACGGTGGAATGATTTGCAACCATTACTTGATGCAGTTCCTTGCAGACATTGCACAACGCCAGGTTATCATTTCACCTGTCCAAGAACTGAGCGGTGTTGGGGCAGCATTGAACGGTTTTGATTCATTTCCGACTAAAGAAACCCACACCGAAAGATACTCGCCAGAAATCTCAACAGACCTTGCCGAGCAACGAGCGGGCCATTGGCGGAAAGTAATTACACAATTACAGACAACGGAAGGAGTTTAAACATGAGCACCTTTCCAGATGGATTCTTATGGGGCGGCGCGACCGCTGCCAATCAACTTGAAGGCGCATATGACCGCGACGGGAAAGGCTTATCAATCGACGATGCCTATCCCGGTGGCAAAAAACGGCTCAATTTACTGAAAAGCCCAGATTTTGACTGGACTATCGATGAGAGCAAATACGACTATCCAAACCACGAAGGTATCGATCACTATGACCATTACAAGGAAGACATCGCGCTGTTCGCGGAGATGGGCTTCAAGTGCTACCGCTTCTCGATCGCCTGGACTCGTATCTTCCCGAACGGCGATGAGACCGAACCAAATGAAAAAGGTCTGGCATTCTATGACAGCCTCATCGACGAGTGCCTGAAGTACGATATCGAACCGGTGATCACCATCTCTCATTATGAGATGCCGCTGAAGCTGGCTAAAGAATACGGCGGCTGGAAGAACCGGAAGCTCATAGATTTCTTTGAGTGCTTCGCAAAAACGGTCCTGACCCGCTATGCATCCAAGGTGAAATATTGGATGACCTTTAATGAGATCAACTCCGCCTTCCACTTCCCGGCAATGAGCCAAGGCTTAGTTCAGGCAAATGGCGGGGATGATTCAACTAATATTTTTCAGGCTTTCAACAATCAATTCGTGGCCAGCAGCAAGACCGTCAAGATCGGCCATGAACTGGATCCGGACCTAAAGATCGGCTGCATGATTCTTTACGCGACGGCGTACAGTATCGACGCGAACCCGGTCAATCAGCTGGCGACCTTGCAAAGTCAGCAGGCCTTCAACTTCTTCTGTGCTGACGTTCAGGTGCGCGGCCAGTATCCGACATACACCAAGCGCCTTTACAAGCAGTATCATGTTGACGAAAGCCGGCTCGAAATCACGGACGACGACCTCGCTTGGATCAAAAAGTATCCAGTCGATTACATCGGTTTCAGTTACTACATGAGCAACGCCGTCGACGTGACATCAGACAACTCGGACAAGACTGGCGGCAACATGCTCGGTGGTGTAAAGAACCCGTTCCTAGAAGCCAGCGAATGGGGTTGGCAGATCGACCCGATCGGTCTGCGTATTGGCCTGAACGAACTCTATGATCGTTATCAGATACCGCTCTTCGTTGTTGAAAACGGCCTGGGCGCCAAGGATAAGGTCGAAGCTGACGGCAGCATCAATGACGACTATCGGATCGACTACCTGCGCAAGCACATCGAAGCTATGGCCGCTGCGGTCAATGAAGACGGTGTTGATGTGATGGGCTATACGCCATGGGGCTGCATCGATCTGGTCAGTGCCTCGACCGGTGAGATGTCGAAGCGCTATGGATTCATCTATGTCGATTTGGATGATGAAGGCCACGGTACGCTGGCGCGATCCCGGAAAAAGTCGTTCGTTTGGTACAGAGGTGTGATTGCTTCAAATGGGACCGAGCTTTCAACTAATATCAATTACTGAGTAACTAAAAACCCTCGATGAAATCAATCGTGGGTTTTCTAGTGACCAAAAAAGGAGAGATAAGTAGATGGGGAAGTTAAATGTTAATGTCGAGATCTATGCGGACGGTGCAGTAATTGAGGACATGATCGCTGCTTATGAATCTGGCTTTGTTAGTGGATTTACCACAAATCCGAGTCTGATGAAAAAAGCAGGTGTAAAAGACTATATGGCATTTTCTAAAGAAGTCGTTGAAAAAATTCCAGATCTGCCGCTATCTTTTGAAGTATTTGCCGATGATTTTGAAACGATGGAAAAAGAAGCGGAAAAAATCCACTCCTTCGGCAAAAATGTATTCATCAAAATTCCAATTACCAACACCAAAGGAGAATCGTCCATTCCGCTGATTAAAAAGTTAGAGGACAAGGGCTATTCGCTGAACATCACCGCGCTCTTGACCGTCGATCAAGTGGAAGATGCAGTAGCTGCTCTAAATCCTAACGTAGAAAACATTGTCTCTGTTTTTGCCGGTCGTATTGCTGATACCGGACAAGATCCGATTCCTTACATGAAGAAAGCAGTTGCTATTTGTCAATCCAAGAAGGGTGCCAACTTGCTTTGGGCAAGCTCCCGTGAACTGTTTAACGTTTACGAAGCTGATCGTCTAGGCGTGGATATCATTACCTGCACACCGGAAATCATTACGAAGCTAAAGAAAGTCGGAAAACCTCTGGAAGAAGTTTCATTGGATACAGTCAAAGGATTTAATAAAGATATCAAGTCACTGGGATACTCAATTCTAACAGAAAAAGAATCTTCAAAATAAAAGGCTGCAGTTAGTCTTGTGGTATTAAGTCAAGTTCTAAATAGGATTTATTTTTTAACTTTTAACTGATGTTTCAAAAAGGGACAACACTAATCTAAGTCTTAAAATTTCCAAATATCTGAAATCGATAAAGAGGCGGACCTTACTGATTATCGGTGATGCGGCGTCCAAAGGCAGCACCTTCAACTCCGCGTCTTCATGAAAGAATATCGTTGGGTGAAAACTGTAAATGGACGTGGACTCCATGCCGATCACCCACGTTTATAGGGAGTGGCTGAGCTGAGTTTTAACACAAGCTCCTTGATGGCATAAGCTCGGATACTCTGTGATGTCCCCTAATTACAGCTGCATGAACGCCACCTCGCGATCAGTAGACAAAGACCGAAAGGCCCAACTCATCCTGCCCCCGATGAGTTGAGCTCGCAACCGCTACATCTTATGCGTCAGCATATCCGGCAGCTGCACGGGCAGCAGACTAATTACGTAGAAAGACTACAGGAGGGAAAAGCCTAAACCCGTTGGATCCATTTCAATGAACAACTAGAGGATATCACGCAGTACCTAAGCTGAACAGGGATGACTATTAACTTCGAAACTTATTATACGAGGAAGACTTGCTAGGGCAAAAGCTATTGTGCAACTATCCATAGATACTATACGTACATTATCTATTGATGCCATTGACAATGGCTAATTCCGGTCATCCCGGCCTGCCAATGGGTTCCGCCCCCATGGCGTATATTCTCGAGGTCGGACAGCAAATGATGAATGCGCTGCATAATCCAGCCTTTGATTCGATGAACCTGACTGGGTGATGAAATGTTTTGCATTGTCTACCGTGGCTTATAATTTGTTAATCCACCGCCGTCTCGATTCTCAGCGCAATATCGTGCAATTTTATCTTCCGCCCATTGATTCGTTCGCTTCGGTAAACAATCACCCTCTGAACAGAAAAAAACTGCTGCTATGATTCACTCATAGTAACAGTCTCAGTAAACAGCTTTTTTGTCCGATGCAATAAATATTATATATTTCTATTTCTCATTTTTTTATTATTCCACCGTGACCGATTTGGCGAGGTTTCTTGGTTTGTCGACATCGCATTCGTGCTGCAGGGCTGCGTAATAGGCGATCAGCTGCAGCGGAATGGCTGAAACAAGCGGTGTAAAGGATTTGTGCACTTTAGGAAGCACGATTTTGTCGCCGGGCCGGGCGGTCACGCCCTCCATGCTGATGACGGCGGTGTGGGCGCCGCGGGCCGCGACTTCTTCGACATTGTTGCGGATGCTGTTATTGACGCTCTCCTGAGTGGCAAAGGCAAGAACCGGCGTGCTGTTCTCGATCAGGGCGATTGTGCCGTGTTTGAGCTCGCCGCCGGCGAAGCCTTCGGCCTGAATGTAGGAAATTTCCTTCAGCTTCAGGGCCGCCTCCATGCAGACGTAATAATCAAGGCCGCGTCCGATATAAAAAGCGTTGCGCGTCACCGACAGATAATCACGGGCAACCGCCTGCAGCAGCGCCTTTTCATCGATCATCCGCTCCATCGCCTGGGCAACGAGACTCAGCTCGTGAACCGGATCGAAATCAAGAACGATTCCCCGGCTCTCTGCCGCGGCAACCGCAATGAAAGACAGAACCGCCATCTGGGCCGTGTAAGCCTTCGTCGATGCAACGGCTATTTCCGGTCCGGCGAAAAGCAGCATCTTGTAATCCGCTTCACGGTAAAGCGTCGAACCTTCGACATTGGTCAGCGTCAGCGTCGGATAGCCGAGTTTCTTGACTTTGACAAGCACCGCACGGCTGTCGGCCGTCTCGCCGCTCTGTGAGATGAAGATGAACAGCGGTTTTTTTGAGAGAAGCGGCATATTGTAGGAAAATTCGCTTGAAATATGCACTTCGGTCGGAATCTGAGCGACCTGCTCGATCAGCTGCCTGCCCACCAGGCCGGCATGATAGCTCGTGCCGCAGGCAATAATGTAAAGCCGGTCCGCTTCGTTAATCGCCCGGGTAATGGCCGGATCGATCGTAATCGATCCGTTTTTCCCCCGGTATTTCTGAAGCAGCTTTCTCAGCACAGCCGGCTGTTCATCAATTTCCTTCAGCATGTAATACGGGTAGGCGCCTTTTTCCGTATCGCGGGCATCAAATGAAACGGTGTACGGATCGCGGGTTTTCACATGGCCGTCAAGATCCTTAATCACATATCCGTTCCGCGACAGCAGGACAATTTCTTCATCCATCAGTTCGACATAACGCTTGGTCTGCTGAATCATCGCCGTTGCGTCACTCGCCACAACATTGAATCCGTCGCCTGCGCCGATCAGAAGCGGACTTTTGTTTTTCCCGACATAAATGAGATCGCTGTTTTCCGCATCAAGCATCGCAATGCCGTAGGAACCGTCGATCAGCTTCAGCGTTTTCCGCAGGGCTTCTTCCACCTCAAGGCCGCCGTCGACAAAATGTTCGATCAGCTGAACAACGACTTCCGTGTCCGTATCGCTTTTCAGAGAGACTCCTCCGAGATAACGGTCGCGCAACTGCGCATAGTTCTCGATGACGCCGTTGTGAACGATGGTAAACCGTCCGGAAGCGCTCTGATGCGGGTGGGCGTTGCGCCGGCTCGGTTCGCCGTGCGTCGCCCAGCGTGTGTGTCCGATGCCCTGAGTGGCCTGAATGGACGGGTCAACAATGGTCCGAAGCGCCGCGATCCGGCCTTTTTCTTTGAAAACATGGACGCTGCCTGCAGTCTGGAGTGCAATGCCTGCCGAATCATAGCCGCGATATTCCAGATTGCTGAGCCCGTTCAATAAAATGTCGCGTGCATCCTTATTGCCAATATAACCAACGATACCACACATTGGGTTCCCCTCCATGTGAGGCAAGAAAGCATTCCGGGGCAGTCTTGCCCCACTTGTTTTTTTATTGTCATAAATGCCTGCTGTCCGGCCTCTGTCCAGAAAGTTGCCTCTCTGTTTTGTACACGGATTAACGGTGCAGGCTGTTTCCGAGAGGCATCCGCCGAGTCTTTCGATAAACCTCTTCCTCGTCAACTATTCCGACTGCTCATCATTTCCGGGAATAGTCCAGGCGCTTTATATTCAGTTCATCCGCCCTCTCTTTCCTTCTTGAGTCAAACCTTTCGGCCAATCGGCCGCACAGAAATTCTACTTAAAAAAAATATATCTGTCAACAGACTTTCCCGCGGGCGTCTCCCCCGGCAAGAAAGCATATTTGCTATCCGCCGGCCGGATCCTCTCGCTTGCTTTGCATACTTTAAATTATTCAGATCGGTTATTCTCCGTGCCGGCCGGACATACCCATATATTATAAAATCAGAAATCAGTCCTGAATCTTACCGCCGATCTCTTTTTCGACAGTCTGGGCGATGCGTGCAACGTACGCGCTGCATGCTTCTTCGGTCGGCGCCTCCGCCATGATCCGCACAAGCGATTCGGTCCCGGACGGGCGGACGAGAACACGGCCGTCACCGGCCATTTCCGCCTCTACTTCACGAATGGCCTGGCCGACCGCCGGATTATCAGTAACATGAAATTTATCGGCCACCCGCATGTTTACCAGTTTCTGGGGATAGGTCCTGATATCGGCGGCCAGTTCGGACAGCTTTTTCCCCGTCGCCTTCATGATGCTGACGAGCTGCAGTGCGGACAGCATGCCGTCGCCCGTCGTCGAATGATTGAGAAAAATAATATGTCCGGACTGCTCGCCGCCCAGCGCATAGCCGCCCGCCCGCATTTCCTCCATGACATAGCGGTCGCCGACTTTTGTCTGCTTCGTTTCAATCTTTGCCGCTTCCAGGGCTTTATACAGGCCCAGATTGCTCATGACCGTCGTCACGAGCGTATTTTTGCTTAATTGACCCTTCGACTTTAAATAAGTGGCACAGATATACATAATTTTATCTCCGTCAACGATGTTTCCAAGCTCATCGACCGCAATCAAACGGTCACCATCGCCGTCAAAGGCCAGGCCGCAGTCAAGCCCTTTCTCTACGACGAGCGCCGCAAGCGCATCCGGGTGTGTCGAGCCGACTCCGTCATTAATGTTCTTCCCGTTCGGCGATGTGCCGATCGGCACAATATCCGTTTCAAGATCGGCGAACAAATGCGGGGCGAGTGCACTGGTCGATCCGTTGGCACAGTCGAGCCCCAGGCTTAAGCCTGAGAAATCGTCATCCTGAATCGTGTCCTTCAGGAACTGCAGGTATTTCTGGCTTCCTTCAAAATAGTCGCCGGCGGTACCGAGATCAGTGCCGATCGGCCGCGGCAGATCGTCTGTATTTTTTGCGAGAAGCATTTCGATGGTTTCCTCTACTTCGTCGCTCAGCTTAAAACCGTCGCTGCCGAAAAATTTGATGCCGTTGTCGGCCACCGGATTGTGCGAAGCCGAAATCATAATGCCCGCGCTGGCATCCATCGCTTTCGTCAGGTAGGCTACGCCCGGAGTCGAGATGACGCCGAGACGCATCACTTCGACGCCGATCGACAGTAATCCGGCAATCAGAGCTCCCTCAAGCATATAGCCCGAAATCCTCGTATCGCGCCCGACCAGGACCTTCGGGTGCTCCGTCGTTTTCGTCAGAGCATAGCCGCCCGTCCGTCCGAGCCTGAAAGCCAGTTCGGGTGTCAGATCCTGATTCGCGATACCCCTTACTCCGTCTGTACCAAAATACTTTGCCATTTTGATCGCTCCTATCTTTCCACTCGTCCAAATTCGTCTCTATTTTGAAAAATCCTCCAAGAAAACCTGATTTGCCGGCAAACGATTGGCTCGCATTGGTAACCGGCACGTCCTAGCTGATGCTGACACCGACGCTTCCGGGAGATGCATGGGCACTCAGTCCGTTCGGAACGGTCACGTCGACCGTTACCTGATGCCGGCCCGTACCCAGTCCGCTGAGATCGACACTCGCCTGTATATCTTTTGCCGTTAGATTATTGAGGTCCTGAGAATTCCCCGTAACTGAAACATCGACGTGATTCGCCGAAGTGAACGTTGCATTTCGGCCGGAACTAAGCCCCGTCATCGTAAGGGGAATCGATTGAAAATTTTTTGACCCGTATTGCCCGCTTGAACTGAAAGCCGAGCTGGCGCTGCTGCCGCTGCCTGTTGATGAAGATGATTTTACAATATGCACCGTCACGTCGACCTTCGCGGGCGAAACCCGGGTCGCGCCGGACGGAACCGGTACATCTACTGAAAATGTTTTATCGCCCGACAGCCCGTCGACGGAAACGGAAAGCGGTGAAATGCCTGTGATCGTGCTCAGCGTATTCTCGTCGGGCGCAATCACATTGACTGTATTCGCCGACAGATCAATCGAGCCGACTGAATAGCCCGATGCAGGCGTGCCGGTCGTTACCGCCTGAATGCTCAATTGTTTGGACACCCGTGTGACCGGCACCTGCACGTGAACGGCAGACGGTTCAATGGATACATCGACCTCTTTGCCGGTACTATCATATGCATGCAGCGTAATCATTCTGTCAACTGTTGCACTGGCATTTTTGACACTGACAACCCCTTTGATAAATGCGATGGAATTAACTGTATCCTCTCCGCCGGTTACGGTCACGGCTCTTGGATCAATCACCGGGTCGCCGACAAGCAAGCCGGCGCCGACCTTACTCTTGTCCAATATGTCGACGGCTACCGGAAGCTCCTTGCTGGTCTTTTTCTGTATGGTGACCCGTACAGATGACGGGACAGGCGTCACTTTCAGGCCGGTCGGGAAGCCCTGTGTCTGAACCTGTACGTCATAAGTGCCGGATTTCATATTCGTCAGATCAATGAAAGCGCTTTTCATCGTCAGCAGCTTCGCTTTCAAAATGAGATCGTTTGATCCGTTCAGACGGAGGTTTACGGACCGCGGAGCGCCGCTGACCACATATTGATTTGAATTATAGCGGACATCCAGCCCTTCCGTAATCATCATCTGCTGCGTCTGATTTGTAATGACGCTGGACGGCGTTGAAGAAGGCGTCTGCCCCGCATTCACAATGGCATAAAGCATCAGCGCTATAACAAAGGAAATAATCTTGACGAGCCAGTTTTTGCGCAGCAGTTTATCCATTATGCTTCCCTCTCCAATTCCATCTTAAAGAACCTGTGTTCTTTTCAGATTTGTTTAGTTCAGTCTGCAGGATTTCCGTCAGCCGTTCTTCAGAAATGTCGCGGAACATTTCGCCGTTTTTTGTGACCGTAATGCCGCCTGTTTCCTCCGATACAACCACGGTGAGAGAGTCGGTGACCTCGCTGACCCCCATTGCCGCACGATGCCTTGTCCCAAGTTCTTTCGAGATGAACGGACTTTCAGAGAGCGGCAGATAACAGGCTGCCGCCGCTACTTCATTTCCCCGGATAATAACCGCACCGTCATGAAGCGGCGTGTTCGGGATAAAAATATTAATCAGCAGCTGGGAAGTCAGATTCCCATGTAGAGGGATGCCCGTTTCAATATACTCATTCAGCCCCGTTTTCCGTTCTATGGACATCAGCGCCCCGATCCGGCGCTTGGCCATATATGAAGACGCCTTGACAATGGCGTCGATCATCTGTTTATGCTGTTCTTCAACAACCGTCCCCCGGGAAAAAAGCCGTCCCCGGCCAAGCTGTTCGAGCACGCGCCGCAGTTCAGGCTGAAAAATAACAATAATCGCAAACAGGCCGTATGTAATCGCATTGTTCAGGATCCATTCGAGCGTCTTCAGCTGAAACAGGCTGCTCAGAAACCAGACACCGACGATAACCAATATACCTTTCGCAAGCTGAACGGCCTTTGTGCCCCGGATAATCAGGATGACTTTATAGATCAGATAGGTGACGATCAAGATATCAATGATATCCGTCAAATAGTTTAAAATGTTAAAATGGGCCAACCAAGACATGGCTTTCATCCTCCAAACAGCCGCTCATTTTCATTATCCAATAATCCCGCGATCCCGATCCCGTGCCGAGTGCCATTGTACCGCCCATCATAGCATAGATTGTCTTCGCGGGCATTTCAACGGCTGCCGCCTGTTCAGTACATTTTCATAGTTTATGCCATAATCCATAAAAAAATGAAAAGCCCTTCGTTTCAGGGCAGCAAATCAGCCGGAACCGATGTATTGCCGGCCTTTTATTCGTATCAGGAACGGTCACCGGGCATTTTAAGCAGTATAAACTGACCGTTTCCGCTTTTTTCCCGATCGGAGGCCTGACGCCTCGCTGCAATCATCATGAGCGACATCGGAAGCGCACAGATTGCCATCCCTGTATACAACGGATGGCGGGCCGCCCAATTCCGAACCGCATGACGATGATCGGCGGGAAGTTTATCAAGAACATTTTTCGTAAAATTTATCGGCACCTGTGGGTGGACCAGCTGGTTGAGCAAATTTGCATACTGCCTCAGCTCATTAAAATGATCACGGCAGCTGCTGCAGCCGGCGAGGTGGGCGTCAAGCAAACATTGTTCTTCTTTCGTCGCTTCGCCGTCCAATACTTTATTCATCAAAGAGACATATTTTTTATGTTCACCGCTCGCCATTTTTTTCACCTCTGAAAGCAGTCATATTTTTTCTCAGCATTTCACGGCCGCGATGAATTCTTGTTTTCACCGTTCCGACAGGAATACCCATAATTTCACTTATTTCTTTCAGGCTGAGATCCTCAATATATTTCAGAATGACGGCCGATCGATACTTTTCAGGGAGAAGGCTGATCTCGTGCTGAATAATTTTCTCCATCTCGGCACGGATGATCCGTTCATCGGGCAATATTTCCCCGCCGCTCAACAATTCTTTCAGTACAATCCCGTCAGCACCCGGTATTTCGGCGTCAAGCGAGACACTCGGTTTCTTCCTCCTCAATGAATCAATTGAGAGGTTGGTTGCGATGCGAAAGATCCACGTGGAAAAGCTGCGGTTATTGTCAAATTGATCAATATGTTTGTATGCCCGGATAAATGTTTCCTGAGACAGATCTTCAGCTTCCTGGCGATTGCCGACCATTCTCAGACAAATCGCAAACACACTGTTTTTATATCTGTCGACGAGTTCTGCAAAGGCCTGATGATCGCCTTTTTTAACCCTCCTGATCAGCCGTTTCTCCTTCTGTTCCATCTTAACCTCTCTTTTGCATCAATATGTCATACGAAAGAATACCGAGTCAAGTTTCACAAATGAAACGGCGCCGGAACTCATGACAGAGGCCCGGGACAGTCATTCAGAAAAACCGACATCGTTTGTTTTATTTTTTAAATGAACGGGTATTTGAATATAACTTAAACAGAATATGGAGGCGAGCCGATGAACAGGAAGGATCTCAGTAAAAAAATCGAAAAATTGCGCGACCGCCTTGTCCTTACCGCCATTAAAGAGCCGCTGTCTTCCCCGAAAATCCAGCACATGAGCCGCCGCCTTGACAAGTTACTGAATAAATACGAGCAATTAATCAGATAATCGCAATTAGAGAAGGCACGGCCCGCCCGTGCTTTCTTTTGTCGTGAACAAAATCGAACGCAGCAGGGTTTCCGGTTACTATTTGTTACTCAAATTATACCATAATAATACGGGACGGATATGACCATATTCGACATGTTACGACGTTCCTCACAATATTGACAGAAAGAAGAATTTAGTGAACAATAAAGTAAACCGGCAGTTTACTTTATTGTTCACTCATCGCTATCGGAGGTGGCACCAGTGAAACTTGAAGAGGAAAAAGCCATGCGCAGAGATAAAATAATCGGCGCCGCGGAAAAGCTGTTCTTTTCAAAGGGATATGAGCAGTCGACGATGGATGACGTAGCCCGTGAAGCACATTTCAGCAAACGTACGGTCTATGCCTATTTCACAGGCAAAGAACAGCTTCACTTTGAAGTGATGATCCGCGGGTACAGGCAGCTTATTGCTTTGCTGAAAAAGGAAGAGAAGAGCGTGAAAACCGGCCCCGCCGGTGACAGACTTGAGCGGATGACCTATGCCTTTTACCGATTCAGTACCGATTTTCCCGATTATTTCGCTGCTGTCTTCTCCTATGAAAACGGCGAGAGCGATTTTCAGAAGGGGATCCCCGATCAGTCAAGAGAAGAATGCTACAGGCTCGGTGAGGAAGTCTTCGATATGCTGGCCGGCCTGCTTAGAAAAGGCCAGGAGGAGGGGAGCTTCAGGAATGATCTGGATCCTGTAGAAACGGCGATTGTCCTGTGGTCCTGTATGGTCGGCGTATTTAATACATCGAAGGTCAAAGCCAACTATATTCAGAATTATCATCACATATCGGCTGGGGATCTGATTTCAGCTGCTTTCCAAATGATGATCCGTTCGCTTCGAAACGAAAACGGAGGTTTTCATGAATGAAAAAACAGGGAGTGAAAAAAACAATGCTCATCATTCTTTGCAGCCTGGGCACCGTCATTCTGGCGGCATTTCTTTTTCTTCTTCTGATCAGCGGCATTTTCCTTCCGCGGCATTACCTGGAACCGTGGAATAAAAATTATGCGCTGAAATTTGACGATCCGCGCATTCAGCTGGCGGCATACGGGCTTCTTGCGGCGAACGGCCACAACATGCAGCCGTGGAAAATCCGGCTTGACAAGAGCGACCCGAGGATCTTTTACCTTTACGCGGACAGCAGACGGATGACAAACGAAGTCGACCCCTATGCGCGCCAGATGATGGTCTCTCAGGGGACCTTTCTGGCCTACATGCAAGTCGCCGGCGAGAAAATCGGCTACCGAACGGATATATCCTTATTTCCGGACGGAGCCTACGATGAGAAAAACCTTTCGACAAGCATGGATACAAAACCGGTCGCAAAAATTACACTCGGGAAGACCGGCCCGCAGCAGAGCCCCCTCTATAGTGCGCTGTTTGTCCCGGACACGAACAGAGGGCCTTATAAAGCGGACAGGCTGACCGCCGCACAGACCGGCCGCCTCGAAAGCCTCTCAGAACCGGACGTATCGGTGAAAGTTTATCAGGATCAGGCGGATGTCGCCCGATTGAACGATTATGCGATGAAGAGCGCCGTCGTTGAGTCCGGTGTGAAGCGGGTTATGGATGAATCGGCCGCGATTTTCCGGGCCAACGAATATCAAAAGAATAAATATCGCTATGGATTTTCCGTCGAAGGCCAGGGCACATCCGGAATCATGGTCCACCTGCTTCAGGGGCTTGTCACACTTTTTCCTTCGATGAACAGCGGAAAAGCGGCGTCGGACCTCTTCGTCAAATCGACGCAGGCATCGGTTGACAGCACGCCGGCATATATCATGATTCAGACGAAAGACAACCGCCGTGAGAGCCAGGTGAAAAGCGGCCTGATATACAGCCGGCTGATTCTTGAGGCCGGTCATCTGGGGCTCGCCGTTCAGCCGCTCAGCCAGGCTCTGGAAGAATATCCGGAAATGAAGAAACTTTACAACGGCATACACCGTGATTATGCGGCGGACGGAAGCACGATTCAGATGCTCGTCCGCATCGGAAAACCCGATCAGAATGTGCCGCAGACCATGCGGCGCGATGTGACGGATCTGATCATGAAAAACTGATTGAACGCCCGATGCCGGGGCCTGTACGGTGCTCCGAAAGAGAAAAGCCGCCCCCGGGGGCGGCTTTTCCTGCTCAGTCCAAAAAAGCAGCAGGATTCCCGATTGTATAACCGGGGATCCTGCACCATCTTATGTAAGAACCGGAGTGGAGCCTAGGGGGATCGAACCCCTGACCTCCTGCGTGCAAAGCAGGCGCTCTCCCAGCTGAGCTAAGGCCCCGCAATAAATGGAGCGGAAGACGGGATTCGAACCCGCGACCCCCACCATGGCAAGGTGATGTTCTACCACTGAACTACTTCCGCAAAATAAAAGGCGCCCTCGAAAAAGCTTATCCGATGAAACAGCGCGGACTGCCTGTCCCCGCCTCAAAAGCCTTTCAAAACGCACCTCCGGTTAAACAATCAATGCGGATGAGAGGACTTGAACCTCCACGTCCGGTAAAGGACACTAGAACCTGAATCTAGCGCGTCTGCCAATTCCGCCACACCCGCAAAACAAGATAAATGGTGGGCCATGAAGGCCTCGAACCTTCGACCCTCTGATTAAGAGTCAGATGCTCTGCCAACTGAGCTAATGGCCCGCAGTTAAATAAAATTTATAGTGGTGGAGGGAGAAGGTTTCGAACCTTCGAACCCATAGGGAACGGATTTACAGTCCGTCGCGTTTAGCCTCTTCGCTATCCCTCCATACCGTCGCTGCGCATCGATCAATGGTGCCGGTCAGAGGACTTGAACCCCCAACCTACTGATTACAAGTCAGTTGCTCTGCCAATTGAGCTAGACCGGCGAAATAATGGAGGATATAGGGCTCGAACCTATGACCCTCTGCTTGTAAGGCAGACGCTCTCCCAGCTGAGCTAATCCTCCAAAGTGACCCGTACGGGATTCGAACCCATGAACCCACCGTGAAAGGGTGGTGTCTTAACCGCTTGACGAACGGGCCATGTCTCTCCGCCGCAATCGACGTTCTTAATTATATACAGAATGTGAAGGCTTGTAAAGGCAAAAATAAAAAATCATATATTCTGACTATTGGCATTTCCACAGTTCAGTCTTTCCGAATCTTCACACATGGCCCATTCTATCCTGAATGTAAACTAAACTTGTCTTACAGGGATGCCGCCCATCCTATTATACCCCTTCTATGATTTTAAGGTTGTTTTGGAATATCTGCATCTTTTCTTCCGATGTTTTTCTTGTCTGTATAAAAACAGGAATCCAACGAACGGATTCCCGTTTCCGGTTAAGTATCCGGAAACAATTTCTTCTGCTGTACCATCTGATTCATCCGATTTCTGACTGCCTGTCCGATCCGGTTATTGGGCCTCAATAATTGATAAACAGCCGCACCAATACCGATCGTCGTAATCAGTGGAAGAAGCCTCCGTCTTCGCTTCATGATTCCGCTCACCACCATGAATCATTTTATTCACTCTTTCGTGAACCCTTATAGATTGCCCATAGAGTGGGAATCCATGAACGGCAATCTTTGGCAGCCCGTCAGTGTGTAACAGAAACTTTGCCCAGATATTCCTCAAGGGCGAGGCCTTTTTCAGTGATTTCCTTTGCGGCGGCAGGCCCCACGTAGCGAAGATGCCACGCCTCGTATTCATAGCCCGTTACCGATTCTTTTCCTTTTGGGTAGCGGATGATAAAACCATATTCCGCTGCATGGGCCGCCAGCCAGGCAGCCTCGGCCGTTGTTGCGAAGGCGGGCGTCGCCGCATATTGGCCGTTGATCCCTGAAACATCAACGGCCAGGCCGGTTTCATGTTCGCTTGTTCCGGGCCTGGCGCTGTATGTCAGTGCCTTTTTTTCACCGTCTTCCCGGACATAAGTGTTGAAAAGCGTTGTCTGGGACTTGTAGGAGCGATAAGCCGACACACCCGCAAGCTGAACCCCGTCTTTCTTAGCGGCGGCGAACATGATCTCCAGAGCTTTCGCGGCAACGGGACGCATCTCCGTCAGTTCGGATTTCTCACCGGTAATAAACGGAACATTGACAGATACAAGCTGCTTGGGAACATAATTGTCCGGCAGCTTAAAATATTTATTAACCAGGACAAGTGTGCTGTCTGGATTGGCAACGGTGTACAATCCCTTATGGCTGAGAGACGAAACCGTTTTTACCGCCGGACTTGTCTGTGCCGCAGGTTTGTTCTTCTGAACATCCGTCGGCTTTATTTGATGAACCGTACCCGAACAGGCAGCCAGGCTCAGAAAAACGGCAATGACGCCTGCATAAAACATGTTTGCTTTCATATTTTCGATTCTCCATACCAAGCTTGTCTTTTATCAAATTAGTTTATTCGATTCCGTTCTGCCGGCTCTGTCACTTTTTTCTATAAAAAAGCAATAAAAAAATAATGGAAACGCGCTCTTCCCATTATTTCTACATTTTTTTAATTTATGCATCTTGATAGATCGGAAATACCTTTCTTCCTGTTCCGTCCATCCGGCGACCTGCCCTATTATCCGAAAAGCAGTTTGACATTGACAGCAATGGAAATGGCCAGGACACAGTTGGTCAGAAACAGCTTGCGGTTCAGTCTGGCCGTCTGCTGATCCGTATGATCGCCGCTGCTCTGCTGCGGTTCCTCTGTTTCTATGCGTTCTGTTTTTTTGGCCTCCACTTTCATCATCTCCTGTCAGAGAATGAACTCAATAATCGATTCTGCGCCTGATTGCTTTGATAATTTAATTATGTACTCAAGATGTTGAGGCAAAATAACCTGTTGATTAAATTTTTGTTAATATGAAAAAGAGAATCCGATCTGTTATCCTTTTCGGATTGTCTCAAACGTAAAATCAACAATTGCCCGCTGAGACATCAGCATCGATTTTGCCTGTCCGATCATTCCGCTTTGCAGCGCCTTGCTGCCGGCGCTTTTTTCAAAGGCTTTCCCGATCCTTGAAAACCTTTCCTCATGATAGTTCCAATCGCGATAGGTCACCCACTGTTTCTCGTCATGAATCAGAACCGGGCTCGAACGTCTGATCATCCGCAAACGTCCGGCAAGGCACTCGCCGAGATGCATCGACGTATTGTTGCCGTAGCCGACGCCGAGAAGCAGCACAAAACCGTTGCGATCGTATATCTTTCCTAACGGAGACGCCGGGCCGAGACCGTCGTCCAGTGCGTGCTCCGATATGATTGCACTTGCTCCGGCACCCCAGGCGGCAAAAGAATAGATCGGATGGCTGCTCCGTTTTACCCCCGGAAAAGTCCTGAAACATTCCGCTACTCGGCCCATGCCCAGTGTCGGTGTCCGTTCGGGATCAAAGGGCGGCATTTCCGCGTATATGCTTTGCCACCAGGAAGCCGGAACGGCCGGATTATCCCAGTCGCTCGGATCCGAGACATCTGCGCTGTGCGCCGGCATGACAAGGGTGCCTTCCGCCGTCAGCACTTCCTGCAGTGCCTCAATCACTGTGACCGGGCCGCCGCACACCCATCCGATCCGGCTCATTGACGTATGAACAATCACTGTCATCGTCTTTTTTAAACCGAGTCTGTGAAAATCCTCGACAAGAGCGGACCGTGTAACGGCCCGTCTGGTCTTTCTGATCGCATCCTGTTCTGTCACTTCAATTCATCTGCCTCTTTTTATTGTTCCCGCCGGGTTATCTATTTAATCATCTTTTATTCATTCAAAGGTACGAAAAAGGCACTCCGGGCCGGAGTGCCTGAATCACAAAAAATTGAGCTGACTGCGGAACCCGGCCGCTTTCCTGTCTCTCTACTTGACAATCAGAACCGGAATCTTCGACCGCTGCACAACGCCGTGACTGACACTTCCCAGAAACTCCTTAATCCCGCTCAGGCCTCTGCTGCCGATGACAATCAGGTCATACCTATTATCGTCGGCAAATTCAAGAATGGTTCGCACCGGCTGTCCTTCTTTGACGAACGTATGGGTGATGTTGGGAAGATCGCGCAAAGTCTCTTCCGTCCGGCCGACAATCTCTTTTCCGAATTTCAACGTGGATTCCCGTACTTCGCGGTAGACATCGCCGACAATAAACTGATTTGTCGGCACGGTCACAACATTGAGCACGTCAAGAATCGTGTGATCGTCCAGCTGCGCAATCTCGGCTGCTTTTTGAAGCGCTTTCTTTGACAACTCCGAATCATCATAAGAAACCAGAATCTTTGAGAATAACAACGTGATCACCCGCCCTTTTGTCTTTCTGCTTCCTTTTTTATTTTAACATATCAGAAACAGATTCAAATACAGGAGCAGGGAATTGTAATCGGATTTATCAAAAATTTTTTTGCCGTGATATGAAAAATCATGAATATCCAGTTGAAAGTAGGTTACATATTTTTAATATCTGTGCTATATTAATGCTTGTGAATATAGAGCCAATATATATTAGTTGTTTACGCTTACATTACATTTTCTGGAAAAGCCGGTCTTTCGCGGCTAAGATTTTTCTGAAGCGATCAGATCACCTAAAATTTATGGTGAGAAATCGAGGTTTTGAAAAATGAAAAAAGGCTACATTTTTATAGCCTTCTCCACGCTTTTTTTCAGTACGATGGAAATTGCCATCAAACTGGCAGCTTCCGACTTTAACCCTCTGCAATTGAATCTGCTTCGTTTCTTAATTGGGTCTATTATTCTAGCACCGCTGGCGATACAGCACTTAAAAGGAAGCGGATTTTCGCTTAATAAGAGCAATATCCTGTATTTTCTGTTCTCCGGTTTCATGTGTGTGGTTGTCAGCATGACCTTCTTTCAGATGGCTATCGTCTATTCAAAGGCGTCGATCGTCGCTATCCTGTTCAGCTGCAATGCCGTGTTCCTGATTCCGTTCGCTCATTTCTTTCTAGAAGAAAAGCTGACGAAACTGTCGCTGCTGTCGCTGTTGATCAGCCTGGCAGGCATGATATTTATCGTCAATCCTGAAAATCTGACCAATGTGACCGGCATGACGCTGTCGCTCCTGGCCGCAGTTACTTTTGCGCTTTACGGCATTATCGGCAGAAGAGGCAGTCTGAAGTTCGGCTATGACGGCGTTGTCCAGAGCAGTTTCAGTTTTTTGGCAGGCAGTGCCGAACTTTTTGTCTTGATCCTGATAACTAAAATCGGTTCGGTCGCCCACTGGCTGCAAAGCATCGGACTCGGTACTTTCAGCAATGTTCCCGTCCTGCAGGGAATTTCCTGGAGCACACTGCCCAGCCTGATTTATCTTGGCGTCTTCGTTACCGGCCTCGGATTCAGCTTCTACTTCCTGGCGATGGAAGAAACATCGGCGGCGACCGCATCGCTGGTCTTCTTCATTAAGCCGGCTCTCGCTCCGATTCTTGCCCTGTTTATTCTTGGCGAAGCCATGACGGTAAACGTTCTTTCCGGAATCGTGCTTATTCTGGCCGGCTCCTGCATCGCCTTTATTTCCGATAACCGCGAAAGCAGGCTGGCCGCCGCGCGGAAATCTTCCGTCCACGCAAGCCGCGTCCAGGCAAGATAATATAATTTTGAACAGATTTTAAAACGCAGAAAAAAGGAAAAGAGGAATGCCGCTTTTTTTGATGGCATTCCTCTTTTTTACACGGAGCCGCCGCTCTTTTTGCAGAAGACATCCGATCATCCGGACGCGCCGTTTCCTATGCCCCCGGTCAGAGATTAGCCTGCGCAGCCTCTCTGTACTTCTTCGGAATATAAATGCAGTACGGTTCGGCAGCCTTATAATCTCCTGTAACCGCATAGGCTCTCGACCTCGAACCTCCGCAGATAAAACGGAACTCGCACACGCCGCATTTTCCTTTTGTGGAATCCGGGTCGCGCAGTGCCTTAAACACCGGATGATTCCGGTAAATATCCGGCAATGGCATATCACGGATATTCCCGCAATTGATCGGCAGAAATCCCGAGGGCTGCACATCTCCCGTATGACTGATAAACACAAATCCGTTGCCGTCATTCGTTCCCCGCGGTGCTTTGGCCAGATCGTCATGAGGCCTTCCGATCAGTTTCAGGCCCAGTTTCCTGCGGCGCTGATTTTCCTGAAAAGCGACGCGGCGGTAAAACTGCGCTTCGGTTGTCGACACGATATACGGCATGTGTTCCTGCAGATTGAATGCCCAGCGCAGGACTTCTTCATGCTGCTCCGGAGTAACCGGTTCAAGGGCTTTCCCGCGCCCTGTCGGTACAAGAAAGAACAGCGTCCAGACAGAAACACCGCATGTTTTCATCAGCTCGGCCATCTCAGGCAATTGATCCACATTATATTTGGTGACCGTTGTGTTAATCTGAAATTTTATCCCCAGTTCGTTTAAATAAGAGATCCCCTTCATTGTCCGGTCGAAAATGCCCGGGACTCCGCGGAAGTCATCGTGCGATTTCGCGTCCGGGCCGTCCAGAGAAAAAGCCCAGCGCGCAATGCCGGCTTCTTTAGAGCGGAGCACGGCTTTTTTCGTCACGCGCGGCGTCGCGGAGGGCGTTATCGAAACACGCATCCCCTTCCCCGATGCATAGGACGCCAGTTCAAAGAGATCGTCCCGCATCAGCGGATCGCCGCCTGAGAAGACAAGCAGCGGGTTATGCATCGAGTAGATCTGATCGATCAGCTCTTTTCCTTCCTCCGTCGAGAGTTCTCCCGGATAGGGATGCAGCTGGGCGGCTGCCCGGCAGTGTTTGCAATGAAAAGGGCACATCCGGGTGACTTCCCAGATTGCGATAAAAGGGTCCTGATTATAGTCGCGTACCATCATCATTCGTTCACCGCTTTCTCTTTTTCTTCCAAATACGCTCCGACTCTTTCCGCTACATTCATGGCATTGTCCACACAATCCGGAAGGCCGACACCATGGAACATGGCTCCGCATGCATAGACCCCTGCCCTGTTTTCCAATGCCTGCTCAAATGCCTGCACACGTTGGATATGATTGACGGTATATTGCGGCATATTGTCTATTTGACGAGTAATCACCGAAAACAGCGGAGTGCCAAGTTTCCCGACCCTTCTTAAGTCGGCCAGGGCTTTTTCCTCAATTTCTGCGTCGCTCTCTTCAACAATGGCCGCATTGTCCGCTGTTCCGACGTACGTGCGGACGAGTGCGCAGTCTTTCGGGGCCGCATGGGACCATTTACGGTCCATCCAGCTGCATGCGGTAATATTGAGCCCCTCTTTTCTCGACACGACGTAGCCCGTTCCGTCCAACGATTGCACCGCATCTTTTTTGAAGCCCATCGCTACGGTTGCCGTGGTGGACCGTTTATCATTTGTCAGGCTCCACGCCTCCGGAAAATCAAGCAGCGGGCCCAGCTGTTTCGGCGAAGTCGCCACAATGACGGCATCGGCTTCCATGACTGTGCCGTCACTCAGAACAGCCTTGCCGGGCTCCGCATGGCTGACCGGTGTATTCATTATGACGTCGTCCGCAAACGACGCCAGCCTCTCCGGCAGGACATCGAGCCCGCAGGAAAGGCTCAGAAAACGTCCCTCGGCCTTTTTCGGCGCTCCCGCCTGCTTCGGCGGCTGAATGTGTTTCATACCCAGAATCAGGCTTCGATGTTTTTTTTCGATTGACGCAAATTGCGGCAGCGTCGCTTCCAGGCTCATATCCGACAGATTGCCGTTGTAGATCCCGGATAACAGGGGCTCAATCATATTGGTGACCAGCTCCGGCCCGAGCCTCCTGCCGAAAAACTCGGCCAATGAAATATCCCTGCCCCTGTAAACACGCGGAATCAGCAGATCGAGCCCCGCACGCAGCTTGCCCATCGGACTGATCAGGCCGGTCGTTACCATCGGAAGCATCTTTGTCGGAATACCCATAACCGATCCTGCCGGCATTCTTCTGAGACGATGATTGACATAAATATAATATGTACCTGTATTTGATCGGACAAGCTGATCGCCCAGCCCCAGCTCTTTAATCAGCGCCGTCAGTGTCGGCTTGCGCGCCATATAACCCTCCGGCCCGCATTCGATTAAAAAGCCGTCACGGCGCACGGTTTTTACCTTTCCACCGATTCGTCCGGAAGCCTCGAGCAGAACGACCCGAGCCTGCGGCCGCCGCTTTTTCACATAATAAACCGCAGCCAGTCCCGATATTCCCGCTCCGACCACAATGACCTTCTGACTGTCCAAAAAAATGCCCCCCCTGTGCTTCTATTCATTCTCGCTTATTATAACTGAAGCTTTTAAAAATTGAAGGACCCGACACAATTTTTCATAAATATAGCATTCATATAAATATTATCACTAGATAACTAATCATAAGCTGTAAACTGTTTCAATTTGTTGTCATTTGAATAGCGCTTTCACGAATAGGCGGTATCTGCCGGGATAAGGAATAAAAATTCATGAAGAGCTCTTTATTGTAAAGGAAGAGACAGAAACGAGGGGCTGCCGAAGCGCGTAAATTACCCATGATGATCCGGGATCAGCCGATCTCTCCGTGTCATCCAAAAAAAAAGACCCTCTCGGGCCCGAAACAGGGGGTTAAACTCATTGAATAAGCTTATCCTATCGCCTGTTTCTTAAGATTCTCTTAACATCTCTCGCCGAGATGCAAAAAGATGGGGAATAGTTATTGCTTCATTCGTGCAAGATTTACTATATCACATATTTTACTGCTTTACCATATTAGCGAAGTAGAAAATTAAATTAAAATATGAGTCTCTCTTTAGCCGATTTTCCTGCTGTACCGTCAATTGATGATCGATTCTTTCCGAGACTGTCATCTCCCGAAAGACGAAGAGCGTGCCGCGATCGATAAACCGTGCATGTCAACCGATAAACTGCTACTAACGGCCGATAATGGGCTGAAATCCGATCCAATCAGGCCGCCGGCCGGTATCCCCTCATCCTGAAAAATTCGACAATCGCCCTGTTCAGGCGGGGTATCGCCCCATCAGGGGTTTATCGCCCCGGAAAAAGATTGAATCGCCCTAAGGCAGCGAGCGATCGCTCCGAAACGGAGCCGATTCGCCCTGTTCAGGCGGAGTATCACCCCGTCAGGAGTTTTTCGCCCCGAAAAAAGATTGAATCGCCCTAAAGCAGTGAACAATCGCCCTAAAATGGGGCCGATTCGCCCTATTCTGGCGGAGTATCGACCCATCAGGAGTTTATCGCCCCGGAAAAAGATTGAATCGCCCTAAAGCAGTGAACAATCGCCCGGAAATGGGGCCGATTCGCCCTATTCTGGCGGAGTATCACCCCGTCAGAAGTTTATCGCCCCGGAAAAAGATTGAATCGCCCTAAAGCAGTGAACAATCGCCCTAAAATGGGGCCGATTCGCCCTGTTCAGGCGGAGTATCGCCCCATCAGGAGTTTTATCTGGACCGTTAGGACCGATAAATTGCTAAACGGCCTGCCGCGGTTGATTAAATCAATCGGGTACAGTTTGCTGTTCTGATTATTCGCGCTTATTGATTCCGGTCCGTTAACTGTTGATATTTTGCTTTTTACTGGTGATATGCCGGCCCATTGGCAATTGACCGGGAACGCGGGTCCTGGCCGCAGATCGTCCGTGCTGCGGATCGCATTAAATAAACATTTGTTTGAGACTATCAAAGATCAATCGAGAAACGTTTCCATCCTTTTCCTGCACCCCCGCGCATCGTGTCTACGTTGTTTTCTTAATTTAAAAAGTTTTTTCTCCCTGTCTGTTAATGCTGTACGATCAAGTAACAGGAGGTATCTGCTCTTTGGATATGACGGGGCTGCAGCTACGGCAGCAGTTTGGCTCCGATCGTCGTTCTGTTCATTCTGCTGATCATTGTCGGCACCGCTTTCTGCCATTAAGGAAAGCCGGCACTGGTACTCATAGGCCCCTCTTGTTTCAGGGCAGCTTGCAGCGGGTGCCCTTTGAGGTTTTCTATTCTTATCTTATCTGTGCATCGTCCTCCTGCCGTTCAATGAATCTTTAGCTGGCCCGACTGCATGAAAAATGGATTCTCCGAGAGAAAGCCGGAACGCGGAAATTTCTCATTGTTGCGTGTGGACAAGATCTCTCCTGATCTGAAGCGCCGCGAACCAGTCAGGCTCCGCACATTTTAATCCTGGAACGGAATCGGTATCGCTGTAAAATCCGTGAAAATCGGAACCGCCCGTCTGCACCAGATGATACTTTGCCGCCAGTTCCTGCGCTCTCTGTTCTGCCTGCTTGCCATGCAGAGGATGGCGGACTTCAATCCCTTCCAATCCCTCACGGACCCAATCCGCCACGGCGGAAAAATTGTCAAACTGACCGGGGTGGGCAAGAACCGGAACGCCTCCTGCTTCGCGAATAGCGTGAATGGCGTCGCCCGCATCGAGATAGCGGACCGGGACGAAAGCCGCTCCCGCAGGACTCCGATCGTCCCCCCTATAAAAGAGCTTTTTATACAGGCTGCTGTAAATAGCGCTCGTGTACCCTTTTTGAATGAGGACGTGCATGATATGCTGTTTAAAAACGCCTGTTCCCGCTTCCGCCAGCTTGGAAACTTCTTTCCAGCTGATTTCGTAGCCAGCCCGGACCAGTTTTTCAACCATTTGATAAGAAGCGTTCTGGCGGGCCTCCCTGAGCGGACCGCAGAGCCTTTCCAGCGCCGGATGGCCGGGTTTCACATATAAGCCGAGAATATGGGCGCGCCGGTCCCGGCGGAAATCGTAGGCTGAAATTTCGATACCCGGAATGATATCTATCCCGGCACTTTTTCCTAGATTCACGGCCCGATCGAGACCGATCGTCGTATCATGGTCGGTGATCGCCAGATGATCGACGCCGTTCCGCCCGGCGATATGAACAACGTCCCCGATCGAAAAGGAGTTATCGGAAGTGTTGGTATGGCAGTGCAAATCGATGGTCATTTGTTCAGCTCCGTTCTAAAACTGATTCCGTGTCTCTGAAAACCCAAACTATCGTAAAAGGCATGGGCGCCGCTTCTTTTTATATCACTGGAAAGCATCAATTTGTAGCATCCGTTATCTTTTGCGCGCTGCATGGCATCATCCATCATTTTTCGTCCGATTCCGGCATGGCGGGCATCCGGGGCGACGGCCACATTTTCTACAATCGCGATTTTCAGGCCTCCGTGCCCGAAATTATCGAGGATAATCAGCGTATAGGTCCCGATCATCTTGTCTTCGGGACAGACGCAGTAGATTTTATAGTACGGATAGCGCCGAATTTCATGGAAAAGCGCCCGTGCCTCCTCTTCCGGCATCCTCTTCTTTTCGTCAAGTTCGCTTAAAAGGCGAAGATATATACGTATTTCTTCCGGTTTCAGTTCGCGTATCTCTGTCATAGTTCAATCAGGCCTCTTTCAAAAGTCCGAATTCAAGCTTATAATTCCGGTCGACAACGGATTCCATAAAATCAAGGTCGTGAAAGATTCCGATCATCGTCGTGCCGCTTCGTTTCAATTCATTAATACGCGCCCTGACCGTCTCTTTCGACGCCTGATCGAGAGAAGCCGTCGGTTCATCAAGCAGCAGCAGCCTTGATTGTCCGACCATCGCCCGGGCAAGATTGAGGCGCAGCTTTTCACCGCCGCTGAATGTTCTCGGAAATGTATTCCAGAGGGATTCGGGAATCACAAAATAATTCAGTATTTCTTCTGCTTTCTGTTTTGCGGAAAACTCGTTTTCCCCCAGGGCGAGCACCGATTCCATGACAAATTCCAGCGCCGTGACCCGGGGCATGATATCAAGAAACTGCGAAACATAACTGATTTCTTTTTTTCGGATGGCGATGATTTTTCTTTCTTCCGCATCGGCAAGATCAATCGTCCCAAATTGTTCGGAAGGATAATAGATATGCCCTCCCGTAGGCAGGTATGTTCTGTAGATGCACTTTAAAATAGTCGATTTGCCTGCTCCGCTTTTACCGGCTATACCCAGAAATTCTCCTTTTCGGACCGAGAAGCTGATGTTATCGCACCCTACAATTTTCTTTCGGCCGGACTGGTGCATCGCAAAGATTTTCTGCAATCGGTCTACCCGAAGCATCTCCTGCATTTCGATCACCTTCGTTCATGAATTAATTTCAAAAAGGAATCGACATCGCACAATTCATGAAAATGCTCTTCAAGTTGGCTGCGGTCCCAGTTCCACCATTGACTTTTCAGAAAATCCTTAATAATAGGATCGGAAAATCGCCTGCGAAGCGGTCTTGCAGGAACCCCGACGGCAATTGTATAGGGTTCAACGTCCTTTGTGACCACCGCTCCGGCACCGACGACCGCCCCTGTCCCGATCGTGACTCCGGGCATCACCGTCGCCGAGTGGCCGATCCAGACATCATGGCCGATCGTGACTCTGTTTTCCCGGCGCCAGTCAAAAATCGTGTCATCATCCGTGTCTGAAAACCGATATCGGATTCTCCGGTAGGTCAGATGATGCTGGGTTACCCGCCACATCGGATGATTGCCCGGATTGATACGAACATGAGAAGCGATGGAACAGAACTTGCCGATAGTTGAATAAATGATGGTCGCGTCTCCGTCCGTGTAACTGTAATCGCCGAACTCTGTTTCTTCTATTTTTGTATTCGGCCCGATATCGGTCCAGCTTCCCAGATAACTGTCGATGACCGTTGAACTCGGATCAATGGTCGGCTGTTCGCTCAGCAGCCTGTGCTCTGTCATAGTTATCACCTATTTCACTAAAGTATCTACATGGTCCGGAGCAAGATACGTCAATTGGCACACCTTTTTGCCATCGACGATTACTGTCTGCAGGACCGGCCGCTTCTGATTTTCAGCTACAATTAAGACATCCGCTTTTTTACCGATTTCTAGTGAACCGAGCTGACGGTTCAGTTTCATGGCACGGGCCGGATTCAGCGTCACCATATTGACCGCATCCGGGAAAGTCATGCCCAGATCATAATGAAGTTTAAAGACAGCATGAAGCAGAGAGGAAGGATAATAATCCGAACAGATCATATCGACCAGCCCTTCCCGAACCGCCTCCCCGGCCGACAGGTTGTTGCTGTGCGATTTGCCCAGCAATAGATTCGGAGCCCCCATAACGACAAACATTCCCATATCTTTCGCCGCTCTGGCCACTTCAATCGTAATCGGAAATTCACTGATCGATGCCTTCCAGTCATGGATGACCAGCAGTTTTTCCAGCGTGTCGTCGTCATGAGAAGCGACCGGGATGCCCTGCCGTACCGCAAGATGGGCAAGCTCTTTAATCGCTTCCGGATTCAGCTTGGGCTGGTGCATCGTTTCCCGGATGATCGCGTCGGCCTCTGCTTCCGAATAGTGGCGGTGGCCGACAAGCAGGCGGCGCTGGACTTCAAGATCGCGGTACTGACCCTGGCCGGGTGTATGATCGGTCAGTGAAAACTCATTAATTTTCCCTTGCCGGATCAGATCTTCAACCTTGGCCGCCGCATCCAGATTGGCAATCTCATAACGCAGATGCGTCTTATGGCGGATCAGGCGGCTTCCCTTAGCCAGCCGGTCGATATCTTCGATCAGCTTAAAGACGGTTTCATTCTGTCTCGGCCAGCGGACCGTATTGCTTTTCATCAGGGAAATGGAGTGAAAGATTGTCGTGATGCCTTCACTCGCCAGCTTCTTTTCCAGTTCAAAAAAAGAAAGTTCAATCGGGAACTTGCTTGTCGGTCTCGGTTCAATTTCGATTTCGATCGCATCGCTGTGTGAATCGAGGATCCCGGGCATCACCCAGCAGCCGCCGGCATCGATGTCGCCGGATTCGATGACAGCCGGCTCTGCTTTTTCAATAGCCGTGATCGTGTCATCTTCAATCGACAGCGTTCCCTGCCCAATGACCTGATCGGGAGTTACAATTTTACCATGATAAATTTTCATGCCGGCACCTCACAACAAAGATTGAACAAGCAATTGCGTGTAGGGATGATGCGGATCTTCAAGGATCTGGTCGGTCAGGCCGCTTTCCACAAACCGGCCCTGCTTCATGACAATCGTCCGGTCACAGAGCATACGGATCACACCGAGATCATGGGAAACGACAATCATGGCCGTATGGCTTTCACGCTGAATTTTGCGGATCAAGTCAAGAACGCGGGCCTGAACCGACAAATCGAGGCCGGTTGTCACTTCGTCAAGCAGGAGAATCGAAGGATTATTTGCCAGCGCCTTTGAAATCTGAACCCTCTGCTGCATGCCGCCGCTGAAATGAACGGGTTTTTCATCCATCCGGCTTAAGGGAATTTCCACATGCTCGAGCAGAGCGGCGGCGCGGTTCCGGATCTGATGAACGTTGAAAGTACCGGCAGCGATCAGCTTCTCTGCAATATTTCCGCCGCTTGAGAAATTCATCTTCAGGCCGAGCCACGGATTCTGATAGACCATTCCCATCAGGTAATTTTTTATATAGCGTTTTTGTTGCGCAGATTCAGCAAAAATATTGGCTTTCCCTTCCTTAAAGGTGGCGATCAGGCCGGTTCCGGACGTCACAGGGGCGTCGAAATACAGACTCCTGACCAATGTGCTTTTCCCGGATCCGCTCTCACCGACGATGCCGAGAATTTCGCCTTCATAAAGGTCAAGATCAACGTGAATGCATGCCCAGACACTTCCGCAGTAAGGGCAGCGATTATTGGAATCCGGCAGATCCTCCGGATTCTGGCAATGGATACACCCCTTGCCGAACCGTTTGTTCAAATCACGGATACTGAGAATCGGCCGATCCATCATGTCACTCAATCGAATGTCTCCTTTCCCGTCTCTTCCGGCAATTATCCGTATCAGAACATTGGTAAACCTTTTCGCCCGTCTGCTCATCGTAGATCTCATCAAGGAAGGTGTCCGTGCCCCCGCAGAGGCGGCATCTGCATCCTTCAAAATGTTCCGTTTCGAACGGGTAGTCTTCGAAAGCGAGCGGTATCACATCCGTATAAGGCGGAACGGCATATATTTTCTTTTCCCGTCCCGCCCCGAACAGATACAAACCTTCCGCCTGATTCAGTTTAGGAAGATCAAACCGGGGGATCGGGCTCGGGTTAATAATATAACGATGATTCACCATTGCCGGATAATCGGGGCCGATCGTGATTTTTCCCCATTTTACAATGTCTTCATACAGCCGCAGCCAGATACTGCTGTAATCCATCTCCGCGTGCAGCCGTTTCGTTTCTTGTTCGCGGGACTCGACACGGCGCAGAGGCTCGGGTTCCGGTACCTGGAATACAAGAATCTGATCCTGCCGAAGCGCAGCTTCCGGAATCCGGTGCCTCGTCTGGATAATCGATGCCTGCTCCGAATCGGTAGTCGTCGTGATTTGCGTACAGGCTTTGACCAGCTTTTTAATGCTGACGGCATTGACGCTGTCGTCGTGGCCCTGATCGATCACCTTCAGGCAATCGCCGGCGCCGATCAGCGAGAGCGTCAGCTGCAATCCTCCGGTCCCCCATCCGCGGCCGATCGGCAATTCTCTGGACGCAAAGGGCACCTGATAGCCGGGGATTGCGACGGCTTTCAAAGCCGTCCGGCGGATCTCGCGTTTCGATCCCTCGTCCAAAAATGCGTAATTATACGTTTGCAGCAGCTGGAAATCCATGCTTTCACATCTCCGGTTCCTTAGAAATTTGCCTGTCATGCTTCTTTTTGTCCATGGAGAGTTTCCGGGACTGGCGGAGGACATCCAGCTTGGACTGGAAAGTGATGTAGTGAGGCAGCTTCAGATGGGAGACAAAACCGTTCGCTTCCACGCTGTCGATGTGCAGCAGCACAAATTCTTCATCCTGCGTCGGACTTTCTCCCTCCGTTTCCAAACTCTGTTCCAAAATGGCCATGGCAATCGCCTTTGTTTCATTCTGTCCAAAGGTCAGGCCGTACCCCAGCCGGAAAGTCACCGCTCCGTCATCGTTCAGAGTAAACGAATTGATCGTCTCTACTTCCGTCAGCATCACTTCACCGATGTATAGACTTTCCTGTTCATCGTAAGGATAAGGAATCGTCATCTCGGCATAGCCGACACGCAATTCACCGATGGTCGGATGCACCGCCCCGTAACCGCGCAGGCTGCTGTAGGCCAGTGCCGTCATCGCCCCCGTCTCGCCCCGTGCAAGCGCCTGAAGTCTTGCGGAACGCGGCGCCGGAAACGTCAATTTCTGACGGGTCATATCAAAAGGCTCCTCCTCGGAAAGAACGGATTTGCCGAGCAGTCCCTGCTCCCGCAGGAGATCGGTCACTTTCCGGAACTTAAGCGGGGCGGACTGATCCGGGTCAATCGAAAGGCGATCCAGAAGATCATGCAGGGCGTTTTGGTAATCTTCGTTCCTCAGATCAAAGTTCAGCAGACGGTGTCTGTAGTCATATGTCGGCCCGAGCATCTGCCCGCCCGGTATGTCTTTAAAAGAGGAAGAGATCCGGCGGATGATGCGCATCTCTTCAGGCTCCACGGTCTCCGAATAATAATTTCTTGCCAGTGTGGATCGGTAGGCTCTCAGTAGAAAGGCCGCTTCGGCAGGATCGCCTTCAGCCTGTTTCAAGGCGATGGCTGCATATTCGGGAGCGTAAAGCCCTCCTTCGCCCATGACCCGATCAATCAGCAGCCTCATCTGGTGTTCAATGTCACTCACCTTCAGGGAATGGTCGGCATCCTTCAGGCGATACCACTGCGTCAGATGATCGGCCGCTTCAATCGCTTCCTGTCCGCCCGTGACAGCAACATAACCCATTACAATCCCTCGCTTTCAATAAAGGTTGTACGCGGCAAGGCGGCCATTTCCCCTGTTGCCGTCATCAGAATAAAATCGCAGCCTGTCGGATACTCTTTATTGACCTGTTTCCTTTTTTCCAGCCATTCTTTATCCATTCCGGCAATGAAAAGCCGGCGTTTTTCTTTGATCCCGGGGCCTTTAAGCGTCAGCGCAAGCGGCAATCCGGCCCGATCGGAAAGGCCGTCAACGCCCAGTATCAACGTCGCGCTCCGCTCGGGACTCTGAAGCGTACCGGTCCGGACCGTGTCCATGATTTCATCGATTGCCCGGGCATCGACCGCTGCATCAACCAGAAGATAATCTGCCTGATCAATTGCTACATGGCGGCTTCTCGTCCTCCATTCAATGAAATGGAACGCATCGATTTTACCGGCACTAATCAGATGAAAACCGACTTCATAATCAAGCAGTATACTCGCAATCATAAACATTCTCGGCGAGCAGGGAAGCTGCGTGCCGATTTTGCGCAGGAACGGCGAGACCGAATTAATTTTTCCGGGGCGTGCCATGCAATCAAGCAGCTGGCGGAAGACAATCTGTGTATCGCGTACTTCATCAAACTCGGGCAAATTAGCGTTGATCATGGAATTCCCCCATCGTGTCAAAATTCACTTTGGATGCGGACGCTCGGGCATGTTCCAGCTTTCTCTGTCCGGTCATTCGTTTCTCCGCAGCCTCCAGCACCGGACTCCAGTCTTTGACTGCCGGAAGCCCGGCATTCAGGGCCGCGTCAATCACAGCGATCCGGTAGGCGCGTTCCGGCTGCTCCCCGATGACCACACCGATGCCGAATGTATTCCTGACGGATACGGCGCACTCGGTGACAAGCACCTCGCCCATATAAAACGGCTGCATCGATACCGAATCTCTCGTCTTCATCATGACCAGGGAGGTTTGCGGCGCTCTCTCAATCCGGATTTTTTCCAAGGCTTCCGCTTGACCGGACAGCTTTTTCAACAGCGCCATATCGCAGTTGACAAGAATTTTGCTTAAACGCCGTTTGTTCATCTCAGCTATTGGGTCCAACCTTCTTTCTGCTTATCTTGTCTGCACTTGAACTATATCTTGTTGATAAGTGCCGGAAGTTAACTGTTTGTAAAATTACGGTTAATTTTTTCTCCATGGGCATGGGAAAGCAGCTGATCCGGCACGGGAAAAAAGCCGGCCGCGTTTTCCACAGCCGGACAGATTCAAGCGAAGGTTCAGGCTCTTATTTTGTCTTTTATTTTTACCGAACTGTATTCAAGAAGCATGGCAACAATCAATATTAAGTAGGCAATGACACCCATTTCATGAAGATTATAATAATAGGAACTGTCCATGTACATGTCATAGCCGATACCGCCTGCACCGGCCGCAGCGCCCATCGCGACGGCCACGCCGAAATTGACTTCAAAACGAATAAATGTCCATGAGATCAATGAGGTCATGGTTGAGGGAATGACGGCCTGCCAAATAATTTGCCACCAGCTGGCACCGCTCCCTTCAAGCGCCTCGATGGTTCCCTGATTGATTTCCTCGAAAGATTCAGAGTAGGCCTTCGTCAAATAACTGATTGAATGAAAAGACATGCCGATGACCGCCGCAACGCTCCCCAGGCCTGCCGACACCGCAAAAATCAGCACCCATAGAACGGTCGGAACCGCACGGACGATGGCAACACATTCTTTGATCACATTGGAAGTTTTCCTGCCCGACAGATTTTTGGCGGCAAACATGCCGAGAAACAGCGCGATGATCGCTCCGAGTATCGTTGTCAGGACACCCAGAGACAACGTGACCAACAATTCATTGATGGCCCCGAAAAACGTAACATGTGCAAAGGCAGGGGTGAGAAAGATCACTTTAAAATTGGCCAGTGTCGCTTTAACGCCCTGAAAAAATTTTACATTCTGATAATTGAAAGTCAGAAAACCGACAATCGTCAGCAGGATGAGCATCCATACAGTGAAGCGGATGGCGAGAGAGGATTTTGTCAGCAGTTTAATTTTAATTTTCTTAGAACGATAGGGATTCTGATTGCCGCCATTGAATACGGCCGGCTCTGCCGCTCTGCCTATTGCCACTTATAACATCGCCCTTCTTACATAATTAGAGATCCACTCCGTAACTAATATAGATAGAGCAATGGAAAGAACCACGAGGCTGGCCGAATTATAATCCATCCCTTTATAATAGAGATCAAAAATGAATCCGATCCCGGATCCCGTCAGAATGCCGACCAGCGTGGCACTCCGGATATTCGTCTCGATCATGAAAAGGACCCAGCTGATCATCAGAGGGATGCTCATCGGCACGATTGCCTGAAAAACAATCGACAGGTAATTGGCGCCCGTCGCCCGCAGAGCCTCCACTGTGTCGGCTCCGACCTCGTCGATCGTTTCGATAAACACGCGTGTCAGAAAACCGAACGAAGCAACAAACAGGGCAAAATATCCGGTCAGCGAGCTCTGCCCGAATGAGAACAGCAGGACAAGGGCCCAGATGCTGACATCAATATTCCGGAAAATATTCGCAATAAAGCGGACGATCAGGGCCAGAAAACGATTGACTTCCGTAGCCCTTGACCCGAACAGCGCAAAAACGAACGCAAAAACGGAGGCCACGGAAGCAGCGGCAATCGATATAAGAAGCGTTTCCCGGAGCTTTGCCCAAATATCCGGCATCTTCGTCAATGAATAGGCATTGGGATAGAAATTCGTGACACTCCATACTATGGCTTTCGGTATGGAAATCAAGCTGTCGAGAAGATCGAATTGTGTCAGCAGCATGGCCAGATAGGCGATAATGAGCAGGATGGCAAGAATAACGAGCGACTGTATCTTTTTTCTAAATAATAAATCATGCTTCATCTTTTCTGCGCCACTTCTTTAAATTTTGAAATGGAGATATCCAGTTCCTCGCTGTCCGCACCGTAAATGGCCCGGATCTTTTCATCCGTTATTTCTTCGGGCAATCCGTCATAAACAACTTTTCCCTGACTGATGCCGATAATCCGGTCTGCGTAATTCAGGGCGATATCGAGCTGATGCAGATTGACGAGAACCGTTATGCCGAGCGACGTCGAGATATTTCTTAAGTGGTCCATAATTGTTTTCGATGAGCTCGGATCGAGAGAAGCGATCGGTTCATCGGCCAGCAGCACTCTCGGCTCCTGGACAAGGGCCCGGGCAATGCCGACACGCTGTTTCTGGCCGCCGCTCAATTGATCGCAGCGTTTGTAAACCTGCTCTTCCAGCCCCAGGGACTTGAGGATCTCCAGGGCATGCCGCTTCTCGTCTTCATGATATATGCCCAGTGCACCGGTAAAGGACGATTTATAGCCAAGCCGCCCGTGCAGAACGTTTTCAAAGACACTCAGACGGTCCACCAGATTATAATTCTGAAAAATCATTCCTATTTTTGTCCGCAGCGTTCTCAGTTTTCCTTTTTTTAATTGCTGTACATTGGTTTTGTCAAAAATGATTTCCCCGCTTGTCGCTTCAACCAGCCGATTGATGCAACGAAGGAGAGTTGATTTCCCTGCCCCCGAAGGACCGATGATGGAAACTAACTCCCCTTCATTTACGGAGAAGCTGACATGCGATAACGCCAGAGTGTCTTTATCGTATCGTTTCGATACATCTCTGAATTCTAATAACGTTGCCATGTTTCACTCCTCGTTTCATTCATAAAGTTCCGGAGGCATCCCCCGTCATTCAGACAGTTTGCGGATCGGATCGAACCAGGCGTCATTGATTTTTACAAACCGATCATTTTTCCCTGTCTTGAAGAACATGGCGCTTGAATTTGCCGGGGCAAATATCGACTTGTCATTCGCCACTTTATCCGAAGTCAGTGTGCTGATCAGTTTCTGCTGATCCTGTTTGCTCAGTGTCGATGTATTCATAACGATCGGTGCATTAAGTACAGGCGTAACCGTGAGAGCTGTAAATTCTTTGCCGGCCAGATTGTTGAAAGGTTCGGGAGCACCGCTCTTAACCTTGTAAGTTGTTCCGGGTTTGTCAAATGTACCGCTGGCAACATCGACATAACGTTCCAGTTCGGTGTCGCAGAAAGCAGCCACGTCCACTTTGCCGGTTAGAAGATTAACCGCCGATCCTTGATGGGTCTGACCGAAGAGCACCTGGGAGAAGAACTTCCCGCCTTGGGTCAGATCGTTCTGGCTCAGATTTTTATACTTGCTCTGCGATTTGAAATCGTGAATAATCTGAGCGGTCGGAATAATAAAGCCTGAAGTGGACGCAGTCGACACAAATGACATTTTCTTGCCGGCAATATTATCCAGCGAATACTTGCCGTTTGTCTGATACTTGCTGGCATCTGCCGCTCTGACGGAGATCCAGCTGTAATACACGGCATCCTTCAGTGTGCCGGATCCCCCGGTATTGACGACAAGGGGCAGCACCTTGCTGTTCTTCTTGTGTGCCTCAATATATCCCTGGGCAGCGAGGAATCCTATATCCGCGTTTCCGCTTGCGACAGCTTCAATGGCAATGTTGTAATCGGTCGTCAATTTGTCAATGACTTTTTTGCCGGTCGCCTGGGCAATGACTTTATCAAGTGCCTGACGCGAAGTTTTCATATCGGCACCGGATTCATTCGGATACCAGACAACGGTCAGTGCTTTTTTGCCGTTGTTTGCCGAACCACTTCCCGAAGCGTTTGACGAGCAGGCGGTCGTTACGAGAACCAATGTTAAAATGAGAACCCCAATCAAAAATTTTTTCACTTTTCTTTTCCCTCCGGAATGGTTATCTGACTGAATGGAACATGGGTCAGGCGATGAAATCACGCCGCCGGATCCATGCACCTTAAAAAGTGATGAGCCCTTTTTCCATATCTCCGCGAATTCGCGAGTTGCTGTATTCAATTGGATGATTTTTAAGGTGATTGACAAAGCTTTCAATCCTGATGATCGGAACATTTTCGGGAATATCCAGCAGTCCGGCATCCCTTGTATCAGGCAGCATCGCCTGAAATATCGATTTCGAACGTCTGGGCATGAGATGATAGAAGTCTGACAGCACTTGATAAAGTGAATGAAAATTGATCAGATGCTGCTCAAGCCGGGGTACTTTTTCGGCCGGCAAAAGCGTCGTTGTCACAGAGATTGGACATTGATTGACAAAACGCAGAATTTCGAGCTCATAAACCGACGGATCGTTTTCAAGCTGCAGATAATGCTTTTCTGTTTCGGAGGACCGGCGCATCATACAGTTCAATAATTTGCAGCTATGCACAATACCCTGATCATCCATGTTATCGGAGAATCGCGTCTGCGATGAAAGGCTGTAGGAAACGGGTCTAGGCTTCTTATTGACAAACGATCCTTTTCCCTGTCTGGAAGTCAGCCAGCCCAAATTCGCAGCACGTGCAATCGCCTGCCTCACAACTGATCGTTTGGCTGCGAACCGGCTGCACAATTCATTTTCGGAAGGAATCTTATCTCCTTCCTGATAAACGCCGGTGTTAATGCAGTTAATCAAATATTCGGCAATTTTCAAATGTTGAAGTTCCGTCTGCACCACCTCTCGACTCCACCTCCCTGCTTTCACTGGGCTCAATTCTCTACGCTTTCCAGTCTAGCTTGTTAATAAGTAGGAACCATTAAGAAATTTTTAATTAATTATAAAAGGTGGAAAGTTATAATATAGAAAGCCTGAGTATTCCAGACTATCAACCCTTCATCCCGGACATTCCAGACAATTTAGAGACCGTTGAATTATCTGATATTTATCTGAAGTTCGGATCACTGAAATTTCTCCCGCAAATACGGAGCAAAAGGCTGCAACGTCAAGGAGGTCCCTGACAAAAGCCAGACTGGAGGCATGAAATTTAATTTTAACGATTCGATTATGTTCTGAACCCGTACGTTCGCCGGCTTCCTCTTTTCATACCGAAACGGTATTGGAAATATCTGGTGAAACGGGTATAAGCAAAGGTCTCCATGCTTGGAAATTAAGGCCGGCTTCCAAGTTTCTCGGAAAATGGATAACTGGTTTCTGCTTTATGAAAGCATTCCTGTATTCAAGAAAATGAGGTAAATTAGAGATTTTCGGAGGTGTACAGAGAAAGAGCCCTCCTGGTATAGTACGGAGTGTCAAAAGCATCGCGATGCATTGACCTCTAATTTGATAC
>NZ_JARAJZ010000012.1 GCF_028765345.1 Sporolactobacillus sp. CQH2019
ATCTTCCCAAATCGCGCGTCCCTTCTCCGATTAATGGGAGCCCTGCTCATGGAGCGGAATGAAACCTGGTCGGAGGAGCGCCGCTACCTGAATATGGGCCTTTACTGGGACTGGAAAAAGAAACAGCGGCAGCACGCTGCAACAGCAACCGCCAAGGTAGCCAGTATCCGTTCATGATGAGGCTCATCCAGCTGAGATAATTTACACACAAATTAGGACTTGACCCCGAAACTTTGCAGTTGCACCGAATGAGGCGTTACTTGCTCCCAATCGCCCATATCTTGCTCCCAATCAGGCTAATCTCGCTCCGAAATCGTGAAAACTCGCTCCCAATCAGCGGATTGCCGCTCCAAAACTTTGCAGTTGCACCGAATGAGGCATCACTTGCTCCGAATCGCCCATATTTCGCTCCCAATCAGGCTAAACTCGCTCCAAAATCGTGAAAACTCGCTCCCAATCAGCGGATTGTCGCTCCAAAACTTTGCAGTTGCACCGAATGAGGCGTTACTTGCTCCCAATCGCCCATATCTCGCTCCGAAATCTCGAAAACTCGCTCCCAATCAGCGGATTGCCGCTCCAAAACTTTGCAGTTGCACCGAATGAGGCATTACTTGCTCCCAATCGCCCATATCTCGCTCCCAATCAGGCTAAACTTGCTCCGAAATCGTGAAAACCCGCTCCTAATCGCCCATATCTCGCTCCGAAATCTCGAAAACTCGCTCCCAATCAGCGGATTGCCGCTCCGAAACTTTGCAGTTGCACCGAATGAGGCGTTACTTGCTCCCAATCGCCCATATCTCGCTCCGAAATCTCGAAAACTCGCTCCCAATCAGCGGATTGCCGCTCCGAAACTTTGCAGTTGCACCGAATGAGGCGTTACTTGCTCCCAATCGCCCATATCTCGCTCCCAATCAGGCTAATCTCGCTCCAAAATCGTGAAAACTCGCTCCCAATCGGCGGATTGCCGCTCCGAAAATCCAGTTGAACCCGGCTGAATCAGCATGGCTAAAAAAGCCTATCCGTTCCATATTTTCACTTCAATCCTGCCATTTATACACCAGCTGGCGCTGCCGCACGACATCACTTTGTCTTTAAACCTTTATAAGCTGCACCTATTCGTCGTTGGCACCGTCTGACATTTAAAAAGAGTGCGCGGACAAGCTGCGGACACAAAAAAGTCTGAATGGGAGCTGTATTCTGCATCATTCAGACGGCTTCAGTATTAATTTTCGCAGGGTGTCATTCCGGATCGGGAATCTCAAAATCAACGGCCAATGTATCGATCAGTCCTGCTTCTTTAAGGTAAGAAACAATGGCCTGATGCTCCGGTGACGGTGTGTAGTGTTCATGATCGGCCTTTGATCTGAAACGGACTGTCAGTGCCATCGAGTAGCCCTTGCCGCGTGTTGAATAATTCTGACCGGCCTGAATATCGAGAATTCCGGGCAGCTCATGGATCAGATGACGGAGGCGCCGCGCTCCCTCCTCTTTTTGCTCTTCTGTTATTTCATCGGAAAATTTAAACAAAACAATGTGTTCGATCATCTTCAGAACCTCTTTTCATAAGATAGATCCGTCCCGTTCATTTTATCACATCGTACCGGGACGCCGGCAACAAAAATAGTTCACGGCGCCGTTTTAAAGGGATGGCCGGCCGCTTTCCGGACGGCGGCCGCATGGTTGAAAAGACGTTCCTTTTCCTTAATGTATTTGATCAGTTCAACCGTTGCGCCATAATGGCCCATCGGCGTAATCAGATAAATGCCCTTAAAATGTTTCATGGCGGTATCGATCAGTTCTTTTGCGATTTCCAGCCCCGCCTGAATCGATTCTTCCCGATCTTTTGCCTGTGCCATCCGCCTGCGGACATCGGCGGGCAGCCGAATGCCCGGCACCTCATTATGCAGGAACTCCGCATTGCGGGATGAGGTCAGCGGCATGATGCCGATATAAAGCGGTTCGGCCACGTCCGCAGTCGCTTCGCTGACTTCGATGATGCGCTGTCTGTCGAATACCGGCTGGGAGATAAAATAGTCCGCCCCGCATGCTGCCTTTCGCTGCATTCGCTGTACGGCGCGATCAAGATTGCGGACGTTCGGATTGAAAGCAGCGGCTACGCGAAAGTGGGCGGGGCGTTTCAGGTTTTTTCCGGAATAAGAAATGCCGCGGTTAAATTTCTTGACCAGCTCAATCAACTGCATGGATGAAAGATCATAAACCGACGTGGCCCCCGGGAAATCGCCGATTTTTGTCGGATCGCCGGTGACCACCAGCAAGTCATGCAGACCAAGCACGTCCAGCCCCATCAGGTGAGACTGGATGCCGATCAGGTTGCGGTCGCGGCATGTCAGATGGACGAGAGGCGGAATGGAAAACCGTTCTTTAATCAGACGAGCGATAGCCGTATTGCTGATCCGCGGCGAGGCAAGCGAATTATCCGCCATCGTAATCGCATCGGCTCCGGCCTTCTCGATGGCCCGGACCCCCCTGAAAAAATGTGCCGTACTCAGATGCCGCGGCGTATCAAGCTCGACAAATACCGAACGGCCGTTTGCGGTCTTTTCATAAAGCGGCGTTTCAGGATGGCTGTCATCCCGGCCGACAACGATCGGCGGGATTTTCTTTGATACTTTTTTGGCCTGAAGCGGCTCCAGTTCGGCGATTCCTTTTTTAAAAGCTTCAATCTGTACCGGGGTCGTACCGCAGCAGCCGCCGAGAAGCCGCACACCTTCATTGCGGAAGTCGACCGCATACTTTCTGAAATAAGCCGGTTCGGTTTCATAATACAATTTGCCGTCCCGATAGGCGGGAAGACTGCCGTTCGGATAGGCGGAAAGGAAGGCCCGCTTCGGAAGCGGGACCCCCCGGAGCGCCTGTATCATGTGGAAGGGGCCGAGGCGGCAATTGGTTCCGACGATGTCCGCACCGAGCGCCTCCAGCTCTTTCAGCGCGTCGGAAAGAGGCAGGCCGTTAAGCAGAATACCGGGTTCCTGCATGGATACGTGAGCAATGATCGGCCGATCCGTCGCCTTTCTTGCAAGCTTCAGCACCTCCCGCAGCTCATCGAAATCATAATAGGTTTCAAGCAGCAGGCCGTCCACGCCGCTTTCAATCAGACAGTCCGCCTGCTCCTGGAAACTCCGCGTGATTTCGCTCAGTTCCAGAGACTGCTGCCGGAATCCGCGGATACCGCCGATTGTCCCGAAGACATAGGTCTCGGGCCGGGCCGCGCTTTTGGCGATTTCCGCGGCCGCCTGATTGAAACGGACGACCTCCTTTTCCAGTCCGTAGCGGGCGAGCTTGATCGCGTTTGCACCGTATGTGTTGGTCTGAATAACGTCCGCACCGGCATTGACATAGGCTTCATGAACGTGCCTGACCTCATCCTCATGGGATACATTGAGTTCCTCAAAACATCGGTCAATGCCGTAAGAGTATAAAAGTGTTCCCATGGCTCCGTCGCCGATCAGAATTCTTTCCCGAAGTTCATCAAGAATGGACGGGCGCATCATTCTCCGCTCCTGACTGTCCGTTTTTCTTTCTCCCGGACCGCTCCGAGAGCGCCCTGAAAATCACGGATCAGATCTTCGGCGTCTTCCAGTCCTACCGACAGCCGGAGCAGGCCGCTGCCGATTCCCGCTTTAATCCGTTCCTCCTCGGACAATTCCGCATGTGACATTTTCGGCGGATAGGATAAAATCGACTCGACGGCGCCGAGGCTGACCGCAAAGACCGGCAGGCTGGCATGACCGACAAATGTCCGCGCACAGGCTTCATCCTTCAGTTCAAAAGACAGGACGGCACCCCCGGAATCCGCCTGCCGGGCCTGCAGTGCCGCGCCCGGATGGCCGGACAGGCCGGGATAATAGACCGTGCGCACTTCCGGCCGTGTCTGTAGAAATTCGGCAATCATCCGCGCCGACTGTGCGGATTTGCGAATGCGGACATCCATTGTCTTCAGCCCCCGAAGCAAGAGCCATGAATCCTGGACGCCGAGAATGGCACCCATCGCATTTTGTAAAAAATACAGTCTGTCGGCAAGTTCGTCGCTGCCCGCAACTGCCAGACCCGCAACAACATCGCTGTGCCCGGAAATAAACTTGGTCGCACTGTGCAGAACGAGATCCGCACCCAGTTCCAGAGGGCGCTGGAAAACGGGCGTCATAAAGGTATTATCCACAAAGGTAAGACATCCGTGCGCCCTTGCTATTTCGGAAATCGCCCGGATATCCGTCACTCTGAGTGTCGGATTGGACGGTGTCTCAACATAGATAACTTTCGTATTCGGCCGGATCGCCCGTTTGACTTCTTCGAGGTCGGTTGTATCGACAAACGTATGGCTGATCCCCAGTCTGCCCAGTACCTGGGTAAGAATGCGGAACGTTCCCCCGTACACATTTTTCGGGACGACTGCATGGTCTCCCGCAGAGAGAAGCAGAAAAGCCGAAGAAATGGCTGCCATACCGGATGCGAAGGCAAACCCCCGCACGCCCCCTTCCAGTGCGGCTATTGCTTCTTCCAATGCCTCCCGTGTCGGATTGCCCGAACGGCTGTAGTCATATTTTCCATAATGATCAAAATCTTTCTGATGAAAGGTAGACGACAAATAAATAGGAACATTGGCCGCCCCGGTCTGCGGATCGACTGCCACCGTTTCTTTAATCAGCCTTGTGGCAAAACCGAATGTGTCAGCCATGCAGCACCACATCCTTCTTCAAGGACTGAAAAGCCTGATCGAGATCGTCGACCAGATCATCGGGATGTTCGATTCCGGCCGACAGGCGCAGCAGCGAGTTGGACAATCCGTACTTGAGACGGTCGGCTTCCGGAATGTCCGCGTGTGTCTGTGTGGCGGGATAAGTGATCAGGCTTTCTACACCGCCGAGGCTTTCGGCAAAGGTGATCAGGTGCAGTGCCTTGAGAAAAGGCTGGACATAGGCTTCTTTGCTGAGTTCGAAGCTGACCATTCCGCCCCTGCCGGGATAAAGAACCCGGGTCACAAGCAGCTGATTGTTCAGGTAATCGACAATCCTCCTGGCATTCGTTTCATGCTGCCTCATTCTCAGTGCCAGAGTTTTCATTCCGCGGATCAGCAGCCACGAATCGAAGGGATCGAGTACAAGGCCGCAGGCATTATGGAACAGCCTCAGCTTTTCGGTAATCTTGGCGGAGTTGGAAACAACCAGGCCGGCCAGCACGTCATTGTGCCCGCCCAAATATTTGGTTGCACTGTGAATGACCAGATCGGCTCCTTCTTCAATCGGTTTCTGAAGCACGGGCGTGTAAAATGTATTGTCAACAATCAGCAGCAGATGACTTCTCTTGGCAATGTAGGAAACCTCGGATATATCCACTTCCCGCATCAGGGGATTGGTCGGCGTTTCAATAAAGATGGCTTTCGTCTGCGGTTTTACAAGAGAAGCCAGTTCATCATAGTCTGTGCCGTCCCAATAGGTGAATTCAATGCGGTATTGTCTGGCGAAGATTTCGAAGAGGCGGTATGTTCCGCCGTATAGATCTCTGGAGGCAATAATGTGGTCTCCCGACTGGAAAAGTGAAAAAACCAGCTGAATCGCGCTCATGCCGGAACTACAGGCAAAGCCTTCTTCTCCGCCTTCAATCGAGGCGATCGCTTTCTCAAGAATCGATCGGGTCGGGTTCCCCGTCCGGATATAGTCGTACCCTTTTGAAACGCCGATCCCTTCATGGCGATATGCAGTTGACAGATAAATAGGCGCGTTGACGGCGCCCAGTTCATCAAAACCGTTGCCGATCTGTGTCAATTTTGTCTCCGTTTTGTAAGCTGTCATCGTGATTCGTCCCCTCTCCTTTTCTTGACCAAAAGCCCTGGCCGGCCCTGAAATTTCCGTAAAAAAAGCCTTCTTCGATAAGAAGAAGGCCGGTTGGCAGTTTTCTTCTTATCCCTCAAGCATCTAAGCATATGCTTGCTGGAATTAGCACCTTGTCGCCACATCGGGCAACGGTTGCTGAAACGTCATCGGGCCAGTCCCTCGGCTTCTCTTGATAAGAATCTTTTATTATGATATTGTTGTTGACTAGTTTACAATACTCTTTTTGTTTTTTCAAGCGGCCTTTTCATTATTTCGGAAAGAAGGCAGGCTATTGTTCGAAAAAGAGCCGCACCTGCGGGGAAAACAAAGATTTTTTACCGGTTCCAATTTTCTTTGATAAAAGCATCGCGGCCCGATTCGCTCCGCTCCGCCGCATAACGGTCCGGATGCTTTTTGTAAAATTTCTGATGCTCCTCTTCGGCCGGATAGAAGGGTGCGGCCGGAAGAATGCGCGTCACGATCGGCTTTGTAAAACGGCCGCTGGAAGCAAGCGCCGACTTTGATTGCTGTGCCAGTTTTTTCTGCACGTCATTATGATAAAAAATGGCGGTCCGATAATTGGAACCGCGATCGAAAAACTGTCCGCCGGCATCGGTCGGATCGATTTGCGTCCAATAGAGATCAAGCAGTTTCTCATAAGGAAAGACAGTCGGATCGAAGGTAACCTGAATGGCCTCCATGTGGCCGGTCGTCCCCGATTTGACCCGTTCATAGGTCGGATGCTCAACCTGCCCTCCCGTATACCCGGAGACAACTTTTTCTATGCCCGGCAGTGTATCAAACGGCTTGACCATGCACCAAAAGCAGCCGCCGGCAAAAGTTGCCGTTTCTTCAGGATGATTGTTCATTGGCTTTCCCCTTCCCGTTTTTATTGCTGTTCCGTCTTTTTTCTCCCGCTCTCAGCAGCTGCGGAACCTTATCTTCCTTTTTTATAAGAGGCAGATGTACGGTAAAAACGGTGCCCTTGCCCGGCCTGCTGTCGGCCTCAATCCTGCCGCGATGCTTCTCAACGATCCATTGAGCGATCGCCAGTCCGAGCCCGGTGCCTTTTCGATCCGTCCGCGAAGCATCCGCCTGAAAAAATCGATCGAAAATATGAGGCAGATCTTTTTCGGAAATGCCAATTCCGCTGTCCGACACGCTAAGCGTCGCCGTTTTATTATCCTGGCTGCAGGAGACGGCAATCTTCCCGCCCTTATTCGTAAATTTCATCGCATTGTCCAATAGAATGACAAGCAGCTGATGAATACGCTGCTCATCGCCGTTAATGATAACCGGCTTCTTGTCAAGCTTCAGTTCAAAAGTCTTCTCATCAAAATCAGCCATTTCGGCAAACGGTTCCGTCACCTTTTTCAGCATGAGCGTCAAATCCAGCGGTCCAAGGCTCACTTCCAGACGGTTGGCATCGGAACGCGCAAGCGTCAGAAGACTGCCGACCAGCTTAGACAGCCGCCGAATTTCGTCAAGCATGACAGCAATATCCTCGCCTGTATCCTGAATAGAGCGCTTCGGCTGCCTGAGCAGCCCTTCCGTCTTTAATTGGATAATGGAAAGAGGCGTACGCAATTCGTGGGAAGCATCGGCGACAAACCGGTTCTGTTTATCCCACGCATTTTGAATCGGCCGCAGCGCCCACCGTGCAAGAACATAGCCGAGCACGACCGAAAGCAGGGTTCCGAATCCCAGACCGGCCCAAATAATGGACAGCAGTGTATTCAGCAGATTGCGTTCCGGATCGACGTTGATGATAAAATAAACAGTTAATGTTGTCTTATTCGCATAAATTTTGTTGACCAGGACATGAAAATAATAGCCGGCTACCCTTTTTTCAACAATTTGATCCGTCGTTTTCGTCAAAAACGATTTCATCGTATCTGTCGTCAACGAATCCATTTTATCGGAGAAGAGAACCTCATTATTCTGATTAAGAATGGCAAAACTTAATCTCGGATCGCGCAATCTCGGATCACGCGTAACCAGAGCACCGCCGTTGAACGAAGCAAGCGCACCGGAAGCATGGGTCAAAATTTCATCGCTTCCCTGATACAGCACAGTCCGCTCATAGATATAGATGGTTCCTCCGAGCAGACTGATCAGACAAAATAAAATGAGCGAATTCAGAGCGGCCAGTTTAATCAGTGTTTGTCGGAACATAGGCTGGGCCCGCTCACTGATCCGACAGCATATACCCAATACCTCTTACCGTTTGGATATCCTTGTCATAACCGTATTTTTTCAGTTTTTTACGAAGCTGATGGACATAAACTTCAACGATGCCGACCGTCGTTTCCGAATCAAAGCCCCAGATTCTGTCGAAGATTTGCTCGCGTGTCAGGATCTGGTCGGCATTGCGAATCAGGTACTCTAAGAGTTCATATTGCTTGACCGTAAAGGCCAGCACTTCTCCGTCAACTTTTATCTGTTTATGCTTTTCGTCGATCACAATGCCCTTATAGCACAATGTCTGATCCAGCGTCATGGGCGAACTCCGGCGAAGCACGGCGGATAGCCTCGCTTTCAGTTCCTGATTCTGAAAAGGTTTGACGATATAGTCGTCTCCGCCCAGATTCAGGCCTTTTACGCGGTCATCCACGGCATCCCTGGCCGTCAAAAAAACGACCGGTGTCATGATATTCTCGTCACGCAGCCGTTTAGTTACTTCAAAACCGTCCATCTCGGGCAGCATGACGTCGAGAACCAGAGCATCGTATATATTCTGTTCCGCCATGTACAGCGCGTCTTCGCCATTTGCCGCCGAATCGACCGTGTATTCATCCGACAGAAGTTTTACAATCTCTTCAAGCAGCGACAGATTATCCTCAACCGCAAGCAGTCTCATCTCATTCAGCCTTCCTTCCAAGCCTGATGACCGCGTGCCTTTTCAAAAAAATGTTGATTTTCTTCTTCCGGGCACCCCCATTGAAACGGGGTCCTGACCGCGTCATCTCTCCTGAAGTCACTACTTATTTTACACATTGTCACCCTGTTTTAACAGTGTTGAAAATCTCATGATTCTCTTTTTGTTTTTATTCAAAACGGAGGGCCTCGATCGGGCTTAATCTCGACGCCTTGTTCGCCGGAAAAACGCCGAAAATAATGCCGATAAGTGCTGAAAACAGGAAGGCAAACAGAATAATCGCTATCGAGAATACCGTCTGTCCGCCGGTTACAGCTGTGTAGATCCGGCCTGCGAGAAGCCCGACGGCCACGCCGCACAGCCCTCCGATCATGCTGAGAACAGTGGATTCGATCAGAAACTGGAGAAGAATATCCCGTCTTTTAGCACCGATGGCTTTTCGAATGCCGATTTCCCTCGTCCGCTCCGTGACGGATACAAACATAATGTTCATGATGCCGATGCCGCCGACAAGCAGCGAAATACCGGCAATGCCTCCAAGGAGCAGGGTCATCGTCTGCGTGACGGAATCCATCGTATTCATGATGTCCTGCTGATTAATGACTGTATAATCATCCGAATTGCTGTAAACCTGCCCCATGGCTCTCTGAATCCCCGACATCGCTATATTAACATCCTGCTGATTGTCGGCCTGGGCGTAAAACTGCGTGATATGGGTGGTCTGCAGCAGCCTTTGCGCCGTTGAAAACGGAATGAACACCGAGGAATCGCTGCTCTGTCCCATCGATCCGCCCTTCGTATTCAGAACGCCGATCACGTTATAACGATTGCCGTTAATCAGCACGCTTTGATTGACGGGCGACCCGCTTGCGAATAATGTCTGGGCAACCTCGCTGCCGAGAACAATCTCTTTTTGACGATATTGATCGTCAAGTGTTGAAATAAAACGTCCGCTGCCTACCGAAAGCTGGCGGGTTGTCAAATAACCGGCGTTTGTTCCCGTCAGACTGACCTGAGTCGACGTACTCCCTTTTTGTACCGTCACACGGCCCGTCAGGACGGGAGAAACACTCTTCACACCGTAAACTTTTTCAATCTGCCCGATATTATCCATGGTAAAAGGCGTATCCGTATTCATGATGTTCACCGTAATGAGATTGGTTCCCAGACTGTTAACACTGTCGGCTACGGACTTGCTTGACCCCTGCCCGATGGAAACGAGGACGATGACCGACGACACGCCGATGATAATGCCCAGCATCGTCAGAAAGGATCGGGTTTTGTTCGCGCGTATATTACGGAACGCCATACTGATTGAAGTGAGTAGATTCATAAAGTTTGCTCACCTTCATACAGTTTGCCGTCGCGGATGCTGACCGTCCGTTTTGCTTCCCTCGCAACATGCAAATCATGCGTGATTAAAACAATGGTGCGTCCCTCTTCATTCAGTGCCGTCAGAAGATCGATAATTTCTTTGCTCGTCCGGCTGTCGAGTGCACCGGTCGGCTCGTCCGCCAGAAGAATGGACGGCTGCCCGACCAGCGCCCGGGCGATAGCAGTGCGCTGCTGCTGGCCTCCCGAAAGCTGATTGGGAAGGTGTTCCGCGCGCTCTTTAATGCCGACCTGCGCGAGGCTGGCCATGGCCCGTTCTTTTCTTTCTTTCACTTTTATTCCGCGATAGATCAACGGCAGTTCGACATTTTCCAGTGCAGTCAGTTTACCGAGCAGATTGAAATTTTGAAAAATGAATCCGATTTTCCGGTTGCGGATATCCGCCAGCTGCCAGTCTTTCAGGCTGTCGACATGATTCCCGTCAAGTACGTATTCACCGGAATCCGGATGATCGAGGCAGCCGATCGTATTCATCAATGTCGATTTCCCCGACCCGGAAGGACCGACTACAGAGACAAAATCTCCCGCTTCAATCGACAGACTGACATGGTCCAAAGCATGAACTGTATTTTGCCCCATTTTGTATGTTTTCTCGATTTCTTTCAAGGAGATCATCGTCTCGGTCATTGCTGATTGCCTCCTCCGGTACTGCCGTTCCCCTGTCCGCCATTTAATCTGCTGCGGAAACCGCCGCCGTTTGTGCCTCCGAACAGCTGTCCGCCTGTTCCTGTCGTAGTCGTGGAGGCAGACGTCGCTCTGGTAATTGCCGGAAGCTGCACAACCTCGCCTGCCCGCAGTCCCGACAGGATTTCAATCGACTGATCATTATGCAGACCCGTTGTAACATTCACCCGCGTGCCGAGCTGATGATCGACACCGCTCATGCGGCCGCCGTATGAACCGGCGGAAGTGCTGCCGCCGGAAGATGACGACGATACATAAACAAAGGACTGGCCTCCCTGCTGATGGACCGCTCCTGAAGAAATATAGAGCGTGTTGTTTTTTTTCTGAATAACTACGTCCGCCGTTGCCGTCATTCCCGCTTTCAGTCCCGATGACTGATTCATATGGATCGTTACATTAAAGGTCGCCACGCCATTCGTATCCGTTCCGGCGTTGGCAATCGATGTGACTGTCCCTGTGAATTTCTGATTCGGGTAGGCGTTGACGGTCACTGTCACGGCTTGTCCGTCCTTTAGTTTCGGAATATCCAGCTCATCGATCTGGGCAACCATATTCAGGTCGCTGTAATTCGTCAGATGAGCAGCAGCCCTTCCCGGACTAACCCGGTCTCCGGCATACAGGCTCAGATTGGAGATGGTTCCGTCAGCAGGTGCGGTCAGCGTCGTGCCGTCGGTGTAAGTGATCAGCGCAGTTCCTTTTTTGACCGTTGCGTTGTTCGCGACATTCACAGAAGACACCGTTTTAGAGGCATCGCCCGAACCGATCACGATGTTCTCATCGACCGCAGGCGTTAAATCCCCCGATCCTGTAACATCTGATGAAATCGAACCTTTCTGAACGACCGTCGTCGGGATAATCACCTGTGCCTTGGCCGTGCTGTTCCTGTTCAGGAACCAGAATGCTCCCCCTCCGACGACAATAATCACTGCAATGACAATCAGCCAGCCCTTCTTCATGCCTGCTGTTCCCCCTCATTTATATCAAATGATTGAAAAATCTTCTGTTGCTAGTTTAGGAGTATTTTCTTAAGAATTGCTTAATGAGGCCAAAAGAAAATAACCGCTTGCCGTCACAGCAAGCGGTTTGTCTGAAGCGACCGGTCGATTATTTTTTAAAATGGTAGGGAACAGTGGCGACGACCACATCCGCATGGCGGATCAGACTTGCTTTAATCAGCGTTCCGGACTGGTTATGAAGGAAATTCTGCCACCATTTCTTGGTATAGAACTGAGGAAAAACAACCGTCACCGTTGCACCCGTCTGATCCGCTTTCCATTTTACCGTGTCGATAAATTTATCAAGCGGACTGACGATACTTCGATAAAGTGAATGCAGAGTTACCAGACGAATATCCGCTTTCCATTCTTTCCACTCTTTTTCCATCTTTGAAATAGCCTGCGGACTGTCCCCGACATAGACGGCAATCACGTTTTCGGACAGCGACTTTGCATAGGTCAGCGATTGTTCGACAACTTTGGTTATTCCCGCAACCGGAACGACAATGATGTTATCCGTCGTGCGTACCGACCGAAGCGGAACCGACAGATCCAGGCGGAGCTGTTCGGCGACCAGCATATAATGCTGATGTATCTTATGAAAAATGAAGATGACGATAGGCAGAAAGATTAACACAGGCCAGATTTGACTAAACTTGGTCAGAAAAAAAATGAGCAGGATCAGGTAGCAGATCAGGGCGCCTGTCAGATTGACGGACAACCTGCCCGTCCAGCCCTCGGGCCGTTCACGGATCCAGTGCACAATCATCCCCGTCTGAGAAAGCGAAAACGGAATAAAGACACCGACTGCATAAAGCGGAATCAGATTTTCAGTTTTCCCTCTGAAAATGATAATGAGCAGAATCGACATGACCCCGAGCGTGATAATGCCGTTCGAGTAACCGAGACGGTCGCCCCTGATTTTAAACGGACGAGGCATGTACTTATCGTTGGCCAGGTTATAAGCAAGCATAGGAAAAGCAGAATATCCCGTATTGGCTGCAAGAACCAAAATAAGTGCTGTCGATATCTGAATCAGATAATAGAAAAAGCTGCTGCCGAAAATAATCCTTCCAAGCTGGGACAGTACGGTTTGGTCGCTCATCGGCCGGATGCCGTACCAATAAGACAGAAAAACCGTCCCCGCGAGAAGGGAAGCCAGTATTCCGCCCATCATCAGTAATGTTTTCGCAGCATTTTTCGGAGCAGGATCCTTGAAACCCGGGATGGCATTTGAAATCGCTTCAACACCGGTCAATGCAGAACATCCGGATGAAAAGGCGCGCAGCAGCAGAAAGAGACCGACTCCCGCAACCGGTGTGCCGATGGCCGTGTGGGGATGAACCGGCGCCGTATGCCCGGTCAGAGCGCCGAAAATGCCTGCGCCAATAACAAGAACCATCATCATGACAAAGAAGTAGACGGGATAAGAAAGCAGAGTGGCCGAATCGGTCAATCCGCGCAGGTTCAGAATCGTAATCATCACAACAATCGCAACAGCGACCGTTACGTTATAGGCCCGGAGCGCCGGGAATGCGGAAGTGATCGCATCCGTCCCCGCTGAAACACTGACGGCGACCGTCAGAACATAATCGACCAGCAGCGATCCCCCGGCTATCAGACCGAAATTCACGCCAAGATTTTCCTTTGATACCATATACGCTCCGCCGCCCTGAGGATAGGCAAAAATAATCTGGCGATAGGACAGGATCAGCGCAGTCAGAAGGACGAGCACTCCAAGTGAAATCGGCAGCGCATACCATAACGCGGCAGCGCCCGCCATGACGAGCACAATCAGAATCTGCTCAGGCCCGTAAGCAACCGATGAGAGCGCATCGGACGATAAAACAGCCAGAGCCTTCAGTTTATTCAGCTTCTGACTGTGGATTTCATTTGATTTGAGCGGCCGGCCAATCAGTATTCTTTTCATTTTCGCAAACATTACATCATCACCTTCATACATTCTGATAGACATGAACCGATGATTGCTTCCGGACGGCTGAAGTCCAAAAAGAAAAGGCTCAAAGCGGAAAATTTCCGATTTCGCCCGAAAGCCTGTCATTTTTTGTATGTATATGTATTTGAGAATCAAAAAATCTTTTCACTTGCTCCTGAAAGTTAATAGGATCAATAGTCATGCCTTTTCATGCATTCTGATTGTATGCTAATGATTTAAAAGTTGCAATAGTTTTTATGAAAGCGGCGCAGCGCTTTCTTTTCCCGCAAAATTTCCCGGGGAATTTCCAGCATACGACAGCATTTTCATCACCTGTAAGTTTTTTACTTTGATCGTGCCGGGCAATGGAGCAGAACCGGAACCGCCTCCCGGCGCGACGATCTCAGAGGAGAATCTTTTTCCTTCCACCTGCCGCGGACATTTCCCCGGTGAAAGACGGAGCGGCGTCGGGAGCGGACGGCCGATCGGCTGCAAGTGTTGCCGCCTCCATCTCCGACTCTACTGATTGAATTTTTTTTATTTTCCCTGTATGATGAAGTCAGTTCAGTCAAGTTGAGAAGAGCAAAGAAGAGCAGAGCCTGAGAAAAGAAAAGTTTAAAAGATTGATGAGGGTTTCAGCAGAAAACGCTCATTTTTCGATTTCGAATCAGAATTGCTCTTCTGTATAATTTATTTATACGGGAGGTTTTTTTATTGAGTCTTTCATCCGATGCCAACGCTGCACGCGGGGCTGCCTTCTATACGACAGACGAAGGCCTGCGCATCACCCGCGGCCGTCTCTCCTGTCCGGCAGACAAATCTGTTTCGTCCTTGCTGAATCGGCTCGACGATCACAAGGGCGCATTTTTCTCCAGCACTTATAAATTCCCCGGCCGTTATTCCCGATGGGATATCGGCTTTATCAATCCCCCATTGGAACTTACGGCGAAAGGGAACGCTTTTCATATCCGTGCATTGAATGAACGCGGAAAAGTGATCCTGGCCTATTTAAACGAATGTTTAGCCCATCCGTCATTAGCTTTTGCAAAAAACAGCGACACAGAATTATCCGGAACCATCCGGACAGACAGCGATGATCGGATTAAGGAAGAAGACCGGACACGGCGCCCTTCTGTTTTTACCTTACTGAGGCAGTTTCGACGGCTCTTTCAGATTGACGACGGTTTTCTCGGACTGTACGGGGCTTTCGGATTTGATCTGATCCATCAATTTGAGCACCTGCCGATGTACAAAAAAAGAGAAGCGAAACAAAACGACCTGCAACTGTATCTTCCGGATGAACTCTTTGTGGCGGACCGTGAAAAAAAAGAGGCCTACAAGCTTTCCTACGAATTCAGCTACAAAAAAAGGACGACTGATGGGCTGGCCCGCAGCGGGAGACGTTTCTCCTTCGATTCAGACGGCGATAACCGCGCGCCCGCCGCTTTTGCCGACAGAAGCGGCGACTATGCCGAGATGGTCCGCCAGGCAAAAACGGCTTTTAAAAAGGGCGATCTGTTTGAAGTCGTCCCCAGCCGCGTGCTGTCCCGTCCTTGCAAAAGCCGGCCGTCGGCTGTTTTCCGCCGGCTTCAGGAAATCAATCCAAGCCCGTACGGTTTCCTCATCCATTTAAACGAAGAAGAATTTCTGGTCGGCTGTTCCCCGGAGATGTATGTCAGGGTCGACGGAGCCACCGTGGAAACCTGCCCCATTTCCGGTACCATCCGGCGCCGCGGTTCGGTCATTGAGGATGCCGAACAAATCAAGACGCTGCTCGGGTCGGAGAAGGAGGAATCTGAACTGACGATGTGCACCGATGTGGACAGAAACGATAAATCGCGGATTTGTGTGCCGGGGACCGTTAAAGTGATCGGCAGACGCCAGGTCGAGACCTATTCGCATTTATTTCACACCGTTGACCACATTAAGGGGCTGCTAAAAAAGGATTTCGATGCGCTGGATGCATTTATCACGCATATGTGGGCGGTCACCGTCACCGGAGCGCCGAAGCTGGAAGCCATGAACTGGATCGAGAAACACGAAAAGACGCCGCGGGGCTGGTACGGCGGCGCCATCGGCTGGTTCCGGTTCAACGGCAGCCTGAACACAGGCCTCATGCTGAGAAGCTTGCACATACAAAAAGGTACGGCCCAGATTCGTGTCGGCGCGACACTGCTTTACGATTCTGTTCCGGAAAATGAAGAAGAAGAAACACTGACAAAAGCGGAAGCACTTATGGAAGCTCTTGAAACGGACAGCCTGCCTGAAAACCTGAACCGGGAACAGCCTGACAGCCGAAAGCCGGGAAAACATCTTCATATTCTGTTCGTCGACCACGAGGATTCGTTTGTCCATACGTTATCCGGCTACTTTCAAAAACTCGGCGCCGAGGTCACGGTCCGCCGCAGTCCTGCAGCCCGGAGACAGATTAAAGACGGCAGCGAACCGGCCGATCTCGTGGTCCTGTCGCCCGGTCCCGGCGAACCGGACCGTTTTCAAATGAATGAGACGATCCGCCTTTGCCTCGAGCGCCGGCTGCCGATTTTCGGGATCTGTCTCGGCCTGCAGGGAATTGTCCGTTACTTCGGCGGCGAGCTGAAGGAACTGGACGTCCCGGCACATGGAAAGTCGTCTTTCGTGATCCATGACGGACGCTCTTCTCTGTTCCAAGGCGTGCCGAGACGGTTTAAGGCGGGGCGCTATCATTCGATCTGTGCCAGCCGGCTGCCGTCGGAACTGCATGCCATCGCCGAAACGGAAGACCACGTGATTATGGCTGTCGAACACCGCAGTCTGCCGATCAGCGCTGTACAGTTCCATCCGGAATCGATTATGACCATGGGCGGGGAAATCGGCATGAAGATTCTGAAGAATGTGCTCCGCTCGATCGCCATGCAGCCTGCCGGAAAATAATCGATTTGATACCGCCGGAGACAGCGTCTGCCTTTCCATACATTTACAAGAGCCTAAATCTTATTGAAAAAATGAACGCTCTTGATCTTTTTCGTAAAAAAGATGAATAATGACTGTCTTCCTCTCGTTTTCTATAACTATTCATGTTACAGTATGACATGAGGTTGCGTCCCTTTTCACAAAGGCGGGTGAACACGGATTCCGCGGCGCGGGTGCAAATAATCCAATGACTGTCTCTCTGTTCTTTTATAAACGGTCGGATGCAGCCTCCTTGCGCCGATATTATTATAAGGAAGAAGAACTCATTTATTCTATTTTATGGCTTCTGTGATGTATGGAGGAGGATGTTTCGATGAAAACTGCCATTTATGCGCATCGCGGCAGTAAAGCAAATCGTCCTGAAAATACGCTGTCTGCTTTTGAAGAAGCGATGCGGGTCGGAAGCGACGGCATCGAACTCGATGTTCATCTGACAAAGGACGGAGAAGTTGTCGTCATGCACGACGAAAAAGTCAACCGGACCACAGGCGGCAAGGGGCAGATTAAAAATTTCACACTGCATGAACTCAAAGAACTGGATGCCGGTTCCTGGTTCTCCCCGAAATATTCGCGTGAACGGGTGCCGACACTCAAAGAAGTTCTGGAACTATTATCCGATTTTCCGGGAGTGCTTAATATAGAATTCAAGACGGACAGAAACACCTATCCGACGATCGAAGAGCGTGTTGTCCGCCTGGTCGGCCAGTACCGGCCGAATCTGCCCGTTGTCTATTCATCTTTCAATCACGAATCGCTTGTTCGGCTGAAAAAAATCGATCCGGGCGCAGATCTGGCTCTGCTGCTCTGGGAACGCCTGGCCGAGCCGTGGCGCTACACGCAGCAGGTCGGCGCATCCGCTCAGCACTTGTGGGAACCTTCCGCCTTGTCCGACACCGGAAAGCAGCTTCAGCAACACGGCGTCAAAGTCCGCGCCTGGACAGTCAACAAGCCGAAAAATATGCAGAAGACCTTTGAATTGGGCATTGACGCTTTGATTACCGACTATCCTGAAGTTGCACTCGATCTTAGAAAAAGTTTCGAATCAATGAAAAAGTCGCTTTAAAAATTTTTTCTGCAAAGGAAGCCGGCAATGATATCGGTGCCGGCTTCCTTTTTATTCACGAAATCGTTGGAAGCGGTCAGGGCAAAAGATCGCCGCTGATAAAAAAAGTGTTATGATGGAAAAGGTGTGTTCTCACCTATTCAAAACTCCACGCCAAATGTGTATCGGCTTTTTATCAGGCAGCCCGGCGGCGGCGCGGAAAGGCGGAGCGCTGTCTCTTATACTCGTGAAACCGCAGACATTGGATACTTCCGGAATTTTTCAACCGGCCGGCTTGTTTATAATCAGCCGGTCATATACAGGAAATTGGGGGATATGATCTATGGACGGAAAAAAAGCAGCAGGCCGGAAGGCCATCGATGAAATTGAAGAAGGCATGACAGTCGGACTCGGAACAGGCTCAACCGTTTTCTATTTTCTTGAAGCATTGGCCGAAAAAGTTGCCGACGGTTTTTCAATCACCGGCGTGACAACATCGCAAAAAACAGCCGAACTGGCCGAAAAGTGGCAGATTCCGCTTCAGTCCCTAAACAATGTGAAGCAGATTGATTTGACGATCGACGGTGCGGACGAAGTCGATCCGTCACTGAACGGCATTAAAGGCGGCGGCGGCGCGCTGCTTTATGAAAAGCTGGTCGCCGAAGCCTCGGACAAACGTATCTGGATCGTCGACAGCCGAAAAAAGGTAGACCGGCTGGGTGCCTTTCCTCTGCCGATTGAAGTGGTTCCCTTCGGCTGGAAGCACGTCGAAGCGCTCATGGCGGGAAAAGGATACAGACCGCAGCTGCGTCAGACAACCGGCGGACAGCCTTTTGTTACAGATGCTCAGCATTATATCCTCGACCTTCATCTGAATTCCATTGAAGATCCGGAGGCACTCGCAGATGAACTGGATCATGTCACCGGAATTGTTGAGCATGGACTGTTTGTCAACATGACTGATAAGGCTCTGATCGGTTATCCCGACGGACGTGTTGAGAAACTGGTTAAGGAAAAATAATCGTTCTGAGGATGGATGAATATGAAAAAAATTGCTCCTTCTATATTAAGCGCCGATTTCTCAAAACTGGCTGCCGAAGTTGCCGAAGTCGAACAGGCAGGGGCAGACTATCTCCATGTCGACATCATGGACGGCCATTTCGTCCCGAACATCACTTTCGGACCTAACGTCGTCAAAAGTCTGCGCCCTCATACCCGCCTGCCGCTCGATGTGCATTTGATGATCACGAATCCGGAAAATTATATTCAGGCTTTCGCCGAAGCCGGGGCCGATATAATCAGTGTCCATGCGGAGACCTGCCCTCATCTTCACCGCGTACTGCAGCTCATTCATGCGTGCGGAGCCCGGGCAGGTGTCGTGCTTAACCCGGCCACTCCGATATCCGCTCTTGACTATGTGGCGGACAGTGCCGACCTCATCCTGATCATGACTGTAAACCCGGGATTCGGCGGACAGACGTTCATTCCCGGTATGATCGAAAAAATCAAACAGACACGCCGTCTGATCTCGCGTCACTCAAAGCCAATTGAAATCGAGGTTGACGGCGGAATCAACCATGAAAACGCAAAGTCGTGCGCAGACGCCGGGGCAGACGTCTTTGTCGCCGGATCATTCATTTTCGGAAAACAGGACCGTGCACAGGCCATCCAGTCACTCAGGTCGGCCCTGTCTTAAAACAATTTTTGCCGAATCATTTTTCAAAAGATGAGTATCCCCGCTCAACCCAGCTACCCAGCAGGCCTCAGCGTAAAAGCACCGGTGATTCCTCCGAAAAACAATCGGCTGGCACGAACTGCCGGCTATAGCTGTGAATGTTCTGCGAACGGCGATTTATTTCGCTGAAAAAGAGGGCTGTCCGGCACGGACAGGCGTTACATAGCGGAAACACCCGATCTTTTTCTTCGGCCTGCCGCGTATCCCAGTAAATTGTGGTGAAAATCGCCGGGAAAAGCCGGTTATCGACAACAACAAAAAAATCGACATCCAACGGACCGGATCAATAAATGTGAATCATTTAGAACAGCAAGCTCGTCCCCGATTGATTGATTAACCCCGCGGCTGGAGATATAGCGATTGTTGTTCCCGGTTTGTCATCGATTTGCTGCCGATTGCCGGTCCCGGGCGACGGTATCGGTCATTCCGAGCAGTTTTTCGGTCGCTGTATGCCCGGTATCGGTCGTTATGTCCGGTTTATCGGTCGTGAGGCAAAGCTTTTCGGTCGTCACTGGTTTTATCGGTCATCGCAGGCAGTTCTTCGGTCGTTACGCCTGATTTATCGACCGTTAGCAGCAGTTTTTCGGTCGTCGTGCCTGATTTAACGGTCATTACAGGGAGTTTATCGGTCGTCGGCAGGTATACGCGGTGTATCAACCGCGACAGGAGTTTATCGACTGTTGCAGAAGTTTATTAATCGTGTAAACACTAACACTCTCCGTTTTTCAAAAAATCGACGGTTCCAGGAAGAGCCGATCGTCAATTGACGGCACAGAAGGACAATGAACTGAAGGGATACTCGAATTTCAAAAAAATAAATTTGACAAAGTGTTGACATTTATTAATCTTGTAATTAAAATAGTTACAGGTGGTGAGGGAATTGATTAATTCACGGGTCGCCGTCGCAATTCACATTCTGGCACTGATTGCCTCAAAGCCCCATGATGATCTCGCTTCGGATTATATTGCGTCCAGCGTCAATACCAACCCGGTTGTCATTCGGCGGATCCTGGGCATGCTGCGAAAGGCGAATCTGATTCGTACCTCGGCCGGAAAGGCCGGTGCAGCCTTGGCATCACCTCCGGCACAGATTTCTCTGCTTCGCGTTTATCGGGCTGTTGAACCGGACAACGAGCTTTTTGCCGTTCACGAAAATCCCAATCCCTATTGTCCGGTTGGAAAACGTATTAATGCAGTGCTTGAAGAAGCATTTCACGGAGCCCAGATGGCGCTTGAGAAAAAACTGGCCAGCCAAAACATTCAAGATGTACTGGATCATCTTTTTCCGGAAAAATGATTCAGTTTCGAAATCTTGTAACAGATTCAGTTACAGATTGAAAGGAGGTGTAGGAATGGGCCTATCATTGGAGCCGGCCCGGGAATTTCAAAGATCTGAAACGGCCGGAAGATCCGGCCCGGACATTGATCGGCCGCCAGGCTTGCCCTTGACAAACGGACGGGACATGATACAACGGCAGTGACCGGCCGCCCGTCCATTCGCAGGGACAAACGAGGATGATGCGGCGGCAGTCATTGGCAAAGCTGGAAACCGAGTAAGTTCATAAGTGTTTTACCGTTGTCCCGGAATCCGCATGAGGGATGCCCGGCCCGGTTCCGGAAAACCCGATTGAACGAATACGGGACGCGTTCATCAAATAAACTATTGGATTTAAAAGGAGAGGATTTAATTGACAAACTGGACAATCGACAGCGCACACACAGAAACATCATTTTCAGTGAAACACATGGGACTCTCAAACGTCAGAGGCAATTTTCAGACCACATCGGGTACCGTGACAACCGACGACAACGGGACCATCACGGCTATTGATGCCAAGATCGATGCAGCAAGCATTGAAACAAGAAATGAGGATCGTGACAATCATCTGAAAAGCGCCGATTTCTTTGATGTCGAAAAGTTCCCGGAAATTCATTTTGTCTCTACATCGGTAACCAAAAAAGACGATGAAGAATACACAGTTGAAGGCAATCTGACCATTAAGGATGTTACCAAACCGATTTCATTCGATGCAGAAGTCGGCGCGCCGGTCGACGATCCGTACGGTCTGAAGCGGAGCGGCGCCAGCCTGGCGTTCTCATTTGACCGCCGCGATTTCAAACTGACCTGGAGCCAGGCACTGGCTAACGGCAGCCTGGTTGTCGGCAACAAGATCAAGGTTAACGTCGACGTCGAGATCACTCAGAATCCGGCTGCCTGATCAATAAGGCCTGATTTTAGAATTTATTAAGGCAACAAGGCTTCGATTTTGGACCTTTTTTCAAAACAGGGCGTCTCACAGACTGGTTTTCCGGCTGCGAGACGCCCTGTTTCCTTTTATAAGAATTGATCCATCCCGTACTTGAGCCATTCGGCCGATCTTTTTCAGAAGAAGCAGTGTGCACAAGTTATCGAAGAAAAACCGGACTTCCGTATTTAAAACGGAAAACGGCCGTCGATTCATTCAAAGCAGGCGTGCACATCGTGAAAAGCACTGTCCGGGGAAAATAATATTTGTGTCCGCATAAAGACAAAAACCGTGAAACGATCGGGAAGCTTCCGTATTCCGGATTTGCGTTCCGAACGGGCATGCGGCGCAATCATTTTACGAATGCATCATTCATATCGGCGCAGGGATTCGACCGGGTCCAGATTGGCTGCCTTGGCCGACGGCGCAAGTCCGGCAACCACGCTGATGCCGACGCTGACAATGATGCCGAACACCGCAAAGCCGGGTGTGACGTTTAAGAGCGCCACATGCACATGCGGGCGGGCAAAGTAATTGCCGGCGGCACCGGCAATGAAAGACAGCAGGACCCCTGAATTTATTTTTCATGCTATATTTTAGCAATAGAACGAGCGAATTTGACCCGTTTCAAGAATTAATTTTTACTAAGTCTCCAGGCCTATCTTTTTTTTACGTTCGGATCCCCTCCCCGTTTTTTCTTTTATAAAAAACGGCGTTAAGAAAAAGTGCCGTCCATAAAGATATATTAACGATTCAGACCGATTTCCAGCCTATTATTCATTAATCATAGAAAAAACTTATTTTTAATAGAAACCCCTAAAAATAAAAAGAGAGAACACAAATTTGTGAACTCGTCTGATCAGAATTCTTCGTTTATTTCATCCGCTGCCCATTTAATGACGGATGAGCGGATTCCATTTTATTTTTTTATATCCTTATTTGTGAAATATATCTACTTAAAAAAGCGCAGAAAGTACCGCTCTCTTTCTGCGCAGGAACAGATTGTGAATTTTTGAGTTACGGACAGGTTGACCATGGAATAATGAACCAAATGATCAGACAGATGGACAGTTCCCCCCCGAAAAATCATCAGTCAATTTCTGCCGTCTTTAACTCTTTTATGACCGTAAAATATATTAATTTACAGTATCCTGTTCAGTCATATCAGGTTCATGATCGAGGATCCATCTTTCGGCCTCCGGAGACCAAAGGCCGTCATGCTTTTCCAGAATTTCACCCAAAGGAGATTTCGGATCAACTTTTTCCAGTTCAATTCTACTGAACTTCTTATGAGTATACGTTAACTTCTTGCCCCCGCCTATATCAGGCTGACTCATCGTAGTTTCAGCCGCCGCATCCAGGCCTAGTACATGGGTAATGACTTTGGCAACATTCACTCGTCTCTCTGCGATTAACTGAGCGGCCTCCGCCTCATTTTTTGCATTGCCGCCTGAAGTACCGGTAACGTGGGTAAAGTTATAATGCACGTTGTAGAAATTTAAATGAGCGGAAAAATCTTTCTTCATCGGACCGGCAAATTGGTTCAGGCATCCGTCGGCATTTAACAGTTCTCCCGCCATAGTAACTAAAGGAGAAACGCTAATCATACAAAGGATATCATCATAACCATTTCCGCCGACAAGTTGTTTAAGCCCAGCTTTTTGTTCTTCGATACTCAGCCCATTAACGTTAACAAAATGCACGTTTACTTCATCCGACGGGTATAGCTTTTTGGCCCTATCCAGTTTTTCCTGGCTAATATCCGTGACTACAAGATGTTCGGGTTTTCGGTCGGAGTGCAGTGCATAATCAATGGCAAGCAGGCCCATAGGACCCGTACCGCCGAGGATTAAGCAATTACCGTTTCTTTTAATTCCCATCTCATGATCATACGTATGCGGAATCAAATGAAATTGAGCATTAAATGCAGCGATAACGCAGCTAAGGGGTTCACATAATGATCCTTCATAATAAGCCTGTCCATGAAATGGAATGAGACAATTGAGTTCTATTACTTCGGGCGGAATGATAATCGCTGTTGCGTCGCCCCCTATATAGGGATAAGAATAGCCCGGCACGAAAGGTGTATCGTCTCTTGCTAAGTTTGGCTGAATGACATAATTTTCGCCTTCATGAAACTGATCGATCCATCTCTTGCCAACCTTCAATATTTTTCCGGAAAATTCATGACCGATCAATACAGGATCTTCAGCTAAATGATCGGGAGTTTTCTTATGATCCTCCCCTTCCATGGCCAATTTCCACGAGGACATGCACATCGTATCGCTGACAACAGTCGCCAGAATCTCGTCCTCTTTAATGTCAGGTAAATCAAAGCTCTCAACACGAAGATCTTTCTTACCATGTAATTTTAGGCCGATACTTTCCATATTTATTCTCCTCACATTTGTGATAGGTGGCCTGCTGGTTTTTTACATTTTTATAATATACGGTGTTAATGCAAAAAATCAAGATGCCATCATCAATATTCACATTTGTGAGATACTTTTAATTTCCAGAGCCGTTGAATAAGTTGTAATAAGATCCGTAACCAGGCCGGACCGCAATGCGCCGAGGATGCCTCCGGCTTTCTGCTTTCCAGCCGCTATTCCAATCCGGCGATCGATTTTCCTCAACTGATCCAGTGACATACCAATGATATTGATCTCCGGCAATTTAAGAATTTTCCCCTCCGCCGTAAAAGGTTGAGATAAAATATCTCCGGCAGCCATCTTTCCCAGTCCGCTCGCAAAAGACGTTTCTTTGTAAAATTGCTGCCACGATTTGTTTCCTGAAGATTCCCTGCTGCCAATGCCGAAAATGGCAACATCCAAATCCGGCCACATGCTTATGACTTTTTCTACATTCGGATTGTCTAAAAGCTCATCTTTTAATTCTTTACTTTTGATTAAAGCGGGCGTGTCTAAAGAATAAGGAATGGCATCTGTAATTTTTGATGCTAAGCGATGGACAATAGAATTGGCATGATATGGGGCCGGCAGCGATCCTCGCGGCCCTCCAATCAAGGGAATAACCGTTATATTTTTTGGAAATACATCCTGCTGAAACTTATCAACGACTGCCGCCAAAGACTGTCCCCATGATAATCCGATGGTCGTATTGCTTTTAATCAAAGAGTGAAGAAAGGAATCTGCATAAAGTCCCAGCGTGTCTAAACCTTCTTTGTATGATCCGGCCTGATCATCCGGGACAACCAAGGCGGTCTTCAAATCAAACGCCCGTTCAAAAAACTTCGACATATTTTTGGCTGAACCGAAAGTTGTATCTACGCTAATCTTAACAATCCCCAGCTTCTTTGCCTCCTTCAACATGCGGCTGATCTCGGTTCTATGAACATGCATCACGTCGGATATTTGATTCTGATTGAGATGATGTAAATAATAAAGTTCTGACGCTTTAATTAAGCTGTTTATTTTGTCTGCGGAAGGCCTCATAGCCTCCACCCCCTTTACCATAAATAATATATCACAAATGTGCGTTTTATAATATACATATTGCAAACGTATACATGCGTTATATTATAGCAAGTGAAGGTGATCACTTGCTGGTAATCACAAATGAGAGGTGTTTTCTTTGAGCTGGTTGGGTATTGAAGAGGGTGTTTTCATTGTAACGGGCGGATCTTCAGGCATTGGTCATGCGGTTGTTCAAGAACTTATTCAGGATGGGGCCAAAGTAGTCAACGCTGATCTAAGAGAGGGCTCTTATTTTAACGATAATCTTCTATTCGTTCAAACGGATGTCACGGATTCAGAATCGGTCAATCATATGGTTGAAACGGCAGTCTCCCATTTTGGTCACATCGATGGTCTTGTTAACAATGCAGGTATTAATCTTCCTCGCTTAGTCGTAGATACAAAAAATCAAAGCGGTAAGTACGAACTTTCTTTAACAGATTTGCAAAAAATGTTCTCCGTGAATGTACAGGGAGTCTTTCTTACGACTCAAGCCGTTTTACGTTATCTGACAAAACAGAGAAGGGGCGTCATCGTTAATATGTCTTCCGAAGCAGGCCTGGAAGGCTCCGTCGGACAAAGCGCATACTCTGCGACTAAGGGAGCAATCAACGGTTTCACACGGTCATGGGCCAAAGAACTCGGAAAAAATAATATCCGGGTTGTAGGTGTAGCACCCGGTATTCTTGAAGCAACCGGGTTAAGAACTCCTTCATATGAAGAAGCATTGGCTTATACACGCAATATAACCGTTGACCAGCTCCGCAGGGGATATAGCAGCACCACAACGACCCCGCTCGGAAGAAGCGGCAAATTATCTGAAGTCGCCAATTTAGTTGCATTTTTTCTTTCAGATCGGGCCGGCTATATAACAGGCGTCACGACCAACGTGGCAGGAGGTAAATCCAGAGGCTGATTTCCAAACATGGGAGGGACAATATGATGGATTTTATTTTAGTGGGCCACGGCACTACCGGCATAGCTATGAAAAATGCTGTTGAAATGATTTTTGGTGAATCTCCAAGTTTCTATCCTTTGTCTTTTAAGCCGGGAGAAGGGCTTACCGACCTCTCGAAGAAAATCGAAAAAACCATTGACGATCATAGCCTTTCCAGCGATCGTACACTCGTCGTCACAGATCTGTTTTGCGGCACTCCTTATAACGTATCCGCGGCTTTAGCAATGAAGGGCAAAGTTAAAGATGTAATTGCAGGAATGTCCCTTCCTATTTGTCTGGAACTGGCACAAGCCGCGGACAAAGGGACTGTCTCTGAAACCGTAGAGCACATTATACAGGCATCTCCCGCTTATACACGCGCACTCAGTAAAGAATTACAGAAACAACCGGATGAAGGTGACTTTTAATGATTATCAATTTAGCAAGGATTGATGACCGTCTCATTCACGGACAGGTAACAACTGTATGGGCGAAGGGCTCAGATGTCGATCGCATCATTATTGTAAGTGAAGACGTATTTCATGACCCGATCAGAAAGACTCTTTTAAAGCAAGCAGCACCTCCGGGTATCAAAGTGAATATAGTCGATGTGCCGAAAGCGATTGCCGTCTTCAAAAATCCTAAATACGCAAATGATAAGATTTTCTATTTATTTACTAATCCGATGGAAGTCCTGAAACTTGTTGAAGGCGGAATACCATTAAACTATTTAAACATCGGCGGAATGCAATTCCGTGAGGGAAAGAAGCAAATCAATAAAGCTGTCTTTATCGATAAGGAAGAAGCGGAGGCTTTTAAAAGATTAAACGAATTAGGTGTAGAATTAGATCTTCGCGTTGTGAAAACGGATCCGCACACTGATATTCTGGAAAAAATAAAGGAGAAATTCCAAGAATAGAAAAGAGGAGAATAGAAAATGTCGATTATTCAAGTTATCCTTATTTTTCTATGGTCGTCAATTGTCGGCGCCGGAAGCGTTCTTGATGAGTTTCAAACCCACCGGCCCTTAATTGCTTGTACAATAACCGGTTTAATTCTTGGAGATCCGATAACCGGTATTATTTTAGGAGGTACACTTGAATTAATTGCCTTAGGCTGGATGAACATCGGCGCCGCCCAATCTCCGGACTCAGCTTTAGCCAGTACAATCTCAACGATTTTGGTTATCGTAGGCAGTCAGAGTATTGCGAAAGGTATTGCCATTGCTTTACCTGTAGCTGCCGCAGGACAGGTTTTAACCGTTATCGCCCGATCGATCACCATTGCCTTTCAACATGCAGCAAATAGAGAAGCTGAAAAAGCCAATTTTACAGCCATAGTGGCATTGCATTTCTCTGCTCTATTTGTGCAGGCACTGCGTGTCTCCATCCCAACGACCCTGGTTGCCATATTTGTTAATCCCACAATGATTCAGAATATGTTAAATGCTTTGCCGGAAGTTGTAACCGGTGGTTTAGCGGTCGCCGGCGGATTTATCGTCGTCGTTGGATATGCAATGGTTTTGAACATGATGAGTGTTAAATATTTAATGCCATTCTTCTATCTTGGTTTTATTCTCGGCGGTTATTTGAAATTGAGCCTGCTCTCATGGGGAGTTGTCGGTTTAATTGTAGCCATCGTTTATATAGAGCTTAATCCGAAATTCTCTAAACCTTCAGCTTCTTTAGCTGCTGCAAACGCCGGAGCGATTTCAGATGAGGAATTACCAGAAGACGAATTAGACGATTAAGGAGATGAAAAAGATGAGTGAAAATAAAGCGGTGACAACTTCAGATCAAAAACCCGTTAAAGTGACCAAAGGTGACTTATTTAAAACATTTATTTTCGAAAATTTCCAACAGGCATCTTTTAACTTTGAAACGATTCACGGGCTGGCATTTTGTGTCGATATGATTCCAATCATCAAACGTGTTTATAAGAATAAAAAAGATCAGGTTGCCGCACTAAAGCGTCATTTAACGTTCTTCAATGTCACCCCCGGATTATGCGGGCCCGTTGTAGGTGTGACGGCAGCTCTTGAACAGGGACGTGCCAACGGAGAAAAAATTGATACGAAAATGATTCAAAGTTTAAAAGTCGGCCTGATGGGCCCCTTATGCGGTGTCGGCGATCCCTTGATGTGGGGAACACTTCGCCCCATCTTAGCGGCATTGGGCGCCACTTTAGCATTGCGCGGATCCTGGCTCGGCCCAATTATTTTCTTCTTCGGTTTTAACATCATCCGGCTTGCTTTAAAATGGTATGGCCTGACTTACGGTTACCATCGTGGTTTGTCCCTGATAAAGGACCTGAGCGGTAATCTTCTGCCCAAACTGACTGAAGGGGCTACAGTATTAGGACTGTTTGTGATGGGTGTCCTGGTGACAAAATGGACAACAATCAATATTCCGCTGGTCATTTCCAAAACGAAAGCGGCTACAACAACGGTGCAGGACATTCTTAACCAACTGATGCCCGGACTGCCTGCGCTCGGTCTAACGCTGCTGATGGTGTATCTTCTTCGGAAGAAGGTTAATCCAATCATCTTGATTTTCGGATTATTCGGTTTAGGCATCGTCGGATATTGGCTCGGTTTCTTAAAGTAAAATAGATTAGGGTTGATATAAATGACCGATCAAATCATTGCTCTTGTAGGCGGTGTGTTGATACTTTCACTAGGTTTTCTTATGAAAGCAAGGAAAGGAAAACGTGATTATGTCTATATTCTCTTTGGCTTAATACTCATTGGCATCGGCATGTATAAAATATTGTTTTAATTTTCGTGTAGGGTTCTCTCTGTGAGTGTTATCAAAAGTTGTGTAAAAGCAGCGTTTTCTGTCGATGATTGATCAAACACGTATCCTATCTTTACCCAAAAACAGGGCTGTCTCATTATTCAGGCAACCTTGTTTTATCCTGTTCTTACTATTGAACGAACTCCATCACCTGAACGAACTCCATCGCGGTGCGGCGATACAGATCGCCTGAATGATTGCCGGTTTCAGACCTGTTTTTCGGAGACATTTCATCCCGCGAATAAAATTACAGCCGCTTTTCCAAAGATTCGGCTTCATCCCGGCAGCGCCTGGTCCAGCGAGTTTCAAATTGTCCGTGCGGGAGAATCCGCTCTTTCAGGTCGCTGATAAACACGATCCCCTGCTCTCTGCACCACTTCAGGCGGATTTGATACAAATCTGCATCCGAATCGTCTTCGTCCAGGAAAACGGGAATCAGAGAAATTTTATTCAGATCATATAGAAAAGCCCGGGCGTGTCCGTCCGCAAAATAAAACTCACCGCCGTTCCTTCTAATCGGAAGCGGCATATTTCCTCTGATATTGAGCGGATCAAACGAATCCTTTAAGCGGTCGACTTTGTCCTGATCTAGAAATAGCTGGCTCGGACGGATCTGATACAAATCGATAAAAAATTTTTTCAACTGAATGACTTCCCTTGTCTTTCGACCGTTCAGGCCGTTCTTCTTCCAATAAACAGCAGATATACAAGAAATCCGCCTACATCGCAAAGAGCGATTAAAAGCGCCATCGGAAAATAAGTCTGGCTGCCGCCCAATCCGACCAGCGGCGAAAGCAGCGCACCGATTGTATTCATGCCCAGTCCGAGGATCGCCGAGGCACTCCCGGCCGCTTTTCCCTGACCCTGCATGGCCATTGAAAAAGCCGTCGAGTTCACAAGCCCGACCATCGAGACAATAAAGAAAAGCGGAATCATGACAGCGAAAAGCTGAGCGGGACGGAGCAGCAGACTGCCAAATAAGGCAATACTGCCAAATGCTGCAATCAGTGTGCCTGTCCGCAGAATTTTCCGTTCGTCCACTCTTCCGGCCAGAGCCCCGGCCAGCTGCGACATCATGACGATACCAAAGCCATTTATTGCAAAAAACAGACTGAAACCTAACGATGAAACATGGAATTGATCCTGCAGGACAAATGAAGATCCGGCAATATAGCAGAACATCGCCCCCGTGATCAATCCCTGAACGGCGGCGTAGCTTATAAACTGCCCGTCGCGGCACAGCCGGCCGATTGCCGCAAAAGAGCCGGCCATTCCGCCGCTGACCCGTTCAGCGGACGGCAGCGATTCGGGCAAACCGAACAAGGCCCCGAGGAAAAGAATAAACCCGATCACTCCGAGAACAACAAAGACACCGTGCCACGAAGTAAAACGCAGGATAAAACCGCCCGCAATCGGAGACAAAATCGGAAAAATCCCGTTCACCGCCATCAGCATCGAGAAAAATTTGGTCAGTGCCGTTCCGGAATAATAATCACGCGCGATCGCTCTCGAGATGACAAGGCCGGCGGATCCCGCAAGCCCCTGCACAAAGCGCAGAAAAATGAGCCAGCCGATCGAAGTGATCATGACGCATAAAAAGGATGTCACGGTAAACAGAATCAGTCCGGCCAGCAGCGGACCCCGGCGTCCGTGACTGTCGCTTAAAGGACCGATAACCATCTGGCCGATTGCGAGTCCGATCAGGCAGGAGGTAATGCTCATTTGAGCGAGCGATGTCGTCGTCTGCAGATCTTTAGTCAGAAATGGCAAAGAGGGCAGATACATATCCATTGACAACGGGCCGAACGCACTGAGCGCTCCTAAAATAACGACCAGCCAGAGATGCTTTCCTCCCGCCGTTTTTTTAAGCCTTGTTTTTTCTTCTGCATGATTCAGTGCCGTCTCCTGCAAATTTCATTCAGTCCTTCCATCCGACAGCCGATCAAAGGACGGCGTATTCAGCCGCCGCCCCGAAAACGGTCTTCAATCCCGACAGGATATAACCTATCATAGCAGAAAAAAAGCCCCGATACTAAAATGAAGGATCGAAAGCTTTCGAACAGATTGATTCTTATAGGAAGGTCCCTTTCATTTATCATCCGGAAACGATTCCGGCTTTTCAGTCAGGCCTGATTTAATTTCTGTTCGGCCAGTTTGATCTGCTTTTCAACCTGATGCGGGGCGGTGCCGCCTTCGCTTTCGCGGGCACGCATCACATTTTCCGGCTTCAGCGCTTCGAAAATATCTTCTTCAAACAACGGGCTGAACCGCTTGTAGTCGTCCATGCCGAGTTCAAGCAGATATTTGCCCTGTTCAATCGCGTAGAGAACCATTTTCCCGGTAATGGCGTGAGCTTCCCGGAACGGCAGGCCTTTTTTGGCCAGATAGTCGGCGATATCCGTTGCGTTGGAATAGTCCTTCTCAACCGTGCGGCGCATCCGCTCCTTTCTGACTGTCATCGTTTTCAGGATCGGTTCCAGCAATTGCAGCGCGCCGCTGATCGTCCGGACCGTATCGAAAATGCCTTCTTTATCTTCCTGCATATCCTTGTTATAGGCGAGCGGCAGTCCCTTTAGAACCGTGAGCAGGCCGATCAGGTGGCCGAATACGCGTCCCGTTTTTCCGCGCAGCAGCTCGCAGACATCCGGATTCTTTTTCTGCGGCATGATGCTGGAACCGGTGCAGAACGCATCATCCAGTTCGATAAATTGAAATTCCTGGCTGCTCCACAGCACCATTTCTTCGGAAAGGCGCGACAGATGGACCATGATCAGCGAACAATCGGCCAAAGCTTCAACAACGAAATCACGGTCGCTGACGGCATCCATGCTGTTCGGATAAATATCGTCAAAATCGAGCAGTTCGGCCACCCGGCGGCGATTGATCGGGAACGTGGTTCCGGCAAGCGCCCCGGCGCCGAGCGGAAGCACATTGATCCGCTTCAGGCTGTCCGCAAGCCGGCTTTTGTCGCGCTCGAACATCCAGAAATAGGCCAGCAAATGGTGGGCAAACGATACCGGCTGCGCCCTTTGCAGATGCGTATAGCCCGGAAGGATGGTATCCACGTTTTGTTTTGCCTGCTCAAGCAGTGCGGACTGGACATTTTCCAGAAGTCCGATCAGTTCTTTCGTTTTATTCCGCATATAAAGATGCATATCGGTCGCTACCTGATCGTTGCGGCTTCGGCCGGTATGCAGCTTGCCCCCGACTGCTCCGATTTCATCGATCAGCATCTTTTCAATATTCATATGGACGTCTTCCTGATCAATGGAAAAAGCCGCTTCACCTTTCTTCACCTTTTCCAGGATTGCGTGAAGTCCCTTTTGAATCGTCTCCGATTCTTCCCGGGAGACAATGCCGCATTCACCCAGCATTTTTACATGGGCAAGGCTCCCCTCGATATCTTCCTCCGCCAATTCCTTATCATAAGCAATCGACGAAGTGTATTCGTCAACCCATTTATTTGTTGACTTCGTAAACCGGCCGCCCCATAGCTTCGCCATGATCTGCCTCCGTTTCGCTCGTTTCGCTATCGTTCTTGTGCACTTCGGCATTGACTTTCGTCGGCAGCCCCCACAGTTTGATAAAGCCGACGGCCGCGTTGTGGTCGAATGCATCGCCCTTCGTGTAGGTCGCCAGTTTCTCGTTATACAGGCTCTGATCCGACGTGCGGCCGACGACAAAGTCATTGCCCTTGAACAGCTTGACACGCACCTTTCCGGAAACAACCTGCTGCGTATTATCAACAAATGCCGACAGCGCTTCTCTTAGCGGCGAATACCAGAGGCCGTCATAGATGACCTGTGAGACTTCCTTATCAATCAGCGGCTTGAACTTCGATACCTCTTTAGTCAGTGTGATCGTTTCCAGTGCCTGGTGGGCATGGATCAGAATCAATGCCGCCGGATTTTCATATACTTCGCGCGACTTGATGCCGACGAGCCGATTTTCCACGTGGTCGATCCGTCCGATGCCGTGCAGCCCGCCCAGTTTATTCAGCTTCTTGATGATGTCCGTAAAAGAAATCGCCTCGCCGTTCAAAGCAACGGGAATGCCCTTTTCAAAAGCGATCTCGATGTATTCGGGTGTATCGGGTGTTTTTTCAATCGGGCAGGTCCATTCAAAAGCGGCTTCCGGCGCTTCGTTCCATGGATTTTCCAGAACGCCGGCTTCGCATGCCCGGCCCCAGATATTGGCGTCAATGGAAAATGGATTGTCCAGATCAATCGGGATCGGTATATTGTTCTTTTCCGCATACTTGATTTCTTCGTCACGGGTCATCCCCCATTCACGAACCGGAGCGACAACCTTGAGCGACGGATCAAGAGCCTGAATTGACACTTCAAAACGGACCTGGTCGTTTCCCTTGCCGGTGCAGCCGTGGGCGACGGCAATCGCGCCTTCCTTGTGGGCGACATCGACAAGCAGCTTGGCAATCAGCGGCCGCGACAGCCCGGAAGAGATCGGATAAACACCCTCGTAAAGTGCGTTCGCCTTCAGCGCCGGGGCGAGATAGCCTTCCGCAAGCAGATCTTCCGCATCAACGATATAGGATTTGATCGCTCCGACGTCAAGCGCCTTCTGTTTCACCATCGCCAGGTCCTTGCCCTCGCCGACATTGATGCTCAGGGCGACAACATCGTAGTTATATTTGTCCTGGAGCCATTTAATGCATACCGAAGTATCGAGACCGCCTGAATACGCCAATACTATTTTTTCTTTAGCCATTATAAAATCCTCCCCTTTATTATGATTGAAAAATTTATTTATAATGGTTCTCAATTGCCTTCCATCAGACACTTCATAATCGCTTTATGCGCATGCAGCCGATTTTCTGCTTCGTCGAAAACCACGGAATGCGGTCCGTCGATAATACCGGCCGCTACTTCTTCGCCGCGATGAGCCGGCAGACAGTGAAGAAAAAGATAATCGTTCTTTGCCAGGCGGGCCAAGTCTTCGTTCACCTGAAAACCGTTGAAATCATGCAGCCGTTTTTCCTTTTCCGCTTCTTCGCCCATGCTCGCCCAGACGTCGGTAATGACAACATCGGCATCTTGCGCCGCCTGCTGAGGAGAATGAGTAAAACTGATTTTACAGCTGTTTTCCGCCCCGCGTTCTTTTGCCGCGGCAAAAATCGTTTTGTCCGGTTCGTAGCCTTCCGGGCTGGCAACCGTCATATCCATGCCGACAGCGGCGGCACCTTCAAGAAGAGAATGAGCCATATTGTTATAGCCGTCGCCGATGAAGCAGGCCTTCAGCCCCTTCAGCGTCCCCTTATGTTCATAAACAGTCAGCAGATCGGCAAGCACCTGAGTCGGATGATGAGTATCGGTCAGTCCGTTGATCACCGGCACATCGGCATAGCGGGCCAGTTCTTCCACTTTTTGATGTGCAAACGTGCGGATCATGATGCCGTCCACATAGCGGGAGAGCACCCTTGCCGTGTCCGGGATCGGCTCGCCGCGGCCGATCTGGATGTCCCGGCTGCTGAGAAAAAGCGCCGAACCGCCCAGCTGATACATGCCGGCTTCAAATGAAACCCGTGTCCGAGTCGACGACTTTTCAAAAATCATGGCCAGTGTCTTGCCTTTTAAATAAGGATGGGAAATATTTTTTTTCTGCAGCTGCTTCATGTCAAGCGCCTGTTGCAGGAACGTATGAATTTCTTCTGTTGTAAACTCGGCGATTGTCAGAAAGTCCCTGCCTTTCAGTGTAGAAATCGTACAATCATTAACCATGTTTGTCACTCCTCAGTTAGTCGTATAGGTCAGGTCGCGGTATTCGTCCAGCGTGTGAACGGTACCTGAAGAAGATGTGCCGGCTGCGCTGAGCGCCTCGGCAACGGTGTCGAGACACGTATAAAGGGGAATCCGATAGCGGAGGGCAAGCGCCCTCATTCGGAAGCCGAATGAATGGACGTTGCGGCCTGCCGTCGGTATGTTCAGAAAAGCGGCCGTTTTTCCGCTTGCGAAAAGGCGGCGGACCGCCTCGCACCCCTTCTCCAGTTTCAGGACCCCGACGCCCCGGTTCCGATAGTAATTGGCCGTATCCCCGGTCGCAATAATCCTGAATCCCTTCGCGGCGAGCCGCCTGACGACCGGCACGCTTTCTTCTCTCTGCCTTTCCGCCACCGACCAAAGTACGGCATCTCTCCGGCCGGGCCCGGCAAACAGGTTCGGTTTTCCGAGAAAAAATGCTTTTTCGAAGGCTTCATAAACTGTATTTCCCATTCCGAGCCGTTCCCCGGTTGACTTCATTTCCGGTCCGAGCACGGGATCGACCCCATTCAGTTTTGCAAAAGAGAATACGGGCGCTTTGACGGCGTAAAATCCGGGATCCCGGCAGTAGCCGAAAACAAGCCCCTGATCCGCCAGACGTTCGCCGAGCTGAATGCCGACAGCCTTTTCCACCATCGGGATGCCGGTCACCTTGCTGACAATCGGCACGGTCCGCGAGGCGCGCGGATTCACTTCCAGGACATAAACTGTGCTGCCGACGACCACGAACTGAATGTTAATCAGGCCTTTCACACCGATCCGCAGGCAAATTTTTTCCGTGTCCGCCGCGATTTCCTTCTTGACCGCGGCCGGCAGGGTGGGCGACGGGAACACGGCGACGCTGTCTCCGGAATGAACGCCCGCCCGTTCCACATGTTCAAAGATGCCAGGGATTGTGACGTGTCCGCCGTCACTGATTGCATCGACTTCGCACTCGGTTCCCGGCATGTAGCGGTCGACAAGAAGCGGGAAGGACTGCGGGCCCAGATGCCGGTCGGCACGGATGTAAGCCTGCAGCTCCTCGGAACGATAGAAAAGAAACATCGATTGGCCGCCGATGACAAACGACGGACGCACAAGGATCGGGTAGCCGAGCGTATCGCCGGCCGCCGGCAGATCCTCAAGCCGGTCGACGGTTAATCCCTTGATATGCGGTATGCCGAGTTCAGCGAGCAGCGCATAGAATGCTTCCCGATCTTCAAGTTCATCGATGCCGTCGGCAGGCGTGCCCAGGATTGGGATCCCCGCCTTTTCAAGAGATCGGGCAACATTGACGGCCGTCTGTCCGCCGAACTGGACAAGTGCCCCCTGGACATGTTCTTTTTCCGCTACGTTCAGAATGTCTTCCACAGCCAGAGGTTCAAAATAAAGCCGGTCGGCAACAGAATAATCCGTACTGACTGTTTCCGGATTATTATTGACAACAATCGCCTGATAGCCCTTCTTCCTGACGGCGAGCGTCGCCTGAACCGAACAATAATCAAACTCAATGCCCTGCCCGATCCGTATCGGCCCCGAGCCGACAATCAGGATCTTCTTTCTGCCGTCGACCGCCGCCTCGTCTTCGCCCGTCCAGGAGGAATAATAATAAGGCGTCTGTGCTTCAAATTCTCCGGCGCACGTATCCACAAGCTTATAGGACGGAACGAGGCCGATCGACTCTCTTTTTTCCCGTACGTCCTCCGCCTTGACCCCGCACAGCTCGGCAAGCCGCGCATCGCCGATGTTGATCTTCTTAGCCTGAATAAGGAGCTCATTGCTGAGATCCGGCCATGAAAGCCGACTGATTTTTGTTTCAAAATCGATCAGGCCTTTCACGGCGTTCAAAAACCATGGATCAATTTTCGTGAGATCGTTTATTTTTGCAACCGTCCGTCCGCGCCGGAACAGTTCGGCGATCGCAAACAGCCGCAGATCGGTCGCCTGACGCAGAGATTCTTCGAGGACGCTGTCCGGCTGATCATGCAGCCCGGGATTATCCAGCCCGCTGAATTCCAGTTCCAGTGAACGGATCCCTTTATTCAGCGCACCTTCGAATGTCCGGTCGATCGCCATTACTTCACCCGTCGCCTTCATCTGCGTTCCGAGGCTGCGGCTTGCCTCCGTAAACTTGTCGAACGGAAAACGGGGGATCTTTACGACGATGTAATCAATGGCCGGTTCAAACGAAGCATAGGTCGTTCCTGTAATCGGATTGAGAATTTCATCAAGATGAAAACCGGCCGCACATTTTGCAGCAACCCGGGCTATGGGATAGCCGGTCGCTTTCGACGCCAGCGCCGATGACCGGCTGACCCGCGGGTTGACTTCGATAATCGCATATTCGTCGGAATCGGGATTAAGGGCAAACTGGATATTGCAGCCGCCGACGATCTTCAGAGCACGGATGATTTTCAGCGAAGCGTTGCGCAGCATCTGGTACTGTACATCCGACAGCGTCTGCGAAGGGGCGACGACAATACTGTCGCCGGTATGCACGCCGACTGGATCGACATTTTCCATATTGCAGACGATGATGCAAGTATCATTCGCGTCGCGCATCACTTCATATTCAATTTCTTTCCAGCCCTTTATGCTCTTTTCGATCAGCACTTCATGTATCGGGCTTAGACTCAGCCCTCTGTGCAGCACCAGATCCAGATCCTGTTCACAGTAGGCAAATCCGCCTCCCGAACCGCCGAGCGTGTAGGCGGGACGGATAATCACCGGGTAACCGATCTCCTGTACGAACGCCAGCCCGTCTTCATAGGAGCGGATAATGCTCGATTCGGGAATCGGTTCATGAATGGCGAGCATCAGTTTTTTAAATAATTCCCGGTCTTCGCCGTGCTGAATCGATGCGACCGACGTACCCAGCAATTCAACACCGTATTTGGCAAGAATACCTTTTTCATGAAGAGAAACGGCAAGGTTCAGACCGGTCTGTCCGCCGAGTGTACCGATCAGGCCGTCGGGCCGCTCTCTCGCAATGATCTTTTCAATGACCGGCAGAGTCAGCGGTTCGATGTAGGTCCGATCGGCAATCTGATCATCCGTCATAATTGTTGCAGGATTGTTATTGATCAGGACAACCTCGATACCTTCCTCCTTCAAAGCCAGACAGGCCTGCGTGCCGGCATAGTCGAATTCAGCCGCCTGGCCGATGACGATCGGTCCCGAACCGATCACAAGCACTTTTTTAATATCAGTACGTAACGGCATGAGTCGCTTCACCCTTGCTTTGTTTAATCTTTTCAATGAACCGCTGAAATACGGGATGCGTATCCAGCGGGCCGGGATGTGCTTCCGGATGGAACTGAACAGTTTCAATCGGAAGCGTTTTATGTCGCAGTCCTTCAACCGAACCATCGTTGACATTCAGATAAGTAATGATAAAAGTGCGGCTGTCGATGCTGTCTTTCTTTACGACATAACTGTGATTCTGTGAGGTGATCCACACTTTTCCGGTCATGGTTTCACGGACCGGATGGTTGGCCCCGCGGTGCCCGAACAGCAGCTTTCCCGTTTTCGCGCCGTAAGCAAGGGCGATCAGCTGATGTCCGAGGCAGATGCCCAGCGTCGGATACGCGGACGTAATTTTCTTCAGCTCGCCAAACAGGGGCTGGAGCTGAAGCGGGTCTCCCGGGCCGTTGCTGAGCATCACACCATCCGGATGAAGGGCCGAAACGGTTTCGTACGACGTGTTATAAGGAACGACCGTAACTTTGCAGCCGGCGCCGGTCAGTGCGGTCCGCATTGATTTTTTATATCCGTAGTCGATCAGAACGACATGCGGTCCGGCCCCTTCGTAGACTTTTATCTGTTTCGTTGAGACACGTTCGACAACATTCCGGGGAAGGGGCTTTTTCCATTCATCATCGGCGGCTTCAGGCACGCTGCTGATGATCGCCTTCATCGTGCCGCTTTTTCGCACCTTTTTTACAACAGCCCGCGTATCGATCCCGGCGAGTCCCGGCACCCCGGACTGTTTCAGCCATTCATCAACGGTTTTTATCGACTGATAGTGGCTGGGGAAGGAGCAGAGGTTGCTGAAAACGGCACCTTGCATATGGATACGGCCGTGCTCGCTGTCGTACGGATTAACGCCGTAATTGCCGATCAGCGGGTAGCAGAACGTCATGATCTGCCCTGCATAGGAGGGATCGGTCATGATTTCCTGGTATCCGGTCATGCTTGTATTGAAAACAATTTCGCCTGAAACTGAAGTATGCTCGCCGACGCGCAGGCCTGTGAACAAGTCGCCGGACTCCAGAAGCAGATAGCCTTTTTCCATCGTCATCACGCCCCCTTTTTCTTAATTTCCCAGAACTTTATCCAGTGCCTCTGTAAAATAACCGATTTCAGCTTCGTTTGTAACGAGCGGCGGCAGAACGCGCAGTACATTTTTTCCGGCAGTCAGGACAAGAACGCGATGCTCTTCTCTCAGCTGATTGACCCATTCGATGGCCGGTGCAAAAGTTTCCACACCGATCAGCAGCCCTTTTCCGCGGACCTCTTTAATGGCACCGGGATACTTTTTCTTAAGCCCATTCAATTTTTCTGTCAGACTGGCTGCGTTTTTTCGGCATTGTTCCAGTACATTCTGCTTTTTAAAAGTTTCGAGCGTCGCCACACCCGCTGCCGTCGCAAACGGATTGCCGCCGAAAGTCGACCCATGTGTGCCCGGAGTGAACACTTGCGAGACGGCTTTCTTGGCAAGGACCGCTCCGATCGGGATGCCTGAGCCGAGCGCTTTCGCCACCGTGACGATGTCCGGCTCAATGCCGTACTGTTCATAGGCAAACAGCGTACCCGTCCGGCCGATGCCTGTCTGAACTTCATCAACGATGAGCAGAATGCCTTTTTCACCGCATACTTTGGCAAGTGCCTCAATCCATGGCTTGTCGGCAGGCAGGACACCGCCTTCGCCCTGAATCATTTCCAGCATGACGGCGATGCAATCCGAATCTTCGGCAATTGCCTGAACGGCTTCTTCACTATTGAAGGGCAGATAGCGGAATCCGGGAACAAGCGGGCCGAATCCGTCCTGAATTTTTTTCTGGGCCGTTGCTGTCAGCGTCGCTATTGTCCGGCCGTGAAAAGAATGTTCAAATGTAACAATATGTCCGTTTTCCTTATGCTTGATCAGATGCGCATAGCGGCGGGCCAGCTTGATCGCAGCTTCGTTGGCTTCCGCTCCGCTGTTGCAGAAAAAGACTTGATCGCAGCATGAGAGATCAGCCAGCATCGCAGCCAGCTTTTCCTGGGACGCAATATGAAAAAGATTTGAGCAGTGCCAAAGGGTATCCAGCTGCTTCTTCAGGACCGCTTCGACCGCATCGGGGACATGGCCGAGTGCCAGTACGGCGATTCCTGCCGTGTAATCGAGATATTTCTTCCCTGTATCATCCCAGACATAACTGCCTTTTCCTTTGACAATGGTTATCGGGAAACGCCCGTAAGCCGACATCACCGGGAAAACTTTTTCAGCTGATTTTGTATTAAGCATGGAGAGCCTCCTCTTCCAGAAAAATTTTTGTTCCGACCCGGGCGCCCTTCGTGTAATCAATGAGGCATTCCGGTTTCATTCCGTTGATAATTACAACCTCCGGGACATGCTGCTTCAGACCGGCTACCGCCGCCGTGACTTTCGGTATCATGCCGCCGCTGATCTTTTTCGCAGCGATCAATCGGGCAATCTGCCGATCGGAAACCTGCTCGAGCCGTTTCAGCTTCCCGTCCTGTTCGATCAGGATTCCCGGAACGTCGCTGACAAAGCAGAGCCTGCCGTTCAGCGCACCGGCAATAGCGGACGCTGCCTGATCGGCATTGATATTGTAGTGCTGCCCTTTCGAATCCATCGAAACCGGTGAAATGACGGGTATGAACCCCTGCCCGCACAGGCACGTAATCACCGACGGCTCAACCGAAACGATCCTGCCGACATAGCCCAGCTGCTCCAGGTCAATCGGTTCCGCCGTAAACAGGCGGGCGTCGATCCCGCTCAGGCCGACGGCCCTGCCGCCCGCGGCGCAAAGATTGGAAACCATTTTTTTGTTCATTGTCCCGCTCAGCACCATCTCGGCTACGTCCAGAACCTCCTGAGTCGTCACGCGCAGTCCCTGATGAAAAGCAGTAGCAATCGAGAGCCTTTTCAGCATTTGCGAAATGGCCGGGCCGCCTCCGTGAACGATCACCGGCGACCACATTCCGTCTTCTTTAATTTTCCGGATACTTTTAAAAAATGCCGGCGTCAGCTTATCAAAAACGCTTCCTCCGCATTTAATAATCAGATAACGGTCCATTGTGTGCCTCCATTAAAATAATGCCGAGCGGGTTTATGAACGGTAAGACGCATTGATTTTCACGTAGTTATAGGTCAGATCGCATCCCCAGGCAACGGCTTCGCCGTTGCCCTCGCCGAGATTCACCTTGATTACGATACTGTCTCCGTCAAGATAGTCTCTGGCCCTGTCTTCATCAAAGGGAACAGGCCGGCCGTCTGCAAACATGAGCGTATCGCCGAGCGCCAGCGATACTTTTCCCGGATCAAAAGACGCGCCGCTGTAGCCGATCGCGCAGATCATCCGGCCCCAGTTGGCATCGCTGCCGAAGACGGCCGTCTTGACGAGGCTCGATCCGACGATGGTTTTACTGATCGCTTCGGCCGTTTTCTCATCCTTGGCGCCGCTCACCTGCACTTCAATCAGTTTGGTTGCGCCTTCTCCGTCAGCGGCAATATATTTTGCCAGGCCCCGGCAGACCGTCTGCAGACCCGAGAGAAAAAGCGGCCAATCCGGATGCTTTGCCGTCAGCTTTTTATTTTCGGCCATGCCGTTTGCCATAACCAGTACCATGTCGTTCGTACTGGTGTCCCCGTCTACCGTAATCCGGTTGAACGTCCGATCCGCCACCGTCTTCAGTGCCGCCTTCAGATCAACCGGATCAACCGCCGCGTCCGTTGTAACAAAAGCAAGCATCGTCGCCATATTCGGACGAATCATGCCTGATCCTTTGCATGCGCCGCCGATGGTGACCGTCTTACCGTCGATCGCGCACTGTACGGCCAGGTGTTTCGTCTTCGTATCCGTCGTTAATATGGCCTGTTCAAACGGCGCCGCCGATCTCTCCAGAAAAATATTTTCAATGCCCCGCCGTATTTTATCCATCGGCAGCTGCAGTCCGATCACGCCCGTTGAGGCGACGGCAACGGCATGTTCCGGAATCTTCAGACGATCCGCCGCCCATTTTCTGGTGGTATAGGCATTTTCCAATCCCTCTTTGCCGGTGCATGAATTCGCACTGACCGTGTTAACGACAATCGCCTGCAGGGTCTGTTTTTCCGCAATGCTCGCCTTAGTCACAACCAGCGGTGCCGCCTGAAAAAGGTTCGTCGTATAAACGCCCGCCGCAGCAGCAGGCTTCTCCGAAAAAATCCAGCCCATATCCGGCCTGCTCTTTCTCATGCCTATGTTTTGTCCGCCGCTGATAAACCCTTTCGGCGATCCGACGCTGCCGCCCTCTATTTCTTTCAGTTCTGTACACTGCTCAATCATATTTTCCACTTTTCTCTTCCTCTCACGGATAGATCGGGGCGAGGGCAAGCCCGGTCTTTTCGTCCCATCCCTTAATAATATTTAAGTTCTGGACAGCCTGCCCCGCGGCGCCCTTGACCACGTTGTCGATCACGGAAACAATGATCAGGCGCCTTGAGCGGCCGTCTACATTCAGTCCGATATCGCAATAATTGGAACCCGCCACTTCTTTGGTCGACGGCCAGTGGCCGAGCGGCCGGATTCTGACAAAAGGCGATCTGGCATAAAACCGCTCATACATTTCAAGAAATTCTTTTGTCGAATAGCCTTTGGCCAGTGTGGCATAGACGGTACACATCAGTCCCCGCGTCATCGGAATGAGATGCGTCGTGAACGTGAGGCTTTCTTTTTCCCCGCTCATTGCCGCAATAGCCTGCTCAATTTCCGGCGTGTGCTTGTGCGTTCCGAGCTTGTAGGCTTTCACACTTTCGTTGACCTCACTGTAAAGGTTGCCCGGTACCGCACTTTTCCCCGATCCCGATACGCCCGATTTTCCGTCAATAATAATCGAACTCAGATCGATCGCTCCGTCTTTGACGGCGGGAGCCAGCCCAAGCAGAGCCGCAGTCGGATAACAGCCGGGATTGGCAATCAGCCTGGCCCCCTCTATCTGCTTCCGGTTAATTTCCGAAAGACCGTAGACTGCCGTGGCAAGGAGTGCGGGATCTGCCGGTGCCTGACGATACCACTTCTCATAAGCTGCCGGATCTTTCAGTCGAAAATCACCGGATAAGTCAATACAGATCAGGCCTTGTTCCAGGCATTTCGGAAGCAGGTCCTTGCTGACGCCCGCCGGCGTGGCAAAAAAGACAACATCCGTACGCCTTGCGAGCTCATCTGCATCAAAATCCTCCAGCCTCCTGTCCAGGAGATCCGTTAAATGAGGATAGAGCTGCTGAATCTCGGAACCTTGCGTCGAATGGGAGACAAGCATCTCCGCTTCGACCAGAGGATGGTTGATGAGCAGCCGGATCAATTCGATTCCGCTATAACCGTTTGCACCGACAATGCCTGCTTTCACTTTCACCTGAATAGCCTCCAGTTTAAGAACATTCGCTTTTTTCACTCTTCATTTAATAAGCTGACGCTTCAGAGAGATGAAGACTGCTGTAAAAAATTTTTTAACAGCCTTCCCCGGCTTTTTTCATCTCAAGACATTTAAAAACGCCCGCCTCTTTTACTGTTAAAAGAGACGAGCGTTGTTCACATTACCCGCGGTACCACTCTGATTATTCCCGAAGAAGATGCTCCCGGTGCGCTTCGACTTTCGAGCACAACACAGCACGCTTCGCAAGAAATCTGCTTTGGTTCTCTGTAACGGGAGCTACCCGGCCGGCCCTACTCCTGATTTCAGGCCGTCACCTAAAAAGTGCGGTTCACAGTGATCGGCTGCACCGGCTCCCATCCTCCCGGTTTGCTTGAGCAGCTTCAAACTATTACTCTCTTTCTCATCGGTTTTCTATTTTCGTGAAGAATTTTTCCATTCATTCTGGCTTGTGTGTTATTCATTATACATTGCCCATGAGATAAGTCAACCCTTTTGAACAATTATTTTTTTCTCCTCGTGCGACACAAATGCTGATACCTCACTCAATCTATTATTATTTCAAAAACAGCCTGTCATTTCTCATCAAACTTTAATGCTCTCATAAACTTAGGCCATATCGGATTATGCTATAATATGGGCTAATGTACTGTTACTAAAAAACATTAGCTCAAGGTTGGTGAATTTTTTGACTCAGATTATTATCGGCATCATTATGGGCGCAATAGAAGGGCTGACCGAATTTGCACCCGTATCTTCAACCGGCCACCTGATTCTTGCCGGATCTTTAATGCATTTTACAAGCAACACCGCCAAAACATTCGAAGTCATTATTCAGCTTGGGTCCATCATGGCTGTGGTTGTCCTTTATTGGAAAAGACTGTGGAGCTTATTTGGATTTTACAGAAACGAACGGGCGGCAGGACCCAGTCATCTTAACCTGCTGCATATAATTATCGCAGCGATTCCCGCTGGCATTATCGGCTTCCTGACGCGTGATTTTATTAAAAACGTCCTGTTCTCGCCCTTCTATGTGGTTATCGGCCTTGTCGCCGGCGGTATCCTGATGATTTTTGCAGAGCGCCTGGCTCACCGTAATGAAAGCCGTTCTCTCGATCAGATGTCTTATTTTCAGGCATTTACAATCGGCCTTTTTCAATGTCTTTCTCTTTGGCCCGGTTTTTCCCGTTCCGGGTCGACCATTGCCGGTGGCATTATTGCCGGAGCCGATCGTAAAACATCTGCCGAATTCTCATTCATCCTCGCTGTTCCGATGATGTTCGGCGCAAGCGGCTATGATTTTTACAAAAGCCTTCCTTTCCTTAGGATAAGCGATATGCCGCTCTTTGTCGTTGGATTCATCACCGCTTTTGTCGTGGCAATGTTTGCCATCGTTTTCTTCATGAAATTATTGAGGCGCTATACACTCGTCCCGTTTGCGGTCTACCGTTTCATCATTGCGGCAGTCTTTGCTGTCTACCTGATCGCCGCCTGAGACGAACAGATATCGTTTTTCTAAATGGAATCATCGATCCCGTAAGGAAAGTCCCGACTCAGCCGGGATATTCCGTACGGGATTTTTCTTTGCCCTATAGTATAAATTTCAGCGGGTTAAATAGGGCCGGATAAAAGTGCCGCAAGCCGTTCGCCCGCCATTCGGCCGACTAGTGCCGCCGCAGCCAGGCCCCCGGCTTTGCCTGAAGGCTCACCCATCGGCAGGTTTTCTTTACCTGGAAGCGGCTTGTTCAAACGACCCGGATGAATGATCTCCCCCGCGGATGAATCGATCCTCCATTCGTTCTTTATCCGATAAAATTCACAGCGCTGCGAACAGCAGTTTTTGGTTAAGTATTTTTAATGATTCTTTATCTTCCCGCATTCCATAAAAAAATTGCGATACAATGATATAAGGTTTTCTAAAGTTCAATCCGAAGGAGGTTGAAATAAATGGGTAAGACAATATGCATCTATGCAGGCTCCAATCTCGGAATCAATCCGCGATACAAAGAAGCAGCCCGCTGCCTCGGTGATGCCATCGTACACAGGGGGTACCGGATCGTCTATGGGGGCTCGTCAATCGGCCTGATGGGCGAGATCGCCGACCGGGTGCTGGCGCTCGGCGGAGAAGCCATCGGCATTATGCCCCGGGGGCTGATACTTGGCGAAATGGCTCATGAGCATCTTACTGAATTGATTGAAGTGGACGGGATGCATGCCCGAAAAGAAAAAATGAATGAACTTGCGGATGCGTTCATTGCACTTCCCGGCGGTATCGGTACCTTTGATGAACTTTTTGAAATACTTTGCTGGGCACAGATCGGGCTCCATCAAAAACCGATCGGACTCATGAATGTTTCCGGCTATTTCGATCCGCTGCTCGCACTGATCCGCCACAGTATTGATCAGGGCTTTGCCAACGAATCGCACCTTAACCTGCTGACGGTTTCGGACGATCCGGATACATTGCTTGACAAAATGGAAGCCTATGTTCCTCCGTTTCTCGGAAACAAATGGAAGCAATTAAGCAAGTAGGCTTATATCTAAATGAGTGTTCTTTCAGCTTCGTCACAGCCGGACCGCCATGCAGATTCATGATCGGCTTTTCATTATTGCGCTGTCTTCTCCTCTTTTTCAGACGGATAATAATTTCTTTTCGGCTACTTGTATATTGACGCTGCCCGGCGTTACCTTGAGCGGACGATCGCATCAATTCGTCTGACCGTAAAATCCGAAATACAAAAAAGCGCGGGAAGAAGGAACCTTTCCGGCGCTTATTTTTTAAGCCTCCGAACTGTCCGGATAAGCTTAAAAGTGCTCATATTTTTAATTAATTATATTGAGGAATATCAAATACAAGGCTGTATTGGGCAATCTGCCTGTACATACTGTCGATCATCGATGTCTGACTGACGGCCCAGGCGACATCCGTCGCATATTGATGCGCTGCGCTGCCCGCAACCAGGGCCGACGGATTCCAGCGCATTTTGTACAGCGTATCTTGCTGGTAGACCGAATTATAAATATAATATTTGGCGATCCAGGCCGCTCCGCCTTCGATTGCTTTCGCCGGCGTTGTCCATCCCTCGCTGTAAGCCATCGCTGCCCCGGCGTTTTCGGGATCCTGATCATAGGCACCGATCCCGAACATATTATAAACTTTGACTCCTTTATATACGATTCCGTTCGCCAGGTTGGACGTTCCGTTTCCTGTTTCAAGCATGGCGTGTGCAGCAAGATAGACCTCATTTACACCGTTTTTCTTTGCAGCATCGATAAATGTTGATCCATAACCGGACAAAATGCCCTTGCCGGATAAAATAAGATTCATATCCGAAAGGCTGATATTGGCCAATGAAGATAACTGCAGGAACTGAAAATAGCTCGGGGTTCCCTGTGCAAAATTCTTCGGATTAAGATAATAGGCAAGCTGAGACGACTGATTGACTTGCTGCTCTTCCTCCAGAGCCTGCGAGAATGAAATAGGATAATTCGTCGTTTTATAGGCATTATTTCCGGATTGTGTCGTTGTTGACGTTTCTTTTTTAATATAATCGCCGTAAACATAACCGTCATTTCCGCCATAGCTGACTTTAACCCATCCATTCGGTGCATCCGCCAGCCATTCAACTGTTGTTCCGGCCGGAATCACTTGATAAATTCCGTACGTCGTATCCGGCCCCTTGCGGAAATTGACGTCTGTCGTAATCAGGCCTTCTGTACTGCTGGATGTCGTCTGGGAAGTCCCGCCGGGAGCGGAGGGATCGGTCGAAGCCGATGAGCCGTCCTGTTTCTGTACGTAATCCCCGGACACATAGGCTGTCCCGTCTTTATAGATAATCTGCAGCCAGCTCCCGCTCGTCCCGACTACTTCCACTTCAGTCCCTTTGGACAGCGTGGCCAGTATCGTACTCCCGGTCGACGCCCCCGTCCTCACATTCAGATCGTCCGTCGTCGTCCCCGTGTACAGCACTTTCGGCGTCGACGAAGAGCCCGAGCTCCCGGCCTTCTGCACGTAGTCTGCGGATACGTACGCTGTCCCGCCTTTATACACAATCTGCAGCCAGCTCCCGCTCGTCCCGACCACTTCTACCTCAGTCCCCTTGGACAGTGTGGCCAGTATCGTACTCCCGGTCGACGCCCCCGTCCTCACATTCAGATCGTCCGTCGTCGTCCCCGTGTACAGCACTTTCGGCGTCGACGAAGAGCCCGAGCTCCCGGCCTTCTGCACATAGTCTGCGGATACGTACGCTGTCCCGCCTTTATAAACGATCTGCAGCCAGCTCCCGCTCGTCCCGACCACTTCTACCTTGGTCCCCTTGGACAGCGTAGCCAGCCTCGTACTGCCGGTCGATGCTCCTGTTCTCACATTCAGGTCATCCGTCGTCGTCCCCGTGTACAGCACTTTCGCTGTCGAGGAGGAACTTGAACTCCCGGCCTTCTGTACGTAGTCCCCGGACACGTACGCCGTCCCGCCTTTATAAACGATCTGCAGCCAGCTCCCGCTCGTCCCGACCACTTCTACCTCAGTCCCCTTGGACAGTGTGGCCAGCCTCGTACTGCTCGTCGATGCTCCTGTTCTCACATTCAGGTCGTCCGTCGTCGTCCCCGTGTACAGCACTTTCGCTGTCGACGAAGAGCCCGAGCTCCCGGCCTTTTGTACGTAATCCCCGGACACGTACGCCGTCCCGCCTTTATACACAATCTGCAGCCAGTTCCCGCTCGTCCCGACCACTTCTACCTTGGTCCCCTTGGACAGCGTGGCCAGCCTCGTACTGCTCGTCGATGCTCCTGTTCTCACATTCAGGTCATCCGTCGTCGTCCCCGTGTACAGCACTTTCGCTGTCGACGACGCCGAGGAAGTGCCGGCGTTTTTAACGTAGGCCGCAGATACGTAGGCTGATCCATTATTATATTTAATCTGCAGCCAGCCGTCCGCCGTTTTTCCGGTAACGGTCACCGTAGTGCCGCTCCGCAGAGTCGTCAGAATGGTCCCTGTCAGACTGGGCAGGAACCGGACGTTCAGGCTATCAGTGGTTGTGCCCTGATAAGCCGTAACGCTCTGTACTGCCTGTGACGGTGCCGCAGGCTGAGACACTTGTACAACATAAGCACTGTCAACGTACGCAACGCCGTTCTTGTATTGGATTTTCAGCCAATTGCCGTCCTCGCTTTTCCCCGCGATTCCGATGACATTAAATGTCTGTCCCTTATAGAACAGGCCGATCTTCGGCTGATCGGTCCCCGGCAGGCTGCGGACATTCAGATCATCCGTTGCCTGTCCTTCGTATGGCTGAAAAGATTCCTGAGCGGAAACCTGCGACGGTACTATACCGGCTGCTGCCGTCACCGCGGCCGCCGCTGCAAATGTGCCGATTACTGTCAAACCGCGATTTGGATTCAATGTGATCCACACCCCCACTGCAGCAAAAAATTAAAAATAGAATTTGTCATAATATGGAACTTGTTTTATAGGAAAAACTTAATAGATGAAATCCATTTCTATAGGACGAGGAGCATGCATAGTGCCGCTTTTCATCATCATTTATCAGGCCGGGCGGAATGATGCATGAAGATAGGCTGAAAAAGCAAAAAACGGAAATCCCCAAAAAGCAAAATAAAAACTCCCTCCATTTACGTTTCCGCTCAAACATGAGAAAAATACGGCAGTCCAGCCATCATAGCGAATCACGCCTTAGATCTGTGACTTTGCGCCACTGCTTTTCAGCAGCTTTGCCATTTAGAAAAGAGATTTGCAAACTAGCTGTATATTATTCAATATAAACCAGATTTTTGATGCCTGCAACATTACAGCCGTTTATGCCCGCAACTTTCGAACCTTTATACAGCTTTTATACGTAAATAGGTCTCACTTTCATAGGAAATTATAAACACTGCTCATACTTATTATCGGATAACATTTAAAACATTTTAGACTTTCTTTAACAGCTTTTCATTTTTCCAATAAGGGCATTCTGCTCACTTGCAAAGGAAAATCCTTTATAAATCCGGGACAATTATCCCGCGTCTTGTTTCAGAGTTGGCCGGAACAGGCCCTGCTGAAAATGGCGACGCCGAGTCCGAAGAAGCAGCCGCCCGCCATAAAAAAATCGACGTCCAGCGAATTATAATCGCCGTTCGTCGATATTTTTTGATTTGAAACAAGTATTCCGTAAACTCCGTCTAAGCCGGGCAGGAGATTTCGATCACCCGGCCGGCTGCATGATGCCACTGACCATCGCGGATTAGCAGGAGGAATGATTTCCCAGATGCTGTCAAGGCCGGAACAGACATTCATCGGTTTCACTTAGTGTAGGTGACCGCCTGACTTCCGAACTGTTCCCACGCCTCGACAAAATCTGATTTATCCGCCTTACTGCCGCCGCTGCTCATCTCGGGATCATTAAAATAGACATTATCTTTATCATAGCCCGTCACAAGAACCGAATGTTCCATAAAAGAGATGCGCATGTCTCCCTGCTGGGTGTGCCAGGTCTGCCAGTCTCCCTCAGGTACGGGCTGAAAATTTATGCTGACAATAACCCATACCGGAGTCCCTGAAGCAAGCCGCTGCTCAACCTGGTCCCATCCGTCTCCGCTCAGATCCATGACTCTTCCGCCCAGATATTGTCTTGCCAGATCCACTATCGGTCCGTGATAAACCGCCAATCCCGGGTCATCGGTATCACCATGATACATATTGCCGACAAAACCGATGTTCGGATTCCCCTGATAGCCTCCTGAAGAAAAAGGCACTTTTTTTACTTTCGCCGCAAGTGTCATCTTATCTACAGGAACGCCCGCCGAATTGAGAAGCATGGTCAGGCTTGTAATTTCGCAGCCATTCGGCAGTTCGGGTTTTTGACTGGTAAACGGTGCGGAAAGCTTCACTTCCTGCGGCAGAACATTCTTCGCCGCCGATTTAGCAGGAGTACTCACTTTCTTCTGCTCAACTGTCGTCTGTTCCTTTTTCGTTACTTGTTGCGGAGTGCTCACTCGGCCGGATCGGCTGTCCACTTCTCCCGCGACAAGGAGGCCGCCGGCGATGAGAAAAAGGAGAAGAGTAAAGAAAAGCCATGAAATTTTCCCGGCGAATTTCATATATCTGCCTCCCCACATTTACATTTCTGTCCTTGCATAAAAACTTTTAAAACGTTCTCCACTCCATTCCACGCTTTTTATCTGCTGATGATAGCCAAAAATTCATGAAACCGGTCTGCCGTTTCTCCGCCGAAGACGGACCGGACACCGGCCCTGATTCAATAAATCATACGGCATGTCAATAGTCATCGTTTATTTTCGCCTTTTTTTATTAAAATTTACTTAAAAAGAGAAACTGTCCCGGCAGAATATCCGCTGATAAAATAAAAACTTCCAGCCAACGGCTCGGCGTGCCGCAAAGTTAAAGAGCTGCCCCTCGTCGAAAAATCGATAATGGGCAGCCGCATCAAGCGCTTCAATTCACATTGTTTCGCTCCTGCGTTCAGAGACTTCAATCCGTCAATAGGGCCGCTCATTCATGTAGCGAAAGTGACGCCCGGCTCCGGTAAATGCTTATCTGACACCTTGTGATAAAGTACGTTTTCTTTCAATGAAACAAAGAAGATGATAAATACTTTCAATCGTTTTAACGGGAACACGATGCTCGTGAGCCACCTCAATCGCGAAACCGAGTATTGCTTCCAGCTCCATTTTCCTGCCATTCTCCAGATCCTGCAGCATGGACGTCTTATGATTCCGGACTTCTTTATTCGGAAGAAGTACGTTATCGGAGAATTTCGGTCTGATTGCCACTCCTGCGGCACGTGCCGTTTTCATGAATTCACTCTTCATGTCGAGAAGAAGCCGCCGCACATCCGGATCGTCCAGCGCCTCTCCTACTCTGGTCCCGGTAAGGGCCGTTACAGGATTATAAGTAATATTCCACAATAACTTTTCCCATTTGATCCGGCGAATATGATCCGTCACTTCCGCCTTTATCCCTGCCGACCGCAAAACACCTGCCAATTCGTCAAGTTTCTTATTAGGGACGCCGGCCGGGCCGTCCCCTTGCCACCCGCCGATGACCAGAGTGCCTTCCCCGACATGATTCACAATACCCGGAGCTTCACGGATAATTGAAATAAAAGCCGAACCTCCGACTATCCGGTCCGCGCCGAATTCATCCGCCAGTTTTTCTTCATTGCCGATTCCGTTTAAAAGGCAGATAATCCGGGTCCCTTGGCCGGTGAGTACCCGAAGCGCCGGCATAACGTCTGTCAGAGCCGTCGATTTTACCGACAGCAGAACAAAGTCAAAATCCGTCTCCTGCCGCTGAAGATGTTCAGCGTCTGCTGCTTTGACGGGCAGCGAAAAATCACCGTTGATACTTTTCACCATCAGATCGTGACTCAGCAGGTAATCCAGGGTCCGACCTCTTGCCACAAACGTCACATCCTGTTTTTCCCTGGCCAGCAGCCCGCCGAAGAAGCAACCAATCGCACCGGCCCCCAGTACCGCAACTTTCAAAACAAACACCCCTCATTAAGCAGATTTATCTTTCCGTTCATCCTTTGACTGTTCTCCCGAACAGTTTTTCTCTGTTTCCGGGTGTCCTTAGTCTTATTTTACAGCATACGAACGATCATGACATTTTCATCGAAATCTTTTTACGATTATATCGTTCGTTCACAGCAGCCTGGATCCGCATGTACGCGCATATAAGCAGAAAACTGAAGAGTCGGATCATTATTTTTGCCCAGTATATAGTATCCTGCAGCGATCTATTCATTTGAGAAAAACGAATTCTGAATTCCTGCGTATATACATTATACGTCGGAATCTTTTGCAATATTTTTAACTTCGGCCGACGGATCGGATTCAAACCTGCTTGCTTTCGGTCGCCGGATTTCCGGCTCCTTTGATATAATGGAGCAAAAGAAATCATCAGACGAAATGAGTGAGGCATTTGAACACTATTATTATCTATTGCGATGGCGGATGCCGAGGCAATCAGAGTGAACGGAACATCGGCGGTTGGGGAGCTGTTCTTAAATTCGGGGAACATACAAAGGAGCTCTGCGGCGGCGCGAAAAACACGACAAACAACATCATGGAATTGACCGCCGCTATTAAAGCTCTTGAAGCTTTGAAAACCGACCACATTCCCGTCGCCTTTTACATTGACAGTGCTTATGTCGTCAACGGAATGAACAATTGGGTGCCGGGCTGGATTAAAAAAGGCTGGAAAACGGCGGGCGGATCGTCTGTCAAAAATAAAGAACTCTGGATCCGGCTGAACGAACTGGCCGCCGGACAAAAATCGATTACCTTTAACAAAGTCAGGGGACACCACGGCGTCGCGCTTAATGAACGGGCAGATCAGCTCGCTAACCGCGGGATGGACGAGATCGAGAAAGAGAGCTGACCGAATAAACGGCCGGGATGACCGAATCCATCGCTCCAGACCGATAAGCGGCCGCAGCCGACCGAAAAACGGCAGTTCACGACCGATAAACCGCCCGGGATGACCGATACCGCTCCCAAATTGACCGAATAAACGGCCGGCATGACCGAATCCATCGCCCAGACCGATAAGCGGCCGCAGCCGACCGAAAAACGATGACTCACGACCGTTAAACTGCCCGGGATGACCGATACCGCTCCCATGTTGACCGAATAAACGGCCGGCATGACCGAATCCGTCGCCCCAGACCGATAAGCGGCCGCAGCCGACCGAAAAACAATGACTCACGACCGATAAACCGCCGGTGCTGACCGATACCGCTCCCATGTTGACCGAATAAACGGCCGGCATGACCGAATCCGTCGCCCCAGAGGGTTTGTCCATGTTCGAATCCTCTGCACTGATCGTTAAACTTCTTGCGCCGGCCGTTTAAACTTATCATAGCAGCCGATAAACCGGGCGCATCGGCCGTTTTAAACTCATCGCAACGGAATCAATCAGGCTTAATAACCTTAATAACCGATAAGTTCCCCGCGCCGGCCGGCATCTTCCGAAGCAGGCAAAAGGATCGCGTCCCGTATCCGGTTGATCCGGTATACAACGCGATCCTTTCGGCAAGAAACATGACTTCGACTCGCATGCGGCTTCCGGCGCCGCATCGCCGACCTGGCTCACCGGGATTGTTTTCTCAGCAGTTCAGGCCTATTTCGTTCCCGCTCCAGACGGCGCTCATGATATTTGCCGCCCGGTAAGCGTCGCCGATCAAATACAAATCGGCAATTTTTCCATTGAGTTTATTATAAAGCGTCTGATTGGGCCTAAACCCGACCGAAATCACGACCGTATCTGCAGCCAGGAACTGTTTCCGGAACTGATCGTTGATCAGCACCGCGCCTTCATCGGTCACTTCTGTCAGCGAACTATTCGTGATCACCTTGACGTCGTATTGATGAAGCAGGTCAATGAGCATAATCTTGTTCATATGCGGAATCGGCTTGCCGCCGCCGCTGCTTAATATTTCGTTCTGTGCTTCAACGATCGTGACATTTCTTCCGTCCTGAGCAAGGTACAAAGCTGTTTCACACCCTACAAGTCCGCCGCCGACAATCAGGACATCCTTCCCGGCCGTTTTTTTGCTTTCAAGAATTTCAATGGGAGTCGCCACCTTATCTTTGTCGCCGCCGGGCACATCCAAATGGATCTCACCGGCGCCTGTTGCAACAATGACGACATCCGGATTTTCTTTTCTAACGAGCTCTTCGGTTACTTCCGTACCGTTCAGTACCGGAATATCCAGCCTTTCCAGTTCATTTTTGTACCATGCGAGCAATCTTCGGTCATCTATCTTAAATTCAGGGACGGAGCCGGGTATGATCTGCCCGCCCAGTCGGCCGCTTTTCTCGTAAAGCGTGACCTTGTGTCCCCTGAGCGCCGCGACTCTGGCCGCTTCCATTCCTGCGACTCCGCCGCCGACAACCATCACTTTCTTTGCAGAAAGCACCGGCTTCGGTTCATAATATCTTTCCCTTCCGCATGCCGGGTTAACTGCGCAGCTCAGCGGTTTTCCTTCAAATCCGCGGCCGAGGCAGCCGACGTGACAGCCGATACACGGGCGGATGCGCTCCACCTGATGATTCATTACCTTCTTCGGCCAGTAGGGATCCGTCAGCAGCGGCCGCCCCAGTCCGATCATATCCGCCGAGCCGTCCTCCAGCGATTTTTCTGCCGTTTCCGGAACACCGAGTTTTCCGGCCACGATCACCGGTATATGGACCGCCTCCTTTAATTTTTTAGTATAAGGGAGATACAATCCTTCTTTTTGATAGACCGGCGGATGCGACCAGTACCACGCATCGTACGTCCCGAGGTCCGTATTCAGTTCATCATAGCCCGCTGCTTCCAGAATTTTCGCCGCCTCGATTCCTTCCTCGAGGTCCCGTCCTTTTTCAATGTAATCCTCATCGGGAAGCCCGCCCTGGCGCCAGTCCTTGATACAGCTCTTTACACTGTAGCGCAGTCCCACCGGAAAGTCCTTGCCGCATCTCTTTTTAATTCCCTGCACGATTTCGGCCGGCAGCGTCAGACGGCCCTTCAGATCTCCTCCATATTTGTCGGTCCGTCTGTTGAACAGCGACAGGGTAAACTGATCGAGCAGATAGCCTTCATGAACGGCGTGAATTTCAACACCGTCGAATCCTGCCTTTTTCGCTATATCGGCGCTTTCAATAAATTGCTGAACAATCCACTCTACTTCAGAAGTGGTCAGCTCGTTACAAGTAACAGAGGGATCCCAGTAGTTCGGTATGCTTGAAGCGGAAACCGGCGGGGCAGTGAGCAGCGCGCCCGGTACTCCGCTTCTTCCGAAGCCCATGGTCAGCTGCAGGAATATCTTCGTTCCGTACGCATGCACGCGCTCTGTCATTTCGGCTGAGGTCATCAGAAATCTCCCCGGATTTTCCGAAACAACCGGAATGATGCCGGAAACCACCTTATCCAGTTTATTTTCAACTTTGGTGATGCTCGTAATGATTAATCCCGTGCCGCCTTTCGCCCGCTCAACGTAATAATCCGCCGCCCTCTGATTGTAGCACCCTTCATTGTCGACAAGTCCGAAAGCACCCATCGGCGCCATCGATATCCTGTTTTTGACCTCCAACTTCCCGATTCTGATTGGTTTGAATAAAGCTTCGTACATTTTTACTGCCCCTCCTTTTTTTAATGAATTTCATACATCTCCTGTATAACATGGATCCTGAAAATTGTATGTTATTTTTTTCACAAAAAATGAAATCGTTTTCAAACTTTTATATTAATTTTCCTTTTTCCGGCTGCGGATCTCTAAGAATCTGCAGCTGAAGAATCCATTTCTTCCTGGCCCGAAACAGCCGGCGGCGCCGCGCCGTGCTGCCGTGCTTGCCTCACTCGAGCTGCTGCAACGCGTGCTATGATTCCGGCCGCATTCTCGACGGGCCCGCCTTATCTTAAGACGATTGCCTTCATTTGAAGCCCATCGCTCTCTATCCGGAACGGCAGTCCCGTGTTTTAGGATGGCGATCGTCTGCGCGGCGGCAGATCGCGGCTGTTCACAAGCGATCGCGATCATCATTTTTTATCAATCATCGGCACTCGGATAAAAAAACAAACCTGAAAGAGAAAAATATCCTCTCAATCGGGTTTGTTGCGTATGCCCGGCAATCTGCCTATTGCAGCTGCAGAACGATTTTCTGTTGTTCCAGCGATTCCTTCACATTGATCACTCGCTGATTGGACGATCCGCGGAATTTCAGTTTCAGATTTCTCTTTGCCAGATCAAACTGGCCGTCGACAAGGACATCAAGACCGTCCAGCATGTTCCTCCTCCTGGGATCTTCCAGCAGCTCCTCGAACGTAAAGCCTGTCCAGCACCAAATATCTTTCCCTTTGCACTCCCGTCTGACACGCTGCACGAGACGCGTCAGCGTCGCCGGATGATCAAACGGCTCTCCGCCCAGAAGCGAAAGTCCCTGTATGCGTATATCGGGCTGATTCAGATCGGCAATTATCTGATTCTCAAATTCATCCGTGTAAGGCTTCCCAAATTTGGGATTCCAGGCAACCGCGTTCCAGCAGCCTTTACAGTGAAAGTGGCAGCCGCTTACAAACAATGAATGCCTGATTCCCGTTCCATTTAAAAAATCAAATTTTTTATAATCCGCATAATTCATCTTCTCTCAGCTGCACGGCGAAAAACAGAAGCAACAGATTCTGCTTCGCGCAGCACCGCCTCCCTCCCGGCTGACGAACTAACACTGCTGTTTTTCCCGGCTGTTGATTTCTTTCAGGCGCCCTTTAATCGGCTTGCGCTGAATGACGGAACCAAGGTAACCGCACAGCCGGCGAATGCACGATGTCGTCTCCGGATTGTGATTGCCGCAGCTCGGGCACTTAAATCCTTCAGCCGTTGATTCGAATTCGCCCTCATAGCCGCATTCATAACACTTGTCGATCGGCGTGTTCGTACCGAAATAGCCAATCCGGTCATAAGTATAGTCCCAGACAGCTTCCAGTCCTTCCGGATTGTCGACCAAAGACGGAAATTCGCAGTAATGGATGAATCCGCCGGCCGAATACGGCTCATAGTCTTTTTCAAAATCGATCTTTTCAAACGGATTGATTTTTTTCCGGACATCGTAATGAAAACTGTTTGTATAGTAATCTTTATCGGTAATATCCTTGACGCTGCCGAATTTCTGCTTGTCCAGGCGGCAGAAACGATCCGTCAGGCTCTCCGACGGCGTTGCGTAAATGCTGAAAGCGTAGCCTGTTTTTTCCCGCCAGATAAGGGAAACTTCTTTAAAGCGCTTGACAATATCCAGTGTGAACGCCTTGGCTTCCGGATTGTGCTCCCACTCCGGACCGTAGAAGACGGTCGCGGCCTCATAAAGCCCTATATAGCCCATCGAAACGGTTGCCCGACCGTTTTTGAAAATGTCGGAAACGGATTCGTCCGCATGCAGCCGCTTGCCGGTCGCTCCGTACTGATAAAGAATCGGCGCATTCTTTGCCGTGACCTTGTCCAGAGTATGGATACGGAACAGCAGCGCACGGCAGACAAGATCGAGGCGTTCTTCAAAAAGGCTCCAGAACGCCGTTTTATCGCCGCCTGATTCCAGAGCGATCCGCGGTATATTCAAGGTAACGACGCCCATATTATTGCGCCCGTCGGTCACATATTCGCCGTTTTCTTTATAGGAAGGCAGAAACGAGCGGCAGCCCATCGGCGCCTTGAAATCGCCGGTCACTTCAACGATTCGGTCATAATTCAGGATGTCGGGATACATGCGTTTGGTCGCGCATTCAAGCGCCAGTTCCTTGATATCATAATTCGGGTCGCCCGGTTCAAGATTCAGACCTCTTTTAATTGTAAAAACAAGCTTCGGAAAAACAGCGGTTTTATGATCTTTTCCGAGGCCGAGAATTCTTACATTTAATATGGCTTTCTGAATCTCGCGCGCGAACCAGGACTCTCCCAGCCCGAAATTCAGCGTAAAGAAAGGCGTCTGACCGTTGCTTGAGAACAGCGTATTGATTTCATATTCGAGCGACTGCATCGAATCATAGATTTCTTTCTTCGTCATTTCGTATGCATAGCTTTCCTGCACGGCCGGATCGGAAATCCACGCCTTTGCGGTTTTCAAGTATTTATTGAAACTGATTCTGGCATAGGGTTCCAGCACTTCGTCGGCGCGGTTGAATGACGTGCCGCCATAAATATTCGATGAAACATTAGCCACTATCTGGGCAACGAGCGCCGTCGCCGTCTTGATCGATTTCGGCCGTTCCACATCGGCATTTCCGATTGAAAAGCCGTTTTTCAGCATACCCCTGAAATCAATCAGCATGCAATTGTACATTGAGAAAAAAGGCGAATAGTCAAGATCATGAAAATGAATGATCCCCTCATTATGAGCGGCGGCAAACTCTTCAGGCAGAATATGGCGCAGAGCATAATCCCGTGCCGTCACGCCCGCAAGCAGATCGCGCTGCGTGTTAAAAACCTTTTCGTCTTTATTGGCATTTTCGTTAGCTACATATTCATCCATATTGATTAAATCACGAATTTTATCATCCAGTGTTTTTTCTTTAATCACCGGTTCTTTAATCATTCCTGTCCCCCCTACCTAGGCTTCAAAAATATTATATAACAACATATAGTAGGGTCAAGAGGCATCATTATACAACATATTGATTAAAGACGCAATTTCGTTGATTTTCTGGATAACAGTGCGGAAAAAGAGAGAGAACCCCTCTTGTGACAACTTTTCGAACGCAGAAAAATGAAGAAGCATACGAATCTATCGGAGACAATGCCGGAACAAAAACTCTATACAACTTATATCGGATATTCGGCTCAACAAATAAACAGCTGTTTCTTAATTTTATCGGCGGGCAGAGTAGGGTGGCTGCTGATGCGGAAATGTGTATCCATGCCCCATGACAGCGGACGGGTCGCTTTCGCTGCTTTTTTCAGGCTGAAAAAAAACAGCGGCAGCTGCGGCACGGATGCTAAGTTTTGACTGCTGCCTGACACCCGTCTATAATTAAAATCACTGGAAATCTTTTAACAGCACGTTTGTAAGCGAATACATTGTCTGTGCCAGGAGGAGAGCGGATTATATGGCAGTAAAAGAAAACCGTCGTCAGGACATTGATCAACTGCTGACCGATATTGCCGTTTATGTGAAAGACGGATCGATTGAAAGTAAAGAAGCCTTATCAACCGCCCGCTTTGTTTTAATGGATACTGTCGGCTGCGGCCTGCTGGCTCTGCGTTTCCCCGAGTGCACGAAACTGCTCGGGCCTGTCGTGCCGGGCACGGTCGTTCCGAACGGAGTCCGTGTGCCCGGGACTTCCTATGTTCTTGACCCTGTCCAGGGCGCCTTTAACATCGGCTGTATGAACCGCTGGCTTGATTTCAACGACACATGGCTTGCGGCTGAATGGGGACATCCTTCCGACAATCTTGCCGCCATCCTCGCGGCAAGCGATTTCATCAGCCGTTCGAACCGTTCTAAGGGAAAAGCGCCGCTTCTGATGAAGCAAGTGCTGGAATCAATGGTGAAGGCTCATGAAATTCAGGGCGGGCTGGCACTTGGCAACAGTCTGAACAGACACGGGCTGGATCACGTGCTGTTTGTCAAAATCGCTTCCGCAGCGGTTTCATGCGCCCTCTTCGGCGGCAGCGGGGAAGACGTTGCGGCGGCGGTCTCACAGGCGATCGTTGACGGTTCAAGCCTGCGCACATACCGGCACGCCCCGAATACCGGATCCCGGAAATCATGGGCGGCAGGCGATGCGGCGAGCCGCGGCGTCCGTTTCGCGCTGATGACGCTGCATGGGGAGATGGGATACAGGACCCCGCTGACTGCCCCCGGCTGGGGATTTCAGGATGCACTGTTCGGCGGACAGAGCCTTGCGCTGGAACGTCCGCTCGATTCCTATGTCATGGAAAACGTCCTGTTCAAAGTTTCCTATCCTGCCGAATTTCACGGACAGACGGCGCTGGAGGCGGCAATCCGGCTTCATCCCGAGGCCGCCGGAAGGCTTGACGATATTCAGCGCATCGTCATCACAACTCATGAATCCGCCATCCGCATTATCGACAAGACGGGACCGCTGCGCAATCCGGCCGACCGCGACCACTGCATTCAATATATCGTCGCCATCGGTCTGATTTTCGGTACGCTGACCGCCGATCATTACGAAGACGAAGCAGCCGCGGATCCGCGCATCGACCGGCTGCGTGCTAAAATGCAGGTTGTCGAAAACGAGGCCTACAGCAGAGACTATCTGGATCCGGAAAAGCGGTCGATCGCCAGCAGCGTTCAGATCTTTTTCAAAGACGGAACGGAAACAGAGCGCGTTGCTGTTGAATATCCGATCGGCCACAGGAGGCGGCGCAAGGAGGCCGTGCCCCTGTTAATCGATAAATTCAGAAATAATTTGCTGACGGCTTTCACTGAAAAGAAAACAGAACAGATTCTCTCGCTTTGCCTGGACAGCAGCCGGCTTGAAGCCACGCCGGTAGATGAGTGGATGGATCTGCTTTCATTTGCCTGAGAAAGATATTAAAAAAATAAGCGGATCGGGAGGAGATTTTTTTGAGCTGGATTGTTAACGAACAAACACCGCAGAAGCAGCTGGCCGAACAATTCCGCCGGCTGATGGAAGGCCCGGAACTGTTACAGATTCCCGGAGTCCATGACGGCATGTCGGCGCTGATTGCCAGCAAAGTCGGATTTGAGGCGCTTTATCTATCGGGAGCCGCTTACACCGCAAGCCGCGGCCTCCCTGATCTCGGCATTATCTACTCTGATGAAGTTGCCGAGAAGGCGCGTGAACTGGTCCGTGCCGCCGATCTCCCTCTGCTCGCCGATATCGACACCGGATACGGCGGAGTGCTTAATACGGCCAGAGCGGCAAAAGAAATGACAGAAGCCGGGGTGGCGGCCGTTCAGATTGAAGATCAGCAGATGCCGAAAAAATGCGGACATCTGAACGGAAAGAAGCTGATCTCTTCCGAAGAAATGCAGCAGAAAATCCGGACGATCAAGGCCGTGGCTCCGGATCTCGTTGTTGTTGCGCGGACAGATGCCAAAGCCGTCGAGGGAATTGAACGCGCAGCCGTCCGGGCACGGGAATACATCGCCGCCGGTGCCGATGCCGTCTTTCCCGAAGCGCTCACGTCCAAGGATGATTTTCAGACCATGCGGCGCGCAGTCAGCAAACCCCTGCTCGCCAATATGACCGAGTTCGGAAAGACGCCTTATTTTACCGCTGAAGAATTCGCCGGATTCGGCTTCAATATGGTCATCTACCCCGTAACCTCAATGCGGGCGGCGGCCAAGGCGTGCGAACAGGTTTTCAGTGAAATTTTCGAAAAAGGGACGCAAAAAAACAGGCTCGACAGCATGCAGACGCGAGCGGAGCTTTACGAAACGATTGACTACGATAAGTATGAATCCCTCGACCGCCATATTGCCAAAACCGTTCTTCCCGAGATCGGAAAAGAGGGAAAAAAACCTTAATCCACCGCATCCGCGCCGTTTCATGGCATATAAAGAAATCCTAAGACATAGCGAAGATCAGTCAAACGTCTTTTTCAGAAAACGGCAAAGGCCGTTTTCGGCACATGAATAGTCCGTTACTTCATCCGCCTGCTCCTTTATGTGATCAGGCGCATTTTTCATGGCGGCGGAATGGCCGGCGATCTGAAACATTGGCAAGTCATTTTCTCCGTCTCCGACGGCAAGCGCCGATTCAAAAGAAAGGCGGCAGCGGTCAAACAGGATCCGAAGGCCACTCGCCTTCGAAATCCCTTTCGCCGTGACTTCTGCGTTATTCGGCGACGAGGAGAAAACTTCGAACGGTATTTCCCGGCTCAGTTCGGTCAGCTCCTGTTTCCATCGGCGGATTTTTCCCGCATCCCTGCTGAAGAAATACATTTTACTGGTACTGGAATATTCCGATTCGGCGATCGTTTTTTCCCAGGCGATTGTTTGATTGACGGCCTGCAGACGGGACAGCCATTCATTTTCCGACACCGAGTCCGGTTTAGCCCCGTGAACCTGTTCCAAAATATAGGGCCGGTCGCGGACAAGCGTGACACGCCCTCCCGCCGTCGGGATCAGCTCGTAGTACAGCTCAGCCCGTTCCGCACGTCTGACCAGCTCCGGGGCAAGCCTCTCGGGAAGCACGCCCTGAAAAATATTGGTTGTTCCCACATAAACAGCCATACCGTTTGCCGTAACCATACCGTCAACCGGAAAATCCTGCGGCAGTACCTCCCAAGCAGTTCCGTACGACCGCCCGGTGACGGCAAAAATATGAACGCCGCGTTTTCTGAGCACCTTTAAATAATTTCTCAATTCATCCGTCACTGTATTTCTCGGAGTCAGCACGGTTCCGTCAAGATCCATCATCACTGTCTGGTACACGTTCATCCCGCCTTTCAAAAATACAACCGTTTTTCACACTGCTCCATTCTATCACATGCGGCAGGCTTTAAGGAACACGTAAGGATCAACGATAAAAGTGGGGTAAGAGCTTTCTTGATTGAAATGAAGCACTCTGTGATCACTAGTCAGTGGCATTGGATAAGGGAACGACGAAGCTTATTGTAAACCTCACAATCCAAATAATTTCTTTGGAAAGGATATCTTTCTTTTTAGAAATCATCCTCTTAAACGACATCCATTCGTCAACTGAATAAATGAACGGCAGAGACCGATAGGAGTCCTGCCGATATTAATCCCTAGTTTTCAGTGTGAGAGCTCTAAAACATACAATGGACAATAGGAAGGCCCGATTAGTGCAGCTGAAGGCACTGTGTTTCTCACTCCGATTTCTATTTATTTAAAGTTATTCATACTCCAGTCATAATTATGTTGTTGACTCGGAGGCTGATTGCCTGATTAACAGTTCGGCGAAAAAATAATTTAATGCTCCTGAGACAAAATAAAGAAAGTTGCTACAGCCCTGGCAATCAAATTTTTTTGTTCGTTCACAATCTCACAATCCATAACTAGGGTTTCTTTTCCAATGTGAATTGTTTTCGCGGATATGTTCAGTCGTTCTCCCTGTCCGGGGGCAATAAAATTGATAGAAAGGTCCATGGTCACTGCAAACTGATTTTCATTCACTATTTGCGCAGCTAATTCTCCCATTGTCGTGTCGGCCAAGGCTGCAAGAACCCCTCCGGAAACCATACCCATTCCATTGAAGATGATCGGCTGAACGGGTACAGAAGCAATGATACTTTTTTCTGTCAGCTCCACTAAACGGAATCCAAACAATTCTTTTAGAAGCAGATACTCCTTATGGTCCGCTCGCAATGTTTGTATAAATGCCCCCATTACTTTTTTTTCAGAAGGATTTAGGGAATTCATATATTGAGTGACTAACTTGAAAAAAGGAACCTGTTTATCAATCATCTACACCGCTCCAATCTGGACATTTTGTCTAGTCTATAAGTTGAATGTGTCCAACATAAAATTCGTCTAAAAGTAAAGACTTTGTTGTTTCAATCAGCAAACAGGATACGGGTCAGAGAATCACCCTTCACCGTACTGCTTCAGAACTTCTGATTCATCAAATTTTCTTTAATCGACTGTAACATACCCTCTGATACCAAGATGTTCCTCAATACTTTAATGAACTTGATTCATCTAATGTCAATCCTTTTGTCTCAGGAGCCATAATTATTGATACAATCAGTCCAAGAACCGAGATCGCCACGCCGACAAGCATCGTCAGTCTGATCCCATGAGCCTTCATGAAAATTGGTAATGCATAAGTAGACAGCACGGTCCCGATTCTACTAAAAGCCATCACTGCACCTACTGCCGAAGCACGAATTTCAGTGGGAAAAAGTTCATTTGGATAAAGCCACTGAAGAATACCGGGGCCGCCGGAAAAAAATGCATAAATTCCGAACGATACAATAACGACCCATATATTCGCGTTGGGTAAAAATTCTAAAACAGCTAATGCAATGCTCATGATTGCAAAGCTTCCAATTAACAGAGGACGGCGGCCTATGGAATTCAACCAGAACATCGCCGGAATGCAGCCTATAAGGAAAAACAAGCTAATGACGATATCCCCCCAAATGGCCTGCTTCGCAGCCTCGAATCCGAACGCATTCAATATCTGAGGACCAAACGTATATAAACCGAACATAGGAACAACCTGGCATATCCAAATAATACCGATAAATATAATTCTTCTAAAATATCCTTTTTCAAATATCTTGCTGTATCGCGTTTTCTTAACTTCCCCCGTCTCTAATGCCACATCAACCCCAAACAGCCGCTGGACAATAGCACGCGCCTCCTCAACGCGGCCTTTACGCACCAGCCACCGGGGCGATTCCGGCGTTCCCCATCGACCGATAAGCAATATAATACAGGGGATGCACGTACTGCCCAGCATCCATCGCCAGCCTCCGTCTATATCATACAAATAATATCCAACAATATCCGCCGCTGTCGCGCCAACGTACCAAACAGCTGCAATAAATCCCATACTGATAGCTCTGTACTTTCTCGGCGTAAATTCCGACACAAGAGAAGTGGCAATCGGATAGTCTGCCCCGATAACCACTCCGATTAAAAATCTCATAATAACCAGCTGCATGGGAGAAGAAATAATCATAGTCCCAAGGGAAATGATTGCAATAACGATGACATCAATGGTAAACATCTTCTGACGCCCCACCAGATCAGTTATATAGCCGAACAGTGCCGATCCTATAAAAATTCCCGCCAGTGCGGAAGCCCCGACCAATGCGCTCCAATAAGCATTCAGATTCAGCTCTGGTCCCAGTTGGACAAGGGCGACTCCTATAATTACCAGAACATAGCCGTCTAAGAAGGGACCGCCGCTGGCAAAGAGTATCATCTTTTTCAAATAAGGTGTAATTTCAAAATCATCCAGTATTTTTTCTGATTGCATGCTCTTGATCTCCCTTTATTTTTGTATACTTTTATCTCCCTCTCTTTGAACAAATCATTAAGGCTGTTCCCTACGCCATATTTTAAAAATTTTTAGAAAATATTAATCAGGAAAAATTTTTTGTAATGATTCCTCTCATAATAGACACACGATCATGATTCTGCTGAAAATGATTATTTGTGCGGAGGTTCTTATCATATTTTCCCTATAAAACAAATGGAAGCAAGGCGAAGTCCATGTATAAGCGTTCTAACGTTTCCATCGCATTTTTATAATTTCATGGAGCTTCGCTTTTACTTCCTTAAAAAAAGTTTTATAGATGGATTCAAATTTTGAGCGGACTCAAGATTTTAGATCGTTTCTGAAATGGAAATAATATATTATTTCCATTCTACTAATCCGTAATTTAGATGATTGACACCCGTTTCCGCATTGGCAACTCTAAAATGAACGACATTGTGTTCCATTTTCCATATCTGAGTCTTTATGGTAGAGCCCGGATAGAGCGGAGCGGTAATACGAACCTTGAAACGTGTAATTTTTTCAGGCTCACCGGGAAAAAGTGATTGAGTAATATGCCGGCATGCAAATCCTGAGGTACTCAAGCCGTGAAGGATCGGTTTTTTATAACCGCATTTTTTTGCATATTCCCAATCCGCATGGACCTTGAACCAGTCACCCGATAATCTGTAGATGAGCGCCTGATTTAAGGGGATCAGCTCTGTGACTTCATAATCGGGCTCTCTGTCCGGAATTTCTACTCTGACAACCGGTTGTTTGGGTCCTCCGAATCCGCCGTCATAAATTTCTATATCTGTACTTTCGTTCGTAAACAGTTTTTCTCCATTCTCATCGTAAGTGGTTGCTTCATTTAGGGCCAGGCAGCCCTTATTAGGTCCCCGATCATATATGTTCTTAAGCATGCACGTCGTACTTAATTTACCTGATGTTTTGATCAATGGCTGATAAAATCTGATATCGAATCCCCAATGAAGCGAACCATCCCAGTTAAAACCGAAATCCATAGCCTTGCTGACTTCATGTGCCTCAGCAAGCATAGCCCCATATATAGGAATAATTTTTAAATTTTTTTCATATACATAATCCAGGTCAGTGATGCCGTCGGCGCCGGCACCGCAGCCAAGAGCGAAAATAATCAGATCTTTATAATCATATTCATGTACAAAGGGTCCAAACTGTTTTCCAATCATGTCCAATTTAAGTACCAATTTAATCATCCTTTCTCATTATGGTTTGATGAAAATATGCGCCTGTATGGCCGCTTTCTCACAGGTGCCATCATGTCCCTTCCGGTTCGTCCGTCAATGAAGGCAACCCTTATACTGTTCAAAGAGACTGTCCGCTTGATTGTCTTTATCATTTATTCGGCAGCTTTTCCTTCCTCATGCTTCGCACGTATCAACTTCCACCATTTGGCAGTCTGCACTATTTTTCACATCGTATTGAATCAATAATTTTAATACTGTGTTTAAATAGTCGTTGTATAATATGCCTCTTATTTCAACAACTTTTTTTGTATTTTACCTGTCCCTGTCCTAGGAAGAGATGTCACTACTTCTATAACAGAGGGAACTTTGAATTTAGCCATATGACATTTGCAGTATTCCATGATTTCATCAGTTGTAAGTTCTTCGCCGTCCTTAAAAACGACAAAAGCCTTGACTGCCTGATCGCGAATAGGATCGGGAATTCCTATCACTGATGCCTCAGCAACTTTTGGATGAGCCATCAGAATACTCTCAATTTCAGTGGACGATATATTTTCTCCCGACCTTTTAATCATGTTCACCTTTCGATCCACAAAATAAAACCAGCCTGATTCATCCACATAACCTTTATCGCCAGTATGCATCCACCCATCGCGATTCAAAGTTCTTGCCGTTGCATCCGTGTCATGATAATATTCCTTCATCAGCGTGCGCCCGGGTATTCCTTTTATATAGATCTCGCCAATGTTATTGGGAGGAAGTTCATTCTCGTCTTCGTCAATAATTCTTGCTTCATAGGATAGGCCCGGTTTCCCTATTGAGGGCCACTTTCTTTCTCCGCACGGCGGATCGCCAATGACTCCGACAAGGGACTCGCTGAGGCCGTAAGAATTTAGAAGTTTCACATTAAAACGTTTTTCAAAAGCATCTTTTTCCTGATCCGGAAGGGCAAGATAGTAGAATACATCACGAACGCAGTGATCTTTTTCCCAATCTTGCTGGGGCTGCAGCATCATCGTACGAACTAACATCGGGATACATTCCGTCATTGTTGCTTTATAGACGCAGACCTGTTTCCAGAAACGTCTTGCACTGTACTTTTCCACACTGATCAGCGTAGCGCCGACTGTCAGAATAGGCATGACGGTATTTAACTGGAAATCGACATGAAAGGCAGGCATGATTGTCAAATAACGATCTTCGTACCTTAACGAAAGTTGCCAGGCAGTGAAGGTCCCCGCATATAACATGTTGCATTGCGTAAGAACAACGCCCTTAGGCTTTGATGTTGTACCGGATGTGAACAATATTTCTGCAACATCGTCACTGCTTAAAGGCCTGGAATTTTTTAATTCCTTAGGTTGTGCTCTTCTGCCCTTTTCAAAATTAAGCGTGCCGGGAACTTGTTTTGCGGTTCTTGCTAATAATATCGTCTTCACATCATGATCATCATTCGGTCGATTACGGCTTGTAACATACAAAGGCAGAAACTCTTCCTCAATGACTGCAGCAGCAACGCCGTCGCATTTTTTAATGATATAGTCACATTCTTCTTGGGTATATTGCGTATTTAAAGCAACCAAAATAGCTCCGATTTTTGCCAGCCCGAACCAGCACATTAAAAACTCAGGACAATTATGAAGCTGGACGGCAACCTTCTCATTCTTTTTTATTCCAAGATCAAGGAAAAAATTTGCCGTCTTATTAATCTCTTCATTAAGCTGCGAATAGCTGAATTCATTGATGCCGCCTTCGCAGTCGCGAAATATCAGGACTGTTTTTTCTTTGTAAATCCGGGCTATTTCATCCCACATATCACGCAAAGTCTTACTCCCCACTATATCAGTCACTTTTCCCACCTCTGGCTAAATAACTAACTCTAGTCTTGTTTGATGCCCGAAACAAAGTAAAATGATAAATGAGATTTTTACACATTTACAAAGATTAATTATTTGGAGAAGGGAATCAAATATACTCCATATATTCCTTATTATGGATTCTATCTGTAAGATTTCCCTCCTAAACTATTCAATCAATCATTAACAATGATTTTATCCGTACCGGAATTCCACACCTTTCGTGCCTTCTGGATATTCCCATTTTTTTACAACCGTGCCGAGACATAAAATCCGACAGGTTCCGCATTCCAGGCATCCTGCATAATCAAAGGACAGCGTCCCGTCTTCATTGAGTTTATACAAACCTGCCGGACATGCATTAACCAGTTTCATTTTCTCTTTTCTATCAGGATAAGAAGAATCTATCTCTATATGAGGATGGTGCTCATCAACGAAATATTTATTTGTACCCAATTTTTCCTCAACGGTCATATTCATAGAGATCTCACTCCCCTTATGCCGTCCCTTACCAGATTCATGATACCGGCGGCGCTTATATGCTTTTTCATCCGTTTTCTTAATGGAATTGCCGGGGTTCCGTCAATAACAAAAATATCGGCCATCATGTTGGAAATCATCGTCGGATACTGGTTGAATAAACGTTCATTTTCTATGAACGCCGGGAATTTCTTATAAACAGAAAGGTCATGCATAATAAAACTATCATCGAGCAGGGTCTTGTAGACTTTGAGAGAGGAGGCAGTATAATCCTCTTTTTCCTTGGCCTTAATAACAGCTTTTGCAGCCAGCTCTCCTGAAGCAATAGCCAGATCCATTCCCCGTACCATGTAACCGATATTTAAACAAAATCCTGCCGCATCGCCGCAAATCAGAAATCCGTCGCCAAACAAAGTCGAGACCATTGACAATCCGGCTTCAGGTACCATATGGCCGCTTCTTTCAAGAAGTTTGCCATCTTTTATCAGAGGAGCTATTTCAGGATGACTGACAAAGTTTGTAAACATTTCCTCTACCGTTTTATTGTTTTCACCTATATGCTGCAGGCTCAGAACTAAACCTACAGAAAGGCTTTCCCGATTTGTATACAGAAAACCTCCGCCAGTCAATCCATTGGTGGGAGTTCCGGCAAATAAACATGCGGCACCCTCTTCCCCTGCCAGGCCGAAACGCTCCTCTATAACCTTTGCCGGCAGCTGATAAACCTCTTTAACACCTACGGCAACTTGAGAGGGATGGACCTTTTCTCTTAATCCGGCTTTTTCAGCCAGCAAAGAATGAACACCATCGGCCAGAATAACGACATTGGCCCTTATTTCCTCGCCGGCGCAGATAACCCCGGTAACTCTGCTGTCCTCCACAATCAGCTGATCAACCTTTACACCAGCAGCGGTTATTGCACCGGCTTCTTCTGCCTTGTCGAAAAGCCAGCGATCAAACTTGCCACGCAAAACAACGTAAGAATCGCTTCCTGCCGCAGCAAGCCGCGGCGAGTGATACTTTATAACAAAAGCATCTTTTTCAGTCAGCATGCCGATATATTCTTTGTCCACTCTTCTCTCTACCGGCGCTTCTTTGGTAAAGTCTGGAATTATTTTTTCTAAACTATGAGCATAGAGACGGCCGCCAGTCATATTTTTGGAGCCGCTGTAATTACCCCGTTCGACGATGAGTACTTCCAAGCCCTGCTTTGCCAGAACGTAAGCCGCCGTAGAACCGGCAAGGCCTCCTCCTACAATAATGGCATCAAATACGCTCAACCGTATCACTCCTACAATTTGCTTTATTACTACAGAAAATAGCTCTATAGCCCCTTACGGCCCTCACGAGCAATCTATTTACAATTGCTCCAGAAGCTGTTAATAGTTCTCGACGCACATCAAATATTTATTTTTGTGTTCTGATTTTCTCAACAATTTTTGGCAAAACTTTATATAGATCCCCTATTAGGCCAATATCAACCTGTTTAAAAATCGGGGCATTTCTATCCTTATTAATGGCTATCAGTGTTTTAGCCTGATTGACGCCTACCATATGTTGAATTTGCCCTGAAATGCCGATGGAAAGATAAATATCCGGTTTCAGAACCGCACCGGATACGCCAACATAGCGATCCTTGCTCATCCATTTCATACCCTCTGCAACCGGCCGGCTGCAGGCTGTTTCGGCCCCAATCAACGCTGCTAGTTCCTCTGCCATCTTTAAATCTTCTTTTTTTTCAAACCCTCTGCCGACGCCAACAACCCGTTTTGCGGCACTCAGATTGACTGGCTCGCTTTGTTTGGAGTGAATCTCCAGTACACGGATGCCGGCATTATCCGCCTTCGAATAAATGTGGGTCATCTCGCCCGACCGGGTCTCATCCATCGGCACGCAATCAAAAAGATCAGGTTCCACCGTTACGACTGCAGTTTCCGATGCCGCTTTTTCCATTCTGACGGCTGCCCCTCCGTAAACCAGCCGTTTCACGACGATACCATCATCCCCCGCGGAGATTTCCGATATATTCGAAAAAACGCAAGTGCCTAATTGAGACGCAATGCGTCCGGCCATAAGTTGGCCGCATGCCGAGGAACTAAATAAGGCAAGATCTGCCTTCCCTTCCTGCAGCAACTTCACAATCGATTGGGAGTGCCCTTCAATCATTCCGGAGTTCTCGGGCCGATCAAACAAATAGACCCGTTCCGCTCCCAAAGCAATAGCTCTCTTTGCCTGATCTTCACTGCCAAATAAAACGGCACACAGATGTTTTCCAAGCTGAGAACCGCCGCTGCACAATTCATCAGCGGTTTTAGAATCATCGGCAATGATCCAAACATTGTTAACGGTCACGAAATATTCACCTCTGCTTTAACTACTTCAATTCAGCAATAAGCTTTTTCACAAAATCATCTATAACCTCGTCAGATTCGCCTTCCAGAAGATCTAACCGCCGATCGACCTGTCCGGGTGCCAGCGTGCTGAGTATCCGGCCGGACGGTTCAACAGCAGCCAGACCTATCTCAGCTAATGTAAATTGAGTCAGCGGTTTTTTTCTGGCAGCAATGATATCTCTCATTCCCGCTATGCGCGGAGTATTTATTTCAGATGTCACAGACAGCACCGCTGGTAATGGAATCTCCAAAACCTGGATTTCATTTTCCAGCATACGCTCAACCACCGCCTTTTCTCCTTGAACCGTTATTTTGTTGACTGCATTGACAACAGGTATCCCCAACAACTCACCTAACTGATTGCCGGTTTCCTGCGCGTAGAGATCTGATGAGCCTGCTCCGCAAAGAATCAGATCAAAATCGCCCATTTTCATTATTGCGGCTTTCAGAATGGCAGCCGTCTGATAAGTGTCCGTTTCTGTCTGTTCATCCATCACCAGATACAAATCATCCAGACCCCTTGAAAGAATATCCTTTTTCAATTTCGGATTATCCAGATAACTTCCTCCAACCACCAGACCTGACAGTTTGCCGCCCACGGTTTCAATAATTTGTTTGCCCGCCTCGACGGCATTTAGATCATACTGGCCGAATTTCCATTCCGCCCGGCTGAGCGACAGCTGTCTATCTTTTGTAACAATAATATCCTGCTCCTCAGGAACCGCCTTACAGCATGAAATGATTCTCATTTTTCCACCTTCTAAATGACTCAGTCTTATGACGTATTCTAATCGGGAAATTGCAACCCATCGAACGCGATCTTCTAACAAACCGGACTTCGGTTTTATTCCTTTTGCGCGGTTTTTATAATGCCCTTTCGGCTGAGTTCCCGTATATGTTGCTCCGAATAGCCCAGCCGGTCCAAAATAGCTTCAGTATCCATTCCCCGCGCAGGCATTGGCCGCCAGACCTTGCCCGGATTTTTTTTGAACTTGGGAAATACATTCGGGCCCGTGCATTTTTTGCCTTGAAGCGTTTCCCACTCGATCAGATCCTTACGAGCCAAACAATGAGGATGGTTTTCAATTTCTTCATAGCTCATCATTCTCATTGCGGCAATATCGTATTGGGCCAATTCCTTTTCGGCTTCATCGGCTGTTTTGTTCAAAAAATATTCATCCAGCTTTTCCTCCAGTTGCGGGCCCTTAGGGCTATCGAACCTAACACTGCCGGGCATATCTTCCGGATAATCTTTAGTCCCGATCAGATTTCCCATTCCGATCAGGTTAAACATTGCTTTGATTTGTTTGGCACCGACCAATTCCAAAGCAATGTATCGGCCTCCTTTGCACTTATAGACTCCGCAGCCTATCTGAATCGGATCTTTTCCTTTATTTGCACGTGGGTACGTTACTTTGTCATTAAAGTAATCCATCATGTAATACTGGCCCATACGCAGAATAATCTCATGCATAGCAACGTCTATGCTTTCCCCTTCGCCCGACTCCTGTGCACGGTAGAGAGCAGCTAGGGAGGATCCAAGTACCATGAGCGCTGTGAAGTAATCCGCGGCATATGGAAAAGCCGGCGTGGGCTGCTCTTTTGTTCCGTTTTGCATCAGATAGCCGCTGAATGCCTGTGTTGTAAGATCATAGGCAGGCAGATTTACAGTGTTTTCATCGCCATCCAATCCCCAACCTGTTACGTGGGCAATAACCAAAGATTTATTGTGCTTCCACAGCAGCTCATCGGTAATGCCATGTCTTGCGAATGACGGGCCTTTACTTGATTCAACAAGGATGTCCGTCGATTCCATCAGTTTCAGGAAGGTTTCCTTTCCTTCGTCCGAAAAGATATTGATGGACAGGCTGTGCTCATTTCGGCGGTCCAATTCCGCATAATTACGTTCTACTCTTAATGAGTCATCGTGTTTTACATGTTCAATCCAGGTAACATCTGCTCCCCATTCAGCCATCATCTGCGGGCCGAATGCTCCGGCTACTTCCATCGCGGAAAATACAACTTTCAATCCTTGCAGCGGACCGAATATCGGCATATCTGAATGATCTATCATTGTTCTTGTCTCCAGCCTTTCATGAAATTTTAGAAAGCTGCTTCCTCAAACCTTAATTTACCGATACTTTTTAAGCGTTGCTTTAGCAGCCGTAAGAATCTGCATTTCGTCGGTTCCTCCGGACACTCTGTCTACGCGAATGTCCCGCCAAAAACGGCTGATACGATGATTACCGGCGATGCCGATGCCACCCAGAACCTGCATGGCGGCATCGACGACTTCAAAACCGGCATTGGCACAATAATACTTGCACATCGCTGCGTCTCCCGAGTCCATGATTTCATTATCATACTTCCACGCTGCCTCATATAACAGGTTCCGCATATTATGAATCTTTATCGCCATATGAGCAAATTTCTCTTCATTTAACTGGAACCTCCCAATCTTCCGGCCGAATTGTTCTCTTTGATTCGCGTACTTAGCCGCGTCCTCAAAAGCACACAGGGCGATTCCATAATCGCAGCATCCGACTAAAAATCTTTCAAAATCAAATTCTTCGGCAACTCGCTGCATGCCGTTTCCTTCTTTTCCAAACATATCCTTTTCATCTAATGCAACATTATCAAAGTATATCTCACAACAACTATCCATTCTTTGACCCAGTTTAGATAGCTTCTCTATTTTTATGCCTGATTTTTTCATATCCACGAACCATTCGGTTAAATTACCGTTTTCAGAGTCTTTTGCCATTACAACCAAATAGGGGGCTCCTGCTCCGCTTGTAATAAAAGTCTTATGGCCATTCAGATAAACCTTTCCATCTTTTCGGGTATATGCAGTCTGAAGCCCCCCTACGTCTGAACCCGCTCCTGGTTCGGTAATCGCTGAATTCCACATTTGTTTGCCGCTGCCGCGCAGTGCCATTATTTTATCAATCTGTTCTTCTGTTCCTTCACGCAGAACTGTATTAAATCCGGTCAGCTGATAGAGGACATAAGTGGGTACACCTAACCTCCCCAGTTCTTCCCAAGCAGCCGTCACAGTCATCAGACCCGCTTCAAGGCCCCCGTATTCTTCAGGCAATAAAAGACTATCAATGCCTATATTGGCAAGCTCTTTTACAAATCTTTCCGGATAGCGACTGTTGGCATCGCATTCCTCAAAATATTTTCCCCAGTTTTCCCTGCCCATTAATTCCCGAATTCTTGATATTAACAATTCCTGCTCGTCCGTCAGCCTAAAATCCATCATTCAGCCTCCCAAAAATTTCTTAAGTGCCAGCCAATCCAATTTCTAAACCGGTACAGACTAAACCTTTCCAAATCTCGCCTCCCATCGCTTGAATCCTGATTTGCCGGCTCATCCCTTTCTGTTCCTAATCTAAAAAAGCATTCACAGCTATACATGCAAAAATCATGCCAGATTCTCCATATCAAAAAAGCAGTGCTGCTATCCGAAATAGGCCCTATCATCCACCTCGCCAATACAGAGTCAGTTCAACAAAACGGCATCACTTAAAAGAGTCTGTAAAATATTTTTGACAAGTACAATGATTTTGTTGGGTAAGAGATTTTGAAGTAAACCGTTTCCAAGAAACAACGTAAAAGTTTTTTGACAAATATATTTCCTCATCATTGCCGTTCCGTTAAATCCAAGGGGCCTTGCGAAAATATTTATCCTTTAGACACGGCTTTTACCTCTGATGGGCAGAAAAACAGATTGACCTCATACTATTCACATTTTGTCATTAAGCCGCTTAATTTGATTGAATATGAATCATTGTATTAAAAATCACTCCTTTTTTAAAAAACTTGATGTACCCTTAAAAAGGTTATGATGAACTAGGATTATATCTTCATAAAAACAGCCAATCTTTTATTTAGGTAAAGCCGCATTTCTAATTATTAATTAATAGGCATTCAGCCAAGTCCTGCCTTTTTAAGTCCATACACCTATTGCAGCACAGAAACTTTAACTGAACTCTTATTGCCTGACCGTATTCAGATGATTGATTCATCCATTAACCGCGCATGATTTTATCTCAAAAACCGGCAACTTTGTTCCTGACTAATGAACATTTTGGGAGGTAGTACAAAATGACTCCAACCGACTTATCCAAATCTCCAAAGAATCTAAGAAGAATTAAAAAGAGCTGCGGAGACATAAGCGATAAATACCAATTAATTATCAATTCTTTGAACAGGCTAAAGGACTGTTACTTTTCAATCGTTGATAGAACAGGAAAGATTATCTTTATATCAAAAGAATTCGAAGATATTGATGGTTATAAAGTCGATGATATATTGGGAAGAAATGTACTGGATGTTTACAAGTTAAATGAACAGACCAGCGTACACATGAAAACAATCAAAGAAAAAAAAACAATGGAAAATACCCTTTTCAGATATACTTCTGCCGACGGTCAGATAATTGAACTTGTCATGGACATCTATCCAATTTATTCAGAAGGAGAAATCATCGGTTCATTTGCTGTGAGTCATGATACGAGCAAAATGAAAACGCTTACTGATAAGCTTTTTCAACTGCAAAAAACTTTTTATCAACAATTACAGAAAATCAACAATAACGGGACCCGGTTTTGTTTTGACGACATCATCGGTCCGGGAGAGGGCATGAAAAATGTCATTGCAACTGCCCAAAAAATGGCCTGTTCGGAGTCGCGGATCATGATTTTAGGAGAAACAGGAACAGGAAAAGAACTGTTCGCTCAAAGTATCCATAATTACAGTTCAAGAGCCAAAGGACCCTTTATAGCAGTAAACTGCTCAGCAATCCCGGAGACTTTATTGGAAAGTACTCTATTCGGGACAAGCAAAGGAGCATTCACCGGTGCGGTGGATAAAGCCGGTTTGTTCGAAGAAGCAAAAAACGGAACACTTTTTTTGGATGAAATTAATTCTATGGGAATAGTTTTTCAAACAAAGCTATTGAGGGCGCTGGAGACGAATAGTATCCGACGCGTGGGCAGCAACAAAGAAGTTCCCATAAACGCACGAATTATCAGCGCAATGAATATCGAACCCGAGGAGGCTGTAGAAACAGGAAAACTAAGAAGTGATTTTTATTACAGGCTTGCTGTTGTTACTTTAGAATGCCCCTCCCTGCGAAACAGAAAAGAAGATATCATCCCTCTATCCAAATATTTCATTAACAAATATAATAAAATTCTAGGGAGAAAAATTCGGGGTGTATCCGAAGAAGTTGAACAAGTATTGCAAAATTATGATTGGCCAGGTAATGTTCGTGAGTTGAGCCATTGTATCGAACATGCAATGAATATGGTTGATCCCGCCGATTATGTTCTGAGCAAACATCATCTGCCCGTTTTTCTCCAAAAAAAGGGAAACCATGCCAGTTTCACTCTATCCATTAGCGCGTCAGAAGTAGACGATTATAAACAAGTCATGCTGCATATTGAAAAAAACCTATTGACACAGGCTTTGAAAGAAAGTAAGGGAAATATTAATCAGGCAGCTAAAAAGCTGAACCTATCCAGACAATGTTTATTTTATAAGTTAAAACGGCTAAATATTAATATCCAGCATGAAACTCATATTGCATGAGTCCAGAACGATCCATCTGCAAGATAGACCGGCCGGTTCGCAGCTAGCAAACCGGCCGGTTTTATTTGTACATCGCCATCCCCTTCATAATACTGCTCATTTTTTTTACACGGTATTACATTTTCTCCTGCGAACGCCGCATAACGCCTCTATAAATTTTTTTACTTGTTCATTCGTTTTGACAGCAATAGACTTGCGATTACCATTATCCCATGAGTCCAGATCAGAAAATAGTGCCGTTTTACGCCAAAGAGCGGCACTTTGAACATATGAAGCAGCTCCTATTTGGCACAAATCTTGCAGAGAATATCTTGATAGAAATAAATGATAGTCTGATATACCTGATATCAAGATCAGAGAAGAGGCGAAGAAGCTCAAACCCGTTGCTGACGGCAAGTCCAGAGTTCTATGAGAGGAGGAATCAGGAAAACTTCGCAGCAATCTGAAAGTGTTGTCTTTAAACAGTTCTACTGTTTTGTCGGATTTGACCACTTAGGAAGTTTTAACCGACAGACCAAGGCAAAAAAAGCTGATTAGAAAAGGAGAGGGGATTTAAGAATTTTAAAATGGGAAGAAAATGTTTTGAACACAAGCAGAAAATAAAGGTGGGAAAAATATTATGAAAATCAGTAAAACGAAGTATTTCGCAAGATTGGTAGTACTTGGGTTTGCTAACCCTGTAATGTATGTGCTGCCCTACTTATATTACACATGGGGCAATCAAATGCTTGGCAGATACCACGCCAGCTTAACAACATTGGCCGGGTTAGTCGGTATATATGGAATTATAGCTTTAATTACGTATGCGCCATCCGGTATTTTAGTTGATATTTTTGGAGCATGGAAATTGTCGATTTTCTCATATATCACTACGACCGCGCTCGTTCTAGTAAGTGCATTTGTAACTGATATTAATGTATTAAAAATCGTTTATATTGCATTGGGATTTACTACAATTTTAACATTCTGGTCACCATGGATTACTTCAACAGCAAGAGCCGGCGGTATAGAAAATCAAACGAAGTCTTTTGGATTTACCTATACATTCGTAGGACTCGGCGGAATTATTGTAAACACGATACTTGTAAAAATCATTGGTAATACAAGCAGCGGAATTAAACCCGGGTTAATTGTGTTGGCAATCATTACAGCTATAATAGGCGTTCTATATATGCTCTTATTTAAAGATATTGATAATATAGAGGGCGAAAATGATGACAGTTCAAAATTCAAATTCTCAATGGTAACACAGGCGATAAAAATACCTGGATTATGGTATGCAGGACTTGTTGTCTTTGCTTTCTATGCACTGCTTACAACAACAAGTGTATTTAACCAATTATTAACAAACTCTTACGGAATGACTAATGAACAAGCATCGTTTATTGCCGTATTTCGTACAAATGGACTTGGTTTAATAGCGGGTCCGGCATTAGTATTTGTTGTATCTAGATTTAAATCCACAGCTAAAACATTACTATCAACTGCGATTGTTGAAGTAGTATTTGTTGCGGCAATTATGCTTTTACCAAAAAGTCCATCTCAGGTTATTTCAGCTATGGTTATCGTATTGGCGATAGCATTCTTGCAGCTTGGTGCTCGTTCAATTTATTTTGGCCAAATTGGTGAAGCAGGAATCCCTGATCGAATTTTAGGTACAGCTTCCGGGATAATTTCATTAATTGCATACTCTTCGGATATATATATGCCTCAACTAGTAGCGGGAATGATTACAGATAAAGCTGGAAAAATAATGACTTCTGGTTATAACACAGTTTACATGCTTCAGTTTGGATTATTAGCAATGGTAGTTGTATTTAGTTTACTTGTTTGGAGAGAATCTAAAAAAAATAAAGCTATACTTGGATAGTGTCAAAGTTGCCATCATAATGGACATTCTAATTTTTAATTGAATTTGCATGACAAATTTCTCTAAAAAGGTTAAGAATGTCCTTTTTTTATTATTGCTGCCGGATCTTGCTTGTTCCTTGCATTTAGAGAAAACCGGCTCTGAATGATGATGAAAAAAGAATGTCAAAAAAAATATAAAAAATTTCACAGCCGTCTAATGAAAGATAAAAATGATCAGAAAGCAGGGTGCCAACTCATGAAACAAACCAAAATTCTGGTTGAAAAAAATGTACCATGCAAAATGAGAGATGGCGTTGTTCTTTATGCAGATATTTATCGGCCTGATAAAGAAGGCAAATTTCCAATTTTGTTAACGAGACATCCTTATGGAAAGGATTTGCCGCTTTATTCCTATCGTTATCTCGATACAAATCGGCTTGTGGAAAATGGATTTGTTGTCATTAATCAGGACGTGAGGGGGCGTTTCCATTCGGAAGGAGAGTTCTATCCGTGGAAATATGAAGCAAATGATGGATATGATACAGTGGAATGGGCAGCATCCTTGCCGTATTCAACAGGAAAAATCGGTATGTTTGGCATGTCGTATTATGGCTATACGCAACTGTTGGCAGCCATCAAGAAACCTCCCCATTTGGCTGCTATTTTTCCTGCGATGACGTTGAATGAACAAAGAAATGATTTTGTCTATCATAATGGGGTTTTTCAAACCGGTGGGTTCGAAACATGGACACTTGAATCGATCGTTGCCGATTTACTGAGAAGAAAGATAAAGGACCCGACAGAAAAAAAAGAGGCTATACGAAAGCTTGCCGACAACCTTAATAAAATGGAGGAATTATACCATTTTACTCCCTATAATGAATGGCCTCCATTAAAGGAGCTGAATGTCGCCGACTATTACTTTGATCAAATATCCCATGCTCCGGAGGATGAAGATTACTGGAAAGAAGCAAACATTGCTGATAAGTACATGGATTTGCAGATACCAGCCTTTCATTTAAGCGGATGGTATGATTGCTTTACCGGTCCGACATTAATGAATTATGAAGAAATGAAAAAAACAGGACAACCGCAAAAACTGATTGTAGGGCCATGGGGGCATGGCTATTTTGCCTCTGTGCAGGGAGAGTGTTCCTATGGCGTCCATGCTTCCGGGGACTGGATTGACTTGGAAGAGGACATCACTGACCTCCATATTCGCTGGTTTAACCATTGGCTAAAAGGAACCGATAATGGTATCGAGACGGAAGCTCCTGTAAAAATTTTTATTATGGGGATCAACAAGTGGCGGAATGAAATGGAATGGCCTCTTAAAAGAACTCAATACACCAATATTTATTTGCACAGCAGCGGGAAGGCAAATACAAGAACAGGGAATGGGAGTCTTTCAATGAATTTCCCTGAAGCTGAAGTGTCGGATACTTTTATTTATGATCCTGAAAACCCGGTGCCGTCAAAGGGTGGGGGTACGCTATTTATTGGAGTGCAAACAGCGGGTCCGCTTGATCAAGGTCGGATAGAAGACAGAGAAGATGTGCTTGTTTATACGACGGAGCCGCTAACTGAAGCAATGGAAGTGACAGGACCGATAAAGGTAAAATTGTGGGCTTTAACGGATGCGAAAGATACAGATTTCACTGCCAAGCTGGTAGATACGTATCCGGAGGGAAGAGCGATCATTTTAACACAAGGCATTACTAACGCAAAATATCGCAATGGCAATCAGCCTGAAAAGGAATTGAACGGGGAAATCGTTGAATATGAAATCGACCTCTGGGCAACAAGCAATGTTTTTATGCCCGGGCATCGGATTACGCTGGAAATTTCCTCGAGCTGTTTTCCTCAATATGCGCCAAATCCGAATACGGGGAAATCACTGATTGATAGTAAGAAAGCAGTAAAAGCGCAGCAGGTTATTTTCCACAATGAAAAATATCCGTCTCATATGATATTGCCTATGATTTCAAATAACTAAATAGTCAAAAGTTCCAAGTACCTATGAAATCAGTAATTCATCGTCTGATGCCGGCATTTCCTGCTTCTCTTAAATTATTTAAACGCGGGTTTCGTCGGACAATTGTTCGGCGCTAATAGGCCACCACCGTTGCTGCCGAGCATAGAGTCGGATGATCGCTTCCGGAGCTGATGTCCGGCCGGTACTGGCCAGAATCGCCTGTTGCTCCCCCATCATGACGAGCACAGAGGAGGATACTGAGACTAAGGATACCAGTTATCGTCAATTTTTCCAAAAAATATTTTAAAAGGGCAATATAAGATTATTAATGTAGATGCACTCTTGACTGGGATTAAGTGAAAGAGGTAACAAACCTTTGAATGCGTATAGATCACTTATATGTCCTTTCTCAAATGTGTATATTCGGGCGTAAATGAACCCGCAATATTCTGCTTAAAATAAAACTAAGATCATTCAGATTTATGCTGTTTATAATAGGCTATTCCCGTCGTCTATACCTTATTCCATCAGCACTCCGATGCCTGTCCAATGGATTGCTTCTTCGGCTATGGCTGCACAAAGAGAGGTGTAACGAATGGGCAGGCTTCGTGGAATTATTTTCATCATCGCTGCAGCCGATTTATTTGGTATTATGCCGGTATGGGTCAAACTAGCATATACAACTGGATTGACTGTCTTTGGGGTTGTTTTTCTGCGTTCGGGTATTGCTGCAGCGATACTAGGAATATTACTCTTCTGCCGCAAGATTGATTTTCATATCGGGAAGCCGCAATTAGATCCATTGCTGTTATTGAGTACATTAGGTTATACAGCTACTATTTTCACTTTGTACTTATCTTATAAATATATTAGTGCTGGTGTCGCCACTTCGTTGCATTATCTGTATCCCGTCCTGGTGATGCTGCTCGGTTATTTAATGTATCGTAAAAAGAGACCACAGGTTTATAAATGTTGTGCTCTCCTGATGTCTCTGATCGGTATCTATTTGATCGCTGATCGGGGAGGAGGGGATTTTTCTCTTAAAGGTGTTGGACTAGCTATAAGTTCCGCTGCTTTTTTTGCGATTTATGTGCTGTCCATTAATTACCCTCAGCTAAAAAAATTGGACAGCCTGATGCTTGCCTTTTATGACTGCTTGATGACAACGATTATTTCCCTTGCAGTACTTGTGGTTCAAGCGAAATGGCCGCCGAAGATTACACTGAAAGGTTTGTACTATACAGGATTGATAAGCTTTTTCTGTACTGTTCTGGCATTGCTTGTCTTTATAGAAGGCGTGAAAATAATCGGATCAGTTAGTGCATCCATCCTCAGTACCCTGGAACCGGTGGTTAGCCTTGTATCAGGTATCATTGTTTTACATGAACCGATAACCTGGTACACATCTCTTGGGTGCATATTGATTATCACCTCCGTCATTCTGATTGCTATTTCAGACCTGAAAAGGGGTGCTGCCGGCTGAGAAAGGATAAAATCAACTTCAAAAGAAATCTGGATTTCAGTGGTAACTTTAAAGAAGGCTGACTCAAAAGCCCTTTAAAAGAAAAGAAGCGGAGAGAAATCAATAAAAAAATTTCTCTCCGCTTCTTTTTAGTGTGAAGCTGCCCACCTTCTCCTTGCAGAAAGTCCATTCGGACCTTATTCAGAAGGTTATGGGCCAGCGCAACAAGCTGAATTCAGTCGAGACTTTTTCAAAATGAAAGGGGATTTCTATTCTGTTTCAAGTTGCCGAAGACGGGTGCAACTTCCCGCTCTCATCGCCGGTATTTGACTCTGCCTGCTTCCGAAGTGAAGGGCAGGCCTTGCTTTCCCTTCACTTCTTTTTCCAAGAAAGGAAAAGACGAGAGGGGAAACGCTCCTTCTCGCCTTTCATTTGAGGCACCCTTTGGGGACAGCCTCTTTCTATTGATTTGGCCATTTGTTTTTTCTGCATTTCCAATACTGAAAAGGAGCTGTAGATTAAATCTCTGCATTTCCACACCGAAAAAATTTTTAAATAATATTTCACATCTTGTTTTGTTCACGTCAATGGACGGGCAGAGACTCCTCGACACTCTCGCTAAAAATCGTCATTGCCCGGTCGATTTGATCTTTTTCCACAATCAACGGGGGAATGAAACGGATGACATTCTTGCTGACACCGCAGGTTAGCAGAATCAGCCCTTTTTCCAACGCCTTTTTCTGTATGCGCGCAACGATTGCGGCATCCGGGCGGCCCTGTCCGTCAACAAATTCGGCGCCGATCATCAGGCCGAGCCCTCTGACTTCCATAATTTCATCGTGCCGCTCTTTCAGCGATTCCAGTCTCTTCTTAAAATAGCCGCCGATCTCCGCGGCATGATCGGCAAGACCGTTCTCAAGAAGTTCAAACACCGCCACGCCGGCGGCACAGGCTACCGGATTGCCTCCGAACGTTCCGCCGTGTGTTCCCGCCGGCCATCTGTCCATGAGAGATCGCCTGGCAACCACCGCACTGAGCGGAAACCCGTTGGCGATCGCCTTAGCGAGAGTCATGATGTCCGGCTTAACATCAAAGTGTTCATAGGCAAAGATTTTGCCGGTCCGCCCGAACCCCGTCTGTACCTCGTCGAAAGCAAGCAGTATACCGTGCTCATCGCAGATTTTGCGCAAGGCCTGAAGAAACGGCTTCGGCGGTACAATATACCCGCCTTCACCTTGAACCGGTTCGAGAATCATACAGGCCACCTGTTCCGGCTCGATCAGATCGTGGAAAATCTCATCCAGCTGGGCCAGGCAGCGCGCCACTTCCTGTTCCTCGGTCAGCCCGCTGCGGATCGCGTATGGGTATTCTGCATAGTAGACGCTCGGGAGCAGGCCTTCATAGTTGCGGCGATAGCGGGCATTCGAAGCCGTCAGCGTCGTCATTGCCAGCGTCCGGCCATGGAAGCTGCGCTTGAATGAAATAATGCCCGGCCGGCGCGTCACCTGTTTTGCCAGTTTAATAGCCCCCTCGTTGGCTTCGGCACCGCTGTTCGAAAAATAGATTTTATAATCGCCGCCAACATGCCCCAGTATCTTTTCCGCCAGTTCAATATAGGAAGGATAGTAAACGACATTATGGCCGCCATGAATCAGTTTATCCATCTGCTCCTTGGCCTTCTTTACGACAAAGGGATGGTTGTGCCCGCAGTTCACAACCGCTACGCCGCTGGCAAAGTCCAGATATTTCCGGCCCGTCTCATCCCATACGTAGGTGCCCTCGCCTCTGATAATGCCGAGATGTGTTGCACGATCCGCGACAGGCGGGAACAGATCCAGTGATTTTTCATACAAACTTTTCTCCGCCATTGTTCTCATGACCTCCTTTTTCTTAAAATGAACTCGGATACAGAGCTGCTCAGCAGCAGATACGTTATTATATAATGCGTTCAGGCATCTTATTATTGAATTTCGGCTCCCGCTTTTTTAACGGCCGGACAAATGCACCGATTTTTACGATCGGACGGTCCGAAATCAGCTCGGACAGGCGGCTGTTCAGGTAAAACCTTCTGCCGTATTATCGGCGCAGACACATGAGACATCTCCCGAAAATGGCCGGCGCAGCGGCCCGGACATAAATTTTTATAATATTTTTTCGAGAAAATCCCTCGCCCGCTCTGTTTTCGGTGCACTGAAGAATTGGCCGGGCGGGGCGCTTTCCAGGATCTGTCCGTCGTCCATAAAGGCAATCTTATCGGCGACCATTTTGGCAAAGCCCATTTCATGAGTCACAATAAGCATCGTCATTCCCGTATCCGCCAGCGACTGAATGACGTCCAGCACTTCCTTGACCATTTCCGGGTCAAGAGCGGACGTCGGTTCGTCAAATAACATGTAGTCGGGTTCCATGGCGAGTGCCCTGGCAATCGCGACACGCTGCTGCTGACCGCCCGACAGTCTGCTTGGATACTCCGCTGCCTTCTCCGACAGGCCGACTTTTTCCAATAATTCCGCGGCCCGTCCCTCAGCCTTATCCCTGGACAGCCCCTTGACCTTCATCGGCGCATAAATCAGGTTTTCGAGGACGGTTTTATGCGGAAAAAGATAGAAGTGCTGAAAAACCATGCCGACTTTTTCACGGACTTTAACGACCTGTTTCGGGCGCAGCGAAGTCATCTCCTGTCCGTCAATCTCTACCCGTCCTTTGGTCGGCTTCTCAAGAAAATTGATACAGCGCAAAAAAGTAGATTTGCCGGATCCGGAAGGCCCGATGATCACGACAACTTCTCCCTCTCTGACCTCGAGAGAAACATCTTTTAAAACGTGCAGCTCTCCAAAATTTTTAAAAATATGTTCGGTTTTAATCACTGCGGCGCATCCTCCTTTCGAGCCGGCCTCCGAGATGAGTCAGAATCAGGACGATCACATAGTACATCACAAGTGAGACAAGCATCGGCGGAAAATATAGATAGTATTGTGCCGCCACGATCTGGGAACGGCGCATCATGTCGGTGACCGAGATTGTCGAGACAATGGCCGAATCCTTAGTCAGCGTAATAAATTCATTCATCATTGCCGGCAGAATGTTCTTGATGGCCTGCGGCAGGATGATATCTTTCATTGCCGGCCAATAGGAAACGCCCAGTGCTTCGGATGCTTCAAACTGGCCTTTGTCAACCGCATTGATGCCGGAGCGGATAATTTCCGACATATAGGCGGCGGAGTTCAGTCCGAACGTCAGCACCGCACACGTCAGCGGATTGACATCCCCCATCTGAAACAGCTGCGGGATGCCGAAATAGGCGATCGCCAGCTGCAGAATCAGCGGCGTCCCGCGGAAAACGGATGTGTAAGCCCGGGCCAGTCCGCTCAGCACTTTAATGTTTCCGATCTTGCACAATGAGAGCAGAATTCCGCCGACAAAGCCAAGGATCGAGGCGCCGAGCGCGATGCCCAGCGATACCCAGACACCGTTGATGATATATGGAATTGAAGGGGCAATCGTCTTAAATCCCCCGATTAATTCGTTCAGCATTGCCCTGTTTTTCCCCTCTTCCGATCAGTAAATAATGAGCCGGTTATTGATTTTTGATCCATTGATTAACCAGCTGCTGGGTCTTTCCGTTCTTATTCATCTTGTCCAGAACTTTGTCAAACTCCGCTTTCAGCTTGCTGTCTTTAGGAAAGGCGACGCTGATCGGATCGGCCTGGGATTTCCCGTTAACGAGCGCTTTAAACTGATGCAGGCTTTTGTCTTTGTTCGTATAGCCGTATGCAACGGAGCTGACAGTAATAATCGCGTCCAGTTTTCCCGCTTTCATCGCTTCGGCCATGTCGTTCAGCTTATCCCATCTCTGAATGTTCATCGGAATCGTCTTGTTCAGCTTGACAGCCAGTGTTTCCTGCGTTGTTCCGAGCTGAACGCCGACTTTTTTCCCTTTCAGATCATTGACACTGTTAATCTTTGCTCCCTTTTTGGACAGAACAACCTGATAGTCGTTAAAGTATGGTTTGGTGAATTCCACCTGTTTTTCTCTGTCCGGGGTGTCAACCATTCCGGCCATGACAAAATCAACCTGTTTGCTGTTCAGTGCGGCAATAAGCCCGTTGAAGTCCTGGTTTTTGATCTGCAGATTGTAGCCCAGCTGACTGGCAATATATTTCGCCATATCAATATCGAATCCGACTATTTTATTGCCGTCTGCCGTATTCACGGACTCAAACGGCGGATAATCCGCGCTGGTCCCCATAACAATGGTTTTCTTGGCCTGTCCGCCGCTGCTGCCTGCGCTGCTGCACGCAGTCAGCACGATCAGAAGACAGGCAATCATGATTAATCCGGTTTTTTTGAACATAAATAATCGCCTCTTTTTTATTTTTTGCTTGCAGGTAGGAAACAGACCGGGAAGAAATCCGGCTTCAGGTTCCGCACGTTCCAGAAAGGACGCCCTCCGTCATTCCCCTGATCAAACGGGGAAGCACGCCGAAGGAGTACGGCTTGTACACGCGTTCCATCCACGTGTGCGCCTTCTTGCCGTAAACGCCCATATCGACAACCGGTATATTAAGCCGCCGTATGCGGTCGGTCGGAATGCTGTACATTCGCCCCCATCCCGGAAAGTTTTCGATGATCTCATTTGTTTCTTCCTCCGTCTCATTCATGGCTAGATAACTGCTGTCCGCCAGATACGGGAAAAATCTTTTTTTGGCAAACAGTTCCCCCGTTTTCTTACCGGTTTTTACCAACATCCGGTCAAGCAGGTCATCGCAGCGCCGTTCCGCATCGATCTCTGCGCGCAGATAATTGTGCGGACAGTAAGGGGGCGCGAAAAAAACAATCACTTTCGGACGATAGTCTTTCGCCGCTGCTTCGAGTGCTTCAATGATTCGGTAACTGATCCGGCGAAAATCCTCGGACGGATGAATCTGAACCGTTTTCTCCGTCACTTCTTCAACATCCACACCCGTTGTCCTTGCTTCTTCAGCGAACGCTTCATAGGTCATTACAAGGGTCGACCAGTCCGGCGGATCTGCCTTCAAACCGCAATTACCCGAGAACTTAGTGTATTGTTTTTTCAAAAAAACTTCAAGGTCTTGACAAGCGGCTTGCGCCGCACTTTCCAGCTGCCTCAGTACATCTTCCGGGGAACGCTCGTAAAGAAAATAATTAAAATAGAGATAGGCGGCTCCTGCCGTCTGGACATTATAGAACGGCTTGCTGTCCCGTTGATAGAGACAGGACGGCGGCAAAATCACTTCGCCCGGAATTTTCTCCGCGGCATCCATGTTGTTGTTCAGTGCCGTATTAATTCTGCCGGCAATCCAGGTCGGATCAATGCCGGAAAACGTTTCTCCGACATGGGCCTCCCTGCCCCGTATGTAAAAGCAGCCAAGCAGCTTGCCCGCAGAACCGGTATAGACATAGCGGTGCGGATCGCCCTTATAAAGCGGACTGACAAAATCTCCGTTAATCGCCAGCAAGTAGGTCAGATGCCTTTCCCTTCTCAGCCGGATCAATTCTTCCACCGCCTCGATGACGCCTTTATGATCATTTTCTTCGACAGGGTTGAACATGACGAGCAAATTGCCCGGAAGCTCGCCGCGATGGTCCGAGTAGTAAAGCAGGTTGCTCAGATGAACGGCATCGCCGCTCTTCATATCGAGGGCGCCCCGGCCGAAAAGCCAGTCTCCCGAAACGGCATCTGCCTTTGTATCGGCATCTTTATCATAGTTTTTGAAAAATGTCTGCAAATAATCCGGATCGAGCGCAAAGGACTCGATCCCGCCAAAGTCGGAAGTGCCGACGGTGTCTGTATGGCCGTGGTAAATTACGGTTTTATCTGTCGGCACTCCGCTCTCAAGCAAAGCAAAAACATTTTTCCTGCCCAGTTTATCCCCCTTCAGGCGCTGTGTCCAGACCAGATCCGGATGATTTTTAAAAAAAGGAAAGGAGCGGATGATCGCCTCCAGCCGGGCGGCAATATCCACTTCTCCATGTGTACCATTGACGCTTCTGATACGGACCAGGTCGCGCGTGATCTTCTCGGCCTGCTGTTCGAACGGCAGATCTTTAATTTGTCGATACATGAATATCCCTTCTTTCAATCCTCTCAGTCATCCAGATCATCTCTCTGAAGGACGAGCGACGAACAATGAATCCCGCCGCCCATTTTGTTAATTTCGTCAACCGGCACGGCGATGACTTCGATTCCGGCCTTTCCGAGCGCCTCAATGGTCCGCTGACCGAGCGAAGTAAACAGCACTTTACCAGGAGACAGGCAGAGACAGTTCGTCGTCATCGGCGGATCAAGCGGATCTGTATAAATCAGTTCAATACCGCGCTGCTGCAGCATCTGCAGGAACCAATGCGGCAGATTGTCCGGATCGACAAGCGCCTTGTTCACGTCGACCATATTGAAAACTTCATCAAGATGGATCATGCTTGACGGCAAATCAACGACGATCAGCTCCATCCCCTGCCAGGAAAGAATCGCGCGCAGCTGATCAATGCCCGCCTGATTGACGCGGATCGAGCGTCCGGCAACAGCGGTTTTCCTGTCCAGCACCATAAAGCTGCCGCCTTCGGCAAACCCTTCGCCCTGAATGGACGCGAGCACGGGCATGCCGATTTTAGCCGCTGTTTTAAGCGTCCCCCGCGTTTCCCCGTATCGGAATTTCAATGCGAACCGGGCCAGGATCAGCCCGCCCGGGATTACCATTCCGACATCGCGGGTGAACAGATTATTGGTCAGCAAATCGGCGTCTTCCTCCAGAGGAATAACATCCACCCCTTCTTTCTTCAGCACTGAAGTCATCCGGTCATGCTGCTCCTGCATTTTGGCAAGATCCAGCGGTTCTTTGCCAAGGCAATAGCTGACCACGTTGCCCCGATCGTCCCGCAGAATTCTCGCATGGACGGCAGGCTCATACTCGGCTTTATTCAGCGCAAGCATTTCGTCTCCCGGCCGATGAACAAAAACTTTTCTGACTTTGCCGACCGCATTGCTGTTTCCCCAGCCGCCGCCCCAGTAGGTTTCGAGCAGCGATCGATCCGCAAAGGGGCGCCGAATCATGTTTTCATCCAGAAATTTATGCAATACCGACAAACCGATCACTCCTTCTCATGAATGAACTACAGCCGAGTTAACAAGTAGTGGAATAAAAATTAACATTATATACTCTTATCATAATATAAAATCAAAACAGAAAACATATAAATTTTGTGATGATATATATTCAATATTTTAACACTATTTCGAATAAGATACTGCATCTTTTTCTAACCGCTTTGTGCCGTTACATTCTGTGTCTTTGCAAAACCGATTGAGCAGATGTCAGACATTCCGTCTGAACAAAATAATCATGTCAATTTATCTGACAATTCGTTTGACGTTTCGCTCCCTGTCGTATATTATTATCCCTGTAAACTTCATCCTTTCTGTTTTCGTATATCCTTAATCATACGGTTTAAGGGTCTCTACCCAGGAACCGTAAATTCACGGCTACAAAAAATATGCGCGCATATTTTTTGTAGCCCTTTTTTCAATTTGCCGAGCAATATTATTGCACGGCTTTGCAAAGGCTGATTTAATAGAAGAGTAGTTTATAAACCAAATAGTTTAAAAACAGGAGGGATCCCCATGAGTCCATTCACTCTACCGGAACTGGATTACGCTTTCGATGCTCTTGAACCTTATATTGACGCGGAAACGATGCGTATTCATCACGGCAAGCACCATCAGACGTACGTCAACAACCTGAACACCGCACTTGAAGGCTATCCCGATCTGAACGGCAAATCTCTGATCGGCTTACTGACGGACCTCGGAGCTGTCCCTGAAAACATCCGGACAGCAGTACGCAATAACGGCGGCGGGCACTATAACCACAGTTTTTTTTGGAAAATACTGACCCCGGGCGGATCGGAAACGCCCGCAAGTGAGCTGAAAGAAGCCATCAACGGCCAATTCGGCAGTTTCGACGCATTCAGGGCACAGTTTTCGGCCGCAGCCGCGGGCCGCTTCGGCTCAGGCTGGGCATGGCTGGTCCTGGATCAAGGCAAGAACCTGAAGATCACAAGCACGCCGAACCAAGACAATCCGCTGACAGACGGAGAAATCCCGCTGCTCGGGCTTGATGTTTGGGAACACGCCTACTACCTGAAATACCAGAACAGAAGGCCGGAATACATTCAGAACTTCTTTAATGTAATCAACTGGGATCTTGTCGGAACAAATTACGCTAATGCACTGAATCAGGCAGTTTGATCAATTGAGGAAAAAAGCGCCGGCCGGCGCTTTTTTCCTTTCTATCGGGCGTGAAACATCACCGTGTCCAGGCCCCCGGCAGGCGAGCTGGGTCGAAACGGCAAAAGCAAGAAAACAAACACGAAATCCGCACAAACCGAATCAGAAATCAGATAGGCCGATCCGGTCCCGGTCCAACGCCGGGCGGCTGTATCCTTTCCTTTCCACATCCCGTATATGCAAAGAACGCTTCTCAAAAACGGGACAAAAGGCTGTTCTGTTTTTCATGCCGGGCTAATCCGAACGGCTGCTTTGTTTAGCGCTTCCCGCCGCTGAATCTGATCCGGAACCGGCAATGGGCCTCTCCGTCGGCACGGCACAGCATTCTGTCGGCACTTTCGGCTCCAAGCACACTTTTCATGAGACTCGTCTCGAACCTGCAGGCAAGCTTATACTGTTTCGCGACGGCAAGGATCGGGCAATTGTATTCGATCAGCTCAAAGGTTCCGTCGCCGATCCGGTGCAGCCGGCACATATACCCGTGCTCATTCTGCAGCCGCGCAAGCGCTTCGGCTTTGCCTTCATCGCTTTTCTCACGGCTGATCGCCGGTCGGTAGGCCTGATAAAGCCTGCCTTTTCTTTTTTCAAACAATTGCCGGACCGCTTTCTCGCCGTAAAGCTGTTCGATATCTTTCAAAAACTGAACGGCGATATGCTCATAGTTTTTTGGAAAAGATGTCTCAGCCTTTTCTGTAAGGGAAAAAAGCTGGACCGGTCTTCCAACCGGTCTTTTGAGATTCTCCGCCTGAATCAGTCCGCCGCCCTCAAGGGCACTCAAATGTTTTCTCACGCCCATTTCAGTCATATGAAGCAGCTTTGCCAGATCGCCGGCAGAAAGCGGTTGCTCTCTCTTCAGAATATCGAGAATTTTGTCTTTCGTTCCCTTCATCGATCCGGGATCTCCCTCCCGTCCTTCTATATTACCGTAGATCAGCCCTGCGGCTTGATTTTAGCAACATTTAGGTTTATAAAGTATAACGTAATGTTTTCCCGACTTGATGTCAAGGAGGCAGCCGTATGAATATGGGGCTGGGTATGATTCTGATCGAAATCTGTGATTACAATATATTGACAGCGGAGCATCTGAAAAAAATAGCCCGTCATCCGGAAGTAGCCGTGATGAGTTACGACTGCCTGAATCTATGCGGCATGTGCAGCCTTCGTCCCTTTGCCGTTGTGAACGGGCAAAGAGTATTTGCAGCATCCGTTGAAGACTGTCTGGCAAAAATTGAGCAAAGAGTGGAAGAGGAGTTAAAAAAACTGGCTTAAATCTTATGCCGGATTTTAGGTTTTTGGCAGCAGAAAGTCCGGCGGGACCGTTTATAAAAAGATCCCCCGCCGGACCCGGCCCACTCCCGATTACCTTGGTGCATGCAGAAATTTAACGCAGACCGGATCGGGCACGGCGAGCTTGGAACCCGTTGCAGCCAGCCGCCCGGTTTCCGGATCCCGCGTAAAGAGGACAAGACTGCCCGTATTCTGGTTGGCGGCTATCAGAAACCGCTCCGACGGATCAAGCGCGAAGTCGCGCGGCCATTCGCCTCCCGTTGAAACACGATCAAGCAAAGTCAGCGTTCCCGATTCCTTGTCTGCACCGAACAGAACGATACTGTTGTCGCCCCGGTTCGAAACATAGACGAAGCGCCCGTCCGCCGGGATCCTGATGGCGCTTCCCTGATTGTGACCGCGAAAAGCGGCGGGCAGCGCACGGATCGTCTGAAGCACGGAGAAATGGCCGGATGCCGCATCAAAACGAAGCACGATCACTTCAGAACTGATTTCCGACATAACGTAGGCAAACGGGGCTTTCGGATGAAACGCAAGATGCCGCGGCCCTGTGCCCGGTTTAAAAGCCAGGACGTCCTGCCGGATCAGTTTTCCCTTTGCTTCCTGGTAAGTGGTCAGTGTATCTGTGCCCAGATCAATGGCAACGACAAATCGTCCATCCGGCGTGTAATCGGCAAAATGAACATGCGGTCCTTCCTGCCGCGAACGGTCCGCGCCGGAGCCTTGATGATGAACGACGTCCGAAGCCGGTCCGGCACCGCGGTTTTCGCCAATCGGGTATACAGCGACCGTTCCTTTGTGGTAATTGGCCGACAGTAGATGATGATTTTCCCGGTCCGCGCCGACGTAGCACGGCGGCGCACCCTTGGAGATCTGTTCGTCCAGAATTCTCAACCGTCCTTCCGGCGTGACCGCGAAGGCGGCGACACCGCCGGAGCCGTCCTTTTTAATGACCGAATAAAGCCTCCTGTCATCCTCACTGAACGTCAGATAGGTTGGATTGTCGAGTCTTGCCGCGAGTTCCGTCCGATCAAGCATCTGCCTGTCTGTATCGAGAATGAACGAATAAATGCCCTCGCTGTCCCCATTTGTATACGTTCCGGCGAAGCCTCTGTAAATGCTCATTTTCATCCCCCTCCCCTTATCCAAACAATTTAAAACGGTTTCTGATTCCGTACAACAGACTGCTGACCGCCAGCATCAGGCATGAGAAAAACACGGACGCGCTGAGCAGGATCAGCAGATAAAAATTAAAGCGGCCGATCCAGATCATCATCTGCCGGTGCAGGGACGGATCGAGAACGGCATTCAGCACGTTGGCAAGAACAACCAGCAGAAACATAGCTCCGGCTCCGCTTCTCGCCCCGCGGATATCTTCCGGACTGAGCGACATCCGCGAAGAGATGCAGACCGCTAGAAAAATGAACAGCCAGAAGGCCGGACGGGCCAAATTTTCAACGGTAAAAAAATTGCGGAAAACGTCCAGATCCGCGAACAGCAGGTCCCCCCATGTGCGCGGATCGACGAGAGAGAACGTCTGCGTTCCAGCAAAAAAATAGCGAACGATCAAATACGAACCGTTCGGCACAAGAAAACGGGCACTGGCAAAGATAGCCAGACCGCCGCTGATCAGCGGTGCCAGCCCGATAAACAGATTGCCGATATTCTGGTAGAGACTGTCCGGATTGTACGTGTGGGTCACGTAGCCGATCGTCCCGTCCGATCGGTTGGCCTGAAACAGTTTGATTCCGGTCACCCGGTGCCCGAAGAGCAGGCACATCGCTGCATGGCCCAGTTCATGAACCGGCGTGCCCAGCCAGGCCGTAAAATAGATGCCCTTCATTCCAAAAGTGCGGATTATCAGTCGATTGGACAGCCGCTCCAGATAGCCGAGAATAAACCCGCCAAGCACAAGCCCGCCGATAAGCGAAATAAATTCAGTTGTGCTGAGCCATAAAATCTGCAGAACGGTCCAAAACAGACCTGCATTGAACATTTTTAACGCAGGCCCAGCTGCTGCTTTTCAAGAAAAGGCTTCAGCGCTTTCCGGTATGGCAGTTCAAGACCTCCGGCGATCTGTCCGGTCCACGTTTCCTCACGTGTCCCGCCGGACCGCGTCTGATAGTAATGAGCGATTTTTTGATCATACGTCTTGAGGGAATCCGCCGAAGGTTTGGCATTGTAGTGATTCCGATGAAAAATAACATCGAGCGGCAGGCGCGGCTTCTGTTCCGGATCCTGATCCGGGTAGCCGACAGCCAGGCCGAAAATCGGATAGACATCCTGCGGCAGCTGCAGAATTTCAGCTGTCTTATTGATATCATTCTGGATGCTGCCGATATAGCAGATGCCGAGCCCCATCGATTCCGCAGCGACAGCCAGATTCTGCGCCGCAAAAGAAGCGTCGCCGAACGCGACGATCAGCCGCTGCGCCGTATCCAGGACGGATGTATCTTTTTTATAGCGCTCGCCGATCACTTTATTCCGGTACTGGTCCGCCAGAAAAACAAAAAAATAGCCATTATGTTCGACATAATCCGAATCGTAGGCGATCTTGCGCAACTGTTTTTTGATGCCCGGATCGTCGATCCCGATGATCGAGTAGGACTGGGTAAAACTTGATGTCGAGGCGGCCTGCGCGCTTTTCACCAGAAGCCTGACCTGGTCTTCCGTCAGCGCTTTATTTTTAAACTTGCGAATGGACCGGTGACTTAACAGCGTCTCAATGACGGCATTTGTTTCCACACCCGTGCATCTCCTTTGCAAACTCTGATATTTTCTGAACGGCGTCTGCATCGACATCCGTATTGATTCTTAAAACACCTTCCATTATATAATTTCAACCGTCTCTTCCGCCAGCGACGCGCCTGACCGCGGAGTGGATTTTTGTTTTTTTTCATAACGTGAAAATTCGGGCTTTCAAAATTAAAAAAGCAGGAGAACATTTTTCCAGTCCCCACTGCTTTTTGACGGAGCCGCCTTTTTTTATTTCGTCAGTTCTTCGGTCAGGACAGGAACAATCTGTTTCTTGCGCGATACGACGCCTTTCAGCGTCGCTGTATGGTTGACCAGCTTCACGTTGAAGGCGGTCTCGGCGGCAGCGGCGGCCTTGCCCAGTACCAGAGCTTCCGAGTCGCTCGTCAGGATATTTGTTACGGCCAGCAGGAACAGATCAAGATTTTTCGTATCGATTTCCTTGTTAATCGCCGTCTCAAGCTCCTTCCGGTGCGACAGGGCATCATTCGTATCGACGACATTGACCTGGGCAATTTCCACCGAGTAATGGCCCATTTCGAACGGTTTGACATCGAGGCGGATCAGTTCTTCAGCCGTCTTGCCGCTGATATTCGTGCCGGCCTTGAGCATGTCGAGACCGTAGCTTTCCGCCTCAATGCCCGAAATTTTCTCAAGCTCGCGGGCTGCCTTTATATCTTCCTCCGTACAGGTCGGCGATTTGAAAAGAAGCGTGTCGGAAATAATCGACGACAGCATCAGGCCGGCAATCGTTTTCGGAACAGCCAGTCCGTTTTCTTTATATAATTTATTGAGGATCGTTGCCGTGCAGCCGACCGGTTCCGCCCGATAATAAAGCGGCGCTTTTGTTTCGAAATTCGCAATCCGGTGATGATCGACCACGGAGAGCACGTCGACTTTGCCAATGTCGTCCACGCTTTGCTGCCGTTCATTATGATCGACAAGATAAACCGCGGACGTCTCATCGGAAACGGTCCCGACAAGACGCGGCACTTCAACATGAAAGTAATTCAGGACGTATTCCGTTTCACCGTTCAGCTCGCCGAGGCGGACTGCTTCCACGTTCTCTCCCAGCTGCTTTTTCAGGTCAGCGAACGCAATCGCCGAGCAAATTGCATCCGTGTCCGGGCTCTTATGCCCGAATACCAGCACTTTTTCCATTTTTCTACCCCTTAATCATATTTATTTGGCTATTCACAGTCCGGATAACCCCGTTCATAGTCTCTTAACAAAAACATACCCTATGTGTCCGACAATTTCAATAGCCGCGTACCTTGACGATATGAAGGCCGCCGCGCTGCTGACGAATTGGGATATACTTCTTTATCGTTTTGTCAATGATAATTCATCCATTCATAGTCATAAAAAAGACGTATTCCAGTATAGTTCATAGAAGTTTCACTAAATTAAGTGTTTTCACTGGCAATCTTTTAAACGAGTACCTATAATAAACTTATTAAATGAAGGAAAAGGATGATTCTATTATGTTAGGTGTAACCGCATCGGTAAAATCAGAGAAACTGGCGAAATCAGTAACATCGCCAAGAAAATTTATAGTCGGCAAGGGAATTTTGGCAAATATCAGCGACTACATTTCGCCGTTGGGTGACAGCGCTTACTTTATCTGCGATGAGTTTATTGTCGATCGGGCAGCCAAGGAAGCCGGGGCTTCGTTCAAGGCCGCGGGCAAGAAAGCCGCTTTTGAGAAATTCAATTATGAATGTTCACAGACGGAAATCGACCGCAACCGCAAACTGGCACAAGAAGCCGGAGCAAATGTCATCGTCGGCATCGGCGGCGGGAAAACATTGGATACGGCCAAATCGGTCGCCTACTATGAAAAGCTGCCGGTCGTCATTTATCCGACGATTGCCTCAACCGATGCCCCGTGTACATCGATCGCAGTCATTTATACAAATGAAGGACAGTTCGATCATTACCTGTACCTGCCCGGCAACCCGGACATGGTCATTGCGGATACCGATATTCTCGCCGCTGCGCCGAAACGCTTCTTCGCTGCCGGTGTCGGCGACGGATTGACGACCTATTTCGAGGCGCGCGCCTGCTACCGGTCGAACGGCATCAACCTTGCCAACCTGAAGCCGTCGCTTGTCGGCGTCGGACTGGCAAAGCTTTGCTATGATACGATCCGCCGCAACGCGATTCCGGCTTTGCGTGCCGTTGAAAGAAAACTGTCGACTCCGGCCGTTGAAGCAACGATTGAAGCGACCATCTACCTGAGCGGCGTCGGTGCGGAATCCGGCGGCCTGGCTGCGGCTCATGCCATCCACAACGGAATGACGGCAGTACCGGCGCTGCACCGTGTCCAGCACGGCGAAAAGGTGACATTCGCTCTTCTCGTACAGCTTGTCCTGGAAAACGCGCCTCAGGAGGAAATGGAAGAAGTCATTAGAATCATTAAAGCCGTCGGTCTTCCGCTTACATTGAAAGACCTCGGCCTCAAGGAATTTAAAGAAGACGAATGGCGCAAGGTCGCCGAACTGTCCTGCGCGAAAAACGATACGATGGGCAACATGCCGTTCGAGGTCACTCCGGATGATGTATTCAATGCGATCGTGACGGCCGATGCCATCGCTGAATCCTATCACGACTGAGCCGTATCGGACATTAAGCGGGATCAGGAATATCTAATATGAACAAAAACAAGAGCACTTCGTTTTTTTAAAGCGAGGGCTCTTTTTATATGATCCGTACCGGCCGCGGCTTATCGAAAAAACTCACGGCAGCGTGCCGTTAAAGAATACGTTCAGCCGTCTGCCGCTCCTCCTCCCTTTCCCGTTTTCCCGGCAATGCCTGCTTCCCCGGATTCTAAAGGAAAGATCGTTTCCGGCTTCCTATTCTCTTTTCAGCAGTTTGGTGTTGGCGATGTATAGCGCACCGACGAGCACAAGAATTGCTATGGAATACAGCAGTACCGACCGGGGATCGTTGTGGGTGACCACGATCAGACGGACGATCGCCGTCACCCCGATATATACAAAATAACGAAGCGGAAAATGGTAATGCGCCTGAAAATATTTGATAATCAGCGCGATGAATTCAAAATAAAGGAAATAAATAAGAATTCCCTCAAGCAGATGATCATAAGAAGCGTTATTTTTTAAAAACAAATAGGTAAAAAACTGGATTGTCTCTTTAATCAGCGCCACACTCAAAATAACAGCCAGCGTGCCCAATGCAATGTTGAGTATCCACTGCAGGCCTCTCACAAGCAATTGATCGAGTTTTTTGTTTTCCATCTGATTAGCTCCCGCGATTGACCGAATTGAAATGATGCAAACCGTCGATATTATGGCGGGTATGCATATCATTGTCTCTCTTATACTATCTTAACAACGCTTTACTAGTCTGAAAAGACACAGATCCTTTAAGAACGATATATTTTCCTCACTGCCGTTAAATAAACCGTCATTTGTACAAATGGAATCAGAAGAACAATCATCACGGGAAAAATCGGCCAGGCTCCGGCAAAAAACGGATAGACAGCAATGATTACCGCACAGAAAGGAGCGGCGACCCATGTTGCCGCAAACGCCTTTCTGCATGCCTCGGCACTGATCGCCTTTTCCCGTTCATCCTCCGAGGGCGTTATGAGCGGATTCAGCCAGAACGAGCCTTTCCGCTTTTTCCTTTTTAAAGGATAGATGATCAGTTCTATCAGGCCCAGAATCAATAAAGGGAGAATCGGCAAAAGATTGACTGTGAGCGTGAGCGTCTCCCTGTCCGTCCTTATGGCTTCGGCGGCCTGGCCGGTGAAAGAGATCAAGGGTGTTGCAGCAAGCCCTATAAAGATAAGGAAAACAAAACAGAGAACAAAAGAAATCCTCAGCTTTCTCATGAATGATCCTCTCCTTTTTCTAACTGAAATACTTCTTCCATCGGAAGCTCAAACGCACTGCAGATCAGCAGGCCGAGCATCAGTGAAGGCACATAATCCCCCTTTTCGATAGAGGCAATGGTCTGTCTTGTAACACTGACTTTGTCCGCCAATTGAGACTGCGTCCAATCATGGCGCGCCCGAAGTTCTTTAACATGATTTTGAATGCGCGGCACTTGATCACCCCAGACTGATTATGTCCAGTCAATCTAACATAATGTTAAATCAGTTTAACATTTACAGCTTACATGTTAATAAGAACAATGTCAATGCTTTCATTGCCGGAAATTGGACCCGCGACCGGCCCGGATCGCTGAATGACGGCCGGGATAGCAGCGTATGAAGCAGCAGACGCTGGAAGCTGTCAAACCGGCCGAAAAAATGAGCAGCGCCGCCGTTACACCTCGGCAGACGCTGCTATGCAAACATTTCATTCGTTCATCAGAAAAACAGCCGGTCCGCTTTTTTTCTGCGGACCGGCTGCCTGTTTCGGAAGGTTTTATATTTTAGTTTTTCTTCAGTCTCCTTGCAACCACATTGCCGGCCGACTGGATAATCTGGACGATGACAATCAGGATAATGATCACGGCATACATCACGTCCGGCTGAAAACGGACATAGCCGAACTGATAAGCGAGATCGCCAAGGCCGCCCGCTCCGACAAAACCGGCCATCGCCGTTTCGCCGATCAGTCCGATTGTCGCGATCGTCAGGCCGAGAATAATCGAAGAACGTGCTTCGCGAATAACCACGTTCCAGATAATTTTCGTTGTCGAAATGCCCATTGACTGGTATGCCTCAATAATCCCCCGGTCAACTTCAAGCATGGCCGATTCTATCAGACGTGCTATGTACGGCGCACAGGCAACGACCAAGGGGACAATGACCCCGCGGACGCCGATCGTCGTTCCGGCGACCAGCTTTGTAAACGGAAGAATAAAAAATAACAGAATGATGAAGGGAATCGACCGGATCACATTAATAAACGCATTGAGAAATGTGTAGACAGACAGATTCTCTGCCTGGCCTCCCTTACGTGTCAGCACCAGAAAGACACCGAGCGGAATGCCGATAAGAATGGAAATAAGCAGAGAAATCACGGTCATCTGCATCGTCTCGATAAATCCCTGCCAGATCGCGCCGCCCCATTGATTCAAAAAGTCCGCCATGTCAGTCGTTCACCTCTTCCACAATAATCCCTTCGTCCTGCAAAAAACGAACTGCGGCTTCAATCTGCTCCGGCTCTCCTTTGAGATGCACCAGAAGACTGCCGATCGACTGATCCTTCAATTGATCGATGCCGCCGGCAATAATGCTCGGCAGGACATCAAACCGTCTGGCAAGCGTCGCAAGAGACGGATCCTTGGCCGATTCGCCCAGAAAAGTCAGATTGACTAATTGACCGGAAGCAAGCAAATCTTGCAGCAGTTTCGCAGGAATGCCGAACCGCGATTCGCTGCGGACAAATTGTTTGGTCATCGCTTCTTTCGGCTGGGCGAATATGTCGACCACCGATCCCGTTTCAACGATTCGCCCCTTCTCCATGACGGCGACCCGGTCGCAGATACGCTGGATCACATTGAGCTCATGGGTAATCAGAAAGATTGTAATGCCGAGTTCTTTGTTGACCCTGAGCAGAAGTTCAAGGATCGAATCCGTTGTATTCGGATCAAGCGCACTCGTCGCTTCATCGCTGAGCAGCACTTCCGGCTCATGGGCCAGAGCGCGGGCGATCGCCACACGCTGTTTCTGTCCTCCTGAAAGCTGGCTCGGGAAAGCCTTGCTTCGATCGCTCAGGCCGACGATTTCCAGATATTTTTCCGTTCTCTGCTTAATTTTTTCTTTGGGAACGCCTTCCAATTTAAGCGGAATCGCGACATTGTCATAAACATCGGCCGTCGCCAGCAGATTGTAGCCCTGAAAGATCATGCCTATTTTCCGGCGCAGCTTCTGCAGATCCTTCCTGCCGAGAGAAAGGACATCCACATCGTCGACAAAGATTTTCCCTGCGGTCGGCCTTTCAAGCAGGTTCACGCAGCGGATCAATGTACTTTTCCCGGCCCCGCTGTAACCGATCACGCCGAATATCTCGCCTTTATTAATCTCCACGGATACGTCTTTCAAAGCTTCAATTTTATTCTTACCCACTTTAAACGTCTTTGACACATGCTCCAGCTTGATCAAAATGTTTCCTCCTTACCATGCAGGAACAACGGAACCGCCGAACGTTTTCTGAATATATGCCTTGACTTCGGCAGATTGATAGTATTTTTCTACCTGTTTCACGACTTTATCATTCTTGTTATCTGTACGAACGACAAAATAGTTGGCATATGGATTATTAACGAGCGGTTCGTGGAAGATGGAATCTTTTAAAACCGTCAGGCCGGCGCCCATCGCAAAATTCGTGTTGATTGCCGCAGCGGTTACTTCATTGAGCTGTGCCGGAAGCTGGGCGGCATCCAGTTCAACGATCTGCAGATTTTTCGGATTGCTGATGACGTCTCTTTTTGTCGACGTGATGCCCGCCCCTTTCTTCAGCTTAATCACGCCGGCTTTCTCAAACAGCTGCAGCGCACGAAGTTCGTTGGCCGGATCGTTCGGTACGGCGATTTTGTCTCCGTTTTTAAGATCCTTTAAATTTTTAATCTTCTTGGAATAGATACCCATCGGGAAAGCAACCGTTTTAAATGCATCTGTGATTTTATACCCTTTATTTGAAATCTGGTCCTTTAGAAAGGGCATTGTCTGATAACTGTTTGCATCCAGTTCCTTATCGTTCAGTGCCGTATTCGGCGTGTTGTAATCATTGAAAACTTTCAGATGAATCGTGAGCCCGTCTTTCTTTGCCAGTTTGGCCACTTCTTCCATGATCTGCTGGTGCGGGCCGCCGGTTACTCCGACCGTGATTTCCTTCGTGCTCAATCCGCTCGCAGAACTGCTGCCGCACGCGGTCAGCACAAAAATCAAAGAAACAATCAGGACAGCCGACAAAACTCCTGTAAACTTTTTCAAACCGTTTTCCCCCTGTATTTTTACATGATAACTATAATTGCCAGCCTTCAAATACTTCCTTCCAGAGAAATTCGGCAATAAAAAAGCTTCTCTGTTAAGAGAAGCTTTATCGATCCGATCTTCTCTTATCTTTCAAAATCCGAAAAAGGATTCTGCAGGAATTGGCACCTGAATTAACATAACAATTAGGTTGCCGGGCTTCATCGGGCCAGTCCCTCCGCCGCTCTGGATAAGAATGTATTCAATTGGCCAATGATTTGATTTTACCTCGAAATCAGGACGATGTCAAAAAATTGTCGATAATGCCTGAAGATTAAAATTTTCCTGTCTAAACGAGCGGCTCCTGACGGCCGGGCAGCCGATTCCGATGGATAAAAAACGATGCATCAGTTTGCTTTCACTGAAGCATAGCCCTTCGGATGGCTGCTGTGCCAGGACCATGCGTCAGCCAGAATTTCCGGGATATTCGTGTGTTCAGGCTTCCAGCCGAGGATCTTCTTCGCCTTGTCTGAAGAAGCGATCAGCGTGCTTGGATCGCCGGCGCGGCGCGGCGCTATTTCCGCCGGTATGGCCCTGCCGGTTACCCGGCGCGCCGCTTCGATAATTTCTTTCACAGAGAAGCCTTCACTCGATCCGAGATTGAAAACATCGCTTTGCCCGCCTTTCAGCAGGTAGGCGAGCGCCAGGCGATGGGCGGCAATCAGGTCCTCAATGTGCACATAATCGCGGATGCATGTGCCGTCCTTTGTCGGATAATCATCGCCGAAAATCAGAATCCTGTCGCGCTCGCCGGCCGCCGTCTGCAGCACAATCGGTATCAGATGGGTCTCCGGGTGGTGGTCTTCACCGATCTTGCCCTTTTTGCTCGCTCCGGCCACGTTGAAATAGCGCAAGGCGACAAAACGCATGCCGTAGGCACGGTCGCACCATTTCATCATTTTTTCCATCGTCAGCTTCGTTTCTCCGTACGGATTGGTCGGCCGAGTCGGCATCGTTTCGGTAATCGGCACCTGTTCCGGCTCGCCGTAAGTTGCCGCCGTCGACGAGAAGACAATATGTCTGACATCGTTTTCCTGCATCACTTCAAGCAGAATCTGCATGCCGTAGACGTTATTATTGAAATACTTCAGCGGTTTTTCAACCGACTCGCCGACCAGAGAATTGGCGGCGAAATGGATGACACCTTCAATTTTTTCCTTTTTAAAAACCGAATCGAGGAACCTTTTGTCACGGATATCGCCCTGATAAAATTTGGCATCCGGATGCAGCGCTTCTCTGTGCCCGGTCTGCAGGCTGTCGACAACGACGACGTCGGTTCCTGCATCAATCAGCTGATAGACGGCGTGCGAGCCGATATAACCCGCACCGCCCAATACTAAAATAGACATTGCCAGACTCCTTCCCAGCGGATGGATCGTATTTTTTCATCTTGCAGACACCATCATTGTCCATCATCCGGCTGATTTTGACAAGTGCGGCCGCCGCAGGCCGGCGGCTGATCAGGGACAGATCAGCGGCGGGCGGTGCTCATCCATATAGCTGCCGATCGCCGTTAAACAGCTGAGATCGAGCGGGCTCGCAGACAGGAAGACACTCTTTTCTCCCAGCTTCAGAACCTTCATCAGTGTTTGCTTTATAAAGGAGGAGACCGGCGTCTGAATTTCCAGCCGGACAATCCTGCCCTGCCCTTTCGGTTCGGTTTCTTCGGCGGCCATTTCTTTGCGTGTCACCCTGAATGAAGAGACCCCGGTGACCGGGTCGCTGAACAGCCGCGGGATCTGTTCCATAATCATGGTTTCAAGAAAGATAAACACGGGCGGTTGTTCCGACAGCAGGAAGCAGCGGGGAAGCAAGGGGGGAACCTGAACGAGGCCGAGCCCCGCCTTTCCGTCGCGTCTCAGAGCGGCAGCCAGATTCAGCGTCCGGCTCTGAAGCCGCGGAAAGGGATGTGAGGCGTCAAGAACTAAGGGGGTGAGGGCGGGGAAAACAATTTTCTCAAAACGATCATGAAGCAGCGCACGATCCGACGCTACGGAGGAATCATAAAGGATGTGTTCATCCAGCAATTTGGGCAGGACAATCTCCCGGAAAAAGTCGGCCTGTTCTGAAACGATCCGGCGGCAGAAGCCGAAAAAAGCAGCCTCTTTTTCTGTTTCACGATTCTGCGGAAGAGCGGATGACTGATTCAGAAAGTATGTTTTTAGAATAAAACAGCGATCCAGATCGTCTGCAATGGCACTGAGCAGCCGTATATCGGCAGAAAGCGGCCCCTCCCTCGTTTTCTTTTCGATAAGCAGCCGGCGGTTTGAGAGCAGCCGGCCGAACAACTGGCTTCTTTCAATGGCGGGATTTTCCGAATTCATGTCTCTCTCTTCCCTTATCGCTTAAATAAGCGGCCCGCCCGTTCTTTGAAGGTGACGGTAATCGGCATCTGGAGGGCGCGTTCAAGATGTTTCTTATGTTTTTGCGCTGCCTGGTCTTCGAAGAACGGATCATCGTGATAATAGGCACTGAGCTGCAGCGGTTTTTTCCTTGAAATTTTAACCTTTACTTCGTCAACGACATGCTGTCTTGTCCGGTCGAAATCATGAGCCAGACGCAGTACCGCCCCCAGAATTTCATAGAGCTTCAACTCTTCTTTGGTGACCATTTTATGAAACGGTGCGGCAAAATCGAGAAGGTTCGGCTGCGACTTGAATGAAGCAATCAGTGCAACGGCAAGCCGGTCATGGTGGCTGATTCCGTTGATATTAATATTTGTCAATAAATAAAAGGTATGCGCGCTGCTTGACTCGTTATTCACATATTCACCGATATAGGCCAGGTCCGCACTGTGCGACAGAAGCCACGCCGTTCTTTTTTTGGAATATTTTTGTTCAATCGCCGGACTGATTCCGTCGAAAATCTGGAACGCAAGCGCTTTAACGTAACTCGTATGATTTGCGTCCAGGTTAAAATTTTTTCTCAAATAGCGAATGCTTTCATTCAGTACGTAAGGAATCTGATTCACACCCTTTGCGCCCAGAAGCCATTCATAAAAAACGCCCTCGCGGATTCCTTCGCCGCTCAGCATAAACGTGCCGCCGCGATTCAGCCCGACGAGTGTATTAATGACGACAGCGGCAGGAAGAATGATATCGGCACGGTCTTTTGAAAGTCCGTCCATCGACCCGCGCGCTTCGATGGTCATTGAAGCCAGCGTGTTCGTCAAGGCGTCCAGGCGTTCACGCGGCATTGTATATTGATGAAGCCCGACCATCGGATAGTGCTCCTGTATCTGATCGATACGCGCCAGGTTGCGCGCACTCCCGCCTATGCCGATCACCGGGAGTTCCTGATCGACCAGCCAATCGAATTGGGAAAAGGTCTTGATCAGAAATGACTTCAGCATTTTTCCCGCATTAGTGTCTCCGGGTGCATAGAACGTATGATACAGGGTCACGGCACCGAATGGAAAAGAATGGGCATGAATCAGCTTGCGGTTCAGAAACATCGTGACTTCCGTGCTGCCGCCGCCGATATCGATGGAAATGCCGTTTTCTATGAATGTTGAGTTGATAATCGCATAATAACCATAATAAGCTTCTTTTAGACCCGAAAGCAGACGAATGGTCAGTCCGGTCTGTTTCTTGGCGAGGGCAAATACCCAGTCACGATTTTTCGCCTTGCGCATCGCCGCCGTCGCGACGGCATCAATCGCCGTCACATTTTTTTCCCGGCCGAGAATCGATTGAAACCGTTTCAGAACGGTCAGAAGGATAGAGATTCCTTCCTGACTTAAATTTTCATCTTCATCTATGTAGTTGCTGAGCCTGGCAACCGCCTTGAAGTTATGCAGTTCCTTAAAAAAAAAGTTCTTGTCTATGCCGATAACTACCAGCCGAATGGAGTTTGAACCGATGTCGATCATCGCATGTTTTCGCACAATCTCCACTGTATAGCCTCCTCACTGATCATATGGAAACCGGACGGCGCATGCCGGCGAACCGGGCGCCACAACAGACGGCCCGTTTCCCGGAACCGTGCAGGCGGGCGGGATTCACCGCTTAGTGTCCGGTTTGTGCCGCTATTTTTCCGCATTTAAAGTATAGCCTAATTACGGCAGAAGTGGGATGCAAAAAATTTGAAGACACTCTTAATGGTGAAAGGACAATAAAAGCGCCGGCGTCCGAAATTCGGGACGTTGGACGCTTTATCCGACTTTCCATTTATTTTAAAGCGATTTTTATCCTGTTTCTGTCAGTTCCGGCCCGATTCCGCCGTTTCGGCCCCCTTGCCGGAATCTTTTTCCGCAAAACCGCTGCCGGAAATAAGCCTGTGCTCGAAACGTTCCTCAGACTCATCTATTTCACCGCGATCAGGATAGGACTGAACAGGAATTCCGCGTTTTATTAAGTAAGTTTCGATTGCCTTGACCATCTGTTTCACGACGGCGATGCGGGCGAACCACTTACTGTTCGCCGGAATAATATGCCAGGGCGCATTCGGACGGTCCGTTTTCTCGAACATTTCTTCCGCCGCCTCGACGTACTCATCCCATTTTGCCCGATTGCGCCAGTCTTCGCTTGTAATTTTCCAGCGCTTCATCGGATTTTCCTCGCGCTCCTTGAAGCGCCTGTATTGTTCATCCTTGCTGATGTGCAGCCAGAATTTTTCAATGATATAGTGATCGTCGGTCAGCAGTTTCTCAAAATCGTTCAATTCGTCATAAGCGCGTTTCCATTCTTTCTTTTCAGCGAAACCCTCGATCCGCTCGACAAGCACCCGGCCGTACCAGGAACGGTCGAAAATCGCAATTTGGCCGTATTGCGGAATCTTGCGCCAGAAACGCTGCATGTAATGATACCTTTTCTCATGGGGAGCAGGGGCGGCGATCGAGGTCACGCGAACGCGCCTCGGATCAAGGTTGGCAACAGCCCGTTTGATCGCGCCGCCCTTTCCGGCCGCATCCCAGCCTTCAAAAACAAAAACAGCGGCAATCTTATTTTCGACAAGCTGATGCTGCAGAGCCAAAAGTTTCAGTTGATACTTTTCCAATTTTTTATTATATTTTTTCCTGCTTTCAATGTGTTGAGTCAGGTCCACCCGATCCAGTCTTCCCTTTGCCATATGTGCGCTCCCCCTTGTAATGCTGCGCGGGCCTTCCAAATATCAGCCTCCGCAAATCATTTTCCCTGTATGAACGATTAATGGATTCGCCTGTCCCCGATCCGCCGAATCAAGCTCCCGGCAAAAGATCCGGCAACGCCTTTAATATGCCCGCAAACGGTACTCTGTACACCGGAAGGAGACCCATTTATCCATCCGGCCGGGCCGCTCGGGATAAATTGAATGAAAGCCGTCAATACTAAAAGAACGGCAAACGCAACATGCCGAATTTTATCAGAAAGCCGTGAAAAACAAATGCCAAAGCATGAAACAGATGCGGAACAGCTGAACAAGCGGGCCAAATCAGCTGATTTCGACGACGAAGAATTTGCACAGCCGCTTGACGAACATTCGATTGAAGAAAAAGAACGTGCTCAGAGAACCGGCAATGACAGCATCAGTGAAACAAAGCAGCAAAATAAATAAGTCGTCAAAAGGGATCCGCGGACAATCGCACGGATCCCTTTTGATTGTGAGAATCAGCCATTAAAAAAGCCCGTGCATTCATTATACCAAAAACGTTCGGAACGGTGCGGTTTAACACCTTCCCTCCGATCAGAAATCAGCCGGATTGAGCCGGCATGCAAAAATGGCTGTTTCTTAATTCTTAAAGGAATGGATCGGTGCGGGAATACGCCCGCCGCGCACGATGAAATCCGCCGATGAACGGCCGTTCACCGCCATGACCGGTGCATGGCCGAGCAGCCCGCCGAATTCGACGCTGTCTCCCACTTTTTTGCCCGGTGCAGGGATTACCCGTACAGCCGTGGTCTTATTATTAATCACGCCGATGGCCGCTTCGTCGGCGATCATCGCGGAAATAGTTTCGGCGGGCGTGTCCCCGGGAATGGCGATCATATCCAGGCCGACCGAGCAAACCGCGGTCATCGCCTCCAGTTTCTCCAGATTGAGGGAACGGTTTTCGACGGCTTCAATCATGCCCGCATCCTCGGAAACCGGTATAAAGGCACCGCTCAGGCCGCCGACATGGCTGCATGCCATAACCCCGCCCTTCTTCACCGCATCATTCAGCAGGGCAAGCGCCGCCGTCGTTCCGTGCGTGCCTGCGGACTCCAGTCCCATTTCTTCAAGAATGCGGGCGACGGAATCGCCGACGGCCGGCGTGGGGGCGAGAGAAAGATCGACAATGCCGAACGGCACGCCGAGTCGTTTCGAGGCCTCCTGGCCGACAAGCTGGCCCATGCGCGTAATTTTAAACGCAATCTTCTTGATCGTTTCCGAAACGACATCGAAGCGCTCTCCCTTTACTTTCTCTAGCGCCCTCTTGACCACTCCGGGCCCGCTGACGCCGACATTGAGAATGCAGTCGGCTTCTCCGATACCGTGGAAAGCTCCGGCCATGAACGGATTATCTTCAACGGCATTGGCAAAAACAACCAGTTTGGCGCATCCCAGCCCCTGCCGGTCTGCCGTCAGTTCCGCCGTTTTCCTGATGATCCGTCCCATTTCCGCGACCGCATCCATGTTAATTCCCGATCGCGTCGAACCGACATTAACCGAAGAACAGACACGTTCCGTCGTCCGAAGCGCGTCGGGAATCGACCGGATCAGGCGCCGGTCGCCGGCCGTATATCCTTTCTGGACCAGTGCGCTGAATCCGCCGATAAAATTAACCCCGGTTGCCTTTGCCGCCCGATCGAGCGTTTCGGCATAGGCAGTATAGTCCGTATCTCCCGACGCACCGGCAACAAGCGCAATAGGCGTCACGGAAATACGCTTATGTATGATCGGAATGCCGAATTCATCGGCGATGTCTTCGCCGGTCTTGACCAAGTGTTCCGCAAGCCGTGTGATTTTGTCGTATATCTTTTTTCTTGCCTTCGAACCGTCGCTTTCAATACAGTCCAAAAGAGAAATACCCATCGTGATTGTCCGGATATCCAGTTTTTCTTCTTCAATCATCCGGATTGTTTCCAGTATTTTTGTCGTCTCCATCGTTGTTCAAGAACCTCCGTATCATAGACTGTGCATCGAAGTAAAAATTTCTTCTCTCTGAATTTTAATCTGAACGTTCAGTGCCTCGCCCTTCTCGGACAGCACTCTTTTAATTTCGCCGAAATTCTCGGCCGCTTTCGATAAGTCGAGAATCATCATCATAGTAAAATAGCCGTTCATAATCGTCTGCGTCACATCCAGAATATTGATTTCAAAGTCTGCAAGCTGGCTGCTGACGCCGGCAATGATGCCTACGTTGTCCTTGCCGATTACTGTTAAAATAGCTTTCACTGTCTTTCGCTCCCATCATTTCAATGATTGCCGGTATGCCAGGACACCCGGATCCGTCGGATCGAGCCGCCTGTTTTTCAGCCGTCATTTGACAAAAAAGATCTTTTCCTTTATTATAATTTTTGTCTTCAACAGCATGCGGGTGTAGTTTAATGGTAAAATTAGAGCTTCCCAAGCTCTCGTCGTGGGTTCGATTCCCATCACCCGCTTATCATGTTTTCGGAAAGGAGCGAACGATTCGCTCCTTTTTGCTTTGTCCCGCGGCCCGGTCAGATGCTGGTTACTTTGCCGAAGCTGCCTAAATGATCGATCCGGTTATAGTCGATGATCTGCCAGGAGCTTCCGTCTGAAATGATATGACTGATGCATGTGTTGAACAGTTTTGTTTTCCCGGTTCCGATTCTGCCTTCCGACAGCAGTGCCAGAATGGTGTTAATCAGGCCGCCGTGCGCCACAAGCAGAATAAGTCCGTCCGGAAAACGCCTTCTGATCCCTTCCAGCCCGCTCATGGCACGCTTCTCTATCTGATCGAACGGTTCCATCCCCGGGATCCTGCCGTCCGGAAAATGGCTGTCACGCTCCTGAACGGTCATTCCCGACGCCAGTCCGTAGTCTTTCTCGGTAAAGTCGCCGCTTTCAAACATAGGAAGGCCGCCGATATATCCGTTGACAATCCGGGCCGTTTCCTTTGCCCTGGCCAGCGGGCTCGTAAATACGGCGGCAAATTCCGTACGCTGCAGATACTGCCCGACTCTTTCCGCCTGTTCTTTTCCTTTGGCATTCAAGGGAATATCTTCGCGTCCCTGCAGTCTTCCGGCCGCATTCCACTCCGTTTCTCCATGCCTGAGGAGGCATATCGCTGTCAATTCATTCATCCTCCATCTGCTGAAACTGTCTGAAGCGCCGGCCCGGTACCGGCAAGGCTTCCCCGGCACTTCAGCCTGACAAACTGTGTAAATTCATTATAACGAAAAAACAGAACTTGTGCGCTGATAAATTCCGCATTTTTTTTGCCGGCTTATTTGAGAGACATAAAAATTTTTTTCAATTTAAACCATGCAGACAAGGCCAGACACTGCTGTGCGTCCATCAGGCCGCCGGCTCCTCCCCAGGCAAATTTTTAAAAGGCTCTTTCCAAAAAGCCGGATGATTTCAATACGCACCCCATCGGACAGAATTGAAACCCAGATCGGCACAATAAAGGAGGTGAGCATACTGCGCCAGCATGCCGCGGTTTTATGGTATGATAAGCGTTAACTGAATAAATGAGGTGAATAAAAAGTGAAGATAGAAGTATGGTCCGATTTTGTCTGCCCATTCTGTTATATAGGAAAACATCGTTTAGAGAACGCTTTGGCGCAATTTCCGCATAAAGATCAGACGAACATTGAATGGAGGAGCTTCGAACTTGATCCGAATGCCCCCGTTTACTCCGGGCTGCGCATTGAAGACATTCTTGCAAAAAAATACGGAATATCCATCGAACAGGCAAAACAGGCGAATCAAGGCGTCGCCGCTCAGGCAGCGGAACTCGGCCTGCTGTTTGATTTCGAAAAAATGAAACCGACGAATTCATTTGATGCGCATCGGCTCGCCAAGTATGCAAAAACTCAGAACCGGGACGCAGTCCTTTCCGAAAAACTTTTCAAAGCGCATTTCACGGAAGGCCGGGATATCGGCGATCGCAAGACACTATCGGCCCTTGCGGAATCCGCCGGACTCGACCGCACAGAAGCGGAGAAGGTCCTGCAGGATCAAAAGGCATTTGCCGATGATGTCCGAAAGGACGAGGCACTTGCCCGTCAATACGGGATCACCGGCGTTCCTTTCTTCCTCTTCAATTCGAAATATGCCGTTTCAGGCGCACAACCGCCGGAGACTTTTCGATCCGCCTTAGAAACGGCGTGGCAGGAAGAGGCCGCATCACCTGCCTTTCAGGATCTTTCGACTGAAAAAGATGTTACATGTGCGGACGGAAGCTGCGTCATTCCTGAAAAATAAACGGAGGCCGTTTTGCCCCACAACGGAGACAAGCCCCCCGAACAGAAAAAGCCTGAGCCGAACCGAAGAATGAGAAATAGGAGCCGGCGAATTTATAAAGCGCTCAGCAATCGATTTTCGGCAATAAGGCAGCTGATTGGGCAAAGCACGGATTAATCAACGATACCGTGCCTCGCCTCTTCTTTTCACACATTTTTCTTTCCTATATAAAAAGTATAAAGGTGTCCTATAAAGCAGGCTTTCTGACTCTATAGGACACCTTTAATACAGCGCTTTTTTTATATTCCAGAGACTCGCCGTTATCTCTGTCCTTTAACATACGGGATCCCGTCTGCCTTCGGCGGCTCGGCGCGCCCGACAAATCCTGTCAGAACAATAAGCGTCAGAACATAGGGCGCGATCATCATCACAACCGATGGAAGCCGGTCAATATAAGGAATCTGCTGACTCGTGATACTGAGCGCCTGGGCGAACCCGAAGAAAAGCGAGGCGCCCATCGCGCCGATCGGATGCCATTTGCCGAACACCATGGCGGCAAGCGCCAGGAAGCCCTGGCCGGCAATGGTCGAAACATTGTAATTCGCCGTAATCGTCACCAGGTAAACGGCGCCGCCGATTCCGCCGAAAAAGCCGCTCAGCATGACGCCGATATAGCGCATGCGGGTGACATTGATACCCAGCGTATCCGCCGCGGCAGGATGCTCGCCGACAGAACGCAGACGAAGACCGAAAGTAGTCTTGAAAATGATATACCAGACAGCAAACGACACCAATATTGCAAGATAAGACGTATAGGTGACCTGCTGAAAGAAAATAGGGCCGACGATCGGAATATTGGATAGTAAAGGAACGCTGATTTTATTAATATTGTGCGCAATGTAAGGCGTCTGTCCATTCCCGTTATAAATCAGCTTAACAAGAAATATTGTCAGTCCCGCCGCCAGAAAATTGAGAGCAACGCCGCTGACCGTCTGATCCGCTCTGAAAGTGATCGAGACGACGGCATGGATCAAAGAAAAAATGGCTCCGGCAACCGCCGCAATAAGAATGGCGATCCATGGCGAAGCATTGCCCAGACCCGCATGTTCAAGGAACAATGTGGCGATCGCCGCCGTGAATGCACCGACGGACATCAAGCCTTCCAGGCCAATGTTGACAACCCCGGAACGCTCAGAAAAAACACCGCCCAATGACGTGAAAATTAACGGCGCCGCCGTCAAAAGCGTCGAAGGAACAATGATCGCAAGAACTTCAAGAATGCTCAATTTTTATGCCCCCTCATTGAAAAACGAAGCAGTGCCCATTTAATTACATAGCTGGATCCGACAAAGAAAATAATAAGGGCAATAACGATCTGAATCAGTTCAACAGGCACGCCCGCCACCGATTGCATCGTCAGCCCGCCTGTCTGCAGCCCTGCAAACAGCGCTCCGGCGAGAATGACACCGACGGGCGTGTTCAGCCCCAGAAGGGCAACGGCAATTCCGTTAAACCCGATACCGGTAAACGTCGAATTAATCATCATATACTGGTATGTGCCCAGTCCTTCCATTGCACCGGCAAGTCCGGCAAATATGCCTGAGATAGTCAGCGACAGAATGATATTGCTGCTGACATTCATTCCCGCGTACTTTGAGGCGTCCGGGCTGAAGCCGACCGACCGAAGTTCATAACCTCTCGTTGTTTTCCACAGGATAAACCACATGGCGGCTGCAGCAAGGATGGCAACGATAAAGCCCCAGTGCAGCCTGGAGCCCTGCGTCAGATTGGCGAGGGCCGGAGAAGCGAGCGACGCTGAAGAAGGAATCGTCGGCGTTCGTTCGCCTTCTGTATAGAGAAAATTTTTGATGAGATAGCTGGTCGTATAGAGGGCGATATAGTTCATCATAATGGTCGAAATGACCTCATGGACTTTGAAGCGTGCTTTCAGGAATCCCGGAAGAAAGCCCCATAGTCCCCCGGCAGCCCCGCCTGCCAGGATGCAGAGCGGAAGCAGAATAACTTTGGGTAGCCCGGCCAGCACAATCGCCGCCGCAACCGATGCAAACCATCCGACAAGCAGCTGTCCCTCAACACCGATATTAAACAGACCCGTGCGGAAGGCAAAAGCTACGGCAAGTCCCGCCAGGACCAGCGGAATCATGGCACGGATTGTTTCCCCCGCATAATAGGGCTGAAGAAAAATGGATTGAACAATGGATCCATAGGCCAAAAGCGGATTGTAGCCCGCAGCCACCATGATCACGGCGCCGCAGAGCAGGCCCAGCACCACGGACACAATAGGCACCAGAAGCTTCATCCACTGAAGTTTACTCAGCATTTTACTCATGCCCGCGCCCCCTCTGTTTTGCGGCCGGCCATCAGCAAGCCGAGTTCATTTTCATTGGTTTCTTTCGGATTGACAATATCGATAATACGTCCTTCGAAAATGACGGCAATACGGTCGCTCAAGTGAAGGATTTCATCCAGTTCAAACGAAACAAGCAGTACCGCTTTCCCCTTCTCCTTCTCTTCAAGCAGTTTTCCGTGTATAAACTCAATGGCTCCGATATCAAGCCCGCGGGTCGGCTGCGCTGCAACGAGCAGCTGCGGGCTGCGGTCCACTTCGCGGGCGACAATCACTTTTTGCTGGTTGCCTCCGGACAGCGAACGCGCCAGGGTATGCTCGCCGGGCGTCCGCACGTCATATTCATGGATCAGTTGTCTCGCTTTTTTTGAAATCACCTTATTGTTCAGTACGCCCGCATACGAATAGGGCTGTTTATAGTAAGTCTGAAGAACCATGTTCTCGCCGATTGAAAAGTCCAGCACCAGCCCGTGTTTCTGCCGGTCTTCTGGAATATAGCCCAGTCCTGCTTCAATGATTTTTCTGGTTTTACAGTGGGTCACATCATTGCCGTTGATTTCAATGGCGCCTTCTTTTACTTTTCGAAGTCCCGCAATCGCCTCAACGAGCTCCGTCTGGCCGTTGCCGTCCACACCGGCGATGCCCATAATTTCCCCGCCGTGTACGGTCAGATTCAGCTGATTCAATGCTTTGACCCTTCTGGTATCCAGCACAGTCAGGTTCCTGATCTCAAGCACTTTTTCCTTGGGCTCATAAGGCGCGTTATTAATCTGGACGTTCACCTTTCGGCCGACCATCATATCTGCCAGGTCGCCCGGATTCGTCTCGCCGATACCGACAGTGCCGATTATTTTCCCGCGGCGGATGACGGTGCAGCGGTCGCATGCCTCAAAGATCTCTTTAAGTTTGTGCGTAATCAGAATGATCGATTTGCCTTCTTTGACAAGACGCTTCATGATGTCAATCAATTCTTTGATTTCAAGCGGTGTCAGCACGGCTGTCGGCTCATCGAAAATCAGGATATCCGATCCGCGGTACAGCGTCTTGAGAATCTCCACACGCTGCTGCATACCCACTGTTATGTCCTCCACTTTTTTTGCCGGATCCACGTCAAGTCCGTATTTTTCCGACAGATCCCTGGCAATCTTTACGGCTCCGGCCATGTCCAGCCTGCCGTGAATCGTCGGCTCTCTGCCCAGTATGATATTTTCAGCAACTGTAAATTTTTCGACAAGCATGAAATGCTGATGAACCATCCCGATTCCGAGACGATTGGCATCATTCGGATCGGCAATCCGCACTTTTTTCCCGTGAACATAGATTTCACCTTCATCCGGCTGGTAAAGGCCGAACAGCACATTCATCAGCGTCGATTTTCCCGCCCCGTTTTCCCCGAAAAGAGCATGTATTTCTCCTTCCTTCACCTGAAGGGTAATATCGTCATTGGCGATAATACCGGGAAATGCTTTCCTGATATGCTTCATCTCAATCGCGTAGGGCATTTCTCTGTCTCCAATCTCAAATTATGTACTTGATGTTCTTGATTAGATAGATGACAAGCAACTCAATAAACCACGTATACCGTTCATTATATTGGCTGAAGAAGTCTTCAAATGAGTGCCGAATGTTGAAATGGAGACTGCTTATAATTTGTCATGCGGATCGTGCATTTAAAAAAGTCATGAATGAAAATCCCGCGGCTCCTCGAGACACGGACCGTAACAGAGGATTCCGGCCGATTATTAGACGATTTCTTAAACAGGCACTTAAGAAAACAGCCCTAAAAATAACAATAATGATGGATGGGGCGCCATCCGCCTCATCCATCAGGTCAGTGCATCTTACTTCAAGTTAGAAAGATATGTTTGATATTCCCGGTCTGTTGTCGGCACCTTGATGCTGCCGTCAATAATTTTCTGTTTGTAGGCATTCACACGATCAAGCACGTTCTGAGGCATGTTCTTTGTTGTCGGAGCGATACCGACGCCGTTTTCTTTCAGCCCGTACATAAGCACCTGGCCGCCGGGGAATTTACCTGCCTTGGCTTTCGTTGCAACATCATAGATGGCTTTGTCTACGCGTTTAACCATTGAAGTTAACGTAACGTTTTGAGGAAGTCCCTGAGCATACTGATCCTTGTCGACACCGATGACCCAGACCTTCTTTCCGTTCTTTGTCCGGTCTTTTGCTTCGGTAAATACGCCGTTCCCGGTGTCGCCTGCTGAAGCATAAATAATGTCTGCGCCCTTCGTATACATCGTTGAAGCAATAGCCTGCCCCTTATCGGGAGCATTGAAGGCACCTGCATACTGGACATCGATGCTCGCCTTCGGGTTAACCGCCTTGACCCCGGCTTTGAAACCATTTTCGAACTTTTTAATCAGGGCCGAATTAACACCGCCGATAAAACCGACCTGATTTGTTTTTGTCATCATACCGGCCACAACGCCGACGAGGAACGAACCCTGCTCTTCCTTAAAAGTTATGCTGGCCACATTTTTCAGCGGCTTATTGTCCTTTCCTACAGCAACCGCATCAATGATGCCGAGTTTGGCATTAGGATTCTGTTCAGCCACATTCTGTACATCATTCTGCATCAGGAAGCCAATGCCGAAGACCACATTATAGCTCTGATGGACGAGCTGATTCAGGTTCGGAGAATAATCGGATGCCTGTGTCGACTGAAGATACTTGACATCCGTTCCCACTTTTAACCGGTTAGCCTTGGCAAAGCTCTGCAGGCCTTCCCATGAAGACTGGTTAAAAGATTTGTCATTCACACCGCCGGTATCCGTAACCATTCCGGCCTTAAAAGTGCTCTTGCCGGCAGTGTCTGCGGTCGTGCCGCCGCCGCAGCCTGCGAGAATTGTCGCAAGGACGACAACGCATGCTGCAAGGATCGCTATTCTCTTTTTGAACACAAAAACTCCCCCTGTTTTTCTTAATGTCGCAACTCACAAATTTAACTATAGCCTATCCATGAAAAAAAATAAATATTAAAAACAGGCAAAAGGCGAAAATTAAAAAGCATTTTTTATAAATCGTTCGCTTTTCAAACAATTTTCACCCCTGAGCGTCCGTTTTTTCCTGAACACATCCTATAGATAGGAACTATGTCCTGCTCCCCGTCTCTTTCAGACAACACGGCGCTGCCGGATGGATTCCGTCTCTCTTTTATACAAGCACCTATTTAATCTATCCCGCACACCTTCCCAAGTTTAGATCATTTCACAGAAAAACGGACAAGTTTTGTTATATTTTCTGACATAGTGTTCGATCATCCGTATTTGTGGGTGACTTTTTCGTTCTGCTATAATAAATGTGATTATTATAGGCAAGAGGGGGAATAAATATGGAACATCTTCTGTTTATCGAAACCGGCGTCGGGGTTGATGTGCACGGTCAGGATGTGACAACAGCTGCGGTACGTGCGGTCATTGACGCCATCCATAAAAACTCAATGCCCGGCATTACCGAATTTCTGCCTGACCATGATCTGAACAATATGAAGGTCAATATCCGTCTGGCTGTTCCACTTGACAAGGATTCCCTGGACAGAGACAAGGTGAAAGCCGAAATACCGTACGGAACGGTCACTGTCGACGTTGCGGACGGCGGAATGGCGGCCCCGAGCGGCATTGTTCTGAAGGAAAAAAACGATAAGAATGACCTGATGTATATTGTCAACGCCTCTGTCGAAGTCGGCTATTGATACAGAATAATTGCAGCGTCCAATCTGCAGCGAAAACGCCGGCTTAACAGGTACAAGCGACTAAAAATGATCGGGTTTTCCGTTTCCCGCCAAGATCCGATCGGGTTCATGCGGGCAGCGGATGATATCTGCCCAAGCGGTCCAAAAACACGTACGGAAATAATCATTGTGAAGGACCTGTAACGGGCCCGGATCACAGACTCCGATTCTGTTTGAATCGGAGCTTTTATTTACGCGTTTGGATATGCGACCAGGCGTTGAAAGCCCGATACAGGCCCGGCCGCGGGACGAGCCTCGCGCGCGTGATCGACAATAGGAGCGCAAGCCGCCGGCCTGGATGAGCCGCCGCGGATAGTTGACAACCGGATGACGGTGCACTTTGCCGACCCGGCTGACAAAGAAATACGAGTCTGTTTTCCATGAATCTTTTTCTAAAGATCCGCTCTCTATCTCTAATTTAGTTAAAAATCCGTGATTGAACGCTGTGACTCTGGAATGAGGAACGATGATGGATTCAACATTTTTGCGGCCGCCGGATGATGAAGATACTCACTCCATTTTTAGCGGTGTAAATCTGAAAAAGTTATAATAGGCGTAACGATCTGAAGGGGTGAAAGATGAGACTGAAATTGCCAGGTGCGTAACTGGATGACGTACTGGTTCATTTGGCCATTCCACGGCCATCGACTTTGGGAACCGGATAGAGGCAGACAGCAAACCGCCCCCATTTTGAAAAGCTATCAAAATGAGGGCCGCCTTTTATTTCTTGATCGATTTTTTAATAATCAGGGCCAGTCCCAATGTAAATATGGTAGCAATCAGAATAAAGAAGTTTATATCGACGGCCGGTTTGAACGTGGTTTTTTCCTCAGTAATTTCGTAGAAACCAAGCGGTTTGACCGAAAGATATCCGCCTCCTCCACCTCCCCTGTCCGTAGGCAAATCATCTTTTCTTGCCGCGGTACCGCCACCGCCCGCCCATATACCGGACCCTCGCCACGGGGACGATTTGTTTTTTGCCGGCATCGATGGTTTCTCCGAAAACGGTTGAGACGTCCTTTGGCTTCAAAAAGCGCGTAAAAAAGCGCTCAACAAATGATGAAGGCTCGCTGTCTGCCTGACGATTTAATGAGTCACCCGTTTTTTCCATCCGTCATTCCTCCTTTTTCGCAGCCTGTATAACCCAAACGGCTGCTGCATGAGTGAGTCTTGAAACCGAACGCGTCGGCACCATTACATCATTAATCATTTCGCCGCAGCCACATGAATCACCTTTTTTATCAGGGAGATGAACGAAGCGAAAAAGCTTCTTCTATGGCAACATCGTGTCGACGGCCGACCGTTAAAAATCCCCCCCGCCGGCCATCCTTAGGCCTCTTCTCCTTTACTGTTACTATTTTTGAAGCGCTTCTTTAATTTATCCTGATGCGCCCGTACAATCTCTTCAAGGCTTATGTGATAGAGGCCGGCAAGAACGGCCAGATTGGACAGCACATCGCCCATTTCTTCAGCCAGATTTTGTCGGATTTCGCTTTTCGACTTTTTCCGTTCTTCAGGATGATCCCGGCCAATCTCATAGGCACGGACAGCTCTGGACACTTCACCGACTTCTTCCATTAAAAATCCCGCCCTGATAAACGGGCCGAGGTCTTTCCAGCCCCTTTTGCTGTAGAAGTTTATCTCCCAATCCTGTACCTCCGACAGATTCATTGTACCCTTCCCCCTGTCCCCTTATTGCGTTTGTTTTCAGTTTAACATGCCAGCTCATTGCGTGACCGTGCAGCGGATTTCTTTGCCGATTCTGCCGCCGCTCTTTATGCGGCCCTACCCCAATAAACAGAATGAGTCATCCATTTATTAAGGCGCAGGCACGGACAGCGAAAATCAGGGATATCGTCTTCTTTATCTTTACACATATATTTACATGTGTAAACAAAGCTTCTATAATGAGAACAAGCAATCCTACAATCATGAGAAAAGCGTTTATTCTCTGCAGACGCTGCAATCATTACAAATCGGGAGGACGTTATGTCAATCGTAAATCAGCAATCGAACAGAAAGTTATTGGGTGTCGCCGGCCTGGCCTGGCTGTTCGACGCCATGGACGTCGGTATGTTATCTTTTATTATTGCGGCACTGAAACCGGAATGGCATCTAAATGAAGTCCAGATGGGCTGGATCGGCAGCATCAGTTCAATCGGCATGGCGGTCGGTGCCCTGATTTTCGGGCTTCTGGCCGATCGGGCCGGCAGAAAGATTGTTCTAATCTTTACCTTATTGCTGTTCTCGCTCGGCGGCGGCTTTTCCGCGCTGGCCGCCGGGCTCGGCATTTTCCTTTTTCTGCGTTTCTTCGTCGGCATGGGCCTGGGCGGTGAACTTCCCGTCGCTTCCACACTTGTCTCCGAAAGCGTGCCCACTGACAAACGGGGACGGATCGTCGTCCTGCTGGAAAGTTTCTGGGCCGCCGGCTGGATCGCCGCCGCTTTGATTTCTTATTTTATTATCCCTTATTACGGTTGGCGCATCGCTCTGATCATCGGTGCGGTGCCGGCTTTCTACGCGATTTATTTAAGATGGAACATCCACGACTCGTCCAGATATTTGGCCCAAAAACAGGAGTCAAATCATCATGTTATCAGAAACATCGCCGAAGTGTGGTCGAAAAATTATGTCAGACGGACCGTGATGCTCTGGGTGCTGTGGTTCTGTGTCGTCTTCTCGTATTACGGCATGTTTTTATGGCTCCCGAGCATTGTCGTACTGAAAGGCTTCAGCCTTGTCAAGAGTTTCCAATATGTACTGATCATGACACTGGCTCAGCTGCCCGGCTATTTCACGGCCGCCTGGCTGATTGAAAAGTGGGGAAGAAAATGGGTACTGATCGTTTATCTGATCGGCACGGCCGTAAGCGCCTATTTCTTCGGAATTGCCTCAGCACTGCCGCTGCTCCTGACTTCGGGCATTCTGCTCTCCTTCTTTAATCTCGGCGCCTGGGGGGCGCTTTACGCTTATTCGCCCGAACAGTATCCGACCGCAATCCGCGGGACAGGAACGGGTATGTCCGCAGCATTCGGACGGGTCGGCGGCATCTTCGGCCCGCTGCTCGTCGGTTATCTGGTCACGCAGCATTTTTCGATCGCATTTGTCTTTGCCATTTTCTGTGCCTCGATCATTCTCGGCGTGCTTGCCGTGCTCGTGCTCGGAAAAGAAACAATGAATAAAGAATTGACCTGAAAACAGGAGGGATACAGTGCTTTTTTATTCTTTCTTCCGTAAAATTAAAGTAATCAGTATGCATAAGAAACGAGGGGAAATGAAGTGGCAAATAAAGCGCTGATCATTGTTGACTACACCGTCGATTTTGTCGCCGCTGACGGAAAACTGACATGCGGCCGGCCCGGACAGAAGATCGAGAACAATATTGTCGGTCTCGCCGAACAATTCGTTGCCGATCAGTCATGGATCGTTCTGGCCGTCGACCGGCATGAAAAAGGCGATCGCTGGCATCCGGAAACAAAACTGTTCCCGCCGCATAATATCGCCGGCACTCACGGCCGCGACTTTTACGGAAAATTGGAAACATGGTATCAGAAGAACAGAGACTATCCGAGACTCTATTATATGGATAAGACGAGATACAGCGCATTTGCCGGGACCGATCTCGACATGCGGCTGCGCGCCCGCCGAGTGGATGAAATCGACGTCTGCGGCGTCTGCACTGACATCTGCCTGCTCCATACGCTGGTCGATGCCTATAATCTCGGCTACAAACTGGTTGTCCACGCGGATGCCGCCGCAAGTTTCAACCAGCAAGGGCACGACTGGGCACTGCAGCACTTCAAGAATACGCTCGGCGCGGACGTTGTCGGCGGAGAGTAGTCCGACGCCGGTTCCAGGTTCAGACGGAGCGGAGCACATCATTCGCGGTGATTTTCATAAATCGATTTTAGGCAGAGACAGCCAAACGGTAACTGTGGCTGCTTAAAAGATTTTCGCCTGAAACTTTCAGAATGACCTGCAGGTTACCAATATGGGGACAAAATAGCAGTCAAGGAACAGCCGCCCAGTAAGGAAGCTGCGACTTCTGTTTTTCCGGATAGATGACGACTGATGGTACGGCCCCCCTGACTGTGGCTGTGATCGCAATAAAACAGAAACTATGCTTATTCTAAACTTCTTAAAAAATCATATGATTTAACTGGAGTAAATAGGAAATTATCGGCAGCGGCAGGTGAGAACGCCCGGGTGAATATATAATCGGCAATTTTTTTAAAGCGCTTTTTTAGAAACGTCTTTAAAGTTTCGTGAAGATGTACTATAATATTTATTGCTGAACGAAAGTTAAAAATTGTACGCTGCGTATCTTATCTTATGCATCTGCATCTGCGGTTTAAACGAATCACGAAGATTCGTGAAATAATCTATAATTATAGGTAGACTGCGGATAAATAGTTTTTGTAGATAAGGGTACTTTTGAGGGTCACGAAGATCGATTAACTTTTTGATTTCATCAAAGAGTTAATTGGCAGTCGTGACTCTTTTGCTTGTTTTGGTCATGTTTCTAATCAGCTTTCAGAGCCCTTCACCTATGTATCGTTAAATTCATTAGAGAGGCAGGAATGGAAGATGCATATACCCGATAACTATTTAAGCCCTGAAACCTGTGCTGTCATGGGTGCAGTCATGGTGCCGGTCCTCATCGTATCCGTCAGAAATGTCAAAAACAAATTTTCTCGCAAACGGCTTTCTTTGATCGGTGTCGGTTCCGCTTTATCTTTTCTAATGATGATGTTTAACGTGCCCGTTCCGGGCGGCACAACCGCACATGCGGTGGGAGGCACGCTGCTTGCCATCCTGCTCGGTCCGGAGGCGGCCTGTCTGGCGATTGCCTCGTCCTTGCTCATTCAATCTCTGATCTTCGGTGACGGCGGCGTCCTTTCCTACGGCGCGAATATTTTCAATATGGCATTTGTCATGCCGTTTGCCGGCTGGTTTCTTTATACAATGCTGATGAAACTATTTAAATTCAGGCAGGGGAAAATCATCGCCGCAGCGATTGCCTCCTACATTGCCATCAACCTTTCGGCCCTGTTCGCAGGCATTGAATTGGGTATCCAGCCGCTGCTGTTCACCAATGCGCACGGTGTGCCGCTTTACGCGCCCTATCCGCTCAATATTTCAATACCGGCCATGCTGATCGCCCACTTAACGATGGCAGGCATTGCCGAAATAGTTTTCACTGCTGGTATACTGACCTTCATTATGAAAGTATCGCCTGATCTGTTGAACGAAGATGCGCCGCTGCACTCCCGCAAGCTGTCGTTGCTCATGCTTGTTCTCATTCCGCTGACACCGTTCGGCCTGCTGGCCTCGGCCTCTGCCTGGGGTGAATGGGATCCGTCCGAACTCGCCAAAAAAATCGGCTATACCCCAAGCGGCATGACGCATGGCTTCAATTATCATGCCTTGATACCCGGCTATTCCGTATCCGGGCTGCCGGACATCGCAGGATACATCCTTTCTGCACTTGCCGGTGTCGCGATTATTGTCATTTTCTACCGTCTGCTTGCCGGCAGGCGCAATAAACCCGGAAACGGCAAGGCGGTTCAGTAATGAATCAGACAACGCAGCTTCCAAGCTGGCTCACCGAAACTGATGAGTATGAGCCGGCCGTGCAAAAAAATCATTTTGTCGATAGAAATATTCAAACGCTGCAGAGAATTTTGCTTACGATGCAAAAAACGGAAGAGCCGAAGGGCTTTTTAGCGGGCACTCAGGCAGCTGTTAAACTGCCCTTTTTTTGCCTGATGATTCTATGGGTATCGCTGAGCCGATCATCTGCTTTCTTACTTATCTTCTCAACGCTTCTGCTGCTGATACTGAGCGTATCGCCGCTGAAACTGATTCAGCAATGTCTCGTGCCCGGCCTCACAGCTGCAGCGCTGATGTTCATCACACTTGTGCCGGCATGGCTGCTCGGTTACAGTCAGCTGCTCAATCCGCTCATTCTTAAATCGTGGATGACGGTGACACTGACTGTATTGCTTGCCGCTACAACGCCGCGTGACGATCTGATTGCAGCACTGAAAGTGTTCCGTATGCCGGATACATTCATTCTTGTGCTGGACATTACGATCAATTATATTGTCATGCTGTCCCGATGCGCTCTGGCGATGTTTTACGCGATACGGCTAAGGACCGTCGGCCGCAGCAAAACGTTTCATCATTCTTTCTCCGGAATTGGCGGCACATTGTTTATTAAATCACAAATGCTCTCACAGGGGTTGCTTGATGCGATGTATTGCCGCGGGTTTGACGGACATTATCGCAGGGCTGAACACATTCACTTTCATATGACAGACTGTCTGCTTGTCCTGACAGCTATTGCTGTGACAATCTGTTTCTTCAGCATTTGAAAGGGGGGCATCAACTTGATCCAGTTAGATCATGTATCCTATACGTATGACGGTTCGGAAAATGCGCTGGCCGATATATCTTTGAACATCGCGGATGGAGCTTCACTCGCTCTGATAGGCGCCAACGGCAGCGGCAAATCAACGCTGATGAAAATCATCAGCGGCCTTACCATTCCGAGTTCAGGCGTCTATCGCCTAAATAATGAGGAAATTACTGAAAAAAAGCTTAAGGATCCCCGCTTTTCCCGAATGTTTCATAAACAAATCGGTTTTGTCTTTCAAAATTCAGAAACCCAGCTTTTTTGCAGCAATGTCTGGGAGGAAATCGCTTTTGGCCCCCTGCAGATGGGCCTGACCGTTCAGGACGTTCAGGCGAGAGTAACAGAGATAATGGATTTACTGGAGATCAGCCATCTAAAAAAACGTCCGCCTTATCACCTAAGCGGAGGGGAACAAAAGCGTGTAGCAATCGCCGCAACAGCAGTGATGAACCCCGATGTTTATCTTTTTGACGAACCCATGAACAATCTTGATCCCAAGAACAAAAGCTTTTTACGCCAATTTATTTCCCGGCTTAATCAGTCCGGGAAAACGATTATCTGTTCGACGCATGATTTCGCCTATGTCGATGATCTTTTTAAGAAAGCTGCTGTTTTTTCAGAGACACATCAATTAGTCAGGTTAGACGACTACAGCCGAGTATTGGCTGACCGGGATTTCTTGACTAAAATGAATATTATCTGACCAGCTGCTTTTTTCTTGATTGTACTGTTTTTTTTAATTCGCATGTTGATTGTTCCGGCACTTTAGTCATCCGTAAAACCTGTTTTTAATAACTTCTCGGAGACGGTTAAAAAGAAATCTATTCTCCAATAGACTGATAAATCCAAACATAGGGGGCTAGTATTTTTAAAAACTTTTCGACCAGTTTCTCACTCTAAATTCAGCTAATGGATAATCATCCTTTCATATTTTTTAAAATGGTTATACCCTCAACTTATGTATTCAGTCGGGCCGCGTTCTGCTCTTTTGAAGGTTCAGTCGAACGGCGGTTTATTCCGCTGAAAAAGAGGAATATCCTGTACGGACAAGCGTTACCTGGCGGAAACACCCGATCTTTTTCTCCATTCCGCCGCGAACTCCTGTGAATCGTGGCGAAAATCGCCGGGAAACGCCAATGTATTATTGTAAAAAGCAAAATATCAACAGCAACCGGCAGAATATCGACAGTAACGCGCTGAAAATCGACAGTAACGGCCAAATAATCAACAGTAAACGAACTGGAATCAATAAGCGTGAATAATCAGAACAACAAGACCATCCCTGATTAATGGATCAGCCGCAGCCGGAGTCTGGCCCACTGGTGTGTCCGATTGATCGATCATGGCTGGGAGTTTATCAGTCGTTACGTCCATTTTATCGACCGTTGCGGATGTTTATGGATCGTGGAACCGCTCTCCGTCTTTCGAGAGATTGATGATTTCAGAAGTCGATCATCGTCTGACGGCACAGCGGGAAGATGTGCTAAAGAGATGCTTATAAAACTTTAAATTAAATGAGCCACCTGATGATATTTAATAAGTCATTGTCAGATGGACGATCGCGGTGATGGCGTGCGATGAGCATGAAATTCCGTGCCCATTTTTTCGCTATTGCGTGCAACTAAACTCATCGCGTCAGGTCGAAATTAGCGAAAACAAAAACATGCTAAAAGAATGGCTGGTACGTTTACCGGAAACTTGTGAGTTATCCAGTGACACTCACTAAAGGCCTTCTAAACTTAATATCTATTTTCATACTTCCATCGCTGTGTAAACAGCCGGTCCTACATCAAAGTTCCAGAAATATTCTAGTAGATCGTTTCATAAATACCGTTAATATATTAATGCTCAGTTTGCCATGGACTCCATTTTATATTTCCAACGAAAGGGGACAGGATTTTGGTTGATTTCCTGTAAATAAAGTTCCATGCGCTG